>JAVBVS010000031.1:0-113309 GCA_036677805.1 Victivallaceae bacterium | reverse complement strand
CTCCGGTCCGGCGCAAATCCAGCAGGAATTCCGCCAGCGGACGCAACGTATACATGGTCGGCTGGCAGATATCCGTGCCGAAGAAAAGCCGATCCTGAAATTCATTCAGGAATTTCACCGCATGGGCGCGGTCCCGGGTCAATGCGTTGCAGCCGGAACCGGCCGACAGATCGCCGTAGAGATTGGGATAGCGGCGCATCAGCTGCGGTACCCGCCCTTCCTCCTTGATCTCACCCTTGGGATAGCCCATCCGTTCGATGATGGTCGGATTGGCCCCCATTTCCGCCCAGAAAGTCTGGGAATGGCCGAAAAATTTGAGTTTCGGAAAACGTTTCAGCGACTCTTCCAATTGCGGCAATCCCGCCCCGTCGACCAGGCCGTAGCTGTAGCCGACGAAGGGCGACAGGTGGAAGGTCAGCGGCAGCCCGGCGGCCTCCGCCCCCCTGAACATATTCTGAACCAGAGGATCGAGCATCGGCAGATTGGCGCACACCTCGCCGATGCCCTTGCAGCCCTTGTCGCGGTAATATTTGAACAGCCAGTCGAACGGCGCCTGAATGCTGTTGGTCATCGCCCGCGGATCCATGTTGCAGAAAGGGATGAACCGTCCGTCATGGCGCCGGGCGAGCTCCAGCACCTCTTCGTTGGATTGCGGCACGTAGGAACATTCGGGATTGACGCCCGGCAGCAGCACCGCCCGCTCGATGCCGACTTCATCGTAACCATTGAGCAATTCTTCCGGAGTCGCGTAGGTCATCTGGTCGCCGAGAATGCGCGGCGCGCCCGGGTACATTCTGGTGTGGACATGAATGTCGATGAACATGATGCTTTCCTTTTCCAAAAATGCAGGTTAAAGCCCCAGCACGCGAATTGCATTTTCGCGCGCCACCTTCTGAAACACGGGTTCGCTGATTTCCCCATTTTTCCGCATTTCCAGAAGCAGGTCCACCAGCGGTGTGGCCGTATCCGGAGCGCAGATGTCGGTCCCGAAGAAAAGCCGGTCCTGGAATTCATTCAGAAACCTCGCCGCGAACTTCCGGTCGCGGTTCAGGGCATTCCAGCCCGAACCCGCCGAAATGTCCCCGTAGAGATTTTCATAGCGCCGCATCAATATGGCGATGCGTCCGTCTTCGGCGATCGCCCCCTTGGGATAGCCCAGGCGGTCGAGCAGCGTCGGATTGGCGCCCATTTCCGCCCAGAAAGTCTGGGAATGGCCGAAAAATTTGAGTTTCGGAAAACGTTTCAGCGACTCTTCCAGCTGCGGCAGGCCCGCCTCGTCGATCAGCCCGTACAGATTCCCGGCATAAGGCGCCAGATGGAAGGTCAGCGGCAGCCCCGCCCCTTCGGCGGCGGCGAAAAGATTCTGGACCCGGGGATCGAGGATCGGCAGATTGGCGCACACCTCGCCGATGCCCTTGCAGCCCTTGTCGCGGTAATACTCCAGCACATCACGCAACGGCGCGCGCCAGTGATTGTAAATCGCGCGCGGATCAAGGTTGCAGAAGGGAATGAACCGGCCGGGAAAGTTGCCGGCCATGCGCAATACCTCTTCATTGGACTGCATGATATGAGTATTTTCCGGATTGAGCAGCGGCAACAGCACCGCCCGCTCGATGCCGACGGCGTCGTAGCGCCGAATCAGCACCTCGGGCGTGGAAATCAGCTGTTTTCCGGTCAACGGATGCGGACAGGTCTCCTCTTGCACGGCATGGCCGTGGATATCGATGAACATTACGGTCAAACTCCCCGATTCAAAGATTTGGAAAAATGTCTCCGGCAGGCCCCGTCTGGGCGGGGTCTCTCCATTCAAAATACATTGTTCCGGGCATAATGCAAGTGCCGGAATGAAAAAAACTGTCGCGTGTCAGCAACCAAAGTCGGATTTTACCCGGACGACCGGAAAATGGCATTAAAACAAAGGCCGGCCGCACTATCGCGCAACCGGCCCGATCGGAAAATCGCCTTCGCTTACCGGAAATCGACCGGCGCGTAGTATTCCCGCGAATGATAGCCGAAAGTCGGCATCCGCGGGAAACTCGACGGCTGGAGCCCATACAATCCCGAAGAATAATTATAGCGGGACGCCATGATCGTCCATTCGGAACCCGGGCCGAATTTGACCCCGTATTTGCTCAGTTCCGACAACGGAATCTTCATCTCGGCGCTCCAGCCGGTGTCGCGGTCGTCATGCTTGTTCAGCGTGCCGCCGACCCGCGCCGCAACCTCGAAGCCCGGCATCAGCTTGTCCGCCGTGAAGAACTCTTCCACCCCGCAGATGCCGCCCGGATAATAAAAACTGCTTTTGGCGCCGTTGGGCGCGGCATACATTTCCCAATAACAGTTGGCCTTGACCGGCTTGATGAAGATTTCCAGCAGATCGCCGTCGCGGAAAAGCATTTCCTGATCCTGCTTCTTGTAGGCGATCACATCGCTGTCTTCCAGCGCGCAGGCCACGTAGAGATATTTGTCATCATAGAGAAACTTGACCACCGCCTGTTCGAAGGGATCCTTGGCATAACGCGCGGCTTCCAGCGTCGGCAGTCCGGAATAATTGTCGATCCGTTCCAACGCAAACCCCGGAGTCAGCGCCCAGGCGGCATCGTCGAGCGCGCCGTCGACTTTGACCGGCAGCGTCGTCTGCATGATCACCGCATGCGGGATCTGAGGCTCGGACACCTCGTTTCCGGCCGAAGCACATCCCGCCATCGCCCCCAGCACCCCGGCCAAAACCGGCATCAAAATCATTCTTGTCCGCTTCACGTTCACCCTCTCCTTCCCATTATCCCGATTATTTCGAATACGCCCGGCTCCGACGGCCTCATGCTCCAATCGACCGGCCCGACTCAAATTCCGAAACCGTTACCCGGCCGGTAAAGCAGTACCGCCGTCAATTCCTGATACAGCGGCGCCGGATTGCGGAACATGATGGCCCGAAATCCTTTCGCCGCAAAAAAATCCCGGGTTTTCCCGAAATCGTATTCATCCCGATCATTGTTGATCAGTACCATCACACCACCGGGGGCAAGTCCCTTGAGCATGACTTCCGCCGACGGCAATTTTGCCGGTCCGTCGAACAGCATGAGGTCGAAGCACGCCATATGTGCCGTCATGTATTCCGTCAACGCTTCCGGCGAAAAATCCTCATTCCGCTCGAACCGCCCTTTCCGGGAATTGCCCACCCGGTGCATCGCGACATTGGCGCTCGACACCCGCGACACCCGGTACAGCAGCCAGCGGTAGGTGTGCATATCCTGCCGGACAAAAGCCTGATGCGTCTGCCGCAGGCGTTCTTCCAGCAGATCCGCCAGACTGTAAGGCAGAAGCGGCGCGCTGTGGGTATCCAACGTCATCGCCTTGTTGCGGTCGCGACTCAGATACCAGCCGTGCACGTCAAGATAACGGTTGCGCGCCGTCCGGCCCGAACGATTACGAAACAGATTTTTCAAACCCCACATAGACCCCTCGCAGATTCCTTGACTGTCCATCAACTGTTGGCGCGCTTGATTCGCTCCTTCACGCTTTTTTCATAAGCATCGAGATCCGGAATCGCCACCCGGGCCATTCCGGTTTTCATCGCCGCCTCCGCCACCTTGCGCGCCACATGGGGCACCACCCGCGGATCGAACGGCTTCGGAATCACGTAATTCAAGGCCAGCGGCGCATCGCCGTCAAACATCCCGGCCGCCGCATCCTTCGCGTAAGCCAGCTTCAGCGCGGCATAGGTTTCCGGATCGACCTTCGCCGCGGCAATTTCGGTCAACGCCTCGGCGGCGGCCAGTTTCATCGCCTCATTGACGTCGGTCGCCCGGACATCAAGCGCGCCGCGGAAAATACCCGGAAACCCGAGCACGTTGTTGATCTGGTTCGGAAAGTCGGTCCGTCCGGTGCCGACCACCGCCGCACCGGCTTCCAGCGCATCGGCCGGAAAGATTTCCGGCGTCGGATTGGCCATGGCAAAAATGATCGCGCCGGAATTCATGCTCCGCACCATCTCTTTGGTCAAACAATTGCCGACCGAAAGACCGAGGAAAACATCCGCGCCAACCAGTGCCTCGGCCAGGGTGCGTTTGTCGGTTTTGACCGCGAAACGCTTCTTCTCCGGGTTGAGGTCGGTCCGTCCGTCATGAATTACGCCTTTGGAATCGCACATCAGGAAATTTTCACGCTTCGCACCGGCGGTGATGTACAGTTCGCTGCACGAAATCCCGGCCGCGCCGGCGCCGTTGACCACGAATCGGCAGTCGGCCAGTTTTTTGCCCAGCAGTTTGACCGCGTTCAGGATCGCCGCCAGCGAGATGATCGCCGTGCCGTGCTGGTCGTCGTGAAACACCGGAATGTTCATCCGCTTCTTGAGCGTCTGCTCGACCTCGAAACAGGCCGGAGCGCCGATATCTTCGAGATTGATGCCGCCAAAGCTCGGCTCCAGGCACTCGGTCATCGCAATCAGCCGGGCCGGATCGGTGCGCCCGTTGGGGCCGAAAACCTTGCCCACGCACAGCGGCACCGCGTCGATGTCGGCGAACCGCTTGAACAGCACCGCCTTGCCTTCCATCACCGGCAAGCCGGCCTCGGGCCCGATATTGCCCAATCCCAGCACCGCGGTGCCGTCGCTCACCACCGCCACCAGATTGCCTCTGGCGGTATATTGCCAGACGGCCTCGGGCCGGTCGTGAATTTCCAGACACGGCTGGGCGACGCCCGGCGTATAGGCCAGCGCCAGGTCCTGCTGGGTAATACAGGGTTTGGTTGAAACCACGGCGATTTTGCCGGGAGTCGGCTGCTCGTGATAACGCAACGCTTCAGATTCGTTTTTCGTATTCATTATTTGATCCTTGAATGGGTGTCTTTCTGTTCTCTGTCCGCCGCGTTCCCCCGGTCCCGTCACTTCTCCCGGATTTCGAAAATGCAGGCATGGGCCAGCAGGTTCGGCAGATACATATCCAGCCAGCCGCGCTCGCTGCCGATCGGGAAGGTGCGGATGATTTCCAGGTTCAATTCTTCGCACAGCGCCCGAAAATCCCGAATCGTCCCGAGATGGATGTTGGGCGTGTTGTACCAGGCATGAGGCAGATTGCGGCCGTGGGGCATCTTGCCGGTGAAGAAAAGCTGCATCCGGTTGCGGATATGACCGAAATTGATGAATCCGACCAGGCCGCGCCGCCCGATCCGGGTCACCTCGCGCAACAGGTTCTCCGGATGCAGCAGCTCCTGAAGCGTCCGGGTCAGCAACACGCAGTCGAAACTTTTGTCTTCCAGATAATCCAGCGGACTGTTCAAGTCGCCGTGAATCACCGGAATGCCGTTGCGCACGCATTCGTCCACCCGGCCGGCATCGAGTTCGACGCCCAGCGGCTCCACCTGCTTGGACGCGGCCAGATAGCGCAGAAATTCCCCGCTGCCGCAGCCGAGGTCCAGCACCCGGCTCCCCGGCTCGATCAATTCGGCAATCCGCCGGAGATCGGGCCGGCTGAGAATGTCCGCTTCCGTGTTTTTATGCTCGTGCCGTTTCATTGGCATCTCCCGTACTCGTTGTCGAGAAAGTCCCGGATCAGAGCGCCCAGATGCTCGAATTCCAGCAGAAACGCGTCATGCCCGTAGCTCGACTCGATTTCGCAGAAACTGCAATTCAGCCGGTTTTTGAGCAGCGCACGCACGATGGCTTCGGACTGCGACGTCGGAAAGAGCCAGTCGCTCGAAAACGACACCACCAGAAAATCCGCCGTAACCTTCCGGAACGCCTCCGTCAAATCGCGACAGCCGGCGGCCAGATCGAAGTAATCCATGGCCCGGGTGATATACAGATAACTGTTGGCATCAAAACGCTCGACAAAACGCCGCCCCTGATATTCCAGGTAACTCTCCACCGCGAAATCGCGCTGAAACGCGAAACTGTACTGCGCGCTTTCCTGAAGTTCGCGGCCGAACTTGCTGCTCATCGATTCGTCGCTCAAATAGGTGATGTGCGCCAGCATCCGCGCCGTCGCCAGCCCGTGTTCGGGATTGATCGCGTATTCGCCGTTGCGCCAGTCCGGATCGTTGCGGATGGCCTGACTGCCCACCCAGTTGAAGGCGATGCTCTGCGGCGACAGCTGCGCGGTGGTCGCAATCGGCACCACGCTCTGAACGCACTCCGGGTAGAGCAGCGCCCACTCCAGCGCCTGCATGCCGCCCATCGAACCGCCCACCGCGGAAAGGAATTTGCGGATGCCGAGATGGTCCATCAGACGCTTCTGCGCCCGCACCATGTCGGCAATGGTAATGACCGGAAAATCGAGGTTGTAGAGTTTGCCGGTGGCGGGATTGACCGAGCGCGGACCGGTGGAACCGGAACAGCCGCCGATCACATTGCTGCAGACCACGAAATAACGGTCGGTATCGATCGGCTTGCCGGGGCCGACCATCTCGTCCCACCAGCCGACCTTGCGGTCTTCGGGCGTATGGCGGCCGGCGACATGGGCGTCCATGGAAAGCGCGTGCAGAATCAGCACGGCGTTGTCTTTCTTCGCCGAAAGCGTACCGAGCGTTTCATAACGCAAATTGACGCCATAGAGCTTTTTGCCGCAATCAAGTAGCAACGCATCGGCCTCGTCCAGGCCGAATATGTAGTCCTGCGGCGTCACCAGCAAGCCAGGCGCGGATTGTTCCGTCTCTGTCATTGTGAATCTTTACTGAACATTTTACTAAACCAACAAAAGAATAATATGATACTATAGCACACTTTTCACGAATAACAAGGACGATTCCCCATCGGGCAGGCGCGCTTTTTCCTCCGGCTCCGGAACGGCATCCTACCGTCCCGAACCGAAATCCACCGGCGGAATGTTTTTGCCGCGCAGCAACGCGCTGGGATCGACTTTGAGAAATTCGATCAATTCCCCGATGTTGCCGAGCAGGCTGTCGACCCGGCGCAACGTCCAGTTGAAATCCATCCGCGACTGTTCCAGCGTTTCGGCCAGTTCCCGGACCGAGTCGGCGGTTTCGCCGAATTTCCGGACCAGTCCACTGACATCGGCGTCCTCGACCTTGGCCTGAAGCGACTTGATCAGCACATTGACATCGTCAAGATCGCGGTTCAGTCCCGAAAAAATCTTGCGCAACTCCTCGCCGGTCAGGTTCTCGGAAAGGTTTTTGCTCATGACTTCGACATGTTCGGTGATGCGGTCCACCCGGGCGATGGAGCGTTTCAGCGCCGGATCCCCCAGCACCACATTCAGATCGCTGAGATTTTTTTCCAGCCCGCGGCTGATGCCTTCGAAATCCACCCGGGAAATCTTGTCCAGCGAGCGCGCCACCGTATCCACGATATTGTCGAAAGTCGACGGCACCGAGGCAAAATAAATCACATCCCGCGATTCGGGAATCTCCGACAACGGCACCGGCCGGGTGTCCGGGAAATAATCCATTTCCACATAGCGCATGCCGGTCACCCCGGACAGGTTGAGGCGGCAGCGCAATCCGTCAAGTTTTTCCTGAATGCAGAATTTATAAACCTGATCGAGACTCTCGCCATTCCGTCCGCAACCGATGCCGACGAAGACCGCCGGGTCGACCTTCATATCCACCCGGATCAGCTTCTCCTGAGTCATGATCGAAATCGCGCTCACCGAGCCGATGGGCACGCCCTTGTATTTGACCGGCGACCCCACCGCCAGCCCCTGAACCGACTCGCTGAAGATGGTCGCAAACCGAATCCGCGTCGCGAACCGTTCGGCCAGACCGAGATAAAACAACATTACCAACGCCAGCGCCACCGCCCCCACGGTCAGGAGCCCCAACCGGAAATAAACTTTGCTTCGCATCATCGCAGTTCCTGTTCGTCAAGTTCGGAATGCCTCTGAAACCCGGCCCGGGCCGGGTTTCCGGAAGCGCCCCCGGTTTCACCGTTCGCCGCCGCGCCGGGAGCACACTTCCCGTACAGCAGCCCGCCCCGGTTCAAAAAATCACGCACCCACGGCACTTTACAATGTTCCCTGAGCTCGCGCGGATCGCCCTCGGCGGCGATGGAGCGCGTCTCTTTGTCCAGCATGATGATCCGGTCGGCCACGGTGAAGACGCTGTCGAGTTCGTGAGTCACGATCACCACCGTGCTGTGCAATTCCTGCCGCAGCCGCAGAATCAGCCGGTCGAGGTCCGCCGACATCAAAGGGTCCAGTCCCGCCGACGGCTCGTCGAAAAATAAGAGCTCGGGATCGAGCGCCAGCGCCCGCGCCAGACCGGCGCGCTTCTTCATGCCGCCGGAAATTTCGGCGGGCATATAATCCTCGAACCCGTCCAGCCCGACCATGGCCAATTTTTCCCGTACGATTTTCCGGATTTTCGCAGGCGGATAATCGGTATGTTCCTCCAGCGGCAGCGCCACATTTTCCGCCAGCGTGAACGAACCCAGCAGCGCCCCGCCCTGATAGGTGATGCCGAACAGCCGCGACAGTTCGGCCAGCTCCGTCCAGCTGTCATCCCGGATCTTCCGCCCCAGAATCTCCACCGTCCCCGACAACAGCGGATAGAGCCCCACAATATGCTTGAGCAGCGTACTCTTGCCGCAGCCGGAACCGCCCATGATCGCAAAAATTTCGCCCCGGCGGACAGAGAAGTTCAGATGCTCGAGAACGACGCGGCCGCCATAGCCCACGGCAAGTTCGCGCACTTCCAGCACCGGCGCCGGTTCCCGTTTCGCCTTCACCTCAGTACCCCCAGAAGGAATAGATGACCGTCAGGATCGTATCGATCACCACCAGCAGCAGAATCGCCTGCACCACGGCGTTGGTCGCCGCCCGGCCCACGCCCTGCGAATCCGGCGACGACAGGAAGCCCTCGCGGCAGCCGACCAGCGCCACCATGATGCCGAAGAAAACGCTTTTCAGCACGCCGAGTGCGAATACCAGCGGCGTCAACACCTCCGCCGTCCGGTCGATATAAGTCGCCGCCGGCAAATCCAGAAAAAAAACCCCGACCGAAAGCCCGCCGAGCAATCCGGCGACATCGCCGAAAATCGTGAGCAGCGGCAGCGCCACCACCATCGCCAGCAGCTTCGGCACCACCAGAAACCGGACCGGCGAAATGCCCATGGTGGTCAATGCGCTGATTTCCTCTTCGGCCTTCATCGCACCGATTTCGGCGGCGAAGGCGCTGCCGGCGCGGCCGGTCGCAATCAACGCCACCATCAACGGACCGAATTCCTTGAGCGTCGCAAAGCCGACCAGATCGGCGACGAAAACTTCCGTGCCGAATTTGCGCATCTGGACCGCGGCCTGAAAGCCCATGGTGACTCCCATCAGAAAGCAGATCAGCAGCACGATCGGCAACGCCTGGGCACCGCACAGATCAAGGTAGTAGGCCACCGCCCGCCAGCGCAATTTGCCGGGATGGCGCAAGGCCTGTCCGGTTCCTTCGACGGTCTCCCCCCAGAATGTCACCAGATCATACAATTGCGCCAGCCGGTCGCCGGTCGCCTTGCCCAGCGCGGTAATCCATTCGGTAATGAATCGGCCGATTTTTCCCATACGTCATCCGTACCGCTGAAAAACAATTTATTAAAAAAATAACGCCGCTCGCCATTCAATGCAAATTTTGCCGGCGATTTTTCAGTCCGAAACGCCCCGGCCGACCGCGTCGCAAACCCAGTCGGGGCGCATCTCCGCCGGCGCCGCGCGCAGAATCTCCGGGGTGGTGATGCCGGTCATCACCAATACCGACTTCATCCCCAGCGCCCGCGCTCCGGCAATGTCCGAACGCAGCGAGTCGCCGACCATCGCCACCTCCCCGGCCCGCAGTCCAGGCAGCGGAAAGCGTTCCTGAAGATAAGTCAGGGCGTGGCGGTAGATGCGCGGATAGGGCTTGCCGAAGTAAACCGGTTCGACCGTAATGTGCATCTCCGCCAGCACGGTGCAGATGAAACGCGCCTGCGCGCCGGCGCCGATGCCGTACTGTCCGGTGCCGGCATTGGGCCAATAGGTATCGGGATTGGGCACCACCAGGGCGCGGTCCGGGTGGCGTCGGAAATAGTTGATCACTCCGGTGAAGACATCGTGCCAGTCGAAAGGGCCTTCGCCCGCGATCACGAAGGCGCAATCATCGATGGCGGCGAGATCGCGGCAGGGCGTCAGTCCCGCCGCCTCGGCATAGTCCGGATTGCCGAACTCCCCCATGATGAAAACCCTGCTGCCGCGCAACCCGCGCTCGGCCACGAAATCGGGCAAGGCGTGACTGCAGGAAACGATTTCATCGGGAAACGCGGGTACTCCGGCCCGGGCGAGATAACCGGTTTTCTCCGCCGGAGAATGATGGCTGTCGTTGGTCAGCAGCAGGAAGGGGACGCCTTCGTCGCGCAGCGCATCGAGCAGCGCCGCGGCCCCGGGCATCGCACGGCTGCCGGAAACCAATGTCCCGTCAATATCGAAAAGCACCGCCCGGAACGCCGCCTTTTCGACGCCGTGGAGTTCGCGAAATGTCATTGATGGCACCTCAAAAAAACCTTAAAAGATAAGATACATCCGGTTCCCGCGAAATGCGAGTTTTTTCCGGAAAATAAAAAAAACAAATATCGCCCGCAGAAATTTGCATTTTGCCCGAATCGATGGAACATTATCCGTGGCGGACCGGACCAATTAGCGGTGCGGCATCCCGCCGCGGCAACGTTCAGATGGAGGAAGAGTATGCAGATCATCATCAACGGGCGGCACTTTGAAGTCACGGAACTGATCCGGAAGACGGCGACCGAAAAGGTCGAAGCGCTCTTCGCGCATTATCCGACGTTGAAGGTATCGAGCGTCCGTGTGACCATGGAAATCAACAAAAACCGTCAGGCGCATGTCGGTGTCACCGCCGCGGTCAAAAAGCAGATGCTTCTGTCCGAAGGCCTCGAAGAAGACCTCTATACGGCCATCGATAAGGCCTTCGCCCACTTGAAAACCCAGCTCGACCGCTACACCGACAAGTACAAGCGGCCCGAGCCCACCCCGCCGGTGCGGGAAATCGCCCGGCCGGCGGCGGTCGAAGCATGAGGTAGTTCACGCTCAAACCGAGGGGCGCGTTCCGAATCCGGAACGCGCCCCTTTTTGCGATCGCCTTCAGGCCCGACGGACCGCTTATTCCACGATGGCCAGGAGTTCGACGTCGAAAATCAGCGCGGCGCACGGCGGAATCGCCTGACCCGCGCCGCGTTCGCCGTAGCCGAGCTTCGACGGAATGAAAAAGCGGTATTTGCTGCCGACCGGCATCAGCTGCAAGCCCTCGGTCCAGCCCGGAATCACCTGCGTGAGCATCAGCTCCAGCGGTTCGCCGCGGGCGATCGAGCTGTCAAACACCTCGCCGTTGAGCAAACTGCCCTGATAATGCACCCGGACCTTGTCGTTGATCGCCGGACGCGCGCCGGAACCTTCTTCGACCACCCGGTACTGCAGGCCGCTGGCGGTGGTCTCGACCCCTTCTTCCCGGGCGTTTTCAGCCATGAAACCGGCCTCTTCCTCGCGGTTGGCCTGGCCCAGCGCGGCCGATTCCCGCTCCCCGGCGGCCTTCATCCGCTGCTGGAGCTGTTCCATGGCGGCGCGGTACGCTTCCGGCGCAAGTTTCGGATTGCCGGCCAGATAATCGGCCAGTCCGGCGGCGATCTGCGCGCCGTCGAGTTCGACCGCCATCTGGGCGACATACTCGCCCATGTTCATACCCATGGCATACGCCATCTGTTCCGCTTCGCTCTGAAAATTGCTCATCGTAAAATAAACCCGGCCTTTCTTATATTGGGGGTTGGGGTTGAAAACCGGTTGCGCCGCCGCGTCAGGAATGAGAGAGCTCTTCGTCGTCCGGAAATCCGGCCAGTTCGCTTTCTCCGGCCATGATGCCGCGGCCGGAGGCGTGGATGAATTCGACGAAATGGCGCACCTCCGGGGTCATTTCCCCGGCTTCGATTTCGCGCAGCGCATTGCCGCCGTTGAGCCCCCGGAAAAAGTAAGTCTTGATCGCCTTGCGGATCGCCAGACGCGCCGCCGCGTCGTACCCGGCGCGGCGCAGTCCGATCACGTTGGGTCCGCAGACCCGGCAATTTTCCGCCAGCATGCAGTAGGGCGGCACATCCTGGGTCACGATGGTGCGCCCCCCGATCATCGCCAGAACGCCGATGCGGCAGAACTGGTGAATCAGAATATAGCCGCTGAGCACCGCGCCATCCCCGATCTCCACGTGACCGGAAATCGCGGTCTGATTGGCGATAGTGACCCGGCTGCCGATTTTGCAGTCGTGGCCGAGGTGCACGAACGCCATCAGCAAGGTGTCGTCGCCCACCGACGTCACCGCGTTTTCAAACGGCGAGCGATGGATGGTCACATATTCGCGCAATGTGGTGCGGCAGCCGATCCGGGTATGGCTGACCACGCCGGGCCGGAAGCGGTGGTCCTGGGGTTCGGTCCCGATCAAAGCGCCGTAATAGACCCGGCAGCCGGCGCCCAGCGTGGTGTATTCGGCGATTTTCACGTGAGCGTCGATCCAGCAGCCGTCGCCGATTTCGCAATGATCGTCGATGACAGAATAAGGCCCGATTTCGACATCGGCGCCGATCCGGGCTCCGGGAGCGATGACCGCGGTCGGATGAATGGCCATCTCAGCGCACCACGGTGCCGGCAGCGGGATCGCCGGCGACGACGCGTTCGAGACTGCCCGCGTCGAAGAAGTTGAACACCACGATCGGCAGATCGTGTTCGCGGCAGAGCGAAAAGGCCGCCGCGTCCATCACCTTGAGCTGCCTCGAAAGCGCCTCTTCGAAACTCAGCGTCGAATAGCGCACCGCATTGGGATCCTTGAACGGGTCGGCGGAGTAGATGCCGTCGACCTTGGTCGCCTTGAGCACCGCTTCGCAATCGGTTTCGAGCGCGCGCAGCGCGGCGGTGGTGTCGGTGGTGAAGAAAGGACTGCCGGTGCCGCCGGCGAAAATCACCACCTTGCCCGCTTCGAGGTCACGGATCGCCCGCGCCCGGTCGAAAGCCGGAATCACGGTGCCGTAGGCCGTCGCACCGTGGACTTCGGCGGTCAGTCCGGCGGCATTGAAAAATTCCCGCAGGCAAAGCGCGTTCATCATCGTCGCCAGCATGCCCATATGGTCGCAGGCCACCGGGTCCATGCCGGTCTGCGCGCCCATCACGCCGCGCCAGATGTTGCCGGCGCCGACCACGATCGCCACTTCCAGCCCGTTGTCGATCAGGGGCTTGATCCGGGCGACCACCGCTTTCACCGCCTCGGCGTCATAGCCGTGGTCGAGACTGCCCTTCAAGGTTTCCCCGCTCAATTTGAGCAGGACGCGATTGTAGACGAATTTATCGGACATGATGCTCTGGCCTTTCGATTTTCAAAAATATACTGTGTAAATATATCCCGGGAAACGCGCTCTTGCAAGAAAAAACCTTGAGTTTTGTCAAACCCGGTATATATTATGGAACAAAGAACGATTTCAACCTTATCCCGAGGATCGGTTTTTTTTATGGAACAGTCCGCGCAACCCAAACTGAAGGTCGGCGTCATCGGCGTCGGCGCCCTGGGACGCCACCATGCCCGGCTTTACAAGCTCAGCGAAAACGCCGAGATCGTCGGGGTTTTCGATACCACCAGCGATACCGCGCGCAAAGTCGGCGCCGAATTCAATCTCAGAGTGTTCGACACCTGGCAGTCGCTGGCCCGCGAATGCGATGCGCTGTCGGTGGCCGTCCCGGCCACCTATCATCATGCCATGACCATCCCGCTGCTCGAAATGGGCAAGCACGTGCTGGTGGAGAAACCGATCGCCGCCAACGTCGCCGAAGCCGAAGCCATGGTCGCCGCCGCCGCCCGGAGCAAAGTCGTGCTGGCCGTGGGACACGTCGAACGCTTCAATCCGGCGATGGATTTCCTCGAAAAATACGCCGCCAACACCCGTTTCATCGAAGCCCACCGCCTTGCTTCCTATCCGCCGCCGCGGCCCGGCAGCTACCGGCGCGGCACCGAAGTGAGCGTGGTACTCGATCTGATGATTCACGACATCGACCTGGTGCTGACCATGGTCGATTCGGAAGTCGAACGCTTCGACGCAGTGGGCATCCCGGTCATGAGCAAGACCGAAGATATCGTCAGCGTCCGGATCAAATTCAAGAACGGCTCGGTCGCTAACATGACCGCCAGCCGGGTCAGTCAGGAGCCGCTGCGCCGTTTCCGCGTATTCCAGGAAGACAGCTACATCTCCATGGATTACGGCAAGCACTCCGGCATGGTGCTCAAGCGCAACCGGATCGGTCTGGCGCGCAAAGATATCAACTTCGACGAAAAGAATGCGCTGGCAGCCGAGCTTGAAGACTTTGTCCGCGCGGTCAACGCCACCCGCGCCTCGGGCAGCGTGGTGCCGGCCAAGGTTTCCGGGGACGATGGCCTGCGCGCGCTCAAGCTGGCCACCGCCATCGAGCAGGAAGTGCGCGACTACAACGAACGCTACGGCTTCAAATTCCGCACGCCGCCCGCGGTCGAGGACAACTGACCGAACCATGTCCGACACGCTTTTTTCGCCTCCGCACCCGACGGAAATTCACGTTGCCGCGGGAGTGGTTTTCGCCGACGGCCGGGTGCTGGCAGCCGAGCGTCCGGCCGGAAAATCCGGCGCCGGACTGTGGGAATTTCCCGGCGGCAAGCTCGAACCCGGTGAAACCACCGCCGCGGCGCTGGCGCGGGAACTGCGTGAGGAGCTGGCGCTGGAAGTCGTGATTTTCGACGAAATGTTCCGGCTGGCGGCGCCGGTTTCCGGCGGCCGGCAATTGATTCTCCACTTTCTGCGGGCGTTTCCGATGCCGGGCAGCCGGCCGCACGGTCGGGAGCAACAGCAGTTCCGCTGGCTCGCGCCGACTGAACTTGATGCGGTCGAATGGCTGCCGAATGACCGGAAATTAATCGATTTTTTGCGTTGACCATACGTTTTTGCGCATGGCTTCAGCGTTAAACGGGTAAAAAGTCATGAAGTTCTGGCAGCCGCGCAAAACCTGTGCCGACGATTCCGGAAACTCCGACGGCGAACTGATCCGGGATTATCTCGCGGGCGACCTGACGGCGTTCGAACAGCTTTACCGGCGCCATCGGCTGCCGTTGTACGGATTTTTGAACCGGCGTTTCGCCGGGCGCGAGAGCATGGTCGACGACATTTTCCAGCAAAGCTGGATCAAGGTGGTGGCCATGCTGGGCCATTACCGGGACGACGGCAAATTTTCCGCCTGGCTGATGCGCATCGCCCGCAATCAGGGCATCGACATGCTGCGCCGGAGTCTGCGCCGGGAAGAGATCGAACTGCCGGTTCCGGAGGAAGGCGTGGAGGCCATGGCGCCGGAATGCGCCGACAACGGCTTCCGGGAGTTGTGCGCGAAAGAGAACGAACGGCGGTTGCAGACCGCGCTCTCCCGCCTCGGCGACGCCCAGCGGGAAGTGGCGACCCTCCGGCTTGAGGGCTGGAGCTTCCGGGAAATCGCCATTCTGCAGCAGTGTCCGCTGAGCACGGCGCTGGCCCGGATGGAATATGCTTTGAAAAAACTGCGAACGGAGTTGTGCCATGATCAAAAACCGTTATCGTAAGCAGCCGAGCCGCGCCTGCGAGACCGCCATCATGCAGGCGGCGGCGCGGCAGATCGGCGTGGGGCATTGCTATTGGCATGCCCGGCGAATCCGGCGCACGATCCGGTTGGGCGTGGCCGCCGGAGTCACGGTGATGGTGCTGGTCTGGCTTTATCTGGCCAACATGCCGCGCCGGGCCGACTACGACCAGCTCTGCGCTTCGTGGGAATGGAGCATGTTCGAAGCCGAATCCCGGTCGCTGGCGGCAGGATTGGACGATTTGCAGCAGAAGGGAAATTGAATATGGAGCGATTCGGTGCTATAGTAATGGCGCTGTGGCTGTCCGGGGCGGTCCTGCCGGCCGCGGAAAACGTGCGCGCGGCGGCGGCGGACCCGGATTTCGTCGACGGCCTTGCGGCCAGCACGGTCGAAGCAGTGCTGAAATCGACCGAGGAATCCGAACGCGTGACCACCGAAAAATTGCTGGAGGCGGCCGATCTCCTGAGCCGGATTTCCGAAGAGGAGCGCGGCGAGCTTTACCGGCTTTACCGCGAAAATCCGGAACAGTTCCGGACGGCGCTGATTGAGCGGCTGCGGCGGATGCGCGCCGACGAGCAGCAGCGCGCGACCGACATCCGGCAGCTGATCGTCAGTTACCATGCGTTCGCCGATGACGCCGCCCGGCGACAGATGATCCGGAATGTGCTGTTCGCCGCGGTCCGGGCCGAATTCGACCGCAAGCTGACGGAAAACCGCCGGCGGCTGGACGAGCTGGAGGAACGGTTGAAGGAGTTGCGCCGGGAGTACCGTTTCCGCGAAAAGAACGCCGCGGCGATTGTCGAGGCCAGAGTATGCAAATTGTTGGGCGAGGAGCCGAAAGCGCCCGCGGAAGATGCCGCGGAGAAGCCTGCGGAGTAAACCTCCGGTCAATCCGGCGGGGACGGCGGGCGGCGAGCCCGGCGTAATGATGGAAACGTTCCGTTGAACCCATAAGGATTGAGTGAAAATGACGATGAAAATGCTGGATGCCTACAGCGGCTTCGCAATCGATTTCAGCCGGATGAATGTTGCCGAAGAAACGCTCGCCGGTTTGAAGAACAAATTTGCGCTGGCGGTTCGTGAAATGGGCGCGCTGGAAGCCGGCGCCATCAAGAATCCCGATGAAAACCGGAAGGTGACTCACTTCACCGACCGCGCCCAATACCGGACCGCGCCGTTGTTCAACGCGGTCGAGGAGTTCGCCGCCAGAATCCGTTGCGGCGAACTTTGCGGCGGCACCGGCAAGCGCTTCGACGCGGTAGTGCTCAACGGCATCGGCGGCTCGGCGCTCGGCCCGCAGCTGCTCCAGTTTGCGCTGAACGGCCCCTATTGGAATGAGATGAGCCGCGAACAACGCCGCAACGGCCTCAAAATTTACTTTCTGGACAACACCGACTCCGCCGGCATCCGCGATCTGTTGCCCCTGCTCAATCTCGAAACCACGCTTCAGCTCTGCGTCTCCAAATCCGGCGGCACTCAGGAGACCAAAAACAATCTGATCGTGCTCGAAAACGCCTATCGGGCGCGCCAATTGAATTACGCCGACTACGCCTGCGCCATCACCATGGAAGGCAGCGAACTCGACCGTCATGCCAAATCCGCCGACTGGCTCAAGATTTTTCCGATGGCCGAATCGATCGGCGGACGCACCAGCGAAACCAGCATCGTCGGCCACCTGCCCGCGGCCCTGACCGGGATCGACTTCCGGATGTTCCTCGACGGCGCCTGCCGCATGGATACCTGGACGCGCAATCCCAATTACCGCGACAATCCCGCCTACATGCTCAGCGCCATGTGGTATCTGGCCGGCAACGGCAAGGGCGACCGCAACATGGTGATCGTGCCCTATTCCGACCGGCTGGTGCTGCTGTCGCGCTATTTGCAGCAGCTGGTGATGGAAAGCCTCGGCAAGGAGCTGGATCTGGACGGCAAGGTGGTCCATCAGGGACTCAACGTCTTCGGCAACAAAGGCGGCACCGACGCGCACGCCTTCATCCAGCAGCTCAACGACGGCCGCGACGACTTCTTCGCCACCTTCATTGAAGTGCTTCAGGACCCTGAAACGCTGCCGGTGACCGGCGATCTGGCCATGGGCGACTATCTCCACGGCTTCCTCTACGGCCTCGCGGCGGCGCTCTCGGCCAAAAAACGGCCGGTCATCACCATCGAAATCACCACGGTTTCCGCGGCCAACCTCGGCGCGCTGATTGCGCTTTACGAACGCGCCGTGGCGGTCTATGCCGAATTCATCCACATCAACGCCTTCCACCAGCCCGGGGTTCAGGCTTACAAGCTGGCGGCCAAAGGCGCACTCGCCGTCCGGGAACAGCTTTTCGCCGGTCTGGGCGAACGGCCGGTCACGGGAACGGCGGCCGAACTGGCGGCGAAGGCCGGTTTGGCGGATCATGTCGCGGAAACCGCCGGCTGGCTCAACCGCGCGGCGCTGAATCCCGGCCAATACCGGGCCGACCGCAAATACTGCACCGAAGCCCGCGATTGGGTTTATACGGTAAAATAAGCAAGACCGCGTTTCGTCCCCGTCCGTCAGGCCCGGGGATGAAATTTGTGGTGGATGGCGACGAGGCGGTCTTTTTCGATATGGGTGTAGACTTCGGTCGTCCGGATGTCGGAATGGCCGAGCATCTCCTGAATCACGCGCAAGTCGGCTCCGTTGGCCAGCAAGTGACTGGCGAAGGAGTGGCGCAGGGTATGAGGGTGGATGTTTTTATCGATCCCGGCCGCCAGCGCCGCCTGCTTGACCATCGCCCAGATCCATTCGCGGTTGAGCGGGCGGGCATGGACCGAAAGAAACAGCTCGGGCGCGGCCGGATGCCGCTCCGCCAACACCGGACGGGCCTGTTCGATATAGTAACGCAGAATTTTGAGCGCCGGAATGCCCACCGGTACGATCCGGGTTTTGCTGCCCTTGCCGGTCACCCGAACGGTCGCCTCTTCAAAAGAAACTCCCGACAATTCCAGTCCGGCCGCCTCGGAAACGCGCAGTCCCGAAGCGTAGAGCAATTCGAGAATGGCCCGGTTGCGCACCAGATGCGCCTCGCGCCCCCGCGCCGGGAACGCGTTGAGCAGCCGTTCGACCTCTTCGGCGCTCAGAAAATCCGGCAGATATTTCCACAGGCGCGGCGAATCCATCACCACCGTCGGATCGTTGGCGATCACCTGCTCCTGAAGCAGAAAGCGGCAGAAAAGCTTGATCGAAACCAGCTTCCGTGCCAGCGTGGCGGGAACCTCGCCGTATTCCTCCTGCCGTTCGCCGATGAAATCGAGAATCAGCTCCCGGTCGATCGCTCCGGCGGCGTCCAGACCGCGCCCGGCGCAGAAGTCGCAGAACTCCGCGAGATCGCTGCGGTAGGCGGCGACGGTGTTGTCGCCCAATCCCCGTTCCAGGGTCAAAAACGTAACAAAGGAATCCAAATTTCGCTTCAGCATCGTGCAAATTCCGTTTCCGGCGCTATATTAAACCGTTGCCGCATGCATCCGGCGCGCGACCGGAGTTCCGGCCTCGCCGGAGAACCGGGTCATGGCATATTACTATAGCGGGAAAATCGGAAATTAACAGCCGCGGGGAGGTTTTTCATGAAAAAGATTCTGCTGATTCTGGCCGACGGATTCGAAGAAATCGAAGCGGTGGGCACAGCCGATATTCTCCGGCGGATGAAATTCGAAGTGACGCTGGCGGGCCTGAATGCGCGTCAGGCGACGGCGAGCCACGGCACCCGGGTGCTGGCCGACGCGCTGCTTGATGAGGCGGCCCCCGCGGAATTCGCCGCGCTGGTGCTCCCCGGCGGCATGCCCGGCGCGATCAATCTGTACAACGACAGCCGGGTGGAAGCGCTGCTCCGGGAATTTCACCGCCAGGGCAAGGTGACGGCGGCGATCTGCGCCGCCCCGGTGGCGCTGGATAAGGCCGGACTGCTGGATCACCGGCGTTTCACCATGTATCCGGATGAAGCGCTGTTCCGCTATCTCAAGCCGGGCCACCGCCCGCAACCGGACATGGCGGTGACCGACGGTACGGTGATCACCGGCAAGGGGCCGGGCGCCACGCCAGCCTTCGCCTCCGCCATCGCCGCCGCGCTCGGCGCTTCCGACGCGCTGATCCGCGGTCAGATCGCCGGAATGTTTTTCTGAAAATCCGGCGGCCGCGAATTTTTGCGGCGCCAACGCCGTGAACCGAAGCAATGTCAAGGAGAAGTATGGTATTTGAAATCAAGGCCCGGAGCGCGGAAGGCCGGGCCCGGACCGGAGTTCTGCACACCGCCCACGGCGATGTGGAAACGCCGGTTTTCATGCCGGTCGGCACCCGCGGCACGGTCAAGGCCATGGCCCCGTGCGAACTCGAAGAGCTGGGTGCGGAGATCATTCTCGGCAACACCTATCATCTCTTTCTCCGTCCCGGGATGGAAATCATCGGGCTGGCCGGCGGCTTGCACCGTTTCAGCGGCTGGCCGCATCCGATCCTGACCGATTCCGGCGGATTTCAGGTCTTCAGCCTGGCCGGATTGCGCAAGATCGAGGCCGACGGCGTCCGGTTCGCGTCGCATATCGACGGCACGCGCTTCTTTCTCGGACCGGTGGAGTCGATGCGCATCCAGCGCACCCTCGGGTCCGACATCGTGATGGCCTTCGACGAATGCACTCCGTTTCCGGCCCCCTACGAACAGGCGGAGAAGTCGCTGGCGGTGACCACGCGCTGGGAAACGATGAGCTTCGAGCAGGAGCTTGACCCCGGCCAGCTGCGTTTCGCCATCGTCCAGGGCTCGGTCTACCGCGATCTCCGGATCGCCAGCGCCCGGGCGCTGGCGGCGATTCCCTTCGACGGCTATGCCGTCGGCGGACTTTCGGTCGGCGAACCGGAGGAACAGATGTTCGAATGCCTCGACTGGGTGGTCCCGGAGCTGCCCGAAGACAAGCCGCACTACCTGATGGGAGTCGGCACGCCGCGGCAGATCGTCGAAGGCGTGGCGCGCGGCATCGACATGTTCGACTGCGTGATGCCGACCCGGCTGGCACGGCACGGCAGCGCCTTCGTCGGCGCGGGGCGGACGATTCCGATCAAGGCCGGGCGCTATGCCAAAGATTTCACTCCGATCGAAGAGGGCTGCGACTGCTATGCCTGCCGCAATTTCAGCAAGGCTTACATCCGTCATCTGATGAATGTCGGAGAAATTCTCGGCATCCGGCTGGTGACCATTCACAATATCCATTACTTCATGCGCCTGATGCGGCGCATCCGCCGCGCCGTCGCGGAAGGATCGTTGGCCGAACTTCGCCGGGAATTCGCCTGATTTTCAGCTCAAACCGAAGAAAATGATTTGCATTCTCCGGAAGACCGGTCTATATTTTTGATGCGGGACCCGGGGGGAATGGAGAAGATGGCGATACCATGAGTTTTGGAGAAGCGACTGCGCCGCGATTCCGGCGCGGTCCATTTACATTGCTGGAGCTTCTGGTCGTGATCGCCGTCATCGCCATTCTGGCGGCAATTCTGCTGCCGACGCTGGCGGCGGCGAAAGAGAGCCAGCGCCGCGTACAATGCAAGCTGATCGTCGGCGGCTATGGCAAGGCGCTCCAGCTTTATACCGCCGACTACAAAGAATGTCTGCCGTCGATTACCGCCGTCGGCATTCCCCACGCTTTCGATTTCCGCTATTTCTGGGAATTGCTGCGGGACTATTACAGTATCGACACGCCGGATTATTACATCGACAATTTTCTGCCGCCGACGGCCTCGACCGCGGGGTTCCGGATTCCGACGGCGGTGCTCTGCCAGGCGGCTCAGCTCAGCTATCTGGCGGCGCTGTCCACGCTGGAAACTCAAAAACTTTATCAGGGCCGGATGAGCCGCGGCGGAGCCTATCAGGTGGCCTTGTTTTCGCAGGACCTGAATGAAAGCCTGTACCCGCGCCACTTGAGCCGGATCGAAGCGCCCGATGCCTATTTTTTCATGGAAGACGCCGGGTTCAACGACCGCACCGACGATCGCGAATACCCGTACTGGCGTTGCGAACAGCTGCTGGACGGACATTATTTCTGGGCTCACGGCTGTTATTACAACGTCGGATTTCTCGACGGCCACGTCGACGGCTTTCCCCGCAAGCGCCGCGACTATTCGACCGCGGCCACGCTGGACCGGATGCTGCGTCCGGAGTAAATTTCCCCTCTATGCAAAAACGACCCGCCGCGGAAGCATCTTCCGCGACGGGTCGCTGTTTTCACTGCCGTCATGGCGGTACCGGACGGTACCGCCATGACAGGCGCGGTCTGCCAAGGTCAGACGGTGGCCGCAAGAGTCAGGGTATCGGTATTGTGTCCCGTAATCCTCCAATGCTTGCCGTCGACCGCCGTCCCGCTGACGAAGGCATTATCGGCCGCACTCCAGGCCAGACTGATGGTCGTCTGACTGCCGCCGCCGTAATTGATCGTCAAATCAATCGCGTTGGTGCCGGTGAAGTTCTGATCGGCAGTGATCAGATCGGTCCAGGAGCCGGCCGCAAGATCGCCGCTGTTGATGATCACGTCGAGATTGTCGAGCTCGGCGAGTTCGTCCCAGTCGGACACATTGCTGTCGATCGGGTTGATGTTGGGCACGGCGTCGGTGTAATCCAGCACGATGCCGGCGAAGCCGCCGGCTTTACCCGCCGTCAGGTTCAGCCCCTCCACCAGCCGGAGAGTGCCGGTTCCGGTGCCGGTAATATCATTGCTGCCGGCGTTAATGTTGCCGCGGATCCCCAGATTGGTCACCGTAACCGCTCCGACAGTACCCGTACCGAGGAGCCAGTCGCTGCCGCCGCCGAAAGCGATATCGCCGATCACGCCGAAAGCGATCGTGATCGTATCGTTGGCGTTGGACAGCGAAGAGACGCTGCCGACTATACTGTTGGCTACGAGCAGGTCGTTGACGCTGTTCACCGCCAATCCGGTCGGATCGTCGAAGGTCAGCGCGCCGGTGATCTCGCTGCCCGCGCCTGCCGACACGGAATTGACCGCACCCAGCATATCCAGTTTTTCAAACCGGGCGCCGATCATCGTAACGGTGTTACCGGACATCGCGCCGTCGGCTTCCATGAACACTTCTCCGGCGATGCCGGTGATGAAGTTTTGCGGAGCCATCGCCGCGTCCTGGCCGACCGCGTAGGTCTTGCTGCCCTGAACAATCAGCGTATTGTTGCCATCGGTCGCCATGGTGATGTCGTCGGCCACCGCGTCCACCAGAGTAATCATGTTGTTCGCGGTATAGCTGAGCTGCATGATGAAGCCCACCGCGGTCGTCGGCGCAACCACGTTGTTGTCTTGGGTCACGATATTGCCGCCATCGACCGACGGCGCATTCACAGTGACGACGCCCTGGCCGATGATGTTCACGATGTTGCCGCCGGTTTCACTGAACTGCAACACATCGCCGATGGTGTTGGCGCGCCGCGCGCTGTCGGCCGCAAGCACACCCACGCCGCTGGTATCGGTCGCGGCAAACAACTGATTGATTCCGCTTCCAGCGGCGCTCATGTCGACATCGCCGACGATGGCGTCGCCGACCGCTCCCGCGTCGGTCTGCCCGAGCTGGATCCGGTTGATGTTGCTTCCGCCGACGGACTCTTCTTCCAACGTGGTGGTAATGTCACCGGTGGTCGCCAACCCAATGGTCACTATATTGCTGTTGGCCAGGGTCAACACCTCATCGACATCAGCGATGATGTGGCCGCCGACTCCGGCGCGGGCGCCGTTCACGCCATAAACCCGAACCCCGTTGTTGTCATTGGAGGTCAGCTCAATGTTGCCGGTAACCGTGGCCGCATAACTGGTCACGGACTGGACGGTCACGCTGTTGGCGCCGGTCACATTGCCGATCGTGGTGGTGCCGTAGGCGATCAGGTTGCCGTCAACCGTGGAACCGGTGACAAACACTATGGACTGAGCGTAATCAGCGGCGGTACGGACCATGCCGTTGAGGTAGTCCTGCGCCGCGAACTGATCGTCATCGGAATCGAACAGGTTGTCCAACGTGATGTTGCCGATCACCGCGCCGTAGCTGGTGTAGGAGTGAGTAACCTGGTCGGTTTCCGTATCCCACACGTCAGAAGTGTTCATGCCGCCGACGTTCACCGAGTTGGCGATGCCGTACAGCGAGAAGGTCTGCTTGGTACTGCCGCCGGTCCCGAAGAAGTTCAGGCCGTTGCCCAAGCCGATCATATCCACCCTGGCGTTTGCAAACACGGTGCCTTCGTCCACATACATGAAGTTGCGGTAGGTCCATGTGTCACGATAGTATTCGCCCATCTTGACATCGCCGGTAATCGTCGAACGCCGCATCATGTGCAGATAGTTTTCGACATTGTAGGCGTCGCCATTATAGACACTGCCGACACCGTACATGGTCAGATCGCCGTCGAGCACGACACTGTAATCTTCGAGATCGGTGTCGAGCAGAATGCCATCGGCGGTATCGGAGTCTCCATTGCCATAGGGACTGGTGGCCTGATCCCAGTTGTCCAGACGCCACACTCCGATATTCGCGACATTCCTGGCGTTGCCGTTGACGCCGACCGCCAGCATGTCCACATCACCGTTGACCGCGATGGCGACAGTGCTGTCGTTGATGTCGAGTTTGGCCTGTTCTCCGGCATAGACGTCGACGCCCATGTCCAAGGTATTGCTCTGCCCGGTCATGCCGACCGCCATACCGGCTTCCGCGTCGCCCGCGTTGATCGCGACATTGCCGCCGACATTGATCACGCCTTCCTGCAATGCATTGAGCTTGTATCCGGCCTGGAACGTGTTGCCGGCCGCGACATTGGCGTACCGCGAATTCTGCGCCAGATCATCCAGCCCGCTGGCCGAGGAGTAAACCGCGGCGCTGCGTTCGAGGAAAGCATCGCCCATCATCGTGACGCCGGTCATGTTGACCGTGACCGCGCCAAGGAAATCGGCTTCCGCCAGTTTGTGCTTGTCCGGACCTTCGGCCGGATCTTCATAGCTGCCGTCGGCGATGACCTGGACGCCATAGCTGGCGCTGTTTGTACCGGCAGGTTCCGCACCCTTGAGGCTGCCGGAACGCATCACCACATCGCCGTCGATCGTGGCGGTCAATCCGGCGGGAATTTCCACCGGGAAGATGGTTTGTTCGACGTTCAGTCCGGCGGCACCGTAATTGACATCCTCGTTTACGCCGGCAAGCACGGTATTGGCGGCACCGGTCATGATCAGATCGACCGCCACGGTGCCGCTGCTGCGCACGTCATAAAGATCGGTATTGAGGAATTCTTTGATAAATTCTTCATCGGACATATCGCGCCCGCGACCGACAATCACCGTATTGGCGCTGGTGCTGTTGTCGAATTCGTTGATCAGAAGCGATTCGCCGTTCGCGCTGGAAAGCACGCCATCGTCAAAGACCGCGATCGTGACGTTGCCGCCGGTCGACAGCACTTCTCCCGGAGCGAAGGCCGCCGCTTCAAAACCGAAGCCAAGCCGGGTGCCGATCACGGAAAGGCGGTTGTCGCCCGCGCCCAGCTCCGCCGAGCCCGCGACCGTGACGTCGGAGACGATCATCAGATCGTCGCCTTTGCCCATGTCCACATTGCCGCCGATGGCGGTTCCGACGGCGATCAGCATGTCACTGCCATTGCCCATATTGACGGAACCTTCGACCGTCGCGCCGGACAGCATCGCCATGTCGTCATCCGCACCCATGGAGATCACCACCGGCGCGGCAATCATGCCCTCATCCGGAATCGACATATCGGCGGTGGTGTGAATGATGGTGCCGTTGAGCTGGATGAAATCCTCGCCGCCGTCCAGTTTCACTACGCCGTAAATGTCGGATTCGCCCATGAATACGGTATTGTCGCCGTCATCGCCGGAGATGGCGACGTAATCATAACTGTTGGCCTGGCCGCGCATGGTCACGCCGTCGCCGATCGCCAGCACCTCGGCGTTGTCGCCGAAGGCAAACGCAGTCGCCCGGATCAGACCGTTGTCCATCACCGTCAGGACTTCAAAAGGCCGGGTGCCCGCTTCCGGCGCCATCCAGTTGGCCGCATCGGAATAATCACCATGCCAGTTCTGAAGATAGATGGTATCGGCAATGCCCAGCATGGCATTGCCGTTCAAGGCGCTGTTCGCAATCACCGCGGCGATTTCGGTATCCGAAATCTGTCCATCGATACGGATTTGCGCGCCCGCATCGCCGTAAACGCCCAGCGTCGCGCCGACAGCCAGCGTGGTGTCCTGCCAATCCCAGACGCCGCCCTTGCCAAAGAAGCCGAGCATACTGGCGCCTTCAAAGGTAAAGGTGCTGCCGAGGACGGAATCGGCGTCATTGAATATGACGACTTGGTTGTTGAAGGTCAGATCGGCATCGATCTCCGCTTTGAGCTGGAACGAAACGACGCCGGAACCCTGATAAACCGCATCGCCAAAATCCGCATCCCTGGTCAGGTCTTTGACCAGGACCGCTCCGGCATATTCCCTGCCGTTGATTTCGAGGATCGAAAACTTTTTCTTGTCGGTCACGATCAGCTTGGCGTCATGCTCCAGCGTGATGTCGGGCGTTGCTTCATCTTTCATAAAATTGGAGAACATCGCGATCGTATCCGCCGCCACGGTGATCGCCTCAACCCCGCCCAGATACAAATCCGCGCCGCCGACCACGCCGGTGCCTTGAACGAAATTCACGACGTCATCGCCCTTGCTCAACGCGATGGTGCCGTTGGCCGAACCCGCGATGGTCACGGTGTTGTTGCCGGCGCTGAGGTCGCTGACCAGAATGTTGCCGTTGAAGCCCGTGCCGCTGTTGGTGTAATACTGGCTCAGCGCAGCCGGGGCGCCGGCATTGGCGCCCATGATGTAGATGTCGCCTGCGGTGAACATGATATCGCCGGTATAGTTCTGGATCACCCGGAGATCGGGACTGCCGCCCCGGTTGACGACCAGCAGCGACGCATTGTCGTTCAGGTAGACTCCGGCGAGCTTCGCGCCGGTGTCGGTGCCGAACGTGCCGGTCCCGAACCAGGTGTTGTCGATGGTGACCTCGCGGCCGTTGCCGACCGCCAGCGCATTGCCGGTGCCCTGCAATCCGAGCTTGGCGGCATCCAGAGTCAGATTGACATTGGCGACGATCACGTCATTGCCGTCTTCATAGCTCACGTTGCCGTCATACACGGCGTTCAGCACGAGCACATCATCGCCCTTGCCGAAGTGAATTCCACTCAAGTAGGGGAATATGCTGTTCACCACCACCGTGTCATTCCCGGAACCGACGAAGTCCAGCGATCCGGTGGGAATGGAGTTGTTGTAGTAAATTCCCCAACCGGCATTGAGACGCACGGTATTGACGCTGCCTTCCTGACTGTCGAACAGTCCGGAAATGAAGCCGTTGACCAGCACGGTATTGGTGCTGTTGGCGGCGAAGATGACTTCGCCGGTGACCGCCGCGTCGATCTGGACCACCAGCTTGTTGCGCCCGGCGCCCATATTGATGGAACCGGCCATGATCGAACCGTAAACCACATTGACATAGTCGTTGGCGCCGGTCAGGTTGAGATTCCGAATATATTGTCCGGTGATATTCAGCGGCGCTCCGGTATAGGTGATGGAAACTTCGCCGCCCTTTTTGCCGAAGATATAATTGATATCGTAGCTGTAGTCGGCGATCAGTTCGCCGGCTTCGTTCTGCACCCGCAGATTGCGCATGTCGAAATCGGAGACCGTCTTGAAACTCTTGCTGCCGACCAGCGCGATCGTCCCGCCCTGATTCAGCAGCGCTTCGGTGCTTTCGCCGGCATAATCGCCGTCGTCGGCAATGGTCACCACAATGCCGCCAACCTTGAATTTCTTATCCCAGGTCAGCATCGCGCCGGTGTTGCCGATGGAGTCGTCGGTCAGGACGAATTCAAGATCGGCTCCGGTCAGACTCCGGTCCTGCCCTTTGGTCAGCCCGACCTGAGACATGCCGATGAACCGGACCGTATCGAAACTTTGGATGCGGCCGGCGAACTGACCGGCGTAATCCCGAAACGAGAGCGTGCTTTCGCCCAGCACATAGGCATCTTTGCCGGCGCCAATGCCGGACACCGTGCCGGAAAACTTCAGCGCCGCGGAGCCTGCGGTAAACACCACCGCCACATCTCCCGTTACCGTGGCATTCCTGCCGCCGGCGTAGATCGCGCCGATCCGGCTGCCGCGTTCGACGATATTGCCGCCGCCGATTTCAATGGCGACATTGCCCACGACCGCGCCGTCCGCACCGCCGCCGTAAATCTGATTGACCTGGGCGTTTTCGATTTCAATGGCGACATTGTCCACGACCGAGCCATACCCCGCGCCGCCGCCGAATACCGTCCGGACCTGCCCGCCGCTGATGCCGATTGCGACCTCGTTGACGCTGGCGATCGGCGCACCGACTCCGACTTTGTTGACTTTGCCTTTGGCATCCAGCGACAACGCGCCGCCATAGATATCCTGGCTGACCACGACATTATTGAACGTAAGGCTGTTGGAGTCGAAAAATTGATTGATGCCCGCCGCCACCGTCAGGATTCGGGCATTGGCAATCTGGTTGGTGACAACAGTGAGGGCATCGGCGACATTGGCACCGGTGTAAACTGTCGCCGAAGTGGAGGCCTGAACGCAAACCTGGGCTAAGGGGTCGAGAACGGAATGAAGAATAACAAACGGATTACCCGTTTTCATCGTCAGTTTGTTGATATAAGTGGTACTCATTCGATGCAAAATCCTTTGATGATTGGCAACAAGGTTCACAAATTAAAGCGTTGATTCCAAATACAGATTCGCCGGCCGATTCCCATTCCGCCCGCCACCGCGGGCCGGAATCCGCCTCCGGCCGATACGGCCGGGAGTTCATTTTCCCGGATTCCGGCGCCCGCGCCGACCGTTGCCTGAAAATTCACCGCCCGTCCGGCATCGAGCCGCCAGACCGACGATTCATCCTGCGGCGACGGAGACGCCGCGACGGAAAGCACGATTCCGGCGGCGACTTGCGCCGCCACCGCCATCAGGTCGCAGGCGATCATATCCGGATAAACCGAACACAACGCCGCGGGTTCGCGCCCCGCCTGATAACTCCAGTCGGGTTCCCGAACGGGAACGGTTTCATTTGCCCATTCCAGGCTCCGTCGGGTGTCCAACTTCAGGAGCAGCGCACTCCGGACGCCAATCCGCCCGGGAGGCGGAGAGGCGTCGACCGAAAACGCCGCATTCGCGGCGCCTCCGGTCCATCCGTCATGTTGTTTCAAGCGAGCCGATCTGGTCCACATGGTTCAAGCCGGATTGCCTGGGGTTACTTCTTCTTCGGCGCGGCTTCATTCTTCTGGAGAACGCCGGCTTCGAGCAGTTTGTCGATCAGTTGCTGCATGGAATTGAATGCATTCAAAAATCCCTGAGGCGGCATGATGATCCGCAGGCTCGCCTGAGGCACCGGAGCCTTGCCTTCGGCTTCCGGCTGCAAAGTCACAAAATCAAATCGCACCATCGCTCCGGCAAAATGAATCTGTCCGATTCCGTCGGCGAAAATTTCTTTCCTGTCCATTGCTTTCCCTTTCCGTGAAAATTTTTATTCTTCGGCAACCATGCCGTAGAACAGCTCCACGGGTCATCCGTGGCGTTAAAACCATTGAAAATATTTAAAATAAAGAGGTTTGACGAAAATTGCCGAGATGCGGCCATGGCCCATTGCGGATTTCCCCAATGCCCCCCGCTGACTTGTGACCCCTTTCCCCCGGTTTCCGACACGAAGAAACACTCGGACGGCTCTTACCGGCCGGGTGTCGACTGCCCCGCGCAATTGTTTGGATGCTCCCCGATTTTGTAAGAACGGACTTTCACAACTCTTGTCCCTTACCGTACCCCATCCGCGGCCTGATCATGGACCGCCGCCGGCGCCGACTTGGCAACCGGACGGTCCAAGTGAGAGTGCCCCGGACTGGGGGTTAAGTTAATTCCGTTGCCGACGATATGCAAGCGATCTTTTTCAAATCAAATCAAAAAAATGAAAAAAATATTTCTTAGTCTTCCGGGAAACCGTGCATTTTCCGCTGTCGTCTCCCGCCGATCCCGATTTCCTGCGGAGCCGCGGACCATTTCGTCCGTCGCCGATATTCGCCGATTCTCTCCGGCGGTCATTTGACTTGCCGTCCGCCCGGGTTATATTATCTGTCGTAAAAAGCATGGCATTCCGCCGCAGCACCACGGACGGCCATATCCGAATCAGACCGCCGGCCTGCAAAATGGAGCGAAAAAAATGGGCAAATGTGTTGGAATTCTGACCGCGGGCGGCGACAGCCCCGGATTGAACGCCGCGATCCGGGCCGCCGGACGAGCTCTGGCTCACGCCGGATACCGCCTGACCGGATTCAAGGACGGTTTCGAGGGCCTCGCCTTTGACCGCTGGGTGACGCTGGATGAGCACACCTTCTCCGGCATCCTCACCATCGGCGGCACCATTCTGCGTACCAGCCGCAACAAACCGAACAAGATGCCGGTCGGCAAAAAATTGCTCGACATGACCGACGCCATCATCGAAACTTATCATAAACACCAGCTCGAAGCGCTGATCTGCATCGGCGGCGGCGGCACTCACAAAAGCGCATTGCTGCTGAAGAAGGCGGGGATCAACCTCGTCACCATCCCCAAAACCATCGACAACGACATCGCCGGCACCTCCGGCAGCATCGGCTTCGACACCGCGCTTGACGTCGCCACCGGCGCCATCGACAGTCTGCACTCCACCGCCAGCAGCCACAAGCGTATCATGCTGGTCGAAATCATGGGTCACAAGGCCGGTTGGCTCACCCTCGGCAGCGCCATTGCCGGCGGCGCCGACGTGGTGCTGCTGCCGGAATTCCCCTACCACCTCGAGTCCGTGGTCAATGCGCTCAAAACCCGGGCCCGGGAAGGCAAACTTTTCAGCATCGTGCCGGTCGCCGAAGGCGCGGTCGATGCCGACACCGCCGCCGAAATCGCCAAACTTGAAAATGAACTGGCGGCGCTCTCCGAAGATGACAAGAAATCCCGCGTCGAACTCAAAGCCCGGCTGGAGGAATTGACCGCCTATCGTCCCGACCGGATTTTCGAACTCGCCCGGCAGCTCGAAGCCCGGACCGGACTCGAAACCCGCGTCACCATTCTCGGCTACCTCCAGCGCGGCGGCAAGCCCAGCTGTTTCGACCGGCTGCTCGCCAGCCAGCTCGGCACCCGCGCCGCCCAGGCGGTCATTCAGGGTGAATTCGGCAACATGATCGCCTTCGTTCAGGGCAAAACCAAGCTGGTTCCGATCGAAGAGGTCGCCGGCCTCCGCAAGCTGGTCACACCGGATCATCCGTGGGTGACCTGCGCCCGCGAGCTCGGCATCTGCTTCGGCGAATAGACGCTACGCCAGTTCCTTGCGGAATTCCCGATTGGTGTAACCGATCTGGGGATAGTCCGTCCACTCCGCTGCTAGCTGATAGCCGAATTTCGGATAGAATCCGGGCGCCTGGAAGCTGTGAGTATTCAAACGCATATAGGAACAGCCCCGGCGCCGGGCTTCAGCTTCGGCCCGGGCCAGCAGTTCTCCGCCGAGGCCGCGTCCGCGCGCGTTTTCCCCCATCCACAGCAGGGCGATGTAGCAGCAGCGTCCGAACACGGCAAAACTGATCCCGCCCAAAAGGGCCCCATCGGCATCCAGCGCTTTGATGGTGGTATAATCGTGTTTCTCGGTCAGGAATCGGGCATTGTAGGCCATCAGATGGCGTTCGATCAATTGAAAATCGGCCGCCGTTTCCGAAAATTGATAATCGATTGTCATTGGGCTTCTCCAGCTTGTCCCTCCGGCTCGAATCCGGCATATTGATCGGGACGATTGTTTTTTCAGGACAGTCCTGTCAATATAATCCGCCGCCGGGAAAAAGCAACCGGCGCGAAATGATTTGCCCCCGACCCTTGCGACGATAAAAAATTCCGCACCGTCGGAAAACGGCGCGGAACGAAGCATCTCTCCCGCGTCCTGCTCGCGGGAAAAATGCGAAACTCAGCTCAACTTCAGCGGCTTGACCGGAAGCGGATTCTGCTTGTGCGCTTCTTCCATGATGTAAATCTGGCGCCGCACCTGTTCAAGCTTGATTTCGGGTTCGGCGTTTTTGGTGACCACATCGTAGAAGTTGCGGTAGAGCAATCCGACCATCTCCGAAAAACCGGTCGCGTTGCTGTTGGCATCGCTGTATTCCCAGGTGTTTTCGGTCCAGGCAAGCTTTTCGCTGCAATACTGCCGGTCCTTGCTCCAGGGCTGCCAGAATTCCTGCTTCGGCGCCCGCTTGGGATCGAAGTATTTCCACTGCACCTTGCTGGTATCGGCAATCAGTCCGCCAAGGGTTCCCGAGATGTTGTACAGATTGCCGATTTTATAGGCCTGCAGGCTGCTGATATCGATGTCGATCGTCGGCCGGCCGGGGCCGGTCAGACGGACCAGCGCGAAGTTTTCCGCATCGCCGGGGAATTCCCAGTGATGAGCGTAGAAGGTGGCGTTGACCGTCGGATAAGCGTCGCCGAAGAGCACCACCGCCTGATCGACCGGATGCGGTCCGGTGTTGAACAGGTTGCCGGCGAGCTGATCCTGCCGGGTCTGCCAGTCCCAGCGTCGCCCAAACCCGCTCCAGTTGGAACGGATGTAGACGATATCGCCCAGCACGCCCGACGCCAGAATTTCGCGCATCTTGGTGAAGAACGGGTAGAAGCGCGAATTCTGGAACGGATAAATCCGGACATTGTTCTTTTTGGCTTCATCGACGATCTTGTCGAAAAGCGCCACCGTCGGCGCGCTCGGCTTTTCGGTGATGATGTACTTGGCGCGCTTCATCGCCGCCAGCGTCGCCTCGACGTGGAAACGGCTCGGCGTCGCATTGACGAAAAGATCGAATTCGGGGCCCTTGGCGAGCAGTTCCTGATAATTGTTGAACGCCTGGCAGCCGAATTCGGCCACCGCCTGTTCGCGGCGTTCCGGAAGTTCGTCGGCGATGGCCACAATTTTGAAGTCCGGATCGTGCCGCAGATAGTTGGCGTGAATGCCGTATCCGCTGCGGCCCTGTCCGGCAATCGCGACTCTGATGACTGGATTCATGTTGGATTTATCTCCTGGTTTGGGGTTTGGGATGCCAAAAAATTATTCAAAATTCTTTTTCGGGCCGGCATCAGGTTTCGCCATTGCTCCGGCGGGGAAAAATCAGGGTGTGCCGTTCGCCCGGAGTTTCGCCGTCCAGCAGCGACCGCAGTTCGCTGACGGCACCGTCCAGCAGCGCTTTTTCGTTCTGGATGTAACTGGTGACCGTCACGCCCCAGTAGTCTTCGGGGCAATCGTTGTCGAAGTCGCTGTACCAGATGTCCTGCCGCCAGCGGAGACCGTGAGCGCGGACGAACCACATCACCGCCCCGGTGTTGGAAAGCGACGTCGAGATCAGCAGCAGCGGCTTGCCCGAATCCAGCGGCAGCTTCTCGAGCATGGCGAGACGTTCGTCGAAATCGCCCGGCATCACCCAGATTTCGTAAAACCGCTGCGCCGCCCGGCAGGCGTCGATGAACCCCGCTTCGCGATAGGAGACCGGGGCGCTGGCGGGCGATGATTTGAGCAGAAACACCTGTCCTTCCGGCAACGCGTCGAGCCGTTCGCGGGTGATTTCATAATAGGCGCCGCGGTGATCGGTGGAAATGCAGACTTCGCCGGGCAGAGTGCGGTTGACCGCCACCTGAGGAACATTGCCGTGAACGAAATCAATCACCGGATAAAGCTCGGAGTCGGGACGAAACCACAGGACGCCGTCATAGTTGAGCAGCTTGCTCCAATCGGATTTGCGCGCCAGCTCCTGCCGGGCGATCATATCGATCTGCCATTCTTCGGGCAGGCCGTAACTTTCGCCGCTGAAGCCGACCAGCGCCACATGGTAGGGATGATAAAGCTCTTCCTTGACGAAGGTGCCGGAGCCATGACGGGAGGTGACCAGATTTTTGCGCCGGAGCTCGCCGATGCAGCGGTCGATGGTGGCCCGCGCCACTGAAAATTCGGCCATCAGCTCCACCCGCGGCGGCAATGCCGCCCCCGGAGCGTAAACTCCGGTCCGGATACGGTTTTCAAGCGCGGTGGTGATCTTGCGGTAACGGGTATCGCGTGATGCCATAACCTCGCGTTCTCCTTGAATTATATCAGGCTTCTAAAACAAATATAACAAGCCTAGGCAAATTTTTCAAGTCACAAACCGGTTTTTTTTCAAATTTTTCGGCAAATACCGGAACCGCGCTTGCAAATGCGGCCGGGCGGCACTACATTTTTCGGAAAATCCGGAAGGACAAGGACACTTATGATCGAACTCCATCCCGTTCAGTACGGCGGCTGGGCGAATTGCCTGGAACTCCGCAACGCCAGCGTCAAACTGATCATCACCACCGACGTCGGCCCCCGGGTGCTGTTTTTCGGCTTCCGCGACGGTCAGAATTTCTTCCACAATTTCCCCGAACATATGGGACGTTGCGGCGACGCCTCCTGGCTGAGTTACGGCGGCCACCGGCTGTGGTACGCGCCGGAAACCGCGCAGCGCACCTATTACCCCGACAATGTGCCGGTGCCGTGGAGCTGGGACAAGCGCCGCCTGGTGCTGGACTGCCCCGATGAACAACCGGCGGGGATCAAAAAGCAGATCGCCATCGAACTCGACGACCGGTCCGGCCTGGTCCGCATCGACCATACCTTCACCAACAGCGGCCTCTGGCCGGTCGAAGCGTCGATCTGGTGCATTTCGGTGATGGCGCCCGGCGGTACGCTCAAGGTGCCCCAGGAACCTTTTGTCCCCCACGGCGGCGGTCCCGGCGAAACCTTCCTGCCGGCGCGGCCGGTGGTGCTGTGGCCCTTTGCCCGCATGGACGACCCGCGCTTCAGCTGGGGCGGGGATTTCATCGCCATGCGGCAGGACGACCGTTACCCGGCCAAGCTCAAATTCGGCGTGCTCAACCGCCAGGGCTATGCCTTGTACGAGCTCAACGGCGAAACCTTCACCAAACGCTATCCCTGCGTCGATGGTGCGACCTATCCGGACCTGGGCTGCAATTCGGAATTCTACACCCAGCCCGGATTTCTGGAAATCGAGTCGCTTTCCCCCCTGTACAAGCTGGCGGAAGGCGCTTCGGCGACCCATACCGAGTATTGGAGCCTCGCCCGCTGACCGGCATGGCACCGGAAACGGCGCAAAAAATGCGCGTCTGCCCGAGTGCGAGCAGACGCGCATTGATTTCGACGGCAACTTATTGCAGCGCCAGCATCCGCTCGATCGGACGGCGCGCCCGTTCCATCAGCTCCGGCGGCAGTTCGACCCTGGTTTCCAGCGTTTGCAGGGAATGGAGCACCTTTTCAAGCGAAATCTTCTTCATGTTGGGACAGCGCGGCTCCGGTAAAATGGGATAGAACATCTTGCCCGGATTCTCTTTTTTCATGCGGTGGATGATGCCGCTTTCAGTCCCGATCACGAAGCCTCCGGCAGCCGATTCGCGTACATAGCGGAGCATGCCGCCGGTGCTCAATGCGACATCGGCCTCGGCGACCACCGCGGGCAGGCATTCGGGATGGACCAGCACCGGGCAGCCGGGGTGCGCGGCGCGCGCCGCCTGAATCATTTCGGGATGAATCCGGTTGTGGGTCGGACAGAAGCCGGGAAACAGCGCGAACGTGCGCCCCAGCTTGGCCGCGACATTGGCTCCGAGATTCTGGTCCGGGAGAAAGAGGATTTTCCGGTCGGCGGGAATCGACGCCACCACCCGTTCGGCATTGGCCGAGGTGCAGCAGATGTCGACTTCGGCTTTGACCGCCGCGGTGGTGTTGACATAGGCCACCAGTACGGTGTCGGGATGCTGCCGGCGGTATTCGGCAATGCGCGCGGCATCGGCCATATCGGCCATCGGGCAGCCGGCGGCGGGTTCGGGCAGCAGCACGATCGACTCCGGCGCCAGCAGTTTGGCGGTTTCGGCCATGAAGGAAACGCCGCAGAAAACGATCACCGGCGCCCGGGTGCCGGCCGCCTTGATGCTCAACTCCAGCGAATCTCCGACAAAGTCGGCGATATCCTGAACTTCCCCGGCCACATAATTGTGCGCCAGGATCACCGCCTGCCGCTTCGCCTGCCAGACCTTGATTTCGGCTGCAATATCATTCATTTTATTTCTCCCTGCTCAGTTTCTTCAATCGGGCGATGCGGTCGCGCGCCGCCGCGATGATTTCGTCCTCGCCCGGCACCCGGCGGCCTTCCATCAGCACCCGCCCGGCGCAGATCACTGTATCCACCGCCTCGGCGTCGGCGGCGTAGACCAGATTGGAAATCAGGTCGAAGCCGAGCAGCGCCGGGTGGTTCAGATTCCACAAAATCGCATCCGCCTCCTGGCCGACGGCGATTTCGCCCGCGGCGATGCCGAAGGCTTCGGCGCCGCGCCGTGTCGCCGCTTCAAACACCTCATGCGCGGTGACGCCGGTGACGCTGCCGCACTGGCTTTTGCCGGAAAGGGCGGCGAACTTCATTTCATCGATCATCGAAAGGTTGTTGTTCGAGCAGGCGCCGTCGGTGCCGATGGTCACCCGGCAGCCCGCGGCGCGGGCGTCGCGGAAGCGGAACCGGCCCGAACCCAGCTTCAGATTGGAACAGGGCATGTGGCAGAGCGTCGCCTGTTTCCGGCTCAGAAGCACGATATCGGCATCGTCCAGCGCCACGCAGTGGGCCGCGATCAGGCGTTCATCGACCAGCCCGAGGCGATCGAGGTATCCAACCGGAGTGCCGCCGTGCTTCTGCCGGCAGGCGTCGATCTCCCCGGCGGTTTCGGACAAATGGATGTGAACCGGCAACCGGTCGCGTTCGGACTGTTCGCGAATCCGCCGCAGCGTCGGCTCGGAAACGGCGTAAATCGAATGCGGGGCCAGCGCCAGCTGCACCAGCGGATGACCGCCGCCGACCAGTTCCAGCAGCTCGGCGTTGCTGCGCAGATTGCGCTCCAGCACCTTGCCCTCGCCGTCCTCGATGAAAAGCAATCCGAGCGAAGCGCGCAACCCCATTTCCAGCGCCGCCCGCAGCGTCCCGCGCTGAAACCAGTACATGTCGGCGAAAAATACCGTGCCCGAGCGGATCATCTCCAGCATCGCCAGTTTGGCCCCGGCATAAACGTCTTCCTCGGTCAGGCGGGCTTCCAGCGGCCAGATATGATGCTCCAGCCAATCCATCAGCTCGAGATCGTCGGCATAGCCGCGCATCAGGGTCATCGCCGCGTGGGTGTGGGTGTTGTAAAACGCCGGCGTAATCGCCTTGCCGCTGCCGTCGATCACTCTGGCCGCGCGCCATTCGGGGTGGGCCCCGGCCGACGCGATCGCCGAAAAGCGGCCGTGTTCGATTCTGATATCGACGTTTCGTCCCTCGAGTTCGACATTGCGGATCAGCAGCATGATGGTTCATCCTTCAATTCGGCCAGCATCGCCCGGATTTCCGGGCCGGCTTCGCCCCGGGTGCAGGAAATCTGAAGCAGCTCCTCCTCGAGCGTCCGGTCCGGTTCGATCAACCCGGGTTCGCCGCGGCGTTCGAGCAGGACCAGCGCGCCGGCGTTGTGGAGCGCCATTGTGGTTTCAATATAACCCATCCGGGTGGGTTCTTCCAGAATGAAATTCAACGGATGCTTGGCATTGAGCACCCGTGTCTCCGGCAGTTCGGGTCCGAACTCGTCCTCCACGCCCATATTGGCGATCAGGCAATCGGAAGCCGCGAGACGGGCCAGGTCGAAGCGGCCGGCATGGGCATGCTTGATTCCGGTCGCGGAAACCGCGGCATAAGCGCCATTCAATGCCGCATCGATCGCGGCGCGGTCGGTTATGGCGATCCCGGCCACGCCCTCCGGCAGCCGGGCCAGCACGGCGGGATCATCGACCACGGCGACCGCGGCCCCCGCCCGTTTCAGGTAAAACACGATGCCGCGGCCGACCTTGCCGCAGCCGAATACCACGACGCGACGGCCGGTGAAATCGCCGACGCCAAGCTGTTTCATCGCACGCAGAAAGCCGTCGCCGGTGCCGAGCGAAGTTTCGATCGCCTTGATCCGGCCCGAATCGGCCGCGAAAACCGGCCGGGAATCCGCCAGAGTCCGGTAACGGTGGATGCCCGAACGGGTCAGCTCGACATAGCCGTAACGCGACCGCACCCGGCAGTGGCAGGCGGCGCAGTCGAGAACCAGATCGAAGGTCTCGTCTGCCGGAACTTCTTCCGTCAGCACCCGGACGCCCGCCGCCGGCAAGACGGCGCAAATCGCCGGATCGCGCGGCGTCAAATCCGCCAGCGCCACCGTCAGCTCCGCCCCGCCGGCGGCCAGCGCCTGATATTTGACCACGGTATTGCGAAACACCGGCGTCGCATCAAGCACTTTGAGTCCGGCCAGCGGCCGGGAGCGCCGCCAGGATTCGATCTGCTCCAGCAGCGCCGGATATTCGCCGGGACGGTAGTGTCCGGCGGTAATTCGGGCAAGCGCTTCCGAACAGTCCGTCATCGTCAGTCGACTCCCGGTACATGGCGTACCGGAATTCCCCGTTGACGCAGAAAATTCTTGGCTTCGGCGATGGTGTAGGTGCCGAAATGAAAGATGCTGGCCGCCAGTACCGCGTCGGCCTTGCCCCGGTCGAGCACTTCGGCCAGATGGGCCAGCGTCCCGGCCCCGCCGGAAGCGATCACCGGCACCGGAACCGCTTCGGAAACCATCCGGGTGAGTTCGCAGTCGTAGCCGTTTTTGGTGCCGTCGGCGTCCATGCTGGTGAGCAGAATTTCGCCCGCTCCGGCGGCCACGCCGCGCTGCGCCCATTCCAGGGCGTCAAGTTCGGTTTTGCGCCGTCCGCCATGGGTGTAAACCGCCCAGTGTCCGGGCCGTTCCGGATCGCGCCGGGCATCGATGGCCAGCACGATGCATTGGGCGCCGAAGCGTTCGGCCCCGGCCCGGATCAGATCGGGATTGAAAATCGCGGCGCTGTTGACCGAAACCTTGTCGGCGCCGCTGTTGAGCATCAGGCGCATATCCTCGACCGTGCGGATGCCGCCGCCGACGGTGAGCGGGATGAAGACCTGCTCCGCGGTACGGCGCACCACGTCGACCAGCGTCGCGCGGTCGTCGCTGGTGGCGGTGATGTCGAGGAAAACCAGTTCGTCGGCGCCCTGCTCGTCGTACTTGCGGGCGGCCTCGACCGGATCGCCGGCATCGACGAGATTGACGAAATTGACCCCTTTGACCACCCGCCCGGCGGTCACGTCCAGACAAGGTATGATGCGTTTGGCCAGCACGGCAGCTCTTCTCCCGATAAAAATCCCGTCCCGTTTCCCTCAATGCCCTTTCGGTTAATATAGCATCCCTCCGAGAAAAAAACCAAAAAACCGGAACAAAAAGAGGAAAAAAGTCCGACCCGGTGCTATTGTATATGTCAAGTCAAAATGCAAAGGAGCTTCGACTGATCATGCAAGTACCGTTGTTGGACCTGACGCCGCAGTACCGGGCCTTGAAACCGCAAATCATGAATGCCATCGAAGCCGTCTGCGATTCGCAGCGCTTCATCCTCGGCGACAAGGTCGCGGAATTCGAAAAGCAGGCGGCGGCTTATTGCGGCAGCGGCGACGCCATCGGCGTGACCTCCGGTTCCGACGCATTGATCATCGCCCTGATGGAGGCTGGAATCGGCGCGGGCGATGAAGTGATCACCTCGACCTTCACCTTTTTCGCCACCGCCGGCGCCATCGCCCGGGTCGGCGCCAAGCCGGTCTTCGCCGACATCGACCCGGTGACGTTCAACCTCGATCCCGCCGACACCGCGCGCCAGATCACGTCGCGCACCAAAGCGATCATCCCGGTGCATCTTTTCGGCCAGGCCGCCGACATGGATGCTTTCATGGAGCTGGCGCGGGAGCACAAACTGATTGTGATCGAAGACGCCTGTCAGGCCATCGGCGCCGAGTACAAACGGCAGCGCGTCGGTTCGATCGGCGATTTCGGCTGCTTCTCATTTTTCCCGAGCAAAAACCTCGGCTGCTTCGGCGACGGCGGACTGGTCAGCGTGAATTCGCCCGAACGCGCGGCGCGCCTCCGGATGCTGCGCAACCACGGCCAGGGCGGAACCTACGTCCACCAGATGGTCGGCGGCAACTTCCGGCTCGATGCGCTGCAGGCGGCGATCCTGTCGGTCAAACTGCCGCACCTCGACAGCTGGAGCGAAGCCCGGCAGCGGAATGCCGCCGAATATGAGGAGCTTTTCGCCGAAGCCGGCGTCAAGGGCCGGATTGTGACGCCGCAGGCCGCCGGCTATGCCACGCGTCATATCTACAACCAATATTCAATTCTGGTCCGCGACGGCAAACGCGATGCGCTCAAGAATTTCCTCTCCGCCAACGGCGTCGGCTGCGCGGTCTACTACCCTTTGTGCCTGCATCTGCAGGAATGTTTCCGGGAATTCGGCGGCAAGTCCGGCGACTACCCGATCGCCGAAGCGGTGTCCGGGGAAATCCTCGCGCTGCCGATCTATCCCGAATCGACCTCCGCCATGCGCGAATACGTGGTGGACAAGATTGCGGAGTTCCTGGCGTAAGCGCGCCGCAACCCGAGAAAGTCAATCACCGTGCTGAAACACCATTACCGCGAAGAACTCGAACCTGAACAATTCAATCCCCAGAGCTACTGGCGGCTGTTGAAATATACCAAACCGTATTGGAAGCGCCTGACCATCGGCCTGGCGGCCGGGTTTCTGGTCGGGGGTTCGCTGCTGGCCGGGCTGCTGGCGGTGCCGCAGCTGCTGGAGGCGGTCAATCCGACGCCGAACCGCGAAATCAAGATTTCGGCCGAGGCCGGCATGGTGATGAACCTGATCGAAAACGATCCCCAGTGGCAGTCGCTCGACCGGGAAAAACGGCTGCTCGCCATCGAGCTGGCGATCAATCCGGCCAAAGGCGAAGCCGATCCCGAGCTGGCCAAAACCCTGAACCGGCTGCGTCATTACACCCAGCGCTATCACCTGCCGCTGGAAGTGGGCAAGACCGAATTGACCATCACCTGGCCCAAACGCGTCGCCATGCCGCTGTTTCAGCAGAACGGCGCGCTGGGCTGGCAGGTTTTCGCGCTTTACGCGTTCTTCTTCGTGGTGGTGTGGACGCTCAAGAACATCGCTTCCTATGTCAATCACTACTGCATGCGCTGGGTGGGGGCCAAGGTCATCACCGACATGCGTGACGAAGTCTTCGGAGCGCTGACCCGGCAATCGCTGGCCTTCTACGGCGCCAACGACATCGGACATCTGATCAGCCGCTGCACCAATGACACCGCGGCCATCGAAAACGCCGTCGCCGAATCGATTGCCGACATCACCCGCTGCCCGGTTGAAATCGCCGCCTGCGTCAGCGCCATCGTGATCATCAGCATGGAGTACGGCAATTACATCCTGCCGGTGGTGCTGCTGATCGGCACGCCGGCGCTGCTGCTGCCGGTGATGATCATCAGCCGCAAAATCCGCAAGGTCTACCGGGCCACCTTCGGCAAGATCGCCGACGTAATTTCCCGGATGCACGAAGTGTTTACCGGCATTCTGGTGGTCAAGGCCTACAATATGGAAGCGGCCGAGCGCGAAAAATTCCGCGCCGCCAACCGCCGTTATCTGCGCACCACCATCCGGGCGATGAAGCTCCAGCTGCTGATGGAGCCGTTGATGGAAACCGTGGCGGTGGCCGGTACTCTGGGCTTTCTGGTCTACGCCTACAGCCACCATGTCACGATCACCCAGCTCACCGCCTTGATCGTACCGGCCTTCATGGCCTACCAGCCGGTCAAAAAGCTTTCGAAACTGGCGGCCTACATCCAGCGCAGCATGGCGGCGGCCGACCGTTACTTTGCATTGATCGACACCCACACCGAGCTGCCGGAAAAGGCCGACGGCGTGGTGCTGACCGAATTCAAGGAGGCGATCGTCTTCGACGACGTGGTCTTCGGCTATGACGAACGCAATATTCTCGACCATGTCAGCTTCTCCATTCCGAAGGGCTCGGTGGTCGCGGTGGTCGGCGAAACCGGTTCGGGCAAAACCACCATCGCCAATCTGATCGCGCGCTTTTACGATGTGCGTGGCGGCGCGGTCAAGATCGACGGCGTCGACGTCCGCGACTACGAGGTGCCCAGCTTGCGCCGCCACATCGGCATCGTGAGCCAGGATGCGCTGCTCTTCAACACCACCATCGCGGAAAATATCGCCTACGGCTGTCCCGATGCTTCACTGGAGGATATCGCCGCAGCCGCCAGACAGGCCAATGCCGACAACTTCATCGTCGACGGCCGCCACCCCGCCGGCTACGACACATTGGTCGGGGAGAAGGGCTTCCGCCTCTCCGGCGGCGAAAAGCAGCGCATCGCCATCGCCCGGGCGATTCTCAAAAACCCGCCGATCCTGATCCTCGACGAAGCGACCAGCGCGCTCGACACCGTGACCGAACGGCTGGTCCAGAATGCGCTCAACCGGGTGATGAGCAACCGCACCGTCTTCGCCATCGCCCACCGGCTGAGCACGATCCGCAATGCCAATCTGATCATCGTACTGGAAAAAGGCCGGATCGTCGAACGCGGCACCCATGAGGAACTGCTGGCGCTCAACGGCATCTACAAGCGGCTTCACGATACCCAATTCAGCAATGCCGGCAATGCGGCCGCGGCGGAAGAGGATTGTGCCTGACGTTTTTTGACGGCAAGGTGGGAACCATGAATGCGAAGCGTTCCGAAGCGGTCTGGACGCCGCCGGAAAAATTATACTTCATCGGCATCGCGGGCGCCGGCATGGCGCCGCTGGCCCGGATTGCGCTGGAGCTGGGCTGCCGGGTCGGCGGCTCCGATCTGCTCGACACCGCCAAATGCCGGAGCCTGCGCGCGCTCGGCTGCGTCATCGCCGTCGGCCATGCCGCCGGCAACCTGCCCGCGGACGCCGAAGCCGTGGTCTATTCCTCGGCAGTCGGCCCGGACAACCCGGAACGGCTGGAAGCGCGATCGCGGCGCCTGCCGGAATGGCGGCGCGGCGAATTCCTGAGCCTGCTCGCGCGCCGTTTCCGACGCCCGGTGGCGGTGGCCGGAGCCCACGGCAAAACTTCGATCACCGCACTGTTGAGCTGGATTCTGCGCCGCAACGGCATTCCGGCAGGCTTCATGATCGGCGGCGAACTCAACGGCGACCACGCCAACTGCGCCGCCGGCGACGGCGACATTTTCGTAACCGAGGCCGACGAGAGCGACGGCACCTTCGCCCTGCTTTCGGGCGAACTCGCGGTGATTCCGAATATCGACGACGACCACGCCTGGGACGAGGCGGCGCGCCTTCGATTGGAAGCGCAATTTCATGATTTCGCTCAGGCGTTCCGGCGGGTGCTCTACTGGGACGCGCCGCCGGCGCGGCGGATTCTGGGTGCGCTGCCGCAGGCCGAAGCCGCGGCGGAAGCAGACGCCGCAAGCATGATTGATCTTCCAGCGCATTTTGTCGGATTCGAGCGCGCCAATGCCGCGTTGGCGGTGCTGGCCGCAGTCCGCCTGGGCGTAGCCCCTGAAGCCGCGGCCGCCGCACTGGCCGATTTTCCCGGCGTCGCGCGCCGCATGACCGAACGCGCGCAGTCGGCGGACGGTCAATTGATTGTGGTGGAGGACTATGCCCATCACCCGGCGGAGCTGGAGGCGTCGCTGAAGGCACTGGCGCTGCGCTACCCCGGAAGGCGGCGGCTGGTGATTTTCCAGCCCCACCGCTATCAGCGGCTGGAGCGTTATTTCGAGCGCTTCGCCGCGTTGCTGGCGGCGGAATGCGCGCAAGTCTGGCTGCCGCCGGTTTTTGCGGCATGGAGTGAAACCGGCCGCCGCGACAGTGCGGCGCTGGCCTTGCGCATTGTCGAACTTGGCGGCCACGCCGTTGCCGTCCCGGCGGACTACCCGGCTTTGGCCGCCGCCGTGATCGCGGCAACGCAAGACGATGACCGGCCGACGGTGATTGCGGTAATCGGCGCCGGCGATTTGAACGCGGTGGTGCCGTTGTTGGCGAAAAAGCTGGAAAAAATCGGCACCGGGGATTGATAAACGGACAAAACTTTGGTATACTATAGCGGATGCATTCCGCCGCGCCGAACAGGGAACGGAAATCCGCTCCGCGGATTCCGGCGATGCGGCCGACGAATGATGCAAGAGGAGGAGATTATCGATATGGACACAGTCGCCAATCTGCCGCGCGGCACCGAAACCATCCTGATCGTGGACGATCATGAAACCATCTGGGATTTTCTGATCGAGGCGCTTCAGAAGCTGGGCTATTCGGTGCTGCTGGCCGAAAACGGCCTCGACGCGGTTGAAATCTACCGGGAGAATCCCCGGGCCGTCGATCTGGTGCTGCTCGACATGATCATGCCCAAGTGCGGCGGGCACCAGGCGTTCTATCAGATCCGGGAAATCGATCCCGAAGCGAAAATTCTGCTTTCCAGCGGTTACGTTTCCGAAACCGAAGTCCACGATCTGCTCCAGCAGGGAGCCTGCGGCTTCCTGTCGAAGCCGCACCGGCTGGCCGTGGTCGCGCAAGCCATCCGCAATGCCCTGGACCAGCCGGCGGGCACGGCGGCAAACACCAAGAAAGCCGACGCCTGAGTTCGGGCGCGGGCAGTGAAATTTTCCCGGCATGCCGGGAACGGACGGTCTTCGGAGCCGGGACGGGAAACGATAGAATTTATGAATCCAGGGACGTTGTTTCGGGCGCGCGCGCTCAAAAATGTATTCGGGGGTGACGCGCTGGCCCGGCTTGAGGGCCAGGTTGTGCTGGTGCCCGGCGTCATCGCCGGGGAAGAGTTCGTCGGGGAAATCACCGCCGCCCGCCGCGATTATGCCCGGGCGGTCGTCCGGGAAATCCGCACCGCCTCGCCCGACCGGGTGACGCCATCCTGCCCCGGCGCCGGGCGTTGTCCGGGCTGTGCTTACATGCACTGGCGCCATGGTGCGGAGCAGCAGGCCAAGCTGACCCAGCTGCGGGAATTTCTGGCGCCGCTGGCGCCGGAGCTGGAAGTGTCCGGCGTCGGCTTCGAATACGCGCGACCTGAAGGCTATCGCAACAAAATCCGGCTCCAGATGCGCAAATCCGGCGGCTTGCCCCAGCTCGGCTATACCGCCCCCGACGGCCGCGCGTACGAAGTGCTGCACTGTCGCCTGGCCTGTGACGCGATCAACCGCGAACTGGAGGCGCGCCGCGCCGATCCGGGATTTTTTCACACCCTGCACGACCGGATGTATCTGACGCTGCGCGCCGACAACGACGGCGTCACCGTCTTCCGCAATCAGCCGTCGCGCAATCTGCCGCTGTTGCGGGAAACCGTCCTGGGGCGGGATTTCCGGGTTCCCCCGGACGGATTTTTTCAAGTCAACCCCGACGGACTCAAGGCTCTGACCGCGATTCTGACCGATATGCTCTCCGGGGGACGTTACCGTCGGGTGATCGACGCCTATGCCGGCGCCGGACTCTTCGGCGCGGTGGCCGCCGCGGCCGGAGTGCCGGAACTTTACGGCATCGAACTCGACGCGGGTGCCGCCGACGCCGCCCGCGCCAACTGGACCGCTTTCGGCGCCAAAATCTTCGACTTCCGGACCGGCGATACCGCCAAACTGTTGCCGGACGTGCTGGACGATTCCGGCGACGATACCCTTCTGGTGCTCGATCCGCCGCGCGGCGGATTGGAACCGGCGGTGGCGCGCAAAGTCGCGGAAGCGCGCAATCTCGCCGCCGTAGCCTATATCTCCTGCCACCCGGCGACGCTGGCGCGGGACCTCGGCATCCTGATCCGCGGAGGTTTCCGTCCGGTCCGCAGCCATATGGTCGATATGTTCCCGCGCAGCGCACACTTTGAAACCGTCACCCTTCTGGCCCGGCAATCATGAAACCGCCAGTCGATCCAACCGCCGTCCCATCCCATGTCGGGCACCGCGCCCGGCTGCGCGAGCGCTTTCTGCGCAGCGGATTCGAGGGCATGCTCGACTATGAAGTCATGGAGCTGCTGCTGACCATCCTGATTCCCCAACGCGACGTCAAGCCGCTGGCCAAACGGCTGCTGGCCGAATTCGGCTGGGTTGCCAAGGTGCTCGACGCGCCGCCGGAACAATTGCGTCAAATTCCCGGCCTCGGCGAGGTTTCGGTAGCCAACCTCAAGATCATCCGGGCGCTGCATACCTATTATCTCGAACAGAAATGCGCGGAGGCCGGCGAACTGCTGACCCGGCCGGAACCGGTGGCCGCCTTCGCGCGCGCCAAGCTCGGGGCGCGGCGGCGGGAAAGCTACATGGTGCTGTTTCTGGACGCGGGCAACCGGCTGATCGATTTCGAGGAGATCGCCGAGGGTACGATCGACCGGGTCTTTCTCTATGCCCGCAACGCCGCCGAAGCCGCCCTCCGGCGGCATGCGGTCAATGTGATCATGGTACACAACCATCCCACCGGCGACTGCCGCCCTTCGCCGGACGATCTGGAGGCCACCCGCGCGCTGGCCTGGGCGCTGGCTTCGATTCAAGTCAAGCTCTGCGATCATCTGATCGTCAGCCGTGAAAGCTGTTTCAGTTTTGCCGCCCACAATCTGCTGCGTCCGGCAGCCGGCGGCCAGGAGGCCCAAGCATGAATACCGTTCCGGATTCCGTCATTGCTCCACTCCCCGGCGACCGCGCCGCCATGGTCGGAGAGATCATCGTCACCGCGCGCCGGATCGAAGCCCTGCTGCGTCAGGGCGCCGAGAGCGAAGCTCCCGGCATCCACGCCCTGACCGAGATCCTCTCCTCCCAGCTGCCGGCCACGCTTCAAGGCAAGCTTCATTATCTGGCCAGCGTACGCAATCAAGCCGCCCATGAAGAGGAATTCGCGCTGACGGCGGAGGAATTCGCCGCATTCCGGTGCTGTGCAGCAGAGGTGGAGGAGGATTTGTCCCGGCGTTTCGCCGACAAGCCCGTTCCGGGAGAACGCAATGATGGCGCGAACGCGTCTTCCGGCGCGGAGTGGGAAGTCGAGCGCGAACTCTGGATGCGCTGGGCGCACACCATTCACAACCTCGGCTTCGTGCCGGTGCTTAGCGTATGCAATCTGCTGCGGCTCCTGATCGGCACGATTTACGAACAGATCGGCGCCGGATTGCTGATCGTCTTTTACTTCTGCGCCATTCCGATGATCATCGAAGGCTTCCGCGGCAACGCTCAATCCGCCGCCATGCTGAAGCTCGGGATCGCCATCGCCGCCGCGGTTTATATTGCCACTCTGATCATGGGCTGGAAACGGAAAGTTCCGGGGCTGCCGCGCATCTTTTACTGGGTTCCGGGGCTTCACATCGGCTACCTTGTGATGTGGTGGGGCCGGAACATGGCCTGGGGCCGGTTCTTTCTGACCGCCGCCGGCATCGCCGCGCTGATCACGACGCTGGCGCTGGCCGCCAACGGCCGCTGGACGGCGGCGGGCTGGGCGCTGCTGACGCAATGGCTGATCGGCGTCATCGCCGCATTGCTCTGGCCGGTCAAAGACTGAGGGTGCGCCATGCAATGGTATGAGATGGGGCCCTTCACCGTATTCGATCTCGAAACCACCGGCATGAATCCGGTTTCCGACCGCATCGTCGAAATTGCGGCGTTGCGCATCGAAGTCACCGGCGACACCACCGAGTTCCATCACCTGATCCATCCCGGCCGCAGAATTCCGCCGGGCGCGAGCCGGGTGCATCACATCACCGACGAGATGGTCGCCGGATCGCCGCGTTTTCAGGAGATCGGACACGATTTTCTGAGTCTGGTGCACGGGTCGACGCTGGTGGCGCACAATGCCCGCTTCGATCTCGGCTTCCTCCAGGAGAGCCTGGCCCGTCATGGATTGCCGCTGTGGAACGGCAAGACGCTCGACTCTCTGCGGCTGGTGCGCAAACTGTATCCCGGCCTGCCGAGCTACAGTCTGCAGAATCTGCGCCGCTCGCTCGCGCTTGACGCCGCGGCCGACCGCCTCTGCGCCCACCGCGCCGGAGACGACGTGGTCTGGACCATGCGATTGCTTGAACTAATGCTGACCCGGGTGCTGGCGGAGGGCTGAGGCGCGGACCAGCCGGACGAACGTTTCGCCCCGTTCCTTGTAATCCTTGAACATATCCATGCTCGCCGCCGCCGGCGAAAGCAACACGATATCGCCCGGTTCGGCCCCTTCCCGCGCCCGCTCGAAGGCTTCCTCGAATGAGCCGCATTCGACCGTCGGCGCCAGATCGCGCAGCACCGCCATAATCTTGCCGCGGCAGCCGCCGTAAAGCGCCGCCAGCTTGAGCCATGGCGCCGCCGCGGCCAGCGCCTCAAAATCCATATCCTTGTCCAGGCCCCCGGCCAGCAGCAGCACATTGCCTTGCGGAACCGGCTCCAATGCCCGCAGTGCGGCCAGCACCGCCGCCGGATTGGTGGCTTTGGAATCGTTGACGTAACGCACCCCGCCGACGGTTGCGACCTCGGCCAGACGATGGTCTCCGGTCCGGAAGCTCTCGATCGCCCGGCGCCATGCCGCCGCCGGCGGCATGGCAGAGAGGACGCGAACCGTCAGCTCCAGCGCGGCCAGCAGATTTTCCCGGTTGTGGGGCGCGTTCAGCGCGGTTTCCGGCAATGCGACGATTTTTTCGCCCGCGCCGTAAAGCTGATCGTGTGCGATGGCGAACCGCGCCGCGTTATGCCGCGACTCCGGCATCGAAATGCCGTACAGGCGATTTTCCGGCGCAACGCCGGTGAAAATCCGTTCCTTGATGCTCCGATACTCCGCCATGCCGCCGGGATAGCGGTTCAGGTGATCGGATTCGATGTTCAGGATGACTGCCGCTTCGGCGCGGAGACGCGGCGTGTATTCCAGCTGAAACGAGCTCACTTCAACTACCGCTACCGCCGCCAGTCCGGGAGCTTTTTCCGCCAGGCGGTCGGCCGCCGCCAATTCCGAAAGCGGTACGCCGATATTGCCCGCGTAGCGCGCCGGAACGCCCAATTCCCGGAGCAGGTGGGTGGTCAGCTCCACCGTCGTAGTCTTGCCGTTGGTGCCCGTGACCGCCACGATCCGCCCGGCGAAATGATCCGCGCCGAACTGAAGTTCGCTTGCCACCGCAATTCCACGGGCGACGGCCTCCCGCAGCAACCGGGAATTCTCACCAACGCCGGGGCTGGTCACCACCAGGTCGACCCGATCGAACCAGGAGCCAAGGTCCGCATTGCCAAGTTCCGCATCGCTTGCCGCCACCGCCTCCATGCCCAACGCGCCGGCGAGCTTCAATGCCGCTTGACCGCTGACGCCACGCCCGATCACCAATATCCTGCCCATTGTTATGCTCCTATCGCCGATTCGACAAATTTCCGGCATCGAATATACCGCCAAGGGTCCAAAAGCATCCCCGGCAATGCCGATTTTGAGAAGAAAAGATCGAGATCGAATGACATGGCAGGCCGCCCCGCATGCCAAACCGGCGGGCAACCGTACGCCCGCTTGCGAGCCGGGCCGTGGCCAGGCCCCGTCCTTACTGGATGGCGCGCATCCGGGCCTGAACCTGAGCGCGGGTCGGGTTGAGCTCCGGGTTGTGCTCGGTCAGCACCAGGTAGCGCCGGTAAAAACCGGCCGCGCGGGCGCCGCTGCGGGCGTGATGATCGAGGAAAAGCGCAAGATTGAGCACGATTCCGGGATTGTCCGGAGCCGCCTTATAGGCCGCGCCCAAGGCCTTGAATGCCAGCTCGAGATTGTTCCGACCCGCACCGCGCCGCGCCACATAATAGATGGCGATCTGATTCTGGACTTCGGGCCGGGCCAGTGTTTCCAGCGGCAGCATCCGGTAATAGTTGATTGTATTGTCGGCGTTGATCTTGCCGCTGCACTGACCGAGCAGCAGCAGGGTGTTGACATCGCCCGGACGCGCTTTCAGCGCCCGTTCCAGCGGCAGAATGGCTTCGGCGGCGGCGCCGGGCTTGCGCGCCAACAGGCGGCCGAGAGTATACTGCGCGGCATAGTTGTCCGGATGCAGCTCCGCGGCCTTGCGGGCGGATTCCAGCGCAATGCCGTCGCGCCCGAGCTTTTCCGACGCCAGCGCGTGGAGAACCAGAGCATTCACATTGGACGGCTCGCGCTTCAACACTTTGAGCGCGGTCTTGCCGGCATTTTCCCACTGCCCGCCGCGAGCGGCATCGGCGGCGGAATTCAACAGCGTCCCGGTCGGAGTGCGGCTGTCCGAACAACCGGCCACAAACATCAACGGCATACCCAGCAACGCCCCCAGCGCCAGCCGGCGGGCGGTTTTCCCCAGCACTTTTTTCATACTCCAGCGGAACTCCGGTAAAAAAATTCATGACGACGGCAATTGCAGGAATTCAAGCCCGGCGCGGGCCCCCGGTATTTCCGGATCGAAGACGCCGGAAACGGTTCGGCGGAAGGCCCGGAGGCCCCTCGCGGACACGCCCGGGAAAGTCGCCGGAAAAGCATGTTCAGAGGCCGTGAAAGACTTGCGAAATCGCCTCGCTGTTAATTTGCACCCGGATAAATTTTTTGCAAGTCGCTGACGCTGTTTTTCATAATTTTTTTCGGCGAAAACCGGCTTTTCCTTGGAATAAAATCGGCTCAAACTTGATTTTTCGCCATTTCGGCGCTATCTTAAGCTTTGATTTTTTTATTGGCGAGCAGATTTAATTTTTTTTATATATTTCATCAGAAACTGGAAATCAATCGATGGGTAAAATTCTGTTGACCGGAGTCACCGGTCTGGTCGGGAGTTCTTTTGTCGTAGCCTTGTTGCGCGAGAAGCCGACCGAGCGGTTCGTCTGTATTTCCCGGGCCGGCAACGGCGGAGACGCCGCCGCGCGGGTTCGTCAGATTCTGCGCGACCAGTGCAAATTCGACGGGTGTCTCGAAGCTGCGGACCGCATTCTGTCCGGAGTGGAGATCGTTCCCGGCGATGTCGTCGATCTGATTCCCGAGGAAATGGCCAAGCTTCCCGCGCTCAAGGATGTCGATCGCGTCTTCCACTGCGCGGCCGACGTCAACCTCGGCAAGGATCCCACCGGAAAAACCTTCCGGATCAATTACGGCGGCACGGTTAATATGGTCGAACTGGCCAAGCTGCTGAAGGTCCGCGAATTCCACTATGTCAGCACCGCTTATGTCGCGGGCCGGCTTTCCGGCCGCGCCATGGAGGAGCAGGCGCTGAACAAGGGATTCAACAATCCTTATGAAGAGAGCAAATTCCGGGCTGAACTGCTGGTGCGTTCCTCCGGAATGCCGTTCACCATCTACCGCCCGGCAATCATCACCGGACGCCTGACCGACGGCCGGGTGCGCCGTCCGCTGGCGTTTTACCGCGTGGTGGAGTTCCTGGCCAAGCTCAAGCAGAACCGCTGCTCCAAGGAAGGCCTCAATCCGGCGGACTGGGTCGATATGAATCTGCACTTCCGCACGATCGCTTCGGAGCACGTGTACTTCGTGCCGATCGATTATGTGCAAAAGGCGATCACCGCGCTGTTCCAGACCCCCGTGGTCAACCGTACCTTCCATGTTACCGGCAACAGTCCGGTGGAAACCCACCAGATCGAACGCGCCATCTGCAATATCCTGAAAATGGGGTCGGTTGAAGTCAGCGAACGCTGTCCCGCCGACGATGACGTGATCGACGACCGGCTGATGAGCAGATTTCTCGGCGATCTGCTGCCTTACTTCGCCAGCAACATCATCTTCGATCAGAGCAATGTGGTCAACGCGCTCGGCAGCGAGTTCATCAATTGGGATTTCGGCGAAAAAGGCATTGAAAAAATCGTCCGCAGCTTCATCGACGATTTCCTGCCCGGATTCGAGTGGGCGAAAAGCAGGAACAAGGGTGAAAAACACGCCCGATAACCTGTCTTGACAATTGCAAAAAGCTGAAGCGCCGATGAGAAAAATTCTGAATTTTTTTTCATCGGCGCTTGATTTTTCCCTGCTTTCAATGTAAACTTATCACTAATGGTGTTTTTCCGGGGGCGCCGGAACTGGGGTGCGGTTCCGGGCGCAAAGGGAGGACGGGGAGTGACGACCGCCGATTGGCGGTCGTCTTTTTTATACAAAATAAGTCACACCGTCCTGATAATAATGATATTATGGACTTTACACCAACTACTTCACCGCCCCCTGCACGCTGCCGCGAAATAATTGATTCGAATCCGCCGGGTTCCGGAAATCCGGATGAATATAGAATAAAAATTAGTATACGAAAAAATGCATGGCCGGCATGCGGAACATGATCGGGATAATGCGAAACGGCAACGGGATTCATTGCCCCGTCAGGAAGCGGCGCCGCGAAACTCCCGGCCCATCAAACGCAGCAGTCCTTCCAGAATCGTGGCGGGATGCGGCGGACAGCCGGGAATGAACAGATCCACCGGAAAACGGCGTTCCACGCCGCCCAGCACCGTCCCGCCGGGCACGAACATCCCTCCGGAAACGGCGCAGGCGCCGCAGGCGATCACCCACTTCGGGCGCGGCATGGCAGCATAACTCTTTTCCAGCGCCAGCTGCATGTTGTCGCTGACCGGGCCGGTTACCAGCAGACAGTCGGCATGGCGCGGCGACGCCACGACCTGAATGCCGAAGCGTCCCATATCCCAGGCCAGCGTATTCAACACATTGAAGTCGAGCTCGCATGCCGCGCAGCCGCCGGCCGAAATCTGGCGGATTTTGAGCGATTGACCGCAGTAGGAGAGAAATTCCCGGTCGTGCGGACGTTCCGGCTCGTATACGGCTTGCCCCGGACGGACGACCAGCGTCTCCCGGCGCATTGCCGCCAACCGGTATTCGCGGGTGAAGCCGATCGCCTGCGCCGGACAGACCTCGACGCAAGCGCCGCAGAAAATACATTTGCCGATATCGAGCGCCAGCCCGGCATCATCGATCGCCAGCGCGCCGGACGGGCACAGTTTCACGCAATCCCCGCAACGGCTGCAGCGCGAATCGTCCAGCGCCGGACGTCCGCAAAAACGGTCCGGCAGCACCGGCGCCGCCGCGGTCGGAAACGGTCCGGTGCGGTGGCCTTCACGCAAGCGTGCTTTCAGCGCGTTCCACATGGTTCACTACCCTCACAAATCATGTCCGCAATAGGACAAATTGAAACTCTTGTTGCAGACCGGAAAATTGGAAATCTCCTCGCCCCGCAGCGCCAGCGTCAACCCCGGCCAGTTGTGAAACGAGGGATCGACGATCTTGTAATCGCGGAACCGTCCGGCGCCATCGGTAATCGCCGCATGGCAGAGTTCGCCGCGCCACGCCTCGACCACCTGGACCGCGATCCGGCCCGGCTCCAGCGTCGGAATCCGCTGCGCCGCCGCCGCCGGAACTCCGCCGGACTGCGCCAGGCGCTCCAGCGCCCCGGTCAGAAACGCATGGGAGGAGCGGATTTCCAGATAACGCTGCATCGCCCGCGCCCAGACATCTCCGGATGCCTTGTTCGCCGGCAGAAAAGCGGGAAAGGCGAAGCCGGCCCCGGGAGTCATGGTGTCGTCATCCGGGAAATCGGCACGCGCGTCGCAATGTATGCCGGCGGAACGGCCGGCCACGCCGACCATGCCGAGTTTTACAGCGTTTTCCCGCGAAATCCGGCCGGTATGCTCGAAGCGGTCCAGCACCGACGGCGCATTGAACAACAGCTCCAGCGCAATGACCAGATCGCGGTAATAACCGTCGAGCCGACTGCGCATCCGTTCGATAATTTCAGGAGTAAACGCCGACCGCAGACCGCCCGGCACCGCACAATGACGTCCGAACCGATTGCCCGCCATCATGGCCGTCAAGTTCAGATATTCCCCGCGGATCCGGCCGCAGAAGCTCGCCGTCGGCAGGAACGCCACGTCTCCGGCCAATGCCCCGAGATCCCCGATATGGTTGGCCGTGCGTTCCAGCTCCAGCATGACATTCTGCGCCAGCCGCGCTGCCGGCGACGGCCATGGCGCACCGCCCAGAGCCTCGATCAAACCGCTGTAGCAGCGGCTGTTGGCCAGCGCGGTATCGCCCGCCGCCACAGCAGCCAGATGGTAGCTCCGCGGATCGGGCCCGCCGCGGAGGAGGGCTTCGATGCCGCGGTGCTGGTAACCGAGGCTGATTTCCAGCGAATGAACGGTTTCGCCATAACACTGAAACCGGAAATGTCCGGGTTCGATCACGCCGGCGTGGACCGGTCCGACCGCCACCTCGTGAATGGCGTCGCCGTCGATCCGATAATACTCCTGATCGCCCGGCTGGACGCCGCCGGAGGCAAAGCGCAACGGCTTGAACCAAGGGTGATGCAGTACCGCAATGCCGTGCTGCTCGGCGATCTCCCGCTCGAATCGATTGAAGCAGGGGCAATCCGCGGTCAGCGATTCGAATTCGGAGCCGACGAAACACCCCGCCAGCTCCAGCACCTGCGCCCCCGCAGCACCCAATACCGCCAGCAGTTGCCAGGCGCCTTCCGCCGATTTCATCGGCAACGCCCAGAAGGCCAGCAAACGCCGATTGTCGTGCAGAATCTTATCCAGCAGCCGTTCCCGGAATTCGCCGAATGCCATGACCGGGACTGCCGACAGCGCCGCGCTCCGGCCATTGTTCAAGGTGAGAAAGTTCTTGCCCATCGTCCATTACAACATTATTTTGATCGCTCCATCGAGCATGTATGTCAGAATCGCCCCGACCGTCAGCGCCGCCAGCCCCACCAGCAACGGAATCGGCCACAATTTTTCACCGGTAACCGCCGCCAACGGATAAGGCTTCCGGTCGCCGGTGCCCATGCACATCTTGACCATCGCCTGCGACATGCCGGCGAAAATCACGAAGAGCAGCAACAGAATTATTCCGCCCAGCACCGGTCCGGCGCGCCGGACCAGCACGAACTCCGTCACAAACAGCGGCGACGGCGGCGTCCCCGAAATCAGAAACAGCCCCGCCAACCACAAAATCGCATTGCGCGGCATCCGTTCCAGCAAACCGCCGATATCCCGGATCGTGCGGACGCCGCAGCCAAGTTGAATGTTGCCGGAAAGCAATGACAACATGGTTTTGATCAAGGCATGACCGACGCAATGCAGAACCGCCAGCTCCACTCCGCCCAGCGCCAACATGATCGCCGCAAGGCCCATATGCTCGACGCTCGAATAAGCCAGCATCCGCTTGTAATCGTTTTGCCGGACGATGAAAAACGCCGCCGTCGCCAGACTGACCAGTCCCAGCGCAATCAGCAACACCTGCCCGAATTCCCGCAGTTGATCCGGCGTCACCGCAAAGAAACGCAGCACCGCCAGAAACGCGCAGCTGGCCAGCATCCCGGACAACAGCGCACTCACCGGCGAGGGCGCTTCGCTGTAAGAATCGGGCAGCCAGGTGTGGAACGGCGCCAGCTCCATCTTGGTGCCGTATCCGGCCAGAATGAAAATAAACCCCGCCTTGAACCAGCCCAGATTGACTTTCCCCGCCGTCGCGGCCCGGGCGAAGGCGGAAAAATTCAATCCGATCTCCGCCTCGCCGGTGCCCAGCTGAATGCCATGCGCCACCAGCATCGTGCCGAAAAGCGCCAGGCCGATCCCGACCGAACAGATCAGCAGATACTTCCACATCGCTTCCAGCGAACTCGCCGAATGGGTGAAGCAAATCAGCGGCGCGGTCACCATGGTCGTCGCCTCAATCGCCACCCACAGCAAACCGAAATTGCGCGACAGCGTAACCAGAGTCGCCATGCCGATGAAAATCAACAGACAGCCGACCAGCGTCCGCTCCTTCTGGATGTGCATCCCGTGCCACTCCTTGAAGCGGATCATTTTCGGCAGCCACAACACCACATGCAACGACACCACCAGAAAGAGGCCATTGGTCAGCAGCAGGAAAAATCCGCCGATCGAATCCAGCGCCAACAGCTCCACGCCGCCGATGCACAATACCCCGTCGGCCATCAGGAGCGCGCCGACCGACAGCAGAAGATTACTCAGCGCCCCCCCCAGCAGAATGCTCCGAATCAATATGATGCGGTCGCCCAGCGCAAATACCGCGAGGCCCAGCAGCGTCGGCAACGCCACCGGCAGCCACAACAGCCAATTTTCCCAGAAATCCGCCATTTCGTGCTATTTCTCCTCCGGTTCGCCCGGCGTATCGGAAGCCGCCGCCCAGTCGCCGAGACGGTTCAACCGGTCGGCGTCGATGTGCTCGAATTCCCGGTTGATCTCGAACACCGCAATTCCCATCACAAAGACCAGCACCAGCACGTCAAGCAGGATGCCGAGCTCCACCACGACCCCGGCGTCAAGCATCATTCCGGCGCCGAAAATCGCCACCCCGTTTTCAAAAGTCAGAAAACCGATCACCTGAGTGATCGCCTTCTTGCGCGCCACAATGATGAACAACCCGGTCAACATCGTCGCCAATGCGGTCGGGGCCGCCAGTCTGGCCGCGCTGCCGCTGGTCAGGTCAAGCATCCGGCAGATGGCGAACGCCCCCGCCGTCAGCAGGAACACCAGCGTGACCGAACTGGCGTAACCGACCAGCGGTTCCAGTTCGCGCCGCACCCCGGCATGGCGCATCGCCAGCGTCAGCAGCCACGGCAGCACCAGCGCCTTGATCCCGAAATTGAGCACCGCATTGATCCAGACCTCGGCATCCGGCAGATTGCCTTCATGCCAGAGCGCCAGGGGCAGAATGGCCAGCAGCAATCCGGCCAGCGCCGTCAATTTGATGCAGTGATAGAGGCGACTTGCCCCGGCCAATGCCAGATTGACCAGCAGCAGACCGATCAGAATGACTTCGCTCAAGGTGGTCATGCTTCAAAATCCCCTTTTGAAAATCACCAGCAGAGTCACCGCCGTCAGCACCACCGTCAGCGCGCCGATCAAAAGCTGCGGCACCTTCAGGAAACGGTAACGCGCCATGATCGATTCGGCCACACCTACCGCCAGCGTCACAACCAGCACCCCCGCCAGATAGAACAGGCCGTCGAGCCAGAAACCCCGGCTCGGATCGACCGGCAAAGCCAACAGCGTCAGGAAAGAGGCGAACAGCCACAATTTCAGGTTCGACGCATAGAGGATCATCGCCAGATCCAGTCCGCTGTAGTCGAGGATCATCGCTTCGTGAATCATGGTCAGCTCCAGATGGGTTTCGGGATCGTCGCAGGGCACCCGCCCGTTCTCCATCAGCAGCACCACGAAAAAAGCCCCCGCCGCCAGCAGAATCGCGCTCAGGTTCTGCCCCCAGAGAGACACGCCGAAGCCGTTGAGCATCGCCGAAACCGTATTTCTGCCGGTCAACAGCACCAGGAAGCCGAGAATCGCGAAAATCACCATTTCCGCCAGCGCCGCAAACTGCATTTCGCGGCTTGCGCCCATGCCTTCAAAACTCGAACCGGTATCCAAAGCCCCCAAAACCAGCGCAAATCTCCCGAGACCAAGCAGATAGAAGAACAGTACCACGTCGCCGGCGAAGGTCAGCGGCGATGAACGCATCGCAAACGGCATCAGCAACGCCGCGCCCAGCACCGCGCCCAGCATCAGCGCCGGAGCCAGGCGGAAGACGCCGGAAGTAGCGCTGCTGTAGACTGCGTTTTTACGCGCCAGCTTGGCCAGATCGCAATACTGCTGGCACAACCGGACGCCGCACCGGCCGGCAAAGAAAGCCTTGACCTTGGCGATGATGCCGACCAGAAGCGGCGCCCCGGCCAGAGACAGCAGGAAAAATCCCGCCCAAGTCAATGTTTCGCGCATCATCGCCCTCCCGCGGCGGGGGCATGGAAGAACATCCCCCAGACCAGCATCGCCAGCAAGGCAAGCATCATCAGCAGAATATAGAAATGCAGATATCCCGACTGCAATTTATGTACTTTCTCCGCCAGGCGGCCGAAGCCGCGGAAGAGCGGCCCCCAGAGCAGTCGTTCCGGCAAGTCGACGATCCGGAAATTGAAGCCGCCGGTTTTCGGGAACATCTCCGACGGCAGATCCATCTCGTGCTCAGGCGCAAACACCCGGCGCATGAAGCGCAGTTGGGGCGCAGTCAAGGCGCTCCCGGTGTACTCCATCCGCGCCGTCGGCCGGGCGAAGCCGCAATCCCAGGTCACACCCCTCTCCGGCGGCCGCCGCCGGCTCCAGAACGCCCGGACGATCAGCAATCCCGACGGCAGCAGCAACAGCAGCAGCAACACCGGCACCAGCCGGGCGCACCAGCCGGAAGCATAGGCCGCCGCTTCCGGCACGACCCACCCCGCGGTCAGCGCGCCGAACCCCTGAACCAGCCAGGGCGACAGCAGCAACAACAGCGGATTCAGTCCGAAAAGCAGCGCCGGCACCAGCCGCAGACTTCGCGGCGCCTCTTTCGCCTGTTCCGCCGCCGGAGTTCGCGGCAGACCCAGGAAGACCGCACCGATGGCTTTCACATACACCGTCGCCGCCAGCGCGCCGATCAATGCCAGAACGATGACCGTCGCCAGCGAAGCAATCCATACCGCGCCGCCGCCGCCGGCGATCCCGGCGAACGCCGCCATATAGATCAGAAATTCGCCGACGAATCCATTCAGCGGCGGCAGACCCGCAAGTCCCAGCGCATTCAGTGAAAAAATGGTTCCGGTCCACGGCATTCGCTTCATCAGTCCGCCCATGCGGTCGATGTCGAGTTCGCCATGCAACGCATTGGCCACAGCGCCGGCGCCCAGAAAGAGCCCGCCCTTGAGCACCGCGTGATTCAGCAGATGCAACATGGCGCCGCTCCAGCCGAGCGCCGCCATGATCCCGTCGCCGAGAAACCCGAGGCCCAGGCCCACCGCAATCAGCCCCATGTTCTCAATGCTGGAATAAGCCAGAAGGCGTTTGAGATTGCGTTGGCCCAGCGCGAAGATGATCCCGAGCAATCCCCCGGAGAGGCCCAGCGTCAACAGCGCCCAACCGTAAACCATGCGATATTCCGGCGCCACGCAACCAAATGTGAGCAACCCGTAAAAGCCCAGATTGAGCATGGCGCCGGACATCAGCGCCGACACCGGCGCCGGTGCCGCGGGATGCGCCTCGGGCAACCAGCCGTAAAGCGGCGGAAAGCCGATTTTAAGGCCGAATCCCGGCAGCGCGAACAGAAAGATCAGCCCCCAGCTGCCGGCAATCACCTCTGCCCCGGTCGCCGCAAACAGGAACACCAGCAGCATCGCCCCGGCCTGGCAGGCCAGCAGATAATGCCACGCCGCGCGTTTTACCGCGGGATCGGAGAAGTCGTAAGCCACCAGCGCAAAACTGGCCACCCCCATCACTTCCCAGGCGCACAAAAAAGCGATGACATCCCGGGCCAGGGGAATGCAGAGCATCGCCCCCAGCAGCAGATTGAAGAAAAGCCAGTAACTGCCCGCCCGGACCCGGCCGTGCGCGGCAAGATAGGCCGGAGAGAAAAGCGCCGCCGCCAGTCCGAGCACCAGAATCGGCAGCAGAAACAATGCGGAGCGCACATTGTTCGCCGGAATGGGAAATCCCAGATCGATGGCCGCAAAACCGCAACGGCTCCACGCTGCCAGCATCCAGCCGGCAAAAAGGATGATACCCGCCACCGCGCCGATGACGCCGACGGCGGTAGAGCGCCGCGATCCGAGCCATGGCACCGCCGCCAGCAGACCGGACCCGGCCAGAACCCCCAGGGCAAATCCCAACATGCGCCAATCCTTGATACAAGTTAAAATCAGGAACTATAAATTACACCATTTCTTCGGGAAAAGCAAATCTCCCGGCGGCAACGGTTCGGAAAAATTTCAAAATCCGGTTTTTTTGTTTAAATATTATCGATCTTGATTGGAAAAAATCCGGTCTGGTGATATATTCATTGTGTAAAAGAAAATTCTCTACCGTCGGGAGGAAATCATGATGATTTTTAGTCGAATTTTGGGTGCCGGACTTTTGCTGGGAACAATGGTGTTGATGAGCGGTTGCGAAAGCGACAAGCCGTCCGGGGCGGGGACGATTCCGGCCGCCTGGGACGAGCCTGACGGCACCCGGGTTCCGGGCAGCGGCAATGCGCCGGGCTGGAATACCGCCAGCAATGAAACGCCGGGAAACTGGGGCGCCGGCGGCGATGTCGATGAGCGCACCGGAGTGCGCCGGGTCAATGTTGAAGGATTCCCGGTCGTAGTCTACTTCGGCTACGACACCGACCGGATCAATGCGTCGGAAACGCCCAAGCTCGATCAGGTCGCGGGTTATCTCAAGAGCCAGCCCAATCTGGTGCTGGTGATTGAAGGCCACTGCGACGAACGCGGGACCGAAGAGTACAACCGCGCACTGGGCGAACGTCGCGCGATCGCGGTGGAAAATATGATGGCGTCCCACGGACTCGATCTCGCCCGCATCCGTACCGTGAGTTACGGCGAGGACAAACCGGCCGTGGCCGGCAGCGGCGAAGAAGCCTGGAGCAAGAACCGCCGGGCGGAACTGTGGGTCGGCACCGTGCAATAAATTGCGCCAGCATTTCGTCAGCCGCCGCCGGTTTTTCGGAGGCGGCTGTTTTTTTTCATGAGACAAGTCTTTTCAATTCCGGAAAGTGATTTCCTGCCATGTACCAATCCTACTTTCGGCCGGCCATCGATGCCATGGACGGCTATACGCCCGGTGAACAACCGAAAATGGCGGATCTGGTCAAGCTCAATACCAATGAAAACCCCTATCCGCCGTCGCCCGCCGTGCTCGGCGCACTCGAAACGTTCGACGCCACCCAGCTGCGGCGTTACCCCGATCCGATGGCCGACGCACTGTGCGAAGCCATTGCCGCTCGTCATGGCGTCACCCGCGACATGGTGATTGCCGGCAACGGCTCGGATGACATTCTGACCATGGTTTTCCGCGCCTTCGCCGCGCCGGACCTGCCGGTGGCGTTCCTCGATCCGACCTATTCCCTGTACAAGGTCCTGGCCGCCATGCAGGAAGCGCCGGTCAAGCCGATCGCACTCGACGCCGGACGCGATTTCGCGTTGCCCGGCGATTTCCCTGCGCGGGCCGCCGGGGCCAATCTGCTGATCGTCACCCGGCCCAACGCGCCGACCGGCAACAGTTTCCCGCTGGAGGCGATGCGCTCGACCGCGGCCGAATTCCGGGGCGTCGTGATGTTTGACGAAGCCTATGCCGATTTTGCGGAAGATAACTGCATGGCGCTGGCCGCGGAATTTCCCAATGTCATCGTCAGCCGGACCGCGAGCAAAAGTTTTTCGCTGGCGGGACTGCGCTTCGGCTACGCGGTGGCGCACCCCGAAATCATCGCCGGGTTGAACAAGCTCAAGGATTCCTACAATCTGGATATGCTGACTCAGACCCTGGCCCGGGCGGCGGTGCGCGACACCGGTTACCTCGCGGTGACGGCGGCCAAAATCCGGGAGTCGCGGGAATTCCTGAGCGCCGAACTGCGCCATCTCGGATTCCATGTCGTGCCTTCCCAGGCCAATTTCATCTTCGCGGCGGTGCCGGACGGAGACGGCGCACGGGCATTCCGTTTCCTGCGGGAACGGGCCTTGATCGTGCGTTATTTTCCGGGACCGGTAACCGGAACCTATTTGCGGATTACCGTCGGGACGCCGGAACAGAACCGGCGGCTGCTGGCCGCGCTGCGCGAATATACGCAGTCATAGACGCTCCCTTCTCCGACAAAAAAAGGGCGGCTTGCATCAGCCGCCCGCACAACCCTCATTATTTTCGGGAAAGAGGTTTACTTGTCGCCTCGCTCAGCGTCACCAGCTGGACGTTGCGGAAACCGGACTCGCGAATGGTACGCATCACTTCGATCACCTCGTTGTAACTGCGCGATCCGTCCGCCCGCAGCAGCAGCACCGCGTCCGGAGAACGCTGCTGGAGCGTCCGCAGCGTTTCCAGCAATTCCCGCGGCGTGACCCGCGTATTCTCATAGGTCAGAATGCCATCGCGATTGATGGTGAGATTCTTGATCAGCTTGTCGGTATCGATCTCTTCGGCGTTCATGGTCGGCGGCGTCACATCGACGCCGTTTTCGAGCAGCGGGGCGGTAATCATGAACACCACCATCAGCATGCACATCAAATCCATCAACGGCGTAATATTGATCTGATCGATCGCATCCAGCTGCGACCGGACTTTGCGGCGGCCCATCTTTGACGCCCTCCCTTAATTCGTCCGGACATCATCCGGAACGGTCGCCCGGACGCTCGAATCGATCCCGTGCAGTGACGGCTGCGCCATACCGGAATGCGGCGACGCGGAAGCAGCGGAAGCCGCCCGGTAATCCTGCGGAGGCATGTTGACCGGACGCTGCGCCGCGGTCATCGGGACCGGCGGCGCGGCCGGCTCCACCTGATCGCGCGACTCCAGCTGTTCCAGTTTGAGCCGAGCCATGAAGGTTTCGCTGAAATTGTCCATGCTCACGGTGATCTTGCGAATCATCTGGGTCAGCGTATTGTAGCCGACCAGCGAGGGAATCGCCACCAGCAGCCCGGCCACCGTGGTCAGCAGCGCCCCCGCTACCCCGGGCGCCAGCGCCTGAATGTTGGCGCTGCCCGCCGCCGCGGCGCCGCAGAAGGCGATCATCACCCCCCAGACCGTCCCGAAAAGCCCCAGAAACGGACTCAGGCTCACCGCCGTCCCCAGAACCCCGATATGTTCCTCAATCACAAAAATCTGCCGGGACACTTCCCGTTCCAATGCGGTCTGGACCGCGTCAAGCTGGGCCGGCGACAACTTCTGCACCGGCGTCCCCGCCGTCCCCCGACGCGCCTCCTCGGGATTCTGGCCATAAAACTCCAGCAGCTGCTCCATGCCGCTCAGATAAACATGGGCCACCGGGCTCGGATTGCCGGTGGCGTCGCGCAGCATCGAACTCAAGCCATGACGCGAGGAGAACTGGGCGGCAAAGCGCTCGGACAGTTTTTGCGCCCGGTAGAGTCCCAGGCCTTTCTCGATCATAATGAACCAGGCGACCATCGACCCCATGAAAAGAAGCAGCACAACCGCTTTGCCCATCGCATCCGAATTGGTAAACGCATACCAGACTCCGGTATCCCCGATCAACGGCAGACCAAACATCATTCAATTCTCCCGCTTTTGCCTCAATCCAGGCATCCTTTAGTCGACAGCACGCCCTGAATCCGAGGATCGAAACCGGTCGCGATGTCCAGCGCCTTGGCGAAGCCCTTGAAGATGGCTTCGAGGCAATGGTGCGCTTCGCTCCCGGAGAGCAGCCGTATATGAAGATTCATCCCGGCTTTTACGCACAAAGCCTGGAAGAATTCGTGAAAAAGCTGAACGTCGATATTGCCCACCCGCGCGGCGGGCATGGCGACTTCGTAAACCAGATAGGGCCGACCGGAGAGATCGAGCGCGATTTCGGCCAGCGCCTCATCCATCGGCAGCAGGAAACTGCCGTAACGCCGGATGCCCTTGCGGTCGCCGCAAGCCTCGGCGATGGCGCTGCCGAGCACCAGCCCCATATCCTCCAGCGTGTGATGGAAATCCACGTCGGTATCTCCTTTCGCCCGCACGGTCAGGTCGAAAAAACCGTGTTTGGCGAAAAGTTCGAGCATGTGGTCGAGAAATGCGACCCCGCTCTGGACATCGTTCTCGCCGCTCCCGTCGAGATTGAACGACAATTCAATGGCGGTTTCGCGCGTAACGCGCTTGATGGAGCTCTGACGGATTTTTCCCTTCATAGAAGCGGCATCCTTGACTTTTGGATCGAAAGCGGCTATAGTTTACGATGATTCATCGTGATGTTGAATAATGTAATGCCTCGGGGGAGAAAATGCCAATCCGGGTTCGGTTCAATCTCCAAAAAGTTAAAGATTTTATCCCGCCGTTCATCGGCACTCTGATCATGCTGGGGTGCATGCTCGGAGGATTCGTGCTGTTTCTCCGCGGCGTCGCCACCGGAAACAGCTTGGCCGCAGTGGCCGGATTCCTGGCGGGGCTCCTTCTGTTCGCCGTTGCCGCGATATTTTTTTATTTGATCTGGATCCGGCACTGGATCGACCGGACGCTCGACGCCATCTTCGGCCTCGGCCGGAAACTGAAGACCGCGCCGGTGCCGCTCAGCCATCTCGAAGGCCTGATTGCGCACCGCAAACTCGACGCCGCCCGCGCCGAAGTCGAGCGCATGATGCCCGCCTGCCGCCACAATGCCCACTTCGTGTTGATTGTCATGGATTTTTACCTCGGCCCCGGCGACGCCCCCGAAGCCGCATGGCAACTGGGAGTCGATTATCTGGCGGACAAACCCGAAGTCGTTCCGGAATACACGCTGAACATCCTGATGCGGCTGGACGATGTCGCGGCCGGAATCGGCCGCACCGCCGAAGCCGGGATCATCCTGCGCACCGCATTGCATCGCAACGGTTTTCCCGAAAATGAATATCATGCCCTCGAGCGCCGTCTGGCCGCCATCGCCGGACGGCCGTCGAAGAACTGAACCAAGTGAGGATTCCATGATGAACACGGACGGTTTTTCCCTGGTCGAAGCCACCCTCCACCCCTACACCATCGCCCTGAAGCACCCCTTCCGGATCAGCGCCGGAGAAATCCGCGAAAAACACGGTCTCCTGATTGAGGTCCGGGCCGACAACGGGCTGACCGGCTGGGGTGAAGCCTCGGTCGACCGGGTGCCGTTCTACGCCCATGAAACCGTCGGCTCGGCCATCGACCTGATCCAGAACTCGCTGATGCCGCTGATGCGCGGCCGCAAGCTGGCGCATCCCGACGAAGCCATCGCCTGGATGGATCATTACCGGGGCGGCAACTTCGCCAAGGCGGCGATTGACGCGGCGGCATGGGACATTTACGGCCAGATGTGCGGCAAACCGTGCTGGCAGCTCCTCGGCGGTGTCCGCGATACCGTCGAATCCGGTCCCAGCATGGGCATCAAGGAACACCCCGATATGCTCTGCGACGCCGTGGCCGAACAGCTCGACCGGGGCATGCGCCGGATCAAGCTCAAAGTCATGCCCGGAAAGGATTTCGATTACATCGCCGCAGTTCGCCGCCGCTACCCCGGAATCACCCTGATGGTCGATGCCAACAACGCTTACGGCATCGGAGATTTCGCCGAGCTGGCGCGCTGGGACGACTTCAATCTGCTGATGATCGAGCAGCCGCTGGATGAACGCGACATCTATTTTCATTCGCTCCTGCGGCGCAAAATCACCTCGCCGATCTGCCTCGACGAAAGCATCCATACTCCGCATGACGCCGAATGCTGCGCCGCGCTGGAAGCCGCCGACATCGTCAACATCAAAGTCTGCCGGACCGGCGGCCTGACCCGCGCCCGTCAAATCCATGATATCTGTCAACGCCACAACATCCGCAACTGGATCGGCAGCCGGGTCGGCTCCGGGGTGGCCGAGGCGCCGCGCCTGGCGGCGGCGACGCTGCCCAACTGTACGCTCGCGTCGGACTGCGTTTTTTCGATGATGTATATGAGCGACGACATTCTGGCCGAACCTTACGCGATGAGCGGCTGTATGATCCGGCTGTCGCCGAAGCCCGGGTTGGGCATCACCGTCGACCGCGACAAACTGCGCCGCTATGCGCCGTCGCCATTGATCGTGTGAAGCCCGGGGCGGACGCGGCGAAATTTGCGCAAAACGGCATTGCCGGGACGTGACGCGTCGCTCTCCCGTCAAATGCGCGAAGTGACGGAAATATCCGTCATTTTCGACCCGCGACGGCAATCTCTGCTCGACGGGAAACCGTCAGGCGTAAATCCGGCTGCCGAAAAGCGCGCTGCCGATGCGTACCAGCGTTGCGCCGGCGGCGACTGCCGCCGGAAAATCGCCGCTCATGCCCATCGAAAGTTCGGGCAGCTTCACTCCAAGGCGGCACTCCAGCTCATCCCGGGTCGAGCGCAGCCGTTCGAATGCCCGGCGCCAGACCGCCGGATCGGCGGATAACGGCGCCATCGTCATCAGGCCGCGCCAGTTGAGGTGTTCGGCGTTCGCCGCCGCCGCCGCGAGTTCGGGCAGAGCGGCGTAATCGACGCCGGATTTTTCGGTCTCGCCGGAATTGACTTCGATCAGGATAACCGGACGCCGGTTGCGCTCCCCGGCCAGCCGGTCGAGCCGACTCAGCAGCTTCAGCGAGTCCACCGAATGGATCCAGTCGGCCAATTCCACCGCCCGCGCCGCTTTGTTGCTTTGAAGATGGCCGATGAAGTGCCATTCGATATCGCCGGGCAGTTGCGGCCGTTTGAGTTCCAGTTCCTGAATTTTATTCTCCCCGAAGCAGCGCAGCCCGGCAGCGTAGGCCTCGCGGACGGCCGCCGCCGGAAAGGTTTTGCTGACCGCCAGCAACCGCACACTTTCCGGGCTCCGTCCCGCCGCCAGCGCGACGCGGGCGATTTCCTCCCGTACGGCTTGCAGGCGTTGCGCAAAGGACTCCGTCATGTGATTACGCTCCGGGCGAACGGTATTTGATCTTGTGCTCGGAGGGCGCGACCGCAACCTTGGTGCCGGGCGGCAGGCTTTCGGTGATCCAGACGTTGCCGCCCAGCACCGAATTGGCGCCGATGGTCACGTCGCCCAGCACCGTGGCGTTGGCGTAAATGATCACGCTATCTTCGATGGTGGGGTGGCGGCGCAGGCCCTTGACCAGCATCCCACACGAATCCTTGGGGAACGAAAGCGCCCCCAGAGTCACGCCCTGATAAAGCCTTACATGGTCGCCGATCACCGCGGTTTCACCAATCACCACGCCGGTGCCGTGGTCGATGAAAAAACCGCGCCCGAGTTGAGCGCCCGGATGAATGTCGATGCCGGTCAGGCTGTGGGCATATTCGGTCATCATCCGCGGGATGAACGGAACCTCATTGCGGTAGAGCACATGAGCGACGCGCTGAACCTCGATCGCCTTGATCGCGGGATAGCCGATGATGATCTCGGCTTTGCTCCGGGCGGCGGGATCGCCGGCATAGGCGGCGTCGACATCGGACTTGGCGATCTCACGCAGTTCCGGCAACGCTTCCAGCAGCGCCATGACCGCATTTTCGCTTTTTTCGGTAATCCGGCAATTTTCCCGGTCCGGCGGATTGCGCTTTTCGCACATGTAACAGAAACTGCGGACGCAAAGGTCGGTCAGCTCCAGATAAATTTGCTGCAGCAGTTCGCCGGTGGAGTACGAAATCGTTTCCAGACGATAACGCGCCTCAACCTCGAAGCCGGGAAAGAGCAGCGCCTCGATTTTGTCCAGCACCGAAAGGATTTCCCGGCGCCGCGGCAGATTGGCCCCCTCCGCGAGATTGACGCCGTAGCCGTCGGCATAGCTGGCTTCAAGCCCGGTCACCAGCCGACCGAGCTTCTCCGGCCCCAATTTGAATTCGTGACAATGTTTTCCGTTCATTCCGTTTCTTCCCTCCGGGTCTTTTTTCCCCGCGCGAAGCAATCGCCGGGTTCCGGTCGCCTCACTCCAGATTCTGCACTTGTTCACGCATCTTTTCAAGCTCGGACTTGAACCGTACAATCACTCTTGCGACCGGCCCCGAACCGGCCTTGTTGCCCAGCGTGGTGATTTCGCGGAACATCTCCTGAATCAGGAAATCCATGCTCCGGCCGCCGCCTTCTCCGCCCGCAAGGAAGCCCTCGAACTGGCCGAAATGACTCTCCAGCCGGGTCAATTCCTCGGTCACATCGGATTTGTCCGCATAAAACAGCAGCTCTTTCAGAAAGCGTTCGTCATGCGGATCGACATTCAGTCCCGACTGCGTCAGCTTATCCAGCATCCGCTGTTTCAACGCCGCTTCGATATTCCGCGCCTCGAGACAAAGTTCCTTTTGCATGGCGCGCAACAACTTCAGGCGCTCGCCGAGCTCCCGTCCCAACGCCTCGCCCTCAGTCCGGCGCATCCGATTCAACCCTTCGAGCGCCAGCTTCAGCGCTTCGCGCGCCGCCTGCTGGAGCGATTCCGAGGCGGTCTCGCCATTCATATCATCGAGCACGCCGGGCAGCGCCAGCAGCGCCGAAGGTGAAATCTCGCCCTCCAGTTTGAATTCGTTCTTGAGTTCAAGCGCCAGCACGGTCAACGCCTTCAGCCGCTCGCGGTTGACGCCGACTGCTCCGGCGATGCCGCCGGAACGGAAAATACGAACCGACACCATACCCCGCGACAACTGTTCCTGAAGTTGCTTGCGCAACTCATTTTCCATGCTGTTGAGTTCGCGCGGCAAGGCAAACCGCATCTCCAGCTGCCGCCGGTTGACCGTGGCAATTTCGGCGGTCAGGGTGCCATCGTCATAAGTCGCACTGCCGGAACCGAAGCCGGTCATGCTGGATAAAATCATCTTGTCTTCTCCCGGATTTTTGCACATCATGCGGCCACGCCGCCCTTTTTTTTCGCGGCATCGTCACTCCGCCATGGTCCCGCCGAAGGGCGCGATCACCGGCGCGGCGTCGACCAATCCGGCCCGGAAGTCCTCGGCGGTGAAAATACCGCTGAAATACCGCTTGAACCCGGTCATTTTATCGTCGATCGCGGTACCGCCGCCCAGAATATAATGTTCGGCGCCGTTTTCCATCACCTTCCAGGCAATCACGAAACGCGGCAGCATTTCTGCCTTGGCCAGCTTATCGGGGGGATAGGAAAGATCGGGATTGAGATCGAGCGGAAAAGTCGTACGCCAGACCCCGGGCAGCGAATAGCGGATATGATTGATCGAATCCGTGCTGAGCAGTCCGAATTGATTTTGCAGCAGATCGTTGCGCACCTGATCCACCGCGGTGAAATAATTCTTATCCGGCTGATTGAAATTCTTGCGGATGACCCGGATCGGCTCCCACTGGATCATCCGTGCACCGCTCGCACCGTAAACCATGTACAAATCCGGATTGTCCGGGACCATCCAGGTGATGCAGATCTGAGACATCCCGGTTTCATATCCTTTGGTGATCGGCGCAACCAGAAAGAACGGCCGGTTGAATTTGATGTATTCCTGTTCGTAAAGCGGAATTTCGGGACATTCCTTGAACAGAAAATCCCGCGCCCGAACCACCGCCTGCTCCTGATAGTAGCCCTGGCTGGCGCATCCGGACAGCAGCAGCGCCGCCGGCGCCGCCAGCAGCACGGCCGCGAATCGCAGCACGGCCCGCAAAATCTTTTCCATCATCGTTTCCTTTCCGCCGCGTTTCCCGGACGCCGGGAAGCTCAGATTTTCCCGATCGCCCGCAGCACGGCCGCCGCGGCGCGTGCGCTGGCCCGCAACCGTTGCGGCCCCGCCTCGCCTCCCAGCAGCGTCTTGACTTCGTTCATTTCCCGCTCCACCCGCGGACGCTCCGGTCCGCCGGGCAGAATCCGCTCCAACGCCGGAACCAGAACCTCCGGCTTCACCTTGTACTGCAAATACTCCTCGAAAACCGGCTTGTCGGCAATGATATTGACCATGGTAAAGGCGTTGCGGAACAACCGCACAAACACCCCGAACACCACCAGCGTCAGATAATTGAGTTTGTAAACCACCACCAGCGGCAATCCCGCCACCGCCGACTCCACCGTCACCGTGCCCGACGCCGCCAGCCCGGTTCCGGCCGCCTGCAAATAGTATCCGGTCCGGCCACACTCCACCGAAATTTCCGGCAGCTTCAAACCGGGATGCCGGGTCCGGAAACGGGCGATCACCTCCCGGCACTGGGCGGCGGTCTTCTCCCGCGGCGCCGCCAGCACGAAACGCAGTCCGGGACGGCGCGCATAAAGCGCCGCGGCGGTGCCGAGCATCGGTTCGAGCAGATATCTGATCTCCATGCTCCGGCTCCCCGGCAACAGCGCCACCAGATCGGGATCGCGCACGATCGCCGGATCGCGCCGCGCCTCCACCATATCAATCAGGGGATGGCCGACGAACTCGGTATCCAGCCCGCTCCCGGCATAAACCTCCGGCTCAAACGGAAAAATAACCAGCATTTTCCGGCACAGCCGGGCCAGTTTCGGAATCCGCCGCTTGCCCCAGACCCAGACATGAGGACTCACGTACCAGATCGCCGGAATTTTCAACCGATGCAAGATCCGCGCAAACAGCAGATTGAACGTCGGATAATCGATCAAAACCACCGCATCGGGCCGCTCGGCCTTCACCGTCCGGATCAGGCGCCAGAAAATCCCGGCAAAGGTGAACAGATGTTTGACCACCTCGATCACGCCGACCACGCCGAGTTCGGTCGAATCGACCGTGCGCTCCACTCCGGCGGCCTGCATTGCAGGCCCGCCCATGCCGCCCACCCGGACCGCCAGCCCGGAGGCTTCTCCCCGCTTCACCAGATCACGCGCCAAAGCCGCGCCGTACAAATCGCCCGACGCCTCGCCGGCCATGATCCAGATGTTCACCGTCCCGGAACCCAAAATTCAACACTCCTTCAACGCAGGCCCAGCACGTCCTGCATGTCGTAGAGCTTGCCCGCCGGAGCCGCGCTCAGAAAACGCACCGCGCGCAATGCGCCGCAGGCAAAGGTGTCGCGGCTCGACGCCTTGTGCGTCAGTTCCAGCCGTTCGCCGCCGGTGGCGAAAATCACGGTGTGCTCGCCGACCACATCTCCGCCGCGCACGGCGTGCATGCCGATTTCCTCTTTGGTGCGCGCGCCGACCATTCCGGCGCGGCCGTGGCGGACCGCCTTTTCATATTCGAGCCGGCGGGCCGCGGCGGCCACTTCCCCCAGACGCACGGCGGTGCCGCTGGGCGCGTCCTTTTTCAAATTGTGGTGCATTTCCACGATTTCAATATCGTAGTCGGCCAGCTTGGCCGCAACCTCGCCGACCAGATGAAAAAGCAGATTGACTCCGACGCTCATATTGGGCGCCCAGACAATCCGTCCGGTTTTGGCCAACTCCGCCAGGCGCGCCTTCGCGGCGGTCTCCAGCGCGGTGGTTCCGATTACCACCGCACAGCCGGCGGCCACCGCTTTTTCGGTGGCTTCCACCACTCCTGCGGTACTGAAATTGATGACCGCGTCGCTGACGCGGAGCGCCGCGTCGAGATCGGCGGAAATCTTCACCCCCGCCGGAGCGATGCCGGCCAGGATTCCGGCGTCGGTGCCCAGCACCGGGCTGGCGGCGACATCGATCGCGCCGGCCAGCGCCATATCCTGACTCTCACCAACCAGGGCCGTCAGCCGGCGGCCCATTCGTCCTGCCGCGCCGATGATCGTTACTCGAATTCTGGTCATTGAATGACTCTCTTTCTTGGTATTGAAACTGCTCTTCCATGCCGGCGGCGCAACGCCCGCCGGCCCCCTTCCGTCCCCCTCGTCAGAAGCCGACGCCGGGCACCACCTTGATCAACTGTTTGGAGCGGCTGACCGCATCCTCGACCGCGCCGCCGGCGATATCGCCGGCCTGAACCACCACACCGCCGACGGTGCTGGTGGCCTTGTCGATTTTTTCAAGGGTTTTGCGGCCGAGATCCTCCAGCGACTGGCTGAGTTGCTGCAAGTCGACCAGCTTGGCGATTTCGGTCAGAATCCGGCCAATGACCTCCGCCGAAACTTCGGCGATATTCTGTTTTTCGCCCAGATTGGTCATTTCAATCGTCGGCAGCGTGACCTTCAGCGAGGAATGCAGCGCTTTCGAGGAAACCGCCACCGTGACATTGCGCAACACCAGTTTTTTGATCACCACCTGTTTGTCGCTTGACTTGGAGTCGTCTTTTTTAGCCGGAGCATTGCTTTTTTTGCCGCCGCCGACGAAAGCCTCGATATTCTTCTGGATGACGTTGAGGTTGCTGCCTTCGGACAACCGGTATTCATAGTCGAGATAAACGTCGGAAAGTTCCATATATTCGATCACGGTTTTGGGCTTGGTCAGCGTGGACAAAGCCGCCTTCATATGGAACTTCCCGACCTTGACGGCGCTGTCGCTGTAGAATCCGGGCGGATTGCCGACTTTGAACCCCGTCAGCTTGATCTCGCCGGAAAATAGTCCGATGGAAACGTCGGAAACCGCCACTTCGGTTCCCGTCATCCGGCTGCCGAAGGTCCGGATGCCGGTCGCAACCAGCTTATCAAGTTGCCACACGATCACAAAGCCCAGGACGATCAGCCCGATCATCAGCCAGATCACCAGCTTGACCACAGTTCGCGTCGACATCTTCATGATTTTCGCCTTTCATCCATTGTTATGTTGTTTTTAAATTAGCGCCGGACAATCAAAGATCAAACATATTCCGGCAGAATTTCACTCCGCCGGTCGTCCATCCGCCGGAAGCGGCAACACACCCCCCAGGCATGACCGGTGTTGGAGGACATGGCAAACAGGAATTCATGCACGCCCTTCTCCAGCGTCACCTCGGTCGAAAACTCGTCCGCCACCAATGGATTGGCGGTAACTTCACGCATCAATTCCCGACGGTCGCAATAGAGCACGAACGGGCCGTCGCTGCCGGCCAGCACCTTCAGCGTCATCGCCTCCGCGAGACTGATCCGGAAACGGAAATAGAAAACCTTCTCGTCGAGAGTTCCCAGCTCCGCGCGGCGCGGATGCTCGAGGTAGAAATTGGAAAAATACGCCGGAACAAAGGTCAATTTTTCCGGATGCCCAGGGTATGTGAGCTGCTCGATCCCTTCGGGGATATAAAGCGGTTCGCTGACTTCGGCTTTGCTGGCCATGGCGGTATAGTTATGCCGCGCCATCCGGGGCCGGATCACGAATCCCGGCAGCGGCGTGCCATTTTCATCGACGAGATTGCAGTAGGGATTGTCGCCGACGGCATAACCGAGCTCATAATTCGCAGCCAGGAAATAAGGAATCGCAGTGTGGACGATAACCGAACCGCCAACCGGTTCGACCCGGAAGCAGCCGCCCTGGTCGCCGCCGTTGATCAGCATCGAAAATCCGGCCGGCCGGCCCGCGGCGCCGAGATTGCCCTTCACGTTGGCGAAATCCACGATGTAACGAGCGGTATGAAGCGCCGGGTCTTCGCTCAGACGGCAACGCAGCGGCACAATCGGCGCCACGCCGCCGGGCAATCCCAGCAGATGAAGCATCGCCCCGGCCATGCGGCGGCCGAGCGTCTGCTGCGCCCGGTTGGAAAGATGAATCTGGTCGTCAAGTTCAAGGTCCACGGTCGGCGCCAGCGCCGTGAACGGCATCGTCCGGCAAAATCGGCATTGCTGGTCGCGGATCGCGGTCCAGCGGTCGGGGTCGGGCCCCGGCATATGTCGGCCGAGCTGGGCGATCACCACCGGCAGCCGGGGACTGCGGGCATCGCGGCGAAAGGCGGCAATCAGCTGCTTCATCCGGGGCGTATAGACCCGGACCGCTTCGGCGCTGCCGGTATCGTTGCAGCCCTGGTACCAGATCACGCCGGCGATGCGTCCACCGAGGCGGCGGATGCGGTTGGCGGCGGCGCCGTAGAGGGAGTCGTCGCCCTTGTTGCGAAGCGCCGGATCCCATTGCATCATCGAGGTGCCGCCATGGGCGCAGGCGATGAGGCCCTGCGGCACACCGGTATGCTCCAGCATCATGGCGGCGAAGGAGAGACCGGGGCCGGCGCCCTTGGCCAGATTGCGCGGGGTGGGGTAAGCCGGGTTGCCGCCATGGACCCGGGCTGCGGCCTGCCAGAGATTGTGCAGCGGATCCTTGGCGATGCCCCAGCGGTTGTCCATGTAATAGTTGTGAATCCGCGGGTCCGGCGGCGTGAGGCCGGGCAGATTGCCGTAGCCCTGCATGTTGGATTGACCGGCCATGCACCAGAGGTCGCCGACCAGAATCTCGCGGACGACGGCGGACTCCAGCACGGAGCCGGACGGTCCCGCGACGGTAAAGCGCAACGTGTATGGTCCCCCGACCGGAATATCGGCGACGACGCCCCGGAAATGACCGGACGCGGCGGAACCGATTGCGCGATCCTGAAAACCGGGCAGCGGCTGTTTGTCGGCAGTGTTCACCGACAGCAGCAGCCGGCCTGCGGCCCGGCAGTGCCCGGAGACCGGATGCGCGGAGCGATCGTGCTCATTGCGCTGCAATACGGCATAGTCCGCCAGAGTAAGATCGAAATTCATGATGCTTTCCGCTAAAAGAGGTTTTCCTTACGAATCTTCCATGTCTTAATCTACATTCCGAAGGGGGGGAAAGCAAGGCATAATGGCTCATTTTCCCTAAGAAAAAGCCGATTTTCCCGGAAATCAATTTGCAATTCAAAAAAAATCGTGTATTTTAATGCACATGGTTTCTCACGCGTCCCTATCGTCTAGAGGCCTAGGACACCGGGTTTTCATCCCGGCAACCGGGGTTCGAATCCCCGTGGGGATGCCATTTACGGCATATACCGGACAGTGATGTTCGGTTTTTTTATGCCGTAAATCGTCGGCTATCAGGGAATTCCAAAAGCGCAAGACGATTTCGGCGGGCCCCTTGGAGACGGCGAAGCCAAGCCATTGCCCCGCATTTCCGGCAGCCATAACGCGCTTTCAGCTTCTTCCCGTCCGCCATATTCGGACTTGCTTTTTCCAAATTGCCGTGCTATATTATTTTCACTTAAAAAATAAAATCGGACAACGCATCCCGAAGCGAACAATCATGACGATGATTCAAGTGGTTCTGTTCTCGATTCTGGCCGGGGCGGCCTATGCGCTCGACGGCGTGGTTTACCGTTACGGAACGCGGGTCAATTTGAATTCGCGGCAGGTATTCCTGCCGATTGCGGGGTTGAGCGCGCTGTTTTTCCTGCTGGCGGCCCGGCATGAAAGTGCCCCGCTCTGGCTGTTCGTGCTGGCAGGGACGGCCGGACTTTCGCAATATGTGATGATTTGGACGATTCAGTTCGCGTTGCGCCGGGGGCCGCTGACCCCGATGTGGTGCGCGCTGATGCTCTGCTTCGTACCGGTCATCCTGTATGCCGCGATTTTTCTGGGCGAGCCGCTGCGAATTCCGCACATCCTGGCGCTTCTCGCCGCCGCCGGCGCGGTAGCGGCGGCGGCGAGAAGCAATACCGAAACGTCCGAAGCGCAAGGCGGTCGCCCGCGCATCGGCTGGGGATATATCGCCATTCTTCTGCTGCTGGTAGGCTTGAACGGATTCAGCAATATCGCATTGAAGCTGGCTTCCGCGGTCGGCGACGGCTCGGTTTTCGCCGGGGCGGAAAACATTTACATGGCGGTATTTTTCGGCACTCCGGCCATCGCGGTAGCGCTGGAATTCGCCATCGGCAAAGGCTGGCCGAAGCCCTCCTGGACGCTGCTCGGCACCACCGTCATCGGCGCGGGCGGCTGCTCGGTGGGCATGGGACTGCTCAGTCTGGTGGTTACCGCCCCCGCGGCATTGGTCTACACGGCGATGAATTCGGCGTCGATCCTGACGGCGGGGGTGCTTTCGGCCTGGTGGTTTCAGGAAAAGCGGTCGCCGGCCTGGTATGCCATGATCGCGCTCTCCGTCGCCGCAATTGCGCTCGGCAATCTCTGATCCGGTTCAGCGGCGGCGGACCGTGGCGCTGAGACCGTGGGCAAGAAGCCCCTCAAGTTCGGCGAATTGTTCGGCCACGGCGATTTCATCCTGAAGCGCCGCCTCGGTATACTCCACCGTGCTCATCCGCCGGAAGAAGCCTTCCACCGTCAGCCCGGTAAAAAACCGCGCGCTGCCCGCGGTCGGCAACACATGGCTCGGCCCCGCGCAGAAGTCGCCGATCGGTTCCGGCGTCCAGTGCCCGATGAAAACCGCGCCCGCCGCCTTGATCGATCGGGCCAGTTTCCGCGCCTTGCGGCAGCAGAGTTCAAGATGTTCCGGGGCGTATTTTCCGGCGATTGCGGCCGCCTGTTCCAGATTTTCGACCGTAATAACGAATGTTCCGCGGGCCAGCACCTTATCCACGGTGTTCAGGCGCGGCAATTCCCGCTTGCGCCGCTCGATCGCGGCAATCACCGCCTGGCCGAAGTCCGGATCGTCGGTCACCAGCACCGCCTGTTCGAAGCCGCTGCCGTGTTCGGCCTGCGACAACATGTCGGCAGCGACGAATTCGCAGTCGGCGCTGGAATCCGCGACCACCATGATCTCCGACGGTCCCGCCACCATGTCGATGGCGACCGCGCCGTAAACCAGCTTCTTGGCCGCAGTCACATAGGCATTGCCCGGCCCGACGATTTTTTCAACTTTCGGGACCGTCGCCGTGCCGTAAGCCAGCGCGGCGATGCCGTAGACCCCGCCGAGGCGGTAAATTTCGGTTACGCCGGCGGTTTTCATCGCCAGCAGCACCGCCGGATGAATTTTGCCATCCCGTCCTGGCGGCGTCACCGCGACGATTTCGCCCACTCCCGCGGCGGCGGCAATCCCGGCGGTGTGAATCACCGTCGAAACCAGCGGCGCCGTGCCGCCGGGAATATAGACCCCGACCCGCGAAAGCGGTTCAAAGCGTTCGCCGAGACGCACTCCGCGCCGGGGCTGGTAATGCCAGGCGCGGGGAATCCGCTGCCGGGCAAAATTCTGTACGTGTTTCAGCGCCGTCCGGATCGCCTTTTTCGCCGCCGGGTCAACCTGCTTCGCCGCTTCGGCGATTTCCGATTCCGACACCCGGAACCGGTCCGGCGTCAGCGCCACATGGTCGAACTCCGCGGCATAACGCACCAGCGCCGCATCGCCCTCGGCGCGAACGCCATCGACGATGCCGCGCACCGCCGATTCGATTTCCGCCGGATAGGAAGGGCGATTGTAGAGTTCATCGAGCCGGGCGGCGAAATCCGCGTCGCGATAGTGAAGTGTTTTCATCAGGGCCGGTTACTTTCCGAGTTTGACAAAACAGTTGTCGATCAGCCGCGTCGCGCCGAAAAAGGCCGCCACCGCAAGCAGCAGCTCTGTGGTTTGCGCCGAAGGCGGCGCGAGCGTTTCCGCGTCGCGCGCCTCGACGTAATCGATTCTGCCGCCGGCGGCCGCAATCCGCTCCGCGACCTCCGCCACCACTCCGGCGACATCGCGCAACGGCGCGCCGTCCAGCTCGCGCTGCGCCTTCAGCACCGCCTGCGAAATCGCCCGGGCGCGGGTCCGCTCATCCGCGCTGAGGTAGCGGTTGCGCGAACTCAGCGCCACGCCGTCGCGGTCGCGGATCAACTCGCCGAGCACGATCTCCACCGGAAAGTTGAGATCGCGCACCATGCGCCGGATCAGGATCGCCTGCTGGGCATCCTTGCGGCCGAAGACCGCCACGTCGGGCTGCGCGAGGTTGAAAAGTTTGGCCACCACGGTCAGAACGCCGCGGAAATGAATCGGACGGCTCTGCCCGCACAACACCTTGGACAACACCGATTCGTCGACCCAGACCGAACGGTCGGACGCGTACATCGCCTCCGGCGGCGGCGCGAAAATCACCGTCGCGCCGTGGGCTTCACACAGTTTGCAATCGTGCTCGAAATCACGCGGATACTGATCGAGGTCTTCGGTCGGTCCGAACTGCGTCGGATTCACGAAAATCGATACGATCACTTCATCGCCGCGCTGCCGGGCGATGTCGATCAGCGAGGCGTGGCCGTCATGGAGAAACCCCATCGTCGGCACCAGCGCGATCCGTTTGCCGGCGCGCCGCGCCGCCAGCGCAAATGCCTGAAGCTCCTGCGGCTGCGTAAAAATCTTCATATTTCAACCGCCGTGCTTATTTGACGATGAACATCCAATGATGCCGGTCGCACTGTTCACCGTATTGAATGGCTTTGATCGCCTCATAGAGCTGTCTGCTCACCGGCCCGATGGCATCGCCGTAGGTAAAGACCTGATCTTTGTAGAAGATCCGGTGGATCGGCGTGATCACCACCGCGGTGCCGCAGGCGCCGACTTCGGCGAAATCCTTCAGCTCCGACTTGTGAATCCGGCGGCGCTCGGCGGGAATGCCGAGGTCCTGCGCAATCCGCAACAGCGAATCGTTGGTCACCGAAGGCAGCACCGAGGGCGACTCCGGCGTCACATACTTGCCGTCACGGGTGATGGCGAAGAAATTGCTGGTGCCGAATTCGTCGATGTATTCGTGCGTCGCCGGATCGAGAAACAGCGCCACCGGGCAATGGGCCTCCTTGGCCTTCTTGCTCGAATAGAGGCTCGCGGCGTAGTTGCCGGCGCACTTGATGCTGCCGGTGCCGTGCGGCGCGGCGCGGTCGAGTTCGTCGAAAATCAGCGCGTCGACCGGCTTGATCCCGCCTTTGTAATAAGGACCGGCCGGCACCACCATCATCACGAATTCGTAAGTTTCGCTGGGCGAAACCCCGATCTGGGCGGAGGTGCCGAACATCACCGGGCGGATGTACAGCGAACCGTCGGTGCCGTAGGGCGGAACATAAGCCTCATTGTCGAGCACCGCGCGGCGGACCGCCTCGAGAAACATTTCTTCGGGCACCGGCGGCATCAGCAGACGCGCGGCGCTCCGGGCGAAACGCCCGGCATTGCAGTCGGGGCGGAAGACGCCGATGTGTCCGTCCTTCATACGGAAGGCTTTCATGCCTTCAAAGATCGCCTGACCATAGTGCATGCAGTTGGCGGCAACGGACATCGTAATGTTGTAGTCGTCATGAACACGCAACTCACCCCACTGTCCGTCGGCATAGGTGGCCCGGATATTGGACTTGGTCGGCCGGAACTCGAACCCGAGTTTGTCCCACTCGATATTCATAAAGTTGCTCCTCCTCTGCAGGTGATGCGGAAATAAACTGTTTTAATATACACCGTCCATGGCGGAGGCGCAAGAAAAAACCGCAATTTTATTCTCCGGAAGCCCCCGGCGGAAAAAAACACCGCGCGCAATGGCCCGGTACGATTTCCGTCAGCTCCGGACGTTCGCTCCGGCAACGGTCGACGGCGTAGGGGCAGCGGGGGTGAAAAGTGCACCCGGGTGGCGGCGCAAGCGGCGACGGCACATCGCCATGCAGCACGATTCTGGCCTTGCGTCCGGGGTCGAGCGTCGGCACCGCCGACAGCAGCGCCCGGGTGTAGGGATGGCGGGGACGGCGGCAGAGTTCGCGCGCCGGAGCCGACTCGACCACCCGGCCCAGATACATCACCAGAATACGGTCGCTGATGTGCTCGACCACCGCCAGGTCGTGGGCAATGAACAGCAGCGCGGTGCCGGTCCGGCGCCGGATGTCGCTCAACAGATTGATGATCGCGGCCTGGACGCTCACATCGAGCGCGGAAACCGGTTCGTCGGCGATCAGGAGCCGCGGCGAGGCGGCCAGCGCGCGGGCAATGCCGATGCGCTGACGCTGGCCGCCGGAAAATTGATGGGGGTAGCGGTTCATCTGCTCGGATTCAAGCCCGACCATGCCCAGGAGTTCGCCGATGCGCGCGACGCGCCCGGCGGCATCGAGGCCGGTATGGAGCTTGAGCACCTCTTCGATGGCGTAGCGGATCGAAAGGCGGGGATTGAGCGAACCGTAGGGGTCCTGAAAAACCATCTGAAAATCCTTGCGCGCCGTCCGGAGCTCGCCGCCATGCAGCGCGGCAATATCCCGCCCGGCGATGCGGACCGTTCCCGCCGACGGCGTCTCCAGCCGCACCAGCGCCTTGGCGATGGTGCTCTTGCCGCAGCCGCTCTCGCCGACGAGACCGACAGTCTCCCCGGCTTCGAGATTGAAGCTCACCCCGTCGACGGCGCGCAGAAACTTCCGGCGCGCGAACCACGATCCGCGCACCGGGTAATCCACGGTCAGGTTTTCGACCTCCAAAAGCGCCATGAGATTGCTCCGTCCGGAATAATCTAGCGCTTCGGCGACATTTTGCAATATGACGGCGGCGGAAAAGCCGGTTTTTTCTCGGTGTTGAAAAAAATGCACCGTCCGGGAACGGCGCGGCGGTTCAGAACGACTGGCAGCGGCAGGCCACCGGACGGCCGCGGACGGTTTTGCAGAGCTGGATCGACTTCAGGTCGTAAACCCGTCCGCCATACTCCATTTTGTCGCCCGGCCGGGGATTGGCTCCGGCAGCGGGAATGATGAAGGTCAGCCCCGCCCGGGTCGAACCCGCCCGGCCGGGAGAAACGGCGCAATGCTCCTGAACCAGCGCCCGGAGTTCCCGTTTTTCCCGGACCACCGGCTGCCCGTCGCGAAGCGTGTCGGCGACGATATGCAGCGTCACGGACTCAAGCCATTGCTCTTCAAAGAAACGGTCCCAGAAATCGCAGTCACACCCTTCACTCATGATCCACCTCCGCGGCGGGATGGGCGGCGGCGATCTCCGCGAGAATAGTCTGGAAGCGTTCCGGTGCAATCTTCTTGTAGCGGCCCAGGATGGCCAGCGCGGCGCGGGCGATTTCGCGCCGATATTCCGGTCCGGCGTCGATGGTGCGCAGATCGAGCAGGCCTTCGATCGACTCCTTGAGCTCAAAAATCGAAAAATCACGATTGTAGGAAATCTCCGGGACCGGAACCGCCGGATCATAGCGGTGCATCAGCTGCCACACCGCGCTTTCGGTCTGTTCGAGCAGATCGACCCGGTTGACCAGAAACTGACGGACCAGCTGGTGGTCCCAGGCTTTGCTGGCGGCGCTCTGGGCGGAGCGGCTCTCCCGGGCGAGGGTCAGTCCGATCACGTCGAAAAGTTCGGCCTTGAGATTGACGTTTTCATTGCGGATGGTTGCGGTTTCGGCGCCGTTGGGAGCGATGTAGCGGCTGATGCCGGATTCCTCGCTCGACTCCCAGATGGCGGCCGAACGGGCGAGGACATGGCTGAATTTGGCGGTTTCGCCGTCACCGCAGACGCGGGTGTCGCGGACCGGGCGGGCGCCGCGAGCAAAACTCTCCGAGATCACCAGCAGCCCGTACATCTGTTTCACCACATTCATCTGCGCTTCGGATTCGTTGTTCAGGATCGCGTCGGAAATCCGCACCACATCCTCGAACCAGTGGCCGGCATTCATGCCATAGCCGTCGACTTCTTCGACCCGCAGCAGCGGCACCATGCCGAGCCGGTGCTCACCCTCGGCTTTGAGCGTCACCGAACCGGCCTCGTCGCGAGTGAAAAGGCGCCAGTGATCGCGGGTCCACAGCCGCCGCGCGACCGAGCTCCGGGGTTCGCCGTAGGGCGAGCGGTTGTCGAAATCGTGTTCCTCGATCAGCGCCCACTCCAGACGGCCGTCATCGCCGACGGCCCAGTCGACCACCGCCAGGGGATCGACGGCCATGGCATAAGGACGGAGGTTTTCGTCCCGGCGGCGCTCGGCGTCGACCGCGCCGTCGATCGCGGGCATTTCGACCAGCACGCAGGCGCAGCCGTAGACGTTGAGCAACGTGGAAAATTGCCGCATGACTTCGTTGGCGCGCAGCCCGGAGCGCGAAAAATCCTCGACCAGATCGGCGTCGCAGCGGGCCCGCACCGGATCGGAAGCCAGCACATACTGGGTGATCAGCCGGGCGATCTTGCGCGGATAATTGAAATAGTAGGCGCGGGTGAGCCGCTCGGCGAACTCGAGATCGACTTCGGAAACGTGCTGGATCAACGCCTGCCGGATATAATCGGCGCCGCCGGCGTAGGCGGCCCGGCTCCGCAGCCAGCGGTCGCGGCAGCGGCGGTAAAAGGGGTGCTGGCGGCGGAAGAGATATTCATAGTCCATGATCACGGTTTCCTTTCGGGTTTACACCAGGGGAGCCTTGTCAACATGAGCGGTTTTGTTGACTCGCTTCAGCACGGGGAATTCGGGTATTTTCCGGAAGTCCGGCGAAAAAATGCTTGAAAAAAAGCGGGACTGGACTATATGTATATATTGTTCAAGTGTTACAAATGGCAACAACTTCACCACTGTTGAATGCAAGCGAGGGAAAAAATCATGGCTGAGAAAAAAGAATTCCAGTTCATCACTGAAATTCCGAAGAATGTCTGGGGCGAAAACTTCGATGATATTTTCGTCCATCCGCTGTACGACGAAGGCAAGGTCGCAATGCAGATCACCGCTCCGGCGGGCTGTGAAAAGATCGCCTGGGAAGTGCTGGACAAAGGCAAGAAGATCGCTTCGGGCAGCTCGACCGACTTCAAAGCGAAGAAGCTCTTCAAGACCGCCGAAGCGATCAGGAATTTCAAGCCGTGGAACGTGAACACCCCGTATCTGTACACCTTCAAGACCATCCTTACGGTCAAGGGCAAGACCGAAGAGTGCTCGATCCGGTTCGGGATGCGCAAATATTCGGTGACCACCGAATCGTTCTACCTCAACAATGAAAACCTCTTCCTGCGCGGCGTGATCCGCGGCCGCGAAGCCCACGACCATCCGGACCTGGCCAATCTCGGCATGTACGAATACTATGCCAAATACATGCGCATGATGAAGCTCTACGGCTTCAACTTCATCCGCTTCCATTCCTTCGTGCCGCCGATGGAATGCTTCCAGGCCGCCGACGATCTCGGCATCCTGATCCACGTCGAAATGCGCAAGTACTACGGCAAGTATCAGAAGGAACGTTCCACCATGGACGCCCAGGGGTCGCTGCTCAACCGCGACGAATGGATCGACATGGTCAAGCGCCTGCGCAACTGCACCAGTTTGATGGTCTACTGCATGGGCAACGAAATCGATCATCCCGGCCGCAATCCGATCTGCCAGGAATTCTACGAAATGACCCATGAGCTCGATCCGTCGCGCTTCTTCCTCGACACCTGCAGCCGCGGCGAATTCGACCGCCGCAGCGTCGACCTCGACGTTCAGCACATGAGCTACTTCTATCCCTGGGGCCACAGCTACAACATGTTCGAAAATCCGCAGAACTGGATCATCTCCGGTTCGGCGTCTGGCATTCCGATGATCGTCAAGGACGCAAGCGAAGCGGAAAATTGGAAAATTGCGCGCAAAGTGCCGTCGCGCCGTCCGGTGCTGGCGCACGAAATCTGCCATTACGCCGGGTTGCGCGATCTCGACTCCCTGGAAAAGAAATTCGACAAGTTCTGCCCGGAAAGCAAGCCGTGGTGGATCGGCGAACTGAAGAAGCTGATCGCGCTCAAAGGATTCAGCAGGAGCGAGTACGACCTGATGAAGAAAGCCTCCGACCGTTTCCAGCTGCTGGCCTGGAAGCTGGGCCTCGAAGCGGCCCGCCGGAGCAAGATTCTCAGCGGCTTCCATTTCCTTCAGTTCTGCGACACCGACCGCTATGAAAACTCCAATGGCATCGTCGACTGCTTCGACGACAAGAAGGGCATCGACGAAGTCCAGTTCCGCAAGTTCAACGGCGATACCGTGCTGCTGGCGGATATGTCGCGCCGGGTCTTCTTCGAAGGCGAAAAGCTGCTGATTCCGGTGATCGTGTCCCACTTCTCGGCGGAACTTTCGGGCGTGATGACCTTCCGGTTCACGCTTCAGGACGCCAAGGGCAACCCGGTGCTGAGCGGCGACTTCCCGAACGTCGACCTGATTGAACGCGGCCGCCACGACATCTGCGAACTGACGCTCAAGATGCCCGCGCCGGGCAAAGCCGCGGCCTACAAGCTGGTTTTCGAGCTGGTCGACGAAGCCGGCAAGACCGTGGTCGACAACAATTGGAACCTCTGGAGCTTCCCGGACAACGCGAAGGCCTTCCCGAAGATGGACGTCGACATGCAGCTCGACGAAGTCTTCCCGAACGTGCGTTATCCGCAGCTCGCCCAGAAAGCCGGCGCACAGCTCATGATCGCCAACCGTTTCAGCAAGGCGCTGATCGATCATGTCGCCAAGGGCGGCGACGCCTGGGTGATGTACCGCGTCCCGGTGACCCGCGACCGCAAGGTGCGCGCGCCCAAGGAAAAATACTATCTGCCGGCGGTCTGGGACCGCTTCAAGGCGATCATCTGGGACCGCGGCCACAACTCCGGCGCCTTCACGCGCAGCTCCGGCGCCTGGGCGAACTTCCCCAACGACGGCTTCGTCGACATGCAGTTCGCCAATCTGATCAACGACTCGGACAAGGTGATCCTGGACGATTTCCCGGTCAAGGTCGAACCGATCATGGAAGGCGTGGACCGCGCGGTGCGCGACCGCTTCGACGTCTACAACTTCAAGCTTTCGGAACTCCAGCCGGCCTACACCATGCGCAAGTTCGGCTATCTCTTCGAACTCAAGGTCGGCAAGGGCCGGCTGCTGGTCAGCGGCTTCAACTTCACCGGACTGAACCATAACGATCCGGAAACGGTCGGGATGTTCGAATCGATCATGAAGTACCTGGCGAGCAAGCGGTTCGCGCCGAAGGCGGAAATTTCGGCCAAGGCGCTGAGCGACTATCTGCTCAAGAAGGGCGAAGGCCCGATCGTCAAGGAACGGCGCATGACCCAGTACTGGCAGCTCGACGAAGAACCGCTCGAATCGCTGAAATACTGGAACGAAGCGCTGGCCTACATCGGCGAAGAGGTCAAAGAGCAGGACGTCTGGCTCAAGCATCAGGCCAACAAGCTGGCGGTCGACGACAAGAAAAAGAAGTAATCCACCGCCACGGCAGGCGGATTCGCGTCCGGATTCGGGCGTGAATCCGCTTCCGGATCGGTTTTTTCGCCCCGCCGCCGGACAGGCGCGGCAACATCGCGGCGGCTCTGGCTGTCAAAAGTCAGTACCGTTGCCGGCGGGCGGGCAAAAAAACGGCTGAGTCAAGGCGATAAGATGCCTTTTTTCAAGCAGTTTCGCATCCATCAACATCCGGTCGTTGGCAACGTCCGGATTTGTTTTATTTTTGAAGGAAAGATTTTTTATGCGGTTCCGTCCCTGCATCGATCTGCATGACGGCAAAGTCAAGCAGATTGTCGGCGGCACCCTCAGCGCCGACGGCGCCGGGCTGCGCACCAACTTCGAGTCCGAGCACGATTCGGCCTATTTTGCGCGGATGTATCGCGCCGACCGCCTCGCCGGAGGCCACGTGATCATGCTCGGCCCCGGCAACGAAGAGGCTGCGCTGAGCGCACTCCGGGCCTATCCCGGCGGGCTTCAGGTTGGCGGCGGCATCCATCCCGGCAATGCCCGGCGGTTCCTGGACGCGGGCGCCAGCCAGGTGATCGTGACCAGTTATATGATCGCCGACGGCGAAGTTTCCGAAACCCGGCTGAAGGAACTGCAACGGACCGTGCCGAGAGACCAACTGGTGCTCGACCTGAGCTGCCGCAAACGTGACAACGGGTACCTGATCGTTTTCGACCGCTGGCAGCAGTTCACCGCCACCCGGATCGACCGGCCGACGCTGGAGCGGCTGAGCAAGTACTGCTGCGAATTTCTGGTCCACGCGGTGGACGTGGAGGGCAAGATGGCGGGCATCGATCCGGAGCTGATCGCGTTGCTGGCCGAATATGCCCCGGTGCCCTGCGTCTACGCCGGAGGCGTGGCGACCTATGAGGATATCGACCGCATCCGCGAAGCTGGCCGGAACCGGATCGATTTCACCGTCGGCAGCGCACTGGATATTTTCGGCGGGCCGTTGAGTTACCGCCGGATCGCGGCGGCGCGGACGGAATAACCGGACACCCTGAAATGCGGGAGAGTGATCGATGTGGAGTTTGCCCGGCCTGACCTGGGATTGGCTGTGGAGCGGCGTGCTGGTTGCGCTGCATCTGGCGGTCATGGTGCACATTCTGATTTCCAAGCACGAGAATCCCCAGCAGTCGACCTTCTGGCTGCTGCTGGTGGCCTTCGTTCCGGTATTCGGGGTGATCTTCTACCTGATTTTCGGCATCACCCGGCTGGAGCATGTGCGCAATGTGGTCCTGTCGCTCAAAGACACTCTCTCCGGCGAATCGAGCAACGCCGGGCGCAATTTCGACCGGGTGCGGCGCGAACTGGCGGCCTTCCGGATTACGCCGGAGCAGGCGAATTCATGCCGGATGCGGACGCTGGACCGGCTTTTTCCGGAAAATCCGGCCTTGAACGGCAACCATCTGGAGATGCTGCGCGACGGCACCGCGGTCTATCCGCGGATGCTGGCGGACATCCGGGAAGCCAGGCACTGCATCCGGATGCAGTCGTTCATCCTGAACAGCGATGAAGTGGGACAGGCTTTCATGGCGGCATTGGAGGAACGGGCGCAGGCCGGCGTGGACGTCAAGGTGCTGTTCGACAGCTTCGGCAGCTTCAAAAGCTACTTTTCGCACTATTTCCGAAGCCGCCTTTTTTTGCGGCAGAAGAATTTTCAGATCCGGGCCTTCTCTCCGGTCAATTTGTTCGCACCGTGGAAATTCCAGCTGCGCAACCACCGCAAGCTGTTGATCGTCGACGGTCGGGTCGCCTACGTCGGCGGGGTCAACATCTCGGCCGAAAACGAGCGTTTGAAGCGGGTGCCGCCGTCGCGCTACATCCATGACCTCCACTGTCGGATCACCGGGCCGGCGGTGTCGCAATTCACCTTCAGCTTTTTTCACGACTGGGTCTACACCATCCGGCGGCACTGGCGGGAATGCACCCTGCCGGAAGATTTTCCGGTTCCGGAAAAAACCGGAAACGCGACGCTCCGGGTCCTGCCCAGCGGCCCGGGCAACATCTTCGAAGGCACCCGCCAGCTTTTCTTCAGCGCGGCGGCGCTGGCGGAACGGGAACTGTGGATTCTGACCCCCTATCTGGTGCCGGGCGGCGATTACATCGACGCCTTGTGCATGGCGGCGGCGCGCGGTGTTTCGGTCCGGATTGTGGTGCCCGCGGTCAACAACCATTTTCTGGTCGACTGCGCGGCGCGCAACTATTACCGGAAACTGCTGGACAGCGGAGTGATGATTTACGAAAAACGCGGAATTTTCTCCCACGCCAAAGCGCTGCTGGTCGATTCGGAATGGGGGTTCATGGGGTCGAGCAACTGCGACAGCCGCAGTTTCCGGCTCAATTTCGAACTTGATTTCTGCTTCGAAGGCTCCAACTTCGTTCCGGATTTGTGCAACCAGTTCCTGCGCGAATTCGCCGGTTCGCGCAAGCTCACTCCGATGCGCCTGGCCCGCCGCAGGCTCTGGCGCAAGATGCTGGAATATTTCGCGGCATTGTTCACCCCGGTGCTGTAAAGACGGAATTGGAATCATGCGCCGAACTGCGGAAACCGCCGAAATTTTCCGGCCCGAACTCCTGGCCCCCGCGGGCAACCTCGAAACCGCGGTGGCGGCGTTGAGCGCGGGCGCGGACGCAATCTATCTGGGGCTGGACAAATTCAACGCCCGCAACCGGGCGGAAAATTTCACGCCGGACAACCTCGCGCGGCTGATCGACCATGCCCGCCAGCTCGGGCGCAAGGTGTATGTGACTTTCAACACGCTGGTGACCGAGCCCGAACTGCCGGAAGCGATGACCGCTCTCGCCGAGTTGGCGCGCCTCGAACCGGATGCGGTGATCGTGCAGGATTTCGGCATTCTCCACCTGCTGCGCCGCTACTTTCCGCAGCTGCCGGTCCATGCCTCGACCCAGATGGGCATCCATAACTCCGCCGGCGTCCGGGAAGCGGCGAAACTCGGCATCAAACGGGTGATTCTCGAACGCCAGCTCACTTTGGAGGAACTGCGCCGAATCGCGGCGGAATCGCCGATCGAGCTGGAGGTTTTCATTCACGGCTCGCTCTGCGTAAGCCTCTCGGGACGCTGCCTGCTGTCGGAATTCGCGGAGCAGTCGTCGGGCAACCGCGGCTTGTGCCGCCAGCTCTGCCGCCGCCTCTACCATTGGGAAAATGGCGAGGGATTTCCTCTCTCGCCGCGTGATTTCGCGGGCCTTCCGGCGCTGCCGGAACTCAGCCGCATGCGCATCGCCTCGCTCAAAATCGAAGGGCGGCTGCGCGGGCCGGACTATGTTTTTCCGGTGGTGGCGGCCTACCGCAAAGCCATCGACGCCCTGCCGAAAGCATTGCCGGAAGCGGCGGCGGAACTGATGCGGGTGATTTCGCGGCCCGCGCACACCGGCACATTGTATGGTTTTTCCGGCCTGGTCGCACCGGAGATCCCCGGCGTTTTCGGCCGGCGGGTGGGCCGGGTTGAAACCGTAGTGCGCCGGGGCATGCGAATTAGCGTTGAAGAACGCTTCCACCTCGGCGACCGGCTGCGGGTGGCGGGGCCGGCGGGAGAAAGCGCCGAAGGGTTCCTGCTGACCGCGCTGGAAAGCGCCGACGGCAAGCAGCTCACCGCCGCGCGCAATGGCGAAACGGTCTGGATCGCAGGCCGGTTTCCCGGCGTCCAACCGGGCATGGCGCTTTACAAGAGCGGAGAAAACGGCTTCGACTTCAGCCGCCGCGCGGCGGCGTTGCCGGAGGCGAAACGTTCGCTTGCGCTTCAGGTGACGCTCTCCGGCGGTGCTTTGACGGTGGAGGCGTCGTTTCCGCCCGGATTCCGCTGGCGTCAGGAAGGCTTCGAGCCGGCGCGGCAGCGGGCCTGGACGGAAAGCGCATTGGCCGAAGAGCTGTCCAAGCCGATGCCCGGACCGTGGCGCGCGATACCGCAGAAAATCACGGTCGAAGGCGAATGGTTCTGTCCGGCGGGCACACTCAAGATCATGCGCCGCGAACTCCATGCCGCATTGGTGGAAGCCATGGACCGGCAGGCGCGGCAACCCGAGCCGAGCGATCTTGCCCTGCTTCGCTTTCATCAGGATTATATGGCAAAACGGCCCAAGACCGGAACGGCGGTGATGCCGGAACAGGTCCTCACCATTCCGGGCTTCGTGGCCGAAGCCGATTTGCCGCGCTGGCGCGACCGGGTCCGCCGGGCATGGCGGGAGGGGGTGCGCTGCTTCGGTCTTGGCGGGCTTCACGCCCTGGAGTTCATCCGCGAGCTGCCGCCGGAGGATCTGATGCTTCAGGCCGTCTGGCCCTGGCCGGCGGCCAATTCGGCGGCGACCGAATTGCTGCGCGAACTCGGACTCCAAAGTTTGGAACCCTGGGCCGAATTGCCGCAACCGGCGCTGGCGGAACTGAATGCGCACAGCGCGCTGCCGCTGCTGCCCCAGCCGCCAACCATCGCACTGCTGGCGACGCGCATGACCTTGCCGCCGTTGGCCCGGATCACCGACCGGCAGCAGCGCACCTTCCGCATCGTGCGCGACGCCGAAAGCGGCCTGACGCTGGTGCTGGCGGAAGGCGATGTGCTGCCGATTTTCCGCGCCAACGACCGCTACTGACCGCCGGCGTCAGGCCTTTTTCAACGCCTTTTCCAGTTTTCCGATCACAGCCGCGAAGTCGGAAAGCGCGTCGGAGATCACCTGCTTGTCGGCGAGATCGACACCGGCGTCACCCATGATCTCCAGCACCGGCTTGCTGTCGCCGGCCTTGAGGAATCCGAAATAGCGTTCGATCGCCGCGGCGTCGCCGGAAAGGATGCCGCGCGAGAATTTGAGCGCGGCGGACATCCCGGTGGCGTACTTGAAGACATAGAAATTGTAATAGAAGTGCGGAATCCGGGCCCATTCGTATTGAATCAGCTTGTCGGCCTTGATCGCGCCGCCGTAATAGACGTCGTTGAGCTTGCGGTAGGTTTCGTTGAGCACGGCGGCGGTCAGCGTCCGGTCGGCCTCGACCGCGCGGTGGATTTCGAGCTCGAATTCGGCGAACATGGTCTGCCGGAAAATCGTGGCGCGGATTTCATTGGCGAGATGGGCCAAAAGCGCGGCCTCGAGCTTGTGATCGTCGCAATGCTTCATCAGATAATCATGCAGCAGCAGCTCGTTGGTGATCGAGGCGACTTCGGCCACGAAAATGCTGTAGTTGGCATAATGATATTGCTGGTGATGGTTGGAACAATAGCTGTGCATCGAGTGGCCGAGCTCGTGCGCCAGAGTGAACACATCGTTGAGCGTCCCCTGATAGTTGAGCAGCAGATAGGGCGCGCTGTCGTAGCAGCCGCTGGAGTAGGCCCCGGACCGCTTGCCGCGGCACTCCATCACATCGATCCAGCGCTCGTCGAAGGCGCGTTTGACCGTCGCGACATACTCCCCGCCCATCACCGCGAAGGCCTTCAGCACCAGTTCGCGCGCCTCGTCGAAGGAGAAACGGCGGCGCGGCGCCGGCAACAGCGGATTGAACAGATCGTACATGTCGAGCCTGTCGAGCTTGAGCACCCGTTTGCGCAGTTTGAGATAGGCGGTCAGCGCCGGAATATGCTCGTGAACCGCCGCGATCAGATTGGTGTAGAGCGATTCCGGCAGTTCGTCGTCGAAAAGCGCCGCGTGAAGCGCCGAATCGTAATGCCTGAGCCGGGCGCTCTTGACATGGCGCCGGACGGTGCCGTCGAGGGTCGCGGCGCAGGTGTTGACGATCCCGGCGTAGCCCGAAAACATGGTCCGGAACGCCTTGCGGCGCACCTTCCGCTCCGGCGATTCGAGCAAGCCAAGGTAGTTGCCGTGGGTGAGTTCCACCTTCCTGCCCGTCTCGTTCCTGACCGTGCCGAAGCGCATGTCGGCGTCGGTCAGGGTTTCGTAAATATCGTCGGGGGCGCCGAGGATGTCGGAGAGATTGCCGAGCAGCCGTTCTTCGGTTTCGCTCAGGGTATGGGGCTTGGAACGCAACAGTTCCTCCAGGCTCGTGCGATAGAAAGCCAGCTCCGGCGACTCCAGCAGCCGCCCCATGGCGGCATCGTCGACGGCCATGATTTCGGGTTCGAACCAGGCGCAGGCGGCGGTGATTTCGGCGGCTTTGCCGCGAACCCGCCGTTCCCGGGCGCGGGCATCGCCGTCAACGGTATTTTCATCATGGCGCAGATGGGCGAAGGTGTAAAGTTTGTCCAGCAGCCGCTCCAGTTCGTCGAGCGCCTTCAGCGCGGCCTCAAGCACCGCGGGAGACTCGGCAAGCCGCCCCCGATAGGCGGTGAAGGCCGCGGTCAACTCGGCAAGCCGCCCGAAATCCGCGTCCCACTGCCCGGCATCCGGGTAAAGCAGGCTCAGATCCCAGGTCATCTTTTCAGGGATATCGCGCCGTTCGGGAATTTTATGGCTCATGATGCAACCTCATATTTGGCAGGGGAAACGAATTTTTTCGGGAATTAAAATAATATAACATGGGAAAGCGATATTGCAATCATGCCGCTCCGGTATTAAATTATGGTGTTGCCTGAAAACCCACGAAAGACGCCGCGCCATATGAACGAAAAATTTTATCTTACCACTCCGATTTATTATGTCAACGACAAGCCGCATATCGGCCACGCCTATACCACGGTGCTGGGCGACGTGCTGTCGCGGTTTCATCGTGCTGCGGGCGATCCGACCTTTTTCCTGACCGGCACCGACGAGCACGGCCAGAAGGTGCAGCGCGCCGCCGAAAAAAACGGCATGGACTGCAAGCGCCACTGCGATGAAACCGTGGTGCGCTTTCAGGAGCTCTGGAAACGACTCGGTATCACCAACGACAAATTCATCCGCACCACAGACGAAGCGCACAAGACGATGGTGCGCAAAGTATTGCAGGACCTCTACGACCGCGATCTGATCTACCGCGCCGAATACACCGGCTGGTACTGCGTCGGCGACGAACGCTTTTTCACCGAAAAAGACCTGGTCGACGGCAAATGCCCGGAATGCGGCCGCGAGGTCAATGAAATCATCGAATCAAACTACTTCTTCCGGATGAGCCACTATCAGGAATGGCTGATCGACTATATCCAGACCCATCCCCGGTTCATTCTTCCGGCCTTCCGCGCCAACGAAACCCTGGGCTTCCTGAAGCAGCCGCTCGGCGACTTGTGCATTTCGCGGCCCAAATCGCGTCTGGCGTGGGGGATCGAACTGCCGTTCGACCCGGATTACGTCTGTTATGTCTGGTTCGACGCGCTGCTCAACTATGTTTCGGGCGTGGGCTACCTTCAGGATGAGGCCGAATTCCGCCGCTGGTGGCCGGCCAGTTATCACCTGATCGGCAAGGACATCCTGACCACCCACACCGTTTACTGGCCGACCATGCTCAAGGCGATGAATCTGCCGTTGCCGGAAACGGTTTTCGCGCACGGCTGGTGGCTGACCGGCAAGACCAAGATGAGCAAATCGCTCGGCAATGTGATCAATCCGATGGAGATGATCGACCGTTGCGGCGTCGACGCCTTCCGCTACTTCCTGCTGGCGGAGATGTCGCCGGGGATGGACGCGAGCTTTACCGAGGAGACCTTCGTCGCGCGCTACAACACCGATCTGGCCAACGACCTCGGCAATCTCACCAGCCGGGTGCTGAAGATGGCATTGCGCAACTGCGGCGGAGTGATTCCCTTTCCCCACGCCCTGGCCGCGGAGGACGAGGAACTGCTGGCCATGGCCGACCGCGCGCTCGAAGGCATGGAGACGGCGTTCCGCGAAATGAAGCTCGACTCCGGCATCGACGGCGTGATGAACGTCGTCCGCGCCGGCAACCGTTATTTCGAAGGCCAGGCGCCGTGGGCGCTGGCCAAGAAGGGCGATACCGAACGGCTTGAAACCGTGATCTACGTGGCGGCGGAAACGCTGCGCCGGGTGGCGGTGCTGCTCGACCCGGTGATGCCGGAGAAAATGGCGGAGCTGCGCCGGATTCTCGGCTGTCCGTCCGATCTTCCGGCGGACCTCGCCGGGCTCCATCGCCACGACAATGTCCTGAGCGGCAAACAGGCCGTCGATCATCCCGGTCTGTTCATGCGGATCGTGACCGAAGAAAAGACCGCCCCCTGCGCCGCGCCGGCGGTCCACGCGCCGGAAAAAGCGGCCAATCCGGTCAATGTCGCCACGCCTGACGACCTGATCGACATTCAGGAATTCGGCCGGATCAAGCTCCGGACCGCGCGGGTGCTGGCGGCGGAAAAAATCGAAGGCGCGGACAAGCTGCTGAAGCTCCGGATCGAAGTCGGCAATGAAACCCGCCAGCTGGTGGCGGGCGTGGCCCGGTATTACACCCCGGAAGCGATTACCGGACGCACCATCGTGATCGTCGCCAACCTCAAACCGGCGAAAATCCGGGGCATCGAATCGGCCGGCATGCTGCTGGCCGCCAAGGCCGGCGACATGCTCAAACTGATCACTGTCGACGGCGAAATCGCCTCCGGCGCGAGCGTCGGTTAGGACTGAAAACACAAAATCCCGGACCGATTCAATGGATCGGCCCGGGATTTTTTTGTCATCCTTGTCTTACATTCAGAAATCGAGCGTATAGAGCTTGCCGTTTTTCATGGCGCACTCCACCTGGAACGGCGTTGCGGGCAGCTGCTCGAATATCGGCTGACTGACGGCATCGACCGCCTCAAACCGCTTTTCATATCCCGGCAGCGGCGCTCCGGTGGCGGCGTCGCGCAACCGGAATTCGGCATATCCTCCCGACGCCACCTTGAGGTTGGCACGCATGCCGCCCCCGGCGGTCACCGGGCGGGTGATGAGGGTCCCGACAGCGTCGGCCGAAGCGCTCAGCGGGCAGTAGCCGTTGACCCGATAGACCATCACGCCGGGGGTCGAGCCATATTCCTTGAGCGCAGCGGCGAGTTTGCCGTAGTCACCGCCGTAATATTCCTTGAAATAGGGCCAATTCGCCATGTCGCGCTTGCCGTAACGCTTTTCCAGCGCCGCGCCGTCGAGCTCGTCGGTCAATTTCTGCGAATAAAGGACATCGCCGCTGAAATGCGGCCCCATGGCGGCCCAGCCGATCAGCTCGTAAAGTTTGCCGTCCTTTTCCGCGATGTTGTTATGGATATTGACCAGTCCGAAATTCCAGTCGCCCGGCTTGCCCGGCGGAATCCAGGGCCGATGTCCGGCCAGCCGCCGCCACGCCCGGCCATCCCAGCTGTAGTAGAGTTCACAGTGATACTGCTGATGCAGCGCGCTGTAGGGCATGGCATAAGCGAACATCAGCCCGTTGCCGTCGGCGGCGTCGAAAATGCTCGCGCCATAGTGCTGGGCCGTCGGCGGATCGTTTTCATCCGGCAAGGCGAAATAATGCTGTTCCCAGTTCAGTCCGTCCTGCGTCGAAAAGACGGTGAGGATACGCGCAATCTGCCACAAATTGTCGTAACGGGCGATGAAGGGCGGATAGCGCTTGAGCAGACGCCCCCGCACATAAAAGAAGGTCTTCTTGTCCGGCGACAGCCACTGTCCGGCAAAGTTGTCGTTGCTGTTGGTGGGGTCTTCAAATTCTTCGCTCGCAATATTGTCGACCAGAAACGGTTTCCGGCTCAGCAACAGCAATTCGCCATTCCGGGGCCACATCACCCAGGTGGACTGCGGCTGCGGCTTGATCACCCCCCAGTCCACCGGTTTGTAGCCGACATACTGCACCACCAGTTCGTCGAGTTTGACCGGACCGTCCTGGGCCGGATCGTAAAAACGCACCGCATGCTTGCTGCCGAAACTGTAACCGATGGTCGCACCGCCCCCGGAGAGCTTGTGCGCCCGCTGCCGGGTCTGGTCAATGCCGCCAAGCTGCGGTGCATGACCCGGCACGATCTCCCAGCCGCCGTCACTGCGGCGTACGGCATGGCGGGTTTTCAGCGATTCCGGCGCCCATTCGCGGTTCATGCTGTTGAATTCCACCACCAGACGGCCTTCGGCATCGAAACCGATGCCGGACCCGAGTTGAATCATCTCATCCTTTGCCAGAAACGGCTTGCCGACGGGAAGCGCTGCCGGCGGTTCGACACCGAAAGCGAGATCATCGACCTTGGCCAGATAGCGGTCGTCAGGGAAAAACATCCGCTTGCCGGTCATTGCCACCGCCGCATTGCCGGGTACAAAGGAAGGAATCCGGTCGATCCGGAGCAACCGGGCGAATTCTCCCCGCACCGGGGCGGCGCTTCCGGCGCTGCGGAGCAGCGTCCGATATTCACCGTTCGGCCAGTCGGCAATCGCCAATGGAACCCTGTTTTCTCCGGGCTGAAGCGTGACCCGGAAAGATTCCATCGGAATCGCTCCGGTATGACGTTCCTTCACCCCGATTTCGACAGTCAGGGGTTCGGCATCAGCGGGCAGCACGGCAATCAGCTGCGCCTCCTTCTGGTCACGGTAGACCGGCAGCCGGAATTCCGCGGCCAGAACCTGACCGAGACTCCTCCGGTTTCCCGCCGCCGCATCGCGGGTATAAAGCTCCGCCTCGCGCACAATCACGCTTTTTGCCGGCCGGGCATTGACATCGGCGCGCTTGCCGGTGTCGTTGGAATCAAGGATGGTGAGCCGCAATCCGGAAACTTCAAGCGGCGCGAAGTCGAATTGATCGAAGAAATCGGCATTGCCCGGAACCGCGCCTTTTTTCACGCCCGGCACATGGTCGCGGCGGGCGATCTCGCGATACTGACCGCTGGCGGCGGAAAGCGCCTCAAGCTTGTACTCCACAGCGCTCATCTCTCCCGACGGATTGGCGGCATAGTCGACGTTGCCGGAAAAAAGCCGGAACGAACTGACCAGCGTCGCTGCCGGCAAGGCGAATTCCATCACCGCCGGAAGAGTCAGAACGCACTGCGATTCGCCGGAGACATCGCCGTCGATGAGCTTTCCGGCCGCCTTGCCCTCCGCCGCGGCGACGCAGTCGTTGGCCGAGCTCAGGACATTATCGCGTCCGGCCAGCGAGCTCGAATCCTCGATTCCCAGCCGGATGTCATCGATATGGCATTCATTAAGCGAACCCGACGCCGCCGGAACGGTGATGAATTCGACCTGATCGACCGGCAGATTGTTCTCGAACGGCACCGGATTGCCCTTGAGCCAACGGCCGTCCTCCAGCTGGCGATAAATTTCGAACGTCGGCGATCCGGGCTTGAATTCGATCCGGCAACTCTGCCAGTTTTCCGGCACACTGCGCAGGGCGAAGTGACCGGAGCCGCGCACGGTGGCGGCGATGACGTTGTCGCGGTCGAACAATACGGTGGCGACAACGGCATTGTCTTTCCGGTTGAGAAACCGGATGGCGCAAGTCGATTCATCGGTTTTGCCGGGACGCGCACGGAAGCTGAAAACGGTATTGCGTTCCGGCGGCGTCGGATTGGCGGTCCGGACGCTCAGAATGCCCGGCGTCCGGCGGGTGATCCTGAGCACTTTTCCGGCCGGGTCGACAGGATCCGGAACCAGTTGGAAATTATGGTTGTCCAGTCCGCTCCAGACGCCGCCGGGACTGTCGGCGGCGGCCGGCAATACGGCGCGGTTGAAATCTTCCGCGACCGGAGTCGCCGCCGGGAGCAGGACCGGCCCTGCTCCCAACAGCGCAGCGGCGAGCAGAAGGTGAAATTTTTTCGGCATGATCAACATCCTTGGTTTGAAGAAGAGGCGAAAAATATCGGCTTACGGATTGCTCATCGCCAGATTGAACCACAATGCGCTGTCGCGGGTGATGGTGCTGCGCACCACCGATTCGACATGACCGTCGGTCTTGGCCATGTTGACGTTGGCGCCGTGGACCGGCTTCCAGGTGGCGGTGTTGGTGGAGACGCTTTCCCAGATGTAATCGCCCCACCAGCAACAGGTATAGAGCAAGGTCTGCGCCGGCACGTTCAACTGTCCGGTGGTCATCGACTGACCGTCTTCGTAGTTGTAAAGTCCGCGATAACGGGTGAAGTACCAGCTGTCGGCCGCACCGTTGATCGCATAGCCCAATCGAATGTAGCCGGCGGTGCCGACCGAACCCTTGACGTTGGCGGAAAGATCCGGCTCCAGCGTGGGACAGACCATCTTGGTTTCGGCGGAGCCTTCGGTCGGCTTATCGACGCCGGAGACCAGGAAAGGGGCCAGTTTCACGATGTAGGCTTCGTTGAAGTTATTTTTGGCGCTGTAACGGCTGGGGGGGAAATAGTCCTTCATCGCATCGGTGTACATGGCGGTGGCGAGCCCCAGTGTCTTGAGGTTGTTGGTGCAGTTGGTCGCCTTGGCGCGTTCCCGCGCCGCGCTCAACGCCGGCAGCAGCATGGCGGCAAGAATCGCGATGATTGCAATAACGACCAGGAGTTCTATCAGCGTGAAGCGGCCCGGCCCGGAAAAATGCGTTCTCTTCATGATGCGTTTCCTTTCTGGAATCAAGGTTGATGGATACGGATGGTTGCTGTAGTTACAGTTCGAATTCATTTGCCGCCGCTGCTCCCGGCGGCGAACGTCAAGATCACCGCGGTGATTCGCGGCGAGCGCAGACCGCAGCGCGCCGCGAGTTCCAACTCATACCCGACCGCGCTTCCGGAAGGCAGCCGCTCGGGAAACCGGAAGGTTTCGCCGTCTGTCAACCACCGGCTCCATGGCGCCGATGCCAGCGCCGCGGCATCGGGAGCGCTTCGCAGCCGGAGGCGAACCGCGGTATCCGGCGGGACTTCGCCTTCGACGGCAATCTCAACCTCCCGCGCGACATGCTTCAGAACATAGGCAATGCTGCGATAATATTCGCCATCGCCGCGGGTCAGCTGATTGCCCGGTTCGACCGCGCTGATGCCGTGCGGCCCGGCGGTGGGCAGATCGGTGACGCATGCCGGGTCGAAGGGCTCGTCTTTGCCGGTGTTCCACCACACGGTCGAATAACCGAGATGATCGCCATTGATCTTGTGATTGGCCACCGCGAGATCGACCCGGCCGTCGCCGTCGAAGTCGGCGGCCAGCGCGCCCGACACCGAATGGGTGCGCAGCGGCGTCCGATCGGCGTTGCGGAAGCCGATGCCGCGCCGGTTCCAGTAGATGTAGCTGTCAATGTCGCGCCGCCGGCCGTCGTGGTAGTTGCCGACGAAAAGGTCGAGCATGCCGTCGCCGTTGAAATCACCGACGGCCATCGAATTCACGCCATCGGCCTCAAGCAATGTCCGGTTCGATTCCCGGATGCCGTCGGGGCCGTTCCAATAGACATAGACGAAGGATTCGTGCGGCGCGCCGGGCGGCATCCGGTCGCCGACCGGACTGGGCATATGTCCGCCGATGATCAGATCCGGGTAGCCGTTGCCGGTCAGATCGGCCGCGCGGACACAGCTCGACCGCCAGACCGCGAGTTCCTGCGCGCGCTCGAAACTGAACCCGTCCGGACCACCCCATAAAATGAACGCCCGGTCAAGGCCGATCTGGGGAATCACCAGGTCGGGATAGCCGTCACAATTGAGGTCGACCAGATAAATCCAGCGCGGCATGGCGTAGGTTTTCCCCCGGTAAACCAGTGGAATTCTGACCGATCGATCCGGCGCGAAACCGTCGGGACCGCCGTAATAAACGGTCAGGTACGGTTCCGAAAAACTGCTGAAAATCAAATCGAGATAGCCGTTGCGGTTCAAATCGGCGCAGACGCAGCCATGCGCCCCCCGAGTCGGCAGCGCCACCATTTTTTCCGGCCGGAATCCATCCGGACCATTGTAATGGATGAAACTTCCGGGATCGAGCCACAGCGAATTTTCAGCACAGTTCGCCACCACCAGATCGCCGTAACCGTCGTCGTTCAAATCAGCGTAGAGCGCCTCGACCGCACAATGGCCGGGCAGTTCGGTGCAGCGTTCGGAGTTGAATCCATCGGGGCCGCCGTGAAAAATTTTGACTCTGGTGTGGCCGATCAGGGACCGCGCATAATGATTGACGAAGCCGAGCCGGGGCGGCTGGCCGGGACGGTGAAGCGCCAACACCCGGCGCGCATCCTCCACAGTCAGTTTTCGCGGGGGCGCACCGACCTCGGCGAAGAGCAGCGCTTCGGAGGTGAAACTCGTCGGCGTATGGCTCTGACAGACCGCCAGCTGCCGGGTTCCGTCGCCCCGGAAATCGGCGATCGCGCAGTCGCAGGCGCGCCAGGTGGAAATCGCCCGTTTTTCGGGATAGTCGCCGCCGCCGGCCATCGGAAAGAACCAGGAGTATTCCCGGTTTTTGTCCGCGGCGTCGGGGGTGCGCGCCGCCACGAAAATATCCTCGCGCCCGTTGCCGCTCAAGTCACCCACCGCCACCGCCTGCGCCAATGGCGCATCCAAGGTCAGGACCGGTTGAAACCTCCGGTCGCCGCCACAGGCGAAAAAATGTACTTTTTCCGGAGTAATGACGCTCAGACAGGTGCGCCCCCGCCAGCGCAGGACCACCAGGCGCGGCTCCGGCTCCTCAGTACGCTCGAAATCGCTCTGTTTGCGCAGTTCGGCCTCAAGGTCCGCCGCCTTGGGCACCAACAGCTCGAGCTGCGTAAAATGTTCAGGGTCGATGCCTTCCGGACCGCCCCAGTAAATCAGGGTCCGCCCTTCGGCGTCGCGCACGATCAGTTCCGCATAGCCGTCGCCGTCGAGGTCGCCGGCCGCCACCTGAAGCGCGGCGATGCCCGGTTCAACCCAGCGCCGGGCTTCAACCCCGAGCTCGCCGGAGTAGAAAATTCGCACCTGCCCGCGGCAGACGAACGCCAGCGACGGCCGCCCCGCGCCGGTAAAGTCGCCCGCCGCCAGCGAAGTCGCCCATGGCGCGGGCAGATAATTCATGCGCCGCTCGGAGTAACCCTCTTCCGAACCGTAGTAAACGACGGCATTGAGATCGACGTCGCGGCCGTCGTATTTGGCGGCGATGACCAGATCGTCATAACCGTCGCCGGTCAAGTCAACCGCGATCCCGGTCATGGCTCCGCGAACCGGAAGTTCCTGCGGTTCGGCGGCATCGAACGGCGCGGAGAAAATATAGGCCGGAGCGCTTTCGCAATGATTCTGGCTGGTGCAAAAAACCAGATCGAAATAACCGTCATGGTCGAGATCGTACTGGTAAATGCGCTGGAGGACGCCCCGGCGCGATACATAGAGATTCTGGCCGCCGTTGCCGAAACGGCCGGCGCGGAAGGCCTCGAACCCGCTGGTTTTCCAGATTTCATTCATCAAAACATCTCGCTCTCGAGTTGGGAAAATTGCTGTTCAACGATTGTCGCGGATGAAATCGCGGGTCGTTTTCAAAGTCAGTCCGGTCAGGTCCTTGGTGTTTGGCCAGATAATGGCGAAGACCGGGGGCAGCGCCAATGCCAGAATCAGACCCGGGATGCCGACCCAGCTGAAGCCCCAGCGATACGCTTCCGGCAGCAGGTAGTAACTGACGTAGGGGAACGCCAGTCCGATCGCGCCCGAAATCAGCAGCGACACGAAAATCGCCTTGGCCGACACCTTCTGCGACGTTACGCCATAGAGAAAGATTGCGAACAGGATCGGCCACAAGGTACCCCAGACGCCCACGACTTCCATCACCGTGGTGCGCACATGCCGGCCGCTCCAGTAAATCACCAGCGCCACCAGCACCGCCGATATCCCGCCGGCGACCGTCAGCCGGCGACACCAGTCGACCTCTCTCGCAGTACCGGCCAGCGCCGGGTTGAACAGGACGATCACATCCTTCATCAGCACCGTGACCAGACTGTTCACCGCCCCGGCCACGGTGCTCATCAGCGCCGACAGCAAAGCGGTGACAATGATGCCGGGCAGCGGCGCGGGCAATTCGGTGGCGACGAAGTAACCGAGCGCCTGATCGCCGGAAACGCCTTCGGGCAGACGCAACGCCCCCGCATTGTAATGGTAGAAGAGAAACAGCCCGATGACAAAGAGCATGACCACCACCGGCAGTCCGATCAAGTAATTAAGATAGGTCGCACGCACCGCCTGACGGTAATTTTTGCCTGCCAGCAGCCGCTGAATCACCATCTGGTCGCAGCTCATGCTGACCAGCGGCGCCAGTACAGTGCCGATCGCCAGCAAATAAAGATTATAGCGGTCCTGAAAATTGAACCGGTAGAATTCAGGTTGCGCCATCGTTTCGAAAAGCCGGTTGTGCCCGTGTGCAAAGGCGAACACCCCTGCGATATCGAAGCCGGTCACCTGAAGCAGCCGGAACAGAATTGCCGTGACGCCGCAGACGATGATCACCGACTGGATCACATCGGCCAGGATCACCGCGCGCACGCCGCCCATGCAGGCATAAACCACGGTAACCGCGCCGATGATCAGCATCGTTCCCTCCGGCGGCCAGCCGAGCATGGTCTGGAAAATAACCGTTGCCGCGTAGAAAACGCTGGCGGTGTAAAAAAGCCGGATCACCAGAAAGATTCCCGCCGCCGTCACCCGGCATTTGCGGTCGAAACGCCGTTCCAGATATTCATAGGCGGTGAATGTCGGCGCATTGAAAAAAAACCGCAGGAAAAGTCGGATCGCCAGCGGCAGAAAAATAATATAGCCGATGCTGCCGAGCATCATCACCAGCCCGAAGCTGTATGCTTCGCCCGGCGACGAAACGAAACTGATCGTGCTGAACAGTGTTGCGAAAACCGCCAGCGCCACCACCAGATAATGCATGGAGTGGCGGGCGAGCAGATATTCTTCGGTATTCTGTTTGCGGGTAAAGCGGCTCCAGACGCCGAGTCCCAGCAAAATCACACCGTAAAGCACGATGACCAGATAATCAAGCGCGCCCAGCGTCGTAATCGCAGCGGCGGAATTCATTGCTCCACCTCGATCTTCGATTCTAATGTGATCATGCCGCCGATGTGGGCATGAACCATGCGCATGGCCTCCTCGCTGTCGTGATTGCGCACCGCCTCGAAAATCTTGCGATGCGCCTCATGGGCCCCGAACGCATATTCGACCACCACGCTTTTGCAGAAAGTTGGAATATAAATGAAGCTGAAAAGTTTCTTGAGCATATTGTCGTGAGAGGCGTTGACCAGCGCCCGATGGAAATCGCCGTCGAGACGGGGGAATTTTTTGAGCTCGCCCTGTTTGAGCACCGCATCCGCATCGTCGAGAATCAGCATCAGCCGCAGGATGTCCTCGCGCCCGGCGCGTTCGGCGGCGAGGCGCGCCGCCTCGCTCTCGATGGACGAGCGCACGGTGAAAAAGGTCCGGTTGGTGGTGTTGCTGTAGTCGACCCGCCGGTAACCGCGCTGCGGCAGACACTCGAGGAGGCCCTCGCCTTCGAGCTTCATCAACAGCTTGCGGGAGTTGCTGCGATTCATCTTGAACCGCTCCGCGATATCGCGTTCGCTGACATATTGCGACGAATCCGCATCCTGCGATGCGATATATTCGCGCACGACCATTTCGGTTTCCATCAGATTCATGCTATGATTTTCCTTCCCGGGAGGGCTGCTGGTTCAACTGGCAAACTGGTTACCAGTTGCAGAATAGTATAACTGAAAATCGCGACGATGTCAAGGGCGGAAAAGAAAAAAATCGATTTTTATTCCTTTTTCCGGCATTCCGTCCGAACCGGTTTCGAATCCTTCCTGAAATCGGCGGCAGTGCGGCGACAGCGGAAGCCGAAGAATTCCGGAAACGACTTGATTTTCGCCTCGTTCCAGACTAATGTATGGTGTTATCCGCAAATGCGGCGACAATCATGCGCAGGAAGAAAGCAAAAATAGAATGAGCAACAGTTGGTGGCGGAATCTGGCACTGTGCGGAGTTTTGCTGGGCGGCGGCGCGGCGGCCGTGACGGCGGCGGAACCGGAACGGTTGAATCAGCAGGTGCTGAAACTGGCAACGGCCGGTCAGGAATTTGAAAATCCGAGGGACGGCTGGGTCTGGCTGGCCGGAGAAAAACCCTTCGGGCCGGATTTTGCGGTATTGGCCGCCGACGGTTCGATCAGCGGCCGTGCCAAGCAGGTTTTCCGCGGCCGGGAATGGATCGGCCGCCTGAAGGCGGGACGCTATACGGTTTCCGGCCAGCCGGCAGCCAATCCGCTGACCGTGCATGCGATCCCGGAAATTTATTTTTATGCCCCGGGCATCTCCAATACGCCGGAACTTGACGGTCCCTACGGCTGGGCGGAGCTCAAAGAGCCATGGCTGGCGGCGGTCACCACCATGTCGGTCGGACACATGGACTGGAAAAGCCTCGGCGCCTTCCGCGATCACGGGCGGCGGGTGCTGAATAATTTCAGCGTCAGCGATCCCGACCAAGCCGATTATCCCGAACGCGCGGTCGCCTATATTGCCGCCAACCGCCTGCTGACCGATCCTTTTTTCGACGGCGTCAGCATGGACGAATATCATTTCACCGGCAAGGTCACGCCTCTGGTGCGCCAGACGCAGTTGCTGGAAACGTTGCCGAATCCATCCCATCGGCCGATATACACCTGGATCCACGGAGTGGGGACGGCGGAAAACACGCCCGAACGCAAGGCATTTCTGACCGCCGCCTGCACCGATTCCAACCGGGCCATGATGGAGGTCTACTGCGCCACGCTTCCGACCGAGGAAGCGGCCGCGGCTGATCTGCGAAAGCGTTACCCGGAATTCATGCAGAGCGTACTCGCCATCGCCCCGGAAAGCGCGCCGCACTTCGGCATCATCGCGGGCAGTTTCAACCAGATTCCGGTGCTCACGCTGGAGCATCATCCCGACGTCGATTTCCGCTATTATCTCGACATGCAGCTTCAGCTCCTGGCCGGTTCGCCGGAGTTCCGCGATCTCGGCGTCGTCGGGTTCTGGGGCTGCAATTATGTCGATGAAGACCTCCAGCGCTGGGGGCTGGCGCTGCTGCGCCACTACTTCATCGAAGGCCAACGGGAGATGCTGTCGCGGCGATACGGCTTCACCTACAGGCTGCCTTATCTCAAAAACGCCGATTTTGGCGCCGGACTGGAACATTGGCAGGTGAGCGCACCCGATCCGGCGAATGTATTTCCCGGCGACGGCAAGGCCCGGGATTTCGCCAAAAAGTCGCTCGGTGTCTGGGGCACCAAAGACAAGGAGCCCATGAACCGTTTCGCCGTCCTGCGCAAGAATGCGGCCGGCGAAAACCGGATCGCGCAAAAACTGGTCCATCTGGTTCCGGGCCGCAAGTACATGCTGCAATTCGTCAGCCTGAACTATTATGAACTCCAAACCGGCCAGCGACGGCCGCATTTGACCGGATTGAAGGCGGAATTTCTGCCCGGCGAAGTTGCAATCGACTCCGAGGCGGTTCACGTCGACCGCAATCTCAACCGCACCTCAGAGGCGGGACGGGCCAATGTCCACCGGATCTGTTTTACGCCGAAGCAGAGTGAAGTCACGCTGGCGTTCACCGACCGCGACAGCAACGGACTGCCGGGCGAAGAACTGGGTTTGACCTTCGTTCAGGTCAAGCCGCGTTTCCTGCCGGAACCCTGACCGGCCGGACATCCGTAGAATCGCGGGACGGCGGGCGGAAGAGCGTCACTTCAAATTGCGGACCGAGCCGCGCTCCAGCAGAATCGGCACCACCCGTTCCCGGAGCAGGATGGCGCCATGCGCCGAGGCGAATGCCTCGGCCAGCGCGCGCGCCAGCTGAACCGCAATGATCCGGCCCGGATACCGCACCGTGGTCAGCGGCGGATTGACCAATGCGCCGCTGAAGCGGTCGTCAAAACTCACGATACTCAAATCCTCGGGGATCGCCAGTTTGCGCTCGCGCGCAAGGTCGTAAAGATGCAGCGCCGAAAGGTCGCGCAACCCGATGATCGCAGTAGCGCGATCGCGGAAATAATATTGATCGAGGAACGTCGCCTCGACATCATGATCGTAGTACATCCGGGGCACCTGCATATGGAGCAGGGTGATTCCGTTTTCGGCGAGGAAATCCCGCGCGCCCTGGTAACGGTCGGCGAATTCGGCGATCTGGACCTGACTCTGGTATGAGACGCCGATACGCCGGTGCCCCCGCCGGTAAAGCAATTCGGCCATCATCCGGCCGGCGGCGTAATTATCCGGCAAAATCCAGTTGCAGCACTCCGCGGTATCGTTGACCAGGAACATGTTCCGGCAACGCCCGGCAATCGCTTCATAACAGCGGTCAAGATAAGCGCCGCCGAAAACCACCGCCACCGACGCCGGATCGATGCTGTCCGCCAGATCGGGATTGTTGCCCTCGGTAACCATCACTTCAATGGCAATGGTTTTGCCCAGCTGATGAAAAATTTCATCGAAAATATTGCGCAGAATGGCGTTTTCATAAGCATAAAAGTTGAAGATGGCGGTAATCTTTCCAGCCGGCGCCGACAGCCGTTCCAGCCGCGCTGTCGCCGAGGCCGCCACGAAGGCGCCGCGCCCCCGCCGCTCCAGAATATCCCGGTCAAGCAGCGCCTGAATGGCTTCGCGCACGGTGGGCCGGCTCAGATTGTAGGCCTCGCCCAGATGCCGTTCCGATGGAATTTTCTCGCCGCAACGGTAGATGCCGTGAAGAATGTTCTCTTCAAGACAGCGAATCAATCCCTCCCGGCGATTGTCGACACCCGCATCCAGATTCACAATGGTCCTCAAAGTTCCGGTTTCCTGGCGTTTCCGGGTTTAAGATAGTACCGGTTTCGGATGGTTTCAAATAAAAATTGGCTTTTTTTTGGAAAATAATATTTACCAATTTAAACGATTGCCGGCGCTTGTCCGGAAGGATTACAGAAAAATATCTCGGATTTTTTCCATATCAGGGTTGAAAAGTAAAGTGGAAAATTGTATACTAATGGCAATACGGTAAGTTTTTTTTACCAAATATCAAGTTTTAAGCACACCCAAATCGAGAAGGGAAAAAACATGATCAGAAAATTCACCTTGATAGAACTCCTCGTCGTGATTGCGATCATCGCCATTCTGGCCGCCATGCTGCTGCCCGCACTGTCGGCGGCGCGGGAGCGGGCGCGGGCCTCCAACTGTCTGAACAACCTGAAGCAGACCGGACTGGCCGAGCTCATGTACGCCGGCGACAACAAAGACCATCTGGTGATGGTTCGGGACAATGCCTCGGTGCGCTATGTTCCCTACATCGACAACCCGTCCTACACCTCTCCGGGAGCGCTGCTATCCGGAGGATATTTCGGCACCGAATCGAGCGTCCTGACCAAATCCAGCCAGTCGTTCGAACAGGAAGCGGAACGCCATTACAAGTGTCCCAGCGACAGTTCCAATTTCGGCATGCCCAAGGGCAGCGGCCTCAACAGCAACGGCGACAATGTCTGCATGAGCTACGTCTATATCGTATTCAATCCGACTGAAGCGACCGCCTGGTTCAGCGGTTCCGGCGATACCGCGGTGGGCCAGGCCCGGGCGCGCGAAATCGTCGGCCGGGACAATCCCGGCGCAATGATCTGGTATGACATCACCGGCAACAACAGCGGCGGCGGACTGCATGCCGGCTATTCCCCCAACGGCACCGCCAACCATCCCAACGGCGCCAATGCGCTCTACCTCGGCGGCTACTGCAAATTCCTGACCCTGACCAAAAACCAGGGTGACATCTACGACGGCGGATTTTCGCGGTTCCCGTCCTATTACGACGATATCACAAACTGATCCCGAAGAATTCAGAAAGGAATCGCAGTATGAGATCGTGGTTATGGAGTATGGCACTGGCGGCGCTGGCCGGCATCCTGCTGGCCGGCTGCGGCAATCCGAAAATCAACGCCAAGGATGCGGAAACCTATCAAACGAGTCTGGAAACCATGCGCGCTTCGCTTTCGGCGCCCAAACGCGCCCGGCTCGATGCGGCGGTGACAGCGATCTTCGCCGCCGCCCGGGAACGGGAGAAGCGGCTCGGCGGCAGCGGCATGGGCGAATTCGGCATCATGCTGAGCCTCGATGAAAAGACCGCCGATCAGATCATCGCCATGAGCGAGGAGCTCAAGCAAGGCGCCGCCCAATAATCCCTCCGGCTTTTTCATTCCGGCGACGCGACCGAATCCTCGCCGCCGGAATCACCATCCCGCTTCCGGCCCGCAAAATCGGCGGCGGGAGAGTCCGCGTTTTACTCTTCATTTTTCCGGCAGCCGCAATTGCCGCCGGGATTCGACGGTTCCAACGAGACAAGGAGATCAGCATGTTCCTGCGAAATATCACCCGCCTGCCGCTGTTGCTGCTGGCGGCGCTGCCGGCGACGGCCGGAAACAACCTCTTGCTCAACGGCAATTTCGCCGCCGGAAAAGCGCACTGGGAGGGCGGCCCGGGCGAGATCGTCCGGGAGTCCGGCGATCCGGAGCTGGTTCTGCGCGACCGGTCGACTACCGACGCGGTCTATGTCATCAGCGACCGGATTCCGATCGACCGCGCTTCAGGCTACCTGCTGTGCGGTATGATTCGCAGTCACGGGGTGTCGAGCGCAGCCAAGGCTTACGTTCAGGTCTTTGACCCGGCGGACAAACGGTTGGCCTCTTTCGGCAGCAACGGCGTCTCCGGCGACAGCGACTGGGTGGGACTGAAACTCCGGATTGCGCCCGAACAGTGGCCGCCCAATGCTGCGGCGGTGCGGATTTCCCTCCAGCCGGCGACCGGCGCGGCGACGGAAACCGGCGAAGCCGCCTTCCGGGGTTTGAGTCTGGTCCGGGATACCGAGACGGCCGATCCAACCCGGATCGGACTCGATCCGGAAAACTGGGAGGGCATGCCGGTTGTGTTGCGCCACCTGCCGGACGCCGGGGAAGTCTTTGAGCTGACCGATTCCGCCGCCGATGCGGGCAGCTATCTGACCACGGTCAAACGGTTGCCGGTCGATCCGGCGTTGGACTATGAATTCCAATTTTCCGCCTTGCCGGTTGACGTGACCACGGCGACCCGGGGCTTCGTGTTCGCGGTCGACGCCGCGGGCAAACGGCTGGCCGATTTCGGCAGCGACAACCTGACCGCGCCGGAATGGCGCCGGTGCGCGGTCAAAATTGCCGCCGCCGACTGGCCCCAAGGCACGACCGGGGCAGTCCTGATGCTCCAACCGGCGGCCGGACCGGCGGAGGGCGTAGGCACGGCGCGGTTCAAGGACATCCGGTTCCGGCCGATTCAGGCCCCGGCGGCGCTGCCGGGGCGCGACTTCACCGCGCTGGCCTACTTCAAGTTCGGCGAGGTCGAGCTTCTGAACGGCAGATTGCTGAAGAGTCCATTTTTCCGCAAGCCGGAGCGGCCAACGCTGGAAATTTCCTGGCGCAATCCGGAAAAACTCGCTTCGCTCCAGCTGGTCACCGACGCCCCGGCCCCGAAACAGCTGGCGGCGGCCTGCTGGAACGAACCGGAACAGCGTTTCGATCCCCCGCAGGCGGTTCCGGTCGCTCCGGCCGGAGATTCCTGGGTAATCGACCTCGGCGCACTGCCGGAAACGCGCAAGATTCTGCTGGAATTTGCAGCCGGAGAAGAACATCCGGTCTTCGACGACGCGATTCTGCGCCTGCCCGATTATCCGGTTGACAACTGGGATGCCAATTGGATCTGGTATACGGTCGAACGCGTGGACAGCGTGAACGCCTGTTTCCGGCGGGTGATTGACCTGCCTTCGGCGCCGGTGGCGGCGTGGATTCAGTGCGCGGCCGACGATGGCGGTGAAATCGCAATCAACGGCAAACCCGTCGGCGGCGGCACCAGCTGGAAGCACCCCGCCGACCGCAATGTGACGGCGTTTTTCCACGCCGGCAAAAACATCGTTACCGCCAAAGTGGTGCAGTACCGCTACAGCGCCGGGCTGCTGGCGGAGATCGACTTCCGATTCGCCGACGGCTCCACCCGGAAAGTGAAGACCGATTCGAGCTGGAAGGTGACTCCGGGCGACGCTTCGGGCAACTGGAAAGCACTGGAATTCGACGACCGTTCCTGGCAACAGGCGGTCGAACTCTGCCGTCCGCCCCACGGCGACTGGGGGCCGGTGCCCTATGTCGTGCATGGCGCCCGAACCGGCCTGGAGCTGGCCGCAGCGCCGATTCCGGCCACGCTGGCGGCGGGCGAACATTACGAATTCCGCTTCGAGCTTGCCAACCGGACGCCTGGAACGACGCCCGGTGTCCCCGGCAAAATCATGCTCTGCCGGGACGGTTGCGAATTCTGGCAGGGCTCGCTCGGGATAATCGACGGCAAGGCGGCGACCCAGACGCTGACCGTGCCGCTGACGGTCAACCCCTTCATGGTGCCGGGCGAATACGAAATCCGCTTTGAAACGCCGGGTTTCCGCCTTACCCGCAACGGCCACCCCTACCAGCCGAAGGTCACGATCGCCAATGCCCGGAAGGCCGCGCCGCCGGTTTCGGAAATGCGGCGGCATCGCGGCGTATCCACGCTTTTCGTCGACGGCCAGCCTTATTACCTTTTGATGCACGCCAACCGCTACGCCGACACGGTCGAGGCCAGCGGGCGGCGGTTCAGCGCGGAAAAGATTGATTTTTATTCGGTCTACACCATTCTGGAAATGCCGCGCGAAGGCGAAGTCACATTCGCCAAAACCGATCAGGTGATTACCCTGGCGCTGGCCGGCAATCCCGACGCGAAGCTCTTCGTCCGCATCGAACTGCGCGACAGCGTGCCGGGGTGGTTTACCGCCAGATATCCCGACGAATGCGCCCGTTTCGACGCCGGGGCGGTTCGCGGCAATCCTTCACTGGCCTCGCTCCAATGGCGCGAAACCGCCGGCAACGGCATCCGCAAGCTCATTGAGCACATCCGTCAGGCGCCCTATGCGGACAAAGTGGTCGGATATTTCATCTATGAAGGCGAAGAAGGCCAGTGGATGCACTACTGGGGCAGCGACAACCCCAAAACCCCCAACACGCTGAGCGACTACAGCAAACCGATGCAGACCTATTTTCGGAATTGGCTGAAGCGCAAATACCGAAGCGACGATGCATTGCAACAGGCATGGAACAATCCGGCGGTGACGCTGGCCGCCGCGCCGATTCCGAGCCGCGAGGAGCGGCTGGCGGCCGAAGGCGTATTCCGCGACCCGGCCAAAGTGCGCAATGTACTCGATTATGCCGAAGCGCATTCCGACGTGGTCTGCGACGGCATCGAATATTACGGCAAGCTGTTCAAGGAAGCCACCGCCAATACGGCGGTGGTGGGCGCGCTCTACGGTCATATCATTGACCTCGGCGGCACCTGGATGGGCGAAAACGTCGGCTACTTCAAGCAGCACCGGGCGGTAACGACGCCGTATATCGACCTTTACGGCGGCCCGCTCAACTATTTCGACATCTTCCGCGACGTCGGCGGCACTTCGTCGTTCGACTTCCCGCCCCCGGCCAGTCTCCGGCTGCACAACAAGCTGTGGCTCAACGAGGACGACACCCGGACCCACCTCACCGATCCGCCCGGTTACGCCTACAGCATGCACGACGCCGAAGCGACCTCGGAAATGGCCGCCCGGGAATTCGCCAAAGGCTTGTGCGGCGCGGCGGGAATGTATTTTTACGATCTCTCCGGCGGCGCCCGCAACTGGTTCGACGATCCGGAGCTGATGGCGACTTTCGGCGAACTCCGGCAGATCGCCGGCGACGCGGTCAATCACGACACCACGCCGCAAGCTGAAATCGCGGTGGTCATGAGCGACATTTCGCTGAGCTACATGCGGCAGATCGCTGATTGGCCCACAAACCGGGACGATGTGGTGATGCAACTGATCTTCGGACGCGAACAGATCGGCCGCATCGGCGCGCCTTTCGACGAATACCTGCTTGATGACGTGCTGCTGCCCGACGCACCGGATTACAAGCTCTACATCTTCCTGAACACCTTCTGCCTGACCGCGGAACAGCGCGCCGCAATCCTGGACAAACTCAATCGCAACCATGCGACGGCGCTGTGGTACTATGCACCGGGGATCTTCGATGAAAAGGGCTGCGATCCGGCGCTGGCCGAAGCGCTGACCGGCAGCGCGCTGAGCTTCGACCATACCCGCCGCGGCGGCGTCATCCGATACGGCGACGGTTCGAACTGGGGTTGTCAGGACACCTTCGCTCCCACCCTGCGCCCGGCCCGGGCCGAGGAAACGCTGGCGGTGTTCCCAACCGACGGCGCTCCGGCGCTGGTACGCAATGGGCGCAATTACTTCAGCGCGGTGCCGAAGCTCTCCACCACGATGCTGCGGACCATCGCCGAGCGCGCCGGAGTGGCGATTTTCAGCCGCGACGACGATGCGGTGTATTATTGCGCGAGTTACATGGCGCTCCATACCGGCAAACATCCCGGCCCGCGCAAGCTGCTTGGCCCCGCCGGCAAAAAATTGCGCCAGCTCTGGCCCAGACCGGACCATCCCGATGCCCGGTACACCGAATACACGTTTGAAAACCGGAAACCGCGGACGATCATTTTCGCCGTCGAAGATTGATCCGAAAAGCATAGCGACAGCCGGACCGCTGCGGCACGGATGGGAAAAAATCTCCGGGGGGAAGGTTTTTGCCGGTCCGCGCCGTTTCTTGCGGCTATGCGGCGCGAAATGACCGGTTGAGTTTTTCGGCCAGCGCCAGATACCGGTCCAGCGACGCCGGATCGGTGGCTGAATCCACCGAACTGGCGCAAATGATGAAACGGTCCTCCAGCGCCTCGCACATGGTCTGAAAATGCCGTTCGACCTCGTCCGGCGTCTGGTTGAGCAGTTCCCCGGCGCTGTAATAGGCGAGAATTTCGGCCTGTGGCAGGAACCGGCGCGCGAGCTTGAGATCGGTATGCGCACCCAGCTCCGCCCGGCGGAGATTCGGAATCTCCGCCGCCAGCGGCAGGAGATGGGTCGAGGGACCGCAGGAATGCCAGTGGATGGCGACCCGGTCCGCCGCCGCGCAGCGCTGCATGAACTTCAGATTATACCGTGCAAAAAGCTCCGGCGACAGCATGGTCGCGGCGCAATCGCCGAAGTGAATGTAATCCAGCCGGCAGTCGAACAATACCGCCGCCCGCTCAAAACTCCGGCGGTATTGCCGGTAGATGTAGTCGAAAAGCATTTCCGCGGTCTCCGGCTCCTCATACATCAGCAGAAAGATATCCTCGCCCAGCAGCCGGAACGCCGTCGTGTACGGCGAATGAAGTGAAAGTCCCCCGCGCCGCGCCGACCGGTCCGGAATCACCATACTCTGGACCCAGGTAACCTTGCGCCCGGGATAACGGCAGCGCAGCTGCCCGATCTGGCGCAAGAGATCGCGCCACACCGGATTTTGATCCCAATCGATATCCGGTTCGGCCATAATCGCCGCCGGGCAATCGAGCCGCGCCAGCGAGCGGTCGATGCTCTGGATCGCCGCGTCGGAAGCATAAGCCATGCGCGCGCCGCGCGCCGCGTTCAGAAAATCCAGCGGCTGAAGCCCCCAGCCGATTTCCACACGCTCTTCCGGCGCGGGAAACAAACTCGGATATTCCGGAAAGCGCTGCCGCAGCGCCGCCGCGACCGCGCCATCCTGCTCTTCACGATAAAGGGGATCGGTATGATAGCGCAGCCCGAAATCCGCGCCGCAGAAGCGATGCAGATATTCCGGATTGAAATCGATGATGGCTCTCGGCATGGTCGCAGACTCCTTTTTTCCGGCGCGGCGGCCTGAGGCATACACCCTTTCCGCATTCCGGAAAGCCGCGCCCGATTTTTCCCTGAATCGTTTTCCCTGACTTGAATATACCCGGATCGGGAGTAAATTACAAAAGAAAAGTCCGTCAAAAAAATACAGGAAACGGCCATAAGCATATGAAAGAAGAATTCGCACTCCTGCCGCCGGCGGCGCAAGGCGGTTTTTTCTTCTTCGAAATCACCGCCGCCTGGTTGGTGGAAGCGGACCGGACCTACGATGTCCACCGTCACAATACAGGACGGGAACTGATTTTGATTCACACCGAAGCAGGACAGGGCGAATTGCGTCTGGCGGACGGCCGCCGGATAACGCTGGCGGCAGGTGATTTCTTCGCCGTCTCCGGTGCGGAACTGCACCGTTACCGCACGACCGCCGCACCGTGGCGCTTCAGCTGGTGGGCGGGACATCCCTATGGCGCAATCCCCTTTGAATTATGCCGTCCATACCGGGCGGAATTTCCGGACGGCCCCGCAAAAGCCGCAGCCGTCCTGCCGGGGCTTCGCGCGCCGGACGCCAGGCGCCGCCGACTGGCGATGGCGGAATTTCAGGAGCTGCTCTGGCACTGGATTCCGGAATCCGGCGGCGAAGACTCCCGAATCGCGGCCGCGCTGGAGTACATGCACTACCATCTTGACGCGCCGTGCCGGGTGGAAGCGCTGGCCCGCAGCTGCGGCTTGTCGGTGCGCCATTTCCGCCGCTGCTTCGAAGCGGAAACCGGGAAAAGTCCGAAACAGTACGGCGACGAACTCAAGCTTCAGACCGCGCTGGGCCTGCTGCGCAACCGTGATCGGACCCTCAAGGAGATCGCGGCCGCACTCGGCTACTCCAACAGCTTCCATCTCTCCAACGCCATCAGAAAGCGGTTCGGCGCCGCGCCGAAAACATTGCGCCGCCAGCCGGAAGGCGGACCGGACGGTACGAGCCGGTCCGCAACCTGAAGCCGCCGTGTGCGGCACGAAAAAGATTCCCGCGGATCAATCCATGCCGATGCCACGCCGGAGAATCCAGTCGCCCCAAGGCGAGAGGTCCGGCAAATCGTGCGGATGATGGCCGCCGGAATGGCGAAAGACGGTGATTTTGCCGCGGTATGGCGTTCTGATGGCGGACGGTTCCACGCGGACGCTGAATATCGCGTTGCCGGATGATCAAGGGTCTTCCGGGGATGGATCGGCCCCGTCTCGGGAAACGGTCCGGCAAATCCGGAGTCTGCTGTCCATCTTATTGCAGGGGGCTCCGTCGGTTGATGCCGGCGCATGGAAAAAGATACCGACTCTGTGAAATTAATTGCGATGGCGGAGACAATTGCAGCATTGCCGGGTAATACCCGATTGCAAAAACAACCCGTACGAGGCGGCTTTCTGCATCGCACGGGTTTCTCCCTGGAATGAGTTTAAAACGCGTCGTCGAACCGGATATTGGAGGGAGTGAAGTCGATTCTGCGGGTGAAGTTGCAGGCGTCTTTCGCGCCATATCCGCGCTCCATGCCGCAATCCTCCCATTCGACCGAGAGCGGCCCGACGTAGCCGATGCGGTTCAGCGCGCGGATCACGCCTTCAAAATCGACCTGACCATGGCCCGGACTGCGGAAATTCCATCCCCGTCCCGGCTGGTCGAAGTCGAGGTGGGACGAGAGAATCCCGCTGGCGCCGTCGAGCGTCAGCGCCGCATCCTTGATGTGGCAGTGGTAAATCCGGTCCGGAAAAGCTTCGAGGAATT
>JAVBVS010000030.1:0-24308 GCA_036677805.1 Victivallaceae bacterium | reverse complement strand
GAGCATGCCAAAGATCATATGGAAAGCGTAACCCAGGATTCAGAGCGCGTAATCCAACTCTTCCATGCAGAGACAGTCAAATATGCAAGTTAATTAATTGCCGAAACAATAATATATCTTCCGATATCACCAATAAATTTAGAAAAATTTTACCTTATGAAGGTAATATATCTTTGAGTTTGGAAATAACAACTTTACTCATAAAAAATTTTCATTACTTACCATAAATTCAATTCAGTCAGAATATAAATCCGATATTGCAGTTTATCACTCTTCCAATACAAAAAAAGGAGCGCCTCTGGCGGGGATCGAACCATTTCGGTGCGGCGGGTGTCTGCTGTTCTGATCGCCATGCCGTCTTCATTTCACCACAAGGAGGTTTTCCAATGCGCGCATTTGCCATGCTCAAAATCGGAGCGACCGGCTGGATCGACAAGCCCCGGCCCTCATGCGGACCGTTCGACGCCATCATGCGACCGCTGGCTCTGGCGCCGTGCACTTCCGACATTCATACCGTTTATGAAGGCGCGCTCGGCGACCGGCACAATCTGGTGCTGGGCCACGAATCGGTCGGCGAAATCGTCGAAATCGGCGGCGAAGTGGCCGATTTCAAAGTCGGCGACCGCGTAATCATCCCCGCCATCACCCCCAACTGGCGGACCCTCGCCATCGAGGAAGGAGTCCCGCCCCAGCATTCGGAAGGCATGCTCAGCGGCTGGAAATATTCCAATGTCAAGGATGGCGTTTTCGCCGAATTCATCCATGTCAACGACGCCGACATGAATCTGGCGCGCATTCCCGATGGCGTGTCGCTCGAACAGGCGGTCATGCTCTGCGACATGGTCACCACCGGATTTCACGGCGTGGAACTGGCGCAGGTCGAATTCGGCAGCATCGTCGCGGTGATCGGCATCGGTCCGGTCGGGCTGATGTCTGTCGCGGGCGCGGCGCTGCGCGGCGCGGGCCGCCTTTTCGCGGTCGGCAGTCGCAAACGCTGCGTCGAAGCCGCGCGCGGATATGGGGCCACCGATATCATCGATTACAAAAACGGCGATATCGTAAGCCAGATTCTGAATGCCACCCGCGGTCACGGCGCCGACCATGTGATTGTCGCCGGCGGCCCCTCCGAAGTGCTCGAACAGGCGGTCGCCATCTGTAAGCCCGGCGGCGTGATCGGCAATGTCAATTATTTCGGCGAAGGCGAGTATCTGCGCATTCCACGCGCCGCCTGGGGCGTCGGCATGGGCCACAAAACCATCAACGGCGGCCTCACGCCGGGCGGCCGCGTCCGCATGGAGCGCATGGCCAGCATGGTCGTATATGGCCGTCTTGATCCCGGCCGCATAGTGACGCATACTTTCCACGGACTGAACCGGCTGCCCGAAGCGCTGGAAATGATGCGGCACAAGACGCCGGACCTGATCAAGCCGGTGGTGTTGGTCTGAGCCTTCTCCGGCCCGACTGAAAACAGATGATTCAGAATGCGGCTCGCCGGTTGGAATCGGCGAGCCGCATCGGTTTTTACCAGCCCAGGCCGCCCTGGGTGTATTGGCGCTTGATTTCCTTGGTGTAGGCCCAGACGCCTTCTCCGGTCTGGGTGTCGGTCAACGTCAAGCTGAAGGTGTAGGAGATTTCATTGGCGCGGCCGTCCTGGGCCGTCTGCTTGATGATCACGCCGCTGAGCGACAGATCGTAGGCGTTGACCTTGCCGGTCTTGGCTACGGTACGCTGATTGACATTGGGATCGTTGCGCAGCGTGCGGGCCACGACGGTGGCGGCGTCGGTCGACTGTTCCACTCCGGCGGCATAGGTGGTGAAGCGGACCTTGCCGCTGTTGAACAGCACTTCCCGCAGCCGTTCGGTCAACAGCCTCGTATCAATGTGTTCGGAGGTGTTGTTCTGAATCACCGACAGCATCAGCAGCGGCTTGAGCAAAGTCAGCTTTTCCCGGCTGGAAAATTGCTCGCCGCCGGCCTCGGCCTGTTTCAGCAGTTTATCGGCATCCATGCGGTAGGCTTCCAGATATTCGGCGAAGAGCGGCGAACTCAGCAGAGCATTGCCCGCTTCCTGCGTGATCACCACCCAGTCGGACGAACTCATGCGGTCCTTGTTCTTGACCGCGATGGTAGTGTCGGTAGCGTCCACATAATCCGACGGCGTGCCGCAACCTGCGCCGAAAAGCAGAATCGCCGCGCCGCAGCCCAGCAGTGCAGAATAACGTTTCATGACCATCGCGTGCTCCTATTTGGATTCTTTGACATTGAGGATGAAGTCTTTACATTGCGCGTTCGGAGCGACCGCCTTGAAGTAGACGGGTTCGCCCGGATAGACGGTTACCGTCCGCCAGATCGACAGCGGCGTATCCATCACGATGCCGTTCTGATCCAGCCAGACGAATTTGTAATCGACATTGTAGGGATTCTCTCCGGTCAGGCCGCTCCAGAACTGGCTGAAAACCCCGGTCCGTGCATTGACCGCAGCCACCTGAACGGTCAGCAGGCCCGACGCGCCGGGCACGGCGTCGACCGAGCGCAGGAGCAGTCGGTCCTGGAGAAAGATATCGGTCACATAACGCCGGTTGGAGATTGAAGAATTGGCCGCATGCCTTTCCGCGTTCTCGACCGTATTGACCGTATTCTGACAACCGCAGATTGCTCCCGCCGCCAGAACCAATGCGGCGCCGACCCATTGTTTTCCACTCATCATCGATGTCCCTCCATGCTGAAAATCCGATACGAAAATGCTGCCGGGGCAGTACTCGGCGCATTCACATAAATCATCGCCGACTTCGCCTTGCCCGGCAACTCCACCGTCACCGGATGCGCGCCGTCCGGCGCCAACTCCACTTTGCGATCCCCGGGCATCGGCAGCTGGATTATCTGGAATTGAGCGGGCAACAGCTCCCAGCTGCGGGTGTCCGCCGTATTCACGGCGACCTTGTAGGCCGCCGCGCCGAGGGAAGTTGCGACCATGACCCATTCGTTGTCCTTGCCGACCGAACGCGCCAGCGCATAGGCTCCGGCCTCCTTGACCGCCGTGCTCAGCGCAATCCGGGCGATCATCCCCGGCAGCCGCAAATCGTATTCCCGCGACAGAATGCTGTTCATGTCCGCCAGCGGCACCGTCGCGAACGCCTTGCCGTTCACTTTGACCTGCATTGTCTGGTACGGCAGCGGATAATATTCGCAAACCGGCCACGCGACCGATACCAGCGTCACATAGTAATCCGGCAGCACGATCGGAATATAAAGCACCCCCTGCCGGAGCGCCGCGCTCCGGCCGTCGGCGAAAATCACCAGCAGCGAATCGCCGCCCAGAGCAAAATCCGGCGGCGGCGCCTTTTCCAGCTCCGGCGGCACCGGCCGCCCGGCCTGCCGCAACAGCGCAGCGTAGTAGGATTCAACCCATCGGTTTTCCGGCAGAACCTGATGCAGACGGGCGAAATCCACCAACGCATTTTCCCAGTCCCGATCCCGGCAATAACCGTAACCCGACAGGAAGATCGCCAGCGGATTCAACAATTCACCGGGCCCGGTTCCAGCAGCCGCCCTGGCCGCGGCCACGCCGTCGCGCACTTCGCGATTCTGGGCCGCGGCCAGAATGCGGTCGGGATCGGCATTGCGCCCCGCATCCCGATGATTGTTTTTTTCGCGCTCCAGCGCTTCGCTTTCAGCCTGAAACAGCGAATGATAATTGTCCATCACCTTCTGCTGATTCTCACGCAGCCGGAAAAGTTCGGTCCGAAAACCCGCTTCATCATTTTTGCCAAGATAGGCCAGTCCCCGGAATACCGGCAACATCAGCCGGTCCCGGCACCAGCCCTGATAAGGCAAGGCATTGGGATTGGTCACCAGCACCGCGCTCTCGGCGCCGACGCCGCGCAGATTGACGACCGCGCGCTGGTCGAAATCGGTCATCAGCGCCTCGGCGCAATTGAACTGCGCGATGCTGCGGTCATCGCGGCGTTGCAGAAAATCCATCGTTCCGGCTTCCAGCCGCCACATGATTTCGTCGCCGGAGCCGGCCGCGGAACCGTCGGATTGATCGGGGTCGCCCACTTCCTTGCCGATTCTTGCCGCGACCGCCTGGTCGTTGCCGGCAAGGTAATCGGCCATCATGGCCGCTTTCTGAGTATGGGAATTGATCAGTACGGAACACCCCGAGCACAGCGACAGCACCGCCAATCCCGCCGCCGCGAACCAGAATCCATTCCTCATGCCAAGGCTCCGCTCCCTCTCTCTTGCCGGGAGCGCCGGTCGTACGCCGCTAAGCTCCGGCGCGCCGCATTTCTCCCCTTCATTACTGTAGCACGCCGCACGGTTTTTTGCCAGCGGCGATTGCCGTTTCCGGCTGCCGGATTGAAAATCTCCGCAAAAATTCTCATTTTTTTAACCAATCGCCCTTGACATTCGATTCAAACTATGATATAATTTTATTGTCAGGTGAAACGTTTCACTAAATTCAGGAGAGTTTTATGTTGAAAAATGCGGTTCTAAAACCGATTACCGGCACCTTCGTCAATATGCTGATTTCCGATACGGGCATCGTGAATGGCGGCTTGAAGGAGTGGGAGCAGGATTTCCGGATGATGAAAGCCATCGGCATGGACCAGCTGTTCATCATCCGCACCGAAACCGAAGAGTGCGGCGTCCGACTGTCGGCCGAGGATCCGCGCTCGACCACCTGGCCGGAGGATGAGAATCTGCTCGATATGGTTTTCCGTCTCGGCGATCAATACGGCATGACCGTCTATCTCGGAGGGCCGGCCGGCATCACCAATCTGCACCTCGGCGACTGGCAGAAGGAGGTCGACGACAACAAGCGCTATTACGACCGCACCGTCGCCAGATATGCGCATCACCCTTGCTTCAAAGGATTGTATGTATCTTTGGAGGCGCTGCCGTGGCACTTCAATTTCCTTGACATCTGCACGGAAGTGCTCCGTTACATGCGGGCCAATTTTCCGGACAAGAAGACCTTCATGTCGCCCAGTTTCCGCGGTCCGCTCGGCAATATGAAAACCCAGTACACCCCCGACCAGTGGATCGACATTTACGGCCGGTACTTCTTCGAGCGCGTCGCCGGATTGCTCGACTACTGCGCGCCGCAGGACAAAATCGCCGCGCCCGCCTGTCATTGCGGCGAAATTGAGGACAACGGCCTCGCCGAATGGTATGTCAAAGTCGGCAAGCTCTTCGACCGTTGCGGCATCGAACTCTGGAGCAATATCGAAACCTTTCAGCGTCCCTTCCCCGGCCACGGCGAACCGCCGGCGGTCTTTCGCCAGAGCGATTACCGTACGCTGTACATGAAGCTGGCCGAAGCGTCGCCCCTGGTCAAGCGCATTATCACCTATGAGTTTTTCAGCTGCATGAGTCCGAATACCGAATGGGGTTCGGCACGGCGGCTGCTGGCGCGGTATCTGGAAATGCTGGGCCAAGACACCTCGATCATCAATGAAATTTACGGATAGGACGGCCATGAAACTTTATCTTGACGGCTCCGACTGGCTGGCCGGATATTTCCTCCCCGAGAGTGAATATCAGGCCACCAAAACGGTCGGCCATATCGACAACATGCTGATGGACTCGGCGCGCAGCTCCGGCTTCCTCAACCGGACAAGGCGTCCCGGGGGGGCGCTTCGCGCCTCCGTCCCCGGCTGCGACCGGACCGTGCTGCTGGAAAATGGCGAAATCGACGACCCGTATTATGGACGCAACATGGAGCGTTCGCGCTGGTCCGAAGCCAAAGAATGGGCCTTCCGCAAAGATTTTTCGCTTCCGGCCGAATGGAAAGATTGCCGCAAGCTTACCCTGACCTTTCACAGCCTCGGCTACCGGGTCCAGATTTTTCTCAACGATGAATGGCTCGGCGTACGCGAAGGCATGTTCACGCCGTGGGAATTTGAAGTGACCGACGTGATCGACCGTACCGGCAACAACGTGCTGGTACTGATTTTCGATCCTGCGCCACAGGCATCGTCCAATCACGAACGGGTGCGTCCGTCCGAGTTCGCCGACTTTCACCATTGCCAGATGAGCTTCGGCTGGGACTGGGCCCGAGCGTTGGTGCCAACTGGAATTTTCGATCATGTCGAGTTGAAAGGCACCATGGCGGTCCGCCTCCGCGACTGTCATTTCCGCACGGCCCAAAAGCAGGTTTTTCTGGAAGTCGAACTGGGCGCGCTCGAAGCGCACGACACTGCTTTGACCGTAAAACTGGCCCCGCTCGGACATCACGGAAAAACCGTGGAACTGACCCGAACCGTCGCGCTTTGCCCCGGTCCCGACAATCGCTGCAAGATCGATTTCGAGGTCGATGACGCCAGATTCTGGTATCCCAACGGTTACGGCGAACAGCCGTTGTACGAATTGACCCTGACCGTGCCGGGCGACGAACAGGTCCGGCAAGTCGGCTTCCGCGATCTGCGGATGGTGCGCAATCCCGGCAGCCCGGAAGGCGCTTACGACCTGACTTTTGAACTCAACGGTCAGCCGATTTTCGCCCGCGGGTTGAACTGGGTACCGGCGGATATGATCGTTTCGCGGCTTGACGCCGCACTTTATGAGCGCGAAGTGCGCCTGGCCAAAGAAGCCGGGTTCAATCTGTTCCGCATCTGGGGCGGCGGCCTGATCGAAAAACAGGCGTTTTACGATGCCTGCGACCGCCACGGCATGCTGGTCTGGCAGGAGTTCATGCATGCCTGCAGCATGTATCGCAGTGACGCCGTCTACCTGGCCGCCAAGCGGCACGAAGGCGAAGCGGCCGTGCGCAAACTCCGCAACCATGTTTCGACCGCGCTCTTCTGCGGCGGCAATGAAGTGCAGTACTATGGCGAATCGCCCGACAATCCGCTTTACCGGCAATACGCCGAACTCGTCGCCGCGCTGGCGCCGGGAGTACCGTATCACCTCTCCTCGCCGGACTTGTCGCGCCCGGGCGAACGCCATCACGGGCCATGGTGTTTTCTGGAACACAGCTTCTGGAACGATCACTTCCGTCAGCTTGCAAGCGAACTCGGCTGCAACGGCTTCGCCGAAGCCGAATCGATCGACCGCTTCATCCCGCCCGGCGATCCCTGTCCCGCGGGCCAGCACTGGAAATATCACTTCACCTTCGACCACGGCCAGCGCCCGATAACGCCGATGCTGGAAAACTTCCGGCCCGATCCGGAGGACCGGCGGCAGCTCAGCCAGGCGTCGATGTTCACCCAGGCCGATTTGCTCGGTTATGTGATGGAGCATTACCGCAGGAACTATCCGGCGGCCTCCGGCTGCTTCATCTGGCAGTACAATGAGTCTTGGCCGACCAATTCCTTCGGCATCATCGACTTTTACACTATGCCCAAGATGGCCTATTACCGCCTCGCCCGGGCCAACCGCAATGCCGTGCTCTTTCTCGAAGACGCGTCATGGCGGATCGCCGACGGCAAGCTTCACGGCACGCTTTTCCTGTGCAACGACTCCGTGCTGCCCCGCGACGCCCGGATTGCCGCGACCGGAATCGATCTGTACGGCCGGGTGCTGTTCGCCGAAACCTTTGCGGGAGATCGTCCCGCCGGCGTGGCCGAACTGGGCAAAATTGCCGTTACGTTCCCGGACGAACTTCCCGGCGGAGTGCTGCTGGTGCTGCTGAGGATCACCGCCGGAGACAGGACGCTGTTCGCCAACGAGCGAATCTACGGCGTCCCGGATTTCTCCCGGGCGCTCCACCTGGAACCGGCCGAACTTGCCTGCCGCTGGCGGAGCGTCCCCCTCTCCGACGGCGAAACCCTGATCTCGGCAACGGTGGAAAATACCGGCAAAATCACGGCGCTCAACCTCCGATTGAGCGCGGATGAGGTCGATTTCCGCCAAATCTACTGGCAGGACAATTATTTCTGTCTGGCTCCCGGCGAATGTCGAACCATCACCGCGCGCCTCACCGCCGGCGCGCCCCGCCCCGCAACGCTGACGCTGTACGGCTGGAATCATCCGGAAACCCGCCATCCGGCGCAAGAGGCCCAATCATGAAACCGCAACCCGGCTTCGAGCACATTCTGCGCGTGACCATTCCGGAAGCGGTCCGGGATGCGCGGCTGGCGGAAATTCTGGATTACTGCCGCCGCACCGGCTGCCGCACGGTGTCGCTCTTCAGCTCGAGTTACGATGACGAACCGAGTTTCAAAAGCCCGGCGGCAATCCGGCGTCAGGTTGAAACGGTGTTGAAACCGGCGGCCGGCTTTCTGCGCCGTCACCGGATCGGAGTCATCCTCAATGTGATGCAGACCTCGGGGCACGTCTATTTTCCGGCGGAACTGCACCGGGAATTTCCGTTTCAGCCGCGCATCACCGCCGAAGGCGCAACCGATTCCGGCGGTGCTTGTCTGCTGGATCCGGCGTTGCGGCAATGGCTTGCCGAGAGCTATCGGATTTACGCCGAAATCGAAGCCGACGCAATCCTGGTCGATGACGATTTCCGTACTCTGCTGCGCGACGGATTGACCTGTTTTTGTCCGGAACACCTCCGGCGCATCGCGGAGCTCGCCGGACGTTCCGCAACCCGTCAGGAAGTGCGCGACGCCATTTTTGCCGACGCCTGGCCGCCGCATCCGTTGCGGGAGGCCTATTTTCAGGTCACCACCGCGGGGTTTGCCGCGACCGCCGCTTTGATCCGGGATGCGGTCAAAACGGTCGCGCCAGCCACCCGGCTCGGCGTGATGACCGCGGTCTGGCCGCGCGGCGCGGCGGGCATCGACTGGGAAATCGTCCTCCGGGCGCTCTGCGGCGACGAGCGTCCGCTGGTCCGCCCCCAGATCAGCATTTATCAGGAGGTCGGCCTTCGCCAGTTCGTGCCGGCTTTGCTTGCGCCCGATCGCTTCCGGGCCGTTCTGCCGCCCGCGACGGAATGCTGGCCGGAAATCGAAAATTATCCCGCCGCCGACGGCTATGCCAAGTCGGCGACGATGACCCTGGCCCAGATTGCCACGACAATTTTGCAGGGCTTCCGGCAGCCGATGGGCAACTTTTTCGACGCCTTCGGCCGAAGTTTCGCCGATTACGAGCCATTGATTGCCCAACTGGAGCGGAAACGCCCCCTGCTCGATACCTTGTGCCGGATGATTCCGGAAGGAGCGCGGCCGGTCGGAGCCCGGATCTTCGTCCATCGCGACGGACTGAAAGTGCGTCGAAGCGCAGCCGACTGGTATGGCGGCCGGGGCCTGGCCGACGCCATGTCGCTCCTGGGATTGCCCCTGACCCATGCCGCAGGAATGCCGTGGCAAGTCCTCTGCGGCGACGACCTGCTGGGCTGTTCCGATGCGGAACTGGATGCATTGCTCCGTCAGGGCGCGGTGCTGGATGTCACAGCGCTGGAGGCATTGGCGCTGCGCGGGCTCGCCGGCCGCGTCGGTGTGCGTAGCGGCGCGGCGCTGTCCTCCGATGAGATCGGCTACGAAGAATTCCTGCCCCGACCGGCCGGCGGCGGCGTCAGCGGTCTTCCGTTGCGGGGATTCGTATGGCCGCAGCTTTGCTGGCGACGGCTGGAAACCGTGGGCAACGGCTGGCATGAAATCCGCTCCGTCATCCGGAACTATCGCAAAGAATCAGTTGCTCCGGGGATGATCTGGAGTGAGAATTCCGCCGGGGAACGTTTCGCGGTGCTGGCATGCGACTGGGTGCTGCCGCATGCCTACCGGGCGCGCCAGTTGCGCGAAGCGCTGGAATGGACGGCCAGGCAGATGCTGCCGGCAGTGGCCGAACCGACGGCGCCCTGCCTGTGGCCGGTTGTGAACCGCACCGTCGACGGCGGCTGGATTCTGGGTCTCCTCAACGGTTCGACCGACACGCTTCACACCATCCCGCTGCGGCTGAGTCCGGAACTGGCGCAACTGGAGTTCGCCCGGCTGAACGACGACGGGAAATGGACGGCGATCGCTCGTCCTCAAAGTACGGAATATACGGTTTCCGCAACGCTGGCGCCGCTGGAATATCTGGTTCTGGGCGCCGGAATCGAGTCAAAATGAACATTTTCACCGACGATATCATCGAATCAACCACAGGAAAGGGCTTCGGAAATGTCAAGACAACATGTGCACTTTACCCTCATTGAACTGCTCGTTGTGATCGCCATTATCGCGATTCTGGCGGCCATGCTGCTGCCCGCCTTGTCGGCGGCGCGCGAACGGGCCCGCCAGAGCAACTGCACCAGCAACCTCAAGAGCATCGGCACCTACATGCTGATGTACGCCGACAGCTCCAACGATTTTGCCACCCCGGTCCAGCATTACACCTACGATGCCTCCAGCAAATGGCAATGGGCGCGCACCCTGTGGACTTTCAACGGCATGAACGATACCGACCGCAACCAGGTTTTCATGTGTCCGAGCATCAAGCTGCCGGATACCGCGGTCTGGTATGCCGACACTTACGGCTTCCGCGCTTACAACGCCGACGTGGTCAATACGGTCAATTTCAAGAAGATTCCCGATCCGAGTTTCCTGACCATCATTCACGACTCGGTCAACAAAAGCGTCAGTCCCTACGAGCAATCCTATATCGTCTACAACCGTTCGGGCTATCCCGCGGGCACCTTGCACGCCCGCCACAGCAAAATGTTCAATTCGCTCTTTACCGACGGTCATGTGGCAGCGGAGAGCAAGAGCACGCCCGCCGCGCTCGAATACTATTACAATACGTCATATGTCGGACCCTACAGTTCGCGCATTGACACCATTCTGGAAGAAAATTAATCACGGCATTGCGGGAGGAATATCATGAAATTCAGATTGTTATCCGTTTCCATGCTGCTCGCCGCCACGGCGGCGGTCGGCGGCGGGCTGGAAGGCAAATTATGGCAGCCGGCCAAAGGCCAGGCGGAAACGCCGCCGGAAATCACCGCCATTGAGACGGAAAAAGGGCCAACGGTCAAAATCGCCGCGGTCGCCGACGGTCCCTATCAGGGCGTGCGTCTGGCGCTGCCCGCGACATTGCCGCTCAAGGACGGAATGAAAATCACCTTTTCCATCCGCCAATCGGTCCGCAAGCAGGCAATCATCTTTGCCGCCATTTTCGGGTTCGACGACAAGCGCAGCGCCGGTTGCGACTTCGAGGTCAAAGGCAACAATGAATGGACCGACGTGACCTTGCCGGTCGCCAACGGCCAATGGTTCAAGATCGGCACCAAAGAGCCGGTCCCGCTCGGCAACGCCAACGAACTTTACCTGTACCCCTATCGGGCGCTGGATGCCAAAGGATTGTCCTATGAAATCGCGAATTTCACCGTATTCGCCGCCGACGGCAAGCCGATTGCACTGAGTGAGCCGGCACCGAAATCCGCCGCCATCGCGGATTCCGCACCGCCCCGAGGAGCTCCGGAAGCAACCCGTTACATCAAAGCCGAATACTGGACCGGCGCTCAGGGACAGGCCGGAGTCGCACCCGAAATCACCGTCATCGGTTCTCCCGAAGCTCCGGCGGTCAAAGCCACAGCGGTGGCGGCCGGCAAATATCAGGGTTTCGAAATCGTCTTCCCGGAGCCGGTCGATCTGGAAAACGTCGGTTCCATCAGTTTCGATTTCAGTCAGAACGTCCGGCCGGGCCGATCCGGCGATGGCGCGATCATCATCCGTTATGCCGACGGGCGCAACGGGTTGCTGGGCAACTTCAAGTTCACCGCCAACGCGTGGAGCCATGTCATCGTCCCGATCGATCTGCGGACTTTGCAATCACTGGCCAAACAGAGCGATCCGGTCCGCGGCAAAGTGGTCAGGATCATGATCACCATGTACAGTTCGATGAGTGAACCGGGCCAGTATCTGGCCATCGCCAATCTGGAATTTCATCCGGTCAGCACGGCGGAAGGCAAAATCCCGGTGACGGGTTACACCTATCTTGCGCCACCGACTTCCGGCGACGAATCGCGCACCGTGCTGACCGACGGCAAGGCGGAAAAGGCCGACCAGGCCTTTTACCGCCAGTATGCCGACGAACCCGATATCGCCTTCGACCTCGGCGCGGTTTATCTGATCAAAAATATCACTCTGGAGGCGGTCGCGGTGCCGTCGCAGAATATTTCCGACCTGACCGTCTATACCAGCAAGGACGGTCAGAAGTGGCAGACCGCCGCGCATATCGCCAACCGCGATGCGGACGCGGATGAAAAGACTTATGCCATCACCGGAACCAATCTCGATCTTGTCGGACGTTACATCCGGCTCCGGGCGGGCCGCAGCCGGACCGATATTCCGGTGCATATCGCCGAAGTCGCTTTCACCGGCAAAATTCCGACCGACGCCGAAATCGCCGCCGTTTCCGCGCGGCAATACAGCACCGGCCCCGAACTGTCCGCGATTTCCGAAAAAGACTACCTTCATCTGGCCGACGCCAGCGGCAATTCGCTCTGGATCAACCGGCAGAACGGCGTCGCCGTCAAACTCGAACGCCAAGGCGTCGTACTGGCCGAGCGCCTCTTCAACCGTTATGAACTTTTCGGTCCCGAAGCCGCGGAACTCGGCCAGGCCGACGGATACACTGATCGGGTTGTTTCATGCATACCAAAAGACGGCGGTGTGGAAGTGGCGACCGTCAATCCAAAATTTCCCGACCTGAGCTTCATCACCACCTGGCACTGGGATAACAACATCCTCACCCGACGCCTGGCCATTGCGTCCAAGTCCACAGCCCCCCGCATTTTCAATACCGCGTTTGAAGTGGTGCTGCCGCAGCATGTACGCGAAGACGGACTCTACGAAACCTGGGGCGCCGGACACGATTTGCAGCATAAGTTCGCTTCCGAAATCGCTTTCGACTATCCCGCCGACACCGGTCCGGTGGTGATTTTTGAAAATCCGAAGCAGGATTTGACCATGCTTCACTACCGCTACCGCTACGATGACCGCTACGTCCAGATCGGCTCCGGCGTCGTCACCATCGCCGGTTTCGGCGACAAGCGGACCATTTTCACCCCGACCGGATGGATTCTCGGCGACGGTCTCTTCGCGTTCAACGGGAAAAAACAGCAGGCTTCCGTCGAATCGCAGTTCGCAATCGTCCCCGGCGACCTGACCGCCGCTTTCGACGCTTATCTGGCGCAGCCCGAAGTCCGCCAGTTCCGCGCTCAAATCAAGCGCCCGGCATGGCTCGGCGAATTGCGGTTCCTGTGCACTCAGGGCTGGGACGGACAGTGGAGCGACGCCGGTCAGCGGCTGGCCGAATTTCTCAACAGCCTGATTCGCGAAGGCGTGATCCACTATGGCGCCTGCGACAGCGATTACTTCTGGGGCGATTTCCCGACTTCAGGCGATGTCCGCAACATCTTCGGCGGGCGGATGAGCGCCGAAGCGATGAAAGCCCGTGACGAAGCCATCCGCAAAAGCCTGCCCAATGCGAAGATTTCCCAATACACCTGGCTCTGGAGCGCCTCCAAATACAGTGAGATATTCAAAAAACATCCCGAATGGTTCATCACCCACAATGCGCAGGGTCGCGAAATCAGCTTCTTTCCCGGCTGGGGCGTCAACTACTATCGCCTCGTCGGCATTCCGGAATCGCGCGCTGAAATCATCGAAGCGATCACCCGCTTCATGAATTTCTACAATCAGGAGGTCTGGTATCTCGACGGCGGCGGATCGCCCTCCAGCGTCGACTGGCCCAATATGCGTATCGACGAACCCGACGCCTGGGATCAGACGCTGCTCGGCGTCCGCAACGCCATCCGGCAAGACCGTCCGGACCGCGCGGTCTTCTTCAACAATCCGGAAAATCCGATCGGCGATATGGGCTACCTCGAAAGTTTCGGCGGCGTGATGACCACCAACTGGCGCGACGGCGCGACCTGGATGTACAAATTCAAGCTCTGGCAGCGGCCGGACCCGCTGTTTACCCCGCTCTACATCTACTGGCTGCCCGGCGTCGATCAGGCCTTCCGCCAATACGCGGTCGGCACCGGACTCGGCCTCACCCTCGGCGGCGACAGCGACAACCGCCGCGATGTCGCAACCATGTCGGCGCAGCAGCAGAGCCGACCGGCCAGACTGGTCGATGCCAAGGTCAAGCCCAACTGGCGTTATGAACCGGAAACCCAGCTGGAAATCATGCCGCTTGCCTTCGGCGACTTCGGCTGGCTCTTCCTCAAAAATCATGCCGACAAACCCTTCCGGGGCGAAGTCTCCGCCGATCTCGCGCCGCTGGGATTGCGCGACGGCCAAAAACCGGTTTACCAGTGGCTTTTCACGCTCAAGCCCCACAGCACCCATCGCGGTCTTCTCGGCGAATCCGAACAGGAAGCCAATTACCGCGCCGGCCGCTGGGCGAGCGATTTCATCATCGCTCCGGAATATCTCGGCCAAGCGCCCGCCGCCGGACGCATCGCCCGGGAAATCGAAGTCGGGCCGGATCAGCTCAGGCTCTACTGCGTAACTCAGAGCCCGGCGCTGGTCTACAGTGTGGACCATCTGCGCAATCAATTGTGGCTGCCGGAGACGCTGGGGGTAAAGGTTTCGGGAGCGCAACAGGGCGACAAGATCGAATTGACCATCGACTCCGCCCGCGACGCGGCGGAAATCGTCTGCGTGCTGCCCGACGCCATGAACCCGGCCAGTCTGAAGCTTGACGGCAATGCCGCTCCGGTCGATATGATCGTAGTCGGCAAGGCCCGGTTGGCCCTGTTCGCAGTGACCAAGGGCCGCCACACCGCAATCTTGAATTTGCAGCCAACCCCGAAAGTTTCCGGCAGCGCCACCTTGACGGTCACGCCGGGCAAACCGGGCGGCAAACTCATATTGAAAGCGACGACCAGCGGCCTCCCGGAAAAAACTCCGCTCGCGCTCGAAATCTTCAACACCGGCGATCTGGTCTGGCAGCAGACCGTAACCCCGGAAGCTGCCGCGGTCGAAATCGTCCTGCCGACCGGCGTCACCGGCGGAATTTACACCGCGAAACTGTTCGCTCCCGACGGCAGCGTACTGGCGGAAAGCACCTTCGAGCTTGCTCCCGGCACTCCGAAAATCGGCAAATTCGTCTGGCTGAAGGAAGCCGCAATGGAACGGGATGCCAAGCCGTATCCGGCGGCGGTCGCCGCCGCGCCCGGAGTCAAGGCGCTGGGCGAATACCGCCAGTACCAGCCGACCGTCGGCACGGCCCAGATCGATCCGGCGAAAGCCGCGGTCAGCATCTCGACCCTTCCGCTCTACGCCACGCACTGGAACTTTGTGGCCGCAGGGCTGGAGCTGGAACTCAAGCGTTATGTAAAACTCCGGCTGCGCGGCAATTTCGACGCCTTCAACCGCGAAGGACCGCGCCCCGGCTTCCACGGGCTCAACGTCCGCTATGACAATAGCGAGTGCGCCTTGGGCATCATGTTCGATTTCGCCGACGCTTCGGGCAAATATGCCACCCGGACATTCGCCGGTACCGGGCGGGCGCTGGCCGAGCGGCGCGGCCCCATGCCGGACGCGTGGGGGACGAAACGGGTGCCGGAAAATATCTGCGTGATCTCCAATTTCGCCGTGGGCGAGGCTCCGGAAGAAACCTTCTGGGTCGATCTGAACGAGCTTGGCGCTCCGGCGGATTGGAATGGCAACGTGATTCTGGCGCCGCTGTACCAGAATGTGACGCCCGACCGTACGCTGGAAGTCACGGTGCTGGAATCGCGAGCCGAACTGCCCGCCGGGACGGCGGCGGTCAAGGTATTCCCGCTCAAAGGCGGCAAGCCCGCGGAAATCAAGCAGTTTCAGCTGCCCCGCGCCTCCGGCAAAATCGCAATCGACGGGAAAGTCACCGCCGAAGAGTGGAACAGCGCGCTGAGCCTGAAAGAGTTTTCGCTGTGCGGCAGCCCGGCGCAGCTGCCGCCCGCAACTGAAATCAAGCTGCTGCGCGACGGCGGTACCCTCTATGTGGCGGCGGTCCTGACCGAGACCAAGCCATCCGGCTTCACCGTCGATCCCAACGGCAAACCGTGGTTCACCGACTCGATTGAAATCTATCTGGCAAGCGCCGACAACCCCAAATCGTATGTGCAGTACATTCTGTCGGGCTCCAACACCAGCCATGCCGAATGGGTATCGTCTCCCGAACCGGGCCAGCCGCGTCGGCCCCTGCCCGCGCCGGATTTCAAAACCCGGCTTGAAGGCGACAAACTGTATATTGAAGCGGCGCTGCCGCTGGCGGCGCTGGGTTCGATCGACGGCAAGAAACTGAAGTTCAACCTCGGGCGCAACCGCATGGTCAACGGCAATCTGGAGCCCTATACCATGGTTCCCGGCAAAAGTTACATCAACTTCACCGGGGCCGAACTGGCCTACTGAGCTCCCGCCCAAGCGGCGAAAGATAACGTCCGAAAAATTGCGCACATTTTGAAAAAGGCTATTTGAAAAGCGGCCTTTTTTCTGATTGTTATGTAAAGAATCAAGGTCCCAACGCAGGATTTTTGCAATATTATGGTAGTGCACGAAGTTTTGCGCACATTGGAAATCCGATTGATTACAGGCTCAAACGTTGCCCGGGACTGAGCCTCCGCGAATTCGGCCCGACCAACAGCTCCGGAGGAGCAGGACCGAATTCGCGGAGGCGTTTCCCCGTTGTCTTACCATACACCGCCTTGGTAAAGTTTTCCAGTGTTCATGTGCTGCAGGGTACCCCATTTGGTGGAGGAAATATGACGAAGGCGGGCTCCCACCAGCATCAGAGCGGAATAACCGTCCGGGAAAGCTCCGATGACTCGGGTTCGTCTTCGGATTTCTTTCATGATCCGTTCCAGCGCGTTATTGGTGCGTAACCGGCTCCGATGTTCGTACGGGAAGTACATTATATTGCCCCCATCTAAAAATGTGATAAATTAAGAGAGTCACAGAAAGGGATCAACGATGGGTGCCAAGAAACAGTGGACCGGGAAAGAAAAGCTGGCAATTGTGTTGCAAGGCTTGAAGGGCGAGCGCAGTATCAGCGAACTCTGCAATGACCACGGAATCACGCAGGGGATGTATTACCAGTGGCGTGACCAGTTGTTGTCCGATGGGGCAAAGTTGTTCGAGCGCGGCGGCGTGGATCACGCTCGGGAACGGCTGGAGCACGAAAATCGTAAGCTCAAAGAAACCATCGGAGAATTGACCGTCGAACTAAAAAAAACGACTGGTAAAGCGGCGTAACGTGCATACAAAAGCGAACCGGGCTTTGACCGAACGTATTTAAACGCTCAAGGCGGAACATCCGTATTGGGGGTATCGCCGGATTTGGGCATATCTCAAATATCATGAGAGATTTCCGGTCAATCAGAAACGGATCCATCGGCTTATGAAACTCAATAACCTGTTGGTTCCCAGGAATCTTAAGCTCAGGGCTCCGCGCAAGGCGGTGACGCACAAGCCGCGGACGGTTGAACCAAACCGTTATTGGGGAATCGATATGACCAAGGTGATGATTTCCACCTTCGGATGGGTGTATCTGCATGTCGTAATCGACTGGGGCACGAAGAAACTGTTGTCCACGCACATGAGTTTAACCAGTAAATCGGCAGACTGGATCGACGCTTTGAATGAAGCGATCAATCTCCAATTTCCAGATGGCATCAGGGAGGCAGGTCAAGTCCCCGAGCTGGTCAGCGATCATGGCAGTCAGCCAACTTCAATCGCTTTTTTCAAAACCTGTTCCGAGCTGGGAATTCATCAGATATTCGCCAGTTACTGCAATCCGAAAGGCAATGCCGATACAGAACGCGTAATCCGAACGATTAAGGAGGATTTGGTCTGGACCAGGGAATTCGATTCCGTTAACACTTTTGAGATTGCTTTGAAGCAATGGCAGAAGGCGTATAACGAAGATTACCCGCATTCTTCCCTCGGTTACATGACGCCATATGAAATATGAACGGTGGTTCAATGCGGCGGCGGCTTAAGACAATGTGGGACGGCAACTGGAACTCTCAAAAAATGAAATCTTCATTTTTTGTACGTTCTACGTAATGCCGCCCTTGACAAACGGGGGGCATTACAGAAGTCACTCATTTATGGCTCAACCGTTTCCGAAAGCTACTGGTTCGCTATGAAAAGACAAACGCTTCATATGAGGCATTGCTTCAACTGGCCGCAAGCATCATTGCATTTCGAAAAGTTGGAGTTATTTAGGGATAACTTTTAAGAATCCCGAACATGCGTCCGAAGCGTCCGGGAGCGTCCGGGAAATATGGATTTTCATATCCGAAAGCGAAAATTTCGATATGCGTCCTGACAGCTCCTGACTTTTATCCCGATGCCCCAATAATTAAAATTCCGAAAACAAACCCTTCGGAGAAACAAAAAAATTCTCCGAAGGGTTAAGTTACCTTCGGCTAAAAATTTCGGGCAAAACCCTGATAGCAGTGCTACTGATCAGGGACCACCAATGACGATGACTGATCCGGAGAAATCAGGTCTTTTTGTATGCACCAAGCAGCACGCCGTGCCGCGATTCCGGTCGCGAACAACGCCAGAATCGATGGGCATGATCCAGCCGGCGATTTCGACCATTACAGCTCCTGCTGATATTCCTGAAGCGATTTGAGCGGAGTCTCCCCGCGCCGCGCTTCGCGGATGCCGAGCACCGTGGCGTTGGCCGCGGCGATCGTGGTCATATACGGTATCTTGTACTGAATCGCCAGCATCCGGATGCAGCTGTCGTCAATCTTGCTCAACCTGCCGATCGGAGAGTTGATGATTAGCGACACTTCGCGGTTGCGGATCAGATCGGCGACGTTGGGGCGTCCTTCATTGAGCTTGTGCACCGGTTTGAAGGCGATGCCGCTGGCTTCAAGATAACGCCCGGTTCCCTCGGTGGCGATCAGTTCGAATCCCATTTCCGAAAGCATCCTGACGATCGGCAGCAGGTCGGCGCGTTCGCGTTCGGCGACCGAAACCAGCACCTTGCCCTCAAGCGGCAGCCGGGAACCGGCCGCCTGCTGCGACTTGAAGTAGGCCATGCCGAAACTTTCGGCGATGCCCATGACTTCTCCGGTCGCCCGCATTTCCGGACCGAGCACCGGATCGACTTCGGGGAACATGTTGAAAGGGAATACCGCCTCTTTGACGCCGTAGTAGTGGCGCGGCGGATTTTTAAGCATGCCGCGGAGATCGTTGAGTTTCGCTCCGAGCATCAGGTTGGTGGCGATCCGCGCCAGCGGCACGCCAGTGACCTTGGCCACAACCGGGACAGTGCGCGAGGCGCGCGGATTGGCCTCGATGATCCAGACGTCGTCCTCGCAGACGGCATACTGGACGTTGAGAATGCCCTTCACCCGGAAATCGCGCGCGATCGCCGCCGAATGCGCCTTGATTTTTTCAAGATGCTTATTTTCCAGCGTGATCGGGGGAATCGAACAGGCGGAATCGCCGGAGTGAATTCCGGCAAGCTCGATATGCTCCATCACCGAGGCCACGAAAGTATCCTCGCCGTCGCTGACCGCATCCACCTCGCACTCGATCGCATGGTCGAGGAAGCGGTCGATCAGCATCGGGTATTCGGGGCTGACCTGGATCGCCTCTACCGCGTAGCGGGTCAGCATATCTTCGTCGTATATCACCGCCATGCCGCGGCCGCCGAGCACGAACGAGGGACGCACCATCACCGGATAGCCGATCCTCCGGCCGATGGCGATGACCTCTTCCAGCGAACGGGCGGTGCCGCTCTCCGGCTGGCGGATGCCGAGCGCGATCATGCGCTCGCGGAAGTATTCACGGTCTTCGGCGAGCCGGATCCCCTCCGGCTGGGTGCCGATGATTCTGACTCCGGCGTCCTTGAGTTCCTGGGCGATATTGAGCGGAGTCTGGCCGCCGAACTGGACGATCACGCCCTCGGGTTTTTCCTTGTCGTAGATCGCCAGCACATCCTCGACGGTGAGCGGTTCGAAGTAGAGTTTGTCGCTGGTGTCGTAGTCGGTGGAAACGGTCTCCGGATTGCAATTGACCAGCACCGATTCGAAACCGGCGTCGCGGAGCGCGAACGCGGCGTGGACACAGGTGTAGTCGAATTCAATTCCCTGACCGATCCGATTGGGGCCGCCGCCGAATACCATGATTTTGCGGCGGTCCGAGACCGGGACCTCGTCCGGTCTGCCGGAATAGGTCGAATAGTAGTAATCGGCGTTGTCTACGCCGCTGACCGGAACCCGGCGGAAGGACGCCCGGCAGCCGAGTTCGAGGCGGCGTTCGCGGACGGATTTTTCCGGCACCGAAAAAAGCTTTCCGAGATATTTGTCGGCAAAGCCGAGGCGTTTGGCCCGGACGAGCGTTTCATCCGGGAGCGCCATCCAGGTGAATGCGGCCAGTTCAAGCTCGAAATCGGCGAGCTCCTTGATCTCCTCAAGGAAATAGCCGGTGATATTGCTGAGTCTGGCCGCTTCGGCTGCGGAGAGTCCCTTTTTGAAGGCCTCGTAGAGATGAAAGAAACGTTCGCTTGAAGGACGCCCGACCAGCGGACGCAGCTCTTCAAGCGAAAGCTTTTCAAACTTCTTGACCAGACCGGGGCCGGAACGGCCGATCTCCAGGGAGCGTATCGCCTTCTGGAAGGCCTCCTTGAAATCGGCGCCGATGCTCATGACTTCGCCGACCGCCTTCATCTGGGTGCCGAGCACATCCTCGGCCTGCGGGAATTTTTCGAATGCCCAGCGGGCGAACTTCACCACCACATAATCGCCGGTAGGGGTGTATTTGTCGAGAGTTCCATTTTTCCAGTAGGGGATTTCGGAAAGCGTCACGCCAGTGGCGAGCTTGGTGGAAACCCGGGCGATCGGAAAGCCGGTGGCCTTGCTGGCCAGCGCGCTTGAACGGCTGGTGCGCGGATTGATCTCGATCACGATGATCCGGCCGTCCTCGCGGTTGTGGGCGAACTGCACGTTGGTGCCGCCGGTCACTCCGATCGCGTCAACGATTCTGTAACTGTAATCCTGAAGCTGCTTCTGAACGGATTCGGGAACCGTGAGCATCGGCGCCACGCAGAAGCTGTCGCCGGTATGAATACCCATCGGATCGACGTTTTCGATGAAGCAGACGGTTATCTTGTTGCCGTCGGCGTCGCGAACGACTTCGAGTTCGAGTTCTTCCCATCCGAGCACGCACTCCTCAATCAGTACCTGGCCGATCAAGCTGGCGGCCAGACCGCGGGCGACCACCTTGCGAAGCTCTTCGACGTTGTAGACGATGCCGCCGCCAGTACCGCCCATTGTGTAGGCCGGGCGCAGCACGACCGGATAACCGAGCGTCGCGGCGATTTTTTCCGCCTCTTCGACCGTATAGGAGGGTTCGGATTTCGCCATTGGCACGCCGAGCGCGTTCATTGTCGCCTTGAATTCGATCCGGTCCTCGCCGCGTTTGATCGCGTTGAGATCGACGCCGATTACCTGCACATGATACTTCTCGAGGGTTCCAGCCTCCTGAAGCGAAATCGCCAGGTTCAGCGCGGTTTGCCCGCCGAGGTTGGGAAGCAGTGCGTCGGGGCGTTCACGGGCGATGATTTTTTCCATGCTATCGGGCGTGAGCGGCTCGATGTAGGTATGGTCGGCCGTTCCCGGGTCGGTCATGATTGTCGCCGGATTGGAGTTTGCCAGCACCACTTCGTAGCCGGCCTCGCGCAACGCCTTGCACGCCTGGGTACCGGAATAATCGAACTCGCACGCCTGCCCGATTATAATCGGACCCGAACCGATGATCAGAATCTTTCTGATATCACTGCGTTGAGACATAAAGGAACTCTCTTTCTGTGGATATTTGAGCTTCTGGAAAATTTTATTCAGGAATGATAATATACCACTTATTGACCGTTTCGTCAACCTGATCATATTGACTTTTTCACGTACCGGATTGACCGTTTGCACTGGCGTATTGCCTTTCGGCGCATAACTACGGCCTTTGGCTTGATCATTGCGGATTCCGGTTTCATCACCCCAAAATATGTCCGCATCTTCCGATCTTGCCAACTTTTTTTATCCTCGGGGATGCATAAATTCACTTTGCCGCCTTACCACAGCAGACAGGGACTCTGTAAGCAACAAAATGGATATGATTCCCTCATAAATGAAAGATTGGTCCGAAAATTCCTTCGCCGCATCACGCAAACCAATGAAATTCCGTTCCGCTACGGTTCATCCGCAACATGTATCATGCGGGCGTTTACCGAGAATCGTGATAAGGTCCTCTCGGATTGTCATTGACCAAGGGGAAAATGACAATAAAATGAGAGGACTTATCACATGATGGAGTTTAGCACGGCAGAAGCGATTTTACAATCGACATTGGGAAATAGAAGCAAAGAAATATTGGTGGTGGTTTGTTTGCGGCTAACGAAGGAGACGACAGACATATGGCAAGCATTTTCGCCGGCAGCAGCGCCATTACCACGGAACGTTGGGTGCTGCCCCAACCGGTACCATTGGGAATTGAACCTGCGGCACCGCGCATCACCCTGATACTGCCAGTCATCAATGCAGCCGGCCGGGTATAGTTTTTACTGAACGGTTCAGCCAAACTGGAGCAAGTCGCGGCCAAACGCAAAATGAAAATTTCACCGGAACCGCCCTTCACTCCGACGGTTCCAGCGCCGTCTCCGCCGCCATACGCATTGGTGTCCATTAAGCATCGGGAACTCAGTTTTTACGGGGCGCTGGAATGAATTTGAGTTTGCAAAATCCGGTTCCGGGAATTATTGTATGAAAACAACAGTTTGCAGCTGAAAAGTACTCGAAATCCAGTTGCGGAAATCTTCAATGGGAAAAGGGGGGTTGCTGTTTCATGGCGGAAAAAGTAATCATTATGCCGTGTTTGGACATGCGCGCGGGACGCGTGGTCAAAGGGGTTCATTTCGTCGATATCGCCGACGCCGGTGATCCGGTTTCCTGTGCCAAGGCGTATTGCGCGGCCGGAGCGGACGAGCTGGCGCTACTGGACATCACCGCCACGGTCGAAAACCGCGGCACCCTGCTGGATGTGGTCAAACGTGTCGCGGAAGTCTGTACAGTGCCGTTCACCGTCGGCGGCGGGATCTCCGATGTCAAATCGGCGGCCGCGGTTTTGGCGGCGGGTGCGGATAAAATTTCCACCAGCAGCGCAGCCTTTCGCCGCCCGGAAATTATTCCGGCAATGATTGCGGAATTCGGCGCCGATCGCGTCACCGTGGCAATCGACGTCGATGTCAATCCGGGGTTGCCATCGGGCTATGAGGTTTACATTGACGGCGGACGCACCGCGACCGGCTTCGACGCCGTGGAATGGGCGAAGAAAGTTGACGGATACGGCGTGAAAGTCATTCTGCCGACCAGCAAGGCCGGAGACGGAGCGAAAACAGGATACGATTTGCCGGTGATCCGGGCGATTCATGAGCACTGCCGGGCCCAAGTAGTCGCCTCCGGCGGCGCGGGAACAATGCAACATTTCCTCGCGGCGGCGCAAGCGGGCGCAACGGTATTGCTGGCGGCGTCGGTATTTCACTTCCACCAGATCGACATCAGAGAGTTGAAACGCTATCTGGCCGACAACGACGTGGCGGTTTCGCTGTAACAAGCGGCCAAGGTTGCTCTGAACGCCGGATACTGCGATAAAAAAACGTCGGGCTTGTTCAATTTCGAACGGATTGCCGGTATCCGGCTGCGTTGCGATGTGTCGATTGCCTTTTATTTACGCGAACACCATTCGATTAAAAAGTTCAATTTGGAGCCGCAACCTGACGGCAACGTCATCATCGAATTGCAACCGGCGATCGAACATGAAGTTATCCGCTGGGTGCTGGGTGAAGCCGGGCGCATCCGGGTATTGGCTCCGGACAGCCTGCCCCGTAACCGCTGCAATTGGGACCAGAACTTTTCAATATGATGCGAACCTTACCTTGAAAACCGAAGTCAGCAGTGATATCTATAATTTAGTGGTATTAAATAATTATTTGGTCGCTTGAGGGACAAATACTTCATTCATATCAGGATTATTATGGGCATGGCGTCGAATATGTCCCCGAAGAATAATTAAGTCATAGTTTATTTATATAAAATAATACCTATTGAACGGCACTAAATTTTCAATTTTCTAAAAAATTGGTGGAGATAGAAATCGTAGAAGGTATATGAAGTAAGACCTCCTATTTATTAATGGGCCTAATTGTAAAAGAACGGTGTTATGATAGACTATATAGCATACCTGCCTAGGATTATATGTATAAATTATTTATACAAATTGGCGCAGACAATAGATGGTGTTGAGTTTATCCAATACCCATTGTTATTTTTTACAATCAGTCTTGTTATAATTTTTGCTCTGGACAAAAAATATCGATGTAAGTATGACTTTCTATTGCCCTCGGGGCAGATACTTACTGCAATTT
>JAVBVS010000029.1:0-222090 GCA_036677805.1 Victivallaceae bacterium | reverse complement strand
CGAAGAGCATGCCAAAGATCATATGGAAAGCGTAACCCAGGATTCAGAGCGCGTAATCCAACTCTTCCATGCAGAGACAGTCAAATATGCAAGTTAATTAATTGCCGAAACAATATATAATCTTTCCCCTCCTTTGTTACATCCTTGATGATTAAAATGCTAGTACGCACCTGAGATCCTGATAAATGTATGCCATAGGCAGATGTACTGGTTGCATCCCATCTATCAATTATAAACCGAAAACAAATGCTAGCTTTTTTGTATGAACAAATAATAATTTGTCCCGGTCCTGTGGCCTCAACACTATTGGACTGGTTTTTGAAATAATGGCGCGCTGTCAGGATTACAATGGCTTGGGGTTTTGCTAGTGCTAGGATATCTCCCGGGGATGTTTGGTTATTTATAATAAAGTAACGTTTTTGGGTTATTATTTTATTTAGTGCAGAATTAAATTGTTTATACATGTAGTAATTGTCATTGGGATTCCCCCGGTAAATATATTTTCCATCTTGAGAATTGGTGGTAGATTGTAATATTTGTAAAAGATCTTTTTTATTGGGACAACGACGTAATATCAACTGATGATTAAAATAATCCCATGCTTTTTCCATCAACTCGTTTGCAGGACTATTAGTCACATCAAGGCTCTTACTGTCGTCGTCTTGGATTTGTTGCTTACGCCGTTCCTTTAAATTAAGCAGTTTATCTGGAGTAAGATTTTGTGATAATGTGTGAGTAGAGTGAGCTTCGTCATGGCAAGCTGGACATAATAGTATTAAGTTATCATAGTCATGAGATTTGCTATCTTGCCAGGGGTGAATGTGATGAATGATAATACTGGATGATTTTTCGCCTCTACAAATAGTACATACATTTTTAAAATCATGTATTAATCTAGTGGCTGTGTCATTGGGAATTGGAGGACGACCTTTAAACGCAAGAATGGACTCAGGGGATATTCCAAGTTCTAACAATTTGTTATTGGACAACCGCTTTAAATTATTGATATTATATCCATCAGTAATTAATTTTTCTGCAAGAGAGTTGTCGATCCCTCTTGTCAATAATGCATTTAATGTTTTATTGCCCATATTTTATGCCCCTTAGGGAGTTGTGATTTGCTATAATGGATTACCTTATTTCAAGGATGCTCATATTGATCTTTCCATGAAAGCAGTTCAGCTTGGGGGCAAGAACATTGAAATTAGTCATTTGCGGAATTTTCTCTTGTGTTCTCCTCCAAATCAGAAATCAAGCCACGAGTATCATCTTTAACCTACATTAAAAGGTACCAAACCCTGCCTCCATTTCTTTGAATTTTGATACGGTTTTATAGAATTTTATTGAGTCGTTCAAGGTATTTTCCGCTACTTCCATCCCAGTCCCTAACTTTTTTAAGTGATTAGACAGCATTCCCTCTAAATAATTAAAGGTCACAGTTGTACTCCATTGCTCACTACGAAACTTGTCTAATTCATCCTTATTTAACACTGTACCTAAGACCAGGAGAACCTCTTTATCTTCCTGCCAACTTTTTTGGGGCGCACCCTTATCAAATATCTGCTTAATGTAATGACATAAACGACCGATTAATGCACGATAACACCAGAATAATTCATATGACTTGTCATCAATGAAGGGCCGAACCAAATCAACGCTGTTTTTAACTAATTTAGCTACGATAGAAGTGAAATCTACTTCGTCCTTTATATATTGCAACTTGGATTGGGTTCTTAGTTGCCCATATTCTTGTAATATTAATATATCAAGAAAAATTATTGAAGAAGGTTTTTCCGCTCGTAAGCGAATTACCTCTTCCCAAAGGGTTTGGATCGCTTCAATCCTTTTTGCTGTAAATGCCCGGTTATTTTCAAGGTAAGTTGAATGAGCTAATGATAGAGAGTTCACAAAATTCTCATTAGATGCTTTCAGATTTTCTAATTGGGCAGAATATTTTGCTCGGTCTGTCTCTAAAATTCTATTTGCCCATACTTTTCCTAACCAAGTACTTAGCGCAACAATAATTATACTAGCGCTTCCAATGGCACCTACTCCAGCAGCAATTATCTTCAATATATCTTCCCAAGTCATAAGCAAAATCACTTTTTGATGGTTAATATGCAAAGGAGTTTCTATTTAACATACTACATAATCAATAAAATACAAAACAAAAGTGATTTACACGAGGCCTAGACAATCACAAATCTTAAGGGCTTGGCGAATATTGATGTCCGAGGTCGTAAGTACAGGATTATAATCAAGATAATCGAAAACGACACCGCCATCAGGATGTCTGTAGCGATGAGACGGATCGGCAGAAAAAACACTAATTTCCGGTGGAAGAAATTGTGGAACAAAAGCATTACTGTTTTCACGCGCCCCATGATGCATAACTTGTAAACAAAGTATGTTTTTTGCCCTCTTTTGACCAATATGTTGAGCGAGCCTTGCTATTTTTTCCACATCAGAAAGATATCCATCACCTGTATATAATACCCCATTTTTATTGGTATAGGATTTTACATGGCTCCATTCTGTTTTTCTGGAATCGGTAATGTGTCGGGGACCTGTATACATAAATAGTGAACACATATTTTTATGTTTGTCAGGAATTATTTTAGAGTATAATTCTTTCAACTTACCCAATGATGCTTCTTTTTCCTCGGCATTCTTATTATTAGTAAGGTTGCGTGCAATTGCCACCAATTCTTTAAGTATGTCTTTACAGTCGTTTATGTATTTCCCTTCTTTTTTATTTATTTCTTTGGTCGCATCTGAATCATTGTATGGAACAAATTCCCAGAAATCATCAATTACAATAGCGCTGCCTGGCTTAATAAATTGAATACGATTCAGCCCAAGAGAGGACTCTGGATCATCTAGATCAGAATCAGATATGCGGATAGTTTCAAAGGAGTATCCATTTTCGGACTGACCCTGCTCTTTTATTGGATTGTCACTATATGAATTATTATATGAATTATTGGGAACAAGAACTATTTCTTTAGGTTTATTTTCTAACAGATTAACAAAGTGCTTGGGAGAGTCTATGCATTCAATAGTATCTTCACTAATTTCTTTGTCATTTTCAAGCGCATCAGCCAATAAGCCATATAACACACATACTTTTTCAGTAATATTAAGATAAGGCAAAACCAAGATATCAACGGATACTTTTTTAAAAAGGTGTTTGAAGCCCTTAATATGATCATCATGGAAGTGCGAAAGTGCCACCAAATTAATCGGCTTTTGGTCTTTAATAGTTTTGTCAATACATCCTGTTAGAAAGTCTTCATCCCGTTTGGAACCACAATCATATATCCAACTTATCCAATTTTCACATTCTTGTACGCCACCACCAGAAAACAGCCCTTGTCCAACGTTTTTAAACCAATAATCATAATCAATAATCATTTTATGCCCCCCGTCAATTCTATATAAATCAAAAGTTATATCATGTTAATTATGACTTGTCTATATGGGAATATCGGTGTGAACAGCCACCGGATTGTCATACCTTAACTTAGCGGTGGATTATGGACTTTAATGGATACCTTATCAGAAATTAGATACTGCGATGTCATATAAAGTTGCAGGGGTTGATTGGTTGCAGAAATACCGTTAAATTCTCAGGTATCTTCCATAGTCTCAGGAAGCGGTTTCGGGAGGCGAGGGGAAATGTCCAAATGGTACTCGGTGGTACTTCGGAGGGGTTTTTCGGGCAAAAAAATGGTACACCCATAGAAAACCGGCAGGTATCCAATCGCGGGTGTACGAAATACTTCTCACGCCCGAAATAAATTCCCTGTATCGCCGGAAGCCCAATCCCCCACGGTACCGGTCAATGCCCTCCAATGGTACTCAATGGCACTTCAAAAACTTTAACTTGACATTGCAATAGGGGATTCGGTTATCGACTGATATTGGGGCTTTTTACATCTCATGGACGCTCAGCTTTTTTAAGCCATTGATTTATGCTATCAACTCCTTTGGCTAATAATATATCCTGCAATTTTATAACTCGTTGTAACATTCTTCCTCCGTCGGCCTCTTCGCGCTCCTCGGCCTCTGCAAAAAGGCACGTTATCAATTGTGCGAAGTTATTTTGGGTATCGTATATACTAGAATTAGTTTCAACCATATAATTTAAATATATTTCTGTTGCATTCAAAGCATATTCGGGATTCTCTTGAGAGGCTTCTTTAAGCCAATCATCCATTTTACATAAGCTATGGACACTATCTCGAGGTTTTGTTGCGAGCACGCCAAAGCAAAGTTTTAATAGTTCTATTGGTAAAAATATTATGTCATCATCCCTAAGGAATAAGTCAGTAACATGATCGGCAACAATACAGGCATATGTTATATCTACTCTAAGACCTGCTCCAATATTGGCATAGCATTGTTCCTCGTTGTATTTTATATTTTCAATATGGGTCCAGACCTGAGCTGCTCCTTGCCACGCATCTTTACTATTTTTACTTACTAAATTACCCCAAAATTGAGGTTGTATATATGGATATGAAAATGCGGCCAGAGCGGAAATCCGCCCCCAAGATTCCAGACCCTTAGGGCCTAAATTGCCTGTCTCTTCACTAGAGAAATCGGTGTGGTTTTACACGGAATTATTAGGTTTAACGATTAAAAAACAGTCTAAGGATTCTGTCATTTTTCATCAGGGACTTGTCCTTGTGCCAGTAGCATATGGCAGTGAACTGCATCTCCAAGGATTTCGCAGCCTGTTATATGTCGAAGTTACTGATATTCAAAAAAGGTATTATGGGCTCCGAGAACGAGATATTCAGGTGATTTCTCCATTGGAATGCTGGAGACAATCAAACCGGCTCTTCTTTAGGTGTTGCGATCTTGATGATAATTTAATAGAAGTTTTTGAAAAACGATAAGTATAATTATGGCGACCGCAAATGGAAGTTACCGCTGGGACTAAGTATTCTGCTTCAGTGGTACTGTTGGTGTATATCTACGTAGTGCCCTCTCGCTTTATTAGAAGCATTCGATAGTTTTCGCTAACTTGCGCTGACATGGCCCGGTTTTCTGATCGAATTAGTGTTTCAACCTGATTTGATTCTTCTCAGGTATCTTCCATGATCTCAAGAAGCGTTTTCGGGAGGCGAGGGGAAATGTTCGAATGGTACTCGGTGGTACTTCGGAGGGGTTTTTCGGGCAAAAAAATGGTACACCCATAGAAAACCGGTAGGTATCCAACCACAGGTATACGAAATACTTCTCACGCCCGAAACAGATTCCCCGTATCGCCGGAAGCCCAATCCCCACGGTACCAGTCAATGCCCTCTAATGGTACTCAATGGCACTTGATATAATAGTTGTTTTGCCATTCCAATATCAGCCCAGAAGGGGTGGCGCGGACCTCTGCATGGGAATGCCATTCCACCAAATATATGGTCCACTTTCAGACTTTTTTGAATTTATTGGCAAGAGACCGACTGATGAGCTTTTTACGATAAATCACAATTAAGCGAATGCCAAAGCATATGTAGGCTATATCCTATGCGATTATCCGCCGATCCGAGGTTATGACCTTTCCTCCATCTTTTTCATTAAGGTATCAATGATGATAATCAAATCCGCAATGATCAACCAGTGATAGTCTTCTCGTTCCTGTTCTGTTGCAGTTATCATATCATTCGCTAATCGTTCAAGCCCCTCAATACTGGAGTCTATAAAAACCTTGCACCCAGCCTCGGCATTCTTTGTTGAGATGCTCTTGTCAGCGTTAGAAAAATGTATGGCGTTGATTCTTTTACGTAATGCGCGGCAGGTAGCCTGCATTAGTTTACCTAAATCTTTTATGTCACCACCTCTAAAAACATCGGCATCGTTCAATCCGCCACGAGCTCCAATGCGTTTCCCAAGTATTCTAGCAAATGCATACTCCGGCTTCGTTGCGTCAAAATCCATCCCTTTGTGCGTGTCCATGGATCATTCTCCTTTTACGACTAGTTCGCTTTTGAACTATTTTCCTTAAAAGATCGGTGCAAACGTCTTTGAATTATAGCAGCCTAGCGACCCCATCAAATATGTGAGTGTCTGTACACCTATTAGAACGTGTAAATGGTACTCAATGGTACTTCCGGAGATCTTCTCGGGCGTGGATATGGTACCCTCGAAAAGAACTGAGATATTCTTGAAAATATCCAGAAAGTGTCCATGAAAATCACCTAATGCTCCAAGCCAATATTCAAACAGGGTTTGGCGAAGCCAATCTCATAGAACTTTCTGAACTCACGTTCAATGGGATGTGGTATTTCCATGTAATCGCAGATAATCTCTGCTCGAAGCGCTGCTGTTCGAGCCAAGGCTGTATTATTTTGCGGCGACTGGGGCTGGGATAGGGTAGGGTAGGGTGGGTGCTGCGTATCAACTCAAGAATTTCCCTTCCTATTGGAGCGGAGGGACGAGTAATTGACATAACCAATGTTCTTATATTCTGAGATTTTCCTATGTATAATATATCGTCCGGATAACTTGTTACAAATAATTCACGGACAATATTTCCTCCAAATCCATAAGAAACATTAACGCCCCCATGACGTTCGGAAAACGTGTTAGGACTATTGGGATTCCAACGAATACGGAAAAGACCACCCGCCTCCGGGAGAGCCAATATTGCTCTTGCGGTCCTCCAATCAAGAGGATTCAGATTAACTGGCCCCAACACAAGTTCTCTTAATGGCTCCTGAAATCTCACTGTTGCCATTGCTTACACCCCCATGTGAAATAATCTGGTTGGGCATAAGTATATCATGGCGTCTGGTTTTTTGCAAATGGAATTATTCGGAAATTACTGTTTTATGAATTTTTTCATGTCGTTGCCATGGATACGGATACTATGGCGCGAAGGAGGGGCGTCATGGCGCAAACAGTGCTCCGAGGTGTGATCTTTTCGGGGAGTCGCGGCAGGCATTCCTCAATGAAGCACTGTTGCTTTCAAAACTATAGGCAACAGGGATTCCCTGCCGAATCTTCTTTTCAATCCATTCCCAATTAAAATCTATGCTTGCGCCCCCATTGGTGAGGTGATTTACTGCGGCGTTTCCATGAGGTGTGTGGTGGCGGGGATTGGAGCAAATCGCTTCCGTTGCTGACGAGAAAGCGTTTCAGCGTGGCGAAATTCCGGCGAGGGGAGAGATATGGGACCATTTCGGGCGCTGTCGCCAGACGCATTTCCCGATTGATCCCTGAGTGGTGAGATTGGCGGCAGGTTCTGAAACGGATATGGGGATACCATGTACCTCGATTCACTGACAGCTCCGCTTAAAGAGTATGCCGCGTCCACTGGCAGCGGCGAAAGGGCGTAGTTTGGGCATAATAGTGCATAGCCTCCGTCATAGATTGCAGCTTCTTGAAAAGGCGGGGCAAGGATTCGTCGATGAATTTCGGTTGTGGTTCAAAATCCGGATGGTGGGTCAGCACATAGTGGTTGTTCTTCACTTTCTTCAGAAATTCAAACAGCGCTGCTTTCGGCTCGGTTTGTTCCAGCGGAAGCTTCTCCCGGTAGTTGGCAATCTGTCGAAGCTGAAAGCCATTGAATTCCCCTAGAAATTCAGCGTGGCGGCAACCGAGGGCATAGCATTGCCGTCTTTGCTTGACAAAGATTGCGTCCAGATCGTTGCGTTCGGCAAGCTCCAGCTGTTTCAGTTTGAAATACTCCACCGCAGTCGCATTGTCCCAGCAGGAGGGATCAAGAACTTTCAGAATGGAATCATAGCGGTAATCTGCCGGAGCATATTCCTCCGTTCGGATCGGGATCATTTTTTCGCCATAGGAAAAGCGACTTTCGGGCGTCCGCTGCTCCTGATCGCGTCGGTACTCATCCATGATCCGGTCGGAGTCGTTCAGAAGCAATCCGGCATTGATCTTATTTTCCCAAGAGAGCGCTTTCAATTCGTAGCACTCGCGCCGATAATCCTTCCAGCCGCAGAGCAGTACCAGCGTCGAATCGGAATCATTGAGCAGTTTTTCCAGTCGGCCTTCCGGTTTGCGATAGAGAAATTGCGGCGTATACGCCTGAGTGTCTCCAGCCCAGCGGAGCAAGGCATGGATTGCCGCTTCCGGATGGTACTGGCGTTCCAGCACGATTTTCCCGGCTTGCAGGGTGAAAGCCATACCGTCTTTGCGGATGAAGCCATAGGGCGACGCGAGTCCGATCTGTTCCGAAACATTGCCCGGATGGATTTCCCAGAAGCGCTGATCAGCGCCGACAACCAGCGGCGGCGTCCATCCGGAATAAGGTTGAATCACCGCTTTTTCCGGAAGCAGCGCGTCCCACTCGGGGAAATCCGTCTGGCTCCAACAGAAGCGATCCTGAATGTAGGTCAGTTTTTCCATTTCAGCACAAATCCCGGGTTTGTTCCGTCCAGCCTTGCCAGAGGAAGTTGCGAACTGCCATATCGTGGAAATTCACCAGTCGGAGTTCGGTATAGGGTCCGGCATGACGTCGGCACCAGTGTTCGACCAGAACCAGTGGCGGTTGCCACGATTGCGCATGAAATTCGAAACTGACCGAAGTCCCATGACCGCGAATCCGCATGACCGGCGCGTGTTGAAACAGGAACGCCAGCAATTTGTCCCGATCAACTTGAAGCTGAAATTCTCTGAATTGGTGATAGATATTACCCGTGACGCCTAAGCGAGCGGCGTTTTCGGCCCGGCGAATCCACATTTCATGCTCGTCGATCTCAAACCAGATTCCGGTCTGATAGTTTCCCCAATAACCTTCTTGCATGGGCTTCCTCCAGCATTTGATATACATAGTTGTTCGCTGTCTCCGCCACCCAAAGGTAGTCCATGGCGAATTGTCGAAAATCATCTTGAGCGAGTGCGCCGCGATTCAACAGCCGATTCAAAAATAGTCCCACGGCACCCGAGCGCGATTCTCCGGCGGTACAATGAATCAGCAGCGGACGGCAATCATCCGTCAGGGCAAATCTCAGGATTTGATCCGCGTCATTTGCGGTTATTGCATTGCGACAGGAGTATTCCACATCGTCGAAGGAGAGGACCAGAATATTTTTCCCAACCCGATATCCTTTGCTGAACGGGGGCGTTTCTCTGGGGTGCAAACTATTGATGGAGATAATTCGGAAACGGGCCAGCAAAGCCGGTTCACGACTTGTCCCCATGCGAGCCTCAAAGAAGCTCCGGGCAAAAATTCGAATCCGCATATATCCTCCCAGTTTGAAGATACATATTCAATTGGGCCAGTCAATATGCGGTCGAATTGCAAAGGGATGGGGGCCGTCATTCGATATTGAAGGCGATGAAAAATCCCAATAGAATCAGCAGCCAGATGATCACGGCAATCAGAATGGCAAGATATCCAATGCACATTGCGGCGATTGCCAGACTCTTTCCGGCATGCGTCGGGAGATTTTTACTGTTCCTGTAACCGATGTGTCCGCAAATCACCGCTGGAATGAAAAGCAGCGGGAAAAGTAATCCACCGAGGGCCAGACCGAAGGCGACCATCGAAGACACGTTTACGTCACTGACGATTTCCGCCGTATTGAGTTTCGCATTGCAGGCTGGACATATGGAACTGCCGAATGGAAGCGCTATGCCGCATCGTGGACAAGAAATGCGTTTTGCGGTGCAATCCCCCGTCAATGAGGTATGGCAATACCGGCAGAAGTTGGCCTCCTTACGGATTTTATTTCCGCAATGCGGACACATCTTCAATGTTCCTTCCAAGGTTTGAACGACCGGTTTCTGAAGCTCAAAGTGCTGATCGCACTCAGGACATTCAGCCGTCACCCCGGCATTGGCGTCATCCGCCTCCAACTGTTTGGCGCATTGCGGGCAAACACAGATGAATTTACTCACGGCTATCTCCAGTTAAAATATCAGACACGACAGTACGAAAGCCACCCACCAGACAATGAAATACCCGCGCCCGTCACCGACTACTGTTCCCCGTTTCCACAGATATACCGGAATCAACAGGATCCACCAAGAGGTCGGAGGCTCGTATCCCGATTTTTTCAACCATTTTTCATCAATGGAGAAGAATATGACGTTCAACAGGAAAAACAGCCAGACATAGGATGTATCGCTCTGGGCCAGCAGACGAACCGGAATTTCGCCCCATAACGGGATCAATACCGCAATCCACAAAAGACTTTTATGCCCGGATGTCAAAGGCGCAGTTCGGCGGCTCACAGAGCTCGGCGTTTTTTCCGGTGACAAAAGTTTATTGCTGCAATAGCGACAAAATGCATCATTGGAATCGATGATTTCAGCACAAAATGGACATTGGATTTGCATAGACGGCCCTCCTCGTTTTTACTTCTCCTTCCTTCCGCCATATATCTAAGATAGCGGAAGGAAGGCTTTCAGGGGTTACTTCTTCTTGGTACGCCAGAGCCAACTTGGCGGCGCTCCGTTGTTTTTCTTCGATGAAACAAATGCCATGATTCCGACGACCAGACCGACAATTCCGCCAACCAGATAGCCGCCGAGCATTGCGCCCAACCAGCCACCGGCAACAAAACCAATCAATCCCCACAAAATCGCTTTTCCCGTCATTTCCCCTGTCCTTTTGTTATTTTATTGGAAATGAAGCATTGAACAACCGCGCTCAACGCATTCTCCACCAATCGATGATTCGTTTGTCATAGTGTTTCAGGCAAATATCTTCTCCGTTCACAGTAATGATCATTTGGGTGCCAAGAATATGTTTGAGCAATGGGATGGAACTCTTTTTCCGGATTTCAATATTCCGGATGTCTGCCTTTTGCCATGAGTGGGCAACGGCTTTCGGTCGGGCGAATACCTCAATCAGTCCCGCGATCAACATTGGCAAAAATGGATATTCAATGGGAGAGAACACCAGCCGTCGATTGGTGATTCTGACGAAATACCGCAGATCATCCATTCCGGACATTCGGCAGGTTCTGATGATATTCTCTCCGGGTTGCAATGAGAATTGTTCCGGCATTTTAGAAATCCTTATTCGATTTTACAGCGTTATTCATACATCATGCCCAGAAAGTCATGGTGGGAATAGAACGAACTCGTTGTGGCTTCCAATCCATTTTTACTCCGCTTAATGTTACCGTCTTTATCCTGAAGTTCGCCGTAAACGAAGATAAACGTATCGTCGGCGTTAATGATGAATTGTACCAGAACTTGATCTCCGGCATAGGGAATTGAGAAGGCCAATTTTTCTGCCCTTTCAACAGAAGCTTTGAGCATGGATTGTTCAAATGGATCCAACTTTTTCATTTCATTCGGATCCTTCAAGTCAGCTTTGGCCTTCTCCAATCCTTCCCGGTGCTTGTCGCTTTTCCATACGCCGGAAACCTCAACTACGGTTTTATTATTCTGCGTATGAAAAACACGCCATTTCATGGAGCTCAGTTTGGACTGGAAGGCTTGCTTGACGGTCCGGCTCTTGTCGAGTTCCAAGATGCCATTTTTAACCATGGAGATTTTTTTACTGTCTGCACATCCGGCAAGAAGCAACACACAACACAACATCCCGAGAGATAACATCATTGATTTCATTTTTCCGTCTATACCTCGCGTAATCCATTTTTTGAATTGAACATCCCTATTCACAACTTCGCCCCCCGACAATGTTTTATGGTCCCCCCATAAGCACCCTCCTATACTGAAAGTGAAAGTATCGATAAGAGCGCCATTCGTGGATTACGCACAAACGATATGGCATGGTAGTTGTCGGACGGTGGGAGAAGCTTTTGAAAAAGACGGGCCGATGCTGGGCTTCAGGAGCAAGACTGGAACAGGACTGGAAATTGATCAGAGGCTTGAGTGCGGCAGTGAGCGCGGAAACGGCGGAATGACGGGCGTAACGAGAACAGCCGGAGAATGGAATCGCCGACAGTAACATCACTGAATGTGGAAACTTTCTTGCTGTGGTCCGCATCGTTTTCGCCTTCCGGCACGAAAAAGGGACATACTCCACACCCTGATCGTGCAAGAGGCACTCGCAAGCCCACACAACGACAAAGCATGGAATATGTCCACATATTGCGGACACGCCACACCTTACCAGCCGTTGTGTTCAAAAATTGCGAGTTTCCTTGCACTGCCGGGAAGCAAAAGTTATATCAGATTTTCGTTACTCGTCTGTGATCGATATCCCCCTCGGTTGAAATCCGAGGAAATATAGCCGCGTTACAGATGAAATGCAAATCCTGACCACTTTTTCTGTGGATTTCTTCTGTTGTTGTGGTGGAACTTGCGAGTGCCTTAAAACCTCAACTATATGATAAATTGTCGGAAGGGTTCGTCAATTTCCGTTGGATTGCGAACCCGGCCCGACATCAATAGTCCATGAACTCAACCTCGGCAAGAGCGCAATGCGCCTTGTACCTGTCCAGCGGTGAAACCCCGTAAAGCCTCGGCAGATGCTTGGTCGGATAGAGAAATCCCCGATAATCGGTCAGTTCCTTGGCCGACAGTCCGGCTTGTGGGGGAACATACTCCAAAAGGTCCATCATGAATTTGACCACTTCCGAATTCGAAGTGCTGGTGACATCTGTCAAATGCTCAAGATACTCGCACGAAAAGGCCTCTTTCCGGTCGTCGTTCAGGTTCAGGGTTTTTTGGAGGAATTTTTCGAAAACCGTGAATTCTTCCTGATTGCGCTGGGACAGGAAAACGACCCGATAGGGGATTGTTTCAAATCCGGGCTCCCGAACCCAGACGAATTCGCAACGTTCTCCCGATCGGATCTGCTGGTCTCGGAATTTTCGAAGCAATTTTTCGAGCATCTTGGTGACTGTCTCGGAACTGCGCTTCCGGGGTTTGGGGAATTCAAGCCTCAGTTCGTGCAGACAGGCCGCATCGTTCAACCATTGCAGATTGGCGCTGATCCAGGTCAAGATTGCCAGACGGTAACCTTCCTGACTCTCCGGCAGTTCAATTTCTCCCCAAAGCGTCGAACGAAATACCAGACCGTCTTGCAATTCCATCGTTTTCTTCCTCATAATCTTTTCTCCGTCCCTTGTTGTTCTTCCTGCGTTTGAATGAATGATCGAAATTCGTTGTACAACTGCCCAAGAGCCTCCTTCCTGTTTTCAAACGCCTCTCCGGGTACCGTAAAGCCACGGGGAGGGCACCTCAGCACTTTTCCGGTACTTCGGCTTGACTAAACCTTTCTAAGCAACGGAAGCCGTTCTCTTGAATTTCGGCGGATAAGTTTCGCCGGTGGCCGGATTGAATCCCAGAATTTCCTCCCAATTCTGGGTGCCGTCGCCCCAAGCCTGCCAATCTTCGTGCGACATGTCAAATTTCTCCCCTTCAAACCACAGTTCCTCTTGTTGTTCCTGTTCCGGCGACAGAACTTCCGGCGGCTGAGCCTTCAAATACCCTTTGGAAAAGCTGAAGGTTTTCTGACCCGGAGGAGCCTGTTTGGTGCTGGCCTTGGCTAAATAGGAAACCCAGGAAATGGCGTCGGCAAAGTTGTCCAGTTTGGCCGAAACCTTTTTGCCCCACCGAAAGCCGTCACTCTGGGGTGGATTGATCCGGACAACCTGTCTGTCGGTCTGCAAACGTTTTCCAAGCAGACGGTTCAAATTTTCGGCAATTCCTTGGGCCGCCTGAATGAACTTGCCCTGAATAATGACGAAGACGTGGTAATGGGGGTGGTAGTCGGAGGATTGGTCCCCCTGTTCCCGCACCCAGAGATATTCCGCCTTGATCTTGTGGTTCAACATGGTCTTCCGCCAACTTTGCAGGGTTCCGGAAATGAAGTCGTTGCCTTCTTGGTCGAAACACTGTTCCAGATGAATGGTGAAATGACAGACGTAGAGTCTCCGGTTGCAGGCCGTCCACAGGTAATCAAAGGTGTTTTTGATCGCCTGTAGGATTTCAAGGCGACTGCCGTTTGGGTCTTGAAACACCGGGTAATCTTCAAATTTGTCGGTTTGGACAATCACTGGTCGTGCCATCTTGGGTTCCTCCTTGTTGTTGAAAAATGTGTTAATTAGTAAAATAACTATTTTGCAGTGCTGCAATGAACGGAATTGCAGAAAATGGCGAAAAAGTGTAGTTGGGGGATTGAAAATGGTTAAAATGGAGGATACAATTCTTTTCCGGTTGGAATAATTGGAATTGTCTGGTCCGGGGTTTGCAAAGGTGGGAATTTTGAACAGTGGTGTTTTGTCCCCCCTTTTGCTGGTCCTGAGTGGAAGATTGGAATAAGGGTTTTGAAAGTCCTTTTAAATATTTAAATAGTAAGATTTTTAAACATACTCTAAAAACCCCCAAGGCTTTCCCCGCTGTTTTAGGGGGAAAAGTGTTTCGGCAGAAGTACAGGCAAGCGGGTACCGGAACCCCCGAAGCAGCCGCCGCAAAATTAACGGTCTGGTAGCCCGGAGGGACCAGTTTCAAGAGGGTGGAGCGAAAGAAATTGCAGTCGCCGCGCCGGAAGATTGAAGCGGCGAAGCGAGGCCGGAATGCGGGGAAGATGAGATTCAACCCGGCCAAACCGGCGGCCGAAAACGATACGAACTGAAACCTGCTGTCCATTGCATTTCTCCATAGCTGTCCTTAAAAAAGAGAAGAAATGCAAAAAACATAATATAAGATACAAAAAAAGAGGGGGTCCGTCAACCCCCCAGATTGACGATTGGTTGAAGATTTCTCGAAAAAAGTTGAAATCAGGCTGATTTCAGGATGGTTTCGAGTCTCTCGCGTTCCGGAGAAGCCGGAAGCGTGGCCAGAAAGAGCAGGGCTTGGCGGATCCGTTCCGGAGCGGAAAGAGTGCCGGAGCCGGAAACCGCTGCAATGGCTTTCAACTGGGCCTCTTCGCCGATGTGGGTATAGTACTTGTCGGCGATTTCGGAATCGGTGCCGAGAATGAAAAGCAATACCGCTTTGGGAACCCCGGCTTCGGCGCAGTGGCTGGCGAAGGTGTGGCGAAGGGAATGGAATCCGTATTGAGTGACCTTGCGCTTGCGTCCGGGGACGGCGATGGACGGTTCAACGCCGATCCAGCGGATGACGCGGAGCACATCGAGGTTGACCAGATTGTTGCCGATGTTCTTGCCATTCCGGTCAAGGTGATTGTACCGTTCCGCCACCTTGGGACAGACGTAATCGTCGGATTGCCACACCTGAGCCTCCAAGAGCACGGCCAGCAGCCGGTCGGCAATGGGAATGGTCACTTCCTTGCCGGTTTTGAACTGCTTGACCCAGATGCGCCGCCGGTCAAGGTCGATGCTGCGCCATTGCAGCAGAACGCAGTCTTTGAGCCTCTGGCCGGTATACATGCCAAGATAATAAACTACCCGGATTTCCGGCTTGTTCAAAACCTGATAGTGGGGATCGTCGAGAACTTCGCCGATCCGCTGTTCCTGCTCTCTGGAAAAGGCCAGTCTGCGGACGCCGAGGCCCTGTTCCTCGCGTTCCCGGCGAAAAAGGGAAGATGCGAAAGGGATTCTCATCGCTGTAGAATTCGGTCAGGGTGGAGAAAATCTTGCGGATGCGTTTGATCTTGCGGTTGTGGGTGTGGACGGCGATGCCGGTGGTTTTCAGGTGTTCGGAGAATTCCTCAGCAGTTCGGGACGTAATCTGGCGGATTTCGAGAGCGGGATTGTCGAGATAGTCGATGAATTCCTGCAAACTGGATTGATATTGCAACTGCTCGTTGACGGTGGCGGGAATGGCCCGATCGGGGTGGATGGAATAATATGGCCAGATATCGGGAAGGGTGAGATTGCGTTCAACGTCCCGGAACCCTTTGGCGTATTCGACATGGGCGGCTACGATTTCCGGGGTGGAGGCTTGAATGATCGGAATCAAGGCCCTTGCCTGTTTCAGGGCTTCAGTACGGTTAGTGGTCTTCAAACTGACGGTTTTGCGCCGTCCTGCCAATTGATAGCGATAGAAGTAAATCCTCCCCGGCCCCTTGGTGAAAATGGCCCCGACGCTCAAGCGCAACGATGAATTCCCCACAGAACGATCTCCCGGTGAAAAGTTTCCGTGGATAGAATAAAGCTCAAAAGCGAGCGGTTAATGGATTGGCAGTACAATACACGACGGCCTCATTCGGAAACCGCATTAATTATTCAGTAAAGCTGATTTCGGAACTTGCAATTCATTCGCAATGGGTTATAATAATTCAAGGACATTTGCACTAATCTTTCCATGAAAAAGTAGTCAAAGCTGGGGATCGGGGCAATAATTAAGCAATTTTAATACACGACTTGCGAATATAAATTTTGCTGAGAGGTCAATAAACGGAGTCATTCGCAATGAATAATTCTCGCCTGATTTTGCAAACGGTTATTGATGATAAGCGTGTCCCATATGATATGAGTGAGTCGGAATATTTCGAACTTTTCTCATGTGAACAGATATTGAAGCCATACGATTTGTCCATAGACGAGATTAATTCTGGAGTTATTGATGGCGGGGACGATGGCAAAGTCGATGCCATCTATTGCTTTGTCAATGATATCTTGGTACAAGAAGATTCTTCTTTTGAGGGAAGTGGGAAAAATCCACAGGTTGTTTTATATATCATACAGTCAAAAATATCAGACACTTACCGAGAAAACATCATTGATGGATTTAGCCAAATTGCAGATAATTTTTTGAGTGATTTGGAAGGAGATGTTTCGCTGTTTAGCAAGATTTACAGGAAAGAATTCATAGATAAAATACTATTATTTCGGACAACATATTTGTCGCTTGCTGCACGATTCCCATCATTGGAAATAAAATTTTATTACGTATCACAAGGGGATACTACATCAATACACCCCAAGTTAAAATCGAAGGCGGATTTATTAAAGAACAAGGTGGAAACCTCTCTTTATCGATCCCGTTGTTCTTTTACGTATCTCGGGGCACGTGAACTCTTAGACGCTGCAGACAAGGTAAAGGACTCTATTATTCCTCTAATTACAAGAAGTTTTGCTGAATGTGGATTTTCGGATGATTTGTCTGGGTATGCGTGCTTTGTAAATTTAAAGGATTTTTATGTTTTTATTTCTGATGAAAATAAAAACAGACGGACGGAAATTTTTGAATCGAATGTCAGAGATTACCAAGGAAAGGTTGAGGTAAATAAAGAAATAAATGCTACGCTGGAAAATGGTAAAACAGAAGATTTTTGGTGGCTAAACAATGGGGTTACTATTATTGCAGAAGACGCGTTTATTGCATCATCAAAAATTCATATAACAAATCCACAAATCGTAAACGGACTACAAACATCTACCGAAATTTTTGATTATTTTAAAAAAAATGGCGACATGTCCGAAAATCGCTCTGTTCTTGTCCGAGTGATTAAGGTCAATGATGACGCAGCCAGAGATAAAATTATTCATGCTACAAATAGTCAAACGCAAATACCACAAGTTTCATTAAGAGCTACAGAACCTATCCATCGTGATATAGAACGGTATTTTTTATCTCATACACTATTTTATGACCGCAGAAAAAATTACTATAAAAACAAAGGTGAGCGAATTGAGAATATCATAGGAATTGCCCAATTAGCTCAGAGTTTTATGGCAATTGTGTTGCAACGCCCTAATGACAGCAGAGCCCGACCTTCTACATTATTAAGTAAGGATGTAGATTATTTGCAGATTTTTTCTCCTACAATTCCGATGGAAGCTTATTTAACATGTACGAAACTATATAAAAGTAGTGAGAAATTTTTGAAAAGTCAGGGTGAGTCTATTTCTGATATCGGAATTACCAATATTAGGTTTTTCTATATGTTGGTCGTAGTATGTTTGCATAAAAACAAAAGTATTATTACTACAAATGATTTGACAACAGACGCATTCAAAACGTTGAGTGACGAAACGAAACTTACGGCCTTAAATATGGTTTCTTCCTGTTTTCAGGATGCAAAAACAACAACCTCCGATAGTTTTGATAAAATAGCAAAGAGTAAAGACTTTGTATCTACTATCATTAAAAAGATACAAGAACATGTTCTTATTTAGTTGATATTATCGCGACAAAAAAATACTTTGCTTTTCGTTGTTCAGGAATTATGAGCACGTTTGATTTCGATTGATTATAGATTTAAATGTTATCAGGGAGATAACGTTCTGCTGAATTGTGTACTTTTTGAAAAAGTGCCCATTTTCTAATCGAATTGGGGCTCTCCTGCAATCGATGGACTTGATTTAATTCTTCTCAGGTATCTTCCATGGTCTTAAGAAGCGTTTTCGGGAGGCGAGGGGAAATGCTCAAATGGTACTCGGTGGTACTTCGGAGGGGCTTTTCGGGCAAAAAAATGGTACACCCATAGGGATTTGAACCCCAAACCTTCTGGTCCGTAGCCAGACGCTCTATCCAATTGAGCTATGGGTGCACTGCAATCGAGAACCCGCCCGAACTCGCCCGGGCCGCTTTCGATGTCTTATTAAAATACATCGCGTTCCGGAATTTTCAAGCGGGATTCCCGATTTTTATTGCGATTTTTCAGAGAAAAACCGCGACTTCAAAATTTACTTTTCAAACATGCTGCGGATCTTCTTGCCGACCACTTCCACCGGGTGGGTGGCCAGCGCCGCGCGCTTCGCCAGCAGCGTCTTCGCGCCGGAACGGGCTTCTTTCATCCATTCCTTCGCAAACTTGCCGCTTTCGATATCCTTCAGCGCCTGACGCATCGCGTCCTTGACCGCCGGAGTGATGATTTTCGGGCCGGTCGAGTATTCGCCCCATTCCGCCGTGTTGGAAATGAAGCTGTTCATCTTCTGGATGCCGCCTTCATAGATCAGGTCGACAATCAGCTTCACTTCGTGCACGCATTCGAAATAGGCCATTTCCGGCGGATAGCCGGCTTCGATCAAGGTTTCAAAGCCGTACTTCATCAGGTCGACCATCCCGCCGCAGAGCACCGTCTGTTCGCCGAAGAGGTCTTCGTAGGTTTCCTGGGCCATGGTGCATTCGAGCACGCCGGCGCGGGTCAGGCCTTCGGCCTTGGCGATCGCCAGCGCGGTGGCGCGGGCCTTGCCGGTATAGTCCTGCATCACGGCGATCAGGCCCGGCACGCCGAAGCCTTCCACATAGCGCTTGCGCACTTCCGAACCCGGACTCTTCGGCGCGATCATGATCACGTCGACGTCGGCCGGGGGCACGATTTCCTTGTAGACGAAGTTGAAGCCGTGCGAGCAGCTCAAGGTCTTGCCCGGAGCCAGCTGGGCTTTGATTTCCGCCGCATAGACCGGTCCGTGATTTTCATCGGGCAGCAGAATGTGGATGATATCCGCTTTTTTGGCCGCTTCCGCGATCGGGAAGACCTGGAAGCCGTCGCGCTGCGCTTCGGCAAAGCTCTTGCCGTCCGCACGCAGGCCGAGAATTACTTTCACGCCGGAGTCGCGCAGACACATCGCCTGCGCCTTGCCCTGGCTGCCGTAACCGATCACCGCCACCGTGCGGCCGTTCAGGACGCTCAGATCGGCGTCCTTTTCATGCATGATCGTCATGTCACTCATAATAAAACTCCATTCGTTGAGTGGTTGGGAGCATTCATCGGAAATAAGATTAATATAGCTGTTTGCACCGCTTTTACAAATTCTTTTCGATCAGCGCCCAGACTTTTTCCGCCTCGGCGCCCCACGGCTGGGGCCACAGTCCGGCCAGCCCGGAACGGACCGCGCTCCTGTCGGCGCCGAACTCTTCGCGGGCCGCCAGCGCCGCGCCTTGGGCGAATACCGCGGGCGTCACGTTCTGGCTCAGAACCAGCCGCATGGTGCCGATTACCCGGTCTTCCCAGGCGAGCTTGCGCGGCAGATCGCGGGTGATCCGGGCGATCGCATCCTGCAGGAAGGGGTTGACCATCCGCACCAGAAGGTCTTCGGCGTAGGTCTGAAATCCGGCGGGAGTGAAAAGTTCGTCCAGGCCGGCGTATTTCCGGCACAACGCCGCGCCGGATTCATGCAGAAACGCCTGCCGCGCCAGCGCGATGAATTCCGGGTGGCGCGAGAGGTCGCTCATGTATTCGCAGTTCGCGGTCTTGCCCAGAGTCCCGAGCAGGAAATGGATCGCGTTGTGGCCGTAGAGCTTGGCTTCTTCAAACGGCAACAGATCGTTTTTGACGTACAGATTGGCCACCTGACGCTCTTCGATGCCCGGCGCGCTCGAAATGTAAATCTTATTGAACGCTTCCACCAGATGCGCGCGGTCGGCCGAGGGCGACAGTTTGACCACCTTGCGCGCGGCACAGTCGGCTTCCGGCACCACGCCGGACATCTTGCCGACCACCGTGTTCAGGCAGTAAGTCGCGGGAAAAGTTTCGCCGAGCGCGGCTGCGAGCTCTTCGGCGGCATGGTTGTGGTTTTCGGCGGTGTAGATGAAGCGCCGCCGCGCCGGCTGCCGCCGGAATCCGTCGCGCAGCCACGGCGCGCAGTAGGCGAAAAATTTCACGCTCGGCAGCGCCGTCGCCAGTTCGCAGGCGTCCGCGGCGGCGGCGGTGAGTTTTTCCCGGCCTTCGGGATCGTTGGGATTGTAGACTTCGACATGATCGATGACTTCAACTTCGATCCGGTCGGCGTAGGCGGTGTTGATGGTGACTTTGCCGCCGTCGCCGTTGATCGCATTGCGGAGCTTGTCGTCGACTTCGGCGATCACGATGCGGTCGAACTTGGCCCGGCTTGCGCCCGACATGAAAATCCCGGTCTGAATCGGTCCGAGACCGATGCCCACAAAAACCTTCACTTTGCTTCCTCCCATAAAAAAGTAGCCCTCCTGCCACCGCTTTCGGGCCGTGAAATGTCAAGGTATTTAAAGTATCACGCTTTCAGCGCTTTGTCCACAGCAAAAGCGATTTTTTCCCCCGCTTTCAAAAAAAGTTTGGCTTTTCCCGGCCGGTTCCTTGCCAAAATCGGTTCCGCTTGTTATATTAAAGGGGGTGTATCCGAACAAGCGTTTTGGCGCCCGCGCCGCCGATTCCCGGCCGCGGACGGAACAATCAAGGGGTTTGCCATATGAAAAACAATGTTTTCTGGCGGGCGATGGCCGCGGCGTGGTCTCTGGCATTCGACGCCGCGCTGCCGCGGAGTTGGCGGCCCGATGAGGAGCAAACCGGGAAAGCGGCGGCGGGAACGGCTCCGGTGCCTCCGGAATTCATCGTTTGCGCGCTGCCGCTCTGGGGGGCGGTGTGGGCGTTTGCGGCCTGGCTGCTGAGCCGGCTGCTGGAGGGGACCGCGCCGGAGACCGGGGGGGCGGTGTTGTTCGCACTGATCTTGACCGTGGCCAGCGAATGGCGGACTTCGTCGCGCGGCCTGGCGCTGACGGCTTCCGTCGGCGAGGCGCTTCTGTCCGGCGAAAAGTGGCGTGCGGCGATGGAAGGACGGCAGGCGACGGTGCGCAAACTGACCGGTCCCTATGCCAATTTGCTGGTGATGGCGCTGCTGGCGGCCAAATTCTTCGCTTTGTTTCAATGCTATGCCTCGAAGCATCCGGGGTTTGCCGGAGCGGCGCTGGTGGCGGCGCTCACGGTCGAAGCCGTGATGGCGGTCCAGCCGCCCTGCGACGGCGGCGCGCCCATGATTGCCGGCGGCAGTGCGCCCTATGCGGTGGTCTGGGTCGGCGGCTTTCTGCTGCTGTTCAGTTTCATTTATCTGCCGCTGCCGACGCTCCTGACCGCGGGCACGGCGGGCTTCCTGTGTTGGATATTTACCAATGAACGGCAGTGCGCGGCGGGACGGCTGGTGTCCGACGACATGACGTTGGCGGGGTATGCAACCGAGTGGCTGGCGCTGTTTTTCGCGCTGTTGCTGGTGAGGTGAAACCTCCATGAATTCCCTGCTGACGGCCGCGGCGCCTGCCAAAATCAATCTCTATTTGAAAGTGACCGGCCGGCGCGAGGACGGTTATCATCTCCTGGAAAGCCTTTTCGTGCCGCTCTCCGCGCCGGCGGACGACATCGCGATCGATTGCGATATCGAGCCGGGGCAGGTGACGGTGGCGACTTCGCGGCTGGATGTGCCCGGCGGCGTTGAAAATCTCGCCGGCAAAGCCGCGCTGCGCTGGGCGGCCAAGGCCGCAACCATGCCCGGCTGGGATATTCAGATCGTCAAAAATATTCCGGTGGCCGCCGGCATGGGCGGCGGCAGCAGCGACGCCGGGACGGTGCTGCGTCTGCTGAACCGCCATTACGGCGACAAACTGCCGCCTGAAGTTCTGGCCGAAACCGCGCTGGAGCTGGGGGCCGACGTGCCATTTTTCCTCAATCCGCGTCCGGCGGTGATGACCGGCATTGGCGAACTGGCGGAGCCGTTGACGTTTCCGCTGCCGGAGCTGCCGCTGCTGATTGTCGCGCCGGGCTTTCCGGTCAGCGCGGCCGAGGCCTACCGCCGGCTGGCGCCGGAACGGATCGGACCGGCGGATGCGGCGTGGCGCGCGGAGCTGCTGACGGCGTTGCGCGCCGGCGACTGGGAGAAGTTGGGGCGGCTGCTGGTCAACGATCTGGCCCCCGGCGTGTTTGAGAAATATCCGATCCTGCCGCTGCTGGCGGCGGAATTGCGCGCCTCCGGGGCGCTGGGTGTGGCGATGACCGGGAGCGGGCCGACGCTGTTCGCGCTGTTTGCCGACGCCGCCGCGGTGGAGCGGCAGGGCGCGATCTGGCGGGAGCGTTATCCCGAATTTCAGATCGTGGCGGCGCGCGGCTGGAGTTGCCGCGACTGAGGCGCATGGGGTTTGGCCGCCGGGTTGCCAAAAGCGATTTCCGGTGATATATTACGATTCCGGTTTTTTTATTCCGCAACATGCAGATACAGGAGTTCTCGACCGATGGCTCAATACAGCAAAATCACGGTTCCCGCCGGCGATAAAATCACTCTCGACGACCAGGGCGCGCTTCAGGTTTCCGACCGTCCGGTGATCGGCTTCATCGAAGGCGACGGCATCGGCCCGGACATCACTTGCGCCAGCATGCACATCTGGAACAGCGCCGTCGAAAAAGCCTACGGCGGCAAGCGCAAAATCGCCTGGATGGAACTCTATGCCGGCGAAAAGGCCAATCAGGTTTACGGCCGCGAACTGTGGCTGCCCGATGAAACCGTCGACGCGATCAGCGAATACCGCGTGGCGATCAAGGGCCCGCTGACCACGCCGGTCGGCGGCGGCATCCGTTCGCTCAACGTGGCCCTGCGTCAGCAGCTCGATCTGTACGTCTGTCTGCGGCCGGTGCGCTACTTTCAGGGCGTGCCTTCGCCGGTCCGGGAGCCGGAAAAGACCGACATGGTGATTTTCCGGGAAAACTCCGAAGACATTTACGCCGGGATTGAATGGAATGCCGGGACGCCCGAGGCGAAGAAGATGATCGATTTTCTGCGCAATGAAATGAAAGTCACCAAAATCCGTTTTCCCGAAAGCTCTTCGATCGGGATCAAGCCGATTTCGCAGGAAGGCACCGAACGGCTGGTGCGCGCCGCCATGGAGTACACCCTCCGGGAAAAGCGCCGCAACCTGACCATCGTCCACAAGGGCAACATCATGAAGTTCACCGAAGGCGGCTTCAAGAACTGGGCCTACGACCTGATCCGCCGCGAATACGCCGATGTGGCCGTGCCCGCGCCCGATTGCGACTGGCAGCCTCCGGCGGGCAAGATTCTGGTCAAGGACTGCATCTGCGATGCTTTTTTGCAGCAGATTCTGACCCGGCCCGAAGAATATGACGTGATCGCCACCATGAACCTCAACGGCGACTATGTGTCCGACGCGCTGGCCGCCTGCGTCGGCGGCATCGGCATTGCGCCGGGCGCCAATATCAACTACATCACCGGCCACGCGCTGTTTGAAGCCACTCATGGCACCGCGCCCAAATATGCCGGATTGGACAAGGTCAATCCGAGCTCGCTGGCGCTTTCGGGTGAGATGCTGCTGCGCTACATCGGCTTCGGCGACGCGGCCGATCTGGTCATCCGCGGCACCGAGCGGGCAATCACCGACAAGGTGGTGACCTACGACTTCGCCCGGCTGATGACCGGCGCGACCGAGGTTTCCTGCTCCGGCTTCGCCAAGGCGGTCGTCGACCGGATGTGATGGTTCCGTCGCCGCCGAAATCGCCAGTGCGACGGTTCCGGCGGTTTATTCCTTAAAATTTGGGAGCATAGTCATGACTGCCGGAGAGAATCGCGTGACGGTGCGCTCGGTCAAGGCGCTTGACGGCCGGGCTTTGGCGCAACTCGCGGAGCTTTACCGTACGGCGGGTTTCGTCGAGCCGGACGATGATCCGGCGGCATGGCTGCCGGAGATTCTGCACGGCAGCTTGCTGGCCGCGGCCGCCTTCGCCGACGGTGAGCTGATCGGCTTCGGCCGCGCGCTGGGCGACGGGCGCAGCGACGCTTTTCTGCAGGACGTGGCGGTTGTGCCCGCGTGGCGCAAGCGCGGCGTGGGGCGGAAAGTGGTGGCGCATCTGATCGCGGAGTTGCGGGCGCGCGGCGTGGACTGGATCGGGTTGATCGCCGCGCCGGGCAAGGCCGAATTCTATCGCCGGCTCGGTTTCGCCGAACTCCCGGGGCATATTCCGATGCGGCTCCAATAGCACTTGCCGAGACGATTGCGGCAACGCAACCCGGCGTCAGCGGATGGGGACGGCGGACTCGGCGCCAAGGGCCGGCTCGGGACCGTGCAATACATCGTGGAGGATCGACCAGCGCGGTTCGGGCCGGATGACGTCGAGGCCTTTGATCCAATAGTTGTAGAGCCGGTCGGTTTCGCCGCTGGAGCGCTTCAGGATCAACCAGAAATTCAGGAATTTCTGAAATCGCTGGTCATCGGGGTGAATTGCGTAGGCAATCAGGTCCTTGATCTGATGGCGCGGGAGAATCAGGTCGTATTCGGGGTGGAGAATGGTCCAGGCCGAACCGTTTTCGGCGGTGGTCAGCAAGGCGTCGGCTTTGCTCCGTCCGGTGAAAAAGGTGTTGTAATCCTCCAGCTTCAGCTTGCCCGAATGCTGAAAGCTGAGCGACAGCCGGTCAAAGTCGGCGCCTTCGAGCGCGGCGATGACAAACGCCGGATTGTCAATCAGGTGCGGGGTTTCCAACAGTTCCTTCTTGCGGTAGTCTTCGACCAGAAGCGCCATGGAAAGTTCCATGTAATGGTCGGTAAAGGCCATTTCGCTGAGCCGCCGGGCGGTGATGGAAACTTCGGACATGGCGATGTCGATGCGATTTTCCTGGAGTATGCGGCCCAACTGGTCGTACTCGATCGGATAGAATTCGATCATTCGGCAGCCCAGTTCACGGGCCAGCAGATGCGCCATCTGGATATCGAATCCGACCAGTTTGCCGTCACGATTGAAAAATGCGAACGGCATCGCATTGGCGTTGAAGCCGACCCGGAGCACGCCTGAACTGCGGATCTGTTCGAAGTGATCGCCGGACAATGGCCGCGCATCGGGCAGCCGGTCAAAAACCACCGCTTCGACCAGCGGCTTCACCCGCATGGCGTCGAGCACCTGTTTCTGGTCGCCGGGCTGGCGGACGCAGTGCTGGAATACCAGCGCCAAGGCCAAGATGGCGATCGCGCATCCTCCGGCGATGACTGTCAGCCGGAAGCAGAGCCGCCGGAAATTGTACCGGAGATGGCCGGTCATCCAGGCGGTGAACAGGGCCGCCAGAACCAGCACGGCCATGGCTTCGACCGCGAATTTGATATTTTCGGTCAGAACGCTGGCCACCAGATAAATCTCAAATAAATCCGAGGGCAGGTGAAACATCCCGAGCAGGAACGGAACCGCCACCTTGGCGCTTCCGAACAGCGCCAGCAACCCGGTGCCGTAGAGTTCGATGTGCTGGAGCACGCCGAAACTTTCGTGCGAAAACCAGCCGGAAAACAGGATGAACAGCAGATCCATCAGCTGGCCCGCGCACGGCAGGATGAAGGCGATCGGCACGATGATCCGGATCAGCGCGTCGCTCTTTTCGTTTTCCAGATGGTGGCGGTTGAACAGCGTCCGGGTATTCTCAACCAGCAGCGGCAGTACGATGAAGAGGTTGCCGGTCAGCAGCGTGGTCAGCAGCGCCGCCCGTCCGGTGCGCAGGACTTCGCGGTAGCCGAAGGGCGTCAGCGTCGAAAGCAGCAGCGGCAGAATCAGAAAAATCAGCAGCAGCGCCATGACCACAAAGGCGATCAGGTAGAGTTCCATCCGGTCCACATCCTCGGGGCGCATGGTGCCGGCGGCCTGCGCGACCAGCGCGAAGATGCCGAACGGAGAGAGCTTGACCAGGGTCATGGTGAGGCGCGACAGGATTTCGGAGAGAATATCGAGCTGGGCGATGAATTCTTTTTTGCGCGGAATGTGCATCAGCATCAGGCCGCAGAGAATGCTGAAGAGCGTGACCGCCGGGACGATGTTATTGGCCAGCGAGTTGAACGGGTTGGCGGGGATGAAGAGCTGGATGTAATCGACTTTTGCGTCATTGCCGAACAATCCGGGACTGAAGAAGGAACTCGATTGCCAGTGCGGAAAGGTCAGCGGCATCAGGCTCATCAGCGTGAAGACGACGGCCCATAAAGCCAGGATCATGATTGCACCGCGTTTGGCCAGCAGCCGGGCCTGCTCCGGATCGAGGCTGCCGAAGCTTTGCGTCAGCGAAACCACAATATAGGGCAGCACGCTGATCTGCATGATGGCCACGAACGCCCGTCCGACGATTTCCAGACTGCGGCAGTATTCGCCGAAAAAAAGTCCGGCCGCCACGCCGAAAAACACGGCCAGCAGAATCTGGTTGCTCAACGATACTCTCCAACGGAACATCATCATTTCCCCATTTGAATCAGGCGATAAGAAATTGCGGTGGTTACAATAACGCCGGAACGGCTGAATTCAAGTTCGATTCCGGTTTTTATTCCGGCGGCGCCAGCAGCGCTTCGGCATGACGCCGCGCGGCGGCGGTGCCGCCGAGCATGCGGGCGATTTCCCGAACGCGGTCAGTGCCGGAGAGCGGCGTGATCGCGCCTTCGGCAATGCCGTCGACCACGGTTTTGCTGACCGCGTAATGATGTTCGCCGAGAGCCGCCACCTGGGGCAGGTGGGAAATGCAGAGCAGCTGGCGGCACCGCGCCAGCGCGGCCAGCTCACGGCCGACCTGAATCCCGGTTTCTCCGCCGATATTGACGTCGATTTCGTCAAAAATCAGCACCGGAATCGCGTCGGCATCGGCCAGCACCGCTTTCAACGCCAGCATCACCCGGGCGATTTCGCCGGAGCTGGCTACCAGCCGGAGCGGCGCCGGTTGCAAGCCCGGATTGGCCGAAAAGATCATATCCACGGCGTCGACGCCGCTTTGTTCGGGCTCATGCCGGGTGAATTCCATGGTGAAATCGGCGTAACGGAAGCCCAGCTTCCGTAATTTTTCAGTGACCTTGAGGCTCAAATCCGCGGCGGCGTCATGCCGCGCCGCCGTCAGTCGCGCGGCGGCCGCCAGCAGCGCCTGTTCGGCGGTCGCGATGCGTTCGGCATATTCTTTTTCGATCCGGGCGAAATCCTGAAAAACAGCCAGCTGGTCCTGCGCCTCGCGCCATCGGTTCAACACCGTCTCCAGCGACGGACCATAGTGCCGTTTCAGTGCGAACAGCGCCCCGAGCCGGGTTTCGAGTTCGGCAAAAGCCGCCTCGTCGAGTTCGATGCCGTTGCCGTAACGTTCAAGACCGTCGGCGAGATTGCCCAGACTTTCGCGAATCAGTTCGCAGTCGGTCAGAAACCGCTCCGCACCGGCGGCATCGATCCGGGCGAGCTGTTCGAGTTCGCGGTAGATTCCGGCCAACGCGTCGCTCAGCGAATTTTCACCTTCGCACAGCTGGTTGCGGGCGCTCTGCACCAGCTGGAGGATTTCATGGGCATTGGCCGCCAGTTTGTGCTGCGCGGCCAGGGTTTCATCTTCGTTCGGCGCGGGATTGACCGCCGCGATTTCCTCCTCCATGGCCCGCAAGGTTGCGGCTTCATCGGGGGAGGGCAGACTCGACAATCGCGCGTCGCGCTCGACGGTCAGCGCTTTGAGCTCTTCCAGCCGCGTCCGGTACTCTGCCAGCAAGCTGCCGTGACCGCCGAAGCGGTCGAGCAATTCGAGCTGGCGCGCCCGATGCACCAGAGTGTGATGCTCGTCGGCGCTGTGAATGTCGACCAGCAGTTCGCCGATGCGCTTCAAGGTGGCGCCGGTGACCGGGGTATCGTTGATGAAATTGCGGTTGTCGCCGGCGGTGAAGAGCCGCCGGAGTTGAACGAGCGGACGTTCGGGATCAAACGCGATGCCGGAATCTCCCAGCGCGGCCAGAATTTCCGGATTGCGATTGCCGTCGACGGCGATTTCGGCGGACAATTCGCAACGGTCGCAGCCGGCGCGGAGCAGGTTTTTGTCCGCCCGCTTGCCGGTCAGGAGCGCCACGGTATTGAGCAGCACGGTCTTGCCCGAACCGCTCTCGCCGGTCACTACGTTGAAGCCTTCGCGGAATTCGACCTCCGCATTGGCGATCAAAGCCAGATTTTTGATTTTCAGGTAGTTCAGCATGGGTTTCCCCCCCCCGCCCGCGCCGGTGGACGGCGATTCGGAAAAGCCCCCGGAGCGTTTCCGCTCCGGGGGCTTGGGACGAACTTAAAGGCCGGTCGTTTCCGGCAAGCCGAAACGGATGTTCATGCACTGGATCGCCTGGCCCGAGGCGCCCTTGGTCAGATTGTCGATGACCGAGGTTACGATCAATTTATTGGTTCGCCGGTCGATATTGTAGCCGATCTGGCACATGTTGGTCATGGTGACGTATTTGGTGTCGGCGCACTGCTTGGGCGGCAGCACCGCCACAAACGGCTCGTCGGCGTAGGCTTCGCGGTAGACCCGGGTGATATCGTCCAGCGCCACGCCCGGCATCAGGTTGAATACCAGCGTCGAATTGATGCCGCGGTTGAACGGCGCCAGATGGGGAATGAAGTTGAGCTTGATTTCCGGGACGCCGGCGGCCGCGGCCAGTTCCTGTTCGATTTCCGGGACATGACGGTGCCCGACGATGCCGTAGGCCTTAAAGCTTTCGTTGCATTCCGGGAAGATGTAATTTTCCGCCACCTTGCGCCCGGCGCCGGTGACGCCCGAGGCGCTGCAGATGACGATGCCTTCGGTGCCGACCAGCCGGTTTGCCAGCAGCGGCGCCGACGGCAGGATCGAGCTGGTCGGATAGCATCCGGCGCAGGCGATCAGATCGGCGGTTTTGAGCGCTTGCCGGTAACGTTCGGGCTGGCCGTAGACCGCCTGCTTGAGCAATTCCGGCGATGGATGCGGCGTACCGTAATACTCTTCATATTTGGCGGTGCTCCGGAGCCGGAAATCGGCGCTGATGTCGATGACCTTCAAGCCCGCCTTGAGCAGCGGAATGGCATATTCCGTGGCGAGACCGTGGGGCAATGCGAGAAAGGCCGCATCGGCCAGCTTCGCCAGTTCGGAAACTTCCGGATTGCAGAAGGTCAAACTGCTTTTGGCGAAACGCGGATAGACTTCGCCGATGCTCTTTCCCGCGTTGGCCCGCGAGGTGATTGCGGTCAATTCCACCCGGGGATGTTTCAGCAGCAGCCGCACCAGCTCTTCGCCGGAATAGCCTGAGGCGCCCACCACCGCGACTCTGATTTTCTTTTCCATGATTCCACTTTCGCAAGGACCGCTCACGCGGTCCGAATAAAAATAAAAAGGGGGGCCGATTGGGTCGGCCCCCGCGAAAACATCTTGTTTTCCGGTTCGGGAAACGGTTAGCGTTTCGAGAACTGGAAGCGCTTGCGGGCGCCCGGCTGACCGGATTTCTTACGTTCCTTGACGCGCGAGTCGCGGGTCATCATGCCGTTGGACTTGAGCACCGCGCGGTAGGATTCGTCGAACGCGACCAGCGCCCGGGCGATGCCGTGGCGCAACGCGCCGGCCTGACCGGCCATGCCGCCGCCGTCAAGACGCGCGAAAATATCGAACTTATTGGCCGTCGAACTCACCGCGAACGGCTGGCCGATAAAGCCGCGCATCGCTTCGGTGGTGAAATATTCTTCCCAGTTCTTGCCGTTGACCGTGACTTTCCCGGTGCCGGGAGTCATCTTGACACGAGCCACCGCGCATTTCCGACGTCCGGTGGCCAGAACTTCATTGTTGTTGTTAACCATGATTCTGATCCTTACTTGACGGTGATTTTACGCGGGTTTTGGGCGGCATGCGGATGTTCGCTGCCGGCATAGACCTTGAGTTTGGAAAATTGCTCGCGACCGAGGCGTCCGTGCGGCATCATGCCCCAGACCGCGGCCTTGATCAGGCGCGCCGGATCCTTTTCCCGGACTTCCTTCGCCGTGGTTTCTTTGTAGCCGCTGCGGTAGCCGCTGTAGTCGACATAGATTTTTTCTTCGCTCTTGCGGCCGGTCAGGACCGCCTTCTCCGCATTGACCACGATGACGAACGCACCGGTGTCGATGTGCGGGGTGTAGGTCGGTTTGTCCTTGCCGCGGAGCGCGTTGACGATCAGGACCGCCAAACGGCCGACCGGAGCCTCAGAAGCGTCGAACAGCACGTGTTCACGCTGGACTTCTCCGACTTTTGCCAGATAAGTTTTCATTCTTGTTCTTCTTTTGTTCAATGAAACTGGTGAATTGTGATTTTCCGGACCGGCTTCCGATTGACCGAAACCGCCTCCGCCTGACTTTTGCCGCGCCGTCCGATGCCGATCGGGGTGGGACCGGACAAGTACAACAAAATCCAAGACTTATAATCTACCCCGAATTTTGGAAATTACAATTCCGGAAAGCGGTTTTCCCCGGAAATTTTTTACAAAATTCCGCCATCCGCCGATTGCGCCGCTCCGCCGCTCGAAACGAGTTCGCCCGTCCGACCGTCCGCCAACGACGGTGGCGGATGAAAAAATCCCGGCGGAATGACCGCCGGGACCGGGAATTCGGACACGCTCCGGCGCGGAGAATTTATTTCCCCAACGCCCATTTGATTTTGGCGACTTCGCTTTTCAACGCTTCCAGCTGGGCGATGAAGCCGCCGGGGTAGCGCTGGGCAAGATTGATGTCGTCATTGCCGGAAAACAGCAATTCCAGGGTATCCACCCGGGTGGCGATCGGGAAGCGCGGCATCTTTTCGGGTACGCCGGAAGCGCTCAGATTGTTCATGTTCAGCGATTCGAGCAGATCGATCCGTTCCAGGATGGTGCGCGTGGTGTTCTTGCGCGGGGCACCGACCAGCCGCATCAATTCGTTGTTGAACTGTTGCACGGCATTCTTCTGCGCCGCGGTCGATTCGGTGAAGCTTTTTTCCAGCAGTGCGAGCTTGTTCTGACAATTGTCCAGCCGGGTGCTCAACGTGTCGCCGCCGGCTTTCGGGTCCAGCGCGCTGAGCCGTTCGTCCAGTTGATTGAGCCGGCTGGCGGTATCCGAGGACCCGACTTTGGCGGTGAGTTGAGTTTGCGTTTCGGTCAAGGCGGCAAGCTGTTCGGTCTGCTTCTGCAATGCGTTCTGAAACTCGCCATTCTGCTGCTGCAACGCCAGCAGCGCCTCATTTTGCCGGGTCAGCTCCGCGGCGCAGGCCGCATTCTGACCTTGCAGCTCCGTCAGGCGGCCATTCAGCCGGACCAGCGCTCCGGTCAGAATCACCAGCACCAGCGCGGCAAGCACTCCCAGAATGACGACCAGCCGGTCCCGGTTCAGGATCCCCTCCTGGGGGCGAAGCAGCGGCGCCGTCTCGTCCGGCGCCCATTCGGAAATTTCGGCGATTTCAACGGTTTCCGCGGCTTCGGTTCCGGCGGCCGAGGCCGGATCCGCCGGAGTCGCGGCCGGATCGGCGGAAGCTTCGCCGGGGGTGGCGGCATTCTGCGGCGCTGCCGTTTCCGGTTCGATGGTGCGGAGCGCCGCGGCGACCGCGGCTTCGGTGGCGCGGTTCTTGTTCCTGCGCCGGAATTTTTTTACGCTGATGGGCTTGGCGTTGATACCCCGGAACAAGGTATTGCATTCCGTGCAGCGGAAATAACGGTCGATGGCTCCGGTTTCAATCTCGTAATGCTGACCGCAATTCGGACATCCGATCTTCATGAATGCGTGCTCCCCGGATTACGAAAAAAATAATCGACATTGACACTTCCTCATACATTAATGAGCCTCGCGGCAATTGTCAAGCGTTTCGATATGCTTTTTCGGCCAAAAAAATGAAAAAATCATCGCCGCTTCGGAGGAAACGGAACGGACGCGTCCCGGCGGCGGCTATCCCGATTCCGCGATCGGGAAGAAACGGCGACCGCCGCCGGGAGGCTCAGCCGATCAGTTTGAGTCCGACGATGCCGCACACGATCAGGCTCAGGCACGAAAGCCGCAGGCCCGAAACGGGGTCGCCGAAGAAAACCATGCCCGCCGCCGCCGTGCCGACGGCGCCAATGCCGGTCCAGACGGCATAGGCCGTTCCCAGCGGCAAATGCCGGATCGCCAGCGCCAGAAGCAGGACGCTGAACGCCATCAGCACCGCAGTGGCGAGCGACGGCCACAGCCGGGTGAAGCCGTGCGAATACTTCATCCCTACCGCCCACCCGACTTCCATCGCTCCGGCGATGAGCAGATAAATCCAGCTCATTGCCATAACCCTGTCAGTTGCCTGCCGGACGATCGGGCCCGGATTGGAGTCTGAGGCTCCACTCGCTGACTTCGAGCACATGTTCGGTGTGGAAGTAGGGATCGGGCCGGCCGGCGATTTCGTCGAGAAACGCACGCCAGTAGCCTTTGAGCGGCGCGGCGGGGAAAATCTCGGAAATCACCGGAGAGTCCTTGACCGCGAGTTGGACGCCGGGGGTTCTGAAGTTGAATTCAAGCCAGCCGGCGGTACCCCACACCGAGAAGCGCCAGTAACCGGGCAATCCGAAATGACAGGCGAAGTAGGAGACGTCGCCGGTGACGCCCGCGCCATTGGCCAGCACTGCGAGGAACTGGGCGCCGTTGTGGAAATCCGGCACTTCGGGGAACTGCCCGTTCCAGGTGCGGACGGCGGCTGTCGAGGCGAACTTCATGCCGGTGATGAACTGGATCACATCGATGCCGTGCGGCGCAATGTCGTTGATGGTGCCGCCATGTTTGCCGGGTTCGAAATACCAGCCGGCGCGGGTGCCGTAGTTCAACGGGTGCTGGCCGGTGAATCCGACCGCCTGAACCTCGCCGATTTTGCCGGCGGCGATCAGGTCGCGCGCGGCGACGGAGTTGCCGTGGCTCCAGAGCGGCAGCATCAGGCCGACGCAACGCTTTTTCTCGCGGGCGAGGCGGCGGATTTCGGCCAGCTCCTCAAGCGAGGTGCACAGCGGCTTGTCGGCGATCACATGTTTGCCGGCCTTGAGCGCCGCGATGGTCATGGCGCCGCGTTTGGCATAATAATCACCGAGGCCGATGATGTCGCAGTCAACTTCGCGGAGCATGGCGGCGTAATCGGCATAACCGATGGTGCATTCGGGTTTTCCGGCCAGGCTTTCGCGGGTGGCGGCGTCTTCTTCACAACAGGCGGCGACCCGGCACTCGGGCGTGGCGGCGATATCCTGAAACAGCGCGAAAATATGCGGATGGCGGAATCCGGCAACGGCAACATTCAGCATGAATTGAATCCTTTCTCAAACTGCAATATGGCTTACTTTAGCGCATCGGGCGGAAAATGCAATTCCGCCGGCATCCCGTGGCGGCAGAAAAATGCCATTCCGTTTCCGGAATGGCGAAAAAATGTTGAAAAATAAGGGCTTTCTTCAGTACAGAAAATGCTTCAACGGCGGGGCATAGCCGTATTTCAGCGCGTTGGCGGCGGTCGCCTCCTGGTTGCCGTAGGGCAGCGGCTTGACCGCAAATACGTTGCCGCCGAGCGCGAGCAGATTCACATAGCCGGTATGCCTCGCGCCGCTGTCCAGCCGACCCGGATTGCGCCCGGCATAGCACCAGGTGTTGACCGTGGCGCTGGCCGGAATCTCGGCGGTGGTGAGGTTGCAGGAATTGTCGCCGATCAGCCACAGGTCTTCGAAATTCTGGCCGTAGGCCTGATTGGAGGCGGCGTACTGGGCGATGCGGTTCTCCACGCCGCGGAAAGAGTTCCAGGTGTTGACCGGAGACGTGCTGTAGGTGCTCTCGATGCAGTAGGAGATCGGATTGTTGCCGAGCTCGTTGGTGCCGGGGCATTGAAACGCCTGAGTCTTCAGTCGGTTGAAGGCGTTGAAATCGGTCTCCGTGCTGCCGGCGGGAATCTCGAGCCCCATATAGGTGGCCAGCAGATAGGGCCAGGGGCGGCCGCCGGTGCTGGTGTCGTTTCTCAACGCCGCGCTGGTACCCGGCAGAATATAATCCTGATTGCTGCCGGAATACATGGCGGCGGCCAGTCCGAGCTGTTTCAGATTGGCGGTGCAACTGGCGGCGCGGGCCCGGGCGCGTGCCGCCGACAACGCGGGCAGCAGCATGGCGGCCAGAATGGCGATGATCGCGATCACAACGAGGAGTTCTATGAGGGTAAAACGCATTTTCATGGTGCGAACCTCCCGGTTTGAATTTATTTCTTGACCTGCAACGGTTCGAGTTTGATGGTTTCCGGCATTTCGGGAATGGTGAAATCCCAGATCGGCAGATCGACCGTTTCCCCGGCGTCGCGAGCCATGGCGCGGAAAAACTCCACCCAATCTCCCGGCCTGACTGCCGCGGCCGAATTGCCGAACGGCTGGGCGGCGAACAGGATGACCTTGCCTCGGCCGCAGGAATATTCCGCCGCGGCCACCGTGCCGTCGGGATAGACGGCGACCGTCCGGGCATCGGGTTTGAAGCTCATCGCGTAACTCTCCGGCTTCATCCCGGTCGGCAGCGAAATATGCGCATTGGAGTGGAGCGGCAGGGATTTGCCGTTCCAGATCACACTCTCGATTCCGGCTTTGGGCGCGGCGGCCAGGACGCCGGCCAGATCGGCGCGCTCGGCCGGTATGGAGCCATCGATGTTCCACGCCAGAAAGCGCGGATCGAAGACCACCAGAATGCCGCCGTTTTCAACCCATTGCTTCAGTTTGGCGGTCAGGGCCGGATCGGTCCAGGTCAGGCGCGGCACATAGAGCAGTTTCAGTCCGTCGAGCGGGGTGGCGCCGTTGGCGATGCCGGTTGCGCTCACGAAGCGGAAGTTGCTTTTGAGGTGTTCGCCCAGAATGGCATAGATCGAATATTCCGGATGGCAGACGTTGTCGCGCAACGCGTAACGGTCGTAATCGGAGCTGAAGATTCCGGTCACGGTTTTTTCCGGCAGCTTCACCCGGTCCATGGCGGCGATGACGCGGTTCAAATTGAGCATCGCGAGGTATTCCGGGAAAATCTGATATGGCGCATCCTGACAGTACCAGTAAAAACTGGAGGCGCCGTTCTTCAGCGCCTGGCTTGCCCATTCGCGCAGTTCCGCTTTGCCCGGCGCGCCGCCGCAATAGGAGAATGCCTGACACATGGCCATGGTACGCATGGCCGGGGCCAGATCGTGCAGCAGCCGTACCGAGTAACCGGTATGATAGAGCGCCCGGGCCGGGCCGAAGTTGTAAGCGGCGCTGGTCGGATAGGGATCGACCGCGAGGAATTCGCCGATGCCGTTGAGATTGCTGTAATCCAATGGGGCCAGTCCGCCGCAGGTGTTGTTGGTGGCGGTTTTGAAGGGCGCGCCGGGGAAAACCGTTTTCAACGCCTGGTTCCACTCCACGCAGCTTTTCCGGAATTCGTCATTCCACCAGCGCATGAAGGCGATCCGCTGGAACGGCAGTTCGGATGTCGCCGGCGCGAATTCATCCATCAGTCCGTAACGGCCGAAGCCGTATTCTTTGCGGATGGTTTCGGAAAGCTTCGCCAGATTTTCCTTGTTTTCCGGGGAATTGGTCATGGAAAAAATTTCCCAGGAAGTATTGGTCGGTTCGTCGAAGCCGAGGATGAAGGCGATTTTATCCTTCATGAGGTTGTAGTTGCGGTCGCGCGGTATTTCAAGGATGTATCGGGTCATGATCTGGCGCAGGACCGGATCGACCGGGGCGATCTTGTTGGGAACGCGCGGCAGGAAATAAGCCGCGCCGGCTTCTTTGGCCATGCGGCTGTGAAAACTGCTGTGCATGGCATAGGGGAATTTCATGCCGTAACGGTCATGAAGCTGTTGTACGGCAGCCGCACCGCCGTCAAGATAATTGGACAGCCACGGAAATGCCGGCCCCGACATTCCGGCCTCGCCCCAGGCCGCCATCAGGTCACGCTGCCAACGGTTGAATTCAGCCTCGCCCGCCGCTTCGAGCAGGGGCTTCGGAAAACTGCCTTTGTCCGCACCGTGCCCCCAGGCGCCGACCCGGTAGCCGCCGGGCGTGCCCTGATCAAGCAATTCGGCGAAACGCGGGGTCCGGCGCACGGGCAGATAACTGATTTTTTCATCGGACCGGAAGCGGACCAGCGTCGCCTTGCCGCCGTCAATGGTCAGTGTCGCAAATTGATTGGGATCGTTGAACCGGGCGGCCGGAGCGGAATTCCAGCTCAGGTTTTCACTGGTGCTTTTGTGTTCGCGGCAGAAGTTGAGCTTCAGGCGCAAGCCGTCGGCAAAAGTGAGATTGAGCGCGTTCCACGGGATGAAAAAACGGCTTTCCCAGCTGTCGGTGTTGCGGGTGGCGGCAACCTTGACCGGAGCGTTCCATTCCGGTTTTATCTGCCGGGGATCGCCGTCCTGCTTCTGATAAATTTCACCGTCGAAGAGGGCGCCGTTGGCATTGACTGCGAACTGCCAGCCGCGCTGCTGCACCGGATCGTAGACAAAGAGTTCGTTGCAGTCGTCCTGAAAGAGTTCCGTGCGATCGCGTTCCGCCGCCGGGATGCGCGCCGCGAGTTGCGGCATGGATTTTTCCGGGTTCACGAACGCGCAATACAACCCTTCGGCGGTGACGGCGATTTGCGCTGTGGTGTCGGAAGCGGCGGGCCGGTCGTTGACGTAAAATCCGGCCAGCGGCGTTTTGGGATTCCATCCGGCGTCGGTCAATGGAGCATCCCAGCGGACTCCGCCTGCTGGAACGGTGAGCGTGTCGGGCGCATAGCCGAAATAAAGATCGTTGAGCAGCAAAGTTCGCGCTGCGCCGTCGAGGGCGAAGATGAACTGCATGGAAACCGTTTCCGGCGGGACTGCGGCGGAGAGCGTGATTTCCCGCCATTGCGAATCCGCTTTGACCGTGAAGCGCCGGGTGCCGGCGGACCCGTTGCCGCCGGTGGCACGGTTGAAATTGAAAATCACGTCGAAATCGCCTTCCCCAGAAGTCTGGCGGACTTGGCATTTCATTTCAAGCACGCCGGGCGCGGCGGCAAAGCGCAATCCGTCGTAAACGCTGGTTTTGCCGGGAGGCGTGTGGGCGATGCGCAGTGCTCCCGGGGGGACGGGCACATCCGCCGGTTCAATTCCAATTCGGTCGGCGACGGTTTTCGGCCAGGGGGTCAGCCAGATGCGGTCGCCGAAGCGGTAATGGTTGAGCATAGGGTAGGCCTGAAGCACTCCGCCGGACAACAGGCAGAGAAGAGTGATCAGCCACAGGACCGGACGCTGACTAAGACGGTGGTTCATGATTGCATGCGCTCCTTTCCGGTGCCGGGAAGACACCGCTGCATTAAACATACCTTATGGTTCGATACTGGCTTGTTCACGTGACATTATACTATAGTATTGAAAGTCGTTCAAGGGGTTTTATCTGAATTTTCATCGATTTTTATTTGAAAATCAAGTAAAAATGATTATATTTACCATAAGCAGACCGATATCGAACCATATGGTATGATATGGTGTGAAATAAAAGATGGGGCATGACATGCGAAACCGGACCTGGGAGATTTATCTGGACTTGAAGAGCAAGTTGTCCAACGACCGCTCCGGCGGTATGCCGCTGCCGCCGGAGCGGGTCCTGGCCCGGCAATACGGCGTCGGCCGCAGCGCGGTTCGAACCGCGCTGCAACAATTGGAACTCGACGGTCTGCTGGCGACGGATGCATTGCGCGGCGTACGGCTGAGCGCCGGCAGTCCGGGGCGGCTGAAGAAGGTTTACGTGGTCCAGAGCTCGCTGGTGGAATTCCGTCAGGGAGCGGAAGGCATGGGCCTGTTTTCCAATATCAGTTCGGAAATCTACAACCGTGGCGGCGAGATCATCCCGGTTTTCACCGACTATGAACGGATTCTCAACGATCTGCTCGCCGGTTACGATCCGGAATATTACAGCGGCGTCATCATGATCGAATCCCCGGTTTGCGAATGGCTGTCGGTATTGACCGAACGCGGCATTCCGGTGGTGACGGCCAATTATGAGGGGCGCGACGCCTTGAGCTGCACCCGGGTCGATTTCCGGGAGATCGGAAGGCTGGGGGGCCGGAGCCTGGTGCGGGCCGGCCACCGCAGGATCGGGCTGATCGGCAAAGGCGATCAATGGGTCGATCCGGAAATGGCCGCCGGACTGCGCGGCGCGCTGGCCGAAGAAAAGGTCGCATTCAACGAAGAGTTCATGATCGGGGACTGCTACTATGACCGGCGGCCGGAAATCCGGGAGCAGACATTGTTTGAATTGCGGCGGCTGCTGACTCGCGCCGACCGTCCCGAGGCGTTTCTGGTATTCCGGTCGATCCGTCTGGGCAAGCTGGCGCGGGTCTGTGAAGAGTTGGGCCTATGCATTCCGGAGGATTTGTCGGTGGTGGTGTACGACCTGCCGGTCTGGTGCGACGGCCACGACATCACGCCGAGTCTGGTGATGCAGCCGGTGGAGGCGCTGGGCCGGGAGGCCGTCCGGCTGCTGCAGGAGTGGAATCTGGAACGCCGGGCGCCGGAGGCGCTGACGATTCCGTTGCGTTTCTGCGATCGCGGCAGCGTGATGCCGCCCGCCGGTTTGCGGTAGCTTGCCGCGGCCGCGGCGCCGGCCTGCGCCGATTGTGATTTGCCGGCGCGGGCCGATGCCCGGCGCTATTCCTTCTCGTAACGGAGCAACCGGAAGCTCCGGGGCGCAACAGCACTTTCCGGCGCCGGAGAGGCCAGCTTCCAGCCGGGCCGGGGCCGGGCCGAAAACGGCCGGGCTTCGCCGCCGAGATTGGTGACGCCAAGCCAAGCGGTGCGTTCGTCGGCGGCGAGGCGGGCGGCCGGGCGTAGCGCCGGATCGGGCCGATCGGCCAGGAGATCGGCCGGAGCGAATGCCTGTTTCGGCATGGCTCCGGCTTCCAGCATCAGCGCCGCGGCTTCATTGAGCATCACCAGATAACGGGCGTCGACGCCGTAGAAATACTGCCAGATTTCGACTCCGGCGAAATTGCGGCCGGAAAGCCACCAGTTGTACAGCTGAATTTTCAGCACTTCCGGATCGGCCTCGGGAGAGGTGCCGGAGCTGCTGCCCAGACAGACATACACCGGACCGGAAGCGCGCGCCAGAGTGGTCAGTCCCAGCTCCAGCTTATCCGTAAAACGCGGCAATTCCCGAGCGTCGAGCCGGGTGGTCCAACTGTAAAGCTGGGGATGGATTGAGTCGCAGGCGACGCTGATTTCGGCGATGTCCGTGGCCGCCAGATTGCGGTTGATGTCGTCGGGTCTGCCGCTGGCGCCGCTGGTCGATACCGCGAGCCTGAATCCGGGCAGGTCCTGTCGCAGCCGGGTTCGGAAATGCTCGACATAGGCCGTGCTCTGGCGGCAGCGGAAAGCAACCCAGTCTATGAAAAGCGTTCCGCCCGGAAGCGCATCGCCGGGCCAGTTGGCCACGGTCTTGCCGAGCGACCGTTCGAATGCGCGGCGGCTGGCTTCGCCGTAGTCGGCGTCCATGCCTTTGGCGGTCGGTTCGTAGTCGAGCATCAAGCCGTAGATTCCGTCATGGCCGCGGAGCGCCGCGGCGATCCGGTCAAGCTCCTGGCGGAATGCGTCACCGTTTTCGGCCATATAGGTCGGACTCCAGCGGGCGGCATCGGCAGAGCCGTCCTTGAGGGTGGATTGCGCTTCCGGAGGCGGCGCGCCCGGCAGGTAGCCGTGGTAGGGCCACCACTGATTCAGAAAAATTTTGATTCCCAGAGGCTGGAGCATAACGGTGCTGCGTTCGGCCAGATCGCGGTCGAGGATCAGGTAATTGACTCCGGCCGCGGCGAAACTCCGATAAAGCAGCTTCAGCGTTTCGGGATGGAAGCGCGGATTGTTGACCCACAAGCCGACCATGGGCCGGGCGTCGGCAGAATAGACAATTTTGTGCGGCAGGCGCAGCAGTTCGATCCGGATTTCACGTTCCGCCAGCAATCGCTGATCCTGAAACCAGCGTATGCGCGCCGTCGCCCGCGGTGCCGCGCCGGGCAGCGGGCGGAGCACCAGCAGCAGATTGCCCGCGCTTTCGCTGCTCCGGTAACTGCCGGGACGGCTCGGACGGTGACGGCGCAGCGGTATCACGCCATGGAACGCCGCGGTCGCCGCTTCCGGCGGCGCCTCCCGGCCGTCCCAGAGCTGGTAACGGTCGGGCAGATCGATCTCGATCCGGGTAGCGCCGGTCAATTCGGCCTTGCGGTCGTAAGCCATGACATAAAAAGGCTGGACGCCGTCTTCGAGTACCGAAAGCCGTCCGTCGGCATGATAGGGCCAGGTGACGATTTCCAGTTCGGCCGCCGCCGGAGCAAGCGTACAGCAGAACAGGCCGAGGAGACTGGAGAGAATGGTTCGCTTCATATTATTTTCCTGCCCGGCTAGGGATTGAGTATGCTTCGGCAATATTGCCGCATTGCTTCGGCCCGGGTGTGATCGTTGGGATAATCCGCGACCAGACCGGCATTTTGCTTCAATTGGGCGAGCCCTTCGCGGTCGTCCCGCGCCGCCAGAACCGCACCGGTCTGCCGCAGCAGCGCGAGGTCCGCGAAGCCGCGTCGCCAGGCTGCCAGCCGGCGCGAAGGCAGCACTTCGGTTTCGGTCGGATAAAGCAGGGTCGAGTCGTAAACCGCAGGGTAGCCTTCGCGGTACCACGGGTCGCCGTAATATTGTCCTGCCGCCCAGAAGCCTACGCCACCCAGACCGCGCTCATAGCAGCGCCAGAAATGGAGCAGATAATCGCCATAGGGCGATTTGGTTTTTTCGTTGTTGCCGGTGGAGTAATAGTAGACCAGAACCGGCTTCCCGGTGGAGTTCAGATAGCGATAGAAATCCTGATACGCCTCCTGATTCAAGGTCCGCAGATGGGGCATCCAGACCGAAACGTAACGGTCGATGGATTTCACCTGTTCGAGATCGGTACTGGAACAGTTGATCAGGATTCGGGTGTCGGGCGCGGTTTCCTTGATCCAGCGGGCGATGGTTTCGGCCCGCCGGTCCAGTGATTCGTCGTAGGGACAGACGACCAGTTTGGCATTGGGAATGCCGAGGCGCGCGAGTTCCGCGGCGATTTGGCCGAACCAGTTTTTGAACGCCTTTTCATAGGCCGGATCGTTGAAATCCAGTCCGAAAAGATCGCGCCGCTGCTGCTGTTTCTCCCAGATGTCGACATTGAGGTAGTAATAATCGAATTTGTTGCCCAGAAGCGCGATATGGTTGCGCAACTTGCCGAAATCCAGCTCGCCGACAAGATTGCCGGACTGGTCCGCGCGGGGACGCGGCAGGAGCCGCAATCCGGAAATCATCGCCATGTTGAAATTGTATTCCTGAAGCCGCCGGAAGTGTTTTTCGGCGAATTCCGGGCGTTCTCCGGCAATGTCGCCGGGCAGATAATCCCAGCCGAAGGCGAGCGGACGGCAGGCCGCGTCCGGCGGCGTGTTGCCGACGCTGAATTCGACCGGCAGCGCCAGCGGCTGGAACGGACTCTTGTCGGTCGCCTGAATCACCAGGAACCCGTTGCATGAGGCGGCCGCGTCCGGCGCCGTGACGCTGAGAAAGGCCTGGATCGTTTCGCCCGGCGCAATCCGGTAGCTGCCGCCGGGATTGGGAGTCAGCACATCGCTGGCCGGCGTGCCGTCGAAAGCCGCCGCCAGCGTCGGCGTGAACCATTCGATTTTGAAGCCCGGCAAGCCGAGACGCAGATGATCGGGACTTTTGACTGTAATACCGGGCGTTTTGCCGTAGCGCAGCGAGCAGCGCACGGTCATCGGCCGATCGGAAATGTTGCTGAGGTTGAATGCGAAGTCGCGGGTTTCGCCGGCGCAGAAATCGGCTTTGAGCCGGTCAAGCAGGGCATTGTCGCCCTTGCCCGGAGCCCGGCCGTCATAAGGATCGGCGGTCTGGATTACCAACGGTGAAGCCGATGTGGCGAAACGGGCCGCGAAAAGCATTTTATCCAACGCTTGCCGGGCGTCGCGGAGTTCGACCAGAATGGCGGAAAATCGGTTCGCTAATTCCGGTTCGGTCATGGCGGCGATCGAGCGGCGCAGTTCCGCCATCCGGGCGGAAAGTTTGGTCAGTTCAGGTGATTGCAGTTCCCCGGCCTTGTCCATGAATTGAGCCTGCCGGAGCAACCCCTCGCGCAGCGATTCGAACACCAGATAGCCGTAGCTGTTGATGGCCACATTGCCGCCGCGGGTCGCCACCCATGCGGCGATCGTTCGACCGCGCTCGGCCTGGCGGAAAAAATCGGCCTGCCAGATGGTGCCGGATTGAACTTTCTGCGCGGTGACGGCGCTTAACGGAATGGCCGCTTCGATGCTCCAGCCGTTACGGTCGACCCGGGCGGCGCTCCGCCATGGCGGATTGAAGCCGGCGAAATCGCCGGAAAGCGCATCGAACCGCTGGTTCAGGGTGTCGGCGATGAATTGCGTATAATCGGTACTGTCGAGGTCGGGGCGAAAAATCAAATCCATGCCGTCATTGTTCCAGACCTGGCCGTCGTGATGGGGGAAGGCGTCGCGGAGAATGGCATCGGGATTGGCTTCCGTGGCAATCATGGCGACGAACAGGGTCTCGCCGTCATAGCCGATTTTGATCTGCGTACCCTGCGCCGCCGGCTTGCCGTCGGCATTGTTGACCAGCGCGGGAATGGTGAGCGCCGATTGCCATTCCGCCGCGGCGACGTCGCCGTCGAGTTGCGGAGCGGCCATCTTCGGCACGACCAGGACCGGCCGGGCCGGAGTCTGAGCCGCGGGCAGGGTCAATGCGGCGGGCGCTTTGATCCTGAGTGCGACCTTGCAGTCGTTGCTGTTGCCGATGGCGGCGTATTTTTTGGTATCCGGCCGCCAGAGATGAAAACTGACGGTTCCGGTTTCACCCGGCTGTACAGTTTCGGGGATGACGAAACTGGCCGCGCATTTCACGGTGTCGCCGGCAGCCGGCTTTTCCAGCTTCCACGGCTGCATGGCGGCGGCGGGCAGCCGGAGCGCGGTTTTCGACGCCGGGAAGCTGTATTCGGCTCCCGGCCGCAGATAGGCGGGTTCGTCGACCGAAACGACCTTGAGGGTGACGTTGGCCGTCACTTTCTCGCCGGGCGCGGCCTCCTCCGGCACGGTCATGGATACGAGCTCGAAGCGGTCGGCCCCGCAGAGGCCGAGCGCCGCCGTCAGGAACAGAAATGATAAAACCAGATTGCGCAACATGATATTTCCTGCTTGAATGTTCAAATTTAAAAATCCGCCTGCGGCTACGGCGTCAACAGTGTGCCGTTGTTGGCGCCCTGTTTGACGTAATCGACGCCCTGAGTTTCGACATGGCCGTCGATATAGAGCAGGTTCATCATCACGTTGTGGGCGAAAATCGTGGTTTGGGGTGTGGTGCCCACCACCACGTCGCCCCACGACCGTTTGGCCGGCGCCGTACTGGCGACCGTGCTGGCTCCGGCGGCCAGGTTGCCGTAAAATTCCAGCAGATTGGCGCATTTGTCCGGGTTGCCGACTCCGGCCAGCGCCTTGTAGGCCAGATAGGAATTCATCGCGTAGCCATAGCCGAAGGTGTTCTGATTGACGGTGTTGCTGGGGCAGATCAGTTTGCCTTTGGCGGCGGTTTCGGTCATGTAATAGGTGGTGTAGAGCCGATAATTCCAGACTGCGGTCGAGGCCGTGCCGGAAGGCGCCGAAGTCGAGGCCGCCGGATAGTATTCCTGATTGTCGCCGGAATACAGATTGAACATGATCCCCCATTGCTTCTGGGCGGCCAGGCAGTTGGAGGCCTTGGCCCGTTCCCTCGCCGCCGAAAGAGCGGGCAACAGCATGGCCGCCAGAATGGCGATAATGGCTATTACCACCAGGAGCTCTATCAGTGTGAAATTGTTGCGCCGGATTGATGCCGTCATTGTTTCTTTCCTTCTTTTGATGTTGTAATCATGGAGCATAAATTTTGCGATTGTTCGCTGAATCGATTCACGTAATAACTTAAGCTCACCCCTGTATACCGATCGTTTTCTCCAGCCACGCGCGTTCGGATTCCGGCAGGTCGGTCGACTCCCGCCAGGATACCGTCGGCGGCGAGATCAGGAACCGGGGCGCTTCGTTTTTGCCCAGAATATGGTTGATGGCCAGGTCCATATGGTGTTTCAATGGAATTCCGAAGCTGGTCAGCGGCACCGGGTAGCATTCGGATATCTCCAGATTGTCGAATCCGATGATGTTCACGTCCTCGGGCACCTTCCAGCCCAGCGGCAGCAGCTTGCGCATCAGCCCGCCAGCGAAATCGTCGCCGGCGAAAATCAGCTTGATGTGATATCGGTCACGAATCCGGATGAATTCCTCGGCCATATTCTTGCCGAGCTGGATGGCGCTGGCGGCGCCGCCGTGCAGGCGTCCGATATAGCGGAAAATCTGCTCCGCGGCGGTGAAATAGCCTTTTTGCAGCAGCAGGTCCGTCGGATGCCATTCGACGCTCATGAAACCGTCGATGCCCGCTTGGCGGTAAGCGGTGAGCAGCGCTTCCAGAAATCGGGTCCGGTTGATGCCGAAACGGAAGATATCCAGTTCGAAACGCTCTTCCGGCATGCCGAAGTTGTAATCGACGCAGAAACAGCGCATGCCGTCAAGCAGAACCTTGAGTCGCCGGTTCTGCTCCATGGTGCTTTCCTCGTGTCCGCCTTCGTACATGGAGCCGAAAATGATCAGATCCCGGACGCCGGCGCCTTTCATCTGCGCCACCGCTTTGGTGACCCCGCGGAAGCCTGCCACCATGGTCTCGCGCCCGGCGTCGGCGAGCAGGTCCAGCGCATAATTGATCGCGGGCATACTCTTGCTTTCGCTGTGATCCTGCCCCAGCAGCAATCCTACCGGCGGATCGCTCTGCTGACGCAATCGCCGGGCGCTGCTGTTGGGGACGAAGCCGATGCTGGCGGCATAGCGCCGGATGCGTTCGGCGGTCTCTTCGCTGACCCGGTAGTTGCCCTGCTTGTATTGCCCTGACAGACAGACCGACACCAGTGTGCGCGATACGCCCAGCGCGGCGGCGATGTCTTTCAGGGTCGACGGTTTTTCGGTACTCATGGGGAACCTTGGATGAAAACTTCCGTGAATCGATTCAGCATGATTAATTATACCAGATTTTTTCCGGTTTGTCAAGTCTGGAATGCGGGAAAATCTGATTTTTTTCGATTTTTTCCGACAGCGGCATCGGAGGCAGGGCATTTTTTGCCGAAGCGGCGGACGCATGGCGGGAGGGTGGAATGGAATCGCGCCAGAGGCGGCTGCGGCGCGATTCAGACACGGTCGGCGGCGGCGCCGGAATTGCCGTGTTCGCGGCGATAGGCGGAGGGCGCGAGGCCATAATGTTCACTGAATTTGCGCGAGAAGTAGGCGCTGTCGCCGAAGCCGGCCGCCAGCGCGATCTCGCCGACGGCAAGCTCCGGACGTTTGCGCAACAGCTCTTCGGCGCGGCGCAGGCGCTGGCCGATCAGGTAGTTGACCGGCGTGTCGTTGTAGTAATGCCGGAAATGGCGGAACAGACTGGCGTAGGACATGCCGGTCTGGCGGCACATGGTTTCGACGGTGATATTTTCCGCATAATTTTTCTCCAGCATCCCGACCAGCGCGCCGAGCCGATGCGGAATCCCGGCGGTGACGCCGGAATCCGCGGTGCGTTCGTATGCTTCCAATAGCCGTGCAATCAGCTCCATGAAGCGCGAGAGTGCGAGAAAGTGCCGGCCGGGCCGCGCGGGATGGCGGTTCAGCAGATCGTCGAGTTCATTGACCAGATGGAGTACGGTATTGAAATCGTCGGTTTCCAGCCGGAAGCGATGGTCGAAGCGGTCGGGGTCGGTATTGACCGGGTCGATCACGAAAAGACTTTGGAAGGCAGCCAGTTCGCCGACGTCGAATTGCGGCAGTCCGAGTTCCTCCCAGTTGAAAATCACGTTGACGATAGCCAGCCCGAAGCCTTCCGAATAGCAATGCACCAGATCGCCCAGCACCAGAAAGACGTCGCCGGCAATGATCGGATAACTCTGTCCGGCGATTTCGTGTACGCCCGAGCCTTCGGTCACCAGCACCAGTTCGGTGAAATCCTCGTGGACATGATAATCCAGCAAACCCTGATTCAGACTGGGAAAGACCCCGAGTGGAAAACCCGGCTCGGGAAAGACGTTTTTCCGCGGCATGGTGCGGACGGATTTGGTGGGATAATCCCGGGGATTGGGTCTTAATCGCTTCATGATGAGGATGAATATAATGCCGGAACCGGAGGTTGTCAAATCGGATAGTCGGAAATCCCCGGACAGTGTCCGAAGAAAATATCAATTTGATACGATAATCCAAGTTTTTGAAAGAAAACTTATTGCACCCCGATTGTTTTCATAGTATAATATGGGGTGTTGCAGAATGGAATTCCCCAAATGAATTGCAAAACCGAGAAACGAGCAAACATGGAGAGAAGAAATGAAGAAATGTGTATTTACGCTTATTGAGCTCCTGGTTGTGATCGCGATCATCGCCATTCTGGCGGCGATGCTGCTGCCGGCCTTGTCGGCGGCGCGCGAACGCGCCCGCAGCGCCAACTGCGTCAATCAGCTCAAGCAGATCGGCCTCGCCGAAATGCTCTACTCCACCGTCAATAAGGATTCCATGGCCAATGTCTGTCCGAATCGGTCGTACAATCTGATTACCTCGGTATTGGCGGACAACCGGACGGCGCCGAGCCTGCTGTTCAATGGCGGTTATTTCGGCAATTCCAATAATGGCGCCGCGATGACGCTGGCAGACAAAACGATGTATTTCAAATGCCCGAGCGACACCGCCAACTTCAATGACAAGCTCGAAAGCGTTTCCGGCAGTTATATTTCCTATTTCTATGCTTATTTGAGCGGTACCGATTCGAGTACCGCGGGCTTCGGGGCGTTCAGTATCGCAGCGGAAAATACCCGCGCGATCGTCGGCCGCGACAAGCCCGGCATGTGCTTCTGGTGGGACTTCTCCAAATCGCTGGGACGCAATTCCTATGCCGGGAACAATGCGACGGCGGAATTCAATCATCCGGGCATCGTCAATATCCTCTTTTTCGGCGGCCATGTGCTGGGCAAGACCATGTCGCCGTCGCAGGATACCTTCGCCATCTATTACAATCGCTTCGTCGGCCTTTACGACGACAAGGACAATTAAGGATATCCCGATCATGAAGTCATTGTGGACATGCGGCCTGGCGGCGGTGTTGCTGCTGACGCTGGCCGGCGGCTGCGGCAAAGGGCCGGTAATCCTCGCTCCGAACGCAGCGCAGTACCAATCTTCTTATGCCGAGGTCACCGCGAAAATGACGGCGGACGAAAAAGCGAAATTCGATGCGGCCGTCGCCAAAATATTGGATGCGAGCATCAAAGATTATCTGACCAGAATCAACAATCCCGGCGAGGCGCGCGCCTTCGCCCTGATGGAACTCGACGGACTGACCGCGCGGGAAATCATTGCGAAAGCGGACGGAATCAAGTAAATGAATGAGTCCTTTTATGCTCGTCAGGCGGACTGGGTGGAACGGGCCGAGCACATGCGGCCGGATATCCACCGCACGACGGTACATCCGATGCGGCAGATCGAAATGGAGCCGAACGCCGCGGCTTGGCAGGGAATCGCGGTGCGTGACGCGGGCCCGGCGGACGAGAGCCTCAACCGGTGGTTCCAGACCCGGACCATCCGGCTGGATTTCGGACGGCATCTGGTCGGTTACGTGGAGCTGGAGCTGGAGGTGGATAGACCGATCGACTCCCCGTTGCGGCTGGATTTGAAGTTTGCCGAAACGCCATATGAACTGGCGACCGATTTCGCCACTTATCACGGACACCTCGACGGCAGCTGGCTTCAGCAATATCTCCGGATTTTCGATACGGCGCCATGTGCCATGATGCGGCTGGAGCGGCGTTACGCTTTCCGCTATCTGGAAATTACCACCGGCGCGCCGAGTTATCGAACCCGGATCAAACAGCTGCGCGTGGTCGATGAGACCAGTGCCGGGAATTCGCTGCCGCCGCCGGAAAATCTTTCTGTACGGGAGCGCGCCATCGACCGGGTGTCGTTGGAGACCATGCGCGGCTGCATGCAGCAGGTCTTCGAAGACGGACCCAAACGCGACCGGCGGCTCTGGCTGGGGGACATGTGGCTCCAAGCCAAGGTCAATGCGTTCACCTTCCGCCATTTCGGCCTGATCGAACGCTCGCTTTATATGATCTGCGGCAAAGCCGACAGTGAGGGGCTGATACCGGGAGCCGTGCTGGTTTGGGACGGGGGAGAGGCCAGAAGTTGCAATGTGATGACCTATGCGTTGCTGCTGGGCCCGATGCTGCGCGATCATCTCGCCTTTTCGGGCAACGAGGCGTTCTGCCGGGAGCTGTTGCCGGTGGCGTTGCGCCAGCAGGAGATATTCCGGAAGCAGATTGATACGGAGGGGGTGCTCCATTCAAAGTCGGACTGGTGGTTGTTTATCGACCATGTTCCGAAGTTGAAGCGGGAAACGGCGGCGTTGGGCGTCTATATTTACTCGCTCCGGGAAACGGCGGCGCTGTTGCGCGCGTTGAAACTGCCTTATGAGGCATTGCTGGCGGAGGCCGAGCAGTTGAGTCTGGCGATTCGCCGTCGCTGCTGGGACCCGGAGCGTAAGCTGATGCTTTCCGACGGGCCGGAGCGGCAGTTTGCCTGGGCGACGCAGGCATGGCTGATTCTGGCCGGAGTGCCGACCGAAGAACAGGCGCATGCCATGTGGCAGGCGGTGTGGAGCGACCCGGAAGCGATCCGCCCGGTTACGCCCTTTCTCTGGAGCACGGTGCTGGAAGCGGGATGGGCGCTCGGCGAATATGAGAAGGTTCGGGCGTTCATTCTGGAATACTGGGGCGGCATGGTCGATCGCGGTGCGGATACCTTCTGGGAAGTTTATGTGCCGGAAACGCCGCTCTTTTCGAGTTACGGCGATCCCCTGATGAACAGCGCCTGTCATGCCTGGAGCTGTATCCCCGGATATTTCCTGCGCAGTCTGTATGCGCACAAGAACGAAGAGGAGAAACCGTTGTGTTCGGTCAAAAATTAAGTGTATTGCTGACGGCGGGAGTGGCGGCACTGTGGTGTTGCGCCGCACCGCAGAGCTGGGATTTTTCGGTCCCGACGGTATGGACGCAGTCGGGCGCAAACCGCTGGAGTCATGATTTCGGACCATTGGGAGAGCCGACGCCGGAGGGGTTTCATTTTCGGATCGACGACAGGGATCACCGGTTGTGGCTGCAACAGATTCAGCTCGATCCGGCTCGAGCCGGGTATCTGGAAATTTATCACCGGGGACGAGGCATGCTGTTCGGCGTTTACGTCTATGGACAGGACGAGCACGGTTACGACGCCTCGCGCCGGTTGAGCGACAGCTGGACCGCGAACGACCGTTTTTATCCGGAACGCAAGATTCTGGAATTAAACAAAATTCCGCGCTGGAAGGCGGGTGGGGTCAAAACGATGTGCATCGCCTTTGCCAACTCCGGCGAAGGTTCGGATGCGACCATTCAGGCGATGGCGTTCCGCCGGGGCCAGGATACGCTGCTCAATGGCGCGTTTCTGCTGCGTGACAAGGCCGGTAAGCCATTGTTCTGGAATGTTCCCGCCGGGACGAAGCTGAAGAATGAATCGGCTCTCGGCCTGCCGGTATGCGAAGTGCCGGGCGGAACGCTCTCGACCGCGCTCGATTCGCTGAGGCCGGGCAACCGATACCGGGCGTCGTTTTATGCTGCCGGAGCATTGCCACAGGCGGCGATCCGGATTTTCGACCGCTCGGGCAAGGTGGCGGCGGAAACCGCATTCACCGCCGGCGGCGCCGAAAAAGATTTTACCCTGTATACGGCGGAGTATGTGGTGCCGGAAACCGCGTTCCGCGGCGAACTGGCGATCGAATTTTCCGCCCCGGGCCGGGTGGCCGATGCACTGGTCGAGGATGAGGGCGGCGCGGTTTCGTGGCAGGCCGAATGGATCTGGACGCCGGAGGGCGCGAAGGATCATCAGCAGTGCTGGTTTCGCAGGGAATTCACGGTGGACGATCCGTCACGGCTTGCCGCCGCTTTCATTCAGGGCACCTGCGACGACGCGTTTACCCTTGAAGTCAACAACAATCGCGTGGCCAACAACAACAACTGGTCTTCGCCTCAATTCGCCGATGTGCTGAAATACTTGAAACCCGGCAAAAACGTGATTACCGCCAACGGAGTCAACGGCAGCAGCGCGGCGGGTTTGCTGTGCGAACTCAAGCTGGTCGGAACCGACGGCAAAGAGCAGTATATTGCGAGCGACGCCTCCTGGTTGTGCCGGACTTCCGATCCCGGAGAAAACTGGCGGCGGATCGAACCGCCGGAAGCGGCCCGGTCGGGCTGGGTTCCCGCGCAGAGCATCGCCAAGCCGCCGGCCGGACCGTGGGGCAGTTATGTCAAATACCTGACCGCGCCTCCGGAACCGGGCCCGGTCTCGATCTTTGACGAAAAGACTTTCGAACAAGGCAAGACCGTCGCCAGAATCAACCATGAACTCAATTATCCGCGTATCGAAATCAACGGCAGGATCGCCGACCCGGTGATTTTCGGCGTTCGCTGGCGCGGCGACCGGACGGCGTCATACCGGACTTCAAAGTCCGCCGATTTCAATCTCTTCCGCTTGTCGTGGGAATTCAGTTTCGAGGCGTGGCGCGCCGACGGCACGGTCGATTACGACGGTTTGGAACATGCCGTCCGGGAATTGCTGCAAAGCAATCCCGCCGCAAAAATCATCATCGAAATGCGGATTACGCCGCCGCCGTGGTGGACCCAGGCCAATCCCGGGGAGCTGGTCAAATTCGCCGACGGCCAGACCACCGGCGCCGACGGTGTCTTCGCCTCGCCGGCCAGCGCCAAATGGAAGCGGGAAACCACCGCCAAGCTGCGCGAGGTGATCGATCATATTGAAAAAAGCTGGTTTGCCGGGGCGATCGCGGGCTATATGCCCTGCAATCTCCGGGGACCGGAGTGGGTGATCGCCTGCAAGCACAACTGCTACCCCGACTACAGCGACCCGATGCGTGACTATTTCCGGGGCTATCTCAAGGAAAAATATGGCAACGATATTGAAAAACTGCGTGCTGCCTGGAACAATTCCGAGGTGACCTTCGATTCCGCCGCGATTCCGGAACAGAAACAGCGCCAGCTGGCCACGGGCTACTTTCTGCCGCCGGAACGGCAGGATGTGATGGATTACAATCGCGCGGTGTCGCGCGCCACGGTCGATGCGATTATAGCGGTGATGGATGCGATTCACGCCGCCGCGCCGGACAAACTGCGGGTGCTCTACTTCGGCTATCTGATGACGCTCGATCATATCAGCGCCAATCCGGCGCCGACTTCGCAATACGACCTGTCGCGGCTGCTTGACGCCGGCAAAGTCGATGTCATGGCCTCTCCGGTCAGCTATGTCTGGCGCAAGCCCGGCGACATCTCCGGCACCGGCAGCGTCGAATCGAGCTATCGCAAACACGGCGTGGTCTGGCTTCAGGAAGCCGACAACCGCAGCTATCTGACGCTGGTGGACGACCACGCGGTCACTTTCCATGCCGAGGCGTCGCTCCGGGAAAATCGCCGGGAATTCATCTATGCGCTGGCCAAACGCGAGGCGATCTGGTTCTATGAACTGGGCGGCGGCTGGTATGACAATCCCTATTTCTGCGAAGATTTCCGCAAGATGCACGAAATCTACCGTGCTGCCAATACCGTGCCGGTCACTTATCAGCCGCCGATGGCGATGTTTTTCGATGAAAAATGCTTCGACGGCGTAAGCCTGAGCGACGGCCGCTGGGGCGGCAACCGACCGTGGATATTGGCGGCGGAGGCCCAGCGCATGGTGGCGGTTTCGGGCGTGCCGTACGATATTTACGAGTTGGAGGATTTGTACGATCTCGACCTTGCGCCCTATTCGGTTCTGGTGTTTCCCAATGCCTGGCGCGCCAATCCCAAACTGGCGGAATTTCTGAAGTCGAACGTCTATGCCGCGGGCAAGACGGCGGTCTGGATTTATGCTCCCGGCTATGGTCAGAAGGGCGGTCTCGATGGCATGAGCGCGCTGACCGGGTTCGGTTTCCGGCAGTTGCCGGCGGGGACGCCGCTCCAATACCGCACCGGCGACGGGCGCATGATCGGTTATCCCGGCATGAATCTGGCCGAGACGTTCGGGGTTGCCGGCAAGGATGTCCGCTCGCTGGGAAGCTATCCCGGCGCCAACGCGGTCGCGGCGGCGTGGAAAAAGATCGGTCCGGGAACCAGTGTCTATCTGCCGGTTCACGATCCTTCCGGCAAGCTGTTGCGGGAGGCGTTCGCTCGGGCCGGAGTCGCGCCGGTGATCGACCGGGCCGACCGGGTGGTTTTCGACGGCGTCTATCTGGGCGTGATCGCCACTGACGGCCCCGGCCGCCGCACGGTGACGGTGCCGGGCAAGACTCCGGCGGGCGTGGCCGATGCCTTCAGTGGTGAAGACATCGCCTTGGATGGGAACCGGTTCGGCTTTGACGCGGTTCCCGGCGATGCGCGCTTGTTCAAGTTGCGTTTTCCGTAAACCCAGAATAAAACGAAAAACCCCGGCAAGTCATCATGACTTGCCGGGGTTTTTTTATAGGGTGATTCGATCTCGGCACATCTTTCTTCTTGTCGGTACCACCGACAACCGATTGCCATACGAAAATATTTTATGCAAATGGTAAAAACAAGGATAACAGTTTGATGACCAGGTGATATCTATTCTTGTCCCGGTCAGTTTTTAAAGTAGAATACTTTTTATAATACTCTTAATGTAATTTATTCAAAAAGTGTTGTCCAAACTTGTAAACTATCTTATCTTGTTGTAGAATTTATACTGAAAATGCAGGAGATCGTAATGAATCGGTTTCGACGGCGCGGTAAAAGTTTTGAGATTGCTGCAATTTTGCGGGAACGGATCGCCAATCGGCAATATACGATGCACAGTGCGTTGCCGAGCATGGTGGATTTGTCCGCTGAATTTGGCGTGGCCGTGATGACTGTCCATCGCGCGATCGGGTATTTGTCTGCGGAAAATCTGGTTCAATGCCATCGCGGCAGCGGCGTTTTCGTCTGCCAAACCCGGAAGCGGGTCGCGCTGCTTGATGGAGCGGAACTGCATTTGCGGGACTTGAGGACGGCGGAAATCAATCGTATTTATTATGAAAATGCTCGCCGGGAACTGGAAGCTGCCGGTGTTGAAGTAGTATCGATTCCATATGCGGAATTGTGTGGACGGCACTTCAGCCCGCGGCTGCTTGACCGGTGTGAAGGCGCATTGTTGAGCGCGCAGTATAACGATCCGCATTCCCGGGATTTCATGCGGGACTTTTCCGGTCCGGTGGTGCTTTTCCGCCATCAGGGAATTGAACCGGAGCCTTACAGTCAGGTCTACGGCGATCTCCAGCCCGGCCTCGCGGCATTGTTCCATCGCCTTCCGGGGGCGGCGGACAGGCATTATATCGTACTCACCGGCCGTTCGAACGACCGCTGGAAAGATTTTATGACGTCTGCGGCACGGTTCAAGGTGCCCGCCGAACACATCCGCAAAATCGATTACGACTTCGCTTTGCCCGGCAAACTTCCGCAGCTCGAAGGGTACAAGTTCGGCATGGAAGTGGAACTCACTCCGGATACGGTCGTCTTCACCACCAGCGACCTGGTAGCGTTTGGAGTCCTGGAGGCGTTCGACAAGCGCGGCCTTCAACCCGGCGACTATCAGCTGGTCAGCATCGACAATCTCGAAGGTCGCGGAATCCGTCCGTTCGGACGTTCCCGTCTGACTTCGGTGGACCATCCCAAGGAGGAAATTGTCCATCGTGCGGTACAATTATTGATGGAATTAGTAGAAAATCACGATTCGGCGCGCCACATCATCGAAATACCGTGCCGACTGATTGTCCGGGAATCGGCTTTGCCGGACTTGCCGGCGGAGAGGAGAAATGAGGCATGAAAACCGATGGAAGCCGCCATTCGGTCGTTTACGGGATCAGATGCCAATGCGCTCCAAAAAACCGCACGACGGCAGCATGGGGCATAATACAGATGGCGTTAAAAGACGAGAAGGCTTGTGAACCTGGTTATGTGATGGTTTTTATGGGGACGCTACTGAATGCAGATCAATATGTTGAACAATGAACACAACAGCAAAAAGGAGGCTGGTTATGGTGATTCAAAAAATTGAGTGGCGCAGAAGTTTTACATTGATAGAACTTCTGGTGGTAATTGCGATTATTGCGATTCTGGCGGCGATGCTGCTGCCGGCGCTGTCGGCGGCGCGGGCCCGGGCCCAGGCGGCCGTCTGTACTTCAAATCTGTCGATGCAGGGCAAAATGCAGATTTTCTATGCCGACGACAATCAGGATTACCTGACCGGCCCCATCCAGAACGGGCGGATTTACAGCCAGATTCTGGGCGTCAACGGTTATGTCCCGGTCGATCCGTCTTCGGGGACCACGCCGATGAAGCAGATTGCGGCCGTGTTCACCTGTCCCGGCAGCGCCGAAATCGGCCGCTACGGACAGGATTCCACCAACGGTTCGTGCATTTACGGATTCAACGGCGCGCCGACTTATCACGGCGGGACATGGTTCAGTTATAAACGCGATTCGCTGGTGGCCGGCAATGCATCCACAAAGAATTCTTCGCCGGATGCCACGCCGCTGATCGGCGACTGCGCCCGCAAAAACTTGGCATGGTATATCATGTATTGCAAATGCGGCGGCCTGGCGGACAGCACCGGAGCGTTTTATCTGGCGCACAACCAGACCGGCAATATGGTCATGGTCGACGGACATGTCGAAGGCCTGACCAAAACGCAGGCGGAAAATTGGTCGTGGCACCCGCTGCTGGTCCGGGACAAACAGTAACCCAAGGGAAGGATATTGACGATGATGAAATTAACCGGACTCTTGATTGCCGCATTTGCCGCCATGTCGGCTGGTGCCGGGGTGGCGGCGGTGAGCGCCGCGCCGAAAGACGGCGGATTCACGCTTGAAAACGAATATGTTGCGCTTGAAATTGCGTCGAAAGGCGGCAAGATCGTTCGCTTTTACGACAAAACCGCCAAACGGGAACTGCTTGACACTGATCGTTCCACTTATGCCGGGCTCGGCAAATCCCGCGAAATGCTCGGCGGCGCGCTTGGCCCGCTCGCCGGGCGTTACCAACTTTCCTGCGTCGAAAACACTCCGGAGCACGCTGTCGTGAAGGCGCTTTATGCGATCCGGGGCGGCAATTCCGACGATATGGAAATCGAACGCACCTATACGCTCGACGCCCGTTCCGCGGTGATTGACATTCGCGAAATCTGGCGTAGCAAAACCCGGCCCAACCGTTTCGCAGCTAACTGGCATAATCAGTTTCCGCATGATACCGGAGCGTTGCCGGAGATCACGGTTTTTTCCGGTGCAATCGGCTTTACTCTTGCTCAGGCGCAGCGCAATAAAAACAATTACATTCTCAACCCCGCCGTGTCCTGGCTGGCCAGCCTCGACCGCCGCAACGGCATGGGCGTAATGCTTCAACTCGATAAACCAGCCTCGACCGCCGGTTATTACGTCTGGACTGATGGGGCCAAACATACCTTGGAGGTCAATTTCCGCGATGCGGCATTACAGCCGATCGCGGCCGCTGACGAATGGGCGGTTTCGGGGAGTCTGGCGCCGTTCCTCGGCCGCGGCCGGGTGATCGCGGTCACCTCCGAAGCGGTTTTGAGCGTTGATCGGGCGGACGGCAAACGGATGGCGATGGTCTATTTCCTCCGGACTCTCGGCGCGGGAACGGTCCGGGTCGGGAATGCCGGGAAGCCATGTGAAATCGTCGCCGGCAGAAAGCTGGAAATCCCGTTGGAAAACGGCGCCGTCAAGCTGGTGTTCGCTGCTCCCGCCCGGGAATTCGCGTTCGACATTGCGCCCGATGCCGAAACCGTGCCGCTCGCGGCTCCGGAAACCCAGGCACCAGTTCGCACCGATGCCGCTGGAATCAACGGTTTTTATTATTTTTATCCCGAACTGTATCTGAGCGACGAAATCGCTACCGAAGTGCTGTTCGGCCTCAACGGCGATTTCCGCAAGGTCAAAAATTTCCGCCTTGCGCTGGCTCTTCCGCCCGGCGTCGAAATCGCCTGGTGCCGCTTTCCGGTGAACGCCGTCGGGAAGGTCGACATCAACGGCAAATCCTACCGCAAATTCGAAATTCCGTCATTCCGCACGCAGACTTATTCCGGCGCCATGCCCGTCGACTTCCGGATCACGCCGGAATTTCAGGACGGCGCGGCCCTTTATGTCATGGCGGTCTGGGACGGCGGCGCGCAAAACCCGGAAAAAACCGTTTTGCACAAAGTCGCGCCGCTGCCGAAGCTCAATGGGCTCAAAACCTTGCGCATCGGTTTGGGCGACAACAGTTATCCGGAAAACTGGTCGGTCGGAAATTATGCGAAAATCGGGGTCAACTTCGTCGAGTTCTGGGAGTATCTGCCGGCGGTGATGCTGGGAACCCATCTCGGCGACGGCGCTTACGCCGCCCGGATCGCCGATGCGAAAAGCAAGGGGTTGAACGCCATGCTTGAACTCGGCACGCCGTTTCCCCGCCCCGGCGACGTCGCCGCCGGGAAAATGCTGGCGGACGTCGGCACCCTTCATCATCCCGAACGCAGCGTCAAGCCGGTCGACCCGGCGGAACTCCGTGCTGTCGACTGGCGCGGTAAAAGCGTGAACATGATCTGTCCCGGCGGCCGCGGACGCTATTATGAAAAATGCCTCGACAATGTCAAAACCGCGATCGATTACGGGTTCGACGACCTGATCTACGATGAGGAAACCTGGGGCAACGGCGTGGCGATCTGTTTCTGCGAGCGCTGCCGGAATGGATTCCGAAAATTCCTCGCCGAAAAATATCCGCAGATACCGTATCAGGACCCGGCGGTGACGGTCGAACATCCCGGCCGGTTCCCGGAACTCGAAAACGCCTGGTGGGATTACAAAACCGACCTGGTCGCCGAACCCTACCGCGACATCCGCAAAACGCTCGACGCCTATCGCAATCCGGATGGGAAAAAACGCCGTATTTTCGTCTGGCTCGATGCCGGAATTCAGCCTTCCGGCCGCTACGGCGCCATCACCAGCCGGCTTACCGATTACCGCAAAATCGGCCGCTTCGCCGATGCCGTCGCGCCGATGCTCTACACCGATGACAACGAGGCGGTGGGCACGCTTGCGGCCACCGGAAGCGAGTTGCTCAAAGACTGTCGCGCCAAGCTCATTGTGGGCTTGTGCCCGAACCGTTATTACGAGTATTTCCGGGTGGAATCCGGCAGTTTCGCCGGTTTGGACGCGGTGCGCAATCAGACGCTTGAAGCGATTTTCGGCGGGGCGCGCGGGGTGATTTTCTGGAGTCATCGCGGCGGCTTCCGCGGCGCACATGACTTCCGGGAGCTTGCCGTGGCGGTCAAAATGCTGGAACCCGTTGAGGAAATCCTGGTCAAAGGAAAACAGGTGAAGTTGACGGCCTCCAATCCCGACGTCAAAGTCACCGCCTGGAAGTTCGGCAATCAGTACGCGGTTCTGCTCCGCAACTACGGAACCGGCAAAGTCAGAACCCGTCTGGCGATTCCGGACGGCCTGAAAGCCATCGATACCCTGACCGGTCAACCGGCGCCCGCGGAACTGGTTTTCGACGCCGACCGGGCGATTGTTTTGAAACTCCGGTAAAAGTCAAGGAGAGAGAAGTTATGAGAACCATGCTGATGCTGATGGCGGCGACCGCATTTCTGGTCGCCGGAGCCGCGGAACCCGATGATCCGTCATGGCAGCGGATCGCCAGCGATCAGGCCGGCGGAACGTCCACCTGGGTGATGACCAGCGGCGTTTACAATCCGCAGCGGAAAAAACTGGAACTCGAAGTGGCGCCCGCCGAAGTCAAAAAGGCCGCCGTGGAATATGAAATCGCGGTAACGCCCTACGATCCCAAATTGAAGAGCCATATCGCGAGTCCCGATCATCCGTGGGGCAATTTTCTGGTCAAGGTCAACGGCGTCGTCATCCTCGACGCCCCGGCCGCTTCGTACATCAGCAAAGGGCTTCACAAGATCGAGTTCAAGCCCGAACTGCTCAAGGAAGGCACCAATGTGATCGAACTGGGGTGGCAGAAAATCGAACCGAGCTCCGGCAAGGTTTACGGGTATATCTATTTCAAAGCGGATGATACCGAACGCCTGCGCGCATGGCGCAAATTGCCCAAATACACTCCGGAACAATTTCCCAATGATGATTTGTATATCCGGCTGTTGGTCAGGCTCTGAAATGGAATTGTCGTTTCGGGAAGATTGTCCGACAGGCGAATGCCTGCCGGACCTGGGGAATTTTCAGGCTTGGACCGTTGTGCCGGCATCGGTTTCAAGCAACTACATGATCCCGCTGCCGATTTCATGGCTCGACAAGATTGGATTGGATATGGCATAGCGATAGTCGCCGCCGGGAAGTTCGGCCGCGGTGCCGTCGGGCAGCGAAAGGTGGGCGAGTGTGCCTTGCGGAACGTGAACGCAGTATTCGGTCTCGTCGCCATGCCGCTGCCACGCGGATTCGATCCTGCCCGCCGGAGAATCATAAGACGCCTGAAATTGCTTCAGGCTGCCGCCGGGACGGGGAGCCAGGTCGAATTCCCGGAAGCCGGGCGCGGCCGGACAGGGCCGGATGCCTCCGGCGACGCTGTAAAGCCAGTCGGCCACCGCACCGTAAGCGTAGTGGTTGAAACTGTTCATGGCGACATCGCCGAATCCGGTATCGCGGTTCCAGCTGTTCCAGCGCTCCCAGATGGTGGTGGCGCCTTGCGTCACCGGATAAAGCCAGGAAGGGTAGGTGGTCTGTTCCAGCAGCCGATAGGCCAGCTCCAGTTCGCCGTGGCTGCTCAGCGCGTGGAGCAGGAGCGGCGTTCCCAGAAACCCGGTGGTAAGATGGGTGTCGCGCAGAGCGACGATGTCGTGAACCAGCAGTCGCACCGCATCCGGAATTTCCGGAGCTTCGAGTAGTTCGAACTGGAGCGCCATGGCCGCGGCGCATTGCGTCGAAACGGTAAGTTGGCCCGAGGCGTCCAGAAAATGCCGCCGGAAAGCGGCCTTGCCGAGTTCACGGTGACGCTTCATCCGTTCGGCCGCCGCCGGATCGCCGAGCACTCCGGCGATCTGCATGGCGAGATTGGCGCCATGGGTGAAATAAGCGGTGGAGACCAACTCTTCCGGGGTTTTTGCTTCAAGCTGGAGCCAGTCGCCGAAACGGGCGTGGCGGCACAGCCCACGGTCCGAATGCTCCGCCTGAATGTCGATCCAGCGGTAGATCGCTTCGGCATGGATTTCCAGAAACCGGCGGTCGCCGTACACCAGATAGAGCCGCCAGGGGCAGATGATGCCGGCGTCGGCCCAGCCGGAAACGCCGAAATGAGTCGCCAGCGACGAATAGCGATAGTTGGGCGCGAAGTTGGGGTAACGGCCTTGCGGATCGCGGCAGCTGAGCACATCGTCGAGCCATTTGCGGAAGAAACTCGCCGCGTGCATGTTGTAAAGCGCGGCCGGAATGAAGACCTGCGCGTCGCCGAGCCAGCCGCGGCGTTCGTCGCGCTGGGGGCAGTCGGTCGGGATATCGAGAAAATTGCCGCGCTGGCCCCATTGCACATTCTGCATCAGACGGTTGATGAGCTCATGGTCGCAACGGATGGCGCCGACGGGCGCGAGATCGCTGTGCAGCACCTGGGCTGTGATTTCGAATTCGGCGGTGCCGGAGACTTCCAGATAGCGGAATCCGTAGAAGGTGAATTCCGGTTCGAACGTCTCTTCCGCTCCGGAGGCGATGATGATGGTGGTCGCCTCGGCGTCGCGCAGATTGGCGGTGTAGAGTCCGCCGTCGGCTTCGAGCATTTCGCCGTGGCGGATGACGACGCGCGCGCCGCGCGGCGCACAAAAGGTGATCCTTTCCCGTCCGGCGATATTCTGGCCGAAATCGACGATGGTCGCACCCTTGCGCCGGACTTTGCTTGCCGGCGGCAAGGTTTGAATCCGGCGCACGGGTGCGCCGTTGCGCGCATCGAGCCGGATTCGGGGAGCAATGACTGCCACCTGACCAAAATCCCGGAAGGTCCGGGTGGCGTCGAACCATTCGCCCATATAAATATCACTGTAGCGATAAGGTCCGTCATGAGCGACGCGCCAGGCGCTGTTGGTGGCGGCCAGCGTTTCTACGCCTTTCGGAGCGAATCGGTCAAGCCGGGCGATTACGGCGTTGGGCGTGGCATAAAACGGTTTGCAGAAGTGATCCCCGATTCGCGCCACCGCGCTCGCGTGCCAGCCGTCGGCAAGATCGATGGCGATATGATTCCGCCCGGCTTGAAGGAGGGAACCGACGTCATAAGTCTGGTAAAGTGTCCGGGTGTAGAAATCGGGCGCTCCGGGGGCCAGAGTCGCATCGCCGACCGGTTGTCCATTGAGCAACGCCCGGTAAACCCCGAGGCTTGAGAGATAAAGCCGTGCCGGGCGGTCGTCAAGGCGGTCGATCATGAATTCCGTCTCGAACCGGCTGACGGGAGCCTTCAGCGCGGCCGAATACCATGGGTCGGCGAGCCATTGCGCCGGCTGCCAGTCGGCGTCATCGGCGAATGCGGTTTCAAAATGGCTCTCGGCGGCATCGCCGTCCAGCGTCCAGCGATAGGCGGTCTGCGGTTCCGGTCGCCAGTCGGGGCGGAACGGCGAATGGACTTTGCCGGTGGTGGCGAAGCACAATGCGCTGCCATCATGGATTTGGACACAGGCGGCGGGGCCCTGCCAGCTCAAAGTCGGCGGTTCGACGGCGATGCCGAGCGGTTCGGCAAGATAGTTGCATTCCAGACGGGTGAATTCAGTCATGATGGTTTTTCCTTAAGGGTCATGATGATAAAATATAACGCAATGTAATCGATTCTGCCTTCACTGATTCGACAAAAATCAGCACAAAATCGTCATCTTTTCCGCATCTCGTTTGCAAATCCACTCTCCGGATGATATTTTGTTCTGGAAAGAGAGGTGATTTCATGCTTGCTCAAACCCTTCAGGCCCGGAATTTCTTTTGCGACAGCATGCTTCCGGTCCGGCTTTATTGCACGCATCGCAGCAGTGGTGCCGCCTGGCACAATCATGAATTCACCGAAATTGCCATCATCATGGCGGGACTGGGTGTTTATGAAACCGAATTTTCGGTCGAACCCATCAGCGCCGGGGATGTGCTGGTGATGCCGGCCGGCGGCAGCCACTGCTTTCGTGACGAGGTGGATATCGAACAGATCAATGTGCTGTTTCAATTCGAAAAACTTCCGGTGCCGAGCCGCGACGTCTGCCGTCATCCCGGTTTTACGGCGCTCTTTCGGATCAATCCGGAATATTTTCACCGGATGCGTTACTATCCGCGCTTCCGTTTGAAGGAGAGAGATTTATCCAGAGTTCGTTCACTTTTGATTACCGCCTATGAGGCCCAGAAAGCGAAGCAGACCGGTTTTCTGCTGACGGTCTACGGCGCATTCCTGCAATTGATTCCGATCCTGCTCGATAATTACCCGGTTCATGCCGCCGACAGCACTGCCCGGGTTCCCGAACGGATGGGCGATTGCCTGGAGTATATGCAGACCAATTTCCGGCGGGAAATCGGGGTCGATGAACTGGCGCGTAAGGTTCATATGACCGCGGCGAGTTTCGTGCGCCACTTCAAGGCGGCGACCGGATGCACGCCACTGGATTTTCTGATCCGTCTGCGCCTCGACGAAGCGATGCATCTTCTGCTGGACGAAGGGGTTTCGGTGGCGGAGGCGGCGGAGCGCTCCGGTTTTTCCGACAGCAACTACTTTTCCCGGATATTCCGGCGCAAGACCGGTTTTTCGCCGACGGAATTCCGCCGCCAGCATCCGATTGTCTGATTTGTGCTGTTTTTTGTTGAAATCGTGAAGGCGGTCCTGAGGATTTTCCGATAAACTTATAGCACAAAAGGCACGGTTTGTCGGACAACCTCAACGGAAAGGAACCTCAAGATGACAAAAAAAACCTTTACTCTCATTGAACTCCTGGTGGTGATCGCAATCATCGCGATTCTCGCGGCCATGTTGCTCCCGGCTCTGAGCGCGGCGCGGGAACGCGCCCGCTGTGCGGCTTGCGTCAACAAGCTCAAACAGATCAATACGGCCAATTACATGTATGCCAATGACAACCGTGATTATGTTTCGGTCAATGAGGTGATGCGGGATGCCACCCGCAACTATGAAATGTGCCGCAGCATCTACGCCCTGACTCCCGGCCTGAAACTGCTTCAGGGGCATTACCTCGGCGATGGTTTTCAAAGCATTACCCTGAGCCGGGACTTCTGCCGTAATATTTTCCAGTGTCCGAGTGACACCGCCAATTATGGTTACAGCGGTACGCAGAAAAAGATTGTCGTTGACGCCGAATTCACCAATGTCGGTTGGATTTCCTATCCTTCCTTTACCCCCAACAAGGCGGCGGCGGAAGCTTCCGGCTTCGATCATCCGTCGCCGCGCCAGCTGGTCGGTCGGGATGACCCCGGACTGGTTTACTGGAGCGACACCATTGCCGGCAACGCGGCGAGCGGTGTTTCCAACCATCCGTCCACCTGCAATACCGCGCACCTCGGCGGATATGTCAAAAGCAATCCTCTGACCGCGGAACAGAACAAGGCCGGCGCGCCGTGGAATCATATTCCGGTCTGTAATTTCTTCGATGATGTGAGTGCCGAATAATGATGCGTGGAAAAATATGGATTGTTGCCGGGGGAATTCTCGGGGCTGTTCTGGCGCTCGGCGTCGGCAATCCTCCGGTGGTCTGGGATGCGGCCAACGGCTTTGCCGGATGGGGTGAGCCGGTCAATTGTACTGCGACCCGGACTGGCGAAGTACTGAAGTTGGTCCTGAACGGACGTGACTCGTCAATCGCCAATCGCGAAGTCGCACTCGATCCGATGTGTTACAACCGTATCGATATTGTCTATCGGGCCAACGGTCTGCCGGACGCGACCACGGGGCAGGTCTTTTTTGCCGACCGCAACCAGCCGCGCTGGGTCGGAACCCAGTACTGGCGTTTTCACAAACTTCGAAGTGATGGTGAATGGCACACGCTGACGTTGCATGCCGGGTCTTCGGCATTGGCTTACGGCCTTGAGTCCTGGATCGAGCGTGCAACCATCGACAAATTGCGGCTGGATATGGCGGATCAGTTTCCCGGAACCATTGAAATCAAATCGATCCGCTGGAGTTATGACGCGCCGAAGCCGCCGCTTTTTCCGGAACTTCCGGTTTGGCCGCAAGTGACCGCGCAACTGCCGACTCCTCCCTTGCGGAAAGCGGATTTGGACATTCCCTACTATTCCGGATGGATGGTCCGTTCTCCCGACGACACTCCGGCCAATCTTAAGAGCGGCGCTGACCGGTTTGCTTTCCGGCGGGCGTTCACCGCGCCCCGCAATTTGCAGCAGGCCCTCATTCAGATCAGTGCCGACGATCGATATGAACTTTGGATAAACGGTGAAAAAGTGTTGGCCAATCAACAGCCCGACGGCTGGAAAGAACCCGGTCATGCCGATGTAACCGGATTGCTGAAACCGGGAAAGCAGAATATCATCACCGGATTTTACCGTAATCTGGGCGGCGTCGGCGGACTGCTCCTTGAATTGACGATGCTGGATCGGGACGGGACGGTTCATACCATTGCCAGCGATGAACATTTCCAGACTGCGTTGCTGCCGCCGGACAAGACCTTTTCGGAGGTCGCCCAGGACGAAACCGGATGGAACCCGATGATCCGGCAATCACCGCCCCCGGCTGCGCCATGGAATTTGATCCTGCCTTATGTCGATATTGCACCGCGTCCGACTTTGATGGCGCTGCTGTCGGCGCCGGAATCGGCATCGGCGGGGGATCGGATCGACTTGCGATTGTCTGGCGCCGGTTCTGCTCCTGCTCTGGATGATCTGACGATCCTGACTTTGACGGCGTCGGATGGAACCGTGGCTGGGGAGACGTCGGTTGCTGTTACTTCGGGGATGGTGGCGCAGGATGGCGATCGCTGGCATCTGCCACTGCAACTGACCTTGCCGCGCTGGTTTGGCGCAACGGAGTTTACGATCGGGGTCCGGTTTCGGAATTGCCGCATCGCCGGAGATGGAGCGACGGCGAAGATTGCAGTTGCGCCGCGCAAGCCGGGGCGCCGGGTTCTGTACACGGTTGCGCCGGATGCGCATGGCACCCCCGGATTGCTGGCCGACGGTCAATCGATTTACCCGCTGATCGGCAATTGTCTGCGGGCGTTTGCCGAAAGCAAGTTTACCCAAGTGCCGATGACATTCCGCACCTTGTGGTGCCGGGACAACGGATTCTGGACCGGAGAAGGGGATTATCGTTATGGTGTGCTGGATCGTTTGTTCGAAGAATTACTGGCCGACGATCCTGAAACGCCGGTGTTGCTTTTTATCGGTCTGGACGCCCCGCATTGGTGGGGGGCGAAATATCCGGACGAACTGATGCGTTTTCAGGATGGGACGAGCTGGAATTACGGTCTGGCGCCAGCAAGTTTTGCATCGATGAAGTTTCGTCATGACGTATCGGCGATGCTGAAAGCGTTGCTTGACTACTGTCGGGATCGCGCGCCGTACCGGGATCGGATTGCCGGTTTCGTACTCTGCGGCGGTTATTCGGCCGAATGGCAGAACTGGGCGTGTCACGCTGCCGGCGGATTGAATAAATTATCCGATTATTCCGGTAGTATGGCCAAGGCATTTGACGGATTCGCAATGAAGCGTTATCCGGACATTCCGCCGTCGGATCGGGCGATTCCCGATTTAAAAACGCGCCTGAATCATAAAAATAACTCCATCTTTTTGCCGTCGAACGATTTTCGCCGCAATCTGGCGTACAATGATTTTCTGTCGCAGTCGGTGGTCGATTTCGCAACGGCGATGGCGCGGCAGGCGCGCGTGGGGATCGCGCCGGGTCAACTACTTGGCATCTATTACGGTTATACCTTCGAATATGCCAATCTCGGCTGGGCGCTGCAATTGAGCGGCCATAATGCATTGAGACGCATTCTGGATACGCCGGAGCTCGATTTTTTGTTGTCGCCGCCTTCCTATGGCATTCGTTCGATCGGAGATTGTGGCGAAGATATGAAACCGTCCGCCTCGATTCGCGCGGCGGGCAAACTTGCCATCATCGACGACGACACACGGACCGATATGACCGGGCCGGTCGATTTTTTCCAGACGGTCAACCGGGGGCAGACGCGGGCGGTGTTGCGCCGCAACATGGGGCGAACGTTATGCCGCATGGAGCCGTTGTGCTTTTATGCACTGACCGGAGGCAATGAATTTTCCGCGCCGGAAACCGTTGCCGATTTGAAGCGATTCAAACAGGCGGCAGCGACCGCCCGCCGGATCGGCGCTCATCCGGTTGCCGAGGTGGCGGTGGTAGTGAGCGAACGGGCGCATCTGGTGATGACGATGGAAAAGGATAAGCAGCCGCAGGGCATCCGTCAATGGTATAATGGCAAAGGGGGGGTATCACAGGCGCCGCGCATGGTACAGTCCAACAGCGGCGAAAGCGTCTATTACCAGCGTACTCGCTTGGCGCAGAGTGGCTTCGTGTACGATCTGCTGTTGGCCGAGGATCTGGCCCGGGTCGCGGATCGTCCCTACAAACTCTGGATTTTCTTGAACGCCTATGATCCCGATGAGAAATTCGTCGCTACCGTCGCGAAAATCCGCGCGTCCGGCGCAACTCTGCTCTGGCTGCGCGCTCCCGGCGAGTTCAAGGACGGGCGTCCAGGAACCGCCGAATTCCGCCGGGAATTGACCGGATTCGATTTGGAACGTCTGCCGGACAATGCCGAAGCGATTCTGCGCTTCCCCGACGGCGGGTGCGTGGGAGACGATGGCCCGACCGCGCCACTGTATCGGGTGAATCCGCAGTCCGGGGTCAAGGTGTTGGCGGAATACGAAAGCGTTCCCGGCGCCGCCGGCGCGGCGGAACGGATGTATGGCAAGGGACGATCGGTTTTTTATGGCGTCGATTATCTGAACCCGGAATTTCTGCGGCAACTTGCACGACAGGCTGGAGTTCACATTTATTCGGAAAGCAACGATATCTTGTATGCCAACAGCCATTTTCTCACTTTTCACGCTGCAACCCCGGGGCCTAAATATGTTATTTTCCCCGCACCGACCGATGTGATCGATATTTTCACCGGCGAAGTACTGACCCGTGGCGTCAAGCAATGGAGTTTTCCGGCCGCATTGCATGACACGCGTGTCATTTTTATCGGTGCCGCGGAAGATTTTTTTTCGCGTTGAAAATAGGACAGGGGGGTTGCAATTCCTTTTGGCGCAAGGTATGTTAAAATAACCTTGGAGCGGGAAAGGGTTGGTATTTATGTTGCAGCTGGCGATGGCGAAGGTGGCGGTGACGCCGGACGGTCGCGGGGCGGTGGGATTTCTGCCGGTGCCTGCGCCGCAGGCGCCCCGGGATGAACTTTTTGCGCGGCTTTTCCTGCTGGGCGACGGCAAGGAATATGCTTTGATTGTGGCGCTGGATTACGGCGGGCTTTACCTGTCGGCGGGTGCGGGGTGGAAAGTCCGGCTGGCCCGCGCGGCAGGCGTGCCGGAAAATCGAACCTTGATCCACTGCATTCATCAGCACGATGCGCCGTTTGTCAACATCGAGGCGGGACGGCGGATTGCGCCGGAGACCGATTGGAGCTGGCTCGAACCCATTGTCGCGCGTCTGGAACAGGCGGCGGCGAAGCTGCCGGAGCAACTTCGGCCGGTAAGCCGGATCGGCTGGAGCGAGACCCGGCTTCACGGTTACGCCTCCAATCGCCGGGTGCCGATGTCCGACGGTTCGATCGCGGTGCGTTACAGCCGCTGTTCCGATCCGGCGATCAAAGCGATGCCGGTCGGCATCATCGATCCCATGCTCCGGACGCTCGGATTCTACGGTTCCGACGGCGAACTTTTGGCGAGCTGGAGCTTTTACGCGACGCATCCTCAAGTCGCCAACGAAGGCAAACGTTACAGCGCCGACGCGCCCGGCGAGGCGATGCGCCTTCTGGAAGAACGCTTTCCCGGCGCCGCCCACGCTTTCTTCAACGGCTGTTTCGGCAACGTCACCGCGGGCAAGTATACTTCGACTACCGATCTGGAGGGCAATCTCCGCCGGTTCGGGCGATTGCTGGCCGACGGCATCGGACGCAATCTCGCCGCGCCGGAATTCATAGATGCCGTGTCTTTGGGTTGGCGGCGCGGGACATTTCCGTTTCCGGCCCGGGAATTCGACGAAACCGAGCTGGCGCGCCGGGCCGAACACAGTCCGCTGATCCGCGCGGCGCTGGAAGCCGGAGGGGGGTGGGCGCAGGCGCGCCCCGAAGAATTCATCATTGATCTGCTCCGGATCGGACCGGTGCGGATGCTGTTCATGGATGGCGAACTTTTCATCGAGTATCAGCTGTTCTGCCAGAGCCTGATCCCCGACGAAAAAATGGCTGTGATCGGCAATTGCGGCGGCAATTTTTACTACATCGGTACGGCGGAAGCGCTGAGCGACCCCGCGGGCTATGAAACGACCGGCTTCTGCCGGGTCAGGCCTGAATTCGAAGCACTGTTTCAACAGACGGTCCGGCAATTATTCCAGTAAGGCGGGATGAATGCTCGCCGCGGCGATGAAAAAAGCCGTCCGGGAAAAACTTTCCGGACGGCTTTTTGATGGGTTACGGTGAACTTACTGCAGCGCCGCGCGCACGGCGTCGAGGGTCGCGTCGATCACGGTGGGTTTGTTGGCGTAAGTGCCTTTGATGCCATAGTGTTCCATCAACGTGTCCTGATGGTAGCCGATTACCGCGTCGGGGTCCTTGAGCACGTTGCCGGTGAGGATGCCGACCACGGTGGCATCCTTGTCGATCACGCCGCTGGCGACCAGCTTGCGGGCGCCGGCGACCGAGCAGCAGGAGGCCGGTTCCGCGCCGATGCCGGCGGCATCGACGAAGGCTTTGGCGTCCATGATTTCCTGCTCGGTGACCGATTCGACCACGCCATGGGACCATTCGATGCCGCGCAGCGATTTCTCCCACGACACCGGGTTGCCGATCTTGATCGCGGTGGCGATGGTTTCGGGATTCTTGACCGGCCGGAACGGGGTGTGATTTTTCCACATGTGGACCAGCGGCGCGGAGCCTTCGGCCTGAATCACCGCGATGCGGGGGATTTTGCCGATGATGCCGAGGGTGAAAAGTTCGTAAAGCGCCTTGCTCAGCGCGGTGTTGTTGCCGAGGTTGCCGCCGGGGATCACGAACCAGTCCGGCACCTGCCAGTCGAGCTGCTGGAGCGTTTCGATGCCGATGGCCTTCTGCCCTTCGATGCGGAAGGGATTGATCGAATTGAGCAAATAAATGTTGAGCTTGGCGCAGACTTCCTGGACCAGGGTCATCGCGTCGTCGAAGTTGCCCCGGATCTGGAGGGTGCGTCCGCCGAAGGCCAGCGCTTGGGCGAGCTTGCCGTAGGCGATCTTGCCTTCGGGAATGAAGATCACCGATTTCATGCCCGCCACCGCGGCATAGGAGGCCATGCTGGCGCTGGTGTTGCCGGTGCTGGCGCAGGCCACGGTCTTCGCGCCGTAATATTGCGCGGCGGTGGTGCCGGCGGTCATGCCGCGGTCCTTGAAGCTGCCGGTCGGATTTTCGCCCTCATGCTTGAGCAGAAAATTTTTGAGCCCGGCGTATTCCCCGGCCTTGCCCGCCGGATAGAGCCGGGTATTGCCTTCCTGACGGGTCACGATCCGGTCCTCGGGCAGGTCGAAAATCAATTCCTTGTAGCGCCAGACGCCGGAAGCGAAAGCGCCGCGTTTGGCCTTCCAGCGCGCTTCCCACGTGGCTTTGAGTCCGGCGCCGTCGATTTTGCTCAAATCGCGGGTCAGATCGAGCGTCCCGCCGCAATCGCAGGTGTAGCGTACCTGCGCCAGATCGTATTCTTTGCCGCAGTGGACGCATTTCAGGTAGGCTTCGACCGCCATGCTTTTTTCCTTCCCTCTGAGAAAAATGGTTGTTGATGAAATCAGCTTATCCGGAATAATATAACGCGTCGGGGTTTATTTTGCCACCCGCAAACGGATGAAAACGATTTCCGGCGGCATGTTGAAGCGGATGTTCAGGCTGCCGCCGAGGCCGCCGGTGACGACCAGCTGCTTGCCGCCTTCGCTGATTTGCCCGTAAAGATAACGCTTGCCGTAGCGCGAGAATTGCAGCAGACTGCCGTAAAACGGCAGTCGCAACTGTCCGCCATGGGTGTGACCGGCCAGCGTCAACCCGATGTCGGCGGGCAGATCCGGAAAAACGTCCGGTGTGTGGCTGAGCAGCAGATTGACCGTATTTTTGCGCAGCAGCGACCGCACCCGGCGGTCGGCGGAAACGAAGCCGCTGTCACGGTAGTCGAGTCCGATCAGGTTCAATTCCCCGTGCGGTGTTTTCAACGCCACCGCTTCTTCGCGCAGCAGCCGGACATCGCCGGCGGCCAGCGCCCGGGCCACCGGTCCGGCGCCGCGCATCAGGTCGTGGTTGCCGAGCACCGCAAAGACGCCGTACGGGGCATGGAAGTTGCGCATGGCGTCCGAAAGTTCGGACAACGCCGGATCGTTGTCGCCGTAGCCGTTGACGAAATCGCCGAGCATCACCACCAGATCGGGCCCTCGGCGGTTGACCGTCTCGACCCAGCCGGGAAAGCGCCGGAGGGTGCCGGCTTTGAGATGGATGTCGGACAATACGGCGATGGTGAAGCCGTCGAGTCCGGGCGGCAGGCCGGGCAATGCGACCTCATAATCGCGCACGGCCAGCCGTCGCGGTTCGATCGCGGTCATCCAGATCAGGGCCAGCACCGCGGGAATGCCGAAACACAGGCTGGCGTGATGCCGTTTCCAGAAAAGCCGCAGGCGGCGGAAAAAGGGCGAGGCGGATTTCGTCATGACGTGTCTTTCATTCCCGGTTGATCCCGATACAATAGTGCCGGAGCCGCGGCTTTGCAAGGCGCCGCGAGCAAAAAAATTCGCTTTCCAACTTGAATTTTGGCGATTTTCAAGTAAATTGCTAGACATTGATATTGAATTTGGATGACAGCAGCGCATATGGATGACTCCCTGGACAATGTTTCCGCCGTGGACATGGCGCGGGTGCAGGAATATAACGAAGATCAGATCAAAACCCTGAGCGCGCTGGTGCATATCCGGGAACGGCCCGGTATGTACATCGGGCGCAAGGGCGACGGGTCGCATCCCGACGACGGCATCTATGTGATGCTCAAGGAGATCATCGACAACAGCGTCGACGAGTTCATCATGAATGCCGGGCGGCGCATCGACGTGCGGCTGGCCGACGACGGCACCGTCACGGTGCGCGATTACGGGCGCGGCATTCCGCCGGGCAAGCTGGTCGAGTGCGTCTCCGAAATCAACACCGGCGGCAAATACAACGACAATGTTTTTCAGTTCTCGGTCGGGATGAACGGCGTCGGTTCCAAGGCGGTCAACGCGCTGTCGGAATTCTTTGCGGCGCGGACCATCCGCGGCGGAGAGTTCCGCGAAGCCGTTTTCGAGCGCGGCATATTGGTTTCCGACCGGACCGGGGCAACCGATGAAAAAGACGGCACGCTGATTTCCTTCCGGCCCGACGCCGGACTTTTTCCGGAGTATCGCTACCGGTTGGAATACATCGAAAAGCGGATGTGGATGTACGCTTATCTGAACAGCGGCCTCGCGCTTTACTTCAACGATCAGCGGTACTATTCGCGGGAGGGGCTCAAAGACCTGCTGACCGCGGAGCTCGACAACGGCGCATTGTACGACGTGATCGCCTTCCGGAGCAAAACGCTGGAGTTCGCATTGTCGCACTGCGACGAGTACGGCCAGAGTTACTTTTCTTTTGTGAACGGGCAGTACACCGGCGATGGCGGCACTCATCTGTCCGCTTTCTGCGAAGGCGTGCTCAAGGCGATCAACGAAATCTCCGGCAAGAACTATCAGGCTCCCGATGTGCGCGACGGCATCGTCGGGGCCATTGCAATCAAGCTCAAGGAACCGATTTTCGAGTCCCAGACCAAAAACAAGCTCGGCAATACCGAAGTGCGCGGTCCCATCGTCTCCGCGGTCAAGGATGCGATCTGCGACTATCTGCTGAAGAATCTCGAAGTCAAGGATGTTCTGCTGGAGAAGGTGGCCCGCAACGAACAGGTGCGCCGCCAGATTCAGGCGGTCAAGAAGCAGGCGCGCGAGGCATCGCAGAAAAGTTCGCTGCGCATTCCGAAGCTTAAGGAGTGCAAGTTTCATCGCGGCGACAAGGGCCGCCGGAACGAGCCGGTGCCGGAGACCATGATCTTCCTGACCGAAGGGGACTCGGCGGCCGGGACGCTCGAAAAATGCCGCAACGTCGACACCCAGGCGATCTTCGCTTTGAAGGGCAAGCCGATGAACTGCTTCGGCGAACAGTTCGAAAAGGTTTACCGCAACGACGAACTGCTGTTCATCATGCAGGCGCTGAATATCGAAAACGACCTCGACAACCTGCGTTACGACAAGATCGTCATCGCCACCGACGCCGACGTCGACGGCATGCATATCCGCAATCTTCTGATCACCTATTTTCTGAGCTACTTCGAAGCGCTGGTGCTTTCGGGCCATCTGTTCGTGCTGGAAACGCCGCTCTACCGGGTCCGGATCAAGCGGGACAAGCCAATTTACTGCTACTCCGACGCCGAGCGCGACCGCGCGGTCGCCGAGCTTGGCAAAAACGCCGAAATCACCCGGTTCAAGGGGCTCGGCGAAATTTCGCCGGACGATTTCGGCGAATTCATCGGCGAGGAGATGCGCCTTCTGCCGGTGACGCTTGAACACAGCCGGGATATCGGCGACATTCTCGAATTCTACATGGGCAACAACACCCCGGACCGGCGCGATTACATCATGAGCAATCTGGAAGTCAAGGATTATGAATAACGAACCGCCGGAAAAATTCGCGGCGGCCGGACCGCCCGAGGATGCGTCCTCCAGCGAAGAGTTTGAAATCGGCGATGTGACCGGAGCCGAAACCGCCGAGCCGGAAGCGGAGATGCTGTCCGAAGGCGAGGTGGAGGCGGCGCGCCTGCGCGGCTCCAATGAGTATTTCCGGAAGATGGTCGACGCCAACTTCATGGAATACGCCAGTTATGTGATCAAGGACCGGGCGATCCCGGACGTCGACGACGGGCTCAAGCCGGTGCAGCGCCGGATTCTCTGGGCCATGCACCGGATCGACGACAACCGGACCCACAAGGCCGCCTTCGTGGTCGGGGAGGTGATGGGCAAATATCATCCCCACGGCGACGCTTCGATCAAGGATGCGCTGGTGGTGCTGGCCAACAAGGAATATTTCATCGAGAAACAGGGGAATTTCGGCAACATTCTGACCGGCAGTCCCGCCGCCGCCGCGCGGTATATCGAATGCGGTTTGCTGCCGCTGGCGCGCGAAGTGCTTTTCAACGACGAAATCACGCCTCTGGTCGATACCTACGACGGCCGCCATCAGGAGCCGGTGGTGCTGCCGGCGAAGGTGCCGGTGCTGCTGATGCTGGGCGCCGAAGGCATCGCGGTCGGGATGTCGACGAAAATTCCGTCCTACAATTTCTGTGAATTGCTCCGGGCCGAGATTGCGGTGCTCCGCAAGCAGGATTTCGAGCTGTACCCGGATTTTCCGCAGGGCGGCTTGATGGATGTGCGCGAATACGCCGACGGCGCGGGCAGGATCACGTTGCGGGCGCGCATCGAGATCGATGGGCGCAAGCTGGTCATCCGTGAAATTCCTTACTCGACCACCACCGAAAGTCTGATTGCGTCGATCGAAAAAGCGGCCGAACGCAACAAGATCAAGATTGCTTCGGTCAACGACTACACCACCAAAGAAGTCAATATCGAAGTCGTGCCGACCCGGGGCTACGACGTGGAAAAGGCGTTGAATGCGCTTTACATGTACACCGACTGCGCGATCTCGATCACGCCCAATCTGACCGTGATCCGCGAGCGCCGCCCGGTGATGATGACGGTTCATGAGATCATCCATCGCAATACCGAAAAGCTGGTCGAATACCTGAAGCGCGAACTCGAACTTGCGCTGCTGCGCCAGAATGAGCTGTTTCACGCCAAGACGCTGGCTCAGATTTTCTTTGAAAACCGCATCTACAAGGAGATTGAGGAGTGCCGCAGCGAAGCCGATGAATACCGCAAGGTTCATGCCGGACTGGCGCCCTTCCGGGCGATGCTCCGCCGGGATGTGACCGACGAGGATGTCGACAAGCTGCTGGCGCTGCCGGTCCGGCGCATCGCCCGGTTCGACATCGAAAAGAATCAGCGCGAGCTCCGGGAAATCGAAGCGAAAATCGCCGACATCAACAAAAAGCTTGCGCAGCTGGTCAAATATGTGATCGATTATCTCGAAGACCTGCTGGCGCGGTACGGCAAAATGTTTCCGCGCCGGACTGAAATCGAGCAGTTCGAAAAGATCGACCGTACCCGGGTGGCGCTCAACAACATCAAAGTTGGCTGGGATCGCAAAAACAGTTATATCGGCACCGCGGTCAAGAGCGACGATGTGGTCATCTGCAACGAATTCGACAAATTGCTCTGCGTCGAGCGTTCGGGCAAGTACAGGATCATCGAAATCCCGGACAAGATTTTCATCGGGCGGCTGTTCGACTTCCGGCGGCATGACGCGACTCAGGAATTCGGCGTGATCTACAGCGAGAAGAAGAGCGGCAAATATTACGGCAAACGGTCGACGATCGACAAATTCATCACCGGGCGGGAATATGCGCTTTGTCCCGAGGGCGCCCGGCTGGAGCTTTTTACGCCGCGTTCCGACGCCGTTTATGCTTTGGAGCTGGCGGGCAAGCGCGGCGAAAAGACCCTGGAGCTCAATCTGATGACGCTTCCGGCGCGCAGCGCGAAGGCGCGCGGGGCGCTGATTGCCGGCGGGGTGGCCAAAATGGTTCACCGGCGCTATCTGGAGTCCGAAGAACTGGCGGCGTTGAAGGCCGTGGCGGCCGCGCCGGAACCGGAAGCGCCGGAATTGCCGGAGATCGCGGAACCCGGGAACGCGGTTGCGGCCGCGGCGGCGGCCGCGGCGGTTGCGCCGCCGGAAACCGCTGGTCCTGACGGCGGTTCGGAACCGGCTGCGCCGGCGGAGAAGCGCGCGGCCGCCGGGAAGCCCGCGGCAAGATCGCGGAAACCGGTTGCGCCGGAGCCGGTCGCGGAACCGGAGGAAAAAATCGTCGTTCCGCCGGAACCGGAGGCCGAACCGGCAAAAATCACGGCACCGGTCATGCAACCGGAAAAGACGGTGGAACCGGAACCGGCCGCTGCGGTGCCGCCGGAAGCGCTGGTGCTCGAACCGGCTCCCTCCGTCCGTCCGAAGCGGGAACGGCGGAGCAAGCCGCCGCGTGCCAGCGCCGGGACGGAAAATGCCGCGCCGCCGGAACCGGCGGCCGGATCGGCCGCGCCGGCGCCGGACGCCGGCGACGGGAACGATGACGACGATCTGGGAATTGTACAACCGGAGTTCGGATTCTGAAAATGAAAAAGATTACGGCAACTGAAGTGCGTGACATGGTGGCGGAGCTGATGCCTCTGGTCCTGCCCCTGATCGAAGCGGTGGGCGGTCATCCCGAGGTCGGGTACGAAGAGGTGCTGGCCGCCGAACTGCAGGAGAAATTTCTGACTGAACAGGGCTTCCGGGTGGAGGCCGGCGCGGCGGGCAAGGCGACCGCGTTTCTGGCCGAATATGAAGCCGTGGCGGCGCCGGACATTGCTCCGGCGGCCATTTTTACCGAATACGATGCCTTGCCCGCGCCGCTGGGCCATGCCTGCGGCCACCAGCTGATCATGGGGTCGGGGTTGCTGGCGCTGGCGGCGGCGCGCCGCCTGATGGAGCGCCACCGGATTCCGGGCAAACTGCTGGCTGTCGGCAGTCCCGCCGAAGAGCAGCAGGGCGGCAAGGTCGAACTGTTGAACGCGGGGTGTCTGGACGGCGTCGGCGCGGCCTTTCTGAGTCATCCGTTTTACCGAACCGGGGTGACCCGGATGCTGCTGGCGGTGTCGCGCTTCGATGTGGAATTTTTCGGGCGCTCCGCCCATGCGTCGACCAATCCGGCGGCGGGGGTCAACGCGCTCGACGCCATGAATCTGTTTTTCGCCGGGCTCAACGCCTGGCGGCAGCAGCTGCCGGCGACCGCCCGGGTGCACGGGATCATCACCGAAGGCGGCAAAGCGGCCAACGTGATTCCCGACTATACGGCCGGGTTCTTTTACGTCCGGAGCATGGACAATGCCACGCAGCAGGCGATGGAACGGCGTTTCGCCGACATTGTTCAGGGCGCGGCGCTGATGACCGGCTGCCAATTCAAGCTGACGCCGCGGGAGCACAACTATACCGCCGGCGGAGCGCATCCGGCGCTGGCGGCACACGCTGAAGCGTTGCTCGAGGAGTTCGGCATGCCCTTCGATCATGCCATCGAAGAGCCCCTTTCGACTGATTTCGGCAATGTCTGCGACCGGATTCCGGGCGTGAATCTGTTTTTTGACGTGACCGGCGGCGCACAGCTTGCGCTGCACTCGCTCGATTTCAAGGCGGCGGCGACCGACGGCGCGGCGCTGGCCGGCACCGCCGATATCGCGGCGGTGCTGACGCGACTCGCGCTGGATTATCTGACCGACCCGGCATTGCGCGCGGCGTTGCGGCGGTAAGACGCGGGAAAAGGAGGCCCGGACCATGGCGGAAGCAAGTTTTCTCGACCGGTTCATCGAACGGCTGGATGCGATCGACTCCAACAGTCTTCAGGCTTATATCGTCCATCTTTTCCGGGAGCGCGGTTTCTTCGAATCGGTATTCAACGCCATTCAGGAAGGCATTCTGGTCATCGACCGGCATTTGAAAATTCAGTATTTCAACCATGCGGCGCAGCTGATTCTGGGGCTGCCCGAGGATTGCCGGAAGCTCCGCATCGCGCAGCTGCTGCCGCAGCTGGAATGGCGCCGGATTCTGGGCGAGGACGTCGAGGAGTGGACCCGTCTCACCCGGCAGGAAATCGAAATCGCTTATCCCGCCCGGCGCTGGATTCAGGTTTATCTGGTTCCGGCCGCGGGCGACGATCAGAAGGGGTTCGCCACGGTGATCCTGCGCGACGTGACCGAACGCCGGCAGCAGACCGATGCGGAGCTGGAAAGCCGGACGGCGCGGGTGGTGGCGATGCTGGCCGGCAGCGTGGCGCACGAGATCGGCAACCCGCTGAACAGCCTTTATCTGAATCTCCAGCTGCTGGAGCATTCGCTCCGGGAAGACGGCGACTTCGACCGGGCGGAGGCGCTGGAGACGGTCGAAAGCTGTCGCGGCGAGGTGGAGCGGCTCGATACGCTGATCGCCCAGTTTTTGAACGCGGTCCGCCCGTCGAAGCCGGAGTTTCAGCCGGTCGATCTGCGGCAATTGCTGCTGGAATCGCTGAAGTTCATGGGCCGGGAGGTGGAACAGCGGCAATTGAGCGTACGCTGCGAATTTCCGGATCTGTGGCCCCGGATTTCCGGCGATCCGGCCCAGCTCAAACAGGCTTTTTACAACATCATCAAGAATGCGGCGCAGGCGATGAGTTCCGGCGGCGAGCTGGTGATTTCCGGCGAATTCGACGATGAACAGGTGATATTGCGTTTCGCCGACAGCGGCAAGGGGGTCAACGCCCGGGAGTTGAGTTTAATGTTCGAGCCGTTCGCCAGTTTCAAAAAGGGCGGCAACGGTCTCGGCATGATGATCATCGAACGGGTGGTGCGCGAGCACGGCGCGACCATGGCGCTGGATTCGGCTCCGGAGCAGGGACTGACGCTGACCATCCGCTTTCCGAGGGAAGGGCGGCGGTTGCGGCTGTTGGAGGAGAAGTACTGACGGACGGGGCGAGACAATGCGGCGGGACGGGTTTTCCGGCGGAGAAATCGGATGAATCGGAATAGAGAATCGGGATGGTGAGGATGATGAAGGCGGATGATTTACGGTTGGATTTGAGTTCGTTGGCGCTGCACGACGGAGATGCGGCCGAATTGGTGCGCGCGGCCCGGAAGCTGGCCGAACCGCATGGCTTCACCGTCGGCGTCCAAGTGCACAACACCGCGTCCGCGATGGATTTGGAGCGGATGGCCGGACTCGGCGTGCCGCTTTCATTTCACACTCCGATTCTGAGTGAATATGTGATGAATCTGGCGGCGGCGGACAATGCGCCGGCATTTGCCGTGGCGGAGGAGCAGATGGCGTTCATGCGCCGGTACAAGGTCGACCGGGCGGTCTTCCACGGTTTCCGCATGACCGATCTGCCGATTCCGGCTTTCGGCAACGGCCGGAGTTACGATTACTGCATGAAACCGGCGAACCGGCCCGAACTGGCGCGCCGGGAAGGATCCCGGTTCGTGTGCGATTTCACCGCCGATCCGGAATTCCTGATGCGCCGCGACCGGGTCAAGGCCAATCTGGCGCTGCTGCGGAAACGGTATCCGGCGATTACCTGGTGTGTGGAAAATGATTTTCCGGCTTACGGATCGGGCAACCTGCGCGGAAGCGACCTGGCTTATCTTGAGCATCCGGTCTGCCTCGATACCGGCCACCTCTGGGCGTCGGCCAAAATGCTGGGGTTCGACTTTTACCGCGAAATGCAGATTGCGCTTGATTCCGGCCATGTCCGGATGATCCATTTTCACGCTTCGCGCTATACCTTCGACATGGATCACGAAGATTGGGGGGACGGGCACCTGCCGCTTGACCATCCGACCGCGATTTCGCTGGCGCGGGTGGCGCAAGCCTGCCGCACGGCCGGGGTCGGCCATTATGTGCTGGAAATTCCGACGGCGACCCTTCGTGACGTGGAAACCTTTTTGCGGCTTTACCTGAGGGCGGGCGCATGAGCGGCAAACCGAAACTGCTGGTGGTCGACGACGAACGCGGCACGCTGGAGGCGATGGCCCGTTTCCTCCGGCGGCGGTTCGATGTCGAAACCGCTTCCGACGGAATTCAGGCGGCGCAACTCATCGCCCGCCACGATTACGATCTGGTGCTGACCGATCTGCGGATGCCCGGCGCCGACGGCATGAGCGTGCTCGACGAGACGCTGAAAAAGGAACCGCGTCCGCTGTGCCTGATTCTTTCGGCCTACGGCACGGTCGAAAGCGCGGTGGAGGCGGTGAAGCGCGGCGCGTTCGATTTTATGGTCAAGCCGGTCAATCTGGAGCGGTTGTCGCTGCTGATCGACCGGGCGCTTGAAACCCGCGATCTGCGCAGTGAAAACCGTGCGCTGAAGGCGCGGCTGTCGCAGGACGACCGCAACAGCGGCATCGTGGCCCAGTCCCGGGTGATGCGCGACATCCTGAGTCTGGTCAAACAGGTGGCGCCGAGCCGTTCGACGGTGCTGCTGACCGGCGAAAGCGGCACCGGCAAGGAGGTGATGGCGCAGGCGCTTCATGAATGGAGCGGACGGACGGGGCGGTTCGTGCCGGTCCATTGCGCGGCTTTGCCCGCGACGCTGCTTGAGAGCGAACTGTTCGGCCATGAGAAAGGCGCTTTCACCGGTGCGACCGAGGCCCGCAAGGGGCGATTTGAACTGGCCGAGGGCGGCACACTGTTTCTCGACGAAATCGGTGAGATCGACCTTGCGATTCAGGTCAAGCTGCTGCGGGTGCTGGAAACCCGCACTTTCGAGCGGCTGGGCGGCACCGAAACCTTGAAGAGCGACGCCCGGATCGTGGCGGCGACCAACCGCGAGCTTGAAAAAATGGTGGCGGAGGGAACCTTCCGCGAAGATTTGTTTTACCGGCTCAATGTGGTCAATATCAAACTTCCGGGATTGCGCGACCGCCGGGAGGACATCCCGATGCTGATCCGGCGTTTCCTCGACGTGCTGGCGGCGGAGAACGACCGCCCGATGCTGAAAATCGCGCCGGATGCGCTGGCGGCGCTGGAGCGTTATTCGTGGCCGGGCAACATTCGGGAGTTGCGCAACTGCGTGGAGCGCATGGTGGTGCTGGCGCGAAGCGACATGCTGGAGCTGGCCGATGTGCCGGAAAATGTCCGGAACGGAAGCGTCGCGGCCGCCGGCGGTGACGCGGCGGCGCCGGAACTCGATCTGGTTGGCAACGAACGGCGACTGATCGAGCAGGCGCTGTCCGCCGCGCACGGCAACCGGACCCTAGCGGCGCAAGCGCTGGGCATCAGCCGCCGGACGCTGCACCGCCGGCTCAACGAATACGCCGCTTCCGGTCATCCGATTGACTGAACCCGTTCGGCTTTCCGGCGCCGGCAGCGGTGGAAAAATATCGACAAAATCGGGTGCGGTGATTTGCGAAACCGGAAAAACAGGCTATATTATACTTTCACTGTATTGAATTATATTGCAGCAATCATATATAAAAAGGGACAGCAATCATGGCACATAAAAAAGGTCAGTCCAGCAGCCGCAACGGCCGCGACAGCAATCCGCAGTACCTCGGCGTCAAGAAGTTCGGCGGCCAGAACGTGCTTGCCGGCAATATCATTGTCCGTCAGTGCGGCACCAAGTTTCATCCGGGTAAGAACGTCGGCTGCGGCCGCGATTTCACGCTTTTCGCGCTTTGCGACGGCGTGGTCGAATTCCGCAAATCGGCGCGTACCGTCAGTGTGGTTCCGGCGGCCGCCGAAGCGTAAGCGCTTCCTTGCCGCCCGAACCGCGGATTCCGGCCCGGCGGCCGGAATCGTGCAACCAAATTGCCAGGCCCGGACTCTGAATAAGAGTTCCGGCCTTTTTTTATCGTGGAGGTTTTGAAATGTTTGTCGATCGAGCGGAGATTCTGGTCAAAGGCGGGGACGGCGGCAACGGCTGCGTCAGTTTCCGCCGGGAAAAATTCGTGCCGCGCGGCGGTCCCGACGGCGGCAACGGCGGCCCCGGGGGCAATGTGATTCTTCAGGCCGAAGTCAATGAGCAGAGCCTGGTCGACCTGAGCTACAACCGCCATTACGCCGCGCAGCATGGACCCAACGGCAAAGGCAAGGACATGCACGGGCGCAAGGCTCCCGACATTCTGATCAAAGTGCCGGTCGGGACCGTAGTGGTCAATGCCGACACCGGCGAGCTGGTGGCGGATATGGAAACCTCCGGCATGGAAGTGGTGGTGGCGCATGGCGGCAAGGGCGGGCGCGGCAACGCCTGTTTTTCCACCAGCAGCAACCGGGCTCCGCGCCAAGCTGAAAAGGGCGGCGAAGGCGAGGAATTCCGGCTCAAACTCGAATTGAAAACCATCGCTGACGCCGGGCTGGTCGGCTATCCCAATGCCGGCAAGTCAACGCTGCTGCGGGCGATTTCGGCGGCGCGGCCCAAGGTGGCGCCGTACCCCTTTACCACGCTGCATCCGATGGTCGGGGTGGTGGAATATCCCGATTTCGGCCGGCTGACGGTGGCCGACATTCCGGGACTGATCGAAGGCGCGCACCGCAATGTCGGATTGGGACATGCATTTCTGCGCCACATCGAGCGGACCCACCTGCTGCTCTATGTGCTGGATATGGCCGGGGTGGACGGGCGGACGCCGTGGGAGGATTTCCGCCATTTGCAGAACGAGCTCGAGCTCTATATGAAGGGGCTGAGTGCTCGTCCCGCGATCATTGTGGCCAACAAGATGGATTTGCCCGAAAGCGCGGAAAATCTGGAACTGTTGCGGCAGGAGCTGGCGAGCGAAGTGATCGAAATCGTGCCGGTCAGCGCCGGAACCGGGGAGATCGGCGAACTCAAGGATATTCTGCGGCGCAAAATCGGGGAGTTGCGGGCGGCTTCGCCGTTCTTCGTCGGCGAGCGCTATACCGGCGAGGTGGATCTGGCGTCGCCGGACGCGGAAGTGTTCGATCTCGATGAATAAAAGCGATCTGCTGGAAAAGCTGGCGGGCCTCGGGATGCGTCCGGGGCGGGGACTGGGACAGAATTTCCTGCTCGACGGCAATCTGCTTGACTATATCGTGCGTCAGGCCGCGCCGGAACCCGGCGAGACGGTGCTGGAGGTCGGCCCCGGATTCGGTTCGCTGACCGAACGGCTTCTGGCGACCGGGGCGGAAGTCTACGCGGTGGAATTCGACCACCGGGTCTGCGCCGATTTGCGCCGCACTCATGCCGAACCGAATTTTCACCTGACCGAAGGCGACGGCTGCCGGGTGGATTATGCCGCGCTGCTGCCGCAAAATCAGGATTTCCGGGCGATCGCCAATCTGCCCTATGCGGTGAGCAGCGTACTGATTGCGCGTTTTCTGGAGCTTGCACGGCCCCCGAAACAGATGATTTTCATGCTGCAGAAGGAGATGGGCGAACGCCTCGCGGCGCAGCCGGGGAAGGGCAGCTACGGCGCCTTGAGCGTCCGGGTGCAGCAGCTCTACGAAGTGCGGATTCTGCGCATCGTGCCGCCGGAGGTCTTCTATCCTGCGCCCGGCGTCGATTCCGCCTTGGTGCAATTCGACCTCAAATCCGGGCCATTGCCGGACAATGAGATGCGCCGTGGCGTCGAAAAACTGGTCAAGCTGGTTTTCGCCAACCGCCGCAAACAGATGGGCAAGGTATTGAAGCAGCACTATGACGAAGCGGCCATCCGGGAGGCGCTGGCGCGCATCGGCGTGAGCTGGGAAGTGCGTCCGGAGCGGCTTACCGTGGAACAATTTGAAACGCTGTTTCAGGCCTTGCGCTGAAGCGGTCGATTGCGCGGCGGCGGTCAGTCGGCTGATGCCGGAGCATCGATGATCGGGGCGGTCCGGCCTTCGGCGGCATACCAAGTGTTGAGCCGGCCGGTGATGAACCGGATGACTTTCTCATGGAGTTCCTTGCCGTTGCCTTCAACCGTTTCCGCCGGCGCGAATTCGATCCAGACCTCGTGTTTGCGGCGCAGCGGCCCCAGATCGCGGAGCCAGCGTCCGTTGCCGAGAAAATCGGTTTTGAGCGCAAATGGCAGCACGTCGACGTTGGCGGCCTTGGCCAGCTTGACGCCGATGGTGTTGAAGTTGGCGGGGATGAATTCCTCGCTGCGGGTCGCCTGCGGAAAAAGGATGATCGATTTGCCGCGTCCGAGCCGCTCTTTGCCGTGGGTGAGCACGGCCTTGAAGTCGTCGCGCGGATTTTCACGTTTGACCGGGATGGCTTCGAGCGAGCGCATGATGTCCCCGAAGTAAATCACGTCGAACAGCGACTCCTTGATCACAAAGGTGAAATCCAGATAGGGGCGCACGACTGCGTGGAAAATTGCCGTTTCGAGCAGACTCATGTGATTGCCAAGCAGCACCGCCGGGCGTCCCTGCCGCGCCCGCAGATGATCGAGGCCGCGCAGGTGGAGTTTGCCGCCGACGGCTTCGAGCAGTTTGACGTTGCGGTTGGAGTATTCGGTCTGGCGGGCCTGGTCGAGCTGTCCGCGTCGGGCGCAGAGGCCGGTTTCGCGGAAAATGTTGAAATTCTTCCAGTAAAAATAAAGCCGGCCGCGACCGGTCAGGTAATCCATGAAACTGTGAGGCACATGCTCCGGCGTGTCGTAGCTGTCGCCGGGAAAAAGATTGGTGAACTCCGCCATGATGTTTTCCAGAAATTTAGGGTTCGAACCTTATTAAAATAACTCCGAAACCGGGCGATTGCAAAAAAAAAGCATTTTAAATTTGAAAAAAGCGCCTTGAGCGAGTATATTCTGTGATCTGAAATTTCGAAACGGAAACTATTTTTTAATATAGCGAAAATCGGAGCTGAAAAAATGAAAAAAGATCTTCATCCGAAGTATGGCGTCGCCAAGGTCGTCTGCGCCTGCGGCGAAGTTTGGGAAATCAAGTCGACCCGTCCGGAATACAAAGTCGGTATCTGTGCCAAGTGCCACCCGTTCTTCACCGGTCGTCAGAAATTCGTCGACACCGCGGGACGTATCGAAAAGTTCAATCAGCGTTACGCCCGCAAGGCGAACTGATTGCGTCCGGCGCAGGGGCAGCCGCGCCTGGCGCGCTTGCCGTGGAAATCCCGGTTCTTCCAGCCCGTGGGCAGGGGGGCCGGGTTTTTTGTGGAGCGGTCGATGAAATGGAACAGTCATGAAACCGTCTGATATCGCACATCATCTGAAAAGTTTGAAGACCCGTTCGGCCGAGCTGGAGCAGGCCCTGGCCGATCCCGGAATCTATCAGAAACCGGCCGAGCTCAAGGCGGTTTCGCAGGAACATCGCAAGCTCAACACCCTTTTCAGCGACTGCGCCCGGTGGGAAAAGGTGCTGGCGGAAATCGCCGAAAACGAAGCGCTGTTGGCCGAGGAGACCGACGCCGAGATGCTGGCGCTGGCCGAAAACGACCTGGAAAGCCTCCAAGCCGAAGCCGTCCGCCTCGAAAGCCACATCCGGCAGGCGCTGCTGCCGCCCGATCCCAATGATGCGCGCAATATCATCGTCGAAATCCGTCCCGCCGCCGGCGGCGATGAAGCGGCGCTGTTCGCCGGCGAACTTTGCCGGGCCTATATGCGTTACGCCGAAATCCGGGGTTGGAAGATCGAAGTGCTCGACCAGAGCGACAGCGATCTCGGCGGCCTCAAGTCGGTGGCGTTTTCGCTTTCGGGCGACGATGTCTATTCGCGGATGAAGTTCGAAAGCGGCGTCCACCGCGTCCAGCGGGTGCCGGTCACCGAATCGGGCGGCCGCGTCCACACCTCGACGGTTACGGTGGCGATCATGCCCGAAGCCGAAGCGGTGGAAATCGACATCCGGATGGAAGATCTGCGGTTCGACGTCTTCCGCTCCAGCGGTCCCGGCGGACAGAGCGTGAATACGACCGACTCCGCAGTGCGCGTAACCCACATTCCGACCGGGCTGTCGGTGGCGAGCCAGCAGGAAAAGTCCCAGCACCGCAACAAGGAAATCGCGCTGCGCATTCTCTATGCGCGCTTGCTGGAGGCCAAACAGGCCGAGGAAGCCGCCAAACAGGCGGCGGACAAGCGTTCCCAGGTGGGCACCGGCGACCGCAGCGAGCGCATCCGCACTTACAATTTTCCCCAGAACCGGGTCACCGATCACCGCTACAACATCAGCAGCTTCGATTTGCCCGGAATCATGGAAGGCGAGCTCGACCGGCTTTTGGAGCCGATCATGGCCGCCGACAGCGAAATGCGTTTCGAGGCGCTGGGCTGACCGATCCGCATGCTCAACGATTGCGCAATTGCAGCGCCGGCGTCGGCTGCGCTGTCGGTACCGCCATGCGGTTGCGGGCGCGTTCCAGTAGCGGCCGGGCGTCATTCATACCGTTTTCCAATGCTGTAACCAGATAGGTTTCGGCCTGTTCATAGTCGATTGCGGTGCCGCTGCCTTCGAGATAGCAGCGGCCGACCTCAAGCAATGCCCGCGGTTCATGGCGGAAGGCCGCCTGCCGGTACCAGTAAAACGCGGCTTCAAGATCACGCGGCGTGCCGGAACCGTTCTGAAAGCATTGCGCGACCAGGTACTGGGCTTCGGGGTGATCTTTCTTGGCTGCCGCCAGCAGCAGGCCGAAAGCCTGTTCCGGATTGGGTTCGACGCCCGTGCCGTCGCGGTAACACTGCCCGAGTTTCGCCAAGGCCACCGGGTCTCCGGCTTGGGCCGCCTGCCGATAAAGTTCCAACGCCCGGGGAATATCCTGCGCCGTTGCGCGTCCGTTCAGGTAGTAATTGGCCAGCCGGGCCTGCGCCATCGGCAGCCCGGCTGCTGCCGCCTGAGTGTAAAAGGCAAACGCCTGTTGCGCATCCGGCGGCGTTCCCAGACCGCATTCGAGCGCATATCCCAGTTTGGCCTGAGCTTCGGGAGCATTCTGCGCGGCGGTCCGTCGCAGCAGCGCCAGCATTTTCTGTTCGTCGCGCGGAACGCCAATGCCGGTCAGGTACAAATCGGCCAGCTTCAGCATTGCCGCCGGATCGTCGGCCGCGGCGGCCAGCGTCAACAGCCGGACCGCCTCCGGCAGCGAATGCTCCCGGATGTCCGGTTCTGGATGGCGCAGCAAGGCCAGCGCCAGATTGCGTTGCGCCGCGACATGATTGGCGGCGGCGAGCTTGCGGAGCAGTGCAAGCCCGGCGGGAAAATCCGGCGGGATGGCACTCCGCGGCGGTTTGGCGTCCGGCTCCGCGGTGACGCCGGTGAGATAGTAGTCGGCCAGGAGCAATTGCGCTTCGGGCAATTCCTGCTTCGCGGCCTGTTGCAGCAGTTCGAACGCACGGTGACGGTTGAATTCCGCTCCCAGACCTTCCTGGCAGCAGAGCGCCAGATTGTATTGGGCCTGGGGCAATCCGTGCCGGGCGGCGCGGTCGAACCAGTAGGCGGCGCGGGTGGCATCGGCCTTGCGCCCGATGCCCTGAAAGTAAGAGAATCCGAGTTCGAGCTGAGCCTGCGGATCGTCCGCGGCGGCCCGTTCCCGGAGCGGGTCGGTTTCGGGTTCTTCGGGCGCATCCGCCGCCTGAACCCCGGGCGGCGTGCAACAGAGCAGCACGGCGCCGAGAAAAAACAAACGCCGGACGCACCTCATGAAATTCTCCCGGATTACTTCATCGCCGCCTTGAGCTTTGCCAGTTCGGCGGTCAATTCTTCGATTTTGGCGGTCAGCTTTTCCACTTTCTTGGGCAGGGTCCAGCGGGTCATGTATTCACGCTGGGTTTCCGCCGGAGTACCCAGCGCGATCATTCCGGCGGGCAGACTTTTGACCACGCCGGAAGTCCCGGCGACCTGAACCCCGTCGCCGAGCGAAATGTGACCGTTGACGCCGCTCTTGGCTCCGAGCACCACGCCCCGGCCGAGTTCGGCCGAGCCGGCGATGCCGCATTGGGCGACCAGAATCGAGCTTTCGCCGATGACCACGTTATGCGCGACCATCACCTGATCGTCGATCTTGGTATTGCTTTTGATCCAGGTTTTGCCGAAGCGGGCGCGGTCGATGGTGGTATTGGCGCCGATTTCGACGTCGTCGTCGATCTGGACGATGCCGGTCTGCGGCACCTTGACCAGCCCCCGCGGTCCCGGCACGAAGCCGAAGCCGTCGCCGCCGATCACTACGCCGCTGTGAATGATCACCTGATTGCCGATGATGCAGCGAAACATCACCGTGACGTTGGGCGCCAGATAGCAGCGCGAACCGATTTTGGCATCGACGCCGACGTAGCTGCCGGGCAGAATCACGGTTTCGTCGCCGATGACGGCCCCGGACGCGATCACTGCGTGAGCGCCGATATGGACGTTTCGGCCGAGTTTCGCGGTGGCGTCGACCACGGCGGTCGGATGGACTCCGGGGGCATAAACCACCGCCGGCGGCGCAAAGACCTCAAGCACGTGGGCGAAGGCGTAATCGACATTGTCGCAGACGATGAAAGTGCGACCGTTGAGGGGATCTTCGGCCAGGTCTTTGGGAACCAGAATCACGCCTGCTTGGGAATCGGTCAGCTGGTGCTGGTATTTGCGGTGTCCGACAAATGAAATCTGATCGGCCGTCGCTTCGCGGATGCTCGCCACGCCTTTGACGATTCGGGCTGCATCGCCGACGACAAACCCTTTGACCATTTCCGCGATCTGCGCGGCGCTGAGTTCCCTGGACATGCTTTTCACCTCGAGAATTATGAATTTGCTGTGATTATGGCGTTGATTTGACTTCCGGTTTGGCCTCCGGCTCGGACTTCAGACGCACTTCCGCTTTTGGCGGCGCTTCCGATTTGGCTTCCGACTTGGCCGGGGTTCCGGCGGACTGGGCGCCGCGGTTGAGTTCCGCGATCACCTTGTCGGTAATATCGATGGAGGGGATGCTGTATAGCACCAGACTGGTGTCGTTCAGGCTGAATCCGGAGGAATCCAGAACCAGCTGGTAGCCTTCGATCGCGGCGCGGCGCCGGACTTCCTCGCGGATTTCCCCGATGACTTTTTTGCGTTCCGCGGCCGCGCTTTCCTGAAGCGCCTTGGCCCGCTCGGCGGCATATTGTTCAAGCTCGGCCCGCCGGGTCTTCAGCCGGCGCTCGCGCTCCGCTGCCTCCTGCTGGCGCTTCTGCCGTTCTTCCGGCGCCAACGCGATATTCAGCGAGGAATCGAGCACATTGCGGTACTCGGTCTCCTCCTGACGCAAGGTTTCTGCCTGTCGCGCGATATAGTTGCGGTAGACATTGCCCTGTTCCAGAAAGTCGTTGTCGATGATCTTCGTCTTGTAATAGGAGTTGAAGGTCTTTTCGAGGTCGACGGTAGCAATCTTGAATTCTTCGGCGAACCCCGGAACGCTCAGCAGCAATCCGGCGGCCAGGGCCAGGAAGGCGTTTCGCATCGTCCGGACTCCATATTTCAGTTATTGCGTTTGGCGGCGACTTCAGCCTCGGCGGCGGCGAGCAATTCGGCGAGGAACTTCTGCTGGGCCGACGGCGGCAGCGCGCCGAAAGCATCGAGCAGAATTTTTTCGTCGCTGGTCAGACTGACCAGATCGTGATGCATGCGTGCGGTCGGTCCGACGATTTTCGGGTAGTTGCCCGCGCCGGGCGCGTTCAGATAGGGTTTGACCAACGGATAAATCTGGCTCCAGGTATCCTGGCTGATCGATTTGGTCTGGCGGTCGAGAAACCGGCTCAACAGTTCGATCCGGACTCCGGTGCGGCGCGACAGTTCGCTGATCGATCCCAGCCCTTCGACGCAATTCTGCAACGCCCGGGCCACATCCTCGGTGATTTTCATGCTGCAATCCTCCCAAAAAACCTGTTATCAGCCATAATATAACACGGAATGTCCGCCCTTGCTACTTCAGCAGTTCAAAAATTTTGGCAAATCCCGCATTGATCGAATCCACCGACAGCTTCTGAATGTATTCGTAATCCTCGCCGCTGTCGGTCAATTCCTCGGGCAGCCGGTTCAGAAACTCCGACGGACGCTGCCGCTCGACGCGGCCGTAGCGGAAGCGCTCCGCGGCATGGGTCAGCACCAGATAGCGCTTGGCCCGGGTCAACGCCACGTAAAACAGCCGGAGTTCTTCATCGAGCGAATCCTCATGCAAGGCGCGCTCGTTGGGAAAGATGTTCTGCTCCAACGCCACCACGAAAACCAGCGGAAACTCCAGACCCTTGGCCGCGTGAATGGTCGACAGCACCACGCCATCGCCCTTTTCGCTGTTGTCGGCGGTCCGGTCATTTTCCTCCAGCAGCGCGAATTTTTCGAGAAAATCGGCCAGCGTGACCGCTTCCGGTTGTTTGGCTTCGAACTGGGCGATCGCATTGATGAATTCATCGACGTTTTCGCGCCGCCGGGTCGCATCCTCGATATCTTTGTAAACTTTCTGCAGACCGTCGAGATAGCCGACTTCGGAGAGGTAGGCCTTGACCTTGGCGGCGAGTTCGCCGGGTATGGCGAAAAGTTCGCGGTAACGCATGACGGTCGCGTGAAGCGACCGCGCGGCGGCGGCGCCCTTGCCGGCGACCGCCTCGCCGAATTCCGCGCTGCCGAGGCCTTCGAGCATCGGCCGTTTTCGGGTCAGTCGCCACTCTTTGAGCTTGGCGACCGCTTTCTCTCCGAGTCCCCGCGGCGGATTGCCGAGGATGCGCAGCAGGCTCTGGTCTTCACGCGGATTCACGGTCAGCCGCAGATAGGCCGCGGCGTCCTTGACCTCGCTGCGCTGATAGAATTCCTGTCCGCCGACCAGCTGATACGGAATTTCGCGCATCCGCAGCGTCTGCTCGAGCTGGCGCGACAGGTAATTGGAACGGTAGAGAATCGCACAGTCGCCATAGCGGTATTCGCGGTGCTCGTCGAAAAATTGATGAAGGTAGGAAGCGATGAATTCCGCTTCTGCCTCGGCGTTGGCGCTGGCCGCGACGATGATCGGTTCGCCGTCGCCGAAATCGCTCCAGAGATTTTTCTCCTTGCGGGCATAACCCTGCGCGATGGCGGCGTTCGCCGCTTTCAGGATGTTGTTGGTCGAGCGGTAATTCTGCTCCAGTTTGATTTCCTGCTGTGCGGCGCGCGGGAAATGGTCGGTGAACTTGAGGATGTTGCCCGCGTCCGCGCCGCGCCAGCCGTAGATGCTCTGGTCGTCGTCGCCGACCACGCAGAGATTCTGGCGCTCGCCGGCCAGCAGTTTGATCAATTCGAACTGGACCAGGTTGGTATCCTGGTATTCGTCGACCAGAAGATATTGGTAGCGCTCCTGATAACGTCCGCGGATCTCCGGATGGTCGTGGAGCAACTGATAGGCGAACAGCAGCAGATCGTCGAAATCGAGCATGTTCTGAAGCATCAGCAGTTCCTGATACCTGGCATAGATCTGCGCGTAGATTTCATCGCCGCCGCCGGCGGCTTCCCGGCGGGCGGCTTCCGGCGTCAGCATGGCGTTTTTGCAGCGGCTGATATAAACCGCCGCCTGCGGCACCGGGGCGTCATCGCGGGTGAAGCCGCAGGCCGCCGCCGCTTGTTTGATCAGCGACTTCTGGTCGGAGTCGTCGGCGATGGTGAAGTTGGGCAGATACCCCAGGACCGCGATTTCGCGCCGGAGCAGCCGGCAGGCAAAGGCATGAAACGTTCCGAGCGTCACCTTCTGGGCGGCTTCGGCTCCGGCGAGCGCCGCGAGCCGCTCCTTCATCTCGGTTGCAGCCTTGTTGGTGAAGGTCATGCCGAGAATGTGCTCAGGCGCGATTCCGGTGGCCAGCATGTAGGCGATGCGGTAGGTGATCACCCGGGTTTTGCCGGTGCCCGCCCCGGCCAGCACCAGCACCGGGCCGGCAATGGTGCTGGCGGCGCGGCGCTGTTCGGGATTGAGCTGCCGGAGGATTTCTTCGGCGGTCATGGCGATGGTTTCTCCTCAGGCGTCCAGCGTGGCCAGCTGGAATTCCCGACCGTCGAAAACCGCGCCGGCCGCGGTTACCGGGTTGGCGAATTCCGCGAAAACTCCGCCGGAAATCATGTGGCGGCAGGCCGCCTGTACGTCGCCGGCGGCGAAGGCGGCATCGGTGAATTCATCGCAAGGCTGATTGTGCTCATAGGTGGAAAGATAGAAGAGCGTTCCCGGCCGGAGTGCGAATTCTCGCACCAGTACGGCGTTTTTGCGGACGATGCCGAGATAGGCGGTGGTGTCGCCGGCGCCGATCACCGCGACGATACGCGGTGTGTCGAGGCTGTCCTTTTCATAATCCATGGCCAGCAACCCCAGCGTGATCGCATCGCGGACCGGCATGCCCACGGCGATTTTTTCGGCGATGGGGTCGGTTTGGGAGCCGTTGCTGGCAACCATGAACCGTCCGGCGGGCCGAATGCAGTTGTAAGCAATATAAGGATTGCGGCCGAGGTCGCTTTCGAAGCCGGCCCGGGGCACGATCGCGACGCGCCCGTCGCGGATGACGGCTTCGCGGTTCGGAAAGGAGCGGCTGGAGACGCGGTACATGACGCAGGCACGGCCATCCGGAGTCAATCCGGCGGCGACGATTCGTCCGAGATAGGGCATATGAGCGATTCCTTATATTTTCAAGACCATGACGGATGACCATAAAGCACATTGTGGTCCTTTTTAAAAGAACGCCAAAGCGTCATAATGCAAGTTTGCGGAAGAAAAAAATCCGAAAGCGGTGCGAGGGGGGATCGAGTTCGCGATCTTCAAGGTAAAAAAAAATGATTTTTTACAAAACGCGGCTTGCTTTCCGGGTGAAACGGAGTAAATTAAAAACACGCTTTTGAACAATGCGTGCTGAAATGATGCGCAACGCAAGGCGGGATGCTCGGGTGGCGGAATTGGCAGACGCGTACGGTTGAGGTCCGTATGGAGTAATCCTTGGGGGTTCAAGTCCCCCCCCGAGTACCATTTATCGGGGTTTTTGCTGTCCCGGATTTGACAAAAGGGAAGCAACCATCTATATTATGTGCTGATTGTCTTGTAAGATTGAAGCGGGACGGTCTGGCCGATCAACGGGCCCACATAGCTCAGTCGGTAGAGCACGTCCTTGGTAAGGACGAGGTCATCGGTTCAAGTCCGATTGTGGGCTCCATTTTTTAAAATAGATGTTTTGGATATAACAGGCATTGTTTCAGAAAAGTCAAAAACCTTAACGGCAAATCCGGAGGAAAGAGCAAATGGCTAAAGAAAAATTTGAAAGAAGTAAGCCGCATTGTAACATCGGCACGATCGGTCACGTCGACCACGGCAAGACCACTCTGACCGCCGCCATTACCATGGTGCTGAACCGCAAGTACGGTTTGGGCAAGGTCATGAACTACGCCGATATCGATAACGCGCCGGAAGAACGCGAACGCGGGATTACGATCAATACCTCCCATGTGGAATATGAAACCGCCAAGCGTCATTATGCTCACGTGGACTGCCCCGGACACGCCGACTATGTGAAGAACATGATCACCGGCGCCGCTCAGATGGACGGTGCGATCCTCGTGATCGCCGCGACCGACGGGCCGATGGCGCAGACCCGCGAACACGTGCTGCTGGCCCGTCAGGTCGGCGTGCCGGCGCTGGTCGTCTTCCTGAACAAGGTTGACCAGCTGGACGATCCGGAACTGCTCGAACTGGTGGAAATGGAAGTCCGCGAACTGCTCTCGAGCTACGAATTCCCCGGCGACGATATTCCGATCATCCGCGGTTCCGCGCTGCTCGCGGTGGAAGCCGAAGGCAATCCGGACGATCCGAACTGCAAGCCGATTCTCGACCTGATGGATGCGGTCGACAACTATATTCCGCAGCCCGCCCGCGACATCGATCAGCCCTTCCTGATGCCGATCGAAGACGTGTTCAGCATTGAAGGCCGCGGCACCGTGGTGACCGGCCGTGTGGAACGCGGGATCATCAAGGTCAACGAAGAAGTCGAAATCGTCGGGATTCACCCGACCATCAAGACGACCGTGACCGGCGTTGAAATGTTCCGCAAGCTGCTCGATCAGGGCCAGGCCGGCGACAACATCGGCTGCCTGCTCCGCGGCACCAAGAAAGACGAAGTCAAGCGTGGTCAGGTTCTGGCCAAGCCGGGTACGATCACTCCGCACACCACCTTCAAGGGTGAAATCTACGTGCTGAGCAAGGAAGAAGGCGGCCGTCACACTCCGTTCTTCAACAACTATCGGCCCCAGTTCTATTTCCGTACCACCGACGTGACCGGCGCGATCACGCTGCCCGAAGGCGTCGAAATGGTGATGCCCGGCGACAATACCACCGTTACGGTGGAACTGATCGCCCCGATCGCCATGGAAAAGGCCCTGCGCTTCGCGATCCGTGAAGGCGGCCGGACCGTGGCCAGCGGCCGCGTGGCGGAAATCATTAAGTAGTCGCAAAGCGAAACTGTTCCCGAACCTGCGTCATCGCAGGTTCGGGTTGTTTATCCTCGGGCGGATGCGGTCGGCGGCTTGACAGGCGCCGGTCGGATTCACCGGAAAGATGATTGAGGATCAAAGATGCGTGAATTGGTAATTTTGGAATGCACGGAGTGCAAGCGTCGCAACTATACGACGAAAAAAGAAAAGCGCAACACTCCGGCGCGGCTCGAAAAGATGAAGTTCTGCAAATTCGAGCGCAAACATACGCTGCATCGCGAAACGCGCTGAGGCGTCTGGGGTAAAATCGTCGGCACAGGAGTGTAGCTCAGTTGGTAGAGCAGCGGTCTCCAAAACCGCAGGTCGTGAGTTCGAGCCTCGCCGCTCCTGCCATATTTTTTATCGGTTTCCGGACCGGTTCGGGAATTTGGGAAGAGACTCTGAAAATATGAAAACTGGATTGATGAGCAAAGTACGGCATTTTGTCAGCGGTACGATTACCGAGCTCGGCAAGTGCACCTGGCCGGATCGGTCGAGTCTGTTTGAATCGACATTGCTGGTGTTGTTCATGATCGCGGTTTTGGCTGTGTTTGTGGCGATTATCGATTGGATCAGCCAGGGTTTCGTCCAGTGGATCACGACGTTCTAGGGCTGTTGTTTTTGGGATAGAAGCGCAATTTGGAGCAAATTTGAGTTATGGAAGATCATAGCCAGCAGGGAGAGTGGTTTACGTTGCAGGTGCTCTCCAATCAGGAGGGCAAGGTGCGCGACACGATTGTCCGCCAGCTGCAGCTCGAAGATGCGATTCCGGTTTACGAGGTGTGCATCCCGACCGGCGAGGTTTCCGACGTGAAACAGGGCCGGCGCAAGACGGTCGACCGTAAAATGTATCCGGGTTATGTGTTTGTCCGGATGGATCTGTACCATCCGGAAACCCGTGAAATCAATGAGAATGCCTGGTATTTCATTAAGAATATTCCCGGGGTGATTTCTTTTATGGGCGGGGATCGTCCGATGGCGTTGTCGGAAAATGAATTGCAGTCGTTTCCGCCGCCGATGGGACCGGAAGTTCATGTGATGGCGGCGCCGCGTCAGTTGTGGAAGGTCGGCGAGCGCGTGGTGATTACCGAAGGTGCTTTTGAAGGTTTTGAAGGCGTCGTCGCCGCCGTGGATGACGAACGCCAGCGTTTGACGATTGAAGTGGTTATCTTCGATCGCAAGACTCCAGCGGAATTGGAGTTCTGGCAGGTTGAGTCGGCCGAGTAGCCCGGAAAGTTTCCGGCGCGGTCGGTCGATTCGAGAACTTTATCAACAAATCATGTAGGAAATTCGGCGCGGGAGAAATCCTGCCGGTTCGCACCACGCCGGGTTGAGAACAGGAGTTATTTATGGCAAAGAAGGTTACGGGGCTGATTCGTTTGCAGATCCCGGCCGGAGCGGCCAACCCGGCACCGCCGATCGGTCCGGCGCTCGGTCAGGCGGGCTGTAACATCATGGAGTTCTGTAAGCAGTTCAATGCCGCGACTCAAGCCCAGAGCGGGATGATTATCCCGGTGGTGATCACTGTTTTTCAGGATCGCTCCTTCACGTTCATCTGCAAGTCGCCGCCGGCGTCTGTGCTGATCAAAAAAGCCGCCGGACTGGCCAGCGCGTCCAAGACGCCGGGCCGTCAGGTGGCCGGTAAGATTACCGTTGATCAGATCAAAGAGATCGTGAAAATCAAGAAGGATGACATCAACGCCCGTGACGAAGAGGCCGCGGTTCGGATTATTGCCGGGACTGCTCGCAGTATGGGAATTGAGGTGGCGGATGCATAGAAGCAAATTGTATCGGGAACAGGCCAAGGGCCTGGACGCCACGGCCAGATTCACGATCAAGGAAGCGTTGACGATGTTGAAGGCGATGCCGGCGGTCAAGTTTGACCAGACCGTGGAAGCTGCTTTCCGCCTCGGCGTCGATCCGCGCAAATCCGATCAGAATGTGCGTGGTGCGGTGGCGCTGCCCGCCGGGACCGGCAAGCTGGTCCGGGTGGCGGTGGTGGCCGACGGAGCCCAGGCCGATGCGGCGCGCGCCGAAGGCGCTGAATTTGTCGGTTACGAAGACATTGTGGAAAAAATCAAGGGCGGCTGGCAGGATTTCGATGTCCTGATCGCGACTTCGGAAGCGATGAAGCTGGTGCGTCCTCTCGGCCGTCAGCTCGGTCCCCGCGGTTTGATGCCGAATCCCAAGACCGGTACCGTGACCGACAACGTCGGGCCGGCGGTCCGGGAATCCAAGGCCGGCCGGGTGGAATTCCGGGCCGACAAAGGCGGTTGCGTCCATGTGCCGTTCGGGAAGCTCTCTTTTGCCGCGGAAGCGCTGGAAACGAACCTTGCCGTGATCATTGATGCGCTGCGCAAGGCCAAGCCGGTCAGTTCGAAGGGCACCTACATGCTGGGTTGCACGCTCTCCGCGACGATGACTCCCGGAGTCAAGCTCAACCTTAAAGAACTTGCGGGAGCGGTAGAATAGCCATGAGAAGTGAAAAAACCTATCTGGTCAACCTGATCGGCAATGCCCTCACCGGTTCCGATTATGTTTACTTCATCTCCTATCAGGGTTTGAAGGTCAAGGATTTTTCGGCGCTGCGCAGTCAGCTCGGCAATCTCGGTTCTTCCTGCCATGTATTCAAGAACACGATGGTCAAGAAAGCGGCCGAACTCAATCAGCTCGACGCCTTGAGCAAGGTCAGTCTGACCGGCAGCACCGCCGTGGTCTTCGGCAAGGGCGAACCGGGCGCGGTGGCCAAGGTTCTGGTCGACTTCGGCAAAACCAATTCGGTGGTCGAAGCCAAGGGCGGGTATTTTGAAGGTGCGCTGCTTTCCGCGGCTGAAGTCGGCGAAATCGCCGCGATGCCGGCGAAGGAAGTGCTTCAGGCTCAGTTGCTCAGCGTCCTCCAGGCGCCGTCGCGCAACCTGGTCAGCATCCTCAACAATAAGGCCGCTTCGATTCTCAATGTGCTGAACGCGTACAAAGACAAACTCGAACAACAGTAAATCAACACACAATTAAATATGGAGGCATAGAATTATGTCGGAAGTCAACATGGAATCGTTCATCAATTACGTCGAAAACCTGACCGTGCTGGAACTCTCCAAGCTGGTGAAGGCTCTGGAAGAACGTCTGGGCGTGAGCGCTGCCGCTCCGGTGGCCGTCGCCGCGGCCGCGGCTGCCCCGGCGGCTGCCGCAGTCGAAGAAAAGACTGAATTCGACGTGGTGCTGGCCAGCTTCGGCGAAAACAAAGTCGGCGTCATCAAGGAAGTCCGCGCGATCACCGGTCTCGGCCTGAAAGAAGCCAAGGATCTGGTTGAAGCCGCTCCGAAGGCGGTTAAGGAAGGCGTCAACAAGGAAGATGCCGCCAAGATCAAGGCTCAGCTGGAAGCCGCGGGCGCCAAAGTTGAAGTCAAGTAATTGGCTTGACGGTCTGATTTGAATGATAACGGCGGGGGGTATATCCCCCCGGCCGTTGTTTTGCGTTTTTGGATTTACTGATTCCGCTGCGGCGGAATACGGCGCGGAACAAGGCTTCCGCAACTACAATTTCCCGGTCGGCGGAGCCGGGCGGCGCCCCGGGCATGAGGCGTCGGATTTCCGCTTTTTCTTGACCGAATCCTTCCGGTTTCCCCCGGACCGCATGCCGCGGATTGTTTGCGCGGTTCCGGACGGGAAACCTAACTCACTTGGCAAGAATTTTCAGGCGATCCCGGATCATGCGGCATACGGAGAAGTTCGTGGGGCCGATGCGGATGGTTGCCGCTGGTTTGAATACCATTTTTGCATATATCATCGTAACTTTTTTACCAAGGGTGAGTGAGCTATGGCAAAACGGATCAATTTTGGCAAGCTTGAAGAAGTGTTGCCGATTCCCGATTTGATCGGCCTCCAGATCGATTCCTACCGTGATTTTCTGCAGAAGGAGGTGGTGACGGAAACGCGCACCAATACCGGCTTGCAGGAAGTATTCAATGAGATTTTCCCGATCGAGAGCTTCGACAAGCACATGGCGATCGAGTTTGTGTCGTACACGCTCGGCGAACCCAAGGTCGATGTGATCGATTGCATCAAGGACGGCAAGACCTACAGCGCTCCCCTTTATGTCGATTTCATGGTCAAGTTCAACGGCGCCGAGATTCCGGAACGGGTTTTCCTCGGCGACATGCCGATGATGACCGACGGCGGCACCTTCGTGATCAACGGCGCCGAGCGCGTGATCATCAGCCAGCTTCACCGTTCGCCCGGCATCTGCTTTGAACGCACCCGCCACAGCAACGGCAAGATGCTTTACAGCTACCGGATCATTCCCGATCGCGGTTCCTGGATGGAAGTTCAGTTCGACACCAACGACAACATCTATATCTATCTCGACCGCCGCCGCCGCCGCCGCAAGTTCCTGATCACCACTTTCATGCGGGCGATCGGCTATGAGACCAACAAAGATATTCTCAGCCGCAACTACAAGATCGAGTCTTTTACCACCGCCCAGCTGCTGAAGGAAAAGGACCTCGGTGCGCTCTATACCGTCGACGACGTGATCGGCGAAAATGACGTGGTCCTGCTGGAAGAACTGAAGCCCATGACCGAAAAGGCGCTCCAGCTGCTTCAGGAAAACAATGTCAAGAAGGTGGAGCTGGTGCGCATTCCCGATGGCGCCAACTACCTGATCAACTGCCTGAGCCGCGATCCGGCGCGCAACGCCGACGAGGCGTTGAAGGAAATCTATCGCAAAATGCGTCCCGGCGATCCGCCGAATCTCAACAACGCGAAGCTTCTGATCAAGCGTCTGTTTTTCGACATCAAGCGTTATGACCTCGGCGCCGTGGGCCGTTACAAGATCAATGAACGGTTGAAGCTCGATCTGCCGCTGACCGCGCGCAGTCTGGCGCCGGAAGATCTGATGGCCGCGACGATGGAACTGATTCACCTCCGTCATACCGGCGGCGCGGTGGACGACATCGACCACCTCGGCAGCCGCCGGGTGCGGACGGTCGGCGAACTGCTCCAGAATCATTGCCGCATGGGGCTGCTGCGTACCGAGCGTCTGATTCGCGAACGCATGACCATGCACAACAACGACGAAGTGGCGCCCACGCCAAGCAAGCTGATTCATCCGAAGGCGTTTTCGAGCGTGATCCGCGACTTCTTCGCGCGCAACCAGCTGTCGCAGTTCATGGATCAGACCAATCCGCTGAGTGAACTGACCAACAAGCGCCGCTTGAGCGCGCTGGGACCGGGCGGTTTGAGCCGCGACCGGGCCGGGTTCGAGGTTCGCGACGTGCACTCCAGTCACTATGGGCGCATCTGTCCGATCGAAACGCCGGAAGGTCCGAACATTGGTTTGATTTCCTCCATGTCGCTTTATGCGGTGATCGACCATTTCGGTTTCCTCGAAACGCCTTACCGGCGGGTGGAAGACGGCAAGGTCACCAATCAGATCGATTATCTGACCGCCGACCGTGAAGAGGAATTTGTGATTGCTCAGGCCAACGCGCTGTTGGCCGGGGATGGCAGTTTTGTGCGTCCGATGGTGATGACCCGCCAGTATGGCGAGTCGGAAGAACGGCCGCGCGAAACCATTCAGTATATGGACGTTTCGCCGAAGCAGCTGGTCAGCGCCGCCGCCGGGATCATTCCGTTCCTGGAACACGACGACGCCAACCGCGCGCTGATGGGGTCGAACATGCAGCGTCAGGCGGTGCCGCTTCTGGTGCCGGAGTCGCCGCTGGTCGGCACCGGGCTGGAAGAGCGCATTGCGATCGATTCCCGCGCCGTGGTCACGTCCGGCATCGACGGCAAGGTCGCGGAAGTCTGTTCCAACCGCATCGTGGTGACCGAGGACGGCCTGCCGTTGGACGAAACCGCGCATCCCGAAACCGCGAAGGTCTACCGGCTCAAGAAATTCCTGCGCAGCAACGCCGGCACCTGCATCAATCAGAAGCCGGTGGTGGAACGCGGCTTCGAGGTCAAAAAAGGCGACGTGCTGGCCGACGGACCGTCGACCCAGCAGGGCGAGCTCGGGCTCGGCAAAAACGTCCTGGTGGCTTTCATGCCGTGGTGCGGATACAACTTTGAAGACGCGATCGTGGTCAGCGAACGGCTGGTCAAGAACGATGTCTACACCAGCATTCATATCGACGAATTCGAAATCACCAGCCGGGACACCAAGCTCGGTCCGGAAGAAATCACCCGCGATATTCCGAACGTCAGTGAAGACGCGCTGCGCAATCTGCGCGCCGATGGCGTGGTTTACGAAGGCGCCGAGGTCGGTCCCGGCGATATTCTGGTCGGCAAAATCACTCCGAAGAGCGAAACCGAACTCGCGCCGGAAGAACGCCTGTTGCGCGCGATCTTCGGCGAAAAGGCCGCCGATGTGAAGGATTCCAGCCTGGTGGTGCCGAGCGGCAAGGGCGGCATCGTGATGGATGTGCGGATCGAATACGCCAAGGATCCGAACCGCCAGACCAAGACCAAAACCGAAAAGCGCCGTCAGGAAAAGCAGATCAAGGACAGTTACCGCCAGCTCTATAACGATCTGGTCGAGGATCTGACCGACCGCCTGGCCGACGTGATGCTCGGACAGAAGCTGCCGTTCCCGATTCTCGACACTGCGTCGAGCAAGGAAAATACGGTGTTGATCGGGTCCAATCGCAAGGTTACGCGCAGTTCGATCCAGAAACTCGCGGCCAAATACGATTCGTGGGCGATGGAAGAGTGTCCGCTCAAGGAGTCGATCAGCGCGATCATCGAAGGGTTCGTGCCGCAGTTTGAAGAAAACGAAATGGCGCGCAACGACTCGTCGCAGAATATTGAGAATGGCGATGCCGTCGAATCCGGCACCATCAACCGGGTCAAGGTTTACGTCGGCTGCAAGCGCAAGCTTCAGGTCGGGGACAAGATGGCCGGCCGCCACGGGAACAAAGGGATCGTGTCGCGGATCGTGCCGGTCGAGGATATGCCGTTCATGGCTGACGGTACGCCGGTCGACATCGTGCTCAATCCGCTGGGGGTGCCGTCGCGTATGAACGTCGGGCAGGTGCTGGAAACGCATCTGGGCTGGGCGGCGAAGATGCTCGGCATCAAGATTTCGACTCCGGTGTTCGACGGGGCCGGCGAAGCCCAGATCGTGAAGCTGATGGAAGAGGCCAATGCCAAAGTCGCGCAGCAGGAAGGCGTGAATTATCACTGGGGCTTCCGCAAGAACGATGCCGGAGAATATGTTTATGACGGCAAAACCGACGTTTTCGACGGTCGTACCGGGGATAAATTCGATCAGCGCGTGATGGTCGGGCAGATTTACATGCTCAAGCTCGACCACCTGGTGGCCAACAAGATCCATGCGCGCTCGACCGGACCGTACTCGCTGGTGACGCAGCAGCCGCTGGGCGGGAAGGCGCAGCACGGGGGCCAGCGCTTCGGGGAAATGGAAGTGTGGGCGCTTGAAGCTTACGGCGCCGCCTTCAATTTGCAGGAAATGCTGACCGTCAAGTCGGACGATGTGAGCGGGCGCGCCCGGATTTACGAGTCGATCGTCAAGGGCCAGAACATTCTTGAGGCCGGCCGGCCCGAATCGTTCAATGTGCTGCTCAAGGAAATGCAGAGCCTCGGCCTTGACATCCGCACGGTCAAGAAAAGCCTGGAAAATTAATATAGGAGGGTAACACCTTGATTGACAATACTTTCGCATATCGGGACGTTTTGGGGAAATCCTCCGTTAACGCCTTCGGCGCGGTTACGATCAACGTCGCGTCCCCGGATGTGATCCGGTCCTGGAGCCACGGTGAAGTCAAGACCCCGGAAACGATCAACTATCGTACCTTCAAGCCCGAAAAAGGCGGTCTTTTCTGCGAACGCATCTTCGGTCCGACCCGGGATTGGGAGTGCAACTGCGGCAAGTTCAAGCGCGTGAAACATAAAGGCATCGTTTGCGATCGTTGCGGCGTGGAAGTGACCCAGGCCAAGGTCCGGCGCGAACGCATGGGCCATATCGAACTGGCAGTGCCGGTTTCGCATATCTGGTTTTTCAAGTGCATGCCCAGCCGTATCGGCCTGGCGCTCGATATGACCGCGAAATCGCTCGAACGCGTGATCTATTACGAATCGTGGGTGGTGACCGATCCCGGCGATACGCCGCTCAAGCTCGGTCAGGTGCTCGACGACATGCAGTACCGCGAAGCGCGCGAAGACTATGTCGATGCGTTCCAGGCGGATATGGGCGCGCCCGCGATCAAGACGCTGCTTGAGAAACTTGATATGCCCGCGATCAAAGCCGAACTTGAAGTTCAGCTCGAAAGCACCAAGAACAAGGCCATCCGCAAGAAGCTTTCCAAGCGCCTGCGCCTGATGGAAGGGTTCATCAACAGCAACTCCCGTCCGGAATGGATGATTCTGACGGTGCTGCCGGTGATTCCGCCGGATTTGCGTCCGCTGGTGCCGCTGGAAGGCGGCCGCTTTGCGACTTCGGATTTGAACGATCTCTACCGCCGGGTGATCAACCGCAACAACCGGTTGAAGAATCTGTTGAGTCAGCGTACTCCGGAAGTGATCATCCGCAACGAAAAACGCATGCTCCAGGAAGCGGTCGACGCACTGCTCGACAACGGCCGCCACGGCCGCGCCGTGACCGGCGCGGGCAACCGGTCGCTGAAAAGCCTCTCCGACATGCTCAAAGGCAAACAGGGTCGGTTCCGCCAGAACCTGCTGGGAAAGCGCGTGGATTATTCCGGCCGTTCGGTAATCGTGGTCGGGCCGGAGCTCAAGCTCAATCAGTGCGGCTTGCCCAAGAAGATGGCAATGATTCTGTTCGAACCGTTCATCATCCGCCATCTCAAGAACCGCGGCCACGCCCATACCGTGCGCGGCGCCAAGAAGATGATCGAGCGCGGCGAACCGGTGGTCTGGGATATCCTCGAAGAGGTGACCAAGGGCCATCCGGTGATGCTCAACCGCGCGCCGACGCTGCACCGCCTCAGCATTCAGGCGTTCGACCCAGTGCTGATCGAAGGTTCGGCGCTGCGCATCCATCCGCTGGTCTGTACGGCGTACAACGCCGACTTCGACGGCGACCAGATGGCCGTTCACGTGCCGCTTTCGAGTGAAGCGCAGATGGAAACCAAGCTGCTGATGCTGGCGCCGAACAACATCTTCTCGCCGGCCAACGGCAAGCCGATCACGTCGCCGACGCAGGACATCACGCTGGGTTCGTATTACCTGACCAGCGAACCGCGCAACAAGGAAAAGGCCAAGCTCTACAAGGACTACTTCGAAGTCCTGTACGCCATGAGCGCCGGTTTCCTGAAGATTCATGACGCGGTGCGGATTCCGAACCCCGACTTCGGCGTGAAAACCATCTATGGCGACGCCGAAAGCAAGTATATCCTGACTTCTCCGGGCCGTTGCCTGTTCAATGAAATCTGGGATAAGCGTCTCGGGTTCTTCAATCAGGTGGCCAAGAAAAAGGAACTCGGCAAGCTGATCAGCAATTCCTATAAAATCGCCGGTCACGAAGCTACCATCCGTTTGCTCGATGATCTGAAAGCGCTCGGGTATCGCCATGCCACGCTGGCCGGTTTGTCGATTTCGATCACCGACCTCAACGTGCCGGAACAGAAGGAAGAACTGATTGCCGAAGCGCGCGAACAGATCAACAAGGTTGTGGACCAGTACAACAGCGGCGTCCTGACCGAAGGCGAACGCCACAATAAGGTCATCGACATCTGGACGCAGACCAGCAATCAGGTTGCCAATGCGTTGTTCGCCCGTCTGGAAAATGAATCGCGCCGCGGTGAAATCAATCCGGTTTACGCGATGCTCGACTCCGGGGCGCGCGGCAGCAAGGACCAGATCCGGCAGCTGGCCGGGATGCGCGGTTTGATGGCCAAGCCCTCCGGGGACATCATCGAACGGCCGATTATCTCGAACTTCCGCGAAGGCCTCTCGGTGCTGGAATACTTCATCAGTACCCACGGCGCGCGCAAGGGGCTGGCCGACACCGCGTTGAAGACCGCCGACTCCGGGTACATGACCCGCAAGCTGGTCGACGTGGCCCAGGATGTGATCTGTCGTGAAGAGGATTGCGGCACGGTCAAGGGCATCTGGGTGTCGGCGATCGTGGAAGGCGACGAAGTGATTCTGCCGCTGCGCGACCGTATTGTCGGCCGTTTTGCGGCGATGGACCTCAAGGATCCGGCCTATAATGACGGACGGGTGCTGGTGCACGCCGGCGAAGAAATCACGCCGGCGGTCATGGATGCCATCGAGAAACGCGGCATTCAGCGGGTGCTGATCCGTTCCAACCTGACCTGCGAAACGCCGCACGGCGTCTGTGTGAAGTGCTATGGCCGCAATCTGGCCAGCGACCGTGTGGCCAAGATCGGCGACGCGCTCGGCATCATCGCCGCGCAGTCGATCGGGGAGCCCGGGACGCAGCTCACCATGCGTACCTTCCATATCGGCGGTACCGCATCGAGCGCCTACAAGGAACCGGTGATCACCGCGCGTAACGCGGGGACGCTCCACCTGGTCAATGTCCGTACGGTCAAGAATCAGAAGGGCGAAACCGTCGTAGTCAGCAAAAACGGTTATGTGACTGTCTATGACGCGGCTGTTGCGAAAGAGGCCGAAGAAAAAGCCCGCGCCCGGGCCAAGGCCGAGGCCGAGGCGATCGGGTCGTTCTACAACAAGGATTACGACTACCGCGGCGATGCGCTGCGTGAAGCCGAACTCGACCATTACGATATTGAAGCCGGTGCGGTGCTGTCCAAGACCGAGGGCCAGACCGTCAAGGCCAACGAGCAGTTCGTTCACTGGGATCCCTATCATGTGCCGATCATCATCGAAGAAACCGGAAAGGTGGCGTTGATCCACCTGATCGAAGGCATTACCCTGAGCCGGCAGAAGCGCGGCGGCACCGAGGAATTCACGGTGATGGAACACCGCGAAGACTTGAGCCCGCAGATCGTGATCAGGGATGACAACGACGAAGTGATCGCGAGCCATCCGCTTCCGGCGGGGGCCTTCCTGATGACCCGCGAAGGCGCGCGGGTGACGCCGGGGATGACCGTGGCGCGCGTGCCGCGCCAGTCGGCCAAGAACAAGGACATCACCGGGGGGTTGCCGCGCATCGCCGAATTGTTCGAAGCGCGCCAGCCGCGGGAAGTGGCGGAAATCGCCCGGATCGACGGTTTCGTCCAGATCAACGCCAAGAACGCGAAGGGCCGTCGTCAGATCCTGATCGAAGATCGCGAAGCCAAGACCGTCGAAGAGCACGGCAATATTCCGGCCAACAAGCACCTGACCGTCAGCAACGGCGATTATGTCCACAAGGGCGACAAGCTGACCGAAGGTTCGGTGGTGCCGCATGCGCTGCTGGAAATCTGCGGTCCTCACGAGCTTCAGCGTTTCCTGGTCAACGAAATCCAGCTGGTCTATCGCGCCCAGGGCGTCGAGATCAACGACAAGCATGTGGAAATCATCATCCGCCAGATGATGCAGAAGATCCGGATCACCGATCCGGGCGATACCGACTATCTGGTCGGTGAACCGATCGACCGGGTGCGCTTCGAAGCCGACAACCGCAAGGTTGCGGAACGCGGCGGCCGTCCGGCCGAAGGCGAACCGATTCTGCTCGGGATCACCAAGGCGTCGCTGGAAACCGACAGCTTTATTTCGGCGGCGAGCTTCCAGGATACCACCCGTATCCTGACCGAGGCGGCCACCCTCGGCAAGACCGACGATCTGAAGGGATTCAAGGAAAACGTGATCACCGGGCATCTGATCCCGGCGGGGACCGGCACGGAAGTGCTCCAGTCGATCCGGCTGAAATACTACGGCGAGGAGATTCCGCGCGAACTGCCGGAATTGCCGGAGCTGGACGAGGACGAGTTGCCGGCGGAAGAGCTGGTTGCCGATGAATCGGAGACAGCGGCGATGGAATCCATGTCGGTCGATCATGATGCGGCCGACGATGCGGATGAATTGGACGAAAGCAACGCCTGAAGTGTTCGAGCCTGAAATATCCCATCCGAAGCCGGGGCTTGGAAATTAAGAGTCCGGCTGCGGGTGGGAAAATCGTTTTTTTTTCGGGATTTACCGTTTTCGGACTTGTAAATCCCGAAAAAAAATGTATTTTATAAGGCTATTATTTATTGAATTGGAATAACGAAAAAAGAGTTTTTACAGAATATTCAGTAAAAATCAGAGAAAGGCTTAAGCTGGAAACATGCCTACGATCAATCAGTTGGTGCGGTTCGGAAGAACGACGAAAATCAAGAAAAGCAAGTCGCGTGCGCTGAGCGCCTGCCCGCAGCGGCGTGGCGTTTGCCTTCAGGTCACCACCCGTACGCCCAAAAAGCCGAACTCGGCGTTGCGCAAAATTGCGCGTGTGCGTCTGACCAACGGGCAGGAAGTCACCGCTTATATCGGCGGGGAAGGCCATAACCTTCAGGAACACAGCGTGGTGCTGGTCAAGGGCGGCCGTGTGCGCGACCTTCCGGGGGTGCGTTATCACGTCGTGCGCGGATCGCTGGACAGTCTCGGCGTCGATAAGCGCCGTCAGGGCCGTTCCAAATACGGCGCCAAGCAGCCGAAGGCCGGCGCGGTGGATCCCAAGAAGAAAAAGTAGGACGTGCAACTCTCTCTCAGCCGGGCGGGGGGCGCGAACCCGGTCCTCCGGCGAATGAAATTCGAATCGGCTGAGGTTGTTTGAAAATTTGAATTGCAAATATCAAGCTCAACAGGAATGATTGGCAAATGAGAAGACGCAGAGCTACGAAGCGGGCGCTGACCCCGGACGTGAAGTACAACAGTGAATTGGTCGGTCGGTTGATCAACACGATTATGACCCGCGGCAAGAAATCGACCGCGCAAAGCATCGTTTACGGTGCGCTGGACGCGATCAAAACCAGAAAACCCGAACTCGACGCCCTTGATGTGTTCTTGCAGGCGCTCGAAAACGTGAAACCCAAGCTGGAAGTCAAGAGCCGCCGGGTCGGCGGGGCGACTTATCAGGTGCCGGTCGAAGTGAGCCATGAACGCCAGGTGGCGCTGGCGATGCGGTGGATCACCGGCTATTCGCGCGGTCGCAAAGGCAAATCGATGACCGATTCCCTGGCGGCGGAATTGCTCGACGCGTTCGACAATACCGGCTCTGCGATCAAGAAGAAGGATGACACCTACAAAATGGCGATGGCCAATAAAGCGTTTGCGCATTACCGCTGGTAATCCCCCGGCGCAGTGCATTTTATTTCCATAAGGAAGAATGATGAGCGACGATAAACAATTCAAAGAATCCCCCAACCGCCAGGTTGCATTGCCCAATGTCCGCAATATCGGGATCATGGCCCACATCGACGCCGGCAAGACCACGCTGTCGGAACGCATCCTTTTTTACTGCGGCGTCAATTACAAGCTGGGCGAAGTGCATGAAGGCACCGCCACCATGGACTGGATGGAGCAGGAACGCGAACGCGGGATTACCATCACCAGTGCCGCCACCACCTGTTTCTGGAACTGCAACGACGAAAAGCATCGCATCAATCTGATCGACACTCCCGGACACGTGGACTTCACGGCGGAAGTGGAGCGTTCGCTGCGTGTGCTTGATGGCGCGGTTGCGGTTTTCTGTTCGGTAGGCAAGGTCCAACCCCAGACCGAAACGGTCTGGCGTCAGGCGCAGAAATACAAAGTGCCGGTCGTGGCGCTGATCAACAAGATGGACCGTACCGGCGCCGACTTCTACGGCGCGGTCGAAGAAATCCGGACCAAGCTCGGCGCCACTCCGGTGCCGCTGATGCTGCCGATCGGCCAGGAAGCCGAATTCGCCGGCGTGATCGACGTATTGGACACACGGGCGATTTATTTCGACGGCGATGAAAACGGCTCGGTAATGCGTGTGGAGGAGATTCCTGCGGAATATCAGGAACTTCACCAGAAATATTACAGGCACATGGTCGAGTGCCTGGCGGAAGTCGACGACGAAATCATGGAGCTTTTCCTGGCCGACGAAAAGCCCACCCACGACCAGCTCAAAAAGGCATTGCGTCGGGCTACCGTTGCCGCGGCGCTCGTGCCGGTGACCTGTGCCTCGGCGTTCAAGAAACGCGGGGTTCAGCCGTTGCTGGACATCGTCGTGAACTATCTGCCCAGCCCGATCGACATCTGGGACATCAATGGGACCGATCCGGTCACCGGAGAACCCAAGACCCGGCACGTGGGCGATTATCAGCCCTTCTCGGCGCTGGTTTTCAAGATTATGACCGACCCGTTTGTCGGCAAGCTTTATTACTTCCGCATCTACAGCGGCACCGCCAGTCAGGGGATGGAAGTCTACAATCCGCGCACCGGCCGCCGCGAACGTCTCGGCCGCTTGCTTCAGATGCATGCCAACGATCGCGAAGAACGCAAGGAAATCTTCTCCGGTGATATTGCCGCCGCGGTCGGTCTCAAGAATGTGACCACCGGCGACACCATCTGTCTGGAAGCCAATCCGATCGTGCTCGAATCGATGACCTTCCCTGAACCGGTGATCTCGATTGCGGTCGAGCCCAAGACCTCGGGCGAACGCGACAAGCTGACCAAAGGCCTGATCGCCCTGTCCGACGAAGACCCGACCTTCCGGGTCCGGAGCGATGAAGAAACCGGCCAGACCATCATTTCCGGGATGGGCGAACTCCATCTCGAAATCATTCTCGACCGTCTGATCCGCGAATTCAAGGTGGAAGCCAATACCGGCGCGCCGCAGGTGGCCTATCGCGAAGCGATTACGCAGCCGGCGGATGCCGATACCAAATTCGTGCGTCAGACCGGCGGTCACGGCCAGTACGGCCATGTCATTATTCACATGGAACCGGGCGAACACGGCACCGGCGTGGTGGTGACGAACAAGGTCGTCGGCGGCAATATCCCGAAGGAATTCATCAAGCCGGTGGAAAATGGCTTGCGTGAAGCGGCGGCGACCGGCGTGTTGGCCGGATTCCCGCTGATCGACCTCAAGGTCGATATCATCGACGGTTCTTACCACCCGGTCGACTCTTCGGAAATGGCCTTCAAGATCGCGGCGTCGATGGCCTTCAAGGAAGCGGCCCGCAAAGCCGGCATGATTCTGCTCGAACCGATCATGAAGGTCGATGTGACGGTGCCGGAAGAAAACATGGGCGATATCATCGGCGACGTTACCTCCCGCCGTGGCAATATCGTTGAAATCAACGCCAATACGCAGGTCGGGTTCAACCGCCTGGATGCGCAGGTTCCGCTGGCGGAGCTGTTCGGTTATGCGACGGCGATCCGTTCGCTTTCGCGCGGTCGCGCCTCCTATTCGATGGAACCGTCGCACTTTGAACGTGTACCAAAACAAATTCAGGATAAAGTTGTAACGGAGAAGAAATAAATCATGAGCAGCAAAACCCAGAAGGTTCGGATCCGGTTGCAGGCTTACGAGCATCGCATTCTGGATCAGTCCGTGGCGGAGATTCTCAATACCGCCAAACGCACCGGTTCGCGGGTGGTGGGCCCGGTTCCGCTTCCGACCCGGATCGAGCGTTTCACGGTGAACCGTTCGCCCCATGTCGACAAGAAGTCGATGGAACAGTTTGAAATCCGTACCCACAAGCGGGTGCTGGATATCGTCGATCCGACCAACCGCACGGTGGATGAACTCAAGAAACTGAGTCTGCCCGCCGGCGTGGATATCTCGGTCAAGATCGGCTAGAGCAGGTTTTTTCGACCGCCGGAGAGCGGTCGTTTCGCATTTCGGCCATTTCCCGTGCGGACACGTTGCCAGGGTCCGGTCACGGCGAACATGGCGAATGCGGGCGGCGCCGGCGGAAGGCGGAACCCGGAACCGGAGCAATTCCGGACCGGACTTCAGCCATAAGTCAGAGTGATACCAATGCTTCCTGTGACCGATTGGAAGTATGTATCGGAAAGGAAAAGTCATGAAGAGTTTAATCGGTAAGAAAGTCGGGATGACGCAGATCTACGACGAAAAGGGCAAGGTCATCCCGGTGACGGTGATTCAGGCCGGTCCGTGCGTGGTGGTCGATGTCAAGACCGTCGAGCGGGACGGCTATACCGCCGTTCAGCTGGGGTTCGGCGAACGCCGGACCAAGAATGTGGCCAAGCCGGTGCTGGGCCACGTTGCCAAGGCCAAGTATACGGACAAGGCTCCGGCGGTGTTGCGTGAAGTGCGCACCAGCGGCGCCGAAACGTTCGAATTGGGCGCGGTTCTGACCGCGGATATTTTCGAAGTCAATGATTATCTCGACATTGTCGGGACCACCAAGGGCCGCGGGTTCCAGGGCGTGGTCAAGCGCTATCGTTTCGGCGGCGGCCGGGCTAGCCACGGGGGCGCGTGGACCCGTCGTACCGGTTCGATCGGCTGCTGCGAATGGCCGGGCAATATCATCAAGGGCAAACGGATGCCGGGACATATGGGCAACGTCCGCCGCACGGTGCAGAATCTCGCGGTGGTCAAAGTGATGCCCGAGGACAATGTCATTTGCGTGCGCGGCTGTGTGCCGGGCGCCAACGGCGGCATTCTCGTGCTGAAGCCTGCGATCAAAAAGTCAAGCAAGTAACTGAGCAGGTGATACAATGTCGAAAGTTTTGGATATTCTCGATTGCAAAGGCGTGAAGGTCGGCGATTATCAGTTGCCGGACAACGCCATTGAATTGGAAAAAGGCGAACAGGCGGTTCATGACGCTGTCGTCTCTTTCCTGGCCGCTCAGCGTGCCAACACCGCTTCGACCAAATGCAAGGGCGAAGTTCGCGGGGGCGGCGCCAAGCCGACCCGTCAGAAAGGCCTCGGCCGCGCTCGTACCGGCAGTAACCGCAGCCCGATCTGGCGCGGGGGCGGGATCATTTTCGGGCCCAGCCCGGAACGCAACTACAACCGTCAGGTGAACAAGAAGGTCTTGAAGCTGGCGTTGCGCCGGGCGTTTTCCGAACGCGTGGTTGACGGCGGCGTGACGGTGCTCGATGCGTTTGCGCTGCCCGATCGCAAGACCCGGAACGCCGCGCAGGTGCTGCGCGCGCTGAAGGCCGAAGGCCCGACGCTGCTGGCGGTGCCGGAATATGAAGAAAACACGGTGCTGGCGACGGACAATATCGCCAGCTTGCTCCTGATCAAGGCGACGAGCGTCAATGTGTACGATCTCCTGCGTTACGACAAGCTGATCTTCACCAAGGACGCGCTGGATGCTTTCATCGGGCGCTTGAACTGAGGCAGGGGAGAGAAAAAAGATGAAAAATAGTTATGATGTGATCATCGCCCCGGTCATCACCGAAAAGAACAGCGCGATGGCGGCGGACAAAAAGTATGTCTTCAAAGTGCATCCCGATGCCGAGAAGATTGAAATCGGCCGTGCGGTCGAAGCCCTTTTCCCGGGCGTGAAGGTTGCCGCCGTGAACGTGATGAACTACATGGGCAAGCCCAAGCGCATGGGACGCTCGCCGAAGGTCGGCCGTCGCGCCGACTGGAAAAAGGCGATCGTGACTCTGGCCGAAGGCGCGATTGAAATCGTTTAACGTTGTTTCTGAAAGGTTAAAATAATGGCTGTTAAAAGTTACAATCCGACGACGGCAAGCCGGCGGAACATGACGGTCAGCGATTTCAACGAAATCACTGCTTCTGCGCCGTTGAAGAGCCTGACGGTCGGCAAAACCAGTACCGGCGGCCGTAATAGTTACGGTCGGATCACTTCGCGGTTCCGCGGCGCCGGCAACAAGCGCCGTTTCCGCATGATCGACTTCTATCGTTCGAAAGAAGGTATTCCGGCGACGGTTGCATCGATCGAATACGACCCCAACCGCACCGCGCGAATTGCGTTGCTGCACTATGCCGACGGCGAAAAGAGCTACATTCTCGCGCCCTCCGGCCTGCGGGTCGGCCAGGTCGTGATGAATGGCCCCAAATCTGAGCTGAAGCCCGGCAACTGCCTGAAAATCAAAGATATTCCGGTGGGCGTGGCAATTCACAACATCGAGCTGCTGCCGGGGCACGGCGCCAAGCTGGTCCGTTCCGCGGGTCAGTCGGCGGTGCTTCGCGGCAAGGAAGATACTTACGCTCAGATCAAGTTGCCTTCGGGCGAAGTGCGTATGATTCACGTCGAATGCAAGGCCACCATCGGGTCACTCGGCAACGAAGAACATATGAACGTGAAGCTCGGCAAGGCCGGCAAGAAGCGCTATCTCGGCAAGCGTCCGCACAACCGCGGCGTGGCGATGAACCCGGTCGATCATCCGATGGGCGGGGGCGAAGGCCGCAGTTCGGGCGGCGGCCACCCGGTTTCGCCGTGGGGCAAGCTGGCCAAGGGTAAGCGTACGCGTTATCCGAAGAAGACTTCGAGCAAGTTCATCGTTGAACGGAGGAAGAAATAATGGCGAGATCGATTAAGAAAGGGCCGTTCGTCGACGAATATTTGATCGACAAGGTCGAGGCGATGAATAAGAGTGGTCAGAAGCGCAACATCAAGACCTGGTCGCGGCGCTCGATGATCATTCCGGATTTCGTCGGCCACACTTTTGAAGTTCACAACGGCAAGAATTTCGTGCCGGTGTTCGTGACCGAAAACATGGTCGGTCACAAGCTCGGGGAATTCTCCCTGACCCGGAACTTCAAGGATCACGGCGTGGTCTCCGGGAAGTAATTGACCGGATTCCGCACTTGGATGAACCGATAACCGCCGGAAAGCAACCTTGCTTTCCGGCGGTTTTTTTATTGCGAGGCACGATTTTCAGGTTGAAAGCGATGACATTCCGAAGCCTTTCCCGCCATATCGGGAGAAGGGCTTCGGATACGGCAATGCGTCGTATGGCCGTTTACGGCCGACCGAGATGACGGATCAGAAAATCATAGGCCTGACGATGGCGTTCCGGAGTGAAGCTATGGCCTTCGCGATGGGTGATGACGACAAAGTTTTCGGGCTTGGAATAAAGCGCGTAGACTTTTCTGACTTCGCGTCCGAGCGCGGCGAAGGCGCGTTCCAGCATCTGCATTTCCGCTTCATCCTCGCCGTATTGCATATCATTCACGGCATTGATCATCAGAATCGGACGTGGTGCGGAGGCGGCCAGCTCTTCATGGAGCCGGGTTGGAAAATCCTTCCCGGTCAGGCAGTATTCCCGCAGCAGGGGGCGGCCGATCCACCAGCCGGTGCGGCAGACGTTGTAGGGATTTTTATTCAATGGTTCCGGCCAGACACCGCAATTGGAAACCCCGACTTTGATGCGTGAATCCATCATCATCGCCTGGATGGAGATGCCGCCGCCCTGGGAATGGCCGATGGCGCCGATGCGTTCGCGGTCGATCAGATCCGGAAAATGTTCCATCACATCAATGGCGCGGGCGGCATCGGCCAGATCGCAGCCGCGTGCCGACCAATCCGGATGTCGCCGGTAGAATTCCGCCGTGTCAAATGCTTTCAAGTTTTGACCGCACCGGGAATTGGCGCTGACAATGTCATAGGCGAATACCACAAATCCGAGCCGGACCAGATCGCGGGCGTAAGCCTGTTGTTTTTGCCCGATTTCCGACGGGTCGGAGCCAAGAACCTGTTCGCGGCCGAATGGCGTGGTCTGGTGAATGGCCAGAATTCCCGGTCGCGGCGCGGTCAGGTTGTCGGGAATCAGCAGGGTGCTGGTGACTCGCTCGCCATGTTTGAGGTTGTAACTGACCTCGCGCCGGCGATAGCCTTCGGCCGCGTGCTCGCTTTCGATGCGCAAATCCAGCGGACAGTCGCCTGCCGGCGGAGTACCCAGCGTCCGGCGGAAAAGCTCGCGCAGCGCATTGGCCTTGTTTTCCCATTCCTGACAATCAGCGGCCGGGACGAGACGGGTCGCATCGCCGCCCATGGTCAGCGCGGCGGTTCCTTTGCGGATCAACAACAGGTCTTCAAACATTTTCATGACTGAATTCTTCGATTAAGAGCTTATTAGTTGATAAACTCCAGGAGGAGGCTGTCCTGCGGCACCGCTCTGGCGTATCGCTGGCAGCGGCAGATTCGCCGGGGGACATTTTTTTCCGCTTTGTAGTTTATGCAATATAAAATACGTCCCGATCGTCAGAATGCAAATCCGTTCAACTCACGGATTATCATTTTAAAATAAGCTGTAACTTTTTTAATAGTAGTAGATAGTAATTTTTTTGGCTCAGGTTGGCATAGCAAATTGTCTATTGTTATTCGGGGCTTGCCCTTGTTTTTTTACATTTTTTAAGTATACTTTTTCTATACCACGAACGATTTCGGGATGAAGGACAATGAGCGAAGCGAAATATCGGAAAATTGCGGCGGATATGGAACGGAGGATTCTGGAAGGCAGCTTCGGGGATCGGATTCCGCCGACCCGGATTCTGGCCATGGAATACAATGTCAGCCGCCAAACCATTCTGGCGGCGCTGAAGGTGTTCAAGGAGTCCGGTCTGCTGTTGTCGCGCGGCCGCCGCCGCGGAATCAAAGTCGTTCCCAAAGCGTCGCCCCGTAAAGGCGTGATCGGGATTGTCTATACCGGCGGATTCGATCTGCGCCCGGAAGAGACGGTTTACGGGGATATGTTGCGTCGGATTCATGAGGACGGCTATGATTTTCTTTTCATCGGCATGTCGCAGCGGTCCTATTCGTGGCGGGAGGTGTTGAAATTATTCACCGATCATTTCGTCGGGCTGCTGTTTTCCAACGGAGCGTTGAATGAGGAGCTGATCACCGCATTGCAGCGTAAATTCGTGGCGTTCCTCTCCTGCAACCGGCTGCCGTTGGTGCCGGGAATCCATTATTTTGATTTTGATCATGAATATCTGTTTCGCAAAGTGCTGGAACAATTGCAGGCGGTCGGATGCCGCCGCCCGGCGTTGTTTTTTCCCAGCAACATCGATGGCTTTTCCGATATGATTCATCGCCTGTGGCGGCGGCTTAAGCGGGCTTATGACCTGGAGTGGCAGGAATTTGATACCTTCATTCCCGATGCCGGAATGACCCATGTCCAGAATTTTGAACGGCTGGTCCGGGTTCTGGGACGCTGCCGGACGTTGCCGGACTACCTCATCTACTGGGGCGAGATCACGCCGCGGGTTCACCAGCTTTTGACGGTCAGCAATCTGCCGCCGTCATTGCCGGTGATCTGCAATGATGTCTGCAAGGACCATTGCGGCAATCCGCGTTATATTCAACTCATGGATTTCGATTACCGGAAGTTCTATCTATGCGCTTACGACGTGCTGCGTGAATTGATTCTGGCCCCGGGCAGCCAGCCGATTCGCCGGGCATTCACGCCGGAAGTTAAATTCATCAATCCTCTGGTTCCTGACCATGGAAAGTCCATTGTCTTTGAAAATAACCATCAAACAACAAGCATCTGAAAGGGAAACGTCATGCGGAACAAAAGATTTACATTGATAGAACTTCTGGTGGTCATTGCGATCATCGCCATTCTGGCGGCCATGCTGCTGCCGGCATTGTCCGCCGCCCGGGAGCGGGCCCGCAGTGCCTCCTGCCTCAGCAAACTCAAACAGATCGGAGTCGGCACCTTGATTTATTCCGCCGACAACAAGGATTATGTGCCCTGGTATAAAACCGCCGGGACCGCCACCATGTACATCAGTCCCTTTTATTATATAGCGAATATGCAGACGTTCCCGATTCTGGTGATCAAGTACCTCCAGGACGGCGATCACAATGCCGAAGACCTCGGACGCCCGTTCCGCTGTCCGAGCGATACCAGTCACTTTGATTACAATTACAATGCAAACGGATTCCAATACCGTACTTCGTACTTCTTCACGGCGGGAGAAGCGGAAGGGGATTACTGGTGGATGCTCAAGCGGCCGCGGAGCATTGTCGGCCGTGACGATCCGGGCACCGCGATTTCCTTTGACGTCAATCAGGGGACGGCCGGTCAGATGGGACTGGCTGCGGGAACGCCGGCCAATCATCCCAGTTCCGGCAATTGCCTTTACCTTGGCGGGCAGGTCGGCCAAAAAGCCTATAGTGCCGGAGCCATCGGCGGTGGCGACACCAGTGCCCCCAATGCCGCATGGTCGCCCCAATCGTTGGCCAACTGGTACGATGAGACGGAAAAATAATATGGAGAAAGCGATTTTCATCGTCGCCCATCCGGATGACTTCGCCTGCGCCATGAGCGGCCTCGGTTTACTGATGGCGGGACGCTATGCAGTGGAAGTATGGTGCGCCACCCGGGGGGAACGCGGAATTGCCGGCAAGGGCTTGAAGGCCGCCGCCGCGATCCGCGAACCCGAGGAGCGGCGGGTGGCCGCGGCAGTCGGAGCGGAGTTGAGGTTTCTGGATTTGATCGACGGTGAAGTGATGGCAGCTTTGCCGGCGGCGGCGGGAACGGTCGGCCGGCTTCTGGCGGCGGCGGCGCCCCGGGCGGTGTTCGGCCATTGGCCGGTCGACAATCATCGCGACCACTCGGCCATCTCCGAAATCACACGGCAGGGAATCCGGCTGTCGGGGGTGGCGATTCCGGAATTTTACTACTTTGAGTCCGCGCTCGGCCTGCAGACCATGCGCTTCACCCCCGATGTCTATATCGACATCACGGCTCAGGCGGCGCGCAAAACGGAGTTGATCCGGATGCACGCCAGCCAGAACCCGGACGATGCCCTGGCGCAGATGCAGCTGCGTCAGGACCGGTTCCGGGGGATGGAGTGCGGTTATGAATATGCCGAATGCGTCAAATCGGCGACACCGCTGACCAATCGGACGCGTTCCGTTCTTTTTACCGTATGATCAGGAAACTTGATTGAATTTATTGGAGCAAGGGGAAGAAAAATGAAAAAAATATTTCTGGCAGTCTTGGCGGGCATGGCGTTGGGAGTCGTGGCCGAGAATGTGAATTTCGTTGCCGACGGCAATTTTGCCCAGGGGTTTCAACGCTGGACCGCCAACCCCCGTCCCGCGGGGGAAATCGTGCCCAATGCCGGTCCCGATGGCCAGACCTGCTGCAAACTCGGCGGACCGCTGGATTTTACGCTCTACTGGTATAATATGGGACGTCCCGGCGGCACCGGTATCCAGTTGACCGAGGGCAAAACCTATACTTTGAGCGCCTGGATCAAAACCGAGGGGCTCAATGTGGAAAAACTTTTCAACAAGGCGGTGCTGCATGTGATCAATTACGGTTGGAGCTCAGGCGTAGCCTTGCCGATTACCGGCGAGGACGGCAGCTGGCGGCGCTACAGCGTGACTTTTCAGGCGCCGAAGCAGCAGAAGGAAGTGCCGCCGGACGGCGCCGGATACTCGCTGCTGATCTTTTTCCCCGCCAAGGTTGACGGTACAGTCTGGCTGACCGACATTCAGGTCGAGGAAGGCGATAAGATGACCGCGTTTACTCCCTGCAAGTTCGATCTGACGGCAAAGCCGTAAAAGACGGCTGTCGCACGGAGAGTACAGTGAATCAGAATCATCAGGTGGATTGATATGCACAAATTATTGACATGGTTTCTGTTGTTGGCCTTTTTTGCGGCCGTGGCCGCGCCGCCGCCGAAAAATTTCGTCAACGACGGGAATTTCGCCCGGGCAGGGGCCGGCTGGCACTTTTTCGATGCCCGCGGCGGGGAATTCCTGAGTTCCGGAGGCCCCCAGGGACAGCCTTGCTTCAAGCTGGGCGGCATCGATTACGACAATATCATTTATCTCTATAACAAGGGGGCACGTCTGGGTTGGGGCATCAGTCTTCAGGAAGGCAAAACCTACACTCTGAGCGCATGGATCAAGACGCAGGATGTCGATCTGGCGACGCTGTTCGACCGCAAGATTCTTTATATCACCAATTACGGGTGGACCAATGCCGTGGGGCTCGGACCGGATTCCGGCAACAGCGACTGGAAGCGCATTCAGGTCACGTTCAAAGCTCCGGCGCAGACTCATAAAAATCTCGATCCGACTGCCAATGCCTACAGTTTTCTGATTTTCTGGCCGAAGGGGCAGAAAGGAACCGTATGGGTGACCGATATCCAGATCGAAGAAGGCTCCCAGGCTACCGCGTTCACCGATTTTCACAACCTCGGTTATGTGCTGGCCGATGAGAAATACCGCCGGACGGTCGAGGAGTATGACCGGATCGGCCAGGCGGCTTCCGGAGCCGGTGCGACCGGCATTGTGGAGCAGTTGAAGCCGCTGGCGGCGGCTTTGCAGAAAATCGGGCAGCAATTCTCCGGCACAGCGCTTTTCAGCAACGCGGCGGTGGCGGCGGTGAATGACGAACTCGATCGGATCGGCAAAGAACTGGCGGCTTGCGGATCGCGGGTCTGGCTGAAAAATCCGCTGGTGATGGCGCTGCCCGGCGACTTGCCCGGCAAAGCGGACGGGGCGGAACCGCAGATGCTGACGCTGTTTGCCAATCAGACCCGTAGTCTGGGGCTGATGTTGACGAATTTCACCGGCGTCAGTCAGGACTATCGGATTTCGGCGGGCGATTTCGTCGAACAGGGCAGCCGGACGCTGGTTCCGGGACAGCGTTTCATCTCTTTTTACAATACGCCGCTGATGGTCGGCGATACCGACAAGAAACATTTATATACCGATTTATTCGCCGCCGCCGGTCCGATGGGGTTGATGAGCGTACCTTCGGGTTCGACGCGGACTGTAATCGCCTGCATTGATACCGGCGAACTGGCGCCGGGAACTTACGAAGGGGAGCTGCTGATCACCAATTTCGGCGACTACAGCCGGAATCAGCAGATCAAGCTGACGCTCAAGGTGGTTCCGGCGGCATTGCCCGAGCGGGTGAAGATCGATGTCGCCGGATTCGGGCTGGATGCGCTGCGGCCGGAAGAGGCCCGGCGGCTGGGGCACAATTACCAGGTGCTTGATGGTACGAGTTTCTGCGGCCTGATGGATAAGCAGGGCAATCTGCTGCCGACGGATTATACCACCCTCGGTGAACGGGTCAAGGCGACCCGCAAGGTCGATCCGCGGGCGCGGTTCATGATCCTTTTTTCGGTAGGAGTGCGCTTTATCGAGGAAGCGGGGAAGCAGGGCATCAGCTGGCCGGACGAGCGCATCAAGCGCGTCTGGCAGCAATGGTGCCGGGAGACCGTTGCGGAATTCGCCAAACTTGGCGTGGCTCCGGAGGATATCTATCTCCAGATTGCCGATGAACCCGGAGAAGCCAATGCTGCGACTCTCGCCGCGCTTCAGCGTCTGGCGCTGGAAGCGGTTCCAGGACTCAAGACGACCGCCACGTTGACCAGTTTCAACCCCGCGCCCGGTCCCGCCACCACGGAATTTTATGCTTCACTCAAGCATGTGGTGCTGTTGGTCAAATGTTTCTATGATCGTGCGGCGATTGATTATTTCCGGAAGAAAGGCATTGAAGTAGCGGTTTACGACTGCTGGGGTTCGATGGAGACGATCGATCCGACGACCTATTACCGGCTGATGGCGGCGCGGGCGTGGAAACTGGGCCTTGACGGCATCTTCTACTGGTACCGCGACGACCGCAACTCCAACTATTCGTGCGTCAAATATATGTCGGTGATTTATCCGCGGCGCGACGGCGATACCGGTAAAACCGGCAATCCGGTGGTGCCGGAGGAAGGCTATGATATTTCTCGCCGCTATCTGGCGTTTGAAGCGGGAATTCAGGATTACAAAATGCTGACCGCGATCCGGCAGGCGGCGGATTTCGCCCGGCAGCGCGGCGATTCCGAAGCCGTGCGGGCGGCGGATGCCTTTCTCGCCACTTATTGCGATGCGGCGCTGGCGCTTGACGATCCGGCCGGCTATCCGCGGGCGGCCAAAGCCGGCAGCGATCCGGCGGTGCTCGACCGGTACAATGAAAAAGGTGCGGAAATTCTCGCCGCGCTGCTTAGGGACGATCCCTTTGCCGTGGAACAGCTGACGCTTGCCGGCAATACGCTCCAAGCGCGGTTCAACGAACCCTGCCGGGCGCTGATCGCTTACCGGATCAATGGCGGTAGCGAGCTGCTGCATTGCGAACAGCCCTTCGGACAGACCGAATTCACGCTGGAACTGGGGCATCCGGGCGATACCATCAATCTCTGCACGGTCAAGGCGGTCAACGCCCGGGGGCGGGTGTTGAATGTCTCGCCGCTGATTGCGCGCAAAGTGACGGTGGACGGCAGTTTTCCGGGCTACACGCCGTATCCGATTGCCGACGGCATCCGTGTGCCGGGGGCGCAATATGTCAACAATCTGGTCTGGGTCAGTCCGCCCAGGCCGGAAGAGCATTGGGCCCGATTGCAGTGGAATGGCGAGCGCCCGATCCGGCGGGTCCGGCTGTACTGGATGAGCCGCGGCGGTCTGCCGCAGGAGCGCAAAATCGAAGCGCGGCGCAATGGCGTCTGGCGCGAATTGATTCCGGCCGGTCCGGCCGCCGCCGCGGTCGAGGTGTTCGATTTCGCACCGGTGAATGCCGACGCGGTTCAGGTCACGGTTCCGCCCGGCCGCGGCAACCGGATGACGCCCAATATGATCGGCCTGAGCGAATTCGAAGTGGAGTAGTCGGTCTCTGGGGCTTTCGATCCTGCACCGCCGGAGCTCTTTGAAGAGCTCCGGCGGTTTTTTTCATGCAATGGATTGCGTTGACAAGAGCGCGTGATTTCCATGATTTCCATAAAATACAGGAATAAAAAAACGGCGGCCAATCTGCCGCCGTTTTTTTCGATAACGGATCCGGTTCCGGGGAACCGGGAATCCGGAATTACCGCGCGTAGTATTCGATCACGCTCATGATCTGGACGTTGACCGGAATTTCATCCAGCGCCGGTTCGCGCACCAGGGTCGCCTTGAGATTTTCGAGGTCGACTTCCATATAGGGCGGAACGGTCGAGTTGCCCTTGCGCGCCAGTTCGGCGATCGCGGGGGACTTTTCGGCGTTGATGGTGATTACGCTGCCCGGCTTGATGATGGCCGAGGCGCGGTCGACGCGCTTGCCGTCAACCCAGATGTGACCGTGGTTCACGATCTGCTTGGCCGCGAAGATCGTCGGCGCGAAGCCCGAACGGTAGACCAGCGCGTCAATCCGCTGCTCCAGCGAACGGAACAACTTTTCGTTGGTCGGACTGTTGCCGGCCTTGGCTTTGAGATAAGCGATCTGCAACTGCTTTTCGCTGATGCCGTAGTGATTGCGGAGCTTCTGCTTTTCCATCAGCAGTTCGCCGTAGGTGGACAGCTTGGCCCGGCGGCCCTTGCCGTGCGGACCGGCCGGATACGGACGTTTGACGCTCGGACACTTCGGATCGCCCCACAAACACTGGCCGATGCGGCGGCAGAATTTGTGCTTGGCCTGACTTGCGGTAGACATGTTTCTATCCCTTTCTTACCGTTGCGAGAGTTGAAATGCTCCGGCGCTCCCGGAAATCCTCTTCCGGAAAAAACGCGCCGCGCCTTCCGCGGCGGCCAGGTGTCAAGCCCTCAATTTAAAAATCTGGGGCCTGGCCGCGCTCTCGAATCCTTTAAAATATCATGCCGACCATGATTTTGCAAGTTTTTTCCCGGAAAAAAACAGCTTCCGACGCCGCAATGATTGCAAGAAGGGGATTTCGGCGGTACAGTATAAGAAGATCAAATCGGGAGACGAATGGTGTTGCGGAAACGAAACGGTTGGCGGAGGATGGTTCCGGTCGGAATGATCGGCTGGAGTTTGCTGGTGGCGACGGGGCTTTGCGGTTGCGGCGAGGATGAGGTGCCGGATCCGCCGGTGGCTCAGAGCGCACTGGTGGGACGGCTCTTCGACGCCTTGAAAAATGGCCGCCTCGACGAAGCGTTGAGCCTCACCGAAAAATTGCAGTCGCTCGACAGCGAAAATCTGGATCTGGCGGAATTGAAATTGCGGATCATCGCCAACGGTTATGTCCTCCGCTGTCAGGCCAAGCTCGACGCCGGCGACACCGCGGGGGCATTGGCGATCATCCGCGAAGGCTGCAAGCTCTATCCGATGCATTCCGGATTGCGGGTGCTGGATGAGGAATTGACGCGTTTGAATGAGCTTCATGAAGCGGCGCAGAGTCTGGGGCGGGCGAAGAGCGCGGCGGAGTTGTCGGCGGTGCTGGAGCGGATCGCCCCGCTGTCCGCGGCCTATCCCGAGGCGAAACTCCTGCAGCAGGATATTATCCGGCGGCGCGGCGAATTTCGGCAGCTCCAGAATGCTCCGAGAGGCAAGCCTGCGGCGGAAGTCGTCGGCCCGGTGCGGCCGTGAGCAACATGGGGTGGTGGCGTCTGTCGGCGCTGGGCTTGCTGCTGCTGTTTTCCGGACTGTTGCCGGGCGATGACAGCTCCCGGTTCTGGCCCGATCCCGCTTTTCAGTGGGGGGAGCGCAAGTTTTCCCGGAATGAGGCGGAACGGATCGTCGCGCTGGCGCCGGAGTCGCCGCAAACCGTTCAGGAGGCGCGCGATCTGGTGCGTCAGCAGCTGCCGTTGCTGGCGGGGATCGTATTGTGCGAACGCGCCGGGATCGGACTTTCCGCCGAGGATACGCTGGCGGCGGCGAAACTGGAGATTCTGATGTTGTCGCCGGAAGAGCAGAAGCGGTTTCTGCTGGCCTGCCGCCGGGCAGGCGTCGACAGCGAGGCGCTGCTGCGCAAAAACGCTTTTCGGATCGACCGGCAGTTCCAGAACGCGATCCGGCAATGGTACCGGAAGGAATTTTCGGATGAGGCCACGGTTTCCGACGAACAGGTCCGGGACTGGTATTTTCGCCATCAGGACCGTTTTCTGACGGTTGAAATCGAGCCTGACGCCGTTTTTGTGCTGCCGGACACTCCCGATGCGCCGGTTCAGGCGGTTGCCTGGCTCAAACAGGGCATGCCGGCGGCGGCGGTGCGAAAGAAATTCCCGGAGGCCGCGACGGACGAAAGTATCCGGTCCGCGCTTTTGAGCACGGCGGCGGCGAATCGCCCGGAGGCGGGGTTTGCCTTGTATCGCGGCGATGGCTTTCAGGTCATGACCCGCGCCGGGGCGGTGCGCAAAACCTATTGCAAACTGACTCCGGAACTCACCGAAGCCATTCGCAACGTGCTCTACGATGCGCTGGCGCGGGCCCGCCTGGCCGAACGGCTTGAGGCCGAAACCGCCCGGTATGAACTGATTTTCTTCTGACCGTCGCCGCGGTTACGCGGTTTCGGCGGCGATTCCGGTCAGATACCGGCCGTAGGCCGCCAACGCTTCCGTCCGCGCATCTTCGCCGATGTGGGCCGGAGCGTAGACGATGTGCGGCGGCAGCACCGTAAAGCCGACGAACGGCAGTACGCCGTGAGTGACCGGATAGAGCAATTTGGCAATGTCGCCATTCATGCCGTCGGGCCGGTAGGCGCTTTCCGGCGCGCCGGTGGTCAGCGAGAGCAAAGCGCGCTTGCCGATGAAGCGGCCCTGCTTGTAAAGATGTTTGCCGTCATAGACCCGGCCCAGCGCAAAGGTGCGGTCGACCCAGCCCTTGAGCGTGGCGGGCAACCCGAACCACCACATCGGAAATTGCCAGAGCATCAGGTCGCACCATTCCATCTTGCGGATTTCATTTTCGATGAAATCGGCGAAGGCATTCTGCTCATTGGCGTACAACTCTTCGATCTGTTGTTTGAACACCGCGGGGTCTTTGACCAGTTTGTAAGCGTCGCGTCCCGGCTGGGGGTTGAATTTCATGCCGTGAAGATCGGAGGTGCGTACTTCGCATCCGGCGGCCTGCAAGGCGGCGCGGGCGGTTTCGAACATGGCGTGGTTGAAACTCCGGACTTCGGGATGGCAGTAAACGATGAACACTTTCATAAGCAACCTCCGTGACTTGGTCTTTCCTTCCTGACTCCGGAAACGGCTTGCAGGTTCCGCCGGACGACGATGTTGCGGCGGCAAAAAACAACCGGCGGACCGTCGGGGCCGCCGGCTGCAGAAAAATGCGTCGTTTGCGCCGGACTACCGGCCGAGCCGGGCGATCACCAGCTCGGCGACCTTGCGGCCCGACATCAGCATGCCGCCGAAAATCGGTCCCATGCGGTAGCCGCCGGAGACGTTGTTGGCGCTCATGCCGCAGGCGAAAAGGCCGGGATAGTATTCCTTGGTGTGGGCGACGGTGGAGGCTTCGCCGCTGTCGACCCACATCGGTTTTTCGCCCATGATGCGGCCGGTTTCGGTATCAAGTTTGATCAGCGCCTTGTCGGTGGCGAGTTTCATGATTTCGCTGGGGTGCCCGGTGCCGTCGATCACCGCTTCGGCGATGACGGTGAGGGGATCGACATGCATGCCGAGACGTTCGACCGGGGTCCAGTTGATGACCAGTCCGTTGACTTTGCCGGCCTTGAAAACGATGTCCTCGACGCTCATGGAGTTGAAAATCTTCGCTCCGGCCTGGACCGCGCCGAAAATCAGTCCGGCCGCCATTTCCACGGAGTCGAGCGTATGGTAGCCGGGGGCGTCGGCGATGGCTTGGTGGCGGATGCCGAATTCATCGAGAATGGCAATGGCGTCATCCTGAACCACGACCTCGTTGAAGAGCATGCCGCCACCCCAGGTGCCGCCGCCCGGTGCGAGCTTGCGTTCGAAGACCGCGACTTTTTTGCCGGCCTTGGCCAGCGCGCGGGCGGCGACCATCGCCGAGGGACCGCCGCCGACGATGGCGACATCGACATTGAGGTGATCGAGGAATTTGGCGTTGAAGCTGCGGACGATCGCAGCCGAGATGACGTTCTCGATAGCGGACATGATGGAGGCTTCCTTTGCAATGCTTGGTAATGGAAAACAGCCGGCCAGGGAAATTGCGAAGGCTTGAACAGTGAAGCGGAATCGTAATTTCCTACGCCGGCATTACCCGGTTCAGGTTCCAAGGGTATGATCTCAGCCGCCGCTTTCGCAACCGGCACCCCTTACGACAATTCTTTACAATACCACGGTTCGGGCTGTTTTGCAAGTTCCGGACCCGAAATAAGCGGACTTTAAGCCTCGGTCGGCTCCGGGGCGGGCCGTGCCGATTCCGGCGCTTTCAACGCCCGGCGCAGCGGGCAATTTTCCGGGGCCGGCGGCGTGCCCCGGCGATAAGCCTCCAGCAACCGCCGCGAACTTGCGGCCAACGCCCGGCGGACCTCGCGCCGCTCGCCTTTGATCCGCGCGATCGCCATTTGATCGTAAGCGGTGGTCTGGTGCCGCAGCCAGGCGATCACCGCGGCCTCGGCCCGCCGCTTCAGCGGAATGCGTTCGGTCCGGGCGACGGTGCTGCTGCCGACCGGGACGGCATGCGTCGTCACTTTCGCCGCCAGCAATGCGGCCAGTTCGGCGCACTCCGGCGCGAAATTCAGAAAAGCCAGCACCGCCTGGCGGAATTCGTATTCGTAGTCGCGCTGTTTTTCCGCCCGGAGCCGCCGCGCGGCGGCGAGCTTGCGCTTGTAGGCGGGACTTTCCCGTTCCGCGGCGAGCGCGGCGCGGCAACGCTCGACGGTTGCGCCGTCGGCCCACAAGCCGACGCTCTCCCAGCGATTTTTGCGTTGGCGCACGACCGTCCAGAACTCGCCCGCCGCCTTGATCCGGCGGGTGAGTCCGGGATCGCCGGAGGGGGCGAAAATCCAATCTTCCGGCGGCGAGACCGCTTTGCCGTCGTGGTGAAAGATATGATGGTCGGCGGTCGCGGTGACCGTGAATTCTGTTGTCTTTTTCATCCGGAATCGATCCTTTGCTGCAATGTCGATCCATACCATAATCCCGGCATGGCCGATTTGCAAATCGCCGGACGCATGCTATGGTAGGAGGCATGGTTGAAAAAAAGGAGTGCATATCCATGGCTCAGTGGCGGATCGGTCTGAAGCTTTATTCCATCAACACCGCGTCCTATCTTCCGGCGGCGCTGGAGCTGGCGGGGCGGAACGGGTTCGATTATCTGGAGTTGTATGTGGTGCCCGGTTCGCTCGAAACCGCGGCGGCGTGGAAAGCCGTGCCGCTGCCGGTAGTGATTCATGCGCCGCATCTGCATCACGGCATGAATTTCGCCGACGAGGAGCGGCGCCAAGCCAATCGGGAACGGTTTGACGAAGTTCGCCGTTTCGCCGACCGGCTTTCCGCCGACTGCATCATCTGCCATGGCGGCACCGGCGGCTCGCCGGATGAGGTGATCCGGCAGATCGGAGCGTTGCACGATAGTCGCATTGTGCTGGAAAACAAGCCCGTGCTCCAGCATCCTCAGCTGATTCCGGACCATCCCGGCTGGCGTTGCCGGGGGGCGGCGTTCGAAGAGTTCCGGATGATGGTCGATGCGCTCGGCGTCGGCGTCTGCCACGATTTGACCCATACCATCTGCGCTGCGGCCACGCTGCATCGGGACTGGCGGGAGGAATTGCGCAAATTCGAATCGCTGAACCCCGAAATCCATCATCTGGCCGACATGATTTCCTACCGCGATGAACTCGATACCCATGAAGGATTGGGCAAGGGCGTGATCAATCTCCGCGAGGTGCTGGCCATCCTGCCCAAAGGCGCGCGTCTGACGTTGGAGACGCCCAAAAGCCAGCCCGACCGGCTCGACGACTTCGAGGCCGAGGTCCGGATGCTGGCGGCGCTGTAGGCGGTTGGAAACAAAAAAACGGCGCCGGGATTGTCCTGCCGCCGTTTTGAATTTTTCGGCCGATCAGTGGTGCGAGAAAATCCGTTCCGGCGCGTGGTAAAGCGCCACGCCGAGCTCGTTGGCGCGCTTGATCACATCGGCGTCGCGGAGACTGCCGGCGGGGGCGATGATGGCGGTGATGCCGGCCCGCGCCGCGACTTCCACGCCGTCGGCGAAGGGGAAGAAGCCGTCGCTGGACATCACGGCGCCCTGAAGCGTGCCGGGTCCGCTGTATTTGTGGGCGAATTTTTCCACTGCCTGTTCGATGGCGCCGACGCGGTCCTGTTCGCCGGTGCCGACGGAGAGCGTCTGGCCGTTCTGGGCGATCACCACGCCGTTGGAACGGACGCTCAGATTGACGTACCAGGCGAAGAGCAGATCGTCGAGCTGCTGCGCCGTGGCGGCGTGAGTCGATTTCTGGAACCCGGCCGATTTGTTTTCGGCTGCGGCCGGACGCATGTCGGCGGTCGAACGCAGTGCGGTGAGCAGCGGCTCGGCCAGCACCAGTGAACCGTCGGCCAGCACCTTCACGGTCATGGCATCGTTGCCGGCGTCGCCGACGAAACGCGGCAGCCGGGCGGGATCGCCGCAGCGCACGATGCGGATATGTCTGTTGAGCTTGTAGGTTTCGCCGTCGTTGAAGATTTCCAGTACGCCGGGAGCATAGGCCGGGGCGACCACGCATTCGGCGAAGGTGCCCATGATTTCGCGCGCGGTGTCGCAATCGACCTCGGTGTTGAAGGCGATCACGCTGCCGAAAGCGGCCCGGGCATCGGCATCGCGCGCCTTGAGGTAGACGCTTTGGAGCGGCTCTTGGTCGACTGCGACCGCGGCCCCGGAGGGGTTCACATGCTTCATTACCGCGCAGGCCTTGCGGCTGAAGAATTTGACGATGTTGAGCGCATAGGAGATGTCTTCGAGATTGGTTTGCGACAGGCCGTTTTTGCCGTTCTTGAGAATCTCCATTTCGCCGATGATTTCGCCGCCGTCGAGTGGCTTGTAATAGGCCGCGCTCTGGTGGGGGTTGGTGCCGTAGCGCAGATCGGTGACTTTGACATAGCGCCGGTCGCCGAGGCGGAATTCGGCCGGAAAGTTGCCGAGGTGTTGTTCAAGATAGCTGTTGCGGTTCAACCCGGGGATGCTGTCGGCCATAAAACGATTCCTTAACCTGAATGCTTCCGAAAAAAAGTCATGATAAATAATGTACTCCGGTTTGCACAGTTTGGCAAATGAATGTATTGTCTAGCGCGATAAAAATTTCAGGAACGGAAGGACACATGGCTGGAACCGGTTTTTTCATTACATTCGAGGGGCCTGAGGGGGCGGGCAAGAGCAGTCAGATCAAATTGCTGGAGACGGCTCTCTCCGGTCAGGGTTTTACGGTGGTGACCACGCGGGAGCCGGGCGGAACGCCGCTGGCGGAACAGATTCGCGATGTGGTCAAACATTACAACGGGCCGGAAACGGTGCTTCCGGAGACCGAGCTGCTGCTTTTCGCCGCGGCGCGGGCGCAGCATGTCCGGCAGGTGATTCTGCCGGCGCTGGCGGCGGGCAAGGTGGTGCTGTGCGACCGCTTCTGCGATTCGACCGAGGCCTATCAGGGGGCGGGACGGGCGTTGGATCTGGATTTCCTGCGGACGCTGAACCGTTTTGCGGCGGCCGGGCGGATGCCGGATCTGACCATTCTGCTCGACCTGCCGCCGGAGATCGGTCTGGCGCGGGCGCAGAGTCGCGGTCTGGCGCAGGGCGGCGGTTCCGGCGACCGTCTCGAAGCTGAGCGGCTGGACTTTCACCGCCGGGTCCGCGATGCCTATCTCGCCATCGCGAGGCGCGAGCCGGAGCGGGTGCGGATTTTCGACGCCACGCTGGAGCTGAACGGGCTGCATCGGGCGATTGCCAAGGCGGTGGCCAATGCCTTACGCTGAATTCTCCCGGCGTTTTCCGCTGGTGGCGGAAGGATTGCTCAACTCCGCCCGGCAGGGGCGGCTGGAAGGCTCCTATCTGATTTACGGCGACGACCCGGCGTGGCGCCGCCAGGGGGCGCTTTTTCTGGCCGCGCTGACGGTATGCGCTTCGCCGCAGCCGGATGGCGCGCCGTGCGGGCGGTGCCGTCAATGCCGCCAGATCGCCCGCAGCGACTATGCCGAGCTCTACGAACTTTCACCTTCGGGCAAGGCCGGATTCATCCGCGTCGGCGACGCCGCCAATCCGGAGCCCAACACACTGCGCTGGTTCGAGCAGCAGTTTCATCTGTCGAGCAGCGCCGCCGACGGCCGCAAAATCGGCATCATCCACGATGCCGACGCGATGAACGCCGAAGCGCAGAACGCCCTGCTCAAAACGCTTGAGGAGCCGGAGCCGGGGGTGGTTTTCATCCTCACCACCGGCAATCCTTCCGCGTTGCTGGCGACTACGCGTTCGCGCTGTCAGCTGCTGCCGGTGCTGACCAACCGGCTGTGCTATGATTTTGACGGACATGACGCGCTGGCGCGGCTGCTGGGCGAATTGCTCTTCGAGTGTCCCGCCGAATTGGGCCGGGCTTCCACCCTGGCCGACGCGATGATCGCGTTGACCGAGAATCTTTCCGGCGACAGTTCCGAACGGGCGGAATCGCTGTGGAAGGAGCGCGTGGAGCAGGCGGAGATGCTGGAGGACAAGGGCCTGGCCAAGCGGGTGAGCGAACAGCAGGAGAGCGCGGCGGCATCCTGGTATCTGAAGCTGCGCGGACAGTACATGAGTCTGGTGCACGCCTTTTGCGCCCAGGCGTGGCTCTGGAGCGTGACCGGAATCCGGGAGCAGTTGCCCAATCCGGAACTTTTCGCCGGGTTTGCACTGCCGGATCAGCCCGACCGGGGACGACTGCGCCGGGCATTGGCCGAAGCGGACAAACTGCTTTTCCGGCTGCGGTTCCAGATCGACGAACGGCTCGCGCTGCGGGCTTTCGTGCTCAATACGGTATGCGGCGAATCCGCGCGCTGAGTCAATCCTCGCCTTTGCCGGCTTCGTCCTCTTCCGCCGCTTCGGGGGGCGGTTCAGCGGTTTCGAGTTCGGCCAGCAGCATTTCGACCGGGGTGAGGTATTTTTTCTTCTGATTGCAGTCGCGGCAGGCGGCGACGACGTTGCCCCGGGTGCTTTTGCCGCCGCGCGCGACCGGGACGATGTGATCCATGGTAAGCTCTTCCGGCGGGAATTTGCGTCCGCAATAGTGACAGACGCCGTCGGCAAGAAGCTGCTTCCACCAGGCGGACTGGCGCAGCTCCCGGGCTCTGGCGCGTTCGCGTGCCACATGTTTAAGATCGTTGGGGATTTCGATCCAGTCGCTCATTTTCGCAGCTCTCCTCGGCTTTCTTAAAGATAAGTCCCGGCGCGGAAATGTCAAGTCCCCGGCTGGATTTTTTCGCGGAAAATTCGGCTGGTGCAATTCGCAAAAAACGATTTCCGGAGTACATTATTTCTCAATCTCGATTGCATTCGGACAAACCCTCAACCATACGGGAAGATTACGGAATATGCCTTTTGAACGGGGAAGTTTCACGGTCGCGGTGTTCAAATTGAACGGACCGTGGCCCGAAGACGCGCTGGAGCGTTTCGCCGCCCACCGTGCCGGGACGCTCGACAGCGTGAAGGACGACGTCCAGATCGGTTGGACCACCGGACACTGTCTGCTGGACACCAACATCGAAGAACAGAACGTCATCGCCGGCAGCTGCTGGTATCTGAATCTGCGCCGGGCCGAGCGCAAGATTCCGTCGGCGCTGCTCAACGCGATCATCCGGCGCGAGGAAATCGTCCACATGCGCGCCAACAACCTCGATTTCGTGCCGTCCAAAGTCCGGCGTGAAATCAAGGCGCAGGCGGTCGAACAGTACCTGATGAAAATGCCTCCGGCGATCGGCGGCATTCCGATGGTTTACGATCCGGCGGCCAGACTGCTCTATGTCGGCACCGGTTCGCCGAAGCAGATCGAGGAGTTCATCGGCTTCTTTTTCCAGACCATGGAGCTTGAGCCGCTTCAGGTGACGCCGGGAATGATGCTCAACACCGAATTCGGCAAGCTCGAAACCGATCTGCCGGTGCTGCCGGTCAACGCCGACGAGTGCGACGAGATGACCATGGGCCGCGATTTTCTGACCTATCTGTGGTATTTGAGTGAAACCGGCGCGGCCAAGATTGCGCATCCGCAATACGGTGAATTCGAGCTTCTGATCGAAGGTCCGCTGGCTTTCGCCGCGGGAGCCGAAGCCCGGGGCGCGGGCGAAACCGTGGTCAAGAAGGGCGACCATCCCCAGCAGAGCGCGGAGGTCAAGGCGGCGCTGGGCGTGGGCAAGAAACTGAAGAAGGCGAAGGTGACGCTGACCCGGGGCGACGACATCTGGTCGGGTACTTTCGACGCCGATAAGTTCGTTTTCGGTTCGCTCAATCTGCCGGAAGGCGAGGAGCTGGAGCCGGACAGCCGCTTCGGCGAGCGGATGCAGAACCTGCTGGTCTTTCATGAAGCGTGGCAGTGCTGCTTCCGGATTTTCGCCGAGGCCCTGTTTCACCATTACGAGGCGACCAGCAAGGCGGTGCTGGAGTGGAGCGCCAGCCGCAATTCGTATTGAGATATGGACGGTGAATCATGTGGCATCAGATCGGACAATGGCTGGCTTTGCCGGTGACGCGGGTCGTCGGACTGTTGGTTTTCAGCAATATCTTCATGACCTTCGCCTGGTATGGCCACCTCAAGAACCTGACCGGCAAATCATGGTATGTGGCGGCGTTGATCAGCTGGGGCATCGCGCTTTTCGAATATCTGCTCCAGGTGCCGGCCAACCGCATCGGCCATGCCGGCGGCGTGTCGCTGGCCCAGCTCAAGGTGATGCAGGAGGTGATCACCCTGAGCGTATTCGTGCCGTTTGCGCTGTTTTACATGAATGAATCGCTGCGCTGGAACCATCTGGCGGCGGGCGTCTGCCTGGTGCTGGCGGTGGTTTTCGTATTCGGATTCGGCAAATAAGATCGGTGAGGGCGGTGATGGATCTCGGAACACTGGCCGCGGCGCTCGGCCTCGACGGCAAAACCTGTGATTTCATGGAGCAGAACGGCTGGAGTGCGGCGGAAGCCTGCTTCGATCCGCAGCTGCCGCTGTTGCAGGACGATTTTCTGTTGGAGCAATATGGGAAAATCGCCTGTTCGGAGGATTTTCGCGCCGCCTTGCTGACGGCGGCGGACCGGGCGCGGCGGTCTCCTGAGCTGGCGCACTGCGTCCATTATCTTTCTTATTACTACTACCGGCTGCGCTTCAACGGCGTGATCTACGGTGCGCGGCTGCCAGGGATGAATGTCGCCGGAGAAGAAATACACGGCCTGCTGATGATCGCCGTCGCGCTCGGCGCGATTCCGCTGGTGGAGCAAAGTTATGCCGCGCTCGGGCTGCCGCCGGAATATGCCCGTGACACGGTGCATTGGCTCGCGGGCGCGATCAGCGAATACCGCGCCGGGCATGAGGGCCGATTCGGACTGGGACCGGTCAAGCCGCATTGGATGCGCCATTACATCGAAGGCGAACTGTTCCGCGTCGGCCGTCTGGAATACATGATCCAGCCGCCGCTGAACTATCTGCCGGCGGCTTACCGGCGCAAGACCGACGGCCGGGTGATCGCGCTCTGCCGCGACGGCTGGCGGCTGCGCCGCGACGGGCTGCTGCTCTGGAATGACGAGGATCCGAAAACGGCTTTCCGGGTGGCGCGCCTGATTGACGGCGACGGTTCGATCACCGGCATCCCGATCGATCCGACCGCCGGCGCGGCCGAGGCGGAGCGCACCGTGACGCTGACCTTGAGCGATTATGAACCGCTGTGGACGCCGTGGAGTCTGGTGCCGGGCATCCATATTCCGGGAGGCGGACGGATGACGCCGGAAGCGTGCCGCGATTCGCTGCATCGTGCGGTGGAATTTTTCCGGCGCTATTTCCGGCGCGAGGTGGCGGGCTTCAGCTGCTTTTCCTGGATTTACAACCCCGATTTCGAGCGCGAGCTGCCGCAGTCGAATCTGGCCGACTTCATGCGTCAGGTTTATTTGTTTCCCTTTCCGTCGGTCGGAGTGGAGGGCCTGGTGTTCGCCTTCGGCCGGCAGGAGGCCGACTGGAGCGATTATCCGGCCGACAACAGTCTGCACAAGGCCTTTCACCGGATTCGCGAATCGGGACGGCGGCTCAAAGCCGGCGGCATGTTCATTGAAGCCGCCGGACTGGCGGCCTACGGTTCGGAGTATTACCGGCGCGGCGGGCGGGTCGAATTCTGAGCCTGCCTGAGGTCGGCGATGGCGGCGGCGATATTGCGCCGGACGGCAGGATGAGTCACGCATTCCCGGGCGTGTCCGGGCAGGAAGCTCAGGATGCGTCCCCCCGCCGGAGTCACGGTTTCCGCCATCTGAGGGAAGATTCCGGTCGCGGTCACGGCGTGGATCAGGATGGTCAGCGGCGCGGTCTGCTCCAGTTCGGTATAGAGTTCGTCCTCCGGCAATTCCCCTTCGCATAACTGCGCCGCCAGCCGGTGGCGCACCTTGGCGATGCGCAGCGCACAGGATACATGCGGATGGACGGAAGCCGCCACACCGTCGGGATCGTCGGGCCGGACCCAGCGCAAGCCGACGATTTGCCGCCACCACGGCCATTGCCAGAAGGCGGCGCTGGCGCCGTGAAGCAGCAGAATATTGCCGCCGGCGTCGAGGTAATGGCGCACCCTTGCCTCCGCGCCGGGACCGGGATGAGTTTGGCCCGAACTGCCGCCGATCAGGTGAAGGATCAGCAGCTCGCAATCCGCTGTCCAGTCGCCCGATTCCAGCAGACTCCAGTCGTTTTCGCGGAATATGGTCTGCCCGGTCCATGCCTGATCGCCGTCTTCAAAAATCGTCCGCCCGGCATGGGTTTCATAATGATCGTCGGCGAAAAAGTAGATCATGGTCATGAAGCCTTTCGCAAAGCGGGGGTTCAGGCGCAACTTGTGGCGAGCAGCCGGTGAAGCATCCCCGGATAAGTCGAAGCCGTGACTTCGGCCGTGCCCTTGCCGGGCATGTAGACGCCGTAGGTGATGCTGTCGCCGAAGCAGACGATGGTGCGCGCTTCCCGAAAATGTTCGCGGTGAACCGCGAACGCGGCTTCGGCCATGATTTTCAAGCCGTCTGCCGTCAGATGAATGCCGTCGCGCCGCCCGGAGTTGGCTTCATTCATCACCAGCGATTGCGCCGTGTCGTCGGCCGGCGCGATCAGTCGGTCCAGTGGAATCAGCGGCGCGCGGAATTCGCGGGCGACTTCCCGGACGATATGGTTCGCCGCCTGAAGCCGGCGACCGGTGGAGAGCGGATGGTCGAGCGTTTCCGGGAAGTTTTCGATCAGGAAGGGGCGGTAAAAAGGCGGCAGTGTGAACAGCGCCAATCCGGCCCCGGCGGCGGTGATTTGCGCCGTCAGCGCGGTCAGGTTTTCGCGGTAGCTTTCCGGGGCGAGAATGTGGCCGGGGTAAAACATATCGTTGCCCCCGACCAGCAGATAGACCAGATCGGGCAGCCGCGCCGCCACGTCGCGTTCATAACGGGCGAGCAGTTCCAGCGTCGTGTCGCCGGGGCGTCCGGCGTTGTACACCAGAAGCGGCTTCACGATTCATCCCCGGATCAGCTTCAGCAGTTCGTCGCGTCTGGCCGTCATCATCGCCTCATCGCGCGCTTCCACGATCAGCCGCAGCAGCGGTTCGGTGTTGGAGGCGCGCACATTGAAGTGCCAGTCCGGGTATTCGACCGAGAAGCCGTCAAGCTCGTAGGCGTGTCCGCCGGTGTAGCGGGCCTTGATCCGGGCCAGCACGGCGGGGACGTCGGCGACTTTGGAATTGATCTCGCCGCTGGAGCTGTAACGCTTGAGCGGAGCGACCAGCGCGCTGACCTTTTTGCCGCTCTTGCAGATCAGGTTGGCCAGTTTGAGCATGGCCAATCCCTGCGATTCCGCGGTAAAGTTTTCCTTGAAATAGTAGTGGCCCGAAAGCTCCCCGGCGAAAACCGCGCCGGTTTCGCGCATCTGCTGCTTGATGAAGGCGTGGCCCACCCGCGACATGATCGCGGTGCCGCCGTTTTCCTCAATGCATTCCTTGACCGCGCGGGAGCTGCGCAGGTCGTAGAGAATGGTCGCCGGTCCGTCGGCGAGGATATCCTGCGCGATCAGCGCCGTGAAGAGGTCCATCGGGATGATTTCGCCCTGATCGTCGATGAAGCCGCAGCGGTCGGCGTCGCCGTCGAAAGCCGCGCCGAAATCGGCGCCGGTCGCTTTGACTTTGGCGCGGATGGCGTCGAGCGTGGCCAGATGCAATGGATTGGCCTCATGATTGGGGAAGGTGCCGTCGAGTTCTTTGTACATCGGAGTGATGTCGAACAACTCTTCAATGCCGGCGATTTCGTAGGAGCCCATCGCGTTGGCGTAATCGACCACGACGTTGAGTTTGCGGTCGAGTTTGGAAAATTTGCGCAGAAAACGGCCGTATTCGGGCCCGATGTCATAGGCGGAAACGGTGCCGGCGCGGTCGGCGAGGGCGAATTTTTCTCCGGCGACGATCGCCTCGATGTCCTGAATGCCGGTGGCGCCGGAAATCGGAATCGCGTTGGCCTGACAGAGCTTGAAGCCGTTCCATTCGCCGGGATTGTGCGAGGCGGTGATCATGATCGAGCCGTCGGCTTTCAGCGTGCCGTTGGCGAAATAGGACATCGGCGTCGAGCACAGCCCGAGATCGACCACGTCGCAGCCCTGCTTGACCAGACCCGCCGCCAGCGCGTTGAAAAGGACGATGGAGTGAGGTCGCATGTCGCGTCCGACCACGACTTTGCGCGCGCCGGTAAAGGTGGCGAAGGCACGGCCGATCTTTTCCGCAAGTTCGGCATTGAGGTCGGTCGGATAGATGCCGCGAATGTCGTAGGCCTTGAAAATTCCGCTCATGAAAACTCCTCCGTGACACCCCTGTCGCCGCCGCACGGCGTCCGGGCTGGATTTTCCTTCCTGCATGGCGCGGCGCCTGCGTCGGACCGCGTCGCGGGAAATCTGACTGTATGGGTTGCATGCATATCTTAATTTATCCGAAAATCGGGATTTTTCAATCCGTGTCTCTGGAATAAATCGATTTTCGGCATATAGTAATTCCCACGCGCCGGAATACCGCGACGCGGTTCTTCCCGGTTGCTTATGGAGAATGCCGATCATGAGTTTGTTCCAGTTGAAATCCGACTACCGGCCCTCCGGCGATCAGCCGGAGGCCATCGCCGCCTTGCTGGAGGGCTTCCGGCGGGAAAAGCAGTTTCAGACCCTGCTCGGCGTGACCGGCTCCGGCAAAACCTTCACTCTGGCCAATGTGATCGCCGAGCTCGACAGCCCGGTGCTGGTGCTGTCGCACAACAAAACCCTCGCAGCTCAGCTCTACAGCGAATTCAAGGCCTTTTTTCCCGACAACGCGGTCGAGTATTTCATCAGCTATTACGACTATTATCTGCCGGAGTCCTACATTCCGGCCACCGATACCTACATTGCCAAGGATGCGAGCATCAACGACAACCTCGAAAAGCTCCGGCTCGCCACTACCGCCAATCTGCTCGAGCGGCGCGACACCATCGTGGTCGCGAGCGTCTCCTGCATTTACGGCTTGGGTTCGCCCGCGGACTACGCCGATATGTGCGTGACCGTGGAGCGGTCCGCGCGGTGGCGGCGGGACGATCTGCTGCACAAACTCGTCGACATCCAGTACGAGCGCAACGATACCGCTCCCGGCGCCGGACAGTTTCGGGTCAAGGGCGACACGGTGGAAATTTACGAACCGCAGCGCGACGACTTCATCCGCATCTCCTTCTGGGGCGACGAGGTCGAGGCGATTTCGCGTCACGACGCGGTGTCGGGCAAGCTCAAAACCCGTCCTGCAAGCATCACCTTTTACCCGTGCAAACACTTTGTGCTGCCCGCCGACCGCATCGCCGAGGCCACCTCGACCATCCTTGAGGAGATGAAGCAGCAGGTCCGGTTTTTTGAAAGCCGGGGGTTGCTGGTCGAGGCGCAGCGCATCTACCAGCGCGTGACCTACGACCTCGAAATGCTTCAGGAGCTGGGCTATACCTCGGGTATCGAAAACTATTCGCGCCATCTGGCCAAACGTCCTCCGGGATCGCGGCCCTACTGTCTGCTGGACTTTTTCCCGAAGGATTTCATCACTGTCGTGGACGAGTCTCATGTGACCATTCCGCAGCTCAACGGCATGTTCAAGGCCGACCGCAGTCGCAAGCAGACGCTGATCGACCATGGTTTCCGGCTGCCGTCGGCGCTGGACAACCGGCCGCTGACCTTCGCCGAATTTGAAATGCTGCGTCGGCGGACCATCTTCGTCTCCGCGACTCCGGCGGAATACGAACTCAAACTGAGCGGCCCTCCGGTCGAGCAGGTGATCCGCCCGACCGGCCTGCTCGATCCCGCGATCGAGGTGCGGCCGCTGGAAGGCCAGGTCGACGACGTCGCCGCCGAAATCCGCGACGCGGCGCGCCGCCACGAGCGGGTGATCGTAACCACGCTGACCAAAAAGAGCGCCGAGCGGCTGTCTGATTACCTCAACGAACTCCAGCTCCGGGTAAGCTATCTGCATTCGGAAATGGATGCGCTCGAACGGGTGCGGGTGCTGGGCAGGCTCGAATCAGGAGATTTCGACTGTTTGATCGGGATCAATCTGCTGCGCGAGGGCATCGATTTGCCGGAAGTTGCGCTGGTGGCGATTCTCGATGCCGACAAGGAGGGTTTCCTGCGTTCCGGCCGGGCGCTGATTCAGGTCGCGGGGCGCGCCGCGCGCAACGTCAACGGCCGGGTGATTCTCTATGCCGAAACCGTGACCCCGAGCATGCGTCAGCTGCTCGACGTCACGGCGGCGCACCGCGAACGCCAGAAAGCCTACAACGAAAGTCATCACATCAAGCCTCGGACCATCGTCAAGAGCAAGCGCCTGACCATCGGCGACGCGGTCGGCGCTTCCGGCGACAAACATGCCGCGAGCGAAGCCGCCGCCAGCGTTTTCGCCGCCGCCGGCGGTGCAGCGGGCGCGCTGGAAGTCAAAAATCTCGACGAGCAGCAGCTCGCCCGGCTGGTGGCGGAGCTTGAAAACGAGATGCTTTCCGCCGCCGCCGCGCTGGAATTCGAGCGCGCCGCCGGATTGCGCGACCAGTTGCGCGCGATCACCCGAAACCGTTTCGTACGTTCCGGCGGAGAACAGCCGGAATAGTCTCCGTTCAGACATTCAGACAGGAGTTTTTCATGCCGGTACGGCAGACCATATTGTTGCGCGGCATTGTTCAGGGCGTGGGTATGCGCCCGGCGCTGTACCGCATGGCGGTCGAACGCAATCTCGCCGGATCGGTATGCAATACCGATCGCGGCGTGGCGCTTACTTTGTACGGCGAACCGGAAGCGCTGGACGCTGTGTATGAAACGCTCGGTGATTATTTTCCGCCCGCCGCCGTGATCACCGAGTTTGAAATGCTCCGGCGCGAACCCGCCGACCGGGTGCCTCAGGGCTTCACCATCGAGGACGATCCGGCCGGCATGCCCACGGCGGCCAATCTGGCCGCGCTGCCCGATGCCGCGCCCTGCGAAGATTGCCGGCGCGAGCTTCGCGATCCCGCCGACCGCCGTTACCGCTTCGCCTTCAACGGCTGCGGCTGCTGCGGAGTGCGCGCCTCGGCGATTGCCGATCTGCCTTACCGCCGCGCGGCCACGGCGTGGAAAAAATTTCCGCTGTGTCCGTCCTGCCGCCGGGAATATGCCGACCCCGCCGACCGGCGCTTCCATATTGAGGGCATCAGTTGTCCGGTGTGCGGTCCGAAGGTGCGCCTGCTGGATGATTCCGGCGTGGTGCTGGCCGAAGGGAGTGAGGCGGTCCGGGTTGCGGCGCGGCTGGTGGCGCAGGGCGGTATTCTGGCGCTCAAGGGGGTGGGCGGCTTTCAGCTGCTGGCCAACCCCGCCGACGGCGCGGCGCTGGCGCGGTTGCGCGCCGCCAAGCATCGTCCCGATCAGCCGCTGGCGCTGATGATCCGCGACGAGGCGGCATTGCTGGAGTGGACGACGGCGGATGAAATCGAAACTGCCTGCTGGCGTTCGCCTGCTGCGCCGATCGTATTGCTGCGCTGGCGCAATCCGGCACGGGCGGAACGTTTCCAGCCCGCATTGCTGGCTCCCGACGGGCCGGAGGAGGCCGGATTCATGCGTCCGGCGTCGCCGCTGCACGAGCTTTTCATGATGGAATTCCCGGAACCGGTGGTGGTGGCGACCAGCGGCAATGATTCCGGCGAGGCTCCGGCGCTCGATGCCGTCGCGGCGCTGGCCGGAATGCGGCGGATCGCCGACTGTTTTCTGGTCCACGACCGCGATATCCTGTGGCGGCACGACGATTCGCTGGCGGCGGAAAATGGCGGCGCGATGCAGCTGTGGCGGCGGGCGCGGGGGTATTCCTGGCAATTGCCCGCGTGCGATCTGCGCCGTCCGGTGCTGGCCGCCGGAGGCGAACTCAAAAATGCCTTTGCGGCGGGGGCGACGGATTGGCTGCTGCTGTCGCCTTATCACGGCAAACTGGAAAGTTCGTCCGGAATCGAACTCTGGAAGGACGCGGTGCGGCGGACGCTGGCCCTGCTGCCGCAGGCGCCGGAGGTGCTGGCCTGCGATCTGCATCCGGATTATCACGCCTCGATCTTCGCGCATCAGCTGGCGGCGGAGCTGCAACTGCCGCTGGAGCCGGTGCCGCATCATTATGCTCACGCCCTGGCGGCGCTGGCGGAATTCGGCATGGGGGAGGCGCTGGCGCTGGTCTGCGACGGGACCGGCCTCGGCCCGGACGGAACGTTGTGGGGCGGCGAGCTGCTTTATGTCAGCCGCGCGTCCGGCGGGCGGCGGCTGGGCTGCTTTCAACCGGCGCCGCTGCCCGGCGGCGAGGCTGCGATCCGCGATGTCCGGCGTCAGGCGTTGGCCCGCGCCTGGCAGGCCGGGGTGCCGCCGGCTGAGGCGGTTGCCCGTTATGGCGATGAAGCAACGGTGCAAATGACTTACCGGCAATGCGAACAGAAACTCAACGCGCCGCTCAGCTCCGCCGCCGGACGGCTGTTCGACGCTTTCGCCGCGCATCTCGGTATCGCGCCGGAAGCGGTCACGTATGAGGGGCAGGCGGCGATCCGGCTGGAACAGACGGCGCGGCGCGAACTCGAAACCGGCGAAACGCTGCCTTATGAATTACGCCAGACCGGAGATATGCTGACGGTCGATTGGAGCGCGTTGTGGCGGGAAGACTGGCGGCGGCTTTTGACCAGTCCGGCGCGGGCTTTTCACCGGGCGGTGGCGGCGAGCCTGGCCGATCTGGCGCGTTTCGGGTTGCGTCGCTATCCCGGCCTGTCGGTTCTGCTGACCGGCGGCGTAATGCAGAATCGTCTTCTGGTGGAGGAGTTGGCCATGGTTGCGCCGGAGATTGCGTTTCGGCTGCCGCTGGAGATTCCGGTCAATGACGGCGGGATCGCCGTCGGCCAGATTCTATGGGCCGGTTTGCATTTTAAAATAGACGGTGTACATTATGAGGTTCGTTTTTAAAAAACACCGGAGACGGGACGATGTGTATCGCATGGCCGATGCGCCTGCTGGAAATATTGCCGGATCATTACGGCGTGGCAGAACTTGACGGCGTCCGCCGCCGGGTCGGTCTCCGTCTGTTGTCCGAAGTAAAAGTCGGGGACTATGTATTGGTCCATGCCGGTTACGCCATCGAAAAAATCGATTCGGCGGAAGCCGTAACGCAGCTTGAGATTCTTGCGGAATTGAAAGCGGGCGTCGTAAAAAGGGCGTAGGAAAGGGCGCGGGCATGGAAAAACGGGCGGCGAATTTCTGGCATGATGCCTTGGCGCAGGCGGCGCTTGATTGCCCGGCCCCCGAAATCCGTCTGATGGAAGTTTGCGGCACCCACACTCACGTCATTGCGCAGTACGGATTGCGCAAATTATTGCCTTCCAAAGTAAAATTGATTTCCGGCCCGGGCTGTCCGGTCTGCGTTTCCGGCGCCGGCTTCATCGAAAAAATCCGCGCGCTGAGCCGTTCCGGTGTTACGGTGGCGCTTTTCGGCGACCTGCTGCGGATTCCGGGCGTTTCCGGTACGCTGCGCGGCGAAGCCCGGATTCAAATCGTCTACTCACCCGATGATGCGCTCGATTACGCGTTGGCCCATCCCCGGGAAGCGGTGGTGTTTGCGGCGGTCGGCTTCGAGCCGACTTTGAGCGCCGGGGCCGGCCTCCTGGCCCGACTGGAAGAGCTGGAACCGGATAACTTCACCATCCTGATCGATTTCAAACGCCTGCGTCCGGTATTGAATGAATTGAGCGCTTCGCGCGGACTCGACGGCTTTCTGCTGCCGGGCCATGTGGCGAGTATCGTGGGCGAAGCGGGATTCGCCGGGTTGGAAACCGCCGGCGTGATCGCCGGATTCGCGCCGGAAGCAGTTCTGCACTCATTGCAACTGCTGCTTGAAACGATTGCGCGGGGCGAATGCCGTGTGGTCAACAACTACCCCGAAGCGGTACGGTGTGACGGCAACGGCGCCGCGCTTGCGCTGATCCGGCATTATTTCGAGCCGGGTGCAAGCGTCTGGCGCGGATTGGGCGAAATCGCGGGCGCAGGGTGGAAAATCCGCGATGAATTCGCCCGTTTCGACGCCGCCCGGCGATATGATCTGACCGAAATGGCGGTGCCGGAAGCGCCCGGCTGCCGCTGCGGCGAGGTGCTGACCGGCGTGATCGCCCCGGAAGAATGCGGCCTTTTCGGCCGCAGTTGTACGCCGGACGATCCGGTGGGCGCCTGCATGTCGAGTCTGGAAGGCGCCTGCTCCGCGGCATGGAATTTCCGGGAGGCGGTATGACGGACGAATTCATCACTCTGGCCCATGGCGGCGGCGGCCGGCTGCAGAACGAGCTGATCGAACGGGAAATTCTCTCCCGCTTCGGCGCGCCGGAGCTGGCATCGCTGCCGGACGGCGCGGTCACGGCCGAAAATCTGGTCATTTCAACCGACAGTTTCGTGGTTTCGCCGCGCTTTTTTCCGGGAGGCGACATTGGCAAACTCGCCGTGATCGGCACGGTCAACGATGTCTGGATGGCCGGAGGCATTCCCCGCTATCTCACTTTGAGTCTGATTATCGAAGAACATTTCGCGCTGGCGGAGCTGCGCCGGATTCTCGACTCCGCGGCGGCGGCGGCGAAGGCGTGCAACGTGGCGGTCGTGACCGGCGATACCAAGGTGGTGCCGCAGGGCGCGGGCGACGGGTTGTATGTCAACACCACCGGCATCGGCTTCCGCCATCCGGTGCTTGCGCTCGGACGGCAACGTTTTGCCGCGGGCGATAAAATCATCGTCAGCGGCGGCGTCGGCGAACACGGCATGGCGATTCTGGCTGCGCGGCACCAGTTGGATGCTCCGGGACTCAAAAGCGACTGCGCCAGCCTTGCTGACACGGTTCAGGAAATTTGCAAAACAACGCCAGCAGGAGTAAAGTTCTTGCGTGACGCAACCCGTGGCGGCGTTTTGGGCATTGTTTGTGAGATTTTTGCCCGCGGCGGCTTTGGTGCGACGCTGGAGGAAGCGGCGATTCCGCTGGCGCCCGAGGTGGCGGCGCTGGCGAAACTGCTCGGGATCGACCCTTTTTTCGCTGCCTGCGAAGGCCGGCTGGTCGCGGTGGTGGCGCAAGATATGGCCGACGAGTGCGTGAAGCGTCTGGCCGTATTGCCCGGCGGCGGCCGCGCGGCGGTGATCGGCGAGGTGACTGCCGAGGCCAACAAGGTGAAATTGCGCAATGCGTGGGGGCTGGAACGGCCGGCGGTGGTGCCGGCCGGAGATCAGCTGCCGCGGATTTGTTGAAGCGGCCGGTCGGAGGAGAGTGCGATTCATGCATGAACTGGCGGTAGCGGCGGCGCTGGTGCGGAGTCTGTCCGATTACCGTGCCGCGCACAAGGTGCGGATCAAGGCGGCGCAGGTGCGGATCGGCCGGCTGTCCGGGATCGATCCCGAAGCGCTGCGTTTTGCGTGGGAGCCCGCGGTGGCGGGCGCTCCCGAGGCGGAACTGGCGGATTGCCGACTCGAACTGGTGCTGGCGGCGCTGCATCACCGGTGCGGGGAATGCGGGTTCGAAGCCGATCTGGCGGAATGGACCAATGTCTGTCCGCAATGCGGGCGCGAGACGTTCCGGCGGGTTGGCGGCGCCGAGTTTTTACTGGAAAGCATAGAGGTGGAAAATGTGTAAGGATTGCGGCTGTTCGGGGCATCACCACGAACATCATCATGACCATGACCACGGAGAGCATGGCGCGCACGGGCATGCCGACGGCGCGGGCGTACATACCCACCGCCGGCCCGACGGCACGGTTTACACCCATACTCATGACGCGGCTCAGACCCGCGAAATCACCCTGGGCGATGCGGTGCTCTCGGCCAACGACCGCATTGCCGAAGCCAATCGCGCCTGGTTCCGGGCGCGGTCGATCAAAGTGCTCAATCTGATCTCTTCTCCGGGCTCGGGCAAGACCACGCTGCTGGAAAAGACATTGCCTGAATTGACCCGGCGCGGCATCCGCGCGGCGGTGATCGTCGGCGACCAGTACGGTTCGCTCGACGCCGACCGCATGAAAGCAAGCGGCGTGCCGGTTACACAGATTGAAACCCACTCCAGCTGCCACCTCGATGCGGCGCGCATTCAGGCGGTGCTGGAAACGGCGGTGCCCGAGGGCACTCAGCTGCTGCTGATCGAAAACGTCGGCAATCTGGTCTGTCCGGTGGCGTTCGACCTTGGCGAAGATGCCAAGATCGCGCTCCTGTCGACTCCCGAAGGCGAGGAAAAACCGCTGAAATACCCGGCGCTCTTCGCCGCGACGCATTATGTGATCCTGACCAAGGTCGATCTCGAAAAAGCGTTGGAATGGAATTACGATCTCTGTTTGAAAAATATTCATGCAATCAACCGCGACGCGAAAATCATTCGCGTCGCGGCCAAAACCAGGGAGGGCCTGAATCACTGGATGGAAGTGCTGACGGATTTGGTACATGGTTGAGCAATAACGATATTGTGGTCATGATAAAAGGATGCGACATATGACACTGACAACATGGGTGCTGCTCGGATTGATTGCCCTGCCGCTGGTGAGCGGGCTTTTCGCCGGAGCGGTGCGAAACGACCGGGTGCGCAACTTCGCGGTTGCGCTCTCCGCGGTATTGATCGCCGCCGGAGGCATCGGACTGGTCCTGCTGACGCTACAAAGCGACACGCCCGGCAAGGTCTGGAGTTTCATGGCTCCGGCCTGGACGGCGGAGTTCGGCGTCGGGTTGGAATTGGCGATCATCGCGCTGATTCTGATCGTGGCGATCAAAATCAAAAATGCCTGGATCGGCATGTTTGCGCTGCTCCAGATGCTGATTGTCGGAGGCGGCTGTCTGCTCTCCGGCGACCATGAGGCGACATTCGAGCTGTTCCGGATCGACAATCTCACCCGGATCATGCTGCTGGTGAGCTCCTGCGTCGGCGCGGCGATTCTGATTTTCTCGATCGGCTATATGAAGGAGCATCAGCATCACGCGCCGCCGGGCGCGGGCAGCCTCCAGCGTTTTTATTTCGTATTTTTGAGCTTCCTCGGGCTGATGATCGGGCTGGTGGTTTCCGGGCAGCTTTCGTTCTTCTCGTTCTTCTGGGAAGGCACGACGCTGTGCAGCTATGCCCTGATCGGCCAGGACGGCGGGGACGCGCGCCGGATCAACGCCGTGCGTGCGCTGCTGATCAACAGCTTCGGCGGCGTGGTGCTGGTGGCCGGGATTTTCATCCTCAAGCTCCTGACCGGCGGCGAAACCTTCGGCGAACTTTTCCATAATGCCGATATTACGCTGCTGGCGGCGATTCTGCTGTGCATCGCGGCATTCACCAAGTCGGCGCTTTTTCCGTTTCAGAGCTGGCTGCTGGGGGCGATGGTGGCGCCGACGCCGGTGTCGGCCATGCTTCACGCCGCGACCATGGTCAAGGCAGGGGTCTATCTGGTTATGCGCATCACGCCGGGCTTCCTCAACGACAGCCGGGTGATGATGGTGGTGGCCTTCGCCGGGGCGCTCTCTTTCGTGGGCGGCGCGCTGCTGGCGTGCACCCAGAGCAACGGCAAGCGGGTGCTGGCTTACTCCACCATTTCCAACCTCGGGCTGGTGGTGGCCTGCGCCGGGATCGATTCGCCGCTGGCCTATGCGGCGGGCCTCGCGATCATCAGTTTCCACGCGATTTCCAAGGGGTTGCTGTTCCTCTGCGTGGGCCGGATCGAGCAGAAGATCGGTTCGCGCGACATTGAGGACATGGACGGCCTGATGTTCAAGATGCCGTTCACTTCGTTCGTGATCCTGCTCGGGATGATGTCGATGCTGCTGCCGCCCTTCGGGATGCTGTTGAGCAAGTGGCTGGCGATCGAAGCGACCATCCGGTCGCCGTTCCTGCTGATCTTCATGGTGCTGGGCAGCGCGTTGACGGTCTTTTTCTGGGCCAAATGGATCGGGCGGGTGCAGCACACGGGCTATCATGAATATTTGCCCGACGAGGAGATTCCGTTTTCGATGCGTTTCTCGCTCGGCGTGATGGCGTTGATGGTGCTGGGCACCGGGATCACCACGATGTGGATTTTCACCAACATCTTCGTGCCGATGTCACAGTCGATCTTCAACTTCAATCCCTCGCTCAACTGGGAAGCGCTGCGGGAGGTGAGCAACTTCTCGGCGCTGGTGATCTTCGGCGCGGTGGCGCTGGGCGGCTTGCTGCATTACTTCCTCTTCTGGCGGGGATTCCGGCGCGACTGGGTGCGGTTGCCCTTCCTCTGCGGGGAGAATGTGAGTTCGCAGGAGGCCAAGGCGCATGAGGACGTGCGTTCGTACGACTTCCACTCGGTCGGCGGCAGGATCGAACACTCGCATGTCGCCAGTTATTATTTCCGCGGCATCATCAACGAAAAGCTGGTGACCGGCTGCCTGAACTGGGGCGCGTGGCTGATCATTCTGGTGCTGATCGGCAATACGCTGACCGTGGTCCGCTGAAGGTTATCAAGGAGAAATGAATTCATGCAAATTCTGAATGATGTCGGCGCCTGCTGCTGGAATACGCCGTGGCTTTACGCGCTGCTGGTGCTGCTGCTGGCGCCGCTCGGCGGCGCGGTGATTATGAGCCTCGACCGCAAACTCACCGCCCGGATGCAGGGACGCGTCGGCCCCTCCTGGTTCCAGCCGCTGTACGACGTGTTCAAGCTCTTCGGCAAGAGTCCGATGGCGCTGCACCGTCCGCAGCTGGTTTACGCCACGCTGCATCTGGTGTTCATGATGGTGGCGGTTTTGCTGCTGGCGCAGGGGCGCGACCTCCTGATGGTGCTGTTCGTCCAGGCTTTTTCGGTGATCTGTCTGGTGCTGGGCGGGATGAGCGTCCGGTCGCCCTACAGCTGGATCGGCAGTCAGCGCAAGATTCTCCAGATGCTGGCGCTGGAACCGATTCTGTTGATCATGATCCTCGCGGTCAATCTCCGCGACGGCAGTTTTCTGGCGAGCAAGGTGCTGCTCAATCCCGAACCGCTGCTGTTGTCGATGCCGCTGCTGTTCCTCGCGTTTCTGTGCGTGGTGGCGATCGAATTCGAGAAATCGCCCTTCGACCTGGCCACATCGCACCATGCGCATCAGGAGATCGTGAAGGGAATTACGCTGGAGTACTCCGGGCCGTTCCTGGGGCTGATCGAGATTGCGCACTTTTATGAAGTGGCGTTTTTCTTCGGGCTGCTGATGGCCTTCTGGCACACCAGTTTCTCCATGGCGCTGGGATTGGGACTGGCCAGTCTGGTCTTCCTGATCGTTCTGGACAATTCGTTCGCGCGGCTGACGTCCACCTGGATGCTGCGCTTCATGTGGTCGGCCCCGCTGTCGATGGCGTTGGCCAATCTGATCTGGTTATGGGTGTAACATGAGTAAATCTACTGCGAAATCTCCGTGGATCGTCCATTTCAACTGCAACAGCTGCAACGGCTGCGACATTGAATTCCTCGCCTGCCTGACGCCGACTTACGACGTCGAACGCTTCGGCGTGCTGCATGTCGGCAATCCCAAGCATGCCGACGTGCTGGTGGTGACCGGTTCGGTCAACCATCGCAATCGCCATGTGCTGAAAAATGTCTATGACCAGATGCCGTCGCCCAAGGTGGTGGTGGCGATGGGCGCCTGTCCCGCGACCGGCGGCATTTTCGCCGACTGCTACAACGTCCTCGGCGGCGTCGGATCGGTGATTCCGGTCGACGTCTACGTGCCCGGCTGTCCGCCGCGCCCGGAAGCGATGATCGACGGCATTCTCGAAGGCGTGGCGCGGCTGGCGGCCAAGCGCAACGGCGATGCGGAAAATCCGGCGCTGCTGCCGGTCAAGAGTGTGAAACCAGCCCCCGCTCCGGTTGAGGCGCCGATTGCCGGCGCGGTCCCGGCGGAAGCAAAGGCGGTGTAATGATGATGACGGTTCACGAAGAGTTGACGCTGGCGAACCAGCAGGAAAAGATCGGTGCGCTGCTTTTGCGCGGCTACCGTTTCATCACCATGACGGTGGTCGATACCGGCGAAGCGTTCGATATTTTCTATCATTTCGACCTCGATTACCAGATGGAAACCTGCCGTCTGGTATTGGCCAAAGGGACGGAGCTGCCGAGCATTTCCGGCATCTGCTTCGCCGCGGTGATCGCGGAAAATGAGATTCAGGACCTGTTCGGCATCAAAGTCACGGGTCTGGCGATCGATTATGAAAACCATTTTATTCTGGCGCCCGACGCGCCGGCGGCGCCTTTCTGCCGCGTTCCCGGCGTCGGCGTGACCGCGGTCAAGACCGATGCCGAGGGCAAGATGACGGCGCCGCCGCCCGCCCCCGCGATGGCGGCGACCCCGGCTCCCGCGGCGCCGGCTGACGGAGGTGACAAATGAGCATGCTCGTACCGTTCGGACCGCAGCATCCGGTGCTGCCGGAGCCGTTGCAGTTGCGCCTGGAGTTGAACGATGAAAAGGTGATCTCGGCGGTGCCGGTGATCGGTTACGTCCATCGCGGCCTTGAAAAGCTCGCCGAGCAGAAGGATTTCATCCAGGACACCTATCTTATCGAACGAGTCTGCGGAATTTGCAGTTTCATCCATTCGCTGACCTACTCCATGGGCATCGAGGAGATGATGAATATCCCGGTGCCGCCCCGGGCGAAGTATCTGCGCGTCGTCTGGAGCGAACTGCACCGCATGCACAGTCATCTGCTGGCGCTGGGACTGCTGGCCGACGCTTTCGGCTTCGAAAATCTCTTCTACCAGCTTTGGAAAGTGCGCGAAGAGATCATGGATGCGATGGAGGCCACCACCGGCGGCCGGGTTATGCTCGGCAGCTGCTGCATCGGCGGCGTACGCAAGGATATCGACGCGCTCCAGACCCAGTTCGTGCTGGAAAAGCTGCGCAAGGTGGAAAAGGAATTGAAGCGTTCCGCCGACGTGATGCTTGGCGACTACAGCGTCAAGCAGCGTCTGGTCGGCGTCGGCGTGCTCGACGGCAAGAAGGCTTACGAACTCGGCGCCGTCGGCCCGACCCTGCGCGGCAGCGGCGTGGTCCGCGACCACCGCATGACCGGCTATGCCGCCTATGGCGAACTCGATTTCGAACCGGTGGTGGAAAATGACGGCGATTGCTACGCCCGGACCAAGGTTCGCGTGCGTGAACTCTATCAGTCGATGGCTCTGGTCCGGCAGGCGCTCGGCAAATTGCCGGCCTCCGAACTCAAGACGCCGTTCAAGGGCAATCCTTCCGGCGAAGTCGCCGTCCGCGCCGAACAGCCGCGCGGCGAAGTGCTCTACTATCTGCGCGGCAACGGCACCGACAAGCTCGACCGGTTGCGCATCCGGACCCCTACCTTCGCCAATATCGCGCCGCTGCTCTCCATGCTGGTCGGCTGCGGTCTGGCGGATGTGGCGGTGATCATTCTTTCAATCGACCCCTGTGTCAGTTGTACGGAGCGGTAAACATGCGACTTTTTTCGATTTTCAAGGATATCCTCGGCTATGTGGTCAAGGGCCCCGCGACCCGGATGTATCCGGCCAAGGTCCGCGAACCCTTTCCCACCGAGCGGGGCAAGCTGGTCATCGATGCTGACAAGTGCATTTACTGCGGCATCTGCGCCCGCAAATGCCCGGCCAACGCGATCACCGTCACCCGCAAGCCCGATCAGGAATGGCGTTTTGAACGCTATCGCTGCATCCTCTGCGGCTACTGCGTCGAAAGCTGTCCCAAAAAGTGCCTTGCGCTGGTCTCCCGTCTGACTCCCGACGAGGACCATCCGAAGCCGTAGGCCCCGGCCCCGGATAACCAAAAGAAGACGGCGGACGTTTTGGCGTCCGCCGTCTTTTTTTCCGTTTGCGTTTATTTTGCCCTTCCGGGAACGAGTTTTGGAATCGTTGCCGGAAGGGCGATGCTTTTGGTTATCGGTAAAGCGGACCGAAGTTGGCGCAGGCGCGGTAATCGGAGCCTTCCGGGTCCATGCCGAAGGCGGCCCACGCGGCGGGCCGGAAAATTTTGTCCGTCGCGACGTTGTGCATGCAAACCGGAATCCGGAGCATGGCCGCCAGCGCGATCATATCCGCCCCGATGTGGCCGTAATTGAACGCGCCGTGGTTGGCGCCCCAGTTGGCCATCACGCTGTAGACATCCTTGAACGCGCCCTGTCCGGTGAGGTTGGGCACGAACCAGGTGGTGGGCCAGCCCGGATCGGTGCGGCGGTCCAGAATGTCGTGAATCTTGCGCGGCGGAGTATAGGTGTAGCCTTCGGCGATCTGGAGCACCGGGCCGAGGCCGTGCACCCGGTTGACCCGGCTCAGGGTGATCGGCATGCCGCCCTTGGTCAGGAAGCGCGAGGAGAAGCCGCCGCCGCGGAAATAACCGTTGTTGGCCGGGCACCAGGTGGTGGCCTTCAGGCACGCTTCGACTTCCTTCGCGGTGATTTCCCAGAAGGGCTTCATCGCCGGCTTGCCGTCGCGCCGCATTTCGCCGGTGGCGTCCATGGTGGTGGCGCCGGAGTTGATCAGGTGGATCATGCCGGGGACTTCGAGATCGAAGCCGGTGGCCGCTTTGACTGCGGCCGGGCTCCAGTAGGTGCGCACGTCGGAGAATCCGCTCGCGGTATTGGTGAGCAGCCGGCCGAAAAGCATCGCCAGCCCGTTCAGGCCGTCGTTTTCGGTAGCCATCACATAGGGTGGGCGGATGCCGTTCCAGTCGAAGGAAGAGTTGAGCACGGTTTCGAGGAAATCGCCGTTGGGCATGTGGTCGGTCCACTGGCGCTGACCCTGGAACCCGGCCATGATCGCGTTGTGTCCGCACGATTCCTCGACGAAGCCGAGCTCGGCCAGCCGTGGATTGCCGACCATCAGGTCGCGGGCGATCATCGCCATCTTGGTGCAGTATTCAAAGACCTGACGCTTGTTGGCTTCGCTGCGGCGGGCCGAACCGGTGTTGTAGAAGTCTTCGCTCTGGATGCACTTGGCCTTGACCCAGGCGTCGGCTCTGGCGAACTCTTCGGGATCGTAAACGCCTTCGTTCACGCGGCGGATGATTTCGGTCGAGTCGACCGATTCGCAACGCATGTCGAGATATTGTTCGAAGAGCTCCGGCGACAGGATCGAACCGGCGATGCCCATGGAAACGCTGCCGATGGAAAGATAGCTTTTGCCGCGCATTTCCGCGACCGCGATGCCGGCGCGGCCGAACCGCAGCAATTTTTCGGCGACGTCGGCGGGAATTTCGGCGGCGTCGGCGCTCTGCACGTCGCGGCCATAAATGCCGAAGGCAGGCAGACCCTTCTGGGCGTGGGCGGCCAGCACCGCCGCCAGATAAACCGCGCCGGGCCGTTCGGTGCCGTTGAAGCCCCAGACGCCCTTGACGGTATGGCGGTCCATGTCCATGGTTTCGGAGCCGTAGCACCAGCAGGGGGTTACGGTCAGCGTAATGCCGACGTCTTCGCGCTTGAATTTTTCGGCGCAGAGCGCGGCCTCGGCGACGCCGCCGATGGTGGTGTCGGCGATCACGCATGCGACCGGCTTGCCGTCGGCGTAGCGCAGATTTTCGGAGAAGAGCCGCGCCGCCTGCCGGGCCATGTTCATGGTCTGATCTTCGAGCGATTCGCGGATGCCGTTGCGGCGGCCGTCGATGGTCGGGCGGATGCCGATTTTCGGATGGTTGCTCATAGCTGGATTCCTTTCCTCAAGCCAGGGTTGGAGTTATTTCAGGAAAAGTTCGACGACCGGGACTTCCACATCGGGTTTCACCACCGGGAAGTCGAGCGTGGCCGCTCCGGCCGGACTCTTGCTGTTCAGTCCCTCGTGAATTTCGCTGGCGGATTCCCGCAGCAGCACTTCGCTGCCGTCGTGCAGAAATTGCGCGTATTTGAGCTTGCCGGCGAGCTTGTACAGATGGATGTGCTTGAACGGCCAGTTCATGATATGCAAATAAAGCCGCCGGGTTTCCGGATTCCAGGTGTAGCGACAGTCGCGCGGCACCGGGAATTCTTCCGGCGCCGGCCCGCAGCCGTAGATCGAGCGCGAATTGGCGCTCATCCAGCGGCCGAAATCGTCGAGGCGCTGCATGGCCCGGGCGTCGAACTGGCCGCGGGCGTTGGGCCCGACGTTCATCAGCAGATTGCCGTTGCAGCAGACGTGATTGATCAGCAAGTCGATGCACTGCTTGGCCGATTTCCAGGTCATTTCATCGCGGTGATAGCCCCAGCTGCCGGAAAATGTCTGGCAGCCTTCCCAGACGGCGGGATTGCCGTTTTCATCGCGCAGCGGCGCGTCTGGCGCATATTGTTCGGGTGTGATGATGTCGCCGACGCCGGGCAGGTCGAGGCGGTTGTTGAGGATGATGCCGGGTTGGAGCGAACGGATCATTTTGACCAGATTTTCCGAATCCCAGTCCTTGCAGCCTTTGCCGCCTTCCCAGAAAGGATAGGAAAAATCGAACCACAGAATGTCGATCGGACCGAATCCGGTCAGAAGTTCCCGTACCTGATTGAAGAGATATTCGCGGTAGCGCGCCATGTCGCGCCCGCAATTGAGCTGTTCGCGGTCGGGGTGATTGCGCAGCGGATGGACGCTGTCGACGGTGAAGTCGGGGTGATGCCAGTCGATCAGCGAATAGTAGAAACCCACCCGGAGGCCTTCTGCGCGGAAAGCTTCGACGATTTCCCGCAACGCGTCGCGCCGGAAGGGCGTGTTGGTGATCTTGTAATCGGTGTAGGCCGAATCCCAGAGGCAGAAGCCTTCGTGGTGCTTGGTGGTGATCACGAAATATTTCATGCCGGCGCGTCGCGCCGCCTGCGCCCAAAGCCGGGGCTGAAAATCGTCGGGATTGAACTCCTCGAAATATTTGCGGTAAGGCTCGTCGGGAATCTGTTCGTAGTTGCGGACCCATTCATGACGCGCCGGCATGGCGTAAAGCCCCCAATGGATGAACATGCCGAAACGGTCGTGAACGAACCATGCGGTATCGCTGTGGCTGAAATTTGTCATTTCTCACCTCCTGAAGTTGCGGATTTTGTCTTTGAATATATAGTAATATGTGCTGCAAGTCAAATTTCAGGGTATGAATAATTTGGTCTCATCTATGAACAAAATCGACATTCGCACGGTTTCCGCCGCCGCGCTTGAACTGGAGTCGTTCGGTTATGTCGAGCTCGGCGACTTCTGGAACCGCATCGTCCTCGGCGGCGGGCACTGGCGGCTCTATCACCACGACGCCGGCGGCGCGGGCATTTTTCTCGGCGCCCGCCGGGTGGAGTTCGCTCCCGGCCGCTGTTATCTGCTGCCGCCCGGCTGCAATCTGGAGACCTGGTGCGAGGGGCACCCGGTCCAGCTCTATCTGCACTTCGAGCTGACGGGATTGACCTGGAAACTGGCCTCGCTGTTCCACGACCTGCCGTCCGGTTTCGGCGCGGAAGAAGCCGGAGTCCTGCGGCAGCTGATTGCTTCCGGCGGCGGTGAGACCGAGATCCGGCTCCGGGCGCTGGCGCTGGCGGCGTCCGCTCTGACCATGTTGCCGAAGGCGGCGCTGGCCGAGCACCGCGAAGACGGCCGGGTGGCCTCGGCGCGCGGTTATATGAATGCCCATCTCGGGGATGAATTGAGTCTGGGCAAATTGGCGCGGCGCGCCGGGTTGTCGGAAAATGCGTTTCTGCGGATTTTTCGCCGGGACTGCGGCTGTGCGCCATATCAATATCTGCTGCAACAGCGTTATCGCTATGCGGCGCGGCTGCTCCGGGAGGACGTCCGGTCGATCGAGGAAATCTGCGAAACCGTCGGGATTCGCGACCGGTTTCACTTCTCGCGCCACTTCAAGAAAATGTTCGGCATGGCGCCGGGGGCCTACCGCCGGCATTACGGTGGTTGATCCGGGAAAATTTCCACCGCCGGTGAAACCGTTTTTTTTTAGCGCCGGAGTTTGCACGAACCCGGAATGGCGGTTATATTAACTTCAATCAAGCGAATTTCAGCAATCCCAATCGACAATACAGGACTTTTTCTATGAGCAGTGTCAATTTGAAGCGTCAGAAGCAGCTCAACGCCGAAATGAGCCAGGTGATGGATGATTTCGACCGGTTTGAATTATTTTTCGTCGAAAACTGGAAGAAAATCGTCATCGTCGCGGTGTTGATCGTGCTCGGTGTCGCCGCGGTGGTTTCGATCCGGGTCTATTCGTCGCACCGCCAGATGAAGGCGGCCGTCGTGTTCAATCAGGCCGTCGATATTGCCGCGTTGGAAAAAGCGCTGGCCGATTACGGTTCGGCGCCGTCCGCCGGCGCGGCGCGGCTGCGGCTGGCGGGATTCTATATCGACGGCAAAGATTACGCCGCCGCGCGGCGCCAGCTGGAAATTCTCGCCGCTGACTCCGGCGCTTCCGAACTGGCCTGGCGCGCGGCGCTGAATCTCGGATATCTTACCGAGCTGGAAGGCAAGACTGAAGAAGCGGCGGGAATTTTCGCCGCATTTGCCGCGGAAAGCGCTCCGGGCAGCGAAGGCTATCGCGCCGAAGCCTCGGCCAACGCCGGTCGGTTGTATCTCAAGGCCAATATGCGGCAGGAAGCCCGCGACGTTCTCGAAGCCGCCCGGCTTCAGGCGCTTGGCAATCCCGCTGCGCCCGAAGCGCAGGCGGTGGCGATGTGGCTGCCGCAGATCACGTCGTTGCTGGCTCAACTTGACGCCGCGCCGGCGGACGGCAAATAATCGAGCCATTTCGAACTGCGCCGCGATGTCATGGAAACGAACCTGACCCGCCGCCAGGAGCGGTTGTTCGCCGAACTCAAGGCGCGGCATGGACGCAGGAAAAGCGAATTCTGCGTGTGCGAAGGCCTGCGCTGCTGTGAAGAATTGTTTCGTTCTCCGGCGGTGAACCTGCTGGAGCTGGTGGCGGCGGCGTCCGGAGCGGCGGACAAACTCGTATTGCCGCCGGCGGTCCTGAGCCGGCTGGTGACGGTTGATGAAAAACGCCTCCAGCAACTTGCGTCCACGGTCAACAGCCAGGGCATTCTGGCGCTGGTGCGCCGTCCGGAATCGCCGCCGGCGACGCTGCCGGTGCCGGATTCATTTATTTTGGCGCTGGACAAACTTGGCGATCCCGGCAATTTCGGCACCATTCTGCGGACGGTGCGCGCTGCCGGGCTGCATGAATTGTGGTTTACCGCCGGGTCGGTCGACCCGTATGGCGCCAAAGCCATCCGTTCGGGATTGGCGGCGCAGTTTTCGCTGACGCTGCGGGAATTCGCCGACTTGGATGCGCTGGCGGAGCGGGCGGCGAAGCTGGGGTATCCGACGGTGTATCTGACCGATCCGCATTGCGGTGAAAGCTGTTTCACCTGCGAAGCGTTGTTTGCGCATTCGGTGATCGTGATCGGGAGCGAAGCGCACGGCGTGGGCGCCGCGGCCGCCGGCCGCCGAGTGACGATTCCGATGCCCGGCGGGTTTGAGTCGCTGAATGCGGCGCAGGCGGCGACCATTGTGCTTTTCGAGCATGTTCGGCGCGGCGGCGTCGGTCGAAGCGAAGGATAGCCGGATCATGCATACTTGTTTTGTGGAAGCGATTCCCCCTGCCGGAGGGCAGGCCGTGCTGGAAAAGCGTGAGCAGGATCATCTCTTCAAAACCCTGCGCTGCCGTCCCGGCGAAACGGTGCGGCTGTGTGACGGGCGCGGTGCGGTGGCGGAAGCCCGGGCGACGCCGGATCGGACGCTGGCAGTGATCGAACGGATCGAACAGCAGCGCGATGTCGTCCGGCTGCATCTTTATGCGGCGCAGCCGAAGGCGGGACGGCTGGATGATCTGCTCAAACCGGCGGCGGAAGCGGGGTTCGTCGCGATTACGCCGCTCTGGTGCCGATATTCGGTCGCACGTGCGGAAACGCCTTCGGAACGCTGGCGGAATCTGCTGGTCGAAGGCTGCAAGCAGTCCGGCAATCCGTTTCTGCCCGAGCTGCGGCCGGCGCTGGATTTGCCCGCCGCGCTGGCGGAAATCCAAAGCTCGGGGAGGTTGGCTTTTTTCGGAGTGCCGGGCGGATTGCCGTGGGATGGCGGAGGGCTGGCGCCGGGCGGGACGGCGGAGCTGGCCTGGCTGGTCGGTCCGGAAGGCGGTTTTGCGCCGGAGGAAGCGGCGTTGCTGGAATCCGGCGGCGTCAACGGCGTCGGACTGGGGCCGTATATCATGCGTTTGGAAACCGCGGCGCTGGCCGGAGGCGTCTATCTGGCGCAGACGGCGCGTCGCATTCTGGGGCAACGGAGTCGGAGATGAGACTGTATCGGATACTTGGAAGCATTGTGCTGCTGCTGTTGGCGCTGTTGCTGATAGAGGGTTGCTCCGGCGGCGACGAGCGGCGGCATCCGCTGTTCCAGAAGGGGCAGAAGGCGCGTCAGGCCGGCGACGGCGCCGAGGCGGCGGCGGATTTCCGGCTGCTGCTGGAGCGCCGTCCCGACGCGGTGCTCACCCATCTGGAGCTGGCCGGGGTTTACGATGAATTGCTCGACGATCCGCTGCTGGCGGCGGTGCATTACCGGATTTTTCTGGAACGCCGTCCCGATGCGCCGGACGCCGATGCGATCCGGGTATGGCAGCGCAACGCCGAACGGCGCTTCTGTCAGGCATTCATGGCGCAGGACAGTGGCGCTTCACCGGTTGCCGAAACGCCGTTGCCGTCATCCGGCGCGGGCCTCCTGCCGGGAAAACCGGTGACAGCTCCGGCGGCGATCTCGCCTGCCGTTCCGGCTGCCGCTTCGACGGACGATGCCAAGCTGGCGGCGTTGCAGGAAGAGAACGCGCGACTGCGCGATTATCTGGCCGACTGCAAGAAGCAGCTGGCGTATCTGAGCGGCGAGTTGCGCCGGCTGCAGGGCGTCCGCGACGCCATTCCGGCGCGTTCGGAGGCGCCGGAGACGGAGGCGGCGCCGACCGGCGGCGCGGTGACGCAATACACGGTGGTTTCGGGCGACACGCCTGCGGCCATCGCCCGCAAGGTTTATGGCGACAGCCGCCGTTATCCGGCGATCATGGCGGCCAATCCCGGGGTGAGCGAGCGGTCGCTCCGGCCGGGGATGGTATTGAAAATTCCGCCGCGTCCATAGCCGGAATGCGGCCGGCGGGCAAGATAAAACAATCATCTCAGGGGAGAATGCGGACGATGAAAAGAATGGCATTGGCGGCCGGACTCGCGGGCTTGCTGGCGTTGACCGGTTGCGTTTTCATGCAGACATCCACCTACCGAACCAGCTATTACGACTTGGCGCAGCCGCAGCCGACGGAGCAGAAATGCATGATGCTCGGCTTGCTCAACAATGCGACTCCGGCGCGGCAGCGGATGCTCTACCGCGAATTCGGCGACCGGATGGTGATCGACGAATACAATTTCTGGGTGCAATCGCCTGAGGCGATGGTTTCGCGCTATCTTTTCAATGCGTTGCCGCTGGCGCCGAATTGCGCCCCGGATAAACTCTGGCGGATGCGCGGGATTTTGACCGAATTCGAAATCAATCTGCCCGAAAAATGTGTGGTCATCGGCATCAGCTATGAATTTGTGTGCGGCGGAGTGCAGAAGAGCGGCGCTCTGAATTGTCGCGAGTCTTTTGCCGAAACCACGCCGGAGGCGTTTGCGGCGGCCTTTTCACGTTGCGCCGAACGGCTGAGCCGGGAACTGCTGGCCGTCGGACAGCAGTTGTCGGAAGCGCCGGATAAAGAGTAAATTCCATGTGTGGCATAGCCGGTATTTTTCAGAGCTCCGATCCCGGAGGTGACGCGGTCAGCGCCGCCGCGATGGCGCAGGCGATCGCTTACCGCGGTCCGGATGCTCAGGGGGTGATGCGGCGCGACGATACCTGGTTTTCGCACCGGCGGCTGGCGATCATCGATCTTTCCGAAGCGGCCAACCAGCCGATGACGGATGCCGCGGACGGGTTGATGATCGTCTTCAACGGCGAAATCTACAATTTCCGGGAGCTGCGCATGGAGCTGGAATCGCGCGGCGCGCGATTCCGTACCCGGGGCGACACCGAGGTGATACTCGAACTTTTTGCCCGCGACGGCATCGACGGACTGGCGCGGCTGGACGGCATGTTCGCATTGGCAATCTATGTCCGCCGGAGCCGCGAACTCTACCTGATGCGCGACCGGCTGGGCAAAAAGCCGCTGTTTTATTTCCGCACCGGCGATACGGTGGTGTTTGCCAGCGAACTGGCCGCGCTGAAGCGTCATCCCGCCTGGCGGGGGGAGCTGCGTCCGGCGGCCATCCACGATTTTCTGGCCTACGAATATGTGCCCGATCCCGACACCGTCTATGATGACGTCTGGAAACTGCCGCCGGGCTCGTGGGCGCGATTCCGTACCGGCGTCGAGCCGGAAATCCGGCGCTACTGGCAGCCGGATTTTCGCGACAAGCTCAAAATCAATTTTGAAGACGCGCAGGTCGAACTGCGCGCGCTGTTGTCGCGGGCGGTTTCCCGCCGCCTGATCGCCGACGTGCCGTGCGGTATTTTCCTTTCCGGCGGCATGGACTCCGGGATTGTGGCGGCGTTGGCGGCGCGGGCCGCGACGGAGGAACTCGCCGCGTTCACCATCGGATTCGACATCCGGCGTTACGACGAGCGTGTCGCCGCGCGGAGCACGGTCGACTGGATTGCGGCCAACAATGCCCATGGCTTGACCCATTACGAACAGGTGGTCGATTTTCGCAGTTTTCCGGTGCTGGAACAGTTGGCGGCGCATTACGGTGAGCCCTTCGCCGATTTTTCCATGCTGCCGGAGTATTTTCTGAGCCGGTTCGCCGCGACTCAGGTCAAGGTGGCGCTTTCCGGGGACGGCGCGGACGAGATTTTCGCCGGCTATGAACGCTATCTGGCAATGCGGTGCTTCGAATATCTGGACTGGACGCCCGATTTTTTGAAACAGTGGGGCGTTCGTCTGCTGCAATATTTTCCCGACGGCGGCAAGCGGAGCCGGATCGGCCGGAGCAAGCGCCTGCTCAAAGTTGCGGCCGCGCCGTTGGAACGGCGTTACTTCGAATTGATGGCCCAGGCGACCGAGATCGAACGGCGTGGACTCTACGGGGAGCGGATGACCGCCGCCGGGCTTTCCGACAGTGCGCGGATTCTGCAGCGTCTCGCGCGGTCGGCCGGATCGCTGTCGAAAATCGAACGCTGTCAGGAAGTGGATCTCGGCAGTTATCTCTGCGGCGACATTCTGGTCAAGATCGACCGTGCCGCGATGGCCAATTCGCTGGAAGTGCGTTCGCCGTTTCTGGATACCGCGGTGGTCGAATTCGCGGCGCGGCTGCCGCTGAGCTTCAAGCAGTCGGGACGTTCGCGCAAGCATATCGTGAAGGCGGCTTTCGCCGGATTGGTGCCGCCGGGGGTGCTGGAAGGACGCAAACGCGGATTTGCGGTGCCGCTCGGAAGCTGGTTTCGCCGGGAATGGCGCGACCTGCTGCGGGAGCGACTGCTGGAGGGCAGGCTGGTGCGCGACGGCTGGATGAAGCGCGATGCGCTGGCGGTGCGGATCGAAGAACACGCATCCGGACGGAACGACCGTACCGAACTGCTGGGGGCGCTGCTGATGCTGGAGCTTTTTCTGGAACAGGAGGCTCCGGGCGCCGGGGGGCCTGAAAAAACCGCGTGAATTTCAGCGGCGCGGATTGAACTGACGGAAGAGTACTGCTATATTTAGCATGAGTTGAGATTTGCAAAGAAAAGAGTCGAGTCATTTATGGATTATGTATACAGCATCAAAATGATCAACGGCATGCGCGGCGAAGCGGTCGGCGACGGCGCATTGCAGCTGCGCATGGGCGATTATTGCGTGATCCGCAAGGAGCATACGCTGGAGTATGTGCAGATTCTCCAGCAGCGCGCCGGCGGCGCGGCCGACCCGGAAAAAACCCGCAACATCCCGCGGATTCAGCGGGTCGCCACCATGTACGACCGCGGCATCGCCACCGAGAACGACGCCCGCGCCAAATCCGCCTACCGCACCGCCTGCCAGATGGTCGAGGATATGAAATTGCCGATGAAGCTGCTCAACGCCAGCTTTTCCTTCGACCAGAAGCTGGTGACCATTCTGTTCACCGCCGACGGGCGGGTGGATTTCCGCGAACTGGTCAAGGAGCTGTCGAAAGCGCTGGGCACGCGTCTGGAATTGCGTCAGATCGGGGTTCGCGACGAAACCGGCATCTGCGGCGGCATCGCCGTCTGCGGGCAGGTCTTGTGCTGCAGCCGGTTTCTGCGCGAATTCAGTTCGATCAACGTCCGCATGGCCAAGGATCAGGACCTGTCGCTGACCCCGGGCACCATTTCCGGGGTCTGCGGCCGGCTGAAGTGTTGCCTGAAGTATGAACACGACGGTTATGTCGAGATGGAAAAAGAGATGCCGCGCCGCGGTGAACTGTGCGAATGCGCGCGGGGCCGGGGCCGGGTCTCCGACCGCAACATCCTGACCCGCAAAGTCACGCTTGCGCTGGAGGACGGCGGGGCGATCACGTTGCCGGTGGCGGAGGTGAAATTCCGTCTCCGTTGCATCCGGAAGAGCGATTTTAACGAAGCGCCGGTTGTCCCTGCACCGGAAAAGGAGCTGCCGGCGGTTCCGGAACCGGCAAGTCCGGAGGCCGTGACGGCGGCGGTCGAAGAGCCGTTGACGGTCCCGGCGGAGACGGATGCGATGGGGCCGGCGGCGGAACAGGATCGTCAGCAGCATCGCGACGGCGGCCGGAAGCGGCACAAAAACCGCAACAAGCACAATAATCAGCAGCGGAAGAGTCGCGACAACCGTCGTCCGGAACGTTTCGGCGACGCGGATGAGTGACCGGAGCCGGCGGCGGTATGGATGTATTGACCGACGAAGTGATTGCGCGTGCGGCGACCGGAAATGATCCGGCGGTGCTGGCATTGCTCGACCGCCACGGACTGCCGGCGGCGCCCGGTGAAACGGCAGGCGACTTCGGCGCCCGGCTGACCCGGCTTCGGGAAGCACGCGGCGCGCTGTTGGCGGAGCTGCGGCAGCGCGGCGAAATCGAACCGGCGCGGGGTATCCGGATTGCCGCCGATGCCGCGGTGCCGCAAAACGTTTTGCGCGAAGCCTGGGATGCGGTCGAAGCATTGTACGATATCCGGCCGGACTGGGTGCCGGGATTTTTCGTGACCGAAAGTTTCGGTTTTCTCTGGGGCGGCTGTTCGCTGTCGGACCCGGCCAGCGGATTGAACTTGTTTATCATCCGGAAAAATTTCCGGAAGCGGCGGCGCTGGCTGGTTTATGATCGGACCGAGTTGCTGGCGCATGAATTGTGCCATGCGGCGCGCCAGGCGCTGGACGACTGGCGGTTTGAGGAATATTTCGCTTATCGCACGGCGAAAGCCCCCCTGCGCCGCTGGTTCGGCAACTGTTTCGTTTATAAGTTCGACGCCTGGCTTTTCCTGTTGCCGATTTTGCTGCTGCCGGCGGTTCAGGCGATCCGGGGCTGGGCCTGGCCGGTGCTGCCGGTATGGCCGTTCTGGCTGCTGGCGGCGATTTATCCTTTTTTTCTGGCCGGACGCAATCTGGCCGCGCAGCGTCGGGCGGCGCGGGCGCGCCGGAAACTGGCAGCGGCGGGGGTGGCGGCGCCGGATGCGGTGCTGTTTCGCCTGACTGCGTCCGAAATCCGGGCGGTGGCGGATCACCCGGATACGATGGCGGTGCTGGACGAATTGATGGCCAAGGATTTGCGGGGCGCAGTCCTGCGCCTGCGCCTGTCGCCGCCGGCGGCGACAGGGAGGCGGTAATGGAAGTGATCGAAGTGGCGCGTTATTTTGACGCTTTACTGCGCTTGTCCGAGTTCGAGGCCGATCCCTCGAACAACGGGCTGCAGCTGGAGGCCGGACGCGAGTGTCGCAAGGCGGCGTTCGCGGTCGACGCGTGTCTGGAGGTTTTCGAGCGCGCGGCGGCGGCCGGGGCCGATCTGCTGGTGGTGCATCACGGCTTGAGCTGGGGCGGCGAACCGCGTCGCTGGACCGGGATGACCGGTCGGCGCTTCGGGACGCTGTTCGGCAACGGCCTTTCGCTCTATGCCGTGCACCTGCCGCTGGATGCGCATCCGGTCCATGGCAACAACGCGGCGCTGGCCGATCTGCTGAAGCTGGAAAATCGGCGGATGTTTTTCCCGTATCACGGCCTGGAAATCGGCGTGACGGGCGAAACCCCGGAACCGTGGGAGCTGGAGCGCGCCGCCAACCTGGCGGCCGCGGGCTTGCCCTGCCGGGTCTGGCGGGCGCCGGACGGGCCGGAAAAAGTGCGCCGCGCGGCGGTGGTTTCGGGCGGCGGCGGCATGGACGGGCTGCTGGCCGCCGTAGCGGCCGGGGCCGATGTGCTGATTACCGGTGAAATGGATCATACGATGGTTCATGTGCTCCGGGAAAATCGCACCCATTTGGTCCAGCTGGGGCATTACGCTTCCGAGGTGCATGGCGTACGCAACTTGATGCGGCTGGCGCGGACGGAGCTGGGACTGGATACGGTCTGGATCGATTGTCCGACCGGATTGTAACGGATTGGGGTTGAAGAACGGCGAGGTGAAGGTCATGGCGAGATTTTCAGGATTGGTTCTGGCGGGCGTGCTGGTGGCGTCCGGAGTTTTGTGCGGTTGCCGGAGCGGAACGTCCGAATACTACCGCGAATTGAGCGACGAGCAGCGGGCGGAGCTTGAAAAATCGGCCAAACTGCTGGTGCTGCAATCGCAGGCGGTGCCGGAGCGTCTGCGCGGGGTTTTTGAAGAAATTCCAGGCAACGAGCGCATTATTTATACCGGAGACTGCCGCGGCCGGGCGGAATACCGCTGGGAGATTTACGAGAACAGCGAAACGACGCGGATTCGCCAGAAGGATGTCAATCCCTTCTGGATCCGGGTTTATGCGGAGGGTGATCTGTTGAATCCGCAGTGGAAGATGGCCCATTCGGATTTTGCCGCCAAGCCGGCCGCCGGAGCCGCCGGCGGGACGCCGTCGCCGGGCCGGACGAGCGGTGCGCCGCGTCCGCAGGGCGATTCCGTGCGTTACCGGCAGTAAAAATCCGGAAAATGCCGCCGGGATAAAAAATCAGCCTTGCAGAATCGAATGAAGCGCATTATATTAGCCGGCGTATGATTGTGTCGAACCCATTCAGGAAAGGACTGTGAAATGATGAAGTTGAACAAATGGATGCTGATGCTGACGGCGGCGGCCGGTCTGGGAATGGCGACTCTTTCCGCGGCGGAGGCATTGCCGGAAGAAGAGCAGCCGGCGGTGAACTGGTCCAAAGCCGGTCGTTTTGCATTGCTCTATGTGCCCAATCTGCTCCAGGATGCGGCCGATATCATTTCGTTGCAGGTCGGCGTCGGCAGCACCTTCTCCTGTAATTTTTATGCGACCCATTTTGCGGAATTCGGCTGGGAAAATACCGATTCCTTCTTTATCGGCAAGGGCAACAAACAGCAGTGGGGCGGCGGTCGCCGGGAAGCGGTCAGGCTGGCGTTGGGCTGTCTCGGGATGGATGACGTCTATGTTTCGCACACCTTCGGCTGGGCCCATCCGTATGTGCTTCAGGATCAGGCGTTCAATTTTCCGGAACACAATGCCAGCGCCTATCGCGACGGCGATGTGGATTTCTGGGCGATCGGGGCGCGGGCCGGGTTGTTGTTCGATGTGGTGGTGGAGTGCCATCCGGTGGGCCTGGCCGATTTCCTGTGCGGCATCGTCGGGTATGATCTGAGTTCCGACAACTGGGAATAACCGCGTTCCCGCAACGAAACTGTTTTTTTCCGGAATACCGGCGCCGGGCGTTTTCCGCCGGCGCCGGGTTGTTTCAGGGTGTCACTGACGGAGTGTGATTGTGGCGCGTTATCGTGAAAAACTTCTTCCCCTGTCCCCGACCTTGCTGTTGCTGGTCTTCAGCTTCCTGATTTTCTTCATGCCGTGGGATGCTCCGGAGCGGGAAATGAGCTGGACCGAAGGGTACCTCGCGGCGCAGGCGCTGGAATTGGACTGGGGCCCGCTGCCGTTGGTAGTGGTCCATGGCGAAGCGATTCCGAATGCGTTCCCGCTCTTTCCGATGCTTTGCGCCGGATTGCTGAAAACCGGATTGTCGCCCGAGATGGCGCTGCGGCTGTTGAGTCTGATCGGGTTGGCGGGGGTGGCGATGCTGGTCTTCGCCGTCGGGCGCAAGTTCGGCGGCCTGGCGGTGGCGGCCCCGGCCTGCGCGATGATGATCGGTACGGTGCTGGTGATCGACAAAACCTTCGACGGCTATCCCAACTGGCTCTTTATCTTGACGTTGCTGGGCGGGCATCTGACCTGGTTTTACTACGGGGCGATCCGGGGCGACTGGAATCGCGCCTGGCTGGCGGGTTGGTTTTTCTGTTCGCTGGGGTTTTACCTGAACGGCATCACCGCGCCGATCTTTTTCCTGGTGCCGCTGGTGTTCATGCGTCGGCCGCTGGGCGTTTTCCGGCGGCTCAGATGTCCGGGTTTCGCGCTGGGGGGAAGCCTTTTTCTGCTCACGATTCTGTTCTGGTATCTGCCCTATCACTTCGAAGGGGTGACTTCGGCCTCGGTCTATTCTCGCGTGGGAATGCTTGACGGCGGCGCTTATCTGGAGCATCTGGCGGGCTTTCCACTGGATTTCGGACTGCGGACGCTGCCGTGGAGCCTGTTGGCCTGGGCGCCTTTTTGCGTGGCGTTTCAGGCGCTGGATCCGGTGCCGCTGTTCAGCCGGTTCCTGCGGACATTATTCATTGTGGACTTCTTTCTGCTGTGGCTGACGCCGGTCGACGAGGTGCACGACTGGATGATTCTGGTACCGCCGCTGGCGATGATGACGGGAATCAACTATGAGCTTCTGGTGCGGCGTTACGGCGGCGTTTTCCGGAAATTGTGCAGTGTGCCGGTATTTTTGCTGCCGCTGGCGGGCGCGGCGCTGATTCTGTTCTTTCTGCTGCCGGGCGATCTCTGGGAGTCGTTCTATGAATTCGACCGCGCGCTGGATTTCAGCGATCGTTTCGGCGATACGGTTTTCGGCATCGGGGCCGGAATTCTGCTGGTGCTGGGAGCGGCGTTGCTGCTCCGCAACCGGGAAAAACCGCCGATCTGGGCTTATCTGCTGATTCTGACCTGGACGCCGATGTTGTTCTGTCAGGCGGTGATTTTTCCCTACCGTTCCCAGGATGCGCCCCGGCGCGACAAGGCGCAGGAGTTGCTGCAGGCGCTGGAGCAGGATGGCGTCAAGCCGGGGAGTACGGTCTACAAATACGACTTCAACGATCTTTTCGCCGAGGGCGTCTATATGAAGATGCACTTGAACAAAATCAGCGCGCTGGAAACCTTGCCGAAGGGTGAAGTTCCAGTCATCTATCTGCTTTCTCCGGAATTTCCGCAATTGCCGGAACGCAACTGGAGAGGTCTGTTGACCGCGCCGCTGGAAAATCGCCATCGCAAACTCTATTTGTGGAAAGGCGAGTGGCAGGGCAAGAGCAGCAAAGCCCGGCATCCCGCCGTGCTGCGGGAGCCGTGACGATGGCCGAGGGCGATCAAACCTATCTGCCGGGAATTCCGGAATCCGAATTGGCGGCGCTGCTTGAGATATGGGGCCAGCCGGCATTCCGGCGGCGCCAGATTCAGGCGTGGCTCTATGAGAAATGCGAATTTTCGCCGGCGGCGATGCTCAATCTGCCGGCGGCGCTGCGGGCGAAGTTGACGGAATGTTTCGGCGCGCCGCGTTCGCGGGTGGTCGAGGCGCAGCCGGGTTCGGGCGGCACCGTAAAACTGCTGTTGGCGCTGGACGATGGTGAGGAGATCGAAATGGTATTGATCCCGTCGCCGGAGCGGATGACCTTCTGTTTGAGTACGCAGGTGGGGTGTCCGGTGCGCTGCCGCTTCTGCGCCAGCGGTCAGGACGGTCTGGTGCGCAACCTCCGGGCGGATGAAATGCTCGAACAATTCTACCATGGCGTCCGCCATTACGGGAAGCTGCCCGACAATCTGGTTTTCATGGGAATCGGGGAAGGCTTGCTCAATTATCCGGCCTTGCAGCGGACGTTGGAAGTATTGACCGACGCGACGCCGGGGGGATTCGGCATGTCGCCGCGCCGGATCACGGTTTCGACCAGCGGCTATGTCCCGGGCATGCGCAAATTCGCGGCCTGGGGCAGACCGTTCACGCTGGCGGTTTCGCTCCATGCGGTGGACGATGCGACGCGGGCGCGGCTGATTCCCGATTATTGCCGCTATCCGGTGGCGGAGATTCTTGCCGCGGCGGCGGAATATGCTGAGAGTTCCGGCCGCATGGTGACATTCGAGTACACTTTGATTGCGGGAATCAACGACGATTTGGCGATGGCGCGCGAGTTGGGCCGACTGGCGGCGACCATCCATGCCAAGGTCAATTTGATCGCCTGCAATCCGATCGGCGGCGAATTCCGCCGCCCCGACGACGCCCGGCTGGCGGCGTTTCAACGCGAAGTCGAAAAATTCTGTTCCGCGGTCACGCTCCGGGTGGAAAAAGGCACTTCCGCCGCCAGCGCCTGCGGTCAGCTGCGCGCCCGCCGCCGGAATCCGGAACACTGATTGCTCCGGGTCAGAGGCGAAGCAGCCGGGTCGCGTTGCGCCAGGTGATTTTTTCCAGTGCGGCCGCGGAAATCAGGCGTTTTTCCGCCAGATTGTGGAAAAATGGCACCTGCGGCAACTCCTGCGGCACGTTGGCAACGTCGGTTCCGAAATAAAGCCGGTCCTGAAATTCTTCAAGGAAAGCCAGCCCGAATTCCGGGTCGCGCGCAATCGCATTGTAGCCGCTTCCGGCCGAAAGGTCGCCGTGCAGGTTGGGATAGCGGCGCATCAGTTCGACCACCCGTCCCGGGGTGACTTTGCCCGCGGGATAGCCGTGGCGGTCCTCCGGCCGGAGGTCGCTGCTGATTTCGGCCCAGAACACCTGGGAGTGCGCGAGAAAAATCAGCTTCGGAAAGCGCTGCAGCACCTTCTCCAGCCGCGGCAGCCCCGGATCGTCATAACAACCGTACTGCCCCTGATGATTCATTTGGGAGGAGAGGTGGAACAGCAGCGGCAATCCGCCGATCTCCTCGATCTGGCCGAAAAGATTCAGATTCAGCGGGTGGTCAAGTTCGAGGTTGGGAATGTATTCGCCGATGCCTTTTACGCCTTGTTCGCGCAGGAAGCGGAGCATCGGGCGGAAATCGGCGGAAGTATCGTTGGTCAGCATGCGCGGGTCGATTCCGGCAAACGGAATCAGCCGTTCCGGATATTGCCGCGCCATGGCGAGCACTTCATGCGGCGTCACAACCACGTAGCGCAGTTCGGGACTGACCGTGGAAAGCACGACCGCCTTGTCGATCCCATGAATATCCATGGCGGCGATCAACTCTTCGGGAGTGGGGTAGCGGCTGCCGTCGGCCCGAAAAAGACCTTGCTGGACGCTGGCGTGAGTGTGGATGTCAATAAGCATTTTCTACCTCGATTTTATTTTATCCGGTTCAATCGGTTGCAATTACCATAACGCTGTTTCGGCCGTTCGCCAATTTTCATGCGTCGGTTTGTACGTTCCGGGCGAAAGCGGATGCTTCAGCCGATTTCCAGCGCGCCGAGCGGAAAATGCTGCTGACTGCCGTAGACGTCGGTATCTCCGGGCGCGCCCGATGAAACGCGGCGCGGCATCACCACCTTGATCGTCCGGATACGGGCAAAGGTCTTGATCGCCACCCGGGAGTCGGCGGTATGGTAAAGCCGGGCAATGCGCTCGACGGTGAATTCCGGAGCCGCCAGCACCCGCGCGAAATCGGCGTCGGCGGCGAACATCAGGTCGATCGTCAGCTGAAAAGGACCGGCGTTCTTGCTCCGGCAGACGGCGGCCAGATCGTAGATTTTTACCATTCGAGCACCTCCAGTCGGAACTCCGGTTCAAGATCGGTCAGATGGTAGAGCGCGAATTCGCAGACCGGGCCGCCGGAGAAATCCGACGGCGAAAACGGAAAGGCGAGATTGCCCGCCGTCGCTTTACGTCCCGGAAAGGCCTGATGCAGCGTTTTCGATCGCGCCAGCGCCACCAGTGCGTCGGCCTGCGGCTGGGTCGGGGCCACTGCTTCGATCACCAGACCGACTTCACGGGGAAGCACGGCCAGCGGCGCTTCATTGGCTCCGGTCACCGCATCCAGCCCATAGCGCAGGAAGCGCAACGTCCAGCTGCCGGGTTGGACGAACGCGGCCGACTCCGTTACTGCTTCGCGTACTCCGGCTTCAATGGCGTCCAGCGCCGCGATGGCGCCGGGATCGCGGATGCCGGCCAGCGTGATGGCGCGGCAGCCGCGCCGGATTGCGCCTTCAAGCTTCACGGTCCTGACCGCCGGCGGAATCAGGCGCGAACCGCGGACTTCCACGGCGCGTTCGCCGACTTGGGTGAACGTGGCTTCGCGCATGTCGATCTGCCCCTCGGGTTCGTAGAAGCATTCCGGATCGGGCTGTTCGTAGAGCGAATGCGCCGCCACCGATTCCGGCGTGCATTTCCGGGCGGGATTCGGCGGTTCCACCGTGAACGATTCGGGCGTGAGCTCGACCACCAGGGAATCGTTGGCCCCGACCGGACGGGCGCACAAAGCGCCGCATTCGGCGATTTTGGCGGCATGAAGCGCGAGTCCCGGCGGCAAGCCGCGGGCAATCGGCCAGGCCGCAAAAATTGCGGTGTCGCAGCAGCGGCCGGAAACGATGACATCGGCTCCGGTGGCGAGCGCCGCGGCGAGGGGTTCGGTGCCGAACTGGGCGACCGGGTTGGAGAGTTGATTGATGCAAGCCGGATCGAAATCGGGCGCGCCGCCGCATGGCGCCAGATGTCCCGCCGCCGCCCGGCGCAGGAATTCCGGCGTGACATCGGAGTAAATCACCGCCAATTTGAAATGGAGCTGTTCCGCATCCGCCAGTTCGCGCAGAATCCGAAGTACGCTTGCGACGTGGGGTTTCGCACCCGAACCCCCGGCGCTGCCGATGATCAGCGGAATCTTGCGGGTTACGGCGGTTTTCAGGACCAGCTGGAGGTCGCGTTTGACTTGAAGTTCCTTGACGAACCCTTGTCCGCTGCCGAGATAAAACGGGCCCGGATCGGTCGAGCCGGCATCGACGCCGATAAAATCGAGCGGTTGACGCAGCGCATTGGCCAAACTGACCGGGGCATAACCGTAGCCCAGCATCCCGCAGAGCGAAAGATAACGGCAGGAGGTCGGCTTCATGCGTCCACCTCGGTAAAACGATAATCTTCCGGGATGCCGAGCTCGCGCTCGATGGCCGGAACCCTTTTGCCGACTTCATCGTCGAGCCTGGAAAAATAGTTGTTGCCGCGCGCGTCGATCGCCACGAAAAACGGACCGAATTCCTTGACCTCGAACACCCAGGTCGCCTCGGTCTTGCCGAGCTCCTGGAGGAAATGAACCGCATGCACCTTCACGATCCGGTCGCGCAACACGTTGCCGCTCAGCCCGATCTTGGAAAGAAAGACGCCGCCGGTTTCCTTCAGCGCCGCCGCCGTCGCGGAACCCATGGTGGTCTTGCCGATCAGGGTCCGAAGCTTGAGTTGCCGCACCACCTGCGCGCCGTAGCGTTCGAAGCGGATGCTCGAGGTCGGTTCGCAACTCACCACTTCCCAGCCGTCCGGCAACTGGCGCATCACCGGACCGACATGGAAAAAACAGTTGATTTTTTCATAGTCGAGCGGCGGCCGGAGATGCTCTTCGACCGCGCGGATGTGGAACCGGCTGCGACCGGTGAAAAGCAGTCCGCTGACGGTTACGATTTCTCCGAGCTGCAAACTGCGCGCATCCGCTTCGGACAGGGGGAGATTCAGATGTTTCATGCGGTTTCTCCGGGATAGAATATGGCATTGTCCGCGGCGATGCGCGCCTTCCGGCGGCGGCCGACCAGACATTGGGCGTTGAACGCCACCGGCAAGGCGGCGGTGTGGGTCATGGCCGTGGCCGCATGGATGGCCAGCACCGCATTGATGCCGCGCGAGCCCATGGGACCTAGTCCGAGCTTGCGCGCGGCGGCGAGCAGCTCCGCTTCAAGTGCGGCGCAGCGCGGATCGGGGTTGACGGAGCCGACGGTCCGCAGCAATGCGGCTTTTTTGGCCAGCGTCATGCACAAGTCGGCGGTGCCGCCGATGCCGACGCCGATGATCGCGGGCGGGCAGATTTTGCCCGCATAGCAGGAGTTGCGGATCGATTCGAGCACGAATTTCTTGATGCCGGTCAGCCCGTCGGAGGGGTAAAGCATGCGATAGAAGGTGCCGAAAATTTCCGAGCCGCCGCCTTTGGGCACGGCGATCAGGTCGAGACTGTCGCCGTCGCCCTCGAATGCCAGATCGATTTTCGGCATTCCCGGACCGATGTTGTCGCCCGGATTGCGGCGATCCAGCGGGTCGACCATGGTCGGCCGCAGCAGGCATTCGCCGGTGGCTCGGACCACCGCGGCTTCGGCGCAGATATGCAGACTGCCGAAGCCGCCTTCGATCTGCGTCCGGTTGCCGGCGGTGATGAAGAAGAGCGGGAAGCCGGTGTCGGCGCACACCAGGCCTTCGCCGCGTTCGGCGGCGTCAGCATTGGCCAGACTGGAATCGAGGTGCATTTTCGCCATGGGCTCGATTTCTTCGCCACGGGCGCATTCGAGCGCTTGACGCACGTCCGGCGGCAGCCGGGTGGCGGCAAGCTTGATAGCCTCGTACATGGCTTCGGTGACTGCGGACTGGGTAATCACAGCTGAAACTCCGGGGTTGAGGAAATGATTGGCGATCTCCGGATCGCGGTTCGATGAAAAATATAAGACAATGGATTGATTTATTCAAGATTGTGATGTATGTTTATTGATATAAAAAAAATATCAATTAAAAAGCGGAGTAAATCGATGGAACTGACACAGCTGAAATATTTTGTCGCGGTGGCGGAACGGCTCCATTTCGGACGGGCCGCCCGCTCTCTCCATGTGTCGCAGCCGCCGTTGAGTCTGGCGGTCCGCAAGCTGGAAGAGGAGTTGGGGGTTCGGCTTTTCGAGCGTACCAGCCGGTCGGTGGCGCTGACCGAGGCCGGCCGGGAGCTGTTGATCGAAGCGCGGATGATTCTGTCGCGGGCGGAGCATGCCGCCGGGCGCATGGCGGCGCTGGCTTCGGGCAGCGGCGGCAAGCTGGTGATCGGCTACAACGAACCGGCGCTCAACACCATGCTGCCGGAAGCGCTGTTCCGGTTTCGCGGCCGATATCCCGGCGTGGACCTCGAACTGCGTGAAATGGAACCGGATGATCAGCTCACGGCGTTGCGCGCGGGAGCGATCGACGTCGGCTTTCTGCGCCCGTTTCATCATGACCTCGGCGAATTCAGCGCGCAGCTGGTTTATTCGGAAAATTATGCGTTGGCATTTCCGCCCGACTGTCATTTGGCCGGAGTGCCGGAGCCGGAACTGGTCCGGGCGCTCGACCGGGAACCGCTGTTGATTTTCGCGCGGGTGGTGAATCCGGCTTTGTTCGAGGCGATCGCGGCGGCGTTTTACAGCCGGAAGGTCTTTCCGGAGTTTCGGGAATTCGCGCACAACAAAGGTTCGCTGCTGGCATTGGCCCGGGCCGGCTTCGGCGCGGCGCTGGTGCCGGAATCGAGCGTCCGGACGGCCGGACCGGGATTGGAATTCCGGGCATTTCCGCCGATTTTGCCGCCGGTCGAGATTGTTGCCGTGCGCCATGCGGCGGCGGCGTCTCCGGCGGCGGTCCGGTTCACCGCGTTGCTGGCGCAATCCTGATGCCGGCAGCGGGAGCTTTCGAGCAAAATTATGGCGCCGGGAAGTTGCAAAAACAATATGCCGGATTATCTTAAAGATAAGGATTCGGGGCTCCGGCGGAGAAGACCGGAGCGGCTTCGCAAAGGAAAGAAACGGGCGACATGGCGGAATGGCTGATTTTTTTCGCGCCGGGATTGGCGGCGGGCTTGCTGGCCGGCTGGTTCTGGGGGCGCGCGCGTCTCGCGGTCCGGCTGGCGGAGAGCAATACCCGGCTTGAGACCGAGCGCCGGGCGTGGGAAGAGACCCGCCGATTGATGGAGGCGCAGAGCGAGGCCGCCGTCCGGGCGCAGACGGAAGCCGCCGGGCAGAAATTTGAACTGCTGAAGGCCGAATTCAAGAATCTGGCCGAAAAAATTCTGGGCGAAAAATCCGGCGACTTGCGCAGTGCCAACAAGGAGCAGCTGGAGGCGATTCTGGCTCCGCTCAAGGAGCGGCTCGGCGAATTCCGCAAAAGTATGGAAACCACCCATGCCAAGTCGTTGGAAATCAATGCCGAACTGCGCGAGCAGCTGCGGCTGATGATGGACAGCGCCCGCCGTCTCGGCGGCGACGCCAGCAATCTGGCCCGCGCGCTCAAGGGCGATACCAAGCTTCAGGGCAACTGGGGCGAGATGATCCTTGACGAAATCCTGACCGGTTCCGGTCTGATCGAAGGCCGTCATTACCGAAAGCAGACCGTGCTGGCCGACGATGACGGCCAGGCGCTGCGCCATGACGACGACGCCCGGATCATGCGGCCCGATGTGACGGTCGACTATCCCGACGGCAAAGTAGTGATCATCGACAGCAAGGTAAGCCTTTCGGCCTACGTCGATTATATGAATGCCGAGGACGATGCGGCGCGGGCCGAGGCGCTGGCTCGCCACCTTAAAAGCGTCCGGGCGCATGTCGATGAACTGGTGCGCAAAAATTATTCCGGCTATGTCCGCAAGGCGCAGCGCGAGGCGGTCGATTTCGTGGTCATGTTCATGCCCAACGAAGCGCCGCATCAGCTGGCGATGCTGCATGATCCCAACCTCTGGCGCGAATCGTTCGAGCGCAAGGTGCTGATTGTCAGTCCGGTCAATCTGATGGCGCTGCTGCAGTTGATTCATCTGGGCTGGAAGCGTTTCGATCAGGAGCGCAATCAGCAGCTGATCGTCGACAATGCCGCCCAGCTGCTGGACCGGCTTTACGGCTTTTACGCCGAATTCGACGAGGTCGGGCGCAAGCTCGAAAGTGCGCGCGACGCCTACAATGTATCGGTGGGACGTTTGCGCGGCACCGACGGCAAGCGCAGTGTCGTGCAGAAGGCCGAGCAGCTCAAGCAGCTGGGAGTCAAGATGAAAAGAGCCCTCCGGCTGCCCGCGCGTTTTCAGCTGGCGGAAAGCGAGGATGAACCGGAGCAAGAATCCGCGGAACCTGAGGAGGACCGTCATGACGAATAAACGCCGCCGCTTTATCGTGCCCGTGCTGGTTTTGCTGCTCGGAGTGGGATGGCTGTTGAATCAGGCCGAAATCGTACCGGGGGTGGACTGGCTCTGGACCGGATTTCTGGGGCTTTCCGGGCTGGCGATTCTGACCCTGAGCCGCTGGACCCGGAGCAGCGTGGTGGCCGGGGTGTTTCTGCTGCTGGCGGCGGTGGCGTCGGTGCTGCGCCAGACCGGCCGTCTGGCGGTGGAGTGGGAAATTCCGATGCTGGTGGTGACGCTGGGGATTTTGATGATTCTCGGTCAGTTGCTGCCGTTGCCTTCGGGCGGAGCGCCGCCGGAGGACAAAAACAAATAAAAAACCGTTTGCCGACTGGAAAAACAGTGCTTCCGGCAGTATTTTTCCAGAATGTCAAAATCAGTGCACTGACCGGAACATGCGGAGGAGTCATGGGAACGCGGAAATTGCTTCGCAATGCGGCGGAAATGCAGGCGGCGGTCGATGAAATGGCCGCTGCGATCATCCGGGAGTTCGGCGCGTCCGGCGAGTTGTCCGGGGTGGCGCTGCTGGGCATTTACAAAGAGGGTGTGCCGCTGGCGCGGCGGCTGGCGGCGGCGATTGCCCGGCGGTCCGGCGTGGAGCTGGCGGTCGGGATGCTTGATATTTCCATGTATCGCGACGACTTCGGGTTGCGGACGGCGCTGCCGCTGCTGCGCGAAACCGATATTCCATTCGATGTCGACAAGGCGCATCTGATTCTGGTTGACGATGTGCTGTCGACCGGGCGCACGATCCGGGCGGCGCTGGATGCCGTGACCGATTACGGAAGACCGGCGCTGATCCGGCTGGCGGTGCTGGTGGACCGCGGCGGTGTGGAGTACCCCATCCGGGCGGACTATGTCGGATTCGCGCTCGGGGTGCCGGCGAACCGCAAGATTCTGGTGGAGTTTGTCGAAGAGGACGGAGCCGACGGCATTTTCGAAGTCGGATGGCGTTCCGGCACGGGCGCGCAATCCGGTAACAGGTAGGGATGGGACGAAAATTATGGAAATGCAATGGAATCGGAAGGACCTGTTGAGTCTGTACGATCTGCGCCCGGAAGAAATCGAATTCATTCTTGACACCGCCGAGGAATTCAAAAAAGTTTCGGCGCGGAACGTCAAGAAAGTTCCGGCGCTGCGCGGCAAGACGGTGGTCAATTTCTTTGTCGAGCCGAGCACCCGGACCCGGGTTTCATTCGAGCTGGCCGAGCAGCGGCTGAGCGCCGATATCGTGAATGTGAGTGCGAGCACGAGCAGCCTGACCAAGGGCGAATCGCTGCTGGATACGGTGCGCAACATCGAAGCGCTGAATGTCGATCTGCTGGTGATGCGCCACTCGGTGCCCGGCGCGGCCAACTTCATCGCATCGCGGGTGGAGGCCGGGGTCATCAACGCCGGCGACGGCGCCCACAGTCATCCGACGCAGGCGCTGCTCGATCTCTTTACCATTCGCGCCAAGAAGGGCCGGATCAAGGGGCTCAAAGTGGCGATCGTCGGTGACATTCTGCACAGCCGCGTTGCGCGCAGCAATCTCTGGGGGCTTTTGAAACTGGGGGCGGAAGTAACCTTGGCCGGTCCCTCGACGCTGGCGCCGAAGGAATTCGAACTGGTCGGCGTCAGGGTCTGCCACAATCTCGAAGAGGCGATCGCCGATGCTGATGTGGTCAATCTGCTGCGCATCCAGCGCGAGCGCCAGGAAAGCGGGTTCTTCCCGAGCACCGGGGAATACGCCCGGTTCTTCGGACTCAACAGCGCGACCGCGCGCTATCTCAAGAAGGATGCCCTGATCATGCATCCGGGACCGATCAACCGCGATGTGGAGTTGAGTTCCGAGCTGGCCGACGGCGAACAGTCGGTGATTCTGGAACAGGTGACCAACGGGCTGGCAATCCGCATGGCGGTATTGTTCCTGGTGGCGGGGTGTCTGAAAAAATGAACATCGCGCCGCCGGCGGAGGGGGTTCCGCCGGGTTGCCGGATACAATCGTTCCGGCTGCGTCACAGCGAAGTCGATCGCACCGGGACAATCAAATTGCGGACGATCTTCGATCACGCCCAGGAGGCGGCGGCCAACCATGCCGCCGACCTTGGGGTGGGGATGGCCTACCTCGCCGAACGGCGTCAGGGCTGGATGCTGTCGCGGATTCGATTTTCTTTCCTCCGGCCGCTGCCGAAGCTGGGCAGCACGATTGCGGTCGAAACCTATCCCGTCGGATTCCATCGCCGTCTTTTCGCGCTCCGGGAGTTCATCTTCCGCGATGGGGATGGACGCGAGTGGGCGGTCGGCTCGAGCTGGTGGATTCTGGTGGAGCTGGAGCGGCTGCGTCCGCTGGAGTTGCCGGCGGCGCTGGCGGTGGATTTGCCCGACAACAGCGCCCGGCGGCGCTTTTTTCCGGAGCTGGAAAAATTCGCTCCTCCGGCGGGTGAAATCCGGTGGCGTCACATCGTGCCGGAGTCCGGCATCGACGTGAACGGCCATTGGAACAATGCCGAGTATGCGGCGCTGGTGCATGATTTTCTGGCGCGGAGCCGGAAGACCGCCGGGGAGTTGAAGGAAATTCAGCTGAATTTCCTTCAGGGCGCGCTGGCGGGCGAGGAGTTGGCCCTGACCGGGGCCTTGACCGGGACGGAGTTTGAATTCGGCGGCAGCCGGGACGGTAAGGCGGTGTTTGCCGCGCGGGGATGGTTCAAGTGAGTATGACGGTAAGGTACAGTCAGGCGGTGCGGCAGCGGAGTCTCTGGCTGCTGGCGATGGGGATTGCGCTCTATTTTTTCGCCAACTTTCAGCGTTCTTCGATTCCGGGGACGATTTTCAACGAACTGCAGATGGATTTCCGCTCCTCGGCGGCGGCGGTGGCCGCCATCGGGGCGATTTTCATGTACGTCTACGCCTTTGTGCAATTGCTGGTGGGGGTGCTGGTCGACAAATACGGCGGCGCGCGGACGATCGCGGTGGGCTGCGGCCTTTTCTGCGTCGGCTCGATCCTTTTTCCGATGAGCAACAGCATGAACATGCTTTACCTGAGCCGGATGCTGGTCGGAATGGGGGCGGGGACGGTTTACCTGTCGCTGGTCAAAGAGGTCGACCGGCTCTTTCCGGACCGTTTTGCTTCGGTGCTGGGGCTGGTGATTTTTCTGGGCTACTCCGGGGGCATTGTCGGGGCGCTGCCGTTGAGCAAGGTGGTCGGCTGGATCGGCTGGCGCTGGGGGTTTATGATTGCCGGGGGGCTGACGGTGTTGTGTTATGCGGGCTATCTGAATTTCTTCCGGGGCCTCAAAAAACCGCGCATTGTACCGGGGCGGCTGTCGCTGTCGCCGTTGCTGGTGACCATCCGGAGCCGCGCCAGTTTGTTCATGCTGCTTTCGGCGGGCAGCAGTTTCGGGGTCTACTACATGATGCTCACGGTGGTGGGCAAGAAATTTCTGGAAGACTATTGCCACGCCTCGCCGACCCTGGCCAGCGGCTGTCTGTCGCTGATGGTGGTGGTGTCGGCGCTGGTGAACATGCTCTCCGGGACGTTGACCGGCTGGGGCGGCAACCGCCGCCGTCCGTTCTTTCTGGCGATGATGCTGATCAGCCTGGTCGGCGCGGTGCTGGGACTGCTCGGGATGCGTTGGGGCAGCGGCAGCGGATATTTCATCATGGTGATGCTGCTGTTTGCGATATCGTCGGGCTTCTCGCCGATCACCAATTCGCTGATCCGGGAGCTGAATCCGAAGGAATCGACCGGCGCGGCGGTTTGCGCGCTGAATTTCGCGGCCTATGTGGCGGTGGCGGTCTGCGGCAATCTGGCGGGGATGCTGATGGATGTTTTCTCCACCGGCAACATCGAGACCGAAACCTCGGTGATCTATCCGGCGTCTTCCTATTCGGCGGTGTTCGTGCTGGCCTTCGTGGTGGCGGCGAGTTCGCTGGCGGCAAGCCTGTTGGTTCCGGAAACCCATGGCCGGAACGTCTACGGCAAGGTGCGCTGATTTCCGCCGCGCCGGAGCGGAAGTTGTTCGGAAAAGTTGAAATTTAATCTTTGCGGGTGTATACTACGCTTCCGACACTTTGCGCGAGTGGCGAAATTGGCATACGCGCCGGATTTAGGTTCCGGTGGAGCAATCCTTGCGGGTTCAAGTCCCGCCTCGCGCACCATTTTATCCTGAATCTATCGCGTTTTATGGCTGTGGTTTCTGTGTTCGCCGTGCATTGCACAGGCATTTCTCATGAATGTTTCATGCAATGCCGGAATCATCTTGTGCGCGGCAAAAAAATCCGCCGATGTCGGATAATCCGGCTCGTTTTTTCGTCGTGCGGCACTATATTGTAGCCATGAACGAATCGCCAGCGGAAAGAGCGGGGACCGGCATGGAGCTGGAGCGGCCAGACGAACTGAAACCGATGAAGTGCCGGGTTGGCGCACCTGCTGCCCGGCGGATGGGTTATGCCGTATTATTGGTGGCGGCTGGGCTGGCGACGGCGCTGGCCTTTCTGCCCGGCGTGACCGCGCGCCTGACGGCGGAGCGCCGGGCGAGGCTGCTGGCGGAGCTGCGCGTCGAATTGAATGCCCAGCGCCTAACGCTGGCCGGACTCGACCGGGAATTCGGCAGCGAATTGGACCGAGCGCTGACGCCGTATTTCGAGACGGCGCGCCGGGGCTCCGGTCAGGCGGTGCGCAATCTGTCGGGATTCCGGGTTGGCGTCAGGCTCTGTTACAAGCTGGCCGCCGACCGGCTGCGCGGCACCGCCGCCGCGCCGGAAGCGATCCGGGCGGAAATCGATGCCGAGGTGATCGCGCCCTGCGTGGCGGCGCAGCAGAAGGCCGTTGAATTGCTGGCCGACCATCTCCGGCGCATTCGTGAGGCCGATTTCGCGTGCCGGAGCAGGCTTGCCGCCCGGTTGAGTCGCGAGCCCTCGCCGGAGCTGCAATACGAGGCGCTGCGGGCTTTCGGCGAGGATATGTTCCATGCCGAACAGGCGGCGGTCGATCTGGCCGTGGGCCGGATGTCCGCGGCGCTCGGGGCGACGCTGGAAGCGCTTTTCGTTCGGACTACCATGGGCGTGGTGGAGCGGGTTGCCGCCAGGGCGGTGGCGCGGATTTCGGGGACGCTTTCCGCCGGGGCGATCGCGGCGGCGGCCGACGGTCCATTGCCCGCGGGCGACGCCGTCGGCGCGGTCATCGCGGTCGGCGGATTGAGCTGGACGGCTTATGATATTGTGCAGGCGCAGCAGGTTCTGCCCGGACAGTTGTATGGCAAACTGCTGGAAGCGGTCGATTCCTGCGAGACGGGGATGAAACGGGAAATACTCGAACAGGGCAGGCAATTGACCCGGCAATCGGAGCTGGCCTTGGCGGCATTGGAAACGTCGCTGGCGGCACGGGTGGGAGGAAAACCATGAAATTTCGATGTTTGAGTTTGATTCTGGCGGCGGTCTGGCTCCTGCCCGGCGTGGCTCAGGCCATTCCCGCCAGAGCGGTGACGGAGGCGGTGGAGCTGGGGGCGAAGATTTCCGGCCGGACGCTTTCGCCTGCGGCGCGTACCGCCGCCGAAACCGCCGCCCGGACCGCCGCCCGCCAATACGGCGACGATGTCGTCCGGCTGGTCGGCCGCGGCGGATTGGAAATGCTTGAGCAGGGGGCCCGGCACGGCGATGAATTCTGGCGTCTGGCGCTGCGCAATCCGGAAGCGGCCCGGAGTCTGGCTTTGCATGGCGACCAGCTGCTGCCGCTGGTCCGGCGCGTCGGCCCGGAGGTGCTGGTGCTGGAAGCCAAAGCGCCGGGACTGGCCGCCCGGGTGGCGGCGGAGCTCGGCGATGACATGGTCGCGCCACTGGCGCGGGCGTCGGCCGACGATGCTTCCCGGCTGCTGGGCTATGCCGCCAAAGCCGATTCGCCCGCGACCCGGGCGCTGTTGCTGGAAAAGTACCGCGCCTCGCGCTATCCCGCCCGTTTTCTGGAGGCGTTCAACTGGTCCCGGATCATGGCGACCGGACTTTCGGCGGCGGCGATCGTCGCCGCCTACAAGATCAGCGACGGCATCGAAAGCGGAGTGGAAACATTGGCTGAAAAGCATCCCGAGCGTTTCGTCGAAGTGCTCGGCACCATGCTGGCGCCGTTTCGCTGGGGACTGCTGCTGCTGTGGCTGATCCTGCTCTATCCGCTGGCGCGGTGGTCGTGGCGGCTGGGACGGAAATTCCGGTCCGCGCCGTCGGGCAAAGCGCCGGAAACAGAGCGGAAAGACGACCGTTGAGGCCGTTTTTCCGCTCTCGTGGTCACAGTTCCTGAAGCAGTTCGGCGGCGGCGGACTCGTAAATCTGCTGCCAGCCGGGAGCGAGCATGCACTCGGTGACTTCATAGCCGTCGGCTTCATAGTCCCCGGCCGGAGCGCCGTAATGAATATAGCCGTTGCAATAGGCCATCATGAAGGTATTGCGCCAGGGCGATACGGCTTTGAGGTCGAGCGCGGTTTGGGTCAGCATTTCGGCGGGACTGGTGACCAGCACGAAATCGCCGATGCGGAGCTCATTGATTTCGGCTCCCACGTCGTCGCGTCCGGAGTCGGCGTTCAGCTTCTGATGGAACCGGAAGGTTTCAAGCCGGTCCTCCAGCCGGGTCAGCTGCTCCATGACCCGGATGTTGCCGAGATACTTGTCCAGAATGGCGTGATTGACCGCGTCCATTTCCCGCAGCGCGCCCGCGCCGGGGCGTTCTTCGGCAAGATACTGGAAGGCGTAGTCCAGCGGAAAATCTCCATTGAGCCGGTACTTCAAGTAGAGCGGAAGGAAACTTCGGAAATTAAGCGGCGAGGAGCGCAGCTGCGCGCGCAGCGTCCGGGCTTCGACCTCAAGCGCGTCGATTTTGGATTGGATGTCGAGGCGGCGTGGCAGGCGCACCGTCCGGCTGCGGAATGCCAGCGGTTCCGCGCAGGGAGCAGGGCGGAGTTCCCGGAGCGCCTTGAGCGTGCTCAGGCCAAGCCCGTTGCCCATCGCTTCGATATATCCGGCCCGGTCGATCTCAAAGTTCTTGAAGCCGCGGTCGATCACGTCGCCCGCCGCGCCCTGAAGGAAAATGGCCGTGGCGCCGGGCAGAGCCTCCTCAAGCACCCGGATGGCTCCGCCCGGATAGTTGGCCGAAATCCGGTTCCCGGCATCCGCCCATAACGGATGGCAGGCGAAGTGGAACAGCACCGCCAGCGTGCCGCCGCCGTCGGCACGGTCAAGCCTCAGGATGCCGATGGCGGTGTCGAGCGGCCCCAGCGCCCGTACTTTTTCGTCCGGCGGGCAGGGGTTGGCATGGCGTACGCTCCAGTGCCTGCCGTCGTCCAGGCGAAGGGTGCGATTCATGGTGAAACGCGGTTCGTCGCCCTGGCCCGAAGCGACGGTTACCGCGACTTTCCGATTCATGGCTTCAGTGACGCTGTCGACGCAGCGGCCGAGCAGAACTTCCGGCGGGCAATGGATGAGATCGCCGGAGGGGTGGGTGTGGGTCGCGGCGGCCAGCACATGGGAAGCCGGGATGGAGCACTCCTGCTCAATCCGGGCGCGGAGCCGGGCGAGAAAATCGTTCGGAATATCGCCGATCCAGCCGATGCCGACGGCATCAAGGGCAAGGATGGCGAAGCGCTGAATGCCATCGTCCAGCACCAGAGTGCGGACATAGAGCGGATCTCCGAACCGTTCTCCGGCATCAGGCAACGTGATGTCGCGCCGGGCGGTTCCGGCCTGGAGCAGAGTTTTCATGGAATCGACCTTTCTGATAACAATGACTGACGATTGACCGGGAATCCGGAGCGTGGCGGCGACTCCGGCAAAATAATTGCTTTTTTCAATGCGACTTGCTTTATTTTACTTCTTTTTGATGCTAAAGTAAATGGCAGAAGAGAGAATTTATTTACCAATTTGGATAAATATGGAATTGCTTGAGTGTTGTCTTTGGCACTGGGAGCATGAAGTCGGAACCGTTCCGGCCACGGCGGAACACCTGCATCCGTATTTTCAGATCGAATTGTGCATTCATGGCCTGATTCGCATGAAAAGCGGACGCGAGGAGTTGGCATTGCATGCCGGCGACTGGGTGCTGCTGCCGCCGGAAACGCCGCACCGGATCGACTATTCCGGCGAAAATCTGGAATATTACTCCTTCAAATTCGGCGTGGAGCACCTGACCGCCGCCATTGCGTCCCGCCCGGTCCGGGTGCGCTGCGACGACCTGACCCGGTGGTGCATCGACGCTCTGCGCCGCCAGCATGGCACCGAAGCCCGCAGCTATCTCGAAATCAACGCCAACCGCCCGATTCTGGAGGCGGTGCTGCTGGTCATGCTCCATCATGCGCTCAAGCCCTTCGGCGCTGCCGAGGCGCGCCCCCGGCTGCTGACCGCGCTGGGCGACATGGTGTTCGGCGAAGCCGCGCGGATCAACGTCCAGGCCGCCGCCGAAAAACTCAATATGACGGTTTCCCAGCTCAAATACCGCTTTGCGTCGGCGCTGGAAGAGGCGCATTATCCGGAGCCGCGCCCGACGCTCAAACAATACCTCGACCGCGAAATCATGAATCAGGTCGACCGTTATTTGTACTACAGCGATCTGCCGCTCGGCGAAATCGCCCGGCAGACCCGGTTCAACAATATCTATACGTTTTCGCGTTTCGTCCGCCGGATGACCGGCATATCGCCCTCGGAACGGCGCGCGGCAAGGGACGGTTGCGAAACGCGGTGAACCCGAGCGGCCGGAAAATTCGGGGTTTTGAGGTTGGAAATGCGTTTTTCAGCGGGAAACGATTTGATTTGGCGGTTTTTGGCGCTATCTTATTCAATTGCCGGGAATGCAGGAGTTTTTTTATGGACAATTCGAGTTATGTCGCCGTATTGATCAAGATGTTTTTTCTGTTGACGCCGTTTTTCGCGTTGTCGATGTTTTTGACCGCGACGGCGGACTATGCGCCGGAACGCAAGCGTCGGATTGCGGTCCGAACGACGCTGTCGGTCCTGCTCATCAGTCTGATTATTTACTGGTTCGGCGAATATCTGTTCATGGTGCTGGGCATCACCGTCGACGCGTTCCGGATCGGAGCGGGGACGATTCTGATGCTGACCGCGATCAATCTGGTCAACGCCTCAAGTCATTCCGGGCGCAGAAGCGACGGCGACGATGCTCTGGACATCAGCGTGGTGCCGCTGGCCGTGCCCTGCATTGTGGGGCCCGGGACGATCGGGGCGTTGCTGGTGATGGGGGCCGACGGCGGAACGCTCCGGGAGCGGATCGTGATTTGTCTGGGCATTGCCACCGCGGTCGGAATCATCGGCGTGTTTCTGTATCTTTCCGATCAGCTGGAACGTATACTGAAACGCAACGGCATCCAGATTTTGAGCAAGATCACCGGTTTGATGCTGGCGGCGCTGGCCGCTCAGATCATCTTTACCGGCATCAAAAATATTCTGTTCTGAGGTTCACGATGAATCCAGCCGCAACATTGCCCGTATTGGCGCTGACCATGGGCGATCCCGCCGGAATCGGGCCGGAATTGCTGGCCAGGGCGGTCAAACATCCCGGGTTTCAGGGCCGGATGCGTTTCGCATTGTACGGTGCGCCGGCGGTGATCGAGGCGGCGCTGGCGGCATACGGTACAGGCGAAGCGGTCAATCCGTACACGGTGGTGGAAACCTCGGCATTGCACCCGGAGGAATTCACCGTCGGCGAGGCCGATGGTCGTTGCGGGCAATGCGCCTATGATACGGTGGTGGCGGCGACGCGCGCGGCGCTTGCCGGCGCGGTCGACGCGATCGTCACCGCTCCGGTCAATAAATATTCGGTCAATCTGGCGGGCAAGGCGTTTACCGGGCATACCGAGCTGATCGCCGAATTGTGCGGTGTCGACGATTTTGCGATGATGCAGTCGGCCGGGGCTTTGCGGGTGATTTTCGTCACCACTCACATCGCGTTGAAAGAAGTGGCGAACCAGATTACGCGCGAGCGGATCTGCATGGTCACGCGATTGCTCGACCGGGCCGTGCGCGAGGAAGGCATCGTCCGCCCCCGGATCGCGGTGGCGGCGATCAATCCCCACGCCGGTGAAAACGGCTTCATGGGCGACGAGGACGAGATCACGGTCAAGCCGGCCATGGCCGAATTGCGTAACGCGGGGCTGGACCTGACCGGTCCTTTTCCGCCGGACACGCTTTTCATGGCCTCAACCCTGGCCAGATTCGACGGCATCGTCGCCATGTATCACGACCAGGGGCATATTCCGTTCAAAATGCTGGCGTTCGACCGCGGGGTCAATTCGACGCTGGGACTGCCGATCATCCGGACCAGTCCCGACCATGGGACTGCTTTTGAAATCGCCGGTTGCGGCGTGGCCGACACCGGCAGCTTTTTCGCCGCCGTCGAGCTGGCGTGCCGCCGGGCCCGGTCGCGGCGGGAGACGGTGCGATGAAGGGACTCTGGCGCGCCGTAATCTGGTTTTTCCTGCCCGGCATGCTGGTGGCGGGAATTCTGGTCAACGGGGTGGCTCGCCTGCTCAATCTGGGCGATGACACCCTTCTGCTGCTGGCCGGCAGCGGCATTGTCGGGCTGGTGGCGGCCGGAGTCGCGCAGAGTGTCGTCCGGCGGGTGCGCCATCCGGGGCGGCGTTATTATGAAGCGGCAGGGGTTCTGCTGGCGGCGCTGGGCATCGAAAATGTGTTGCCCGGGCGGCTGCTTTCCGGGGATCTTTCCTTTGCGCTCTTCGAGCTTATCCTGAGTGCGGGAGTGGCGGTCTTCATGCTCAACGGTCTGGTCGGATCGGGCGAATTCACCGCCCGCGACCGGCGGTTGTGGGCCTGGGGCGGGGCGGCTTACGGCGTGATCGCCGTGGCGGCGGTGCTGTCCGGCGCGGCGCAGTTGCTGTTTCCGGCGCTCTCCTGGCTGGCCGTATTGCTGGGGATTGCCTGGCTGGCGGCGTCGCCGCTGAGCCGCCGGGGTGTGCCGCGGCAGCGTTGGACCTGGCGGTGGGTGTTGATTCTGGCGGTGGGCGGCCGGATGGCGTCGACGCCGGCGTATCTGCCGCCGCCGGAGCGGTTGGCCGAGCGCGAAAACGAACATTGGCGCTGGTTTTCGACTGTCAATACCGTGGACGGGCTGCGCTATTTATGGAGTGACGCCGACGGCGACGGCGGCTTTTTTACGCCGACCGGCCGGGCGGTCATGAGACTGACCGGAGACGGCGAATATCTGCCATCGATTCCGGGTTTGCTGGGAGCGCTGCCCCGGGCGATGCCGGCGGTGTTGTTTGTGGGCAATCCCGGATCATTGTGGCCGGATGCGTTTATCGGGACCGGTTTGTATGCCGATTTCCGTTATTGGCGGGTTCCGGAGACCTTGCGTTTCTGGCGCCGCGGCGACGCCGCGTTTGCGCCCTCCTGGACTCCGGCGACCGCCGGAGCGGATGATAGTTTCGACCTGATCGTGATGATGGCGTTGCCGGAGCGGCAGTATCAGGTGCGATTGGAGCGGCTGATGAATCAGCTGCTGGCCCATTTGCGTCCGGACGGTCTGCTGGCCGTGCCGGAGACATTGCTCGATCAACCGGTGATATTCGGCTTGCTTTGCGATCGGTTCCCATACAGCGGCATGTTGCCGGGCGCGGGCCGGATGCGGGTTTTCGGCATGTCGCAGGCGGTGCTGGCTCCGACGGCGCTGGACCGCAGGCTCGATATGCTTTACGGCGCGGATTCGCCATTGCCGCGCGGCACCTACGAATTGCTGTTTTCGACCATGAAACCGGTCGAAAACGAGATTCCGGACGGACAGTTCGAGCGGCTGACGCTCGGTAATTACGATTTGATGGGCTGTCGGGCGCCGTGGTATGTCTGGGTGGAGCTGGTGCTGCTGCTGGTATCGTGGCGGCTGGCCCGACTGCTGCTGGAGCGGCGCGGCATGGGCTACCGGCTCTGGAACAGTGCCGAGAATGGCTTTGCCTGGTTCTGGCTGATCGGATTGATCGTGATCGCCGGCGTGGCGGTCGAAGGCATCGGGCCGCTGTTGCTGCTGGCGCTGTTGCCGCTCGGATTCATGGTGAGCTGCAATCTGGCATCGGGCGGTGCGTTTTGGGGAATTATCGGACTGGCATTGCTGGGGATGGCGACCTGGTTCGGGGATGTGGATTCATGGCTGATCTGCGCCGGAGCGGTATGGGTGCAGAGCTCGCTTCTGACCGGACGAATTTTATTTGGCGGCACCGCGGATGGCCGCGAGCGGCGGCGGTTGCTGGGCGCGTTGCTGCTGGGCGGGCTGCTGGCGCTTATTCTGTTGCCGGTGGCGTTGCGGCAGGAGTGGCCGCTCTTGCTGTTGTTCGTATTGGGCGTCGCGGCGCGTGTGCCTGTCGTGTGGCAAAAGCGAGCTCGGCATGCTATATTATCGCAAACGAAAGGATGATGTCATGCGAAGGTGGTTTTTCGCGATCCCGCTCTGCATGTTTTGGTTGACCGCGATGACGGGCAATGCGGCGGAGAAGGAATCCGAAAGTGCTTCTGCCGGCACGATTCGCAGTGAGTCGATTCTGGCTTCGGTCAATGGCGAGGCTATCACGCTGGCCGATGTGATGCGTGAATCGGCGCCGGGCGAGCAGACCGCGTTTCAGGTTTACCGCACGGCTGAACTGCCGGAGCATCTGGAGCAGTTGCGCCGCAAAACCGTCGACCGGATCATTGACCGGCGGCTGTTGATCCAGGAGTTCAAGCGCCTCAACCTCGAATTGCCGCCGCAGTTCGTCGAGAATCTGCTTGACGAACTGGCGGAAAATTTCGGCTGCAAAACCCGTTCCGAACTCTCGCGCAAGGCCCGCGCCGCCGGGACCAGCATTCAGGAATTGCGCGACAAGGCGTCGGAGCGGATCATGTCCGACATGGTGATCGGGCGGGAATTTTACGGTGCGGTCAATCCGACGCCGAAGGAGATGTACGAATACTTCGAGGCCCATGCGGCCGAATTTTCCAAACCGGAACGGGTCAACTTGGCTTTGCTGCTGCTGCCCCGCACTACGCCGAAAGCGACCGTCGACGGCCTGGCCCGGCAGTTGCGCGAAAAGCCCGACAGTTTCGCCGATGCGGTCAAGACGCTTTCCGGCGGTCCCAACCGGGAAACCGGCGGCGCGGTCGGTTTTCTGGAGCGGTCCCGGCTGCGGGAAGAATTTCTGGCGGCGCTGAATCGGACGCCGACCCCCGCGGCGGGCACGATCATGGGACCGGTCGAAACCGAGGAAGGATACTACTTTCTCCGGATCGCCGGAATTGAGCCTGCCGTAAAAACTGAATTCGCCGCGGTTCAGGATGAAATCCGCAATCGGCTGGAGGCGGAGGCGAGAACCCAGGCACTGGATATGCTGCATGCCCGACTGCGGGAAAAGGCGGTTATCCGTTATTATTTCGGCAAGGACGCGGTGACGCCGCCATCCGAAGCCGTGGCCGCGGTCGAACCCGATCATGCGAAACTTACAACCCCGCCGGTGGCCAAGCCTCCGGCAAAAATGGAGAAAAAACCCATGGTGACGCTGAAAACCAACTACGGGGATATCAAAATCGAGTTGTATCCCGATGCTGCGCCGGAGACGGTCAAGAACTTTCTCGGTTATGTCAAGGCGGGCTTCTACAACGGGACGCTGTTTCATCGCGTGATCGACAATTTCATGATTCAGGGCGGCGGCTTCGACCGCAACTTCAAACAGAAGACCACCAATGCGCCGATTCAGAATGAAGCGGACAATCGCCTCTCCAATAAGATCGGCACCATCGCCATGGCCCGGACCGCCGATCCGCACAGCGCTACCGCGCAGTTTTTCATCAATGTGGCGGACAACGACTTCCTCGATTTCCGTTCGCCTTCGCCGCAGTACTATGGCTATTGCGTCTTCGGCAAGGTGGTCGACGGCATGGATGTGGTCAACAAGATCAGGGCCGTGAAGACCGCCGGCCGCGGCGGCCATCAGGATGTGCCCAAGGAAGATGTGGTGCTCCTCGAGGCCGTGGCCGAAGAATAATCGCGCCGGCGGATTGCGGAATGATATCGTAAAAAAAGCGCCTCCCGTTGCGGGAAGCGCTTTTTGCTTTGTTTGGGAATGATTATTTTTGCGGCAGGTTGAAGGTTTTGATGATCGCCGCCACCTGTTCGTCGTCGATCGGATTGAGCGTCCCCAGCCGCCGGGCCATCAGAATGCACTTGGCGGTGAATTCGGCGACTTCCAGCCGGTCGAAGGCTTCCAGAATGCTTTTGCCGGTGGTCAGAACGCCGCAGTTTTCGATCAGCAGCACCGGGGTGGCCGGAGTCAGGCGCCGGACCGCCGCGTCGGGATCGTTGAAGTACTCCTGCGACGGCAGCATCGGCACATCGCGCAGCATGATGTAGCTTTCCGGAATGGTCCGGCTGTCGAGATCGTTGCCGGTCACGGCGAAGGCCATCACATTCGGCGGCCGGGTCATGATGATCGAATTGACCCAGTCGCATTGCTGGAAGATGTTGCGGCAGACCGCGGTGCCGGAGGAGGGGATTTTGCCGGCTTCGCGCATGCCCAGATTCATCCGCACCATGCCGGGGGCATCCAGCCGCATCGGCTCGAAATTGGCCGGCGTGACCAGAAAATCATCCTTGCCCAACCGCGCGCTCAGAAATGCGCTGCCGCTGAAAAGCAGCCGCTGGCGATAGGCGCGCGCCCGGAAATTGGCCAGTTCGTCGCGCAGTTCGCACTCCTGGGCGCTGACCGTGTTGGGAATGAATTCCGGCCAGTTGGTTTTGGGCAGCTTGCCGCTGAGCGGCAGCACCTCGCCCAGACCGGTGGCATTGATCTGGATGCGGGCGACATAGTCGAGCGCTTCGAAACGGGCGAAGGCCTCCGCGATGGTGGCTCCGGCCATGACCGCGCCGTGATTTTCCATGATCACCGAATCGGCGCCTTTGGCGAACTCTTCGGCGATGATGTGACCCAGCGCTTCGCTGCCGGGGATTTCATAGCGGGCGAAAGCGACCTTGCCGCAGACTTTGCCGGCGCTCGGAATCAGCGTGGGGTCGGGCATGCGCCCGGTCAGGCTGAACGCCACCAGCGCCGGAGAGTGGGCGTGGAGCACGGCGCGGACGTCGTCTCGCAACTGGTAGACCGACTTATGAAACGGCAGTTCGCAGCTCGGACGATGGATGCCGTGAATCTGGCCGTCGGGCGAGACTTTCACAATATCTTCAGGCCGGAGCGATCCTTTGTCGATGCCGCCCGGAGTAATCCAGATGTTGCCTTCGTCGTCCTTGATGGAAAGGTTGCCGCCGGAGGTGGTGGTCATGCCGTAATCGTACAGGTTGCGCAGCGTCGCAACCAGAATGTTTCTGGGGTGGGTGTACATCAGTGACATTGCAATAAACCGTGGCCTTTCCTGGATGCTTCGGGCCCGGAAGGACGCTCCTTCCGGCAGCGGAACGTTCCAAGCGTTTCCGCAACTTCCCTATACTATATCACTGGAACCGGCTGCCGGCAAGATATGAATATTTTTTTATTCATCTTTTTTTATTAAAATTTACTCCGGGCCACGAGAAAATTGCCGCGGCGGGAAAAATTTGCATTTGGCTGAAATGCGGTTATATTAAACGGTGGAAAGCAGGTTAATCTCGGAACAATTTATGCATCGGGACCGCAAGGTCTTATGGTCAATGTGTCGCTGAGACGTATAATGCCTGCTTTCTTTTTTTGTATCTTGAGGCAAATTCAAAACTCTTCCGTACATGCTTGTCATGTTTTGCGGCGACTGGCTGCGGAGTATTTTCAGCTGTTACCCAGTGGATGGCAGCTTCAAATTACCGTACGTCATTCATCCATAGAACATTGACCGGCTGGACTATTGAAATTACCTCTCTTGAAGACAGAAAGTGCGCATGGAAAATTTTCGAGTTATTCCGGTCGGCATGCTGGCGGTCAACTGCTATCTGGTCCTTGATGAGGCGGCCGAACGGCTTTTTGTGGTCGATCCCGGCGATGATGCCGATCTGATTGTGGCGGCGGCGCGGGAGATGCCCCATCGGGAAGCCGTGATTCTGCTCACCCACGCTCATGTCGACCATATCGGCGCGGTGCCAGAGGTGGCCAAGGCGCTGAAAATCAAGACGGTCTGGCTGGCGCCCGGCGACGTGCCGATGTATCGCAGCCCCTCCAATAACCTGCTGCCTTATCTTTCCGCAGTGGCCGGACTGCCGCCGACGGTGAGCGAATGGCAATGGAGCGATCCGGAGCTTCTGAGTACGCCGGGGCATTCCCGCGGCGGCAGCTGCTTCTACTTCCGGTCCCGCAAGATTTTGCTTTCGGGCGACACGTTGTTCGCCGGTTCGGTGGGGCGGACCGATTTTCCGGGCGGGGATTTCGCCATGCTCGAACAGGGCATCCGTGAAAAGATTCTGACTCTGCCGGATGAGGTCAGGATTTATCCCGGACACGGTCCGGCGACCACGGTCGGGGCCGAACGCCGGAGCAATCCCTATCTGGTCTGAGCATTCCGGTTTTCATCGCGTTGAAAGCGCAGTTTCCGCATTTCCCGGGGTGTTTTGCCGGTGACCTGGCGGAAGATGCGGTTGAAATGCGGCAGGCTCTGGAAGCCGACTTCCTGCGCGATGTCGCCGATCGGCATATCCGAGGTATTCAGCAGTTCGACTGCTTTTTCGATACGGTAGCTGTTGAGATATTCGACCGGAGCTTTGCCGGTCACCTCGGTAAAACGGTGGCCGAAATGGCTTTCGCTCAGACCAACGGCGGCGGCGATGCGCCGGACGGTCAGTTTCTTGCGGTAATTGCATTCAATATAGTGGCGCGCGGCCCGGATCGGCTTGCGGTCGTTGATGGATTCGAAGAAGAACAGACGGCTCTCGGCCTTGACCACATACTCCCCGATCAGCCCCAGCAGTTCGAGCAGCGAATCGACTTTCTCCGGCGAGAACACCGGCGTATGGAAATAGGCTTCGCGGAGCCTGGCTTCGTCGAGATTCAAATGCGCGGTCATTTGGCGTACTTCGGAAAAGTGCTCCTCCGACGGCGGCGCGGTCAGAAACTGGCCCGCGCTGAGACAGCCGATGTAGCAGTCGTCGAGAAAAAGCGGCACCGCGGTGTCCACCAGCCCGGCGTGACAGGCAAAGATATGATTCCGGCGGTTGCTCCGGCAGAGCGCCATGCGTTCGGCGGTGGCGGTGCGGCAGGCGTGGAGTCCCTCCGGCGTCGCCATGATCATCCGGCAGAAGGGATTGCAATGCTCTTCGCCGCACAGGGTGAAGGTTTCGCCGTCGGCGCTGATCCAGTCGGTGGTGACGCCGACAAGCTTGAACAGCACATTGTGGTAGTCGAACAGAATTTTTTTGTTGGCGATCTGCCAGGCCATGACTGCGCTCCTTCGGGTTTGCCGCTGGCTTAATGTATCATGCCTTTTGCGGAAATGCCAGAAAGCGAGGCGCTTTTTCGATCCGGATGCGGGGAGGAAAATTCGCCGGAAAAAAATTATTTGACAAATCCGAACTGCCATGCTATTTTAAAGCATGAGGGAAAAACCCCTCCGGAGCTTTGGTGCGATGAACAGAGGCATGAAAAATCGGGCTTGGTATTGGCGTCGCGGTCGGACCGCGTCGCTCTGATGCCATTGGATGATTTTTTCAGCTTTGTTGATTCAGTTGTAAAGTTTCGAACGGAATGGTCAGTGACGGGTTCGACCGGCAAGCGGTGGAGCCCGTTTTTTGTTTTTAAATTTTCGAATTTTTCAGAAATTTTTCTTTATCAAGGAATCCGATCATGTTCAAACCCGATTTCAACACCTTTCGCAAACTCGCGGAGCAGGGCAACCTGATTCCGGTCTACCGCGAATTCATGGCCGACATGGAGACGCCGGTGTCCGTGCTCAGCCGCTTCGCCGACGAGCGCGATGTTTTCCTGCTCGAGAGCGTCGAAGGCGGCGAGCGTTTCGGCCGCTACAGTTTCATCGGCATCAATCCGCGCGCCATCTACACCATCGAAAACGGCAGGCCTTTCCTGACCGACGCCGCCGGCAAGCGCGAGCTTGAAATCGTCGGCAACGCCTTCTTCACGCTGCGCGAGTTGCTCGCCTCGGAAAAGGCGGTCGCGGTGCCGGGGCTGCCGCCGCTCTTCGGCGGCGCGGTCGGCTATCTCGGCTACGAATGCGTGAATCTCTTTGAAAAATTGCCCGCGCCGAAGTACGATTCGGCCGAGAACCTCGAAGCCGCCTTCATGTTGACCGACGAAATGATCATTTTCGACAACGTAAGGCATATTGCGATGATTTCAGTCTGCGCCCGGGTCGATGAATTCGCCGATCTGCGCGACGCCTATGACAATGCGGTGAGCCGGATCGAGGCTCTGCGCGACCGCATGAAGAGTTTCGCCCGCAATCACAGCAGCTGCACTCCGCGCCAGTCGATGCAGCCCCGCGGCAACATGACCCGCAGCGAATTCACCGCCATGGTGGAAAAAGCCAAGGAGTACATCGCCGACGGCGAAATCATCCAGGCGGTGCTGTCGCAGAAGTTCACCGCACCGCTCACGGTCGCGCCGTTTCACATCTACCGGGCGCTGCGGTTGATCAATCCGTCGCCCTACACCTTTTTCCTGAAAACCGCCGGGCGCATTCTGATCGGTTCCTCGCCCGAGACCATGGTCAAACTCACCGATGGCGTGGCCGCGCTGCGGCCCATCGCCGGAACCCGCAGGCGCGGCGCCGACGAACTTGAAGACCGCAAGAACGCCGATGAACTGCTCAAGGACGAAAAAGAGCGCGCCGAACACCTGATGCTGGTCGACCTCGGGCGTAACGATCTCGGCCGGATCGCCGCACCGGGCAGCGTTCAGGTGCGCGATTTCATGAAGGTCGAGCGTTATTCGCATGTGATGCACCTGGTCTCCAATGTCGAGGCCATCGCCGCGCCGGGAATCGACGCCTTCGATCTGGTGCGGGCGACGTTTCCCGCCGGAACGCTCTCGGGCGCGCCCAAGATTCGCGCCATGCAGATCATCCACGAGCTCGAACCCGCCGCCCGCGGCCCCTACGGCGGCGCGGTCGGCTATCTGAGCAACACCGGCAACCTCGATCTGGCCATCACCATCCGGACGCTGGTGATCGAAAACAACCGCATCTCCATTCAGGCCGGCGCCGGGATCGTCTACGATTCCGATCCCGACAAGGAATACGACGAAACCATCAACAAGGCCGCCGCCGTCTTCAAGGCGCTGCAACTGGCCGCCAACGGCCTCACGCTGTAGGCTCGAACCGGGAGAACAGACCATGATTTTCATGCTTGATAATTACGATTCCTTCACCTACAATCTCGTGCAGTACCTCCAGATGCTGGGGGCTGAAGTGGTCGTCCGGCGCAACGACGAAATCACCGTCGAAGAGGTGCTGGCCATGAAGCCCGAAGCGATCGTGCTTTCGCCGGGACCGGGCCGTCCGGAAAATGCGGGCATCCTGATCGACCTGATCCGCGCGGCGGGCAAGATTCCGCTGCTCGGCGTCTGCCTCGGCCATCAGGCCGTCGGCGCGGCGTTCGGCGGCGCCGTCATCCGCGCCAAGCGCATCATGCATGGCAAAACCTCGGTCGTGACTCACGACGGGCAGGGGCTTTTCACCGGACTTGGCAAGAGTTTTCCGGCGGTGCGCTATCACTCGCTGGTGATCGACGAAGCGACGCTGCCGGAGTGCCTGACCGTGACCGCGCGCAGTGACGACGGCGAGATCATGGGGGTGCGCTACAACCGCCCCGACCGCCTGATCGAAGGCGTGCAGTACCATCCGGAATCGATTCTGAGCACCAATGGCAAACGTCAGCTGCAGAACTTTCTGAATCTGGCCGCCGACTTCAACCGGGAGCAATGACGACCATGCTGACGACCTGTCTCGATAAACTGCTGGCCGGGCGCGATCTTGCCGCCGGGGAAATGAGTGCGGCGCTGGAGACGATTCTGGCGCAGGATGTTCCTGCGGTCCAGATCGGCGCATTTCTGACCGCGCTCCGGATCAAGGGCGAAACCGTGCCGGAACTCCTCGGCGCGGCGCGGACCCTGCGCAAACACGCCGCGCTGATCGATACCGGCAGCGTCGATGTGATCGACACCGCCGGGACCGGCGGCGACCATGCCGCGACCTTCAACATTTCGACCGCGGCGGCCTTTGTGGCCGCGGCCGGGGGCGCGGCGGTGGCCAAGCACGGCAACCGCAGTGTGTCGAGCAAATGCGGTTCGGCGGATGTGCTGGCCGAGCTCGGCTTCAACCTCGATGTCGCGCCCGAAGTGATGGAGGAGGCGATCCGTGAAATCGGTATCGGCTTCCTTTTCGCGGCCAAGCTTCATCCGGCGCTGGGCAAGGTCGCCAGACTGCGGCGTGAATTGAAGCAGCGCACGATTTTCAACATGCTGGGGCCGCTGGTCAATCCGGCCGGAGCGACCGGCCAGCTGCTCGGCGTTTACGCTCCCGAACTGACCGAAACCTTCGCCGGGGTACTGCGCGAACTTGGCGTCCGCCGGGCGATGGTGGTGCACGGCCTGGACTCGCTTGATGAAATCACCGTGACCGCGCCGACCCGGGTGTCCGAACTCAAGGACGGCCTGATTTCCACCTACGAACTCTATCCGGAAATCCTGATCGGGCAGGCCTACGACGCGGTCGATCTGGTCGGTGGCGATGCGGCCGAAAACGCCCGGATTCTGGCCGCGGTGCTCAAGGATCAGGCGCCCAATCCGGCGATGCGCGCGATTACCGTGCTCAACGCGGGCGCCGCGCTTTATGTCGCCGGCAAAGCCGAAGAGCTGGCCGAAGGCGTCGCGCTGGCCGATGCCGCGCTCGGCTCCGGCGACGCCTGGCGTAAACTCGAACAACTCATCCGGTACAGTCATCATGAATAAGCCCGACATTCTGACCGAAATCGCCGCCGTCACCCGGCGCGATCTGGAAAAACAGAAGCGGCTGCTGCCGCCGGAAACGCTGGCCTCGCTTTGCGCCGCCCACCGCCGCGGCATCCATGATTTCTGCGGTGCGCTCAAGCGTCCCGACCGCCGGTCGGGGACGCCCAGGGTGATCGCCGAACTCAAGAAAGCCTCGCCTTCCTCCGGCGTGATCCGCGCCGATTTCCGGCCGCTGGAGCTGGCGCCGGCGCTCGAACAGGCCGGCGCCGGGGCGCTTTCGGTACTGACCGAGCCGCACTTTTTTCAGGGCGCGCCGACGACCCTTTCCGGCGTGGCCAAACTGGTCAAAATTCCGTTGTTGCGCAAGGATTTCATCATCGACGCCTACCAGATCGGCCAGGCCTGGCTGTGGGGGGCCGACGCGGTGCTGCTGATTGCGGCATTGCTCGATCAGAACGAATTGCGCGCCCTGAGCCGGGTGGCCGCCGATTACGGGCTGGCGGTGTTGGGCGAGGCCCATACCGAAGCTGAACTTGAGCGGCTGCTGGCGGTGGCCGAAATCCGCGCCGTCGGGGTGAATTGCCGCGATCTGCGGACCTTCCGCACCGACTGGGACGGCGCGGCCCGGCTGCTGGAGTTGATTCCGGCGGACAAAACGGCGGTGGCTGAAAGCGGTATCGCCGTCGCCGCGGATTTGCGCCGCCTGCCGGCTGACGCGTTTCTGATCGGCACCGCGCTGATGCAAGCCGAAGACCCCGCCGCGAAGCTGAAGGAGCTTCTGTCATGACCGTAAAAGTTAAAATTTGCGGCCTGATCAATGCCGCCGATGCGCGTTATGCGCTGGCCTGCGGCGCCGATTATCTGGGGTTCGTGCTTCATCCGGCGAGTCCGCGCTACATCGCGCCGGAAGCGTTGCGCGAATTGTTGCCCCGGCTGCCGGGCACCGCGGTGACGGTGGGGGTCACGGTCAACCGGAGTGCGGCTGAAAACCGGGAATTGATGAAATTCTGCGGCTTCAATATCCTTCAGCTGCATGGCGGCGAACCGCCGCACATCCTGGAAGAACTGGCCGATCTGAGGGTCTGGAAGGCGCTCCATATCCGGAGTGCCGACGACCTGCGTTTGATCGACGAATATCGCCGGGCGGAGGTGATCGTCGCCGACGCCTCCCGGGGCGGCTCCGGGGAGCGCTGCGACTGGCGACTGGCCGGGCGCGCGGCGGCGATGCACATGGTCGCGCTGGCCGGCGGCATCACGCCGGACAATGTCGCCGAGGCGCTGGCGATCGCACACCCGGCCGTGATCGATTGTTCCGGCGGCGTCGAAGCGTCTCCGGGAATCAAGGATTATCGCAAACTGATTGCATTGCTGGAAAAGGTGAAACATCATGAATGAATCCATGCCTTCGGCTCATTTCGGGATTTATGGCGGGCGTTATGTCGCGGAAACCCTGATGCCGACGCTGCTTGAGCTTGAAAAAGTCTACGAGGAAGCGAAACGCGACCCGCAGTTTCAGGCCGAACTCGATTATTATCTGCGCGACTACGTCGGGCGCGAATCCGCCTTGTACCGCGCCGACCGCCTGACCGAATACGCCGGCGGCGCGACGATCTACCTCAAGCGCGAGGATCTCAATCACACCGGCGCGCATAAGGTCAACAATACCATCGGCCAGGCACTGCTGGCGCGGCGGATGAAAAAGCGCCGCCTGATCGCCGAAACCGGCGCCGGAATGCACGGCGTGGCCACGGCGACGGTAGCGGCGCGTTTCGGTTTCGTCTGCGACGTCTTCATGGGGGCCGAGGATATCCGCCGTCAGGCGCCCAATGTCGACCGTATGCGGGTGCTGGGCGCCAATGTGATTCCGGTCGAAAGCGGCACCGCGACCTTGAAGGACGCGATGAACGAGGCGCTACGCAATTGGGTGGCGACGGTCGAGGACACCTTTTATGTGATCGGCACGGTGGCCGGTCCGGCGCCTTATCCGGCGATGGTGCGCGATTTCCAGTCGGTGATCGGACGCGAGGCCAAGCGTCAGCTGCTCGACCGGGCCGGGCGGCTGCCCGACGAGGTGGTCGCCTGCGTCGGCGGCGGGTCCAACGCGATGGGCATTTTTTACGATTTCATCGGCGACGACAATGTGGCGCTGACCGGGGTCGAAGCCGCCGGGGCGGGCATTGCGACCGGCAAGCACGCCGCCAGCATCAACGGCGGCACGGTCGGCGTGCTTCACGGCAGCAAGAGTTATCTGCTGCAAACCGCTTCGGGACAGGTGATCGAGGCCTATTCGGTTTCGGCCGGGCTGGATTATCCCGGGGTGGGACCGGAGCACTCCTATTTGCACGACATCGGCCGAGTGCGCTATACCGCGATCGACGACCGCGAAGCGGTGGCGGCGTTTCAGCTGACTTCGCGGCTGGAGGGAATCATTCCGGCGCTGGAAAGCTCCCACGCGATCGCTCAGGCGCTGCTGAGCGCCGCCGGACGGCCCCGCGAGGATATCGTGCTGGTGTCGCTCTCGGGGCGCGGCGACAAGGATATGGACAATGTGCGCAACTATCTGGCGCGACAGAACGAGGTGACGAAATGAGCCGGATTCAGACTGTTTTCGGCCGCTGTCAGGCGGCGGGACGCAAGGCGCTGATCGCCTATTCCACGGTGGGCGCGCCCGATATGGCAACCAGCGAGGCGGCGATTGCGGCGATGATCGAGGCGGGGGCCGACATCATCGAACTCGGCGTGCCGTTCTCCGATCCGACCGCCGACGGGACGGTGATCCAGGAAGCGGCACAGATGGCGCTGAAACACGACACCACGCTGTGCGACGTACTGGCGCTGGCGGGGCGGTTGCGGGACCGTTTTCCTGAAGCCGGACTGGTGATATTTTCCTACTACAACGTGATTTTCCACCTCGGCGGCGCGGAATTCGCCCGGCGCGCGGGCGAAGCCGGCGTCGACGGGGTGCTGGTGGTCGATCTGCCCTTCGAGGAACATATGGAGCTGCGGCCGGAGCTCGAAAAGAACGGCCTCGACTGGATCACGCTGATTTCGCCGATGACTTCGCCGGAACGGGCGGAAATGCTGCTCAAGGAAGCCCGCGGCTTCGTCTACTACATCATGCAGCTGGGCGTGACCGGAGTGCGCGACGCGCTGCCGGAGGATGCGGCGCGTCATCTCGACGCACTGCGCCGGATGAGCCCGGTGCCGGTTGCGGCGGGATTCGGCATCGCCGACGGCAACATGGCCCGCGAAGCCGCGCGTCATGCCGACGGCGTGATCGCGGGCAGCGCGCTGGTCAAGCTTCAGACCCATGCGCCGGACCCGGTGGCGGCAGTACGCAAACTTACCGCCGAGCTGGCGGCCGGAGTGAGAGGATAAATGTAGCGGAATGTCCGGCGTCGTTCCGACGCCGGACATTACAGGCGTTCGCCGCGGATGGCGCGCTTGGTGTCGAGCAAATCCTGACGTTCGCGCAGGGTTTCGCGCTTGTCGCCGAAACTCTTGCCGCGACAGAGGCCGAGCGCGACCTTGACCAGACCGTGCTTCAAATAGAAGCGCAGCGGTATGATCGTGATGCCCTTGTCACGGACTTTCAGCGCGAGCTTCAGAATTTCGCTTTTGTGCAGCAGCAGCCGCCGGCGGCGCTTGGCGTCATGATTGAAGCGGTTGCCGTAATCGTAGCCGGCGATGTGCAGGTTGATCAGCCACGCGGTGCCGTTGATGATGTCGACATAGGCGTCGTTGAGCGCGATCGAACGCGCCCGGCAGCTCTTGACCTCGGTTCCGACCAGCTGGATGCCGGCCTCGACCTGATCGAGCACCATATAATCGTGCAATGCTTTGCGATTATTGGCCAGCTGTCCGTCGCCGGGCGCGGCTTCTTTTTTGACCATGATCACTGATTCCCCAGAAAGGGTCCGGCCTTGCGTTTGAACTCTTCGGTGTGCGGCATGTTTCTGCTTGAAATCTGAGCCTGGAAATCGGTCAGGAGTTTTTTCGCCGCGTCGGTGAGGCCGACCGGAACTTCCACCGAAACCTGAACGTGCAGATCGCCGCGGGCGCCGCCGCGCAGCGAGGGCATGCCCTTGCCTTTGATCCGCAGCACCGAGCCGTTTTGGGTGCCGGGGGCGATCTTCATCCGGGTCATGCCCGAAACCGTCGGCACTTCGACGATGCCGCCCAGCGTTGCGGTTGCGAAATCGATCGGCAGCTTGCAGAACAAGTCGACGCCGTCGCGGTCGAATACCGGACTCGGACGGACGTGGATGATTACGTACAAGTCCCCGTTCGGGCCGCCGCGCATGCCGCCTTCGCCTTCGCCGGAAACCCGCAGCCGGTCGCCGGTGTTGACCCCGGGCGGAATCCGCACCGGAAGTTTTTTCTCGGTGCGCATCCGGCCGCTGCCGTGGCATTTCGGACACGGTTTTTCGATCACCTGACCGGTGCCGCGGCAGCTCGGACAAGCCTGCTGCATGGTGAAGAAACCCTGCGAAATGGTGACCTGACCGGAACCGCCGCAACGCGAACAGGTTTTCCTGGACGAACCCGGCGCGCAGCCGGAGCCGCCGCAGGCGTCGCAGTCGCACGGCCGCGGAATGGTGACTTCCTTGGTCACGCCGAAGACCGAGTCCTCGAAGGAGATTTCGATGTCGCAGCGCAGATCGTTGCCGGCCATGGGACCGTTGGGATCGCGCCGGCGGCGGCCGCCGCCACCGCCGCCGAAGAGGTCTTCAAAATTGAAGCCGCCACCCTGTGCGCCGCCGAAAAATTGGCTGAAAATATCCATCGGATCGTGGAATCCGCCCTGCGGGCCGCCGCCGAAGCCGCTGGCTCCGGCCGAGGTGTAGGCGTCATGGCCGAGCTGGTCGTAGCGCTGCCGTTTTTCGCTGTCGCTGAGGACTTCGTAGGCGTTGGAAATTTCCTTGAACATTTCCTCGGCGGTTTTGTCGCCGGGGTTTTTGTCCGGGTGGTACTTGATCGCCAGCTTGCGATATGCTTTTTTGATTTCGTCGGCGGTGGCGGTTTTGGCCACGCCGAGAATTTCATAAAAGTCCTTGCTCATGATTTACGCCTCGTCTTTTCCTTTCGCTTCCGGGCCCGAGGAGACGACGACACGCGCCGGACGCAGCAGCCGGTCGCCGAGTTTGTACCCGCAGTTCCACTGCTTGAGCACCATGCCTTCGGGGACGGTTGCGGACGCTTCATAAGAAACCGCGTCGTGCAGCGCGGGATCGAACTTGGCGCCTTCGGCGCTGAACTGTTTGACGCCGAGTTCGTCGAGCGCCTTCTGATATTCACTCTGAATCATCAGCATGCCCTGTTTGAGCGCGGCGACGTTGTCGCTCTGGTCGGCGGCCTTCATGGCCATCGCGTAAAGATCGAACAGATGCAGAAACGGCACGATTGTTTCACACAACCCGATCCGCCGCGCATCACCGACTTCGCGGGTCATGCGCTTGCGGTAATTCTGATAGTCCGCTTCCTTGCGCAGGAGCTTATCCTTGAGGTCGGCGACTTCGGCTTTGAGCAATTCTTCAGGGGGGGCGGCGACCGCTTCGGCGGCGGCCGGAGCGGATTCACCGACCTCGCCCGGATTGTCCCAGACTTCGGGGTCTGCATTGGCGGCAGTGTCCGCCGGTTCCGGGTTTCCGGTTTCGACTTCCTCGGGCAGATCGGAGGAGTGGTTGTGATTTTCCATTTTATGTTTTTTCATGAATGTGACCTCCATTGGGAATCAGGATAATGGATCGGTAAATAGCCGCGCCGGTTGCATGCAATCCGCCGGCGGCATCGAATGTTACATGGTGAAACTCGGCCCCAGGTAGATTTCACGCGCCTCTTCGCTGTTGACCAGATAATCGCTGTCGCCTTCGAGCATGACTTCACCATGCGCCATCAGATAGGCCCGGTCGACCACCGAAAGCGTCTCGCGGACGTTGTGGTCGGTGATCAGAATGCCCATGTTGCGCTGCTTGAGCTGGAGGATGATCTGCTGCACTTCGTAGACCGCTTTGGGGTCGACGCCGCTGAAGGGCTCGTCCAGCATCAGGAACGAAGGATTGGTGACCATCGCGCGGGTGATTTCGAGCCGCCGCCGCTCGCCGCCGGAAAGGGTCATTGCCTTCTGCCTGGACAAGCGGGTCAAGTCGAGCTCCGCGAGCAGTTCGGCGCAGCGTTCCTTGCGCTCCTTGCGCGAAATCGCCAGCGTTTCGAGAATCGCCATGATGTTTTCCTCGACCGTGAGCTTGCGGAAGATGGAAGGTTCCTGGGCCAGATAGCCCATCCCCATCCGGGCGCGCATGTACATCGGCACATGGGTGATGTCGTAGCCCTTGAAGGTGAGTTTGCCGCCTTCGGGCCGGATCAGCCCCATGACCATGTAGAAGCTGGTGGTCTTGCCGGCGCCGTTGGGACCGAGCAGGCCCACGACTTCGCCGGCGCGGACGTTGAGCGAGACATTTTTGACCACGCACCGGCCGTGATAGCTTTTGATCAGATTCTCGGCCTGAATCAACAGCTCGCCGCCGGCGACTCCGGACGGATTTTGCGCTTCACTCATGAAAACCACCTCCACAGTATAGACATTCGGCAATATACACCCGAAAGCTCCAATTTTCCAATTTTAAAGCGGATTTTATCGGCAGTTTCCGGCATTGCCGGGCGGCGCCCCGGCCGCCGTCAATCACGAAGCTCCTGCAGCCGGCGCAGAATTTCCGTCTGGCGGCAGGTATCAGCGCTCTCCTTGAGTTCGAAAAGCAGCTCCCGGCGCATCTTTTTGCGCTGTTCGCGCCGGAGTTCCTCGGGACAGTCGCGCAGAATCTGGAGACACTGTTCCTCGGTCAGAGCGATATCCTGAATCAGCAGCCGGACCACTTCGGCATCCTGCGCCAGGGCGGAATCGAGTTTGCCCAGCAGCTCCGCGCCTTGAAACCATTCGCCGTTGGCGCTCATCGCGCAAAGCTCCCGGAGCACCGCCGCCGCCGGAGCGTCGCTGAGCAGTTCGTCCGGCAGGACAGCCGCCAGCTGTCGCGCGGTTTCCGGCGAATGCAGCGCCAGCAGCAGCAGCGAGGCTTCGGCGTGGCGCACGTTGCCGGGACGGAGATCGGCATAGGCTTCGGCCGGAACCGGCGGCGCCGGCGCGGGGGTGCCGTCGTAGTTCGGCCGGACGACGCGGCGGCGGCTCTTGCAGCGGCGGAATATTTGCTCCAGCGGAATCCGGAGTCTGTCGGCGAGTTCACCCAGATAAAGTTCGCGCGCAATCGCGTCGGGGACGTTGGCCAGCAGCTGCACCGCCTCGTCGGCGGCGCGGGCTTTGCCCGCGGCGGATGCCAGATCGTGGACCCGCCCAAGCCCGGCGAGGATTACCGAAACCAGCGGACGGGCTTCGTGCAGCGCCCGATGCAACACTTCCGGCCCCTGGGTTTTCATGATTTCGTCGGGGTCTTTGCCGCCGTCGAGCGCCAGCGCCTTGACTTCGATGCCCAGCGGCAGCAGAAATTCCAGCACCCGGAAGGTGCCGCTCTGTCCGGCGGCGTCGGAGTCGAAGCACAAATAAAGTTGGTCGGCGTTGCGCTTGAGCAGTTCGGCCTGTTCCGCCCGGAAGGCCAGCCCCTGGGGCGCGACCGCCATATCGAGCCCGGCCCGATGCAGCGCGATGGTGTCGAGCTGACCTTCGCAGACGATGGCGAATTTGTGGCGTCGGATCGACTCTTTGGCCTGAGCCAGCCCGTAGAGAATTTCGCCCTTGTGGAAAATCGGGGTTTCGGGACTGTTCACATATTTGGGCGCGTTGTCGTCCTTGACGATGATCCGGGCGCTGAATCCGATCACGCGGTCGGCTTCGTCGGTGATGGCGAAGGTCAGCCGGTTGCGGAACCGGTCGTAAACCCGGCCGGCTTCGTTGCGGGTGGCAATTCCGGAACTCAGCAGCTCCTCTTCGGAAAAGCCGAGCGCGCGGCCGTATTTGAGCGCCGCGTCCCAGCTGTCGGGAGCGGCGCCGATGCGGAATTTGTCGGCATAGTCCCACGGAATGGCCCGGGTGGCGAAGTATTGCGCGACCGGCGACGCGGTGCGTTCGCGCAGTTCCCGCATGTAGAAGGCGTTGATCTCCCGGTGAAGGTCGAACAACCGGCCCTCCAGCGAGCGGCGTTCGCGGTAGGCGCGCTCTTCCGCCGGAGAGACTGTCGCCGGAATCACCACATGATAGCGTTCGGCCAGAAACCGCAGCGCCTCGACATAATCGACATTCTGGTATTCGCGCAGGAAGGTGATCAGATTGCCGCCCTTCTGGCAGCCGAAGCAGTAGTACATTTGCTTGGTTTCGCTGACGTGAAACGACGGCGTTTTCTCCTTGTGGAAGGGACAGCAGGCCTTCCAGTTGCCGGCGCCGGCCTTGGCCAGCGGGACGAAGGAATTGATGACTTCGACGATATTGCTTCGCCGGAGAATCTCATCAACCGTGGTTTCAGGAATCATGGCCATAATGGGAATACCGTAAAAAAGGCGCCGCTCCATGAATCATGGCTGCGCGGCGCCGCTGAAACCGGCCGGACGGCGGACGCCGCCCGGTCCGGAAAACGAACACTACCGATAGGGCGCCCAGCAGGGTTCGTTGGCAAAGCTCCAGCGGTAGTAATCCTGTCCGGCGAGCTTGGTGGCGGCGGCTTCGTCGATGATGACCACCACGTTGCGGTGAAACTGGATGGCGGTCGCCGAAATCATGCTCGTGACCGGCCCTTCGATCGCCTTGGCCAGCACATCGGCCTTGCGCGCCCCGGTGACCAGCATCAGGATGCGTTTGGCGTCGAGGATGGTGCCGACGCCCATGGTGAAGGCGCGGCGCGGCATGCTTTCGGGCGGATTGAAGTAGACGCAGTTCTGCTGGTAAGTCACCGGGGTCAGCGACTTGTCGCGGGTGCGCGACGACAGCGACGACAGCGGTTCGTTGAAACCGATGTGACCGTCCTGCCCGATGCCGAGCAGCTGGAGGTCGATGCCGCCGGCGGCCTGGATGGCCGCTTCATAGCGCGCGCCTTCGCCGGGGATGTCGCTGGTCATGCCGTTGGGCAGATGGGTGTTGGATTTCTTGATGTTGATGTGGTTGAACAGATGGTGGTTCATGTAGTAGCGGTAGGAGTTCTTGTCCTCCGGGGCCAAGCCGATATACTCGTCGAGGTTGAAACTCTTGGCGCTGGCGAAATCGAGATTTTCCTCGTGGCACATGCGGACGAGTTCGGCGTAGACCGCCTCCATGGTGGCGCCGGTGGCCAGTCCGAAGACCAGGTCGGGCCGCTGACGCAGTTGATCGGCCATGAGACGCGCGGTCAGGTTGACGGCGTCCTGGGCGGTGGGTTGGATGATGACTTCCATTGTGCTTGCCTCGAATATTGAATCGGGTTGTGGTATGGTTTGGTGACCGGATGGATTCACGGTCGCCTAAAACAATACCATTGCTTTACGGCAATGTCAAATAAAACCGTGAATTTTTATCGCTTTTTGGCCGTCCGGCGGGGGCGGTCGAAAAACTATCGCGCAAGATATCGGGTTTGTCGGATTGCAAAAAAAGCGAAACCGTATTACATTATCCGCAGGGCGGAACCGATGCCTGCCGGATGCGTTTCCGGCGACGGTCGCGCCTGCCCGGCGCAGCTTGCCGCCGGCTTTGTTTTCAGATTTTCATCGAGGAGAAAAAACATGATTCTGGACCCGCTCTATTTCATCCTGGCCCTGCCGGGTTTCATTCTGGCGCTGTGGGCTTCTTTTTACACCAGGTCGACCTTCAACCGCTACTCCAAGGTCTATGCCGCCAGCGGATTGACCGGGGCCGAGGCCGCCGAGCGGCTGCTTCACGGCGCGGGCATCTACAACGTCGCCGTCGAACGGGTGGACGGTTTCCTGAGCGATCATTACGATCCCTCCAGCCGGAAATTGCGACTGTCGGACAATGTTTATGCCAGTCAAAGTCTGTCGGCCATCGGCGTGGCCTGCCATGAGGCCGGACACGCCATCCAGCACGCCACCGGTTACGGCGCGTTGAATCTGCGCACGGCGCTGGTGCCGGCGGCGATTCTGGGCAGCAATACGGCCTACCTCTTTTTGATGATCGGATTCATTTTCCACAGCCAGGGGTGGATGCTGGTCGGAATCGCGCTGTTTTCGTGCGCGGTGCTTTTTTCGCTGGTGACGCTGCCGGTCGAATACAACGCCAGCGCGCGGGCCAAGAAGCTGATGGTCAGCACCGGCATCGTGTCGAGCTCCGAAGCCGCCGACGCCGGATCGGTGCTCAACGCCGCGTTCATGACTTATGTCGCCAGCGCGGTCAGCGCACTGCTGACGCTGCTCTATTTTCTGATCCGTTCCGGATTGCTGGGCGGGCGGCGCGATTGAGGAGATAACTTCCACGGGGGCTTGACGATGCTCAAATTCGACCTCGGGACGCCGCGCCGGATTTTCTATGCCGGCGAGGTGGTGACGCTGAGTCTGGAGGCGGCGGAGCCTTTCGGCGCCGGCCAGGCGGCGGTCCGGACCAATGTCGGCATGGCCGCCGTCCGGCGGCGCGAGATCATCGCCCAGACCGAACTCAATTTGCGTCCGGTCGGACGCGACTGGCGCGACCTGCCGATGAACCGGGTGTCGGAAACGCGCTGGGAGATTGCGCTGGCCTTGCCGGAAACCGGGGTTTTCGCCGCCAAACCGTTTTTTGCTCCGGCCGACGGTTCGGCGCTGCGCTGGCCCGACAGCGGCAATATCAAATTCAAGGTCGAGGCCGCCGAAAACATCGGGGCCAACATCATGTACACCGCCTTTGTACGGCAGTTCGGCGACAATCTCGAACGCACTTATGCCCGACGCGAAGACGATGAGGTGCTTTCCCGGCTCGAGCGCGAGAAATACAGTGTGATTCCGCCTTCCGGCACCTTCCGGGCGTTGAAAGACAAGCTCGATTTTATTTTCGGCGAACTCGGCGCGCGCATTCTTCAGCTGCTGCCGATCCATCCGGCGCCGACGGTTTACGGCCGCATGGGGCGCTACGGCAGTCCCTTCGCGGTGCTTGATTACTTTGCCGTCGATCCGGCGCTGGCCGATTTCGATCCGCGGGCGACGCCGCTGGAGCAATTCGGCGAACTGGTCGATGCGGTTCATGCCCGCAAAGGTCGTATTTTTCTCGATATTCCGGTCAACCATACCGGTTGGGCGAGCCGCCTCCAGACCGAACATCCCGAATGGTTTGTGCGCGAAGCCGACGGCCGGATCGTGAGCCCCGGCGCCTGGGGCGTGGTCTGGCAGGACCTGTGCAAGCTCGACTACAACAATACCGAAGTGCAGCGGTTCATGGCCGGGGTCTTCCTCTACTGGTGCCGCCATGGCGTCGACGGCTTCCGCTGCGACGCCGGCTACATGCTGCCGGAAAGCGCCTGGCGTTACATCGAAGCCAAGGTGCGCAATGAATATCCGGATACCGTGTTCATGCTCGAAGGCCTGGGCGGCCCGGTCCACAAGCAGGAAGCGCTGCTCGGCGAATGCGGCCTCGACTGGGGCTATTCCGAGCTGTTCCAGAATAACACCCGCTCCGAGGTGGAGAACTATGCCCGTTACGCCGATACCTCCGGGCGCAATTTCGGGACTCTGGTCAATTTCGCCGAGACTCACGACAACAACCGGCTGGCGGCGACTTCGCCGCTTTACGCCCGGATGCGCTGCGCGTTGATGGTTTTTCTCTCCGACGGCGGCGCCTTCGGCTTTACCAATGGCGTGGAATGGTTTGCGGTCGAAAAAGTCGATGTGCACGGTGCTTCCGGCCTGAATTGGGGCAAAACACCGAATCAGGTGAAGTTCCTTCAGCGGCTTCATGCGGTGATGCGCCTCCATCCGGCCTTTTACGGCGGGGCGGAAAAACGCCTCGAAAACCTGACCGGAGACAATGCGCTGACCATCCGGCGCAGTGGCGGCGGTTCGCTGCTGCTGGCACTGGTCAATCTTGATTGCGGGCGGCCGTCGCGGGTGCGTTTCAGCCGTGAGCAGTGGAATTTTGCGGAGAACGAGGGCTTCGATCTGCTCAGCGGCGAACTTTACCGCTGGCAGGAGGATGGCGACTTCCGGAGCGTCGAATTGGCCCCCGGAGAGTGCCGTTTGATTACCCGGGATAAGTTGTGGCTGGAGCAGCTGGAGGCCGAATTGCGGGAGAATTTCCGGACGCCGGAGATGGTCCGCAAGCAGAAGCTGCAATTGGCCGCCTTGCTCGCCTTCATCGCCGCCGGGACGGTGCGCCCGGATAAAATCGCCGAAACCGTCCGGATTTTCAGCGGCAACTGGCGGCGGCTGTTCCGGGTTGACGAACGTTCCTGGCCGCCGTTGTCCGAATATCACGACCCGGTGGACCGCAACCGGCTGGTGATGGTGCCGCCGGCGGGCTGTCTGGCGATCCTGAGCGATTATGCGTTCCGCGCCGAGCTCAAGGCGGGCGACCGGACGTTGCGTTTCGGCCGTTCGGTGCGGCTGGGAGACGACAGTTATCTGGTTTTGTTCAGTCCGCTGGCCGATTTTGAAATTCCGCCCCGGGACCCGGCGCTGGAGCTCACCGTCTTCGAGCCGGACAAGGTGGTGCGCCGCCACGGTTTCGTGCGTTACCTGACGGCCGTGCCGGAAGATGCGTCGGTCGCCATGAGCTTCGGGGCCGCCGAACTCGAATCGGGTCCGCCGCGCTATGCGCTGGGCACCAACTGCTTCGGCGGCTACAGCCAGATGCAGGCGGTATGGGGCGCTTTGACCAGCAAATACGATGCGGTGATCGCCGCCAATCTGAGCGATGAGTATCCGGTCGACCGCCGGATCATGCTGAGCCGGTTCCGGGTGTGGGTGGTGCTGGAGGATTTTTCGCAGGAATTGAATATCGGCATTCAGGACGCGTTCCGGGTGGGTGAACGCAATCTGGCGCGCTGGGACTTCACGGTTCCGGTAGGGCAGGGGCGGGTGATCAAACTCGATATTACCTGCCGTACCGCCTTGGATGCCAATGCCGTGGAACTGGAGTTCCGGCGGCGTCCGGCCATCGGCAATTCGCGGGTGTTGCCGGATTCGACGCCGGTCCGGCTGATCGTCCGGCCCGATCTCGACGACCGGATCAATCACGAGTTGACCAAAGCCTACCTCGGGCCGGAACGCGAATTTCCGCGGGCGATCGCGATCAACGAGCAGCGCGACGGGTTGGTTTTTGCTCCGGCGCCGGACCGCAGGTTGATCCTGCGCATGGCCGGCGCCGAGTTCCGACGCGAGGAAGAGTGGCGTTATATGGTCGAATTTCCACTCGAAGAGTATTACGGTCTGGCGCATCAGGGCGACCTTTTCAGTCCGGGGTATTTCACCGGACACCTGCGGGGCCACGCGTCGCTGACATTGACCGCGGCGGTCAATGCCGATGCCGGACAAGCGGAGTTTCCGCGTCCCGACCGCTTCCCGCCGCAGTCCGGGATCATGCAGGCGGCGCTGGCGGCGCTGGACTGTTTCGTGGTCCGGCGCAACGAATACCATACCGTGATCGCCGGGTATCCGTGGTTTCTCGACTGGGGACGCGATACTTTGATCGCGCTGCGCGGACTGATTGCGGCGGGCAAACTTGATATCGCGCGGGACATCATCGTCCAGTTCGCCGCGTTCGAGCGTCAGGGGACGATTCCGAACATGATCCGGGGACTCAACGATTCCAACCGCGATACCAGCGACGCGCCGCTCTGGCTGGCGGTCGCCATCGACGACTATCTGGCCGCCGACGGTTCGGAAGCGTTGCTCGAATTCCGGATCGGGAATTCCAAACGGTCGATGCTGGAGGTCTTGAAGTCGATTGCGGAAAATTACCGCAAAGGCACCCCCAACGGCATCCGGGTCGATGCCGAGACCAATCTGGTCTTCAGTCCGGCGCATTTCACCTGGATGGATACCAATTATCCGGCGGCTACGCCGCGCGAAGGGTATCCGGTGGAGATTCAGGCGCTGTGGTACCGGCTGCTGGCGCTGCTCGGACGGTATGACCGGAGTTTTCAGCCTCTGGCCGAACAGACCGCGCGGTCGATCCGGGAGCTTTTCGTGCTGCCGGGATTGAGCCGGCTTTCGGATTGCCTGCATGCGGCTTCGGGTACCGGCGCGCGCCGGGCGGTGCCGGACAACGCCCTGCGCCCGAACCAGCTCTTTGCGATTACCCTCGGTGCGGTGCGCGAACCGGATTTGATCCGCGGCATCATCCGCAGCTGCAAGACATTGGTGATTCCCGGCGCGATCCGGTCGCTGGCCGACGCCGAAGTCGAACCGCCGCTGCCGGTCGCGCTCGACGGCCGGCGGTTGAACAATCCGCGCCGGCCGTATCAGGGCCATTACCGCGGTCCTGAAGACACCATGCGCAAGGTGGCCTACCATAACGGCACCGCCTGGTGCTGGCCGTTTCCGTCCTATGCCGAGGCGATGTTCCTGGCCGGGGGCGAGGCGGCAAGAAGCGCGGCGCGGGCGGTGTTGTTCAGCGCGGCCGATTATTTCAACGGCGGCTGTCCGGGACAGTTGCCGGAAATCGCCGACGGCGACTATCCGCACCATTGGGGCGGATGCGCGGCGCAGGCGTGGAGCGTGAGCGAATTCTACCGGGTCGGCAAACTGCTCGGCGGCGATTCCGGAAACGCCGTTAAATGACCGGATTTGCCGGGAAAAAGCGGAGCCGGGTTGGACAAAGCGGCGGAGCAATGCTAACTTAATTCTGTTCGGCAATCACCCGGCGCATCATTTTCGGAGAGGTATTCATGGCAATTCCGCATTCGGACGGCTCCTGCTATAACGAGAACTATTACCGCTCTTCCTGCGGTGTTTCGGATTATGTGCACAATCCGGCCATCAGGGCATTTTTCCAGCGCATTGCCCGGGATATCCGGCAGCGGTTCGCCCCTCGTACCGTGCTGGATGCCGGTTGCGCCTGCGGCCATCTGGTGAGGGCGTTGCGTGAAATCGGCATTGAGGCCTACGGTATCGATATTTCCGAATACGCCGTCGGCATGGCGGCGCCGGAAATCCGGGATTATTGCCGGGCGGGCTCGCTGACCGAGCCGTTGCCGCCGGGATTGCCGGAGCGCTACGATCTGGCGGTCAATATCGAAGTCCTTGAGCACATTCCCGAAGCCGGCGCGTTGACCGCGCTGGAGCGGCTGACCGGATATTCCGACCGGATTCTTTTTTCTTCCTCGCCGGATGATGTGGCCGAAGCGACTCATGTGAATGTCCATGAACCGGAATACTGGATCGGCGCGTTTGCCGCCGCCGGCTTCCGGGTCCGCGAGGACTGCCGTTTTGCCTGCGTCGCACCTCAATGCCTGATCTTCGAACGTTCGACCGGACCGGTGGAGGCGAAGGCGGAGTGCTCGCGGCTGCTGTGGCGTCTGGCGCGGGACTGCTTCGAACTCGACGGCCGCTGCCGGATGTTTTCCGAATCGATTTTCGGCCGCATGGAGCGGCGATATCATGCCATCAGGAGAATCATCGGGCGATGAAGCCGTCGAGATTGCTGCTCTATCATCATTATGACCGGGACGATATCGTCGACGATCATATTCTGTATCAGTTGCAGGCCTTTGCCGACTTGGGCATGAGGACGGTCTTCTGTTCCAACAACCGGTTGGCCGGGACGGAAACCGCCAAGCTCGCCGGAATTGCGCAGGAGGTGGTGGTCCGGGACAATGACGGTTTTGATTTCGGTGCCTGGCGGCAGCTGCTGCTGGAACGGGGACGGACCGGGCTTGCGGATTACGATGAGCTGGTGTTGGTCAATTCCACCTGCTATGGACCGATTTTTCCGCTGTCGGAGATGTTTGATGCCATGGCTGGGGCCGATTGCGAATTCTGGGTGCCGACGCGGCATGGCCGGACCCGGGAATTTCCGATGCACGGACAGCCGTATTTGCTGGTGGTGCGCCGGAAATTGCTGGACAGCGACGCGTTCTGGCATTTTTGGGAAACCATGCCGCCGCTGCCGGACTATGCCGCGGCCCGGAAGTTCGGCGAACTGCGCCTGACCGCAGAGTGGTGCGCCGCCGGGTTTCGAATGGCCTCCTACGTCAATGTCGATGATGTCCATCCGATGCCGTATCTGGGCTATCAGGAGCCGTTCATTCTGCGGGCGGCGGACTACCTGATCGAACGATATCGCCTGCCGTTGGTCAAGGTCAAAGCCTTCATGACCGACGCTTACCGTCCGGCGGCGCCGGGCGGCGACATCATCCGGGCCATGCGCCGTTCCGGGAGCGATTACCCGGAACAATTGATGGTGAACCATATGCGCCGCGTCGCGCCGCTGTCATGGCTGAAGAATCTACCTGCAACCACCGGGGTCATCGTACCGGAAACGGCGGTCGGGCCGGATCCGGGATTGAAAATCGGGGTGATCGCGCATTTTTTCCGCTCGGACATTCCGCCGGAGACGCTGAAGGGACTCGGCAATATCCCTTATCCCTTCGATCTTCTGGTGACCACCGGGTCGGACGCGCTGGCGGCGGAGCTGCGGCAGCGACTGGCGGAAGCGTCACCGGTTTTGCGCCGTCTGGAAGTGCGCGTGGCGGCCAATCGCGGCCGCGACGCCGCGCCGTGGCTGCTGGCGTTCGAGGATGTGCATCTGGAGTACGACCTGATGCTGAAACTGCATGTCAAGGCTCCGGCCGGCCTGTCGGATGTTTTTGCGCGCGCCTGGAACCGTCACCTGATCGAGAGCATGCTTGCTTCTCCGGGGCATGTGGCCGAGATTGTGCGCTGGTTTACGGCCGAAGCACGTCTGGGGGTGGTGTTGCAGCACTATCCGCCGGGATTTGTGGTCAGCTGGCCGCGGGTTTTTGAAGGCACGGCCGGGGATCGGGAGCATTTTGAATGGTGGCTGCGCCGTTGCGGGGTGAATCCGCCGCGGGAGGCCGACGGCGTCCAGCCGGTATTTTCCGCGGGCGCGGTTTTCTGGTACCGACCGCGGGCGCTGGAGCGGCTGCTGACCTGCGGTGTCAGGCTGGAAGATTTCCCGCCGGAACCGTTTCCGGCCCACAGTACGATCGGGCACGGGCTGGAACGGGTGATTCCCTATGTTGCCCAGGGGGCCGGGTTTTACTACAAATTCGCAATCGGGCAGGACCGCCTGCTGGCCGATTTTCAACGCTATGAAGATCGTCTGACCTCGGGGTACGACAATTTCCGGTTGCGCGGAGTGAAGCGTTCGGGCGGGATATTTCTGCTGGCCGTGGCGCGCTGGTGCTATGAACACAACCGATGGTTGACGCGGCATCTCGATTGGATCAAGAGACCGCTTTGCCGTCGGCTTTTTGAAAATCGGTGAGGTGAACATGATCTGTCGAAGCTGTGGGAATCCGCTGAGCCATGTTTTTCTGGATTTGGGGCACGCGCCGCCGTCGAATGCGTTTCTGGCCGCGGCGGATCTGGAGCGGCCGGAGGCATACTGTCCGTTGAAAGCCTATGTCTGCGAACGGTGCCTGCTGGTTCAGATCGACGAATGCGCTACCGCGCCGGATATCTTCAATGCCGGGTATGTCTATTTTTCCAGTTATTCCGAAGCCTTCGTGCGTCATGCCCGAAAATATGTCGGGGAAATCCGCGCCGAATTGGAACTGACCGCTGCTTCGATGGTTTACGAAGCGGCTTCCAATGACGGCTATCTGCTGCAATTTTTTCAGCAGGCGGGCATTCCATGCTGCGGCATCGAGCCCAGCCGTTCGGTGGCGGAAGTGGCGATGGCCAAGGGGATTGAAACGGAGGTTGAATTTTTCAACGCCGGCACCGCATCGTTGCTGACCCAGAAGCGCGGCTATGCCGATCTTTTCATCGGCAACAATGTGATGGCCCATGTCCCCAATCTCAATGATTTCATCGCCGGAATCCGGATTATTCTGAAACCGGGCGGGGTGGCGACCATTGAGTTTCCGCATCTGCTGCATTTGATCGACCGGCTGGAATTCGACACCATATACCATGAGCATTATTCGTATTTCTCGCTGCTGGCGGTGCGCCATGCGTTTCACCGCCACGGACTGGAGATATTCCATGTCGAGGAATTCGATGTCCATGGCGGTTCGCTGCGGATTTATGCCGCCCGGATGGAGGCTGGTCGCCGTCCGGATCAAAGCGTCGACCGGGTGCTTGAAAAAGAGAAGGCTCATGGCATGGACCGGATCGAGGCCTATGGCGGATTCCAGTGCCGGGTGGATCGCGCGGCGCGGGATTTTATCGATTTTCTGGTGGCAATGAAAAAATCGGGGAAACGGGTGATCGGTTACGGTGCCGCCGCCAAAGGCAATACGCTGTTGAATTATTGCGGCGTCAAGCCGTATCTGCTTGACTGCGTGGTGGACATCACGCCGGCCAAGCAGGGCAAGTATCTGCCCGGCAGCCATATTCCGGTTGGCGACGAGTCGGAGATTGCCCGGCGGCGTCCGGACTATGTGGTGATCCTGCCCTGGAATTGGGCGCCGCAGATCGTCGAACGGCTGGCTTTTGTCCGCGAATGGGACGCGAAATTCGTAACTGCGATTCCGGAGATCAGAATTTTCTGAGCTTCGGTCGGGAAACGCCGCCGGGGCCGCGGGCGGGCGGACCGGATCAGCGTTTCGTCGCGGCGAGTTCGCGCAGAAATTCGGATACCGCCGCCGCAAAGGTCCGGCGGTCCGGCAGCGCGGCGATTTTCTTTTTCATGTTTACCCGCCACGCGGCGACTTGGGCATCGTCGGTCAACGCTGTTGCCAGCGCGGCGGCAAAGGCCTCCACATCGCCGTCGGGTACGACCAGTCCATCCCGGCCGCGGTCGACGGTTTCGCTCAATGCGCTGTTGTCGAAGACCACCGGCACTACGCCGAAGGACATCGCTTCGATAACCGCCATGCCGTAGCCTTCAAGCTGCGACGGAAATGCGAACACCCGGGCGCGTTGGTAAAATCCGGTCAATTCTGCATCGGAAACCCGCCCGGAGAAACACACCCGGTCGGTCAGCCCCGCTGCCGCAATCTCCTGTTGCAACCGTTTGGAATAAGCCGGGTCGATCATCTGCCCGACGATGTCCAGTTTGAAGTCGATGTTCCGGTCGCGCAGGATCGCCAGCGCGGCGATCAGCCGGTGCAATCCCTTGCGCGGCTCGACGGTGCCGACGAAAAGCATCCGTCCCGGCTCGGGCGTATTCGGGCGGAAGGTCAGCTCCTGCGGAATCGGGATGCGGTGGAGCCGTTTGCGGGGGAAGAACTGCGCCGTCAGCCGCGCCGGATACGGGGTCGGGACGATAATGTCGGTGCACAGCCGCAGGAATCCGAGTTCGATCAACCGGTAGCACAGTTTCCGGAATCCCTTCCGGAAAGGAAATTCATAATGATGCTGGATGGCGATGCAGCGGATATGACGGTGCAGCAGCCGCGTCCGGGCCAGCAGCAGCAGGTGCCGGAAGGCCAGCGAGCTGCTGAAGAACACCGCGTCCGCCCGCCGGATCGGACCGCAGTGGCGCCATTCCAGAAACGGCACCAGCGGCTTGACCGGATGGAGTCCCGGCGGATATTCACTGCGTCCGGTGAAACTCAGGGCGACTCCCGGAGCGGCGGCGATGGCTTTCCACAACCAGGCATTGTATTTTTCGCCGCCGGTGACACCTTCCGGGGGGCGGTCGACAACCGCAATGCGCAGGGTATGTGCCATGCGTTCCCGCCGGTTTTCCGGCAGCCAGTTGCCCGGATGGAACGGCAGAATCCGCCGCGCTTCCCGCCGCAATGCCGCCGCCGCTGCCGGCGTATCGCTTTCCCGGGCGCAGGTCCGGCAGACCCATGACTGGGAACGGCGCAGCAGCCAGCGGGCCTTCCGGCGATACCAGAACGACCGTCCGGCCAGCAATCGGTCCAGTTCGCCGTCCAGTTCGCGGTAGAGCGGCAGGAGTGCGCGGTGCATTTTGATCGCGTTGCCGCTGACGTTGGCGGCATGAACCCGGTAACGGACCAGCACTTCCGGATGGTAAATTCCGGGATGGCGCGCCAGCAGCCGGAGATAAAAGTCATAGTCGTCGCAGGGGGCGCGGTCGGCCCGGAAGCGAAGCCGCGCTTCTTCCAGCAGCGATTTCCGAACCATGATGCAGCTGCAAGAACAGATCCGGCAGGATTGCAGCATCGACAGAAACAGGTCGCGCCCCGGCGGCTCCGGGCGGCGTGGTTCGCCGGGCCCGAAGCAGGCCACCGGCCCGAACGTGATCGCCGCATCCGGCCGGGCCTTCAGCAGTGCGGTCTGAACGGCCAGTTTGCGCGGCAGCCAGACATCGTCATGATCGAGAAAAGCCAGCAGTTCGCCCCGGGCCAGCTCGATGCCGCGATTGCGGGTTGCGGCCATGCCGAGATTGTGTGGATTGCGGCAGTAACGGATGCGTTCGTCGGGGTAGCCGGCGACGATATTCGCCACCGTCCGGCGGATGCCGTCGTCGATCACCAGAAGTTCGAAATCGGTAAATTCCTGCGCCAGAACCGACTCGATCGCATCCCGGAGAAAGGATTCCGGCGTTTCAAAAGCCGGCAGGATTACGGAAACCGCGGGCGTTGCGTTCATTCCGGCCTCCCGGCGTTGCGCCATTGATTCCGCCAGCGTCCGGCCCGGCGTCTGGCCAGGAGTTCCAGCCGGGCCAGCGGATAGCGCCATGACAGCCCGGTAACGGTCCGCGCCAGTTCCGCACCGTCGCCGGGAATGCCGTTCTGCAATGCTTTTTCCAGCTCCGCCGCCGCCGTTTCCTCGTCCGGCCAGTTCCGCGCCGTCAGCAGGGCATGGCGGCACAGTTGGACCAACAGCGCGCGATCGGCATTCAGCCGGGCTACTGCGGCGATTGCCGCCGGTTCGTCGCCGGGCGCGACCAGCAGGCAGTTGTCACCGTCATACGCGTAATCGTGCAACGCCGGAAGCGCATACATCACGGCGCTGCCGCCGCAGTGAAACATCTCCAGGGGCGGCAGGCACATGCCTTCCGAAAGGCTGGTTTTGACCAGCAGATGGCAGCTGCGGCAGAGTTCCGCGGCTTGCAGCGCGGTGGCTTGCGCCACGACGCGGTCGACGCCCGGGTGGTTGCGAATCGGCGACGGCGTCAGCAGAACGATTTCTCCGGCGCCGCCCTGCCGGGCAACCCGGATTGCCGCGTCGATGTTCTTCAGCGGCGCATCGACCGCGCCTTCCACCAATATTCGCAGCGGTCCGGCGTAATTCCGTTCTTCGGATGGCGGATAAAAGCAGTTCTTATCAATGCCGTTGCGTACCTGCGTCACCGCCGCCGGGTCCGCGTCGAAACGGTCGACGGCCATTTCGCACAACATGGCCGAAACCGCGATGACATTCATCCGGACCGCCATGAGCGCCGCGACCAGCGCCGTCCGGAAATCGTGCCGTTCCAGGACCGCGGGGATTCCTTGCAGGAGGTGGAAGTATTTCTCCGCCCGGATCCGCTTCAGATCGAACAGCGTGCTGTAATAGGTCACGATCGCCGCATCGAAGGTCATCCGTCCGGCTTCGGCATAGGAAATGCCGCGCCACGGCGCGCCGCCCGCTTCGAACCAGCCGCGCAGATGCGCCGGCAGCGGCTCCTGGGAAACCAGGAAAACCTGATGTCCGCGCCGCGCGAGGTGCGTACCGTGGCGGACGATCATTTTCATGCCGCCCGAGATGTTGTAGTCGACGATCAGAAAAGCGATTTTCACAATTCGGGTTCCATTTGCGTTCCGGTTGGCTTCTTGCCGCCGGTCAGGACAGCCGGGGCAGCAGAATGAACAACGTGGTGCCGACTCCGGGGCGGCTTTCCACATGGATGAGACCGCGGTGGTTGGTTACGGTGCCGTAGGCCATGGCGAGGCCCATGCCGGTGCCCTGACCCACCGGTTTGGTGGTGAAAAATGGTTCGAACAGCCGCTTGCGGGTATTTTCGTCCATGCCGCAGCCGTTGTCCGAAATCGTCAGCAGCCAGAAGTTTTCCGGATGAAATTCCTTGCCCGGGGCCGGGATGCGGAGGGCAAGGTCCGGAAGATTGGCCGCTTCTTCGAGACGCACCTCGATGATTTTGTCCCGGTCGGTGATGTCGCGCAAAGCGTCACGGGCGTTGATCAACAGATTCAACACCACCTGCTGAAGCTGAATCTGGTCGCCCCGGACCAGAACCGGATAGTCCGGCGTGGTCACGTTGAGCTGAATATCCTTGCTGCCGGGCAGGAAAATATCGGCGCTTTTGCGGATCAGAATACGCAGGTCGAAATCGCTTTCCCGGTACTTGCCCTTGCGCGCGAAACCGAGCAGCTGCGCGGTGAGCTGGCCCGACTGTTCGGCGATGTCGATGATCTTTTCGAGATGATTGCGACTGCTTTCTTCGAGGGTGCTGTTGAGCGCGATCAGATCGGCGTGGCCGAGAATGGCGTGGATGTTGTTGTTGAAATCGTGGGCGACGCCGCCGGCGAGCTGGCCCAGCGCTTCCAGCCGCTGGGAGTGGGCGAGCTCGTCGTTGAGCCGCTGCCGTTCCGCTTCGAGATTGTGCTCTTCGGTGATGTCCCGGCCCATCACGATGAACGCATTGAGGCCGCCCAGTGCCAGCGGCGTGATGGTGAGCGCCAGATGGATGGTTTGATTTTCGGCGGGCGCGGATACGGTGAAGCGCCGCGAAATGCCGGCCCGTCCGGAGGGTTCTCCGGTCAACTCGCGGAAACGCGCCCGGAACTGCTCGGCTTCATCCGGGTGGAGCAGTCCGGCAAAATCGGCGTTGATCAGGCGGTCGCTTTCCAGCCGGAGCATCCGGCAGCTGGCCGGATTGGCATCGAGAATGCGGGCGGAGCGGTCGACGATGACGATCATTTCCGAGGCATTCTCCAGAATCATCCGGTAGCGTCCCTCCCACTCCAGCAGATTGGCCTCCAGCAGTTTGGTCCGGCCGTAGCTGCCGAAAAACGCGAATACGATTTCCAGCGACCGGGTGTGACGCGCCTCGGTTTCGGCGCCGAATTTGGCCAGATAGAGCGTCAGCAGCAGCGCCAGATAGACCACCGCGGCGGCTTTCACAATCAGCATCGGATAAAGGTTGTTCCACCAGGAACCATAGGTGATGTCGACGATGCCCAGATAGATCAGCGAATCGACCACCAGCGCAATCCCGAGGGCGCCGACGCAGCAGACGAAGAGCCGGTGCCCGGTGTTGCGCAGCCGGGAAAAAACGATCGGCAGCAGAAAAAGCTCCAGCACCTGGCCCGAAACGATGGCCAGCATCGCCCGGCGGCTGCGTTCGAGCAGCATGTCGAATGCTTCCAGCGGCAGGGCTCCGGTCACCGAATAGGTGATCCAGCGCGCCTGAAGCCGGGTAAGGTCGCCGAGATAGAAAAATATCCCCATCGCCGCCAGTGTCCCGATAATCAACCGCTGGGTTGCCAGCGCCCCCTCGGTGACGTAAACCATCAGGATTGCGGCCAGAAACGGCATGAAGATCACCAGCGGCCCAATCTGGAAGGTCAGCAGCAGCGGACCCATGTCGATGCTGGCAAAACGCAAATCCGCGCCGCACAGCATCTGACCGAAGATCAGCAATATTCCCAGCGTCACATAAAACGGCGCATCGCCGATGTTTTTGCGCTGGCCGTAGAGCACCAGCAGCGCCACGAACACGAAGGTGAGTTCGAGGAAGGTCAGGATCAGGGAATTGACGATCTCCATAAGCGTATTTTCCGTTTATCCCCGGTCAGTTGACTCCGGTTTTCCGCAGTTGTTCGCGCACGATCTGGGCGCGGAAGATATCGCGCTCGCGGCCGTCGAGCTCCCGGTGCGACAACTTCTGGAGGTGCGCCGGATTGATGGTCACGAAGAGTTCGTTGACCGTATGGATATCGAGCGCGCTGAACATGCCCATGTCCACGCCGAAGCGCGCGCCGGAGAGCGAGTTGAGCGCCTCTTCGCTCGACAGGATGTAACTGTGGCGGAGAATGCCGTAGCTCCGCCCGACCAGATCGAGCAGCCGGTAGTGGTCGTGCTCGAGCAGGTTTTTGCGCGCGTTTTTTTCGTGCGCAATCACCTGCTCGATCACCCGCTTCAGCCGGGCGATGATGTCCGCTTCGCTTTCACCGAGGGTGCTCTGGTTGGAGATCTGGAAAAGATTGCCGCGGTTGTCGGTGCCTTCGCCGAAGATGCCGCGCACCGCCAGGCCGAGCTTGGCGATGCCCTGAACCACTTGGCCGAGCTGTCCGGCCAGCACCAATCCCGGCAGGTGCAGCATGACCGACACCCGCATGCCCGTGCCGACGTTGGTCGGACAGGCGGTGAGATAGCCGAGGGTTTCGTCGTAGGCGAAATCAAGCTCGCTGCTGAGCAGGTTATCCAGCCGGTCGATGGCTTGCCACGCCGCATCGAGCTGGAAACCCGGTTTTAACGCCTGAATGCGCAGATGGTCCTCTTCGTTGACCATCACCGCCTGCGATTCGTCGGCGATCACATGCAGCGCGCCGCCGATCGGACGGCACAGCAGTTCGCGGCTGGCCAGCCGCCGTTCGAACAGCACCTCCCGATCCAGCGGACTCATCGGCTCGATGGCGAAGTGCAGCGCGTCGTCGCCCAGAATTTTTTTGGATTCGATCACCCGCGCCACTTCGTCGGCGACCGTGCGGAACTGCTCCTGAGCCGCCGCGGTCGGGAAGGGGAAGTTCGCCAGATTCCGGGCCAGACGAATGCGGGTGCTGATGGCGATGTCGTCTTCCGGCGCACTGTCGGAGAGATAGCTGACCTTATTTTTCAGAAGTTCTTCCACCTGGCTTTGACGCATCATTCTTTGCACTCCCGCATGGCGATCCGGTCGCATTCCGCTTTGAGTTCGTTGATTTTGTCGCGGAGCACCGCGGCGTTTTCGTATTCTTCGGCCGCGATGGTCTGCTGAAGCTTTTTCTGCAACGAATTGAGCCGGTCGCGGCAGTTGCGCAAATCGGATGCTTTGGAGTTTCCGGCGGGGTGCTTGCCGAGATGGGACGATCCGCGATGCATATTCTTGAACGCATCGTTCAGCAGCGCGGCGAAAACCGTGTAGCAGCGGCCGCAGCCGAGTTTGCCGCTGCGGCGCAGCATGGCTTCACTCCAGCCGCAGTCGGGACAGGTCAATTCGGTTCCGGATTCCGGTTTTTCGCCGGTGGCGCCGGATGCGGCCGTCTCGGGCGGCTTCTGCCCGGAAAGCTGATACAGCACTTCAGCCAGATTGAACGGCCCGAAATCGAAGCCCGCATCGGACTGTTTCGCCGCGGCGCATTCCTGGCACATATGGATGACTTTCTTCTGGCCGCCGGCGATTTCCTGAATGTGGATGGTGGCTTCATTTTTTTTGCAGATATCGCAAATCATGATCCGCTCTCCTCGCGTTTTTTCACTCCCTAATATAACCGTGTCAACGAGAAATTCAATACTTTTCCCGGGAAAAGCGCGCGACATTTCGATAATTTGACAGCGAAAAAATCGAAAACGCCTTGCGCATTGCCGCGAATGGTGATAAATTATCTGCGTTGATCCATGAAAGCGATTGTTTCGGGGTAAAATTTGGGAAAGGTGAAAAAACATGAAATTGCCGTTTCAGATCGATTTGAACGATAAGGTTGCGGTCGTCACCGGCGGCGGCGGTGTGCTTTGCGGGATGATGGCCAAGGCGCTCGCCGCGTGCGGTGCCAAGGTCGCGATTCTCGACCTGCGCGAAGAAAATGCGCAGAAGGTGGCCGATGAAATCAAGGCCGAAGGCGGACAGGCCGTCGGCATTGCCGCCAACGTGCTTGAGGCCGCCAGTCTCAAGGCCGCGGAAGCCAAGGTCCGCGAAACCTTCGGCGTGTGCGACATCCTGATCAACGGCGCCGGCGGCAATCATCCCAAGGGCACCACCAGCAAGGAATATCTCGAAAAAGTCGATCTTGCGGGCGCGGTCGAAGGCGTAACCACCTTTTTCGATCTCGATCCGGCCGGCGTCGGCTTCGTCTTCAATCTGAACTTTCTCGGCACGCTGCTGCCGACTCAGGCGTTCGCCCGCGGCATGGCCGAAACCGGCCGGGGCGTGATCATCAATGTGTCGTCGATGAACGCCTTCACCCCGCTGACCAAGATTCCGGCCTACAGCGGCGCCAAGGCGGCGATCAGCAACTTCACGCAGTGGCTGGCGGTGCATTTCGCGAAAGTCGGCATCCGGGTCAACGCGATCGCGCCGGGATTTTTCCTGACCGACCAGAACCGGGCGCTCCTGACCAATCCCGACGGCAGCCTCACCGCGCGCGGAAACAAGATCATGGATCATACGCCGATGGGTCACTTTGGCAAGCCCGAAGATTTGCTGGGCGCGCTGCTCTTTCTGGTCAGCGACGATGCCGCGGGCTTCGTGAATGGCGTGGTGCTGCCGATCGACGGCGCTTTCAACGCCTACAGCGGGGTCTGACGCTTCCGTGTTCCGTGCTGATGCATGAATGACAAGACCGGCCTCGCGGGATGGAAGAATCCGGCGCGGCCGGTTTGATTTTCGACAGGGACTGAGAAAGGGAAACGATGATCGCATTGATCGATTACGGCATGGGCAACCTGGCCAGCGTCGCCAAGGCGCTGGAAAGTGTCGGCGGCGCGGTACGCCTGGCGACTGAGCCGGGGATGGCCGACGGCTGTTCCGGCGTATTGCTGCCGGGGGTGGGCAATTTCGGTGACGGCATGAAAAATCTCGACCGCCGCGGCTGGACCGGTTTTCTGCGTCGATACGCTTCGCGGGATTTGCCGTTTCTGGGCATTTGTCTTGGGATGCAGATGCTGTTCGACTCCAGCGAGGAGGCTCCGGGAGTGCCGGGGTTGGGCATCGTGCCGGGCGCGGTCAAACTCTTTCCGCCCGGGCCGGGCAAGGTGCCGCATATGGGATGGAACTCCATGCATGTGACGACGCCCGCGCCGCGCGGTCTGGCGGCGGTGGCCGGAGCGGATGAATTCTTTTACTTCGTCCACTCGTTTTATGTGGCGCCGGCCGACCCGTCATGGATTGGCGGCGTGACCGAGTACAACGGCGTGGCTTTTGCCGCGGCGGTGGCCCGGGGCAATCTGACCGCGACCCAGTTTCACCCCGAAAAAAGCCAGAAGCCGGGATTGGCGATCCTGCGCAGTTTTGTGGAATTGTGCGATGAAGCGCGATAAGGCGGCGGCGCTGCTGGATGCGGTTTACGACCGGTTGTTCGCGGTTTACGGCGATTGCATTTGCCCGTTGCGGCATGAAACTCCGTTTCAGCTGCTGGTGGCGGTGATTCTGTCGGCGCAGTGCCGGGACGAACGGGTCAACGCGGTGACGCCGGAGCTTTTCCGGCGTTATCCCGACGCGGCGGCAATGAGTTTAGCGGGTCCGGCGGATGTCGGAACGATCATCCGCAGCCTTGGCTTGTGGCGCAACAAGGCGGCGAGTCTGGTGGCGCTGTCGCGTCTGCTGACGGAAAATTTTGGTGGCGAGGTACCGGACAACATGGCGGATTTGACGACGCTTCCCGGCGTGGGGCGCAAAAGCGCCAATGTGATTCTGGGCAATGCGTTCGGCATCCCCGGCTTCCCGGTCGACACTCACGTCCAGCGCCTGCTGAAACATCTGCGCAAGGATTGGGTCAACGCGACTCCGGAAAATCTGGAACGGCTCGTGAACGACCGGATGGCGGCGGCGCGCTGGACCAACTTCTCCCATCTGCTGATTGTGCATGGGCGGCAGGTCTGCCATGCGCGTACTCCGGATTGCGCGCATTGCGTATTGCGCGACCTCTGTCCGGACGGGACATTGCAGGCATGAAATCAGCCGAAAACGCTTTTTCCCGGTTGACAAAAATGTTTTCCGTGCTAAATTATGAAAATGAGTTGCCGAAGTGGCGGAATTGGCAGACGCACTAGACTCAAAATCTGGCGGTGGCGACACCATGTGGGTTCGATTCCCACCTTCGGTACCAAATGATGATTTTATCCGGGCTGCAAGAAGTTGCAATCCGGATTTTTTTTGCTCAGAATTGCTGCTTTAGACAATTTTTTCGGTAAAATCGAAAGCGCCGTAAACGGCAGTTTGAAACTCAAAACGGCGAAAAACGGCAACCTGATTTGGGTGAGTTTGGGTGTCGTTTCAGGCGATTTTCACAGACATTGGCAACGCTTCCGCCTTCGCTTTTCCATGCGGTCACACCCCATGTGGGCCTCGTTTCCGGGAATCGTTTTTTCTCTGTTTCTTCATCCGGAACCTGGCAGCAGGATGCCATGCTGGCGCGTGTTACTATTGTCTATTATTTTTTTACTTGAATTTGTTTTCTCACATGATTATGTTACCTATAATTGATTATGTTCGTTGTCTTGCGCCCATGCTGCCGTGCATTTCTTCATATTCGATGGTAAACGGACTTTCCAGGTCGTCGGTCTTGCGTTCTCCCGAAAGAGCCGCAGTTTGAAATAGAAGATATCCAGTTTGCTTTGGAACCCGCGCACCTCACTCTTGCTGTTGGTGTGAATCGTGACCAGAATCGCCATCCCCATTCCGCGCAGTTTATTGAACAACTGTTTGACGCCATCCGGCGTGGCAGGATTTTCGGTTTTGACCAGCGAACTGTAGGTGTCGATGATCAGAAGATCAACCGGGACGCCGAGGACAAAGCGCCGCGCGAGTCCAGCGATCACTTTATGTCTGTAATCGTGAAATTACAGTTGAACAATATGCCAAAAGTAAACTCAGTGCTAATCATATGAGTCCGGCGGGAGCCTGTCAGCTTTTACGAAAACAAGCCCAAAACGCCATGGAAACGTATTTCAGTAACCGTGAGCGATTTCGTTATTGGGAATTCCATGCCCCGTATGCTCTCGTACAGGAGGTGCGGGCAAGCGATAACGCCCCCGAAAAAACAGCGATTCGCCAAACTACCAGTTTCAATAGTTTTATTGAAGCGATCAATTGCTTGATTAATACTCCTTTTGATGATATTATTAGTAAAAGAACTGAAATAGTGTAATTTTATCACTCCCGAAATTGAAATTTAAGCAGAAGGATATCTGTAAAATGAAAACCTTATTACACGTTAATTACTATGAAGGTTTGGGTAAACTTGAAACGCTTTTCAAGATTGCGGCCAGCAATGGATGCTCAGGCGTTGAATTACGCCGATTCAGTGCTTATGAAACCGATGAACAAGGTTATTTAAATAAAATTGCGGATCTAAAACAACGCTATAGCGATTTTGAAATCATTTTCGGCTACCCGCTTAACTATATGGTTGATGAACCGGAACGCATCAAGACGGACGAACAAAACTTCATTAAGTTTTTAGACTGGGCCCAGGCTGCCTGCGGGACGAAAATCATTAATTTTTTCACCGGCAATCTGATTGCCCCTGGTGCGGAATATACTGATTACGAAAAAAACGGCAGTGCTTGTGCTACTGAAGTACATTATGAGCGTGCCGCTGTCGGTTTACGCCGGCTGAATCCGGAACTTGCCAAACGCAATATGCGTATTGCTCTGGAAAGTCACAACTGCTATTTGCACGACCTTCCTCAAGCCTGTGCCAAATTACTTGACATGGCGGATGCTGATCGCTGTGGTATCAATTATGATCATGGCAATATTTTTATTAATCACAATGGGGTTGGCATTGACGAGTGTTTTAAGCTCCTCAATGGTCGTATCTACTATGCGCACCTTAAAAATTTGATGCGTACTCCAGATTTCAAGTATAATCTGGCGACCCATCTTGAAGATGGTCATATTGATACCTGTCAGGTTATGAAAGGTCTTGCCAATGAATTACCTGATGGAATTATTGCAATTGAATACCCGTGCAGCGGCGATGGGGTGATTGCCGCCAAACGCGACATGGATTATATCCGATTTCTGCAGGATTTTCTTGCGCAATAATTATTGGCAGCGGTTGACATTACGGCAAGATCGAAGATTGGCGGATGCAGCCGATCCGGGGCGAGTATCCGTATCTCTTTCTGGATGGAATCTACCTCAAGCGCAGCTGGGACGGTGAAGTTCAAAATGTCTCC
>JAVBVS010000028.1:0-4853 GCA_036677805.1 Victivallaceae bacterium | reverse complement strand
GGCCCTGCTCCTCCGGAGCTGTTGGTCGGGCCGAATTTGCTCCGGCGCAGTCACGGGCAACGTTTGAGTCTGTAATCAATCAGAACCAAATGTGCGCATAATTCCGGACACTACCGAACCCCAGGGTGACGGCGACCGGATTGCTGCTGTTGCGCACGGTCGACCCGGACAACAAAACCTGTGCGGCATCGGCTTTCGGCTATAAGCAATTGTTTCACGAACCGTTCATGGGCGGCGGCATCTGGACCTCACTGGCGGTGCCGCTGGTGATTCGGATGGGAGGCTGGCCGGTGTTTTTCATCTGCCTGGCGTTTCTGGTGTTCTGGTTTGCGGTCTGGCGGATATTTTTTTACATAAGGCCCCTTGCGAATGAATGAGAAAAAGAAAAGATGGTTGAACCGCGGCTGCCTCGGACGGATCGCGATTGTCGCGGTTACGGTGGCGGCGGTCCTGCTGTTGCAGAGTTTGCCGGCGTGGTTGAGCGGCAAGCTGTTGCCGGCGCTGGCGGAGTCCGCCGGAATCGCCGGGCTCGAGGCGAATGTAACCTCATTGGGATTGACCCGGGCGGAACTGCGCAATGCCAAAATCCGCATCGGGGGGAAGCGTGCGATTTCGGTTGATTCGATCCGGGTCCATTATTCGCTGCCGTTTTATCCGTTCCGGAGACGGATCAAAATCAAAAGTCTGGTGATTACCGGGTTGCGGGTCAATGTCGTGCAGGAAAACGGGCAATGGTCGATTCCTGGGCTTTATCCGAACCTTGCCGACGATCAGCCGGAAACGGGTCAGCCGGCGAACATTGAGGAAAAGAAAGCGGGGCTGGTCTATTTGCAGCGGGTGATCCTGAAGGATTGCGAATTTCGGATCCGGTACAATGAGGCGCTCTATACGGTGCCGGTGTCGCTGAACTTGAATATGCCGGAAATCAATGAGCCGTGGTATGTCCGGGGCTCGCTCCAGTATTCCGGGGATAAATTCGACATGAACGGCACGCTGGATCGCGACAGCGGTGAATTTGAGTTTAACCTCAAGTCGTCGCTGCGGTTGGCCAATTATACCGCTTTCATGCCGGAAATGCAGCTGAAAAGGCTGTTCGGCAATGCTTCGTTCCAGGGCAAGGCGACCGGACGGATTGACAACGTCGGCGAATTGCGCGACCTTAAGGCCAGGCTGTCGTTTGACCGTCTGAGCGTGGGAACGGCCGGGTTCGCGGTCGGTGTCCCCGAGGGCAAGCAGTTTGTTGTTGCGCTGCTTCAGACGGGCAGGGATCGTTTCGAATGGAGCATGGATGGAATCCGGCTGGCGCGGCCGGTGCTGTTCGAATTGACCGAAAGCGGGGGGCAAATCGTGCGGAATGGGGATGAGGTGACGCTCGGCGGAAAAATCGGCGGCAGTTTGAAGAAACAGCTGTGGATCACCCGCGACCTGCCGCTGAACCATGAGTTCGATTTCCGGTGGAACTTGAAGGAGCACGCAGGCAACTGGAATTACCGTTTGGCGGTTACCGAGACCGGCTGGGAGAATCTGGTCAATATGGCATTTGAGAAAATCGTCGTAAGCAGCGAGGGCCACATTGGCAAAGGCGTCGTAAGCTCCCGGAATCAGGTGGCGGTCACGCCGGATTTGAGCCTGAGGGCGGCGGGGCGGACGGTCAGGATTGCGGCTCCGCTGTTAAGTGGCGACATTGGTTTTCAGGATGGCCGACCGACCGGCGTCGTCAAACTGCATACCGGTGGCGTCAGCGTGCCGGAATTCAAGGCGGCGACCGGGACGCTGGACGTGGTCCTGCCGCTCGATCATGCTGCAACGGGAAGCATTGATCTGGCCGGGGCGGCATTGGGGAATTATAAGCTCGACCGGGTGAAGTATGAGATCAAACGCACGGATGAAACGCTGGTGCTGGACGGTCAAATTCTGCAAAGCATGCTGCCGCTGGATTGCCGGAACATCTGTACTGTTTCGTGGAGGCCGGAACTGGAGGTGGACATCCGGTTGAATATCGCCGCCAAAGACAAGAGCGTGCCGATGGAGCTGGGCAAACTGTCCTCCGCTTTGAAGAGCATGACGTTCAGCGGCGAACTGGGAGCTGATGCGAATTATCATTGGACGGCTCACGGGCAGACGGGCGGTTGCGTAGCTTACCTCAGGGACGGACGGCTGGCCGGCGGCGATGGGGAGCTGACGGCGTCCGGATTGGATTTTAGGATCGCGTTTCCGGATTTTCCGAACCTGAACACCGATACGCTGCAGTGGTTTGGCTGCAAAGAACTGAAGTTCCAAAACTTCGTGTTCGAGAATATCGAGGCCAGGTTTCTGCTGGAACGCAACATGGCGTTTCTGCTGGAGAGCTTCAGCGTCGGCTGGTGCGGCGGCAGTGTGTTCACCTATTCACTGCGCCTGGCTCCGGGCGACCGCAATGTCGACGCTACAATCTATTTCGACGGTTTGAATATTTCCCGGGTCATCAACCAGACGGGGCTGGCCACAGCCGAGGGCGACGGCACCATTTACGGGCGGCTGCCGCTGACGGTGGGCCGCGACGGCATCCACCTGCGTCCCGGATTCCTCTACTCGGCCCCCGGTGAAACCAGGAATATCAAGTTCAAAGACCTGGACGTCATGCTGGATTCCATACCGCAGGGGAGCGCGCAGTACAACCAGCTGGATCTGGCGTCCGAAGCGCTGAAGAATTTCAATTACGACTGGTTCAAGGTCGATCTGAGGAGCGAAGGCGACAAGCTGATTTTGGCCTCGCAGTTCAGTGGGCGTCCGGTCGATAAACTGCCGTTTACCTATGACGCCGAGAGCGGCGGACTGGCCCGGGCGGAGGGCGTACAGGCGAATTTTCAGGGCATCAGGCTGGATTTGAATACCAGTGTGCCGTTGAATCAATTATTACGGTTCAATTCCAAAATACAACAACTTACAGGAGGTAAGAAATGAAAAAAATATGGTTGATCCCGGTGCTGGCCGCCGCGGCGGCGCTGGCCGGGTGCATTAAAACGGAAAACAAAGTGGAAATCGCTCCCATCGAAGTGAAGCCGATGCATTTGACGATCGACATCAATGTCAATATCAATAAGCAGCTGGACGACTTTTTCGGCGATCTGGATGAGCAATAAAATGTGGCTGAGGAGAAAATAAAATGTTGAAGAAGATTTTACTGGTATTGTGTCTGTTTTTCAGCTTCGGCGTCGCGGTTTTCGCTGCGGACTCCGATGATCAGATCAAAGAACGCATGAAACAGCGCCTGGTCAAGATCAACGATTACAAGGACAAGGGCGTGCTGGGCGAAAACAACAGGGGTTACCTGGAAACGAAAGCCGAGGATGAGGCCGCCAATAAGATTGCCAAGGAAGAAAACACCGACCGCAGAGCCGTTTACAGTGAAATCGCCAAGAGCGCCAAGGCTTCCGTCGACAAGGTTGGGCAGCAGCGGGCCATAAAAATTGCCGAAATCAGCAAAAAAGGCCATTGGCTCCAAGACAAGGAAGGGAAGTGGTATCGCAAGGAATAGCATTCCATCGTCGGGATATGCAGTATGAAAATGGTGTAACAATGGACTGGGCTCCGGACACTGGCCGCGCCAATCCGTATCGATAACTTTTGAACGAGAAACTGGAAGAAAGCAGAAAAAATGAGTTTGAACAAACGTCCCGAAAATATACTTCGCATCACCACCAAGGCGCTCGCGGACCAATTCATTGCGGAACAGATCGCCACCGTCAGGCAACAGGTCGGCAACCGCAAAGTGTTGCTCGCCCTTTCCGGTGGCGTGGACAGCTCCGTGGTAGCCGCTTTACTCATTAAGGCGATCGGTAAACAGCTCGTCTGCGTCCATGTCAACCACGGTCTGATGCGCAAGGGGGAAAGCGAACAGGTCATCGAAATCTTTCGTCACCAGCTCGACGCCAATCTGATTTATGTCGACGCCATCGACCGGTTCCTGGGCAAACTCGCCGGTGTCGCCGATCCCGAAGCCAAACGCAAGATTATCGGCGCGGAATTCATCCGGGTCTTTGAAGAAGAAGCCCGCAAGGTGCAGGGAATTGATTTTCTTGCGCAGGGAACGATTTATCCCGACATTATCGAGAGCAATGGCGTGAAAGCACACCACAATGTCGGCGGTCTACCCGACGATCTGCATTTTGAACTGATTGAACCGGTGAAACTTCTATTCAAAGATGAAGTCCGGGTCGTCGGTTCCGCGCTGGGCCTGCCTGATTCCATGGTTTACCGGCAGCCGTTTCCGGGGCCGGGTCTCGGTGTGCGCTGCACCGGCATGATCACCCATGACCGGCTAAGTGCGCTCCGCGAATCGGATGCGATCCTTCGCGAAGAATTCGATCGTGCCGGTTTGACCCAAAAGATCTGGCAGTTCTTCACGGTGGTACCGGATTACCGTTCGACGGGCGTGCGCGACGGCAAACGGGTGTTCGACTGGCCGGTCATCATCCGCGCGGTCAACACCGTGGACGCGATGAGCGCGACGATTCCCGAAATCGACTGGACCGTGCTTAAGAAAATCACCGACCGCGTTCTCGCAGAAGTTCCCGGCGTTTGTCGGGTGCTTTACGACCTGAGCCCCAAGGCTCCCGCGACGATCGAATGGGAATAAGTATTCGGCACAAGATCAAAATCAAGTTTTCAAAAGCCTCCGGCCCGTGCCGGGGGCTTTTTCATACCGGCTTGCACCGACTTGCCACCCGGACGCAAAGCTTGATCAGCTCATATATGTGGTAGTGTCCGGAATTATGCGCACATTTGGTTCTGATTGATTACAGACTCAAACGTTGCCCGTGACTGCGCCGGAGCAAATTCGGCCCGACCAACAGCTCCGGAGGAGCAGGGCC
>JAVBVS010000027.1:0-73920 GCA_036677805.1 Victivallaceae bacterium | reverse complement strand
TAATTTCTTTCCGGAATCAGAAATATATCTCCACAACTTTGAATCCATTGCAACCAAACCGAAAGGGACCTGAGAAAATGAACAAAACCGCCGTTTCCGCTCCCCGTGCTTTCACGCTCATAGAACTCCTGGTGGTAATCGCGATCATCGCCATCCTCGCCGCAATGCTGCTGCCCGCGCTGAGCGCAGCCCGCGAACGGGCGCGCAGCGCCAACTGCATTTCCAAGCTAAAACAGGTCGGCACCGCGGCATTCATGTACTCGGGTGACAATCAGAGCATGTTGCCGGGTTCCATTCACTGTACAAGCTGCAAGGGCGCGCTCATAAGCGGCAATTATTCCTATAAGAACAGCGGTCCCGATCTGGCCTGCGGCTGCTATGATGGCGGTTATTTCGGAGAAATGTTGGGTAATTACGGCGGCACCGAATGGGCCGAGGTGATCAAGCGTTATTTCACTTGCCCCAGCGATACCGCCAACGCCAAGCCGGCATTGCAACAGATCAGTTACTTTAAGTTTTATTTTGATACCAATGCGATGAACGGACATAGCTATACCTCTTTCGCCGCAAACAAAAGCGATATTCCGCGCTATATCATCGGCACCGACCGTCCTGACAACAGCATCCTGATTGATATGAATGGGACGACTCCGAATCATCCGAATTCGGCCAATGCGCTCTGCCTTGGCGGGCAGGTCGCATCCGTGGTGCGTCCGGCGGGAGTCACGGACAACGTCACCATCATGCTTTATACAGTCGATAAGCTGCAAAAATGATTGCAGGCAAGCGGTCCGATGATTCGGGATTTTCGAATCATCGGGCTGAATGCCCGGTTTTCAGCAATATAATCGCCAGGTATGATTTACAGCGGAAACATTAGCACCTGCCGCAATGTCGGGAATGGAGGCGCTCACGCAAAAATCAGGATTTCGCTGGCTTTTATAGGGAATACCGTGCCGGACGCGTCAAAATGGATTTGACGCACAAGAAAACGAGTTGTTAACCGGTTCAAGCCGATCGTTTTGAAATTGGCTTAATCCAATAAGTAGGAAGTGTTCTAATCTCTTTTCCGGAATCAGGAATGTACTTCCATAACTTTGAACCGATTGCAACTAAACCGAAAGGGATCTGAGAAAATGAAAAAGGCTGTCGTTTCCGCTTCCCGTACTTTTACGCTCATAGAACTCCTGGTGGTGATCGCGATCATCGCCATCCTCGCTGCAATGCTGCTGCCGGCATTGTCGGCGGCGCGCGAACGCGCCCGCAACGCCAATTGCATTTCCAAGCTTAAACAGGTCGGTGTCGCAGTACTCATGTATGCGGGTGACAACCAGAGCATGATGCCGGGCAGCCTTCATTGTGCAGCGTGCGGCGGCTCTGCGTCCGGCGGACAGCTTTATTCTTATATGGCTCCGCATTGTAATATGTGTTCCGCGCTCATCGGGGGCGGATATATGGGTGTGCAGGATGATTTGGCGCAAGGTTATCTCGATCAGGTCGATCGTTATTTCGTCTGTCCCAGCGACTCCGCCAACGCCAGTGTCCAGGTAACCCGCGCAACCAGTTACTGGGTTTTTATGTTTGACAACAAATTCGGTTCATACCATGGTTATGACACTTTGACCGGGAGTCCGCTCAATGAGTTCACCCGCTACATCGTCGGTCTTGACCGTCCCGACAACAGCATTCAGATCGACATGAACGGCACTACGCCGAATCATCCGAATACTGCCAATGCTTTGTGCCTCGGCGGCCAGGTTGCCAGTGCCGTCCGCCCGAGCGGTGTTACTGACAATTTTGAGATCATGTGGTATTATATCGACAATCTTAAGCGGAAATAAGATCATCCGGATTACATTAGGAAAGCAATGATGAGAAAAAGTATTCTGTTGCTGCTGGGCGCATTGGTTTCTTCAGGAATCGTTTCCGGCGCGGATATCCGCGTCGAAAAGTCCGACGCGCTGAAGGAAGTGGGCGATTATTTGCCGGTCGATCCCGGAAAACCGTGGGATTTCACTGCTTCGATCGCGGGCAAATCCGGGACTCTGGAGCTTTACTTGTTTCAATATGATGCCCGGAAGCAAAGGGTAGGGGCTTACAATGTCAATGCGGTTCCGGCCACGGAAACCGCGTTGGGCGCGCCGGTGAAACGCGGCGACACGTCGTTCACAGTGGCGGACGCGTCGAAATGGGACCTCAAGCAGGGCAATATCGTTGTCTTTGACGCGAAAAAGGATTTCAGCGATCTGCCGAATTTTCAACATGAATACTATGTGAAGAAAATTACGCCGCAAGGCAATGCTTTCCTGGTGGAGATGAGTCAGGGACTGTTTCGTGATCATGCGCAAGGTTCTCTGGTGCGCCTGCACCAGGATGGCGGACATCTGGGCTGGAGTGTGAATTTGCCGGTGACCGGAGAGTTCCAGCGGTTGATCGAACCGGCGCCGCAGTATGGTGCGCAGCCGGGACAGTGGTGGAAAGGCACGGCGTTTGTCAAGCTTGCGGTGCGTACGGATTCGGCCGAACCGGTGGTGATCAGGAAGTGGAGCCTGAAAAAGGTTTCGCCGGAAGAGCTGGCGAAACGGAAAGCCGCGGAAGCGGCCGCGCTTCTTGCCGAAAAACAGAAGATCACCCCCTTCGGCTTCGGCAAAATTCTTGCCTCCGGCAATGGCGTTGAAGAGTTCACCAATTGCTATTTTCTCTATAAGGATGTCCGGCACTATTATTCGGGCATCTATCAGGCCAATCTGGCCATTCCGGCAGCCGAAGCGGGGCAATTTGAGTGCGATTTCAAATCCACGACTCCGGGCTCGCTGGAATTTGTCGTGCGCGAGGATGTCAATGGCAAAGAGGTTTCCATCCTGTTGTCATCGCAAACGATGATTCCCGACGGCCAGTACCGCCGGTTCATTTTCATGCCCGCAAAATCGGCGCTTTGGAACCCGAAAGGCATCGTGACCGGCTGGGAACTGCGTTTCCGGGAGTATAAAGAACTCGATCAGGTCATCGGTTATCGCAATCCGGAGTTCAAGCGTGAAGCAAACCTGATCGCAGGGGCGGACAAATTGCTGTCCGGACAAGCCGCGGCGATTCCCAAGCTGCGGCCGCTCGGTCAATACGCCCTGACCTGGCGCGACGGCTCCTGTCCCGGCGTCACCTTGAATTTTTACGATCACCTGATGAAAGAAATTCCCGACAGCCGGGTCCGGCTTGAACCCGGTCGGGAAAAATGTGAATTCACCGCTCCGGAACTGCTGATTCAGGCGAAAGTCACCGTGGACGGCAACGGCGGCTGGCCGCAGTTGACCGCGCTGAGCGAACGCACCCGCTATACGCCGGAGCTGTTCTGGCGCGGTCAATGGATATGGTCGCGCCTTACGGAAGGCCCCAATTATTCGCAGGTCTGGTTTGCCAGGGATTTTGATCTGGACGAAGTGCCGGAGTACGCCCAGATGGCGATCATGGCGGATGATGTTTCGGATACCTATGTCAACGGCGTGAAAACCGGGCCGCAGACCTGGCCTTATCGCAAGGCGTTCCGGTTCGATATTGCCAAGCAGTTGAAGAAAGGTCGCAACCAGATCGCCGTCCGGGTTTACAACCTCGATCAGGCAGCCGGGCTTTGCGCGGATATCTATATCAAAACCGCCAAGGATGCGTTATGGATTTCTACCGATTCGAGCTGGCTTTGCAAGGAAACCGGCGACGATAAGAATCTGCCGGAAAAATTCGAAGCTCATGCGGTGGAACTCGGTCCGCCGGCGACCACCGCGCCGTGGATGGCCGATGTGGCGTTTGCTTACGTCGGTCCGCGTGGCACTTTTACCCTGCTCAAAGCTGAAAACGGCGAATTTACCGCCAAATTGGAAAACCCGGTGATTTCATCGTTCCGCACCCTGAGGTTTGAGCGTCGCGGAGCTTCCGGAAAAAGCAGCTTATTTACCCTGCCGGCCGCCATGGTCAAAAACGCCGACGGCACCGTCACGGTGAAATATCCCAAGCTGCTGCCGGTGGCGGAATCCTGCAAGGTTTATCTGGATGATGATTTCTGGGCGGTTGCCGGCAATCGGCCGATCGCGGAACTGGCGGCGCGGACGCTTACGCATCCCGGCTTGCAGAGAGCGGAATTCGTCGAGGTCGGCAAACGCACCAAACTCCAGTTCAACGGCAAGCAGTACGATCCGACTTTTTATCATACCAGTGAATGGGAGCGCATGGCGCCGGCTCTGGCGGCGGGTTTCAATGGGTTTCTGGTCAACGCGCCATTTGAGGAATTCTGGCTTGGCGAAGGCAAATATGATTTTACCGAACTGGATCGCAATGTCGAAGCGTTGCTGACCGTCGCTCCGAACGCGATCTTCATGCTTGATATCCGTTTCTATATGCCGAACTGGTGGCTGGAGGCCCATCCCGACGATACCTCGGCATATTTTGAAAAGACCAGGCGCAATGCTTACGACGATGTTCAGGCCCTGGGATCGAAAAATTGGCTGACCGCCGCCGAAGCGCCGTTGAAAGCCCTGATCGACCATGTCAAAAACAGTCCCTACGCCGACCGTATCTGGGGCGCGAATATCGGCGACAGCCGCGGCAACGAGTGGTTCTGGGGCGGCGCCACCGCCGGACAGGATTTTCATGGCAAACCGGCGCAGCCCGGCTACAGTCCGTCCGATCTGGTGGCGTTCCGGGCGCTGCTGCGCCGCAAATACGGCACCGACGAAGCGCTGGCCAAGGCCTGGAATATGCCGGGCCTGACCATTGACAAGGCTGAAATGCCGGACCATAAAATACGCCGTAACGGCGCGGTCGGCTCGCTCTTCAATCCTGAAGCCAACATGCAGATCATGGACTGGTGTCTCTTCCGCAATCAGGCGCTCGCGGAGGCGATCAATCACTTCGGCAGCCGGATCAAGGCGCTCACCGACCGCAAATGGCTGGTCGGGGCTTACTACGGATACATGGTCGAATTGTCCGACAATCCCGGCCGCAGTCAGCTGATTACCGGACACAACGGTTTCCTGGAATGCGCCAAGTCGCCGGATGTGGATTTCTTCCGGGCGCCGTCGCGCTATACTTATCGCAAGCCGGGTATGCCCAACTGCGTGATGCAGACCTTTTCCACGTTCTCACTGCGCGGCAAAACGGTTTTCATCGAAAACGATGAACGCACCGCCTATGGTCCCGACGAAGGTCCGGGGATGAACGCCTATGCCGGCGGCGCCGCCACCGCGCTGGAGTCGGTCGGGCAGATCAACCGCGAATTCGGCATGATGGCCGCTTCGGGTATTGCCCATTATTGGATGGACCACATAAAGGGAAGTCTCTACGAACCCGCGCTCCAGGCGGTGTTTGCCGAACAGCTCAAAGCGTATCAGGCGTTGCCGGAAGTTCAGAATTTCACTCCGGCGGAAGTCGCCGTTGCGCATGATGTCGACAGCATCTATTATTCGATTGACGGCAATGACGGCATTTTCCCGCCCGCAGTGGCCGGAGTGTACCGGCGTTTGAACTATCTGGGCGTGCCGTTCCGGAGTCTGGTCATCGCGGACCTGGTGGAAAAAGACCTGGCGCCGCCGAACAAGTTTTACATCATGCTTCCGGCGCTGGTGCTTTCCCGGGAACGGCGCGAGCAGCTCATGGCGCGCTTCGACCGGGAGAAAGCTACGGTGCTGTGGCTTTACAGCGCGGGTTCCTGCTATCCGGACCGTGGTCCGAAAGCCGAATACTGCGGCGATTTCCTGGGCCTGAAATGCGCCATGAATTCCGACAAAATCGAGGAGACTCTGGTGACGCCGGCCGGCAAATACGCCAGCAGCTTCATCGGCGCGCCGCATTTCTATGTGGAAAGCGGCTACGATGAAGTGCTCGGACGCAATGAGGCGGGCAAGCCGGTGGTGGTGATGAAGAAGTCTCCCGGCGGGGCAACCCATATTTTCTCGACCCTGCCGGATTTGCCGAAGGAATTTCTGGCCGGACTCGTGGCCAGGGCGGGCGTGTTCCGCTATACCGAAAGCGTCGCCGATCCGCTGTGGATCGGGAACGATCTGGTGTTCCTCCATGCGGCCACCGGCGGTGAAAAGCGCATCCGGTTGCCGGAAGGCTTGAAAATGCGCGCCATCATCGGACCGCTCTCCGGGGAGTTCGCCTCGGATCAGCCGTGGCATGCGGAAGCCGGATTGACTTACGGATTTCAGGTTTTCAAACCCTGATTGAATTTAAGGACTGATTATGAAAAAAACACAACTTGCTGCCGCACCGAATTCCGCGGCGGCGGCCGCCCGGCCGGAGAAACTCGCCTATAAGTTATTCTGGAACTGGGATCACTCCACCAATTGGTGTTTGAACACCATCGGGACCCAGAATTGCGGCGTCGCCAACTATTATACCAAAAAATCCGGCGAGTTCGTCAAGGATTTCACCCGGATGGTCGACTGGTGCGCTGCCAACGGCATTGACGGCGTCGGCGTCGTCGGGCTGTTGCGCGACAGTCATGGCGGCATGGAAAGCGCCCGGAAGGTCTGCGCTTACGCCCGAGAAAAAGGCGTGAGAGTTTATCTGATCGCCGGACTCTATTCCTACGGCGGGATTTATTACGAGGGCGATTCGTTCCTGTCCCTCGACCGCTTTCTGGCCAACAACCCCGACTGCATCGGACGGTCGCTTGATGCGACGGAACAATACATCGAGTTTTATCATCCTTACGGCTGCAAACGGCAGGCCGCCGGGTGTCCGTCCAGCCGGAAGCTGCGCAATTTCGTGCTGGATTCGCTGGATTATGTGTTTCAGGCCATTCCGGAGCTGGGCGGCATCCAGATGGAAACCGGGGACTCCATGGTCTGCGTGTGCGAAGCGTGTCAGACCCGGCGGGCGGAGATGCAGGGCGGCGAGGGCCGTATCGCGGGTTTTTCCTTCAGCGACATGGCCGACATCTACCCGGCGGCCGCCGAGGTGGTCTGGAGCCGCTCCCCGGACGCCTGGGTGATTTGTGAAACCTACACGCACTTTCTGAACAACAAAGTATTCGGCAATCTCGCTTCGCCAGCGACTCAGGCTATGCTGAAAATGCCGGAAAAGACCTTCTGGCAATGGAGTGACCGCCATCTGGGGCCGGACCAGTGGCAGGATGGCGACCGGCTGCCGGAAGCGTTGCGGAAATTCCGCCATGTCATGCGCTACCATCACGGCACGCAATGGGACGGCGGACGGCATACGCTGGCGGTCGAAGGAATCCGCAAGCAGTGCCGGCTGAGTTTTGAATCCGGGATTCAGGGGGTGTCGATTTTCGGCGAATGTTCGCCGTTTCACGCCAATACGGAATTCAATTACCTGGCCTTGCAGTATTTTGCCGATCATCCGCTGGATTCGCTCCGCGATTTCGCGGAAAATGTCATGGCGTCACGTCTGGGCGGAACCGCGTTGGCGGAATCCTACCTTGAGTTCGGTGTACTGAACCGGACTCCGGAAAAGATTCCGGCCGCCGTAAGGGAAATCGCGAAAATCATTCCCGGCATCAAAGCTGGCGATGCGCTGCGGCGCTGGTGTTATCTGGCGTCGTTTCTGAACTCGTTTTACTGGGAAAGCACCCAGTCCGACAGTGAAACCGGCGGAGCAAAAATCAAGTTGGACATGCTGTAGGAAAATTGCGCCGCGAGCCTTCGCCCTCGCGATAGCCTCGGTCTCGGCGAAAATGTCATTGCCATCATCCGCAGCAGCGGGATCATGGAATAATTCATCATCCGGCGATCGGAATGCGGTCGCCGGACAACCATCACAGGAATCATTATGGCCTACTTACCGGAACAGGAAAGCCGTTCGCGGCTTGCCGCGGTGCGGGAAATTCTCGCATCGAACAACCTCGATCTCGCTTTGGTCTACTACGACGAATTCAACATCGGCAACGGCTGGTACCTGACCGGCTGGTGTCCGCAGTTCGAATCCGGCGCCGTGCTGGTGCCGCGCGCCGGCGAAGCCATGCTGCTTGGCGGTCCCGAAAGCGAACCGTTTGCGCGCCAATCGAGCGCGGTCAAAATCACCCGCAATTTCAAGCCCTTCATGGTGCCGGACGAAGAATATCCGGCTTCGACGATCATCGGTTTCCCCCAGCTTTTCGCGGAGCTCCGGCAGTCGCTCGGTGCGATCAGGCGCATCGGCATGGTTGGCGCCGACCGGATGCCTTACGGCTGTTATCATGCGATTGCCGAAGGTTTCTCCGGCGTCGAAATGGTCGATATTACCGGAGCCTATCTGAATCTGCGCTATCACAAATCCGACTTCGAACGCGAAAAAATCCGCGCCGCATTCGCGCTGGCCGATTTTTCCTACGACGCGATGAAAGCGGCCATTGTCCCCGGAGTCCCTGAAATTGCGGTCGCCGCCGCCGGCGAATATGCCGCCCGCAGCCGCGGCGCCAGCGGTTTCGGCTTTACCGCGATCGTCGGTTCCGGCGAACGCGCCGACGCCGTGGTGCCGACTGCGAGCGACAAAAAACTGGTTGCGGGGGAAACGGTGATGATCGGGCTTTCGCCGAAAGTCAACGGGTACTCCAGCGCCATGGGCGATTACCTGCCGGTTTCGGGCGAATACACCGCTTCGCAGCGCGAATGCCTGAACATCTTGCGTGAGGCGTTCCGGCTTACCAAGGCCATGCTCAAGCCGGGTCTGGCGGGGTGCGAAATCGATGCTCCTGCGCGCCGTTTCATGCGGCAGCACGATCTCGAAAAATACCTGATCTGTCCCTTTGCGCATACCATCGGCATTCATGAGGCGGAAGCGCCGTTTTTCGGGCCCAACAGCCGCGATGTATTGGCGCCGGGCATGACCGTATGCGTGGATGTGAGCTTCTTCGGCCATCCTGTCTGGCATGGCTGCCGGATCGAGACCGGTTACGAGATTACTGCTGCCGGGGCGGTCCCTCTGAGCAAGAAAATGGATGCGCTGCACAGCGCTTCGCTTTGATCCGATAACGATTCCGGGCGGCTTCCGCCGCCCGGAATCGGAGCTTATTATTGCAACAGCTCGATTTCGCAGAGATCGGGCAACGCTGTACCGGTCACGCCGGGAAATTCCAGCCGGATTTTAATGGCGGAAAGCTTTTGACCGAAATCGAGCTCCACATGGTATTTCCCGATCATGCGTTGCGCTTCCGGCTCCAGCCATTCGCCGCGCTTGAAAATCTTGAACCGTACTTTGCTCAATTCCACGCCGTAGAGCCGCGCCTTGCTGAATTCCGGTTTGAATTTCGGGAACGCGAGTTCATAATAGCCTGCATCCGCCGCCTGGCGCGGCATCCAGCCGGGGGCATCGAGCACGCCGTCGAACAGCTGCTCCTGTCCGGACATAGCGTTAAAAAGATTATAGGGCTTGCTTTGCGGAAAACTCAATTCGATCTCGCGTCCGCGACCGAAAAGGATATTGCCGCGATTGCGCCGCGCCGCTTCCGCTTCGGCCAGTTGTCGGCGGACTTCGGTCCATGAAGGGAGTCCGGCGTCGAGTTTCTTCCGGGTCAGAACCATGACCTCATAGGGCGCCAGGATTCGGGCGATCCGGCCATTTTCCGCCTTCACCATGCCGTCATCGCGGAAGCGGTAATAATCGCCTTCGGCCGGAAAATCGACCGCCTGGGATTCCGGCGTGATGTTGACCAGCAGCAGCATGGCGGGCGTGATTCGTCCGGGAACGTTGGGATTGCCGGTGCCGAGCGGCTTGCCCGGTTCCAGCAGCACATCATTGAGCCGATCGAATGAGGTGAAGAGCCAGTCCGCCGCCAGGCTGAGTCCCGGATTGGCAAAGTGACCATCGTAGCAATAGGGCCACAAGCCCCGGCCGCCGTGGGCGACCATGTCCCAGGCCGAGGCGTTGGTTTCGTCGAAGGTCGGATAATCGGCGTTGGTGGTGTTGAAGCCGTAGCTGAAAAACTGGGGCGTCAGCATCAATACCTTATCGGGGCGATTGGCCTCCTCCACGCCGCGGCACATGGCGTCGACCGTGGTGAGCGGCACCCGGAGCACGCGTTTTTCCGGCGTGACCCGAACCGGCGAGAGGTAGGGATGGGGACTGATGATGTCGCAGGCGTCAAGATATTGAACCGGCGCGCGGGAGATGATCGCCACCGGGTGATACGGATCAAGTTTTTTGATGAAATCGTAAAGATGTTTGAGGTAAACCGGCGAAATCCCCCGGCATTCCGGCTCGTCGCAGAGGTAGTAGAAATTGAATTCCCGGTCCCGGTTCCGCTCGATTTCCGCCTTAAGCCTGGCGAAGACCGCCGGGCTCGGCATGATGTCGCGGGTGGCTTCCGCCGCTTCGGTTTTTTTGTCGGGAAAAACGTTGACCTGACCGTAAAAGTTCACCGGATGCTTGACGCCGAGCCGGGGATATTTTTCGACGCACTCCCTGCCGCAGCGCCAGGTGACGTTGCCGTACCAGAGCAGGGTGAACAATGGCTTGCCGTCCACGACGATCCGGCCATTGTCCAGCCAGACCATCCGCTTGCCGGTCGGGGCGAGACGGCGGATGCGGCGGACGAGTTTGTGTTCTCCGGCGGTGAAGACCACCTCGAAATCGTTGCTTTTCACGGTGGAAATATCGATGTCGAAGCGGCCGTCGGCGGCAACCGGTTCGCTGTGTCCGTCGACGGTCACGGTCACCGGCAACGCGGCCTTTACACTGCCCTGAAGCCGGTCCGACTTCTGGCCGGGATAAAAACAGTCGGCATAGCCGGGCGTGGCGAACGTCACGGTCAGCGGCATATAAGTCGCCATCACTGGATAAGTGCGTTCGGCCACCGTTTGGCTGTCGCGCTTCAAGGTAAAGGCGACTTTATTGCGGCCTGGAAGATCAAACTTCTGATCGTTCAGGACCACGGTGTTTTTGCCGGCGGCGAGTTCGAAGACCCACCCGTTCAATTCGTATTTCCCGGCGCGGTCGGCGAGCAGCGTCACCATGATATCCCCGCGGCCTTCCGCGGTCATTCTCGCTTCGGCATTGAGGATGGCGCAATCGGGCCAGTCGACGGCAAAGCCGCCGAGCTTCCGGAAGAGTTCGGATTCATGGAAGCCGTTGACTTGACGGCTCCAGCTTGAGAGTTCGGCATGACGGCGGTTGCGCACGACGTTGACCAGCCACTCGTTCTGCCGGAATTTGGCGCGGGTCATGTAGAAGGCACGGTAGGGCAGGGCGATTTCGACCGACCAGAAATCTTTGCCTTGGAAGATTGCGGCCCGCCACATCGGAGCGTAGGGATCGGGTTTGGTCACGCCTTTTTCTTCAAAGTACATTTGCCAGCGCGCGCCACCGGCACCGACGACGAACTGATAGTAGTTGGCCGGTGAATTTTCCGGAGAGAGGAAAATTTCCACTACGTCGTCGCGCCATGGGTTGGGATCACCGTCGGGCACGGAAGCCCGGAGCTGATCCATTTCGGGTTCGAAGCACCGGATTCCGAGGTAAACCGCATCAGCGTCGGCGAAGAGCCGGAATTCGGTGGGGGCGGTCGGTTTCCGGCCGCCGGGATTGCGGCATTCGAGAAGCGAAAAATCACGCTGAACCGGAACCTTGCTCCACTCCGGATCGTCGAGCTTCCCGTCGATGATGGGAGCGCCGCCGGCAAAAAGCGCCCCTATGAGGGCGATGCTTAAAAACAGACACTTCATTTTTTCACCTCGGTATTGTGCCAGACCGGACGGATCGGGGTCCAGACGGGAACGGAGACATCGCCGCCGAGAATGACGGCCTTGACCCAGATCGCGTTGTATTTGTATTCGGGTTTGTTGCCGAGGCTGGCGATCTTGACTTCGGCGCTCCAGATTTTGCCGGCTTCGTCCTCGGGCTTGAGCTGGAGTTTGTCCTGCCCGTTGAGCAGCAGCCGCGGCATGGTATAGCTGTCGTAGAACTGCAACGACACGTCTTCGGCGGGCTTGGCGAGATGCACGGAAAACTTCACCGTGTCGCCGGGATTGACCGCGGCCGGATCGGGCGTGCTCACGACGATGTATTGATCCGGCAGTTTCACCGCTTTGAGGTATTTGAATTCCGCGGTATGACCGTGGGCATAGAGCGACAGGAATGCGCCGCCGGAGGCGGGAAGGTTGGGATTTTCCGCGTAGATATTCCACACGAAAATGCCGGGCTGAAGGTTGCTGACCTGGCCGTGAAAACAGCCGTTGTAGCCCATGGCGCGGGAAACGTATTTGGCATTGGGCAGGATGGCGGTGATTTCATAGACGACCCAGGGGTAATCGGCATTGACCGGAGTGCGGCGGCCGCCGGCGTATTTCTTGTAGTCGGTCGCAGTAACGGTGAATCCCGGTCCGGGTTCGGCGGGGGTGAAGGCGATCTGGTCGTCGCGCCAGCCGGAAATGGCTTTGCCGTCCTCCAGCCAGAGGGTGTTGGCGTCGGGCTTGACGTGAAATTCGGCGAACAGAGCGCCGCCGCTCATGATTGCGGCGCAGGCAAGCGGGAAAATACGCATGGTGAAAAACTCCGGGGTTATTGCTGGGCAAGATCGAATCCGGCATTGACGTTGATGATCGACTTGCCGTTGACCATCAGCATCGCTGTGCCGCTGGTGATGGCATAGGTGTTGCCGAGTCGCATTTCGGTGGCGGTTTGCGGAGCGACATGGCCGTCGAGAAACAGGACGTTGCACAATCCGCCGGAAGTGGGGATTTCCGTAGAAGTGGCATTGCGGGAGATTCGGCTGTCTCCGGCGCCATGCCGGTAGCTGGCGGCGGACGGAGCCGAGATTGTGACTGTGCTGGGACTGTTGTTGTCCATCACCAGCTTCACCTGCATGGGATCGACATAGATTAGTCGCCGATATTGATAAATGCGGTAACTGTTGGAATTGAATTCTCCCATGACGTAGGGATTGACGCCGTAATGCGTGTATTGCATTTCGCCATCGGAGTATTTGCCGAAATTGGTGGATTCGACCGGACATTCGAAGACCGAGGCCTTGGCCTTTTCGTCATAGCTGATGCCGTAAGGCGCGCCGTCGGACGGGGCGATGATTTCAAACCACTTGACCGCCTTGGCCGTCCCCGAGGAACGGTCGCGCATCTGGCCCGGCGGCAGCCAGTCGTCATGATCGTCGGCGTACATGGCGAGTGCGGTGCCGATCTGTTTCAGATTGGCCATACACTTGGCGGTTTTGGCCGATGCCCGGGCGCTTGACAACGCCGGCAGCAACATTGCGGCCAGAATCGCGATGATCGAAATTACGACAAGAAGTTCAATAAGTGTAAAATATCGATTCATGCGAATGCTCCTTGGTTGGGTTTATGGAATTCACTGTTGCGGATTCGAATGTCACAGGTGTTTTTGCCGATGACGCCGTACTCGAACCGGGGATCGGCGTCGAGCCAGGCGAGGCGGACGTCTTCCAGCGTGACATGATGGACGTTTTCGAGATAGAATCCCGCCGGAGCCGCTCGATGCGGGCCGAATTCGGCATAATGGCCGTCACGGACGATGTCGCCGCCGCCGGAATAGATCAAATCGATGTTGCGGAAATCGATATCGCCGAGGCGGCAATCGGGATTGCCGATCAGCAGACTGGATCGGGTGGCGCGGCCCCGGATGTTGGAAAACGTGATCCGTCCGATGGGGGCTTGGGTGGATTCGTCGGTCGTGCCGCGAATGTTGCTGGCGAGATTGAACGGACGGACGCAATCCATCACGATATTGTCGAACAGCACATTATCGATGGCGACGCCGGGATAGTGTTCGGCGTATTTGCTGACGATGCAGATTCCGGTCCGGGTTTCGCGGATGACGATGTTGCTTACGGTCACGTCGCGGATGACGCCGTCGCCGACGCCGATGCGGAAGGCGTTGCAGCAGGTTTTCAGGATGCAGTTGGAGATGACGATGCCGCGGGATTCCCGGCTCCGGTCCTTGAGCTGCATCCGGTTGGCGCGGATGGCGATGCAGTCGTCGCCGGAATCGATGTCGCAGTTGCTCGCCATGACCCGGGTACAGCAATCGAGGTCGAACCCGTCGCCGTTGCGGGTACGCTGATCGTTGAAAACACGCACTCCGTCAAGGGTGACTTCATCGCAGCCGTGGAGAAAGCAGCTCCAGTAGGGCGCATGATTCAATTCCACGTCGCGGACGACGATATGGTCCGACTCCACGAAGTAAATCATCTGGGCCGGCCGCCATGCTTCGAGCTTGAATTTGCCGGGGTGATCGGGGGTAAGTTCATGATAAAACGCGGCGCGGTTGCCGTCGATCGTGCCGCCGCCGCGAATCGTGACATGGGAAACTTCGCATCCGACGATCAGGTGTGCGCCGCTGGCGCCTTCATGCGTCATGGGGCGGTTCTGAACGCAGAAATCGTCGGCGTTGTAGTCTGCCGGATCGGGGCTGCCCAGCAGCGTCGCGCCGGGAGCGAGCTCCAGCCCGCCGAAGCTGTGCAGATAAAGCGTTCCGGTCAGATAAGTTCCCGGCGGCACGTAAGCCATGCCTCCGGCGTCGAGGGCTTTTTGGATGGCGGCGGTGTCTTTGGCGGCGCCGTCGCCGACGGCGCCGAAATCGCGGACGTTGTTCATGGATGCAGTTCCTTCAGATTCTTTAAGGTGGCTTCGACCAGTTCCTGGCCGCCTTCCGGTCCGACCGGGCATTGCCATACGGTAGCACTGTAACCCCGATCGGGGATCGCTCGGGCGGCAGGCAGATAGCCGCCCCAGAAATTGCCGGAAACACCGCTCAGCTCGACCACAAAGGTTTGGCTGAAAGGACTGCGCGCCTGAATCCGGTGCATGTAATCCATAAAGAGTTCGAAGCCGTTTCCCGCAAAGGCGATGTCGCCGATGCGCACCACCCGGATTGCGGTCGGGAATTTTTTCCCGGCACGCTGGTCGCGGGCGCGTTCGATGAAATCCTGCATGGCATGTTTGCCGTTGGCAATCCGGTAATTGGCCGCGGCGCGTTCCTGCAGGGGCCCATCGGTTTTGAGCGGCGCCGCTTCATATTTTTTTAGTTTGGCCGTGGCTTGGTCCAATTCGGCATCGGAAATTGCGAGCGGAGTGAGTTCGAGCGGAATCAGCCGATTGCGGATCACGGCTTCATGGCGGATGTCGTTCCCCGCCCATGCCAGCGTTTCGTCGAAGGTCGCGGCGACGCGTTCGGCGATGTCGAGCCGCATGGCTTTGCGATATGCGAGAAATTCCCGGTTCGCGTCGGTCGTATCCGGCCAGTCGCAGGCGCGGGCGAAATCGGCGAGCCGATCGCCGTATTTGAGCTTCAGCCGCCGTTTTTCGGCTTCAAGGTAATGGCCGCCGTAGGGCATCAGGTCGCCGGCCCCGGAACACTGGGACAGAATGAAGACGCCGGGATGTTTTTCGGCGATTTTTGCCCGGACGTCATGCCAGAGGTCGCTGGTGAGTTTGCGCTGGGGACTGCTGGAGAGCTGCGCGGTACAGGCCAGATTGATGATCGCGCCGGTGAGCCGGTCGGCTTCGTCGAAGGTGTAAAGGAGATTGACGTAATGGTCGGCCCCGGTTTCGTAATGGCTGAATTGATCGTCGGCGGTCAGGCCGTGGATTTCGGCATGGCCGGCGTAGGGCCGCCATTCCGGCTTGGCCCAGTGGTCGCCGGACCGCTGATGCAGGTCGTCAAAATAGACCATCCGCCGGTTGAAGCTCGAAACTGCCAGTCCGTATCCCCAGGCAATGCCGCCCGGCGCCCGATTTTGCCAGGCTTTACGGACCGCCGCGACGACCTGCCGGGCGATGCGCCGCCGGGCCTCTTCCGGCGGCACCACGCCGAGTTCTTCGGGAATGCCGGTCATATCGCCGTAAGTCCCGATCGAACTGTGGGTATGGGTGGCGTTGAGCAGGAGTTTATCCCCGGGAATCTCCGGCGCCAGTTCGGTCATGGCCGCGAGAATGGCGTCGGTCAGTCCGTGGTTGGGATTGAGCAAATCGAGCGAAACGAAAATTACCGCATCTTCGCCGTCGTCGAGCGCCAGCGCGGTGGCGAACAGCGGATCCTGCACGCCATATGACATACGAAAATCGCCGTATCCGACCATGGTTACCGGTTCGTGAATGGAAATCTCCTCCCGACCCCAGCCGACCAGCAGCCGATGACCGGTTGTCCCGGTTCCGGCCGGGGCGGTTGTGGAGTCGGCAAGCCGGCATCCGGCGATCAACATCGAAGTGGCGAGGCCGGGCAGGATGGAACTGATCTTCGGCATCAATGCATATCCTTGAATTTTCAGTTTTATGGTTTTGTTGTAAAAATTATACTACAAAAACAATGTTGAGGCAAGGGCTTGGAATGGTAAAATAAGATCAAAATAGGGATTTTTGAGTCTTTGCGGGATTCCGGATTTGTTTTTCGATCCATCGCGTGATATAATGAAAGGCGATGCTTGAAAATATTCAGGGGGCAAGCCTGCGGAGGAATCCATGCCGAATTCGGGCAAAACACTGTTTCCCGAGACATTCTCGATTTTGCCGGGTATTTTCTATTTGCAGGTGGTTGACTTCGATCTGCGCTTTATGCTTGATTTTCACAACAGTACGCACAGTGATTTGATTTATACTCTTGACGGCGAGATTACGCTGTTGCTGCCCAATCAGTTGCGCTTTTCTGCCGGTCCCGGCGAAATCCTGATGATGCCGGGCCATACGCTGCACCGCGATCTGTTCAAGCCGCGGCGGGGACTCAAGGCGCTGGTGATCGCTTACGAATGGCCGGGCGACCGGGAATTCTTCGATGTGGTGGACAATAACAAACTCCGCCGGTTGCCGCCGGAAATCCTTTCCGATTTGCGCTGGATTTTTGAGCGCATGCGCGACCGTTCCATTCAGTATGAACCGTGCCCGATCGAAAACAGCTGGCTGCATACCGCATTGCTGCTGATGTACAGCGCGGTGACCGGCAGCAGGCCGGTCGCGCAGCGGCGCAGCTATCGGCGCAGCGAATTGCTCGAAATGGCCAAGGCCTTCATCCGGCGCAATTACGGCACCCCGTTGACCCGCAAGATCATTGCTGCGGAACTCGGCGTCAGCGTCTCCACCCTTTCCCGGGCTTTCATGCGGGAATCGGGGTTTACCTTGGCGGAGTATCTGACTGAGGTCCGGCTTGAGGCGGCCAAGCGGCTGCTGCGCGATTCCGGCCGGCGCATTGAAGAGGTGGCGATGCTGGCCGGATTTTCCGACCCGGGTTATTTTGCCCGGGTTTTTCGTCAAAAAACCGGCGGTGCGCCGCGTGACTTCCGTTGAATTGCGGCGAAACGGAGTTGGGATGATTCTTCAACAATTCCTGAATCGCAAACGAGCGGTTGCGGCCATCCGCAATCCGCATTGCGGAAAAGTTCGGTTGAAAATGCGTTTTTTTGAGATAAAATCAGCTGATAATTCTGTATTTCATGATTGACTTTTGCTTTTTTCATCACTATAATATATCGGAGTCAAAACAGGGGACTGAACCGGAAATCCGCGAAAGGGGGGAATCGGTTGTGGAATTCAATGTCGTCAAGCTTCTGATCCTGGCGGCGTGGATCTTTTCCGCCGGGTACGCGCTCAAGCAATTGAACCGCCGCTGCGGTCAGGGGGAATCGGATTTTCTGCTGAAATATCTGGACTGGGCCGATGTGGCTGCGGTACTGGCGCCGCCGCTCGTGTTGCTGGCGGTGCAGTTCGAAAAACAGCTTACCGCTTTTCTGCTGGGAGTAAGAGCTCAGGCCCAGAAACATTTTTCCTGCGACATTACGCTTTATGATGCGCACGGAGAGCCCGTGGTCGTCGCCGACGATGTGGAGGCATCCAGGGCCAACCGCATGGTCCGGCAATTGCTTTACGATGCCCAGAAACTGGGCACCAGCGATATTTTCATCGATCCCAAACCGGACGGACACTACAGTGTGCGCTATCGGGTCGACGGTTCGCTGCGTCTGGTCAAGGAGCTTGAAGGCCCCATCGGGCGCAATGCATTGAGCGCGATCAAGGTGGTGGCCGGGATGGACATCACTGAAAGCCGCCGGCCTCAGGACGGCAATTTCAGCAGCGACGGCGAGTTGGGGCCGGTGAGTTACCGTGTGGCCATGGTCGGTGCTTACGGCGGGGAAAAGGCGACCATCCGGCTGCTGGGGTCGAGCTCCGGACCGGTAACGCTGCAGGAAACCGGTCTGCAGGGCGAGTCGCTCCAGATGCTGAAAGGCGCGGTGCGGGTGCCTTCGGGGCTGATCCTGATCTGCGGTCCGACCGGAAGCGGCAAGACCACTACGCTTTATGCTCTGCTCAAAATGATCGATTATTCGCTCAAAAACGTGATTTCGATTGAAGATCCGATCGAACACGTGGTACCGGAAATCAGCCAGATGGAGGTGAATGTCAAGGCGGAGATCACCTTCGCCAAGCTGTTGCGCAACGCCCTCCGGCAGAATCCCGACATCATCTGCCTCGGGGAAATCCGCGACAGCGAAACTGCCGAAATCGCGGCGCACGCCGCCCAGACCGGCCACCTGATCATCGCCACGCTGCACTGCAACGACAACCTCGGCGCGATCGACCGGCTGATGGACCTCGGCATTGCGCCGCGTTCGCTGGCGGCGATTTTGCAGCTGATTGTTTCGCAGCGCCTGGTGCGCAAACTCTGCCATTGCAAGAAACCGGCTCAGCTGCCGGAACAGTATGCGGAATTTTTTACCGCCAACGACCTCGACATCCGGCATGTTTGCGCTCCGTCCGGCTGTCCGGACTGCGGCAATACCGGATATTCGCAGCGCATTGCGCTGTTTGACGTGATGACCGTCACCAATCAGTTGCGGATGCTGTTCGAAGATGAAAATCCGTCGCTGGCGGCGATCAAGGATGAAATGGAAAAAGAGCATGGTTCCAGCCTGATGCGTTTCGAAGGCTTCAAGCTGGTCGCCCAAGGCTTGACTTCGCTGGACGAAGTCGAACGGGTAACGATGAATCTGGGCTGAGGGAGGCAGGTATTATGGATCAATGGATTGTCTGGGGCGCGATTATCGCCGGGGGGCTGTGGGGGCGGCACCGCAGCTTTTTCACCGCCTTCTGGGCGCTGATGACGGTGATGCTGGCAATTTACTGCGGCGTCTGGAGCAGCAATATGCTGGCCGGAATTCTGTCGGCGTTCAGCGGTGTGCTGGGGGCCTATACGCGGAGCATCGCCATGCTGACGGGGGCGGCGATTGCGCTTCTGGTCTTTTACAAGGCCGGGCTGGAGCGCGAGGAAGGCAATCTCGACCGCTATGTCTTCCCGAAGCATTTCCGCTGGATTGCGCCGGTCCTCTGCGGAATGCTGGCGGGCCGGTTCCTCGCGGCGTTTCTGCTGCTGCTGCTCTGTTTTCTGCCATGTCGCTCGATGCTCGAGCAGTATTGTAATTTTCCTGAAGTGGAGCGCTATTCGGCGCAGACGGTCGGCACACTCTCCGGCATTGTCGACGGTTTCAGTTTTCAGGGCGGAAACAACCGTCGCAAGGCGCTGGAGGAAATGTTGAACAAACAGCAGGAAAACAGCAATCCGGACGCCGAGTTGGATGCCCAGTGGGCCAAGGCGAGGGCGGCGCGGAACAGTCAGCAGCCTGCGGAAGAAAAAACCGCCGCTGAAAGCGGGAATGCCGCCGCGAAAACCGCGCCCGCGGCGGATTCGCGGAAATAGCATTCAAAATTTCGGGAAAAGAAAAAATGCCGTGATTCCGGAGTGTTGTCCGGGACCACGGCATTTTAATTGCTCGTGAGGCTCAGACGAGCGCTGATTCCTGAACCGCAAGGATGCCTTCGCGGCCGGGGATTTCACGCTGGACGATTCGTCCCGGGGGAATATCGTCTGCGGGCAGCAATGCTCCCGGCGGCACCAGTTCGATGCCGCGGGTCGCGGCCAGTTGCAGGAATTCCTCGAACATGCCGGCGCAGACGCCGCCTTCCACCTCGGCGTGGATGGTGAGCAGATTCATCTTGTCGGGAGAAGCGAATTCCAGCAGTTTTTCGTTGTAGTTGGCATGGGTTACGCCGTTGCGGCCGAGCAATTCATCATAGGTCGGCATCGACAGCGGAATCTGCGGTGTGGACAGTTCCGTTCCATCCACGACCGGCAAAAAGATCGTTTCGCCGCGGCAGTCGCTGTTATAACGGAAGTGAAACTTTTCCTTGAGCGTCAACACGGTCTCGGTACAGCGCCAGCCGGGCGCCGCCGAACAGACCGGCGGCGCGCCGATCATCTCCGTGATCGTATCGTAGGCCAGCTGCAATTGGGCGGCGATGCGCACCGGCGGCATGGTCTCGATGCTCGCCTGCCAGAGCCGGTGATCCCAGGCGTGAAGCCCGATTTCATGTCCGGCCGCGGCGCAGGCGCGCAGCTGCGCCGCGCAGCGTTTGCCGATCAGGGGGCCCGGCCAGGCGGTGCCCATCAGCAGAATATCCCAGCCGTACAGGCTCCCGGCGCGGGTGCGGAGCATCTTCCACAAAAACTTCGGCTTCAGCAACCGCCACAGATTGCGTCCCATGTTGTCCGGTCCCACCGAAAAGAAGAATCCGGCTTTGACGCCGTATCGATCCAGCAGTTCCAGCAACACCGGAACCCCGCGCGCGGTGCCGCGCAGGGTATCGACATCGACCCGCAGTCCGATCTTCATGATTTCAGCACGTCCTTGATGGCGGCGACCACATCGGTGATATCCTCTTCGGTCATGTCCGGAAACATCGGCAGTGACAGAATCCGGTCCGAATTCCACTCCGTCGCCGGCAGCATGCCCGGATGGCAGCCGCAGGCTTCCCGGTAATATTTCTGGAGGTGGACGCAGCGGAAGTGGAGTCCGGTTCCGATATTGCGTTCCTTGAGCGCGGCCATGAACTGGTCGCGCGACCGGGCGGTCCGATCAATATCCAGCCGCACCACCATCAGGTGATGCGCATGGGTGAAGTCGTAATCCGGCAGCGCCAGCGGCCGGAGTTCGTCGACGCCCGCCAGCAGTTCACGGTAACGTTGGCACAGTGCGGCCCGCTTGCGGTTCATGGCTTCGAGCCGCGCCAGCTGGCCGATGCCCAGCACCGCCTGCATATCGGGCAAATTGAATTTGAAGCCCGGTTCGACCACCTGCGCCTGGGGCGCGCGGCCGTGGGTCTGGCGGTCATAGGCATCGACGCCGAGACCATGGAATTTCAGGCTGCGGACCCGGTTGGCCAGTTCCGGATCGTCGGTGGCGAACATGCCGCCTTCGCCGGTGGTGATATTCTTGATCGGATGAAACGAAAACATCACATGGCCGCGCGCTCCGATTTTTTCGCCTTTGAACGCGCCGCCCAGCGCATGGGCCGCGTCCTCGACGAGCATCACGCCGTGTCTGGCGGCGACCGCGCGAATCTTGTCCAGCTCCAGAATCGCACCGGCGAAATGGACCGGCGCGATGAGCTTGGTCCGCGGCGTGATCGCCCGCTCGATCGCTTCGGCGGTGATCATCAGCGTGTCCTTGTCGCAATCGACGAAAACCGGCGTCGCGCCGCAGAGCGCGGTCACATTGACCATCGAAACCCAGGTCATCGACGGCGTGATGACCTCATCGCCCGGACCGAGTCCGATGGCGCGCGCCAGCACCTGCATGACGCTGGTTTCCGAGGTCATCGCCACCGCTTCGGCGGCGCCGGTAAAAGCCTTGAAATCGCTTTCAAACTGGGCGTTTTTGGGACCGGTGGTGATCCAGCCGGAGCGCAGTACATCGGCGACGGCGGCGATCTCCGCCTCGGTGATCGAGGGTTTCGAGAATGGCAGAAAACTGTTTCTCATGATATTACTTCTCCCGGTTTAATGAAACATTGAGGTAAGGTATGAAGCGGACTGCCACGCAAGTGCGGTGGCCAAGTTCGCCGCGTGCCACGGTTACTGGTTTCCAGCCGAACCCGGCGGCCAGAGTCTCAAGATGTTTGAACTTTCTGTCCTGCAGGATCCAGACGGCATCGGCTTGCGGCTGCCGCAAGGCTTCCGCGCTCCATTGATAACGGTAGTCGCGCCGGTAACGGGTATCGGCGCGGGGCGGTTCATCACGAATGTAATCGATCTGCAACCGTCGTACCGGCGTGACATGAAGCAGATATTTGAGGTCGTCCTGGTCGGGCCCCATCCAGTAAAACGCCACCGGACCGCGTGCCACGGCTTCGACCTGCCTCACGAACGGTGCGGAATATTCCTGCAAATTGGCCAGTGGATAAAGTCCGAGCACCAGGAAAATGGCGCCCATGACGGCGGTTCGGAGAAAATCCCGAAAAATTCCCGACTCCATCCGGCTCAGGAACCACGCCATGACGCCGCCGCCAACCGGCATTGTCAGCCATTGCAGCCATGGTAAATTTTGCCAGCCGACAAGACAAAGCCCGATGGCAATCAGTGCGGCCGCCGCCGGAATCGGCAGGAGCCATGCGCAGCGGCCCAGCCATTGCAGAATTGCCACTGCCGGTTTGAGCACGCGTTCCGGCCACTTGCCGGTCACCAGACCATATCCGCCGAGCAACGCCAGCGCGGGCAGGGCGATCAGCATATAGCGCAGATGTTTGGCCCCGGGGATGCTCAAGAGCAGTATGGGGAGCAACGCAAATCCGAGCCAGCCCGCCGCCGGCGAGTCCCACAGCTTGCGGCGCAGCAGGATGATCGCCGCCAGCGCCGCGATTCCGGTCGGTGCGAACGACCCGGCCGCACTGTAAAAATAGTAGAAATAATCGCCTCCGGCCATCCGGTCGCCGATCTGGCAGTCGAGAAACGTTTGCCACAAGGTTTCACCGCCCTGACGGCAAACCAGCAGACGCCAGAGCCAGCCGGTTGCCAGCAGCGTTGTCAATCCGATCGTTCCGGCGATCAGAACTGCTTTCCAGCGACGTTCGGCCAGCAGAAAACCGCCGACCGCCGCCCCCAGCAGCAGGAATCCCATGGGACCCCGGCAGGCGAAACAAAAGACCAGGAGAACGATGAAGCTTGATATTGCCAGCCATGGCGCAATCTTGCGCTGCCACAGGTAAAGCAGCAGCACACCGGCCGCCGCCACCGGAACATCGAGGCCGAAGCTCATGAAAATATTGAGCAATTCCGGCGTCAGCATCATCATTCCGGCCGCCGCGATTCCGGCGCCCGGCGCGGCGTTTTCGCCAATGCGCATGACCAGCGTCACGATTCCCGCGCCCAGAATCAATCCGGGCAGCGTCAGCGTCCACAAGGTCACATAACGTCCGCCGAGGGTCGTAAGCCAGGCCGGCAGCATGAATCCGGACGGATAATCGCCATAAGGCATTCCCCGCATGGTCGGAAACAAGCCGAGGCCATGAATCCTGAGGTCGTCAACCATCAGTGCGAAACGCACATCAAGACGAACGATCTCTAGGCCGACGGTGCCCAGCGAAAACAGCGCCAGGATCGCCCAGAAAACCAGCCATGGCCGGCCGGCGATTTTTTCCCGGATGCCGGTCATGAACCGCTACCGGGTGAATTCGCCGCTTTCCACCGCCTGGGCGAGGAAGAAGTCGAGCGTTTCCGCGATCGAATCTTCCAGCTTGACCACCGGCTTCCAGTCGCAGTAACGCCAGGCGTTCTTGATGCTCGGCTTGCGGTGCTGGCAATCCTGATAGCCTTCACCGTAGAAGCTGCCGCTTTCGACTTCCTTGAAGCCGGCGAAGGCCGGGAATTGATTGCGCAGCGGATGCTTGTCGAAGAGCCGGACCAGAATTTCGGCCAGGTCGCGGATGCTGGCTTCATTGTCGGGATTGCCGATGTTGATGATTTTGCCGTCGCAGCGGTTATCCTGATTTTCGACGATGCGGAAGAGGCATTCGATCCCGTCGGTGACATGGGTGAAGCAGCGCTTCTGCAAGCCGCCGTCGATCAGTTGGATCGGATTGCCCTGGACCAGGTTCAGAATCAGCTGGGTGATCGCGCGGGAACTGCCGAGGCGGGCCGAATTCAGGCTGTCGAGCTTGGGTCCCATCCAGTTGAAAGGACGGAACAGCGTGAATTTGAGACCCTTGGTGCCATAAGCCCAGATCACCCGGTCGAGCATCTGCTTGCTGCACGAATAAATCCAGCGCTGCATCCGGATCGGGCCGAGGATCAGCCGCGAATTGTCTTCGTCGAAATTTTCGTCGTCGCACATGGCGTAGACTTCCGAGGTCGACGGAAACAGGATGCGCTTGTTGTACTTGTGGCACAAACGCACGATGCGGAGGTTTTCTTCAAAATCAAGCTCGAACACGCGCAGCGGATTGCGGGTGTATTCGATCGGCGTCGCGATCGCGACCAGCGGCAGCACGATGTCGCACTTGCGGATGTGGTACTCGATCCATTCGCGGTTGATCTGGATGTCGCCTTCGAAAAAGTGGAAGTTGGGGTGGTCCAGCAGATTGGCGATATAATCGCAGCGCAGGTCCATGCCGTAGATTTCATACTTGCCGTCGGCCAGCAGCCGTTCGCTGATGGCGCTGCCGATAAAGCCGTTGACCCCGAGGATCAACACTTTTTTGCGTTCCTTGCGCGCCGGGCGTTCGCTGTTGGTGAAGGTCATGCTTTCGACGAAGCGCGAATCTCGCGCCAGCTGGCTGCCGGAACTGTACAAGCCGCCTTCCTGCTGGCCGAATTCGACCTTGACCGCATCGCGTCCGGCGGCGATCACCAGCGGATCGGTGGTGATGATCGTGCCGGGTTTGGCGCCGGCGGCATTAGCGGTTTTGGCGACCTGCCAGATCAGGTATTTTTTGGCGGCGTAATAGGTGAAAGCGCCGGGATAGGGCCGGGTCACCGCGCGCACGAGATTGCGGATTTCATCGGCGGACTTGCTCCAGTCGATCAATCCGTCTTCGGGCTTGCGGCCATGGAAGTAGCTGGCCTTGCTTTCATCCTGCGGCGTGCGCGGCGCGGTGCCGTTCTTGATCGCGGGCAGAGTCGCCTTCAGGAGCTCGCGGGCGGCGTCGGCGGCCTTGCAATGCAGATCGTAGGCCGTGTCATTGTCGCCGATGGCGATCGCCTGTTGTGCGATGATGTCGCCGGCGTCGGGTTTGGCGGTCATGTAATGGAGGGTGACGCCGGTTTCTTTTTCGCCGTTGACGAGCGCCCAGTTGAGCGGCACCCGGCCCCGGTATTGTGGCAGCAGCGAACCGTGCAGATTGATGCAGCCGGCGGCGGGGATGTCGAGCAATTCCGGCTTGACCATGTTGCGGTAGTAGAAGGAGAAGATCACATCCGGTTGCATCGCTTTGATCCGCGCCGCCCACAGCGGGTGATTGATGTCCTCCGGCGAAAAGACCGGGAGCTGCTTATGCGCGGCCAGCTCCGCCACCGAGCGGAACCAGAGATTTTCGTTCGGATTGTCCTTATGCGTGAAAACGGCCTGGATTTCGATCCCGGCATGGAGCAGTTCCTCGATGCCGATGCAGCCGATGTTGTGATAAGCGAGTACGACAGCCTTCATTTCCGTTCTCCCGGTTGATAAGTTTTTCCTTGGACGTATTCGATGAAATATTGCGGCCGGGCGCGGGTGTTGAGATGGATCTTGCCGATGTATTCTCCGATCAGCCCCAACGCCGCCAGCATCCCGCCGGTAAAGACGAACTGGATGGCGAACAGCGCGAAAATCCCCTGCGCGCCCCAGTCTTTGTCCAATTGTGAAATGATGAAGATCACCACCCCGAAAATAATGCCGAGCAGCGCAATCAGAAAACCGAAAATGGTCAGCAGCCGGAGCGGAAAGATCGACGTTCCGGTCAGCAGATCATACTGCAGAGAGATCAGTTTCCAGAAATTGTATTTCGACTCGCCGGCACTGCGTTCGGCGTGTTTCACCGGAATTTCCGTCACCCGGCGGCCGAAGGACATCGCCAGCATCGGAATAAATTTTTCGTGTTCGTGGCAGCGCAGCAGCGCGTCGACCACCGGGCGGCTGTAGCCGCGGAGCATGCAGCCGTAATCCTGCATCGCCCGGCCGCGGCAGAGCTTGCGCACCATGCGGTTGACCAGTTTGGAAGCGAGCTTGCGGAAAATGGTGTCCTTGCGGTTTTCGCGGATGGAACCGACCACATCATAGCCTTCGCGGAGCTTTTCCAGCAGTTTGGGAATTTCTTCCGGGGGATTCTGGAGATCGGCGTCCATGGTGATGATATATTTCCCGGTCGCCACTTCCAATCCGGCGGTCACCGCGGCATGCTGGCCGAAGTTGGTCGACAGGATGACTGCCACCACCTTGCCGGGATTTTTCTCGGCCGCCTCACAGAGCAGCAGTTGCGAAGCATCGCCGCTGCCGTCGTCGACGAGCACGATTTCATAGCCGGTATTGAGGCTGTCGCAGGTCGCTAAGATGCGTTTCAGGAGTTCGGGCAGATTCTCCGCTTCGTTATAGACGGGAATCACGACGGACAATTCCGGTTCGCAATTCATGGGGTTTGTCCTTTCGGTTGCTGATTTTGCAAAGTCGGCTCGCCGGGTTGCGCCGCCGGTCGGGGATGGTTTCCATCCACGAGCTGGTGACGGTCGGCAAACAGCCGGGCATTCGGGAGCGGTTCATCCGAGCGGTAGACGCGGACTTCTCCCGGCGGCGGCGGGGCTGTGGTCCTGCCGATACTGGGCAGATGATGTTGCAGATAAAAATAGGCGGCTCCCCGGGTCCGTTCCGCGGTGGTGGCCAGCACCACCCGGCGGCCGCTTTGCTCCAGCGCGGCGCATTCGGCGAACAGCGGACGCAGGGACTTGTCTTCATTGAGCCAGCGATTGTAGGCGGCATTGAGCCCGGTCAGCAGCAACGCCGCCGCCGCCAGCATCAGGAAGATATTGGCGATGGTCAGCGGCAGAAGCCGCCGCCGTTCCAGCCATTGCCTGAGGCGCAGCCGCCATGCCATCGGGAAATCGCACCAGAATGCGCCGCAGAGCAGTGCGCAGGCGGCGTAGAGCGGCAGCAGATAAACGATCCGTTTGCTTGAGGCGACCGACAGCGCCAGAAAGGGGAGCATCAGGAAAAGCAGCAGCAGCAGGCGCGAATCGCTGCCGTTGCGGCGCACCTGACGCCAGGCGGACCACAATGCGGCGACCAACACCACGAGCCAGGGCTGGAAGAGTTCCGGCAGTTTGAGCAGATAATAGTACCAGCCTTCGACATGATCGCCCTGGCTGCCGGTAAAGCGGCCGACGTTGTTGACATACCACGCTTCGTGGAACAGCGCTTCGCCGCAGTGGTAAAAAATGGCCGCATACCAGAGGATGGCGGCTCCCAGCGCGAATGCCGCTCCGCCGCCCAGCGCCAGATAGCACCGCCAGGACAGCCGCCGTTCGCGCCAGTCGCGCAGCAGCAGCCAGCCGCCCAGAACGGCGGCGGGCAGGGCGATGCCGATGATCCCCTTGACGCCGATGCCGCCGGCCATGCCGAGCGCATACAGCGCCAGCCAGGCAAAGCGTTTTTTGCCGGCGGTTTCGACATAACCGTAAAAGCCGAAGATCGCCAACAGGATGAAAAAGGCCAATCCCATGTCGACCATGCATTTGCCCGCATAGCTGTAATATTGGGCGCCGGTGGCCAGCAACAGGGCGGAAAACAGCGCCGCACCGGGAGAAAATTTCAATTTCAGACCGAAGCCGAAGATCAGAAGCATGCCGCCGATGCCGAAAATGGCCGCCGGCAGCCGCGCGGCGAAGGTGTTGAGGCCGAAAATGCTGTAACTCAGCGCAGTGATCTGGTAATAGAGCGGCGGATATTCGAGAAAAGGCTGGCCGTCGAGCTGAGGCAGCAGATATTCGTGTTCGACGAACATTTCGGCGGCGATTCCGGCCACCCGGGTTTCATCGCCGCTCTGGAGCTCCGAAACGGCGATGCCCGGCAGAAAGAGAAGCAAGCCGAGGAGCAATACCCACCACCATGCCTGTTTTGCCGTCATTTTCCCCCGTCCAGCGTTCGTTGTGGAGATTTATGCACCATAATATTTCACAATACCGCGGCGAGGTTATCGAAATATGAGCTGAAAATTATTTCTTGTTAATATTGGATGGCAAATGGCAAAAGGTCCGGGCGGTGCTATATTACTGAAAATACCGCGAAGCCCGACGGCGCTCCCGGCAGGAAGGGGAGCGGTGCGCCGCCGGGTAAGGAACAGGGGAAGCTCATGCGAATTTTATTGATCGAGGATGACCTCAAGACCGCGGAATTCGTGGCCAAAGGTCTGGCTCAGTCCGGATTCCGGACCTGCCATGCGACGGACGGGTTGGACGGTCTGTTCAAAGCCCGGGCGGAATCGTTCGATCTGGCAATTATCGATATCATGTTGCCCAAGCTCGATGGTTTTTCGGTGATCGAGGAAATTCGGGCGGCCCGGCTGACATTGCCGATCATCGTTCTCAGCGCGCGGGATTCGGTGGAGAGCAAGATCAAGGGGCTGGAAAAGGGCGGCGACGATTATCTGTCCAAGCCGTTTTCCTTTGCCGAACTGCTGGCGCGGGTCCAGGCGCTGTTGCGCCGGACGAGCAGCGCCGCCGAGCCGACGACGCTGGTGGTCGGCGATCTGACGCTCGATCTGATCGCCCGCAAAGTGACCCGGGCGGGGCAGGCGGTCGATCTTCAGCCGCTGGAGTTTCAGCTGCTGGAATACCTGATGCGCAATCACGGGCGGGTGGTTTCCAAAACCACCATTCTCGAACATGTCTGGGAATACAACTTCGACACCCAGAGCAACATCGTCGAAGCCGGCATTTTCCGGCTTCGGGAAAAAGTAGACAAGCCTTTTGAAACCAAAATGATCCATACGGTTCGCGGCTTCGGGTACGTACTGGAGTGAAGAAAATGTTGCCACGAACTGCGAAATCCCGCATTGCGCTGATGTACGCGGTTTTGTTCGCCGTGTCGTTTCTCACCATCTTCATTATCGTTTATGCCGGGTGGGGCATCGGCAATCTCGACCTGATGGACCGGGAGCTTCGGGAGCTCAATTATCAATCCGAATACGAGTATTTGAACGGCGCCGTGGCTCCGGAGGAGCTGGAGGTGATCGATCTGGCCGACAAACGCGCACGCCCCCCGATCGTGGCGGCGCGGAAATTTTTGCCGGGGATGGAGCCGCTGCTGCTCTACTGCGACGCCGACGGCGCCGGAAGCATGACGCTGCTGGCCTGCCGCAAGGGTCAGCTCTACCGGTTCACCGGGTTTGAACGCGGCGTTTTGAGCGCGACGCCCTTTGTGCGGCCCCCGCACTCCGAACTTACCATGACCGAATTTTACGGCAAGCCGTTCGGCCGCGGCCGCCGTCGGACCTATTTCCTGCTGCTGGACGGCGAGCGCGGACTGTTGACCGATCCGGCGGCGCAGGCGTTTGAACGGGAAGCGTTTCAAAAGTTCGACTACAACATGGACGCGCGCCGGATGCAGTTCGGCGTGGTGCGGACGGCGCGCAACCGCATCCGCATCGCCTACCGGATCATGCCCGACGGCAATATTCTGATTACCGGCGCGAATCTGCATGCGTACGACATGGCGCTGGAACGGGCGGTGGTCGTATTTCTGGCGGTCGGCGGAGCGGTCCTCGCATTGAGCATGTTCGGCGGCTGGTTTCTGGCGCGGAAGATTTTCGGCGAGGTCGAAAAGGTCAGTCAGGCGGCCGAGGAAATTGCGCGCGGCGATTATTCGCGGCGGGTGGCGCCGGGGCGGGCGGGCAGCGAAGTCCAACGCTTGATCAACAGCTTCAACACCATGATCGGCAACACTGAAATGCTGATGACCGAACTGCGGACGATTTCGGACAACATCGCGCACGATCTGCGTACGCCGCTGACCCGGATGCTGGGGCGGGCGGAGTTGACCGTGACCGGCGAACAGACGGTCGAGGCCTACCGCAATACGCTGGCGGACAATGCCGAGGAGTGCCGCCGGATGCTGACCTTGATCAATCTGATGCTGGAAATCGCGCAGACCGAGTCCGGCGCGGCGCGGCTCAACCGGACTGCGGTCGATGTCCGGCAGCTGTTCGAACATGCCCTGGCTTTGTTCGCCATGGTGGCGGAGCAGAAATCGCAGAAACTGATTTTCGAATTGCCGGCGGAGCCGGTGCGGATGGCGGCGGACAAAGTCAAGTTGCAGCAGGTGATCGCCAATCTGCTGGACAATGCGTCGAAGTTCACGCCCGAAGGCGGGACGATCACGGTCAAGCTGCACTCGAAGACGGAAAAAGTGGTCTTTCAGATCTGTGATACCGGCTGCGGCATTGCCGAGGTTGACCGCGACAAGGTGTTCAAGCGGTTTTACCGCGCCGACAGCAGCCGGAATCTGCCCGGAAACGGACTGGGATTGAGTCTGGTCCACGCGGTGGTTCACGCCCACGGCGGGACCATTGTGCTGGATGCGGCCCCCGGAGCTGGAACATGTTTCACCGTGGAATTGCCCCGGAACGCCTGAAATTCAAAGATCGGTTCTGATCGTGAAGCGATTGCGGACCCCGTCTCCCCCGCAAAGCGTTGCTCGCGGTTTTCGCTTTATCCCTGCGCCGGGCAGGCGGCGGAAAAATTGGCGAAGCTCGCCAGAGTGTGTTCAACCGCGAGGCGGGCGGCTCCGGCGGCGCCATCGTCCGGCTGCGGCGACTCGCAGACCAGCCGGAACCGGCGGGAAGCGGCCGGAAACAGGATTTCGCCGAGCAGCCGGGTGAGCGGCGCGGTAAAATCGTCGCCAAGTTGCGACAGCGAGCCGGAAATGATTACGGTGTCCACCGGGAAATTGTTGATGGCGTTGGCCAGAGTCAACCCGAACAGGCGGAACTCCGGCGCGAAAGCCGAACGCAACGCGCTGTCAGTCTGACGATAGGCTTCAACCAGCTCCATCCAGCTTAAATCCGGACGGTTCAACAGTTCGCGGGCCCGGCTCAGCAGCACCCGCGGCGCGGCATAGGCTTCCAGGCAGCCGCGCCGTCCGCAGACACAGGGCAGACCGTCCGGAATCACGATGTTGTGGCCGAATTCGCCGCCGTGGCGGTTTTCGAATAAAACCTTGCCGTCATGCACCAGCGCGGTGCCGATGCCGGTAAAATCGGCGGTGATCCAGAGCAAGGTTCCGGTGCGCCACAGGGGGTGGCGGCCGAGCGTCCGGCGCAGACGGCAGAGCGAGAGGTCGCCGACCGTGGCCGGCCGCCGGAACCGGTTCTGGAAAAATTCCTTCCAATCCAGATAGGCCAGTTCGGGAAAGGCCGCAATCGGAGCGCTGGTATACCCATCCGGCGAAAGGGCGCCGAACTTGGCCAATCCGACCGGTCCGGCATAAACTCCGCAATGCGCGAGAATCTCATTGGTCAAGCGCGCGAGTTCGGCCAGATATTCGTCGCGTCCCGGCCGCTCCGCCCATTGGCGGCAGAGCCGGTGGCGAATGCCGCCATGCCAGTCGGCGGCGACGGCGATGATGCACTCCGGCTCCAGACTGACGCCCGGAAAACGCACCCGGTCGGAATCGAGCCGGAGCGCGGTCCGGGGGCGGCCGCGGCCGCCTTCGGTGCGGCCGCTTTCCGCAATCAGGCGGCGGACGGAAAGCTCCTGAACGGCACGGGTCACCACGGCGTTGTTGCATCCGGCGAGCCGCGCCAGTTCCACCCGTGACACTCCGGGGTGTTCCTGCAGCGTCGCGAGCAACGCGAGGAGGTTGCCCGAATGCACTTCATGCAGTTTCAGAATCGGCCTTCCGCGCATCATTCCGCCTTTCGGAAGAGGAGTCCGGATGCCGGAATTTATTCCGGAACCCGGACCGGTTGACGATTATTTCATCAGCTCGGCGACGCTCTTGACGAAGCCCAGCGGATCGGGCAGGGGGCTGCCTTCGGTCAGCAGCGCCTGATTGTAGAGCAGTTCGGCATATTGCGCGAGCTTCGGCGCGGCCGGATCGGACTCGAAGAGCGTCTGCATGGTCGAGACTACCGCATGATTCGGATTGAGTTCGAGAATCCGCTTGCTTTCCGGCACCGGCTGGTTCATCGCCTTGAGCAGGCGTTCGAGCTGCGGACTCATGCCTTCGGCGTCGGCCACCAGGCAGCAGGCGCTGTCGGTCAGCCGCCGGGTCAGGCGCACCGCCGAAAGCCGGTCTTTGAGGTGGTCGAAAATGTAATCCATGAGTTTCCGGTGCTTTTCCGTCGCATCTTTGAGCGCCTGTTCCTCGGCTTCCGGAGCTTTGTCGATTTCGAGTTCGCCGCGGTTGGCGGGCTTGAAATGTTTCTTGTCGTACTGGAACATCGACTGCATGATGAACTCGTCCACCGGGTCGGTCATCAGCAACACATCGTAGCCCTTGCTGCGGAAAATTTCGAGAGCGGGGCTCGCCAGTGCGAGCCGCCGGCTTTCGGCCACGATGTAGTAAATATGTTCCTGGCCTTCCGGCATGGCGTTGACGTATTCCTTGAGCGTGACCAGATCGCCCTCGGCGCCGTTCATGGTCTGATAGAGCGCAAGGTCCTTGATCTTGTCCTGATTGGCCGGGTCGACATGGATGCCTTCCTTCAGGATTTTGCCGAATTCCTTGAAGAAACGGCGGTATTTGTCGGGATCGTTGGCCAGCATTTTCTTGAGTTCGCCCAGTACTTTGGCGGTGATGGCGCGCTTGATCTTGCCGAGCAGGGGATTGTCCTGCAGGATTTCGCGGGAGACGTTGAGCGGCAGATCGCTCGAGTCGACCACGCCGCGCAGAAAACGCAGGTAATCCGGCACCAGCGCTTCGCAATTGTCGGTGATGAACACCCGCTTCACATAGAGCTGGAGCCCTTTCTTCTGCAATTCGGGCATGAACATCGTGTAGGGCATCTGCTCGGGAAGGTAGACCAGCGCCTTGAATTCATTGGTGCCTTCGGCGCTCATGTTGATGGTTTCGAGCGGCTTGCCGCCGTGGGCGAGGTGGGCGAAGAAACTTTCATGCTCCTCGGGCGTGACCTCGGCCGCCGGGCGCAGCCAGATCGCCTTCTGAGAATTGAGCGTACGTTCTTCAACGCTGGTGGTCTTGTCCTCATTGGTCTTGATATAGGGCATCACGATCGGATATTCGATGAAATCCGAATATTTGCGCACGATTTCGGAAAGTTTCCAGCTTTCGAGGTAGGTTTCCTTGCCCGGTTTGACATGAAGTGTGATCGTGGTGCCGGGTTCGGTGCGCGGCGATTCTTCGATGGTGTAGTCGTGATCGCCGTCGGAGGTCCAGCGCACGGCCGGAGCGTCGCTGCCGGCGCGCCGGGTTTCGATTTCAACCTTTTCCGCGACCATGAAGGCGGAGTAGAAGCCGACGCCGAACTGGCCGATCAGCTCCGGCGCGCCGGCGGTGTTGCTCTGCTTGAGATTTTCGAGAAACGCGCGGGTGCCGGATTTGGCGATGGTGCCGATGTTGTCGCGCACTTCATCGGCGGTCATGCCGATGCCGTTGTCGGCGACGGTGATGGTTTTGGCATCCTTGTCGACATTGAGGTCGATGCGCCAGTCCCGGAGCAGTTTTTCATCGGTCAGCGCCGCGAAGCGCGCCTTGTCGATGGCATCGGCGGCATTGGCGATCAGTTCACGCAGAAAAATGTCGGGATTGGAGTAGAGCGAATGAATCACCAGATCGAGCAGCTGCTTGACCTCGGCTTTGAATGCTTGACTTTTGGCCATTTTATTCATAACCTCCATGAATGAGTTGATACTGTGGACTCGCCGCCGGAGGCATATTCCGGCCGCAGTCCCGATGGTCAGGAAAAATAATACCGGAATGCCCATTTTTCAAGTCGGCGGCGGCAAAATTTCCTGCAATCGGCAGCATTTCCGGCGGAAGTTGTATATTCTCCCTGACGATGGTATATTATTCTGCCGCGATGATCGGCTGCGTCGAAATCCGGTTATGTAAGGAAATACTGTTGTTCATGCGTTACGAATTAGAGACTCCGCGGCTGCGGATCGTTCCGCTGTTGCCGGCGGAACTGGAGCGGCTGCTGGCCGGCATGAAGGAGTTGGAGGCGGCGCTGGGGCTGAATCCCGGCGGACAGGAACTTGACGGCCATACCCGCGAGGCGATGCAGTATCTGTATCATCTGGGCCGGGAAACGCCGGATTCGTTTCCGTGGATCACCAACTGGCAGATAATCCTGAAGCGGGAAAATATCGCTGTCGGCAGCGCCTGTTTCATGAACGTGCCGAATGCGGCGGGCGAGGTGGAAGTCGGCTATGGCATCCATCCGCCGTTTCGGGGCTCAGGGTATATGAGCGAAGCGCTGGAGGCGCTTTGCCGCTGGGCGCTGGCGCAGCCCGGAGTCGATGGCGTGACGGCGCAGACCGGGCCGGACAATGTGCCATCGCACCGGGTATTGACGCGCTGCGGCTTTTTCGGCTGCGGGCCGGATCGCTTCCTCCGAGTGTCGGAGTCGCCCGCGGTCCGCGCCGCGGCGGCGATGGCCGCGATGACCGCTTCCGGCCGGGAGGCGGATGCGAAAGGACTTCAGCGTTTTTTCAAGACCGGACCCGGCCAGTACGGTGCGGGCGACCGCTTTCTTGGCGTGCGCAATCCGCAGAGCCGGAAAGTGGCGAAGGCGTTCCGGCGCATGGCTCCGGCGCAGACGGAACGGCTGCTGCAAAGCCCGTGGCACGAAATCCGTCTGGTCGGATTGCTGATTCTGGTGGAGCAATACCGACGGGGCAATGCGGCGGAACGCGCTGAAATTCTGGAACTTTACTTGCGGAACATCGCTTGGGTGAACAACTGGGACCTGGTCGATCTGAGCGCGCCCGGCATTGTCGGCGAACACGTTCTCATCCACGGAACGGCGTTGCTGGACGCCTTGGCCGACCGCCCGAACCTGTGGGCGCAGCGCATCGCGGTACTGGCCACTCTGACCCTGATTCGCCATGACGAATTTGCGGCGGCCTTCCGCCTGGCCGAGCGGTTCCTCGGCCATCCGCACGACCTGATGCACAAGGCCTGCGGCTGGATGCTCCGGGAAATCGGCAAGCGCGACTGCGCCGCGCTCACGGATTTTCTGGGACGGCGACGGATGACCATGCCGCGCACGATGCTGCGTTATGCCATCGAGCGCTATCCCGAGGCCGCTCGCCGGGCATTTCTGAAACGCTGAACTTGCGCCCGATATCACGCATTGCTCCGCATTCTTCCGAAACGGCTTTGCCGTCCCGTTTTATCCTTACGATTTCCGGAACGTTCCGTCCGGGAACATCCGGCGATTGAAAAAACATTGCAAAATCATAGTTTTTTACTTGACAAAATAGTAAATATGATTTATAATAAATATAGATTATAAAATCCGGAATTATCTGCCGGGAATCCGAATCCATGGAAGGATGAGAGCATGAGCGAAAAGAAACGTACGGTGAGTGAACGCCTTGCGGCTTGCCGCAAGGCGGTGGAAAAAGCGGTGGAGTTCCAGATCAGTTTTCAGCGTCCGGACGGCGGCTATATCTGGGACGGCTATGCCATCGACGCCTATCACAAGCAGGCCTATTCCTGGTCGCTGACCGGTCATTTGGAAGAAGCTCACAAACTGCTGGACTGGATTCGCAACAACAAGCTTCAGGCCGACGGCCAGCTCAAGGATTACAATGGCGACGTCTACAAGCATGCGTGGCTCTTTCAGGGTGCGCAGCGCCTCGGCCGTTTCGACGTGGCGGTGCCGGTGATGAATTTCCTGCGCAGTTGTCAGTATGACTGCGGCGGCTTCCCCCATTTCAAGGGCAATCCGGTGATTCGGGCCATCGGCACGGCATGGAGCGGGGTTGCCGCGCTTTACGCCGGCGACATCGCTCTGGCGAAAAAGGCCGCCGACTGCTGCTTGAGCATGCAGCGCCAGCAGCCGCGCGCCGACCGCTACTATTTCCAGATGAAGCTTGACGGCACCCTTTATACTGAAAAAGACAGTCCGGAAGCCGGCTTCATCGATACCAAGCTGACCAAGCAGTGCTACTGGGAAGTCGGCTTCTCGATGCTGCTGATGTGCAAGCTCTATCTGATCACCGCCGATCCGACCTATCTGGAAAGCGCGCGGCAGTTCTTTGAATTCAAGATGCGCTGCCGTGAAGATAATTTCGCTTACTGGGGCAGTGGCAAGAGCGCGCTCGCCGCGGCCAACTATTTCATGATCACCGGGGACGAACGCGCCCGCGAAGCCGCGCTCAAATTCTGTGATTTCGTGGTTGACACTCAGCGGCCCAACGGCGGCTTCCAGTATGAGGATGAGCCGGATGAACTGCTGATTTACGTCGATCATGCCGCCTGTTTCTCGGTCTGGGGCCTCGAATCGATCGCCACCATGACCAGTCGTTGTTGAACCAAAGGAGGATTCAATCATGAAAGTACCGGTATTTACCGAAGCGGAAAAGAACCAGCTCAAGAAAGATGCCCGGCAGTATATCATCGGGCATTGGATGAGCAACGCCGATCTCGACAAGGCGGTGAAAATCTTCACCGCCGGCAAGGGCTGTGACATTTACGACATCGACGGCAACAAGTATCTGGATACCTTTTCGTCGCTGATCACCACCGCCTGCGGCCATGGCCGCGAAGAAATCAAGCAGGCGGTCGCCGAGCAGATGGACAGCCTCGCCTTTTTCCCCAACTATCACGACGGCTTTACCGTGCCGCAGATTCGGCTGGCGAAGAAGCTTGCGGAAATCGCCCCCGGCGATCTTGAAGTCACCTTTTACCTCAACAGCGGTTCCGAAGCCAACGAAACGGCGGTCAAGATGGCGCGCCAGTATTTCTGGACCCGCGGGGAAAAGTCGCGGTTCAAGGTGATTTCCCGCCGCTGCTCCTACCACGGCACCACCCTGGCGGCGACCTCCTGGACCGGGTTTTCGGGATTGCGCGAACCGGTCGAGCCGCTGATGCCGGGATCGATTTTCGCGCCGCAGGTCAAATGTTCCAAGTGCGAACTCGGACTGGACAAAAAAACCTGCAATCTGGCCTGTTTGAAAGCACTGCGGACGATTGTCGAAGCCGAAGGCCCGAACACCGTCGCCGCGATTATCATGGACCCGATTCCCGGCTCGAACAGCGGTTATCCGCTGCCGCCGGACGGTTACCTGAAAGGGGTGCGCGAACTTTGCGATCAGTATGGAATCATTCTGATTTTCGACGAAATCCAGACCGGATTCGGCAAGACCGGCAAGTGGTTCGCCTGCGAACACTGGGGCGTCACTCCGGACATTCTGACCGTGAGCAAGGCCATCACCAGCGGCTATCTGCCGCTGGGCGCGGCCATCACCACCCGCAAGATCGCCGACGTTTTCAATTCGAAGCCGGGCAATGAATTCCGCAGCGGCAGCACCTTCGGCGGACACACTCTGTCTTGCGTCGCCGCGCTGGCCAACCTTGCGATTTTCGAACGCGAAAAGCTGGTGGAGCGCGCCGCCGAAACCGGGCGTTATTTCCGGCAGCGCTTCGAAGAACTCTATCAATATCCGATCGTCGGCGACGTGCAGGGTCTGGGAACGCTGTGGGCCATCGAGATGATGGCCGACCGCCAGACCCGCCGCGAACTGACGGCGGATGTCGGGACCTTCGTCCGCGACTGGTGCTGGGAACACGGCATGGTGCTGCGCAACAACCGCAACATGCTGGTGGTTGCCCCGGCGCTGGTGATCAGCCGTGAGGAAATCGACCGCTGTCTCGAATTCCTCCATCAGGCGATTCCCGCCGCCATCAAGCATTTCAAGATTTGACAACGCTCCCGGTCCGGGGTATATTATTCACCCCGGACCGGGAGATAAAAAATTGAGGTGCCCGCATGGCAGAGTTGACGCCGAAAGAGTGTTTGAACCGATTTCTCGAATTGTTGCGCCAGACGGACTTGGCTTATGTCAAGCTGTTGCGGCGCTGGAACATTTCTTTGAACTCCACCTGGGCGCTGGAATACCTCCGGCAGCACCCCGAGGGCGTGGAGCCGGCAGTGCTGGCCGAGACCACCCGGATGCTGCGTCAGACTGTGACCGTGGTGCTCAACGATCTTGAGGACCGCGGCTTCATCCGTCGCGAATTCCATCCCACCGACCGTCGCCGGAAACTGGTCCGGCTCACCCCCGAAGGCGAAGCGTTTGCCGCGGAAATGCTCAATGCGATCGAAAAGGTCGAAGTCGGTTCCTTTGCCGCCATGACCCCTCATGAACGCCGGATGCTGCTCGAACTCGCCGGTCGCTTCCATGACAGTATCCTGAATGCTTCCCAGGAGGCGTGACGCCGCCGTTCCGGTTCGCCTTTGCCGCCATCGGCAGTTCCGCCGCCGGATTGTGTCCGCTTCCGGTTTTTATTTTTTATCCAATCACTACTTTTATTGTTGTGATTTATCGGGTGATCCGTCTTTGCCTTATTCTCCTGTGGTCGTATTTTATGTTTTTAATCACGATAAAAATTGTAGATTTTATTGTTTTTCGCTTGCATTCTTGAAAAATCGGCGTATATTGAATGGTTGAGCAGCTGATTGCGGGCTGAATTTTTTTGCCAATAAACACCACCGAAGGAGTATGGTATGAGCCGGAATCGATATCTGATTGCGTCGGGTGCGGCGGCGATCCTCGGATTGACCGCGGGCTGCGCGAGTCTGCCGGCGGCCGTCAGTGCGGAGGAGGCCAAACCCGCTGCGGCGCAGGCCGGAGCGGAGGATGCGAAAGCGCAAGCCGCGCGGGCGGCCGAAACCCAGGGCAGGGCACTGCTTGACGCTTTCATCGGCAATGACGCCGCCGCATTCCTTGCCGTGCTGCCGGAAAATTTGAAGAGACAGTTCGGGGTGAAGGAGTTCGAGCTGTCGCGCGCGGAGCTTGACCGGACGCTGGGCAAACCGGTGTCATATCAGTTCGATACGGCATTGGCCCATCCGCTGCTCCAGATCTTGCTGTGGAAGGTGAGTTTCGAGCGGCGGAATGCCGTCGGAGAAACACTCCGTCAGGAAGCGGTTTTCCGCGTGATCGCAGGCTCGGTCGACGGCGAAACCCGGATTGTGGCATTCAATTTTCTGTAACCCGGTATCGGGAGAGGGATGATATGAAAAACTACTTTTTTTGTAGGTTTTATCGATGGTCGGCTTGACAAAGATGAGAAACAAAGTAAATTAAAGACTAATACGACAAAAACGGTAGATTATATCGTCAGGTCGGGAAGGGGTATCATGAGCAACATTGCCAACAGCATTCTGGAAAAGATCGGAGACACGCCGCTGGTGCGCGTCGCCAAACTCAATACCGGTCGCGCCGAAGTGGTGGCCAAAATCGAATCGTTCAATCCGGGCAGTTCGGTCAAAGACCGCATCGCGCTGGCGATGGTCGAGGCCGCGGAGCAGGCGGGCGTACTCAAGCCCGGCGGATTGATCATCGAACCGACCAGCGGCAATACCGGCATCGGCCTGGCGCTGGTGGCGGCGGTCAAGGGCTACCGGCTGATTCTGACCATGCCGGAAACCATGAGCGTGGAGCGGCGCAAGCTGCTGGCCGCCTATGGCGCCGAGCTGGTGCTGACCGACGGCGCCGCCGGCATGAAGGGAGCCATCGCCAAAGCCGAAGAGCTGCACGCCAGTCATCCGAATTCGGTCATACCCCAGCAATTCAACAATCCGGCCAACCCGGATTATCATCGAATGCATACGGCCGAGGAGATCTGGCGCGATACCAGCGGGCAGGTGGACGCTTTTGTGGCCGGAGTCGGCACGGGCGGTACCCTGACCGGCGTGGGGGAGGTGCTCAAGGAGCGCAATCCCGCGGTTAAAATCTATGCGGTGGAGCCGGATACCAGTCCGGTGCTCTCCGGGGGCAAGCCCGGCCCGCACAAGATTCAGGGGATCGGCGCCGGTTTCATCCCGGCCGTGCTGAATCTGAAAATCATCGACCGGATCTTCCGGGTTTCCGCCGAGGACGCGGGGCGGACCGCCCGCGAGGCGGCCCGTCAGGAAGGTCTGCTGGTCGGGATTTCATCCGGTGCCGCGCTTTACGTTGCGCTGGAATTGAGCAAGGACCCGGCGTTGGCCGGGAAGCGGATCGTCGTGCTCCTGCCGGATACCGGCGAACGCTATCTTTCCACCTGGCTGTTCGAGCAATAAAAATAAATCAAGGAGAAATTCACCATGAGCGATAAAAAATACCATCTCGAGACGCTGGCCCTCCACGCCGGACAGGTTCCCGACCCCGCCACGCAGGCCCGGGCGGTGCCGGTCTATCGGACCACTGCCTACAGTTTCCGCAATTCCCAGCACGGCGCGGATTTGTTCGCCCTCAAGGAATCCGGCAACATCTACGCCCGGCTGATGAATCCGACCAACGACGTGCTGGAAAAGCGTCTGGCCGCGCTTGACGGCGGACTGGCGGCGCTGACCCTCGCCAGCGGCACGGCGGCGATCTATTTCGGTTTGACCAACATCGCCCGGCAGGGGGATGAAATCGTTTCCGCCGGCAACCTTTACGGCGGCACCTACACCCAGTTCGACGCGATTCTGCCGCAGCAGGGCATCACGGTGCGTTTCGCGCCGGTCAACGACTTTGCGGCGACGGCAGCGGCGATCAATCCGAAAACCCGTGCGCTCTATATCGAAACCGTCGGCAATCCCGCACTGGAAATCGCCGATATTGAAGGTTATGCGAAACTTGCGAAGAAGCATCACATCCCGCTGGTCGTGGACGCGACTTTCACTCCGCCGACGCTGCTGCGTCCGATCGAGCACGGCGCCAATATCGTGATCCACTCGCTTTCCAAATGGATCGGGGGGCACGGCACCGGCATCGGCGGCGCGGTGATCGACGCCGGCAACTTCGACTGGAGCGATCCGAAATTCGCGCTCTACAACGAACCCGACCGCGGTTATCACGGATTGCGCTTTGCTCACGATCTGGACGATCTGAACGCTTTGGCCTATATTCTGCGGCTGCGCACGGTGGGGCTGCGCAATCAGGGGCCGACGCTGGCGCCGGACGCGGCCTGGATTTTTCTGCAAGGGGTTGAATCGCTGCCGCTGCGGATGGCGCGGCACAGTGAAAACGCCTTCCGGGTCGCGGAGTATCTGGCGCATCACTCCAAGGTGGCCTGGGTCAAATATCCCGGACTGACCGGCGGTGTGCTGGCGGCCAGATATTTGCCGAACGGAGCCGGCGGCATGGTGGTTTTCGGCGTCCATGGCGGTGCGGAAAAAGCGCGGTATCTGGTGGATCACGTCGAGCTTTTCAGTCTCCTCGCCAATGTCGGGGACGCCAAGAGCCTGATCATCCATCCGGCGAGCACGACGCACTCCCAGCTGTCGGACGCCGACCAGCGCGCCGGCGGGCTTCAGCCGGAGCTGATCCGGCTGTCGATCGGGCTGGAACACATCGACGATATCATCGGCGCGCTGGACGACGCCCTGAAATTGATTTGACCCGGCCGCGGCAGCGTGCGGAGCGGTCGCCTGAAAAGAGGCTGATATGAGCGAAGCATCATACCAACACCACCATCATGATCATGATCATCCGCACGAGTCCGGGCATCATCACCATGGCGATGAATCTCATCGCCATGACGGCGTCGCCGATTATCAGGCGGCGGTGAACGCATATCGGAAAACGTTTCCGGACAAGCGGCGGGTGATCGAGCAGACGCCCGATCCGGCGGTCCGGGAGATGCTTTTGAATATGGAAGCCGCCGGATTGGAAACCGTTTTCGACCGTTTCGACCGGCAGCAGCCGCAATGCGGCTTCGGCATGGCCGGCGTCTGCTGCCGCAACTGCTGCATGGGGCCCTGCCGGATCACGGCGAAAGCTCCGCGCGGCGTCTGCGGCGCCGACGCCGATCTGATCGTGGCGCGCAATCTGCTCCGCAGCGCCGCCGCCGGGACCGCCGCGCACGGCGCCCGCGGACGGATGTCCATGCTGGCGCTCAAGCAGGCGGCGGCGGGACTGGCGCCGCTGCCGATTCTGGGACCGGAAAAGGTCCGGGCGGTGGCCGAGAAATTCGGTCTGGACCGTTCCCGGCCGATTCCGGAACTGGCCGGAGAGATCGCCGACATTTTGCTGTACGATCTTTCGGCGACGGCGCCCGGAGCGCATCGTACGCTTCACGCGTTCGCTCCAAAGGAGCGGGTGGAAACCTGGCGGAAGCTCGGAATCCTGCCGACCAGTCCGTATCATGAGGTTTTCGAAGCGTTGCACCGGACGACGACCGGCACCGACGGCGACTGGAAAAATTGTCTGCATCAGATGCTGCGGACCGGGCTGGCTTTCGTCTGGTCCTCCTGTCTCGGTTCGGCGATTGCAATGGATTGTCTTTTCGGATTGCCGCAGCGCAGCCGCTGCCGGATCAATACCGGTGCGTTGCGCCGGGGCTTCGTGAATATCGCGGTTCACGGCCATTCGCCGGTACTGGTCAGCGAAATCGTGCGGGCAGGGAATTCCGAAGCCATGCTCCGGGAAGCCCGTGAACATGGGGCGGAAGGAATCCGGTTTTACGGCATCTGCTGCTCCGGGTTGTCGGCGATGTACCGTTACGGCGGGGTGATTCCGCTTTCGAACGCGGTCGGTTCGGAGTTGATCCTCGGCACCGGCGCGCTCGATTTGTGGGTAGCCGACGTCCAGGATGTGTTCCCCTCGATCATGGAGGTGGCGCGGTGCTTCAAGACCGTGGTGGTCACCACCAGCGATTCGGCGCGGCTGCCCGGGGCGGAGCATTACGCGCTGGACCACGAGCTCGGCAACCTCGACCGGATCGGGGAATTGGCGATCGCGATCGTCCGGCGGGGCATCGAAAGTTTCGCCGCGCGGCGCGATGTGCCGGTCCGGATTCCGCAGTATGAGGTCGAAGCCGAAACCGGATTTTCGGTGGAATGGGCGAACGGATATTTTCCGGAAGGTCTGCGGACCATCGCCGAAGCGCTCCGGGCGGGACGCATCCGGGGCATCGTCAATCTGGTCGGCTGCAACAATCCCCGGGTGGTGTATGAGAAGGCCATTGCGGAGGTCGCGGAAACGCTGATCCGCAACGATATTCTTGTGCTGACCAACGGCTGCGCCTCGTTCGCCTTGCTCAAACTGGGTTTCTGTTCGGCGAAGGCGCTGCCGCTGGCCGGAACCGCGTTGCGGGAGTTTCTGGGGGAATTGCCGCCGGTATGGCATGTCGGGGAGTGTCTCGACAACGCCAGATCCTCGGCTTTCTTCGCCGGAATCGCGGCGGCGCTGGAGCTTCCGGTCAAGGCCATGCCGTACGGTTTCGTGAGTCCGGAGTGGAGCAACGAAAAAGGCATCTGCGCCGCGCTCGGCTTCCGGCTGATGGGGGTGAACTCCTATCACAGCGTCCATGCCCCGACCCTTGGCTCGCCCGCGGTGGCCGGATTTTTCGCCGAAACGACGCGTTCGCTGCTCGGTTCGGTGATGATCACTGAAATCGACCATCGCAAGCTGGCGCGGCGAATTATGGAAGATATTGGAGAGAAACGTCGTAAACTGGAGTGGAATACTCCATGAAATACAATGGATTGAGGATGTTTGCGGCGGCGCTGCTGACGGCGGTTGCCGCCGGTTGCTCGGACGGCAGTCCGCAGGCCGCCGTACGTATCGCCTATCTGCCGATTACCCATGCCGTGGTGCTGCAGGAACTGACCCGGCAGAATGAGGTTCCGGTGGAGCTGGTCAAATACGGTTCATGGCCGGAATTGCTCGACGCTCTGAATACCGGTCGGGTGGATGCCGCCGCGGTGCTGATCGAACCGGCGATGAAGGCGAAGGAGCAGGGGGTCGGACTGACCGCGCTGGCGCTCGGGCATCGCAATGGCAACGTGCTTGTGGTCGGGCGGGAAATCGCCGCGGTCGCCGACCTGCGCGGCAAGGCGTTCGCGGTTCCGCACCGCAGTTCGTCGCATTATCTGCTGTTGCGGGCGGCTTTGGAGCGGGCGAACATTCCCGCGTCCGAGGTTCGAATCGTCGAGCTGCCGCCGCCGGAAATGCCTTCGGCGCTGGCTTCGGGACGGATTGCGGGCTATTGCGTGGCCGAACCCTTCGGCGCGATCGCGGTCCGGGGCGGTTACGGCCGGATTCTCTTTCAGTCGGACGAATTGTGGCCGGATTCGATCTGCTGTGCCCTGGTGGCCAACGATGCCTTCCTGGCGCGGCGGCCGGAAGCGGCGCAAAAACTGTTGACGGCGTATCACCGTGCCGGCGAACGTCTGGAAAACAAGGCGGCGGCGCTGACGAGCGCCCGGTCGCTGCTCAAACAGCCGGATGACGTGCTGACGCTGTCGCTGGAGTGGATTTCCTATTCGGATCTCGGATTGACCCGTCCGGCCTATGAGGATTTGTGCGGCAAAATGATCCGGTACGGCATTGCCGAACATCCTCCGGCCTATGCCGACTTCGTCCGGGCTGGAAAGTGACGGAAGGAGCGCAAAATTTTCAGCCGGATCGTTAAAATTTTCGTGTCGTTCGCCGGATTGATTGCGCTCTGGGCGGCGGTGGTCCGGGTCGGAGATTTTTCTCCGGCGCTGCTGCCGTCGCCGCTGGCGGTAGCAGCGGCGTTTGGGGCGCTCGTCCGGGACGGAACGCTCTGGCCGCATATCGGCAGCAGCCTGTACCGTTTTTTCATCGGTTATCTGCTGTCGATCACCGCCGGGGCGCTGGGCGGATTGCTGCTGGGCTGGTACCGGAGGGCTTTCGACTACATCGCGCCGGTGATGCATTTCCTGCGGCCGATCGCGCCGGTGGCATGGATGCCGTTCATTGTGCTGCTGCTGGGCATCGGCGATGTGCCGGCGATCGTGATCATTTTTCTGGCGGGATTCTTTCCGGTGCTGCTGAGTACGGCGGCGGCGGTTCGCCACCTTGATCCGGTCTACCGCAAAGTGGCGGCCAATTACGGCATCGGCGAGCCGGAAATTTTATGGAAGATCGTTTTTCCGGCGATTTTTCCGGCCGTGGCCAACAGTCTGCATATCGCACTGGGCTGCGCCTGGATATTCCTGGTTTCCGGTGAAATGATCGGGGCGCAGAGCGGCCTCGGCTTCATGATCATCGACGCCCGCAACAATATGCGTACCGACGTCCTGCTGGCCGCGATGGTCGCGATCGGCGCCATCGGTCTGCTGCTGGATATGGCCATCGCTTATTTCGAGCAAACGGTTCTGAAGTTGTGGGGACAGCGCTGATATGGATATCGAAGTCGAACACGCAACCAAGCATTTCACCCGCATCCGCCGCGGCGTCGAAACGGTTTTCGCCGCGCTGGAGGATGTTTCCCTGACGGTCGGGCAAGGCGAATTCATCTGCCTGCTCGGTCCTTCCGGCTGCGGCAAGACCACGCTGATGAATGCCATGGCCGGATTCGAGCCGCTTACCTCCGGTTCGGTCAGGATCGCCGGGAAACCGGTTTCCCGGCCTTCGGTAAAGTATGTGACCATCTTCCAGAATTACGGTTTGCTGCCCTGGCGCTCGGCGCGGCGCAATGTCGAGTTGGGACTGGAAGCGTTGAAACTGCCCGCCGCATTGCGCCGGGAAGTCGCCGACCGGTATCTGGCGATGGTCGGACTTTCCGATCTGGCCGATCAGCATCCGCGGCATCTTTCCGGGGGCCAGCAGCAGCGGGTGGCGATCGCCCGGGCGCTGGCGGTCAATCCGGAAATTCTGTTCATGGACGAGCCCTTCGGCGCATTGGACGCCATGACCCGATACCGGCTTCAGGCGGATTTGCGCGGCATTGTCCGGGCGGAACGCAAGACCGTGGTTTTCGTGACCCATGACATTGAGGAGGCGGTCTATCTGGCGGACCGGGTGGTGGTGATGATGCCGTCGCCCGGACGGATCAAAAAAGAGATTGCGATTCCGCTCTCATACCCCCGGGTGCGCAGCGATTCGGGATTTGTCGAATGCAAACGGCGCATTTTCCGGGAGTTTTTCGACGGTTCCGAACGCAATATCGAATATTTTATCTGAAAATGGACGAAGGCCGCCGCCGGGCGCAGCCGTTTTGTAAAATCTTCTGGTTTCATGGGGTTTTGCGTCGAAAATCTCAAATAACGCATTCCGTCTGCACGAAAATCATTGCGGAATTGCAACCGAATTGGTCGTTTTTAATCAAATCCGGTTTGACAAACGATGAAAAACAGTGTATTTTACATGATAATCACAACCAAAAAAGTAGTTTTAATTGACGCGGCGCGGAGAAGTTCCGCCGCCGGAGGAGCGCACCATGAAAATCGCAATCGGACTTTCGGGCGGGGTCGACTCTTCCGTGGCGGCGGCGCTGCTGCTGGAGGCCGGGCATGAAGTGACCGGCGTGACCATGAAAATCTGGCGCGACGGCCTCTATCGCGGCGGCGATCGGGATGGCTGCTTCGGTCCCGGCGAGACTGATGACATCCGCCGTGCGGAGGCGCTCTGCCGCCAGCTCGGGATCGCATATCGCGTCTTTGACTGCGCCGACCCTTATGAGTCGGTGGTGCTGGATTATTTCCGCCGCGAATACCTCGCCGGACGCACGCCCAATCCCTGCATCCGGTGCAACGCATTCATGAAATTCGGCGTGTTGACCGAGCTGGCCCGCCAATCCGGACTGGAATTCGACCGCCTTGCCACCGGGCACTATGCGCGAATCCGGCCCGCCGCCGACGGTCCGGCGCTTTATGCGGGGAGCGATCCGGTTCGGGACCAGTCCTATTTTCTCCACCGTCTGCCGCGTGCCCGGTTGGCGCATCTCTTGTTTCCGCTGGGCGAATATGCCAAGCCGGAGGTCCGCCGCCTTGCCGCCCGGTTCGGTCTTGCGGTCAAGGATCAGCCGGACAGCCAGGATTTTTACAGCGGCGACTACACCGAACTGCTGCATGCGGCCGACCGCCCCGGCGACATCGTCGATGCGGCGGGCCGGGTGCTCGGCCGCCACAACGGTTTCTGGCACTACACCGTGGGCCAGCGCAAAGGTCTCGGCATCGCTTCACCGCAGCCGCTGTATGTGATCGAGCTCAATTCCTGCCGCAATGAAGTGGTGGTCGGCGCGGCGTCCGACACGTTGCGCCGGTATCTGCGCGCCGGCGATCCGAACTGGCTCGCGCCGCTGCCCGTTGCCGGGACGATGGTTTCGGCCAAGGTGCGCTCCGCCGGGAAACCGCTTCCGGCGCGGGTGCTGGAAGCATCGGAAGCCGGCTTCCGGCTGGAATTTCCCGACGGCGTCAACGCTCCGGCCCGGGGACAGTCGGCGGTGCTCTATGACGGCGGCCGCGTACTGGGCGGCGGTGTGATCGAGGAGGCCTGGCTGAATGGATGAAATTGATGTGAAATCGACCTGTGACGGATCGCTTCAGCCGTCGCTTTTTTTCCATCCCCGGCCCGGCCGTCCGGTGCCGCTGGTGGTCGGGCTTCATACCTGGAGCTTCGACCGTTTCAATCAGCGTGAGAATTATCTGCCGCTGTGCCGGCGATACGGCTGGGCGCTGCTGCTGCCGGAATTCCGTGGGCCCAATCTGGCGGCCAATCCGCAGGTCCGTCTGGCCTGCGGTTCGGCTGTCGCCCGCCGGGATGTGATTGATGCGGTAGAGCATGTGGTGACGCGCCACGCCATCGACCGCAGTCATATCTTTCTGCTCGGCTGCTCCGGCGGCGGCCAGATGGCGCTGCTGACCGCCGCCGCATTTCCGGCGGTATTCCGGGCGGTGGATGTCTGGTGTCCGGTGGTCGATCTGCGGCGCTGGCACGATCGGGTTGCTGCTTCCGGACTGCATTACGCCGGTGATATCGAGGCGGCTCTCGGCGGCGTTCCGGCGGCTGTGCCGGATGAATGCCGGGAGCGTTCGCCCGCGGCCCGGCCGGAGGCGCTGCGAACAGTGACGCTTTCGATTCATCATGGCCGCGGGGACGATCTGGTGCCGTGGCGCCACTCCTTTGAGTTTGCCATGGCGTTGGAGGCGTCCGGCGCTGCGGCGCTTTATTACGATTTTTTCGACGGCGGGCACGAACAGTTTCCACAGCACAGTTTCGAATGGTTTGCCCGGCTGGCCGGGACGAATGACGCCGGAACGGAGATCACCCGATGAATCCATTGCTTGAAAAAGCCATGAGGAAACCGTTCAGTCTGACCCATGCGGAACTGGCTGCGCTGCTGACGGCGGTCGATCCGGCGGAGTTGGCTCATGCCGCCTATGCTTTGAAATGCCGTCTTTTCGGTAAAAAAGTGGTGCTGCGCGGCCTGATCGAACTCGGCAATGTCTGCGCCAAGGATTGTTTCTACTGCGGCATTCGCCGGAGCAATGCCGCCGTAGTCCGTTACCGGCTGGCCGAAGATGACGCCGTACGTATGGCGCAATGGGCCTATGAACAGCGTTACGGCTCCGTCGTGCTTCAGTCTGGGGAAATCGAAACCGAGGAGAATACGGTTTACATCGAACGCATTCTGCGCCGGATCAAGACGTTTGCCGGAGAAAAACTGGGCATCACACTTTGTCTGGGCGAACAGTCCGAGGCGGTCTATCGCCGCTGGCGCGAAGCCGGAGCGCACCGTTATCTGCTGCGCATCGAAACCTCCAATCCCGGGCTTTACCGCCGGATTCATCCGCCGGATCACTCGTTCGCCCGCCGCCGCGAGGCATTGCTGACGCTGCGCGGCCTGGGCTATCAGCTCGGCAGTGGCGTGATGACCGGCTTGCCGGGACAGACGCCGGACGATCTCGCCGCCGATCTTGAATTCTTCCGCGCCGTCGGGGTGGATATGCTGGGCATGGGGCCGTGGCTGCCGCACCGCGATGCGCCGCTGGGCCGTGATGTCACGCTGACGCCGGAATTCAATCGGACGCAGCTCGAAATCGGACTGCGGATGATCGCGGCGGCGCGGCTTTATCTGCACGATGTGAACATCGCGGCCACGACCGCGCTTCAGGCGTTGGACGACCGGGGCCGCGAGGCGGGAATTCTGGCCGGGGCCAACGTTTTGATGCCTAATGTGACCGATGTCGAGTACCGGAAGCATTATCAGTTGTATGAAAATAAACCTTGTCTGGACGAGAATTCCGCCCGCTGCCGGAACTGCCTCGCCGGGCGCATGCTCGCCATCGGCGAGACCATTCACTGGGGGGTGCGCGGCGATCCTCCGCATTTTCGGAGAAAGGACGCGTTGCAATCATGACCATCCCGATTCATCCGGCGGTGGCGACCGCTTACAAGGTGCTTGAAGGCGGGCAGCTGACCGAGTCCGAGGCGCTGGCGCTGACCGGAATTTCCGGTGTCGACATTCTCGATCTGGTGTCGCTGGCCAACAAGGTGCGGGACAAGTTCGCGCCCAAGATCGTGCCGTGTTCGATCATCAACGCCAAGTCCGGCGTCTGCTCCCAGAACTGTCGCTTCTGCGCCCAGTCCGGGTGTCACGACACCGGCATCGAAACCTACGATCTGCTGGCGCCCGAGGCCATTGTCGCCGGCGCCCGCAAGATTTACGACGAAGGCGTCCGCACCTACGGTATCGTGACCAGCGGCTGGGGCTATACCGAAGCAACCGCCGAGTTCCGCCGGATTCTCGATGCGATGGATGGGTTGCACCGGGAATTGCCGGAGCTGAAAATCTGCGTTTCGATCGGTATTCTGTCGGAGGAAACCGCGCGGCTGCTGGCCGAACACGGCGCCTGGCGCTACAACATGAATCTCCAGACCAATCCCGACCGCTATGCCGAACTGATCGCCAGCACGCATTCGGTGGTGGCCAAGATTCAGACCATCCGCTATCTTCAGAAATATGGCGTGAGCATTTGTTGCGGCGGCATTTTCGGCCTCGGCGAAAGCTGGGAGGACCGGGTCAAGATGGCGGTCGCCTGCCGTGATCTCGAGGTCGACGGCATTCCGCTCAACGTGCTGCTGCCGATCAAAGGCACGCCGCTGGAGAATCTGCCGGTGATGGAACCGGCCGAAGTGGCCAAGGCGTTTGCGATCTTCCGGCTGGTCAACCCGGCGAAGATGCTCAAATTCGCCGCCGGTCGGGAAACCGCAATGAAGGATTTTCAGGGCCTGCTGATGCTTGCGGGCATGAACAGCATGATTACCGGCGGCTATCTCACCACCCGGGGCCGGAGCGTGGCCGAGGACCGGGAGTTTCTGGAACGTCTGGCCCGTTTTACCGACAATGATTGAAGGCGAGGAAAATCCGATGAACATCATTTTTCAGGGGCGGCCGCTGACGACCGCCGCCGCGACGGTGGCCGCTTTGCTGGCAGAGCAGGGCATCGACGCCGAATCCGCAATTGTGGAATTCAACGGCGACATCTGCCAGGGCGAAGCGGCGTTGCATGCCCCGCTTGCCGAGGGGAGCACGCTTGATGTTTTCCGAATCGTGACGGGGGGCTAGAGTCATGCCGGCCAATCTCAATCTGTCGCCGGCGGAGCGCGCCGTACTTGAAACCGCCGTGGTCGGGATCGCCGGTGCCGGCGGCCTCGGTTCCAATTGCGCGGCCCATCTGGTGCGTGCCGGATTGCGGCGTTTGGTGATTGCGGATTTCGATACGGTCGCGCCCGGCAATCTGAACCGGCAATTCTTCTTTCGCGACCAGATCGGACGCAGGAAGGTCGAGGCGTTGAAGGAAAATTTGTTGCGGATTGAACCTGATCTGGAGCTGGAAATGCATGATCTCCGGATTGACGGCGACAATATCCATGCGCTTTTCGCCCGCTGCGTTATCGTTGCCGAAGCGTTCGATGCCGCGGCGGCCAAAACCATGTTGCTGCGCGAACTGCTGCCGACGGGCAAAACGGTGGTTTCGGTCAGCGGCATTGCCGGCTGGGGCCGCTCCGGCGCGCTCAAGCTTCGGCGGGTGGGGGCGAATCTGATTCTGATCGGCGATCTGGAACGCGGGGTCGATCCCGGAAGCCACCTTTTCCCGGCGTCGCCGCGCGTCGGCATCGCTGCCGCCATGCAGGCCAACAGCATCGTCGCCACACTGTTGAAACAGGAACTTTGACGCGGTTTTTCCGCTTAAGCATCAAGGATGACATCATGAAAGAACTTGTAATCGCCGGCCGCCGGTTTGCCAATCGTTTTTTTCTCGGCACCGGCAAATTCGCCTCCACCGCATTGTTTCAGGCCGCGCTTGAATCTTCGGAGACCGAACTGGTCACCACTGCGCTGACCCGGGTGAACCCGGACGACGCGGCCCACGACGATATCCTGCGCGCCATCGACCGCGGCCGGATCGAGGTCATGCTCAATACCTCTGGCGCGCGCAACGCGGAGGAGGCGGTGCGCATCGCGCGCCTCGGCGAGGCCGCCGGATTCCGCTGGATCAAGCTCGAAATTCATCCTGACGCCCGTTATCTGCTGCCCGACCCGATCGAAACCTTGAAGGCGGTCGAACTCCTCGCCGGGCGCGGACTGGTGGTGTTGCCCTACATCAACGCCGATCCGGTGCTGGCCCGACGGCTGGAGGAGGCCGGGGCGGCGGCGGTGATGCCGCTGGGTTCGCCCATCGGCTCCAATCAGGGCATTCGCACCCGCGCCATGATCGAAATCATCGTCGAGCAGAGCCATATCCCGGTGATTGTGGACGCCGGGATCGGCCTGCCGTCCCACGCGGCGGAGGCGATTGAGCTTGGCGCGGACGCGGTGCTGGTCAATACCGCGGTGGCCGCCGCCGCCGATCCGGTGCGCATGGCCGAAGCCTTCAAGCTGGCGGTGCGCGCGGCGGAGCTGGGGCTGCAATCCGGCCCTCCGGCCGCCGGGCGTCTGGCCGCGGCGACCAGTCCGCTGCACACCTTCGACCTTTTCAAGTAAGGCGGGCGAAGCATGTTTCCCGAACTGAAATTTTCCGCCGGATGGATCGCCGACTATTACGCCTCCGTCACCCCCGCGGCGGTGGCGGCGTCTCTGGACAAGGAGCGGCGCGATTACTTCGACCTGCTCAACCTGCTTGCTCCCGCCGCAACGGAAGCGCTTGACGCGATGCGTCAAGTGGCGACGCTGGCGCGGCGGCGTTATTACGGCAGGACGGTTTCGGTCTATGCGCCGCTCTACATTTCCAACACTTGCGTCAATTCCTGCAAATACTGTGATTTCAACATCCATCATCATGCGGAACGGAAAATTCTGACCCTCGATGAAATCCGCCGCGAATGCGACGCCATCCGTCAGAACGGCATTGATTCGCTGCTGATCGTGGCCGGGGAGGATCCGAAACATATGACCGTGGAGTTCCTCTGCGAGGTTGGGCGGATGCTCCGGGAGCGCTTTTCCTATCTCGCGCTTGAAGTGGCCCCGCAGGACGAGGCGGGCTATCGCGCGCTTTTCGCCGCCGGCTACGAGGGGCTGACCTGTTTTCAGGAAACCTACGATCAGGCGCTTTACCGGGAGCTTCATCCCGCCGGGCCGAAGCGCGATTACGATTACCGGGTCGGGACGCAGCTGCGGGCGGGCAGGGCGGGGTTCCGCACGCTGGGGGTGGCGTTTCTGCTCGGCTTGGCCGACTGGCGTCTGGAGGCGGCGAGTCTGGGGGCGCACGCGCTGTATCTGATGAAGGAGTGTTATCGGAGCAAGGTACAGTTCGCCTTTCCCCGGATTACGCCGGTGAGCGATGGTTTTCAACCGGCCTGTCCGGTGAATGAAGCCGAACTGGAGCAGATGATGCTGGCTTTCCGGATCGTTTTTCCCGAATGCGGCATGACGGTATCGACCCGTGAAGCGCCCGAATTCCGGGACCGGATCGTACTGAGCGCCGCGGACAACATGAGCGCGGGCTCGCGGGTGACGCCGGGCGGCTACGCGGTTCTGGCCGACCGTGACGTCGCTCAATTCACCCTCAACGACTCCCGTTCTCCGGCGGAAGTCTATTCCGCCATCCGCCTTCACGGCCAGCAGGTGGTCTTCAAAACCTGGGACAACCGCATCTAGGCTTCGCAGTATCCATGCTCTTTTCGCCTCTCCTGTTCCCCGGCGTTTGTCGCCGGGGAATGAGCTCTGCTGCGCTGCCAATGAAAAAAGTGAACGGGAATATTGTTCGGGAATTTCGGCCGCAGGTTTGAAAAATCGGGATTCCGAGGCTATGTTATACAACCTGACATCAGCGAAAGAGGAATTATTGCCGGAGAGGCCGATTCGGAGAAAATCCGGCCGACCGGGGAAAGGGCGGTCATTCCGTTCGCAAACGGTCGGTGCTTGTGATCGGCCTGGGTAGCTCAGTGGATAGAGCAGAAGTTTCCTAAACTTTTGGTCGGCGGTTCGATTCCGCCCCCGGGTACCATTTTAACTTTTTCGTAATTAGCCTGATCATGCCGAGTGAAGCTGCTGCGTGTTGTAGGAATTGCTTGAATTTGTTCAGGCTTGCTCCTATCCTGATTGCGTAAAAGCGCCATTTCTTGATGGCAGAATATTGACCGCTGATGGCGATTACATTCAAGTCGAACCGGAAACGGTGAACTCATATGCTTCCGCAGTCATGACCGATTTTCTGAAAGAACTGTATCTGATCAGATACGTGAATTTTTCATTTGAATCAGTATTGGCCCATCCGTATATAGCATCGGATCACCATCGCCCGCGGTGTTGTGGTGACGCTGGGCGAGTTTCCCGGTTGGCGCGATCTCGACGCAGTGGCGGCGCATATCGAATTCATTCGGGAAAATCACGAATTCATTCGCCGCATCGCAATGGTTTCGGACGACGTGGCATTGCACATTTTCGTGGAAAAGGGGATTGCGCCTTTGCTACGCTGCGAGTTGAGGTTCTTCGCCGCCGGTGAGCTGGCGGCCGCCCGGCAGCGGGTCGCCGCCGCACCGTAGCCGGCATGGCTCGGGAAGGGGTTGTCGCCGCGGTGCGTTGCCGTCGGACTCGATGCCTGACCGGTCCGGACGGCGATTGCCGCCGCCTTGCATTCTGCGATAATCGTGCTATAGTAAAATACCATTCCGAAGGTTGGAATGGCGCCTCTCGGGGCGTGGTGACTTATCTCCGACTGTCTCCCGGAATCCGATGAAAATCAAATGTTTCCACTATATTTTCTGTGCCTTTGAAACAGTCGGAAGCTTCTGCTTCCGGATGGCGTTTTTATCGTCCCTGCCTCGGACGCCCGATTCTGTTGCCGCAGTCGCCGCCCATTTCTTCATGTTTCTTGACGTCGTCTACAATCCGCCGGATGGTTCTGCCGTCGGCAGCAACTGATTTCAGTTTGACGGCCCGCTATCGGGCCGTCCGGTGCTGTTTTGTTCTTTCCGAAATAAAAACGGCAACTGCTTTTTCATTGTCTGCATCCGGCGGCGAGACAGCCTGCGATACCGGCCTGAATCGCGGAATCTTTTGCGCGGAAATTCATCCGGTACATTCTTCTCATTATCATGGCGCCGCAATGGCGTCGATTACGATTTTTTCCAGTCGGAAGGAAACAACATGTCGGACAATATTGCCAACGTCGGTCAGATTGCATATCTGGTCATACAGTTGGGGGTGATTATTCTCGCCGCTCATGCGTGCGGCAGCATCGCCGCCAGAATCCATATTCCCGCCGTTTTGGGTGAAGTAGTCGCCGGAATCCTCATCGGCCCCTATGGATTGGGCGCGTTGAACTGGGGTATTCCGGGTTTTGAACAGGGATTGTTTCCGCTGGCTTCGGGCACCGGCATTCCGGTGTCACTGCCGCTTTACGGAATCGCAATTCTCGGTTCGATCATTCTGCTTTTCATTTCCGGGCTGGAAACCGATCTGAGGATGTTTTTCCGTTATTCCATTGCCGGAACGATGGTTGGAATTGGAGGCATGGTGGTTTCCTTCCTTTTTGGCGCCGGTCTCGGCATACTGTCGCTGGGCTTTGCCCCATCGGATCCCCGGACGCTGTTTCTGGGGATTCTGTGCACCGCCACCAGCGTCGGCATCACCGCCCGGATTCTTTCCGAAAAGAGAAGCATCGATTCACCGGAGGGCACCACGATTCTCGCCGCTGCCGTGATTGACGACGTGCTGGGCATTATTGCGCTGGCGGTGGTCATGGGGATGATCGGGGCGTCCGACGCCGGCGGGGGCGGTTGGAGCGGAATCGAGATCATCGCCTTGAAAAGCATTGGAATCTGGCTCGGGGTTACGGCCGCCGGACTCTATTTCGCTCATAAAATTGCCCGCATTTTGAGGACCCGCCACACTGCCGGGGTTTTTTCGATCCTGGCTTTTGCGGGAGCGCTGCTGCTGGCCGGATTTTTCGAACAGGCGGGATTGGCCATGATCGTCGGGGCCTATGTGATGGGGTTGTGTTTGTCCAAGACCGATATTTCATTTTCCATCGAGCGTTCATTGCGCGGCGTCTACAGCTTCCTGGTACCGGTATTCTTTGTCGTGATGGGCATGATGGTCGATATCCGGGTGCTTGGCGATGCGGCCGTCATCAAATTCGGATTGTGGTACAGCCTGCTCGCGATTTTGGCCAAGATCATCGGTTGCGCCTTGCCGGCCTGGCTGATGAATTTCAACTTTCTGGGTGCGTTGCGGATCGGCATGGGGATGATTCCGCGCGGAGAAGTCGCATTGATCATCGCCGGTATCGGCGCGACGACGATGATGCCGACGGACGGCGGTGAGGTTCCGGTGATTGATTCCAGGCTTTTCGGGATTGTGATCATCATGACCCTGCTGACCACGCTGGCGGCGCCGCCGTTGTTGGCAATGGCGCTCGGCATCAAGGGCAAGGGGGTGAAAAAAGAGTTGATGGATACCGGCGCGGTGCATCTGGAGTATGCTTTGCCGGATGTCATGTTGGCGGATATTTTTCTGCGCGAACTGGTGAAGAACTTCAAAAAGGAAAACTTTCTGCATTCGGAAATTCATGACGACGGAATCATTCATTTTCGTTATGGCGATAAAGCATTTTCTCTGAAACACGGCGGCGGGGTGTTGGAATTTGAGCTCCGAAGCGACGATGTTTTCAGGATCAAGGCGGTTATTCGCGAAACGGTGGCCGACCTTCACGCCAATATCAACCGGTTGCGGGAACTGAATTCGGAAGGCCGTTTCACGGATTTGCTGTGCGATTCAGACTTGTCCGGGTTGAAGCGTGATGACAGGATTGTTGCCGGATTCGACGCGATTGTACCGCCGGGCTGCGTCGTGACGGATTTCCAGGCCAACTCCTATGAAGATGCGATCATCAAGCTGGTCAATGTCCTGAATGACGGGAATCAGGTTCGGAATCCGCTGCTCTGTATCAACGATATTCTGGCCAATGAAGCTGTTTCGTCAAGTTGTTTTCCCGGTGGGCTCGCGCTGCCGCATGCCAGAACCGATGGAGCGGACAAACTGACATCGGCCATCGGCATCTGCCGAACCGGATTCCCGGGCCGTTCCGGCGAGCTGCCGCCGGTCCGGGTGGTCATTCTCAGTGTCTGCCCGCGCCATGGCCGGGATTTGTATCTGGAATACGTGTCCCATATGGCGGCATTGCTTGCCGATGAACGGCGAATCGGACTGCTGGTGCGATGTGAAGAAAAACACGCGGTCCGGAATTTTTTCAAAACGAGTGTTTTAACGCTATAGTCCGGGTTGGGCCCGTCGGCGCGGAAAAATTTTTGAAAAATTTTAAAATTTCCGGTTGAAAAATTGATTTCCGATAATATTTTTATATTTAAATACGAAAAACGTAAAAATAAAGGCGTTTTATTATGATTATCGGACTTGCGAAGGAAATCAAGAAACAGGAATACCGGGTTGGCCTGACGCCGATGAGCGCGAAGGAATATGTCGCTCACGGCCACCGTATGCTGGTCGAAAAGGGCGCCGGGGAAGGTACGGGTTTCGCCGATGCCGAATACCGGAATTGCGGTTGTGAAATCATCGCCGACCGCCGTAAGCTCTTCGATGACGCGGAGATGATCGTCAAGGTCAAGGAGCCGCTGGCCGAAGAGTTCGGTCTGTTTCACGCGGGGCAGATTCTCTACACCTATTTGCATCTGGCCGCCGACCGCGAATTGACCGAGGCGCTGCTGGCGCGCAAAGTAACCGGGGTGGCTTATGAAACGGTGGTGGAATCAGACGGATCGCTGCCGCTGCTGGCGCCGATGTCGCAGATCGCCGGGCGGCTGTCGGTTCAGGAAGGCGCCAAGTATCTGGAAAAGCCTTTCGGCGGCCGCGGCCTGCTGCTGGGCGGCGTTCCCGGCACGCCTCGCGGCAAGGTCTATATTCTCGGCGGCGGCGTCGCCGGCAGCAACGCCTGCCGGATTGCGCTCGGCATGGGCGCCGACACCACCGTGCTCGATGTTTCGGCGCGGCGGCTGGCCGAAATCGAAAACATTTTCGGCAGCGGGATCAAAACCGCTTATTCCAATCCGGAAAATGTCGAAATCGCCGTTCGTGAAGCGGATCTGATCATCGGCGCGGTGCTGCTGCCGGGGGCTTCCACGCCCAAGCTGGTCCGGCGCAATGATCTCGGCAAAATGAAGCCCGGCGCGGTGATCGTCGACATCGCCATCGATCAGGGCGGCTGTTTCGAAACCTCGAAGCCCACCAACCATACCGATCCGGTCTATACCGTCGACGGCGTGGTTCACTACTGCGTGGCCAACATGCCCGGCGCGGTCAGCCTCACGTCGACTCTGGCATTGACCAGCGTCACCAACCGTTACGGATTGCTGCTGGCCGATCAGGGCGTCGCCAAGGCCCTGGCCGGGTCCGCTCCGCTGCGCGCCGGACTCAACTGCATGAATGGCGATTTGACCAATCGGGCAGTTGCAGAATCCCTCGGGATGCGCTATATTACAGCATGATGGATGAAATGGATCAAAAAATCATTGCGATTCTGACCGCCGACGGCCGGGCCGGCAACAATGCCGTTGCCCGGCAGCTCGGCGTGTCGGAAGGCACGGTGCGCAACCGCATCAAAAGGCTGACCGAGTCGGAAATGCTTCGGGTATCCGGCCGGATCAATCCCGATGCGGTGCCGGACCGGCAACTTTTTCTGCTCGGGATCAAGGTTTCGGTAAGCAAGGAACTGTGCAAAATTGCCGAACTGGTGGCGCGCGAGCCCGAGGTACAGTCGGTTTCGATCATCACCGGGCGGTATGATTTGATGGTTGAAGTCTGGCTGCCGGTCAAGCGCGGGCTGATCGATTTCATCGACGGGCCGATGGCGGCGATCGACGGGATCGTTTCCACCGAGAGCTTTCTCGCCATGCGGTCGATGAAAAAGTGGATCGATCCGGTGGTTTGAGCGTCAGCGGCGTCCGACCGGGGCGGTCGATGCCCGGTCATGGCGCTGTCGGGGTTTTCCCGGCAGCGCGCCGTTCCCAGGGATAGCCGAGCAATGCGGCGTAAGCCAGCCACAGAACCAGTCCCGCCATCAGACAGAAAAATCCTTTTTCCCGGGCGGGCGTCATTCCCAGTTGATGAATATAGGAGTTCAGGACATAGTATGCCCACAGCCAGAGGTAGCTCACATAAAGCACGATGATGGCGAAGGGAATGGCGAACGCCGGATAATTCTTCCGCTTGCGCCGCAGGTCAATCAGTCGGATGATCCCGCAGTAAACGGCGGTGAATATGGCGATGACCGCCCAGATCCGGCAACAGATATCGGCATGGGGCTGAGGGCCCCAGGGGGTTACGCTGATGTACAGATGGCGCCCGGAAATCATGTCGATGAAAATTCCGAATTCCCGCCGGACATTGCTCCAGCGCCAGTCGAGACTCAGGGCCAGCAGCACGAAATACGGCACCCAGCCGATCAGCAGCCACCAGTTGCGGGAGCTGATTTTTCGCGCGATCGGTTTCCAATCCGGAAAGTGCATATTGCTCTCCTTGTCGATTCAGAGTTTCAGCCGCGGGCGGCGGGTTTGCCGGGATAGCGGCGGAGGTCCCGCGCCGCGCCGCGGAAGCAGATGATGCAGGTGGCGGTCACGTCGATGGTCAAATAGAGGCCGATCAGGACTCCGCGTCCGGTTTCGGACTGCGGCCAGCAGAGCAACAGCGGCAGGACGATGAGCGGCAGAAGCAATGCCGCCAGAACCGGGAAACTTTTGCCGTGGGCGAAATTCAGAGTTACGCCGACCCACTTGCAGCGGTTGTGTTTGTAGACGAATATCCGGGGATCGTCTGGATTGATGTAGATGAGAGTGGAACATTTCATGTCGGCTGTCGTCTCCGCGAATATCGGTTCGAGTTGCGTTCGCAATCATCAAAGACCGCCGGAATCCTGATTTTGCTCCCGCACAAACGCCCCAATCGGCGCTTTTTCAGGCGCAATGGAGATGCTTGCCGGGCCGGTTGCGCGCCTGAAGCGAATCGGCGTACAGCAGATAGTGTTCGCAGCACAGCCGCCCGTGAAACGGCAGCGGCGGCAGCCACACTTTGCGCCGCTCCCACTGCTCGATCTCCTCCGCCGCCAGCGGAGATTCGCCGGAACCGGTTTCGCTCTCGCGGCGGAAACGCAGCTTCATGTCGTGAACCGGCTTGCCGCCGATTTCGAGGATGCGGTTGCCGCCGAGAATCTGCAATCCGTAATCGGCCGGATGAAGGCCGAAGGCGGTATGGTCGAACAGTACGAACGCGCTGGCGGTCATGCCGTCGATATACGGCCAGGTCCGATCCAGAAAGGTGAAGGTTTCGTCCAGGCACGCCGGATCGGAGCCGGGCGCGCCGAAAATCATCATCAGCAGATTGGAAATGCCTTCGGCCGCGGCGTTTTTGATTACCTCGAACGATTCATCGACCCGGGTGCCTTTGTTCATCCGGTCGAGCATCCGCTGCGAACCGCTCTCCATGCCCCAGCTGATCCAGCAGCAGCCGGCGCGGGCGGCTTTGTACAGCAGCGCCGGCGTATATTCTCCGACCGTCCGGGCCATCACCTGAAACCGGCAGTCAAGGCCCAGCGCCAGAATGGCGTCGCTGAGGGCGTCGAGGTAGACCGGATCGACATATTGGTCGACGACATAGAAATGGCGGCAGCCGAAGCGGACCCGCCGCTCCAGCATCTCCTGCGCCACCGCCGCCGGCGGGCGGCTGCGGTAACGGCCGAAGGAGCTGTTGTGGGCGCAGAAGCGGCAGCGGCGCCATTTGCACCCGCGGCAGCCGTAGATGGGCATGACCGGGACCGGGTTGAAGTACCCGTTGGCGGCGAGCCGGGTGAAATCGGGCGGCGGCAACAGGGCCAGATCGTCGGATGCGACGGCCTTGCCGGAACAACGGATCGCTCCGCGGTCGCGGCGATAGCATCCGGGGATTTGCGCCGGGTCGCGGCCGTCGAGCAGCGCGGTGAACGGAATTTCGCCTTCGCCGGTCAGAATCAGGTCGATAAAGGGCGCGGCTTCAAGCAATTCCGCGGGCGACAGGGCGCTCATGGCCGCGCCGCCGACGGCGATGCGGCAGCCGGCGCGAAGCTCCTCCGCCAGATATTTGGCTTGAGCCAGCAGAAAAGGCAGCTGATCGAGATACATGGCGGAAAACGCGACGATTTCCGGCGTGTCGCGTCCGATGCGGCGGGATTGCCGCTCCAGCAGCGCTTTGAGTTCGAGGCCGGTTCCTTCCCCTGCGAGGTAGCGCCGCGACTGCTGCTCCAGCAGATCGATCCGTCGCCGGGCTTCGACCATATGGCTCCAATGGTTGGCATAAACCTGGGAATTCAGGAAGATGCCGAGCTGGCTGTGGCTGAAGTCGCGCATTGCATTCAAAGCATTGTCGCTGTCGCAGAGCTGGTGCCACAAATCAAGGTTGGCGTCGAAGAGGTCAAGCGCGGCATTTGAGCGCGCCGCCACGGCGGCCAGGCAGGCGACGCCCAGCGGCATGTAAGTCGGTCCGGTGCGCGGCGGAAATACCAGAGTAATACGCATGAAGTTGAATGGTTATGGTTTCGAACGCATGGCGGCCCTCCCGGAGAACCGGGTTCAGGATCAAACAATAACCTTTAATATAGCACCGGATGGGTGTGAAAACCACTTCGGATTTTCCGTCCGGATTCACTTTTTTTGAAGATTTTCCGGTTTGCGAACCCGGCGGGGCGATGAATGCGCCGGCGTCAAGACCGGCGGCGCAGTGTTAAGAGCAGGCCGACACCGATGCCGAGGCCGAAGAGCACGTCGCCGTAAAATGGCAACGGCGGAAGATTCAGACTCCAGCCATGAATCAGCAGTACAACACCTTCAAACAACGATCCCAGTGCAAGCAGCGGAAGCAGGTTGCCGTATTTTTTCGGGCGGAACAGCGCCGCGGCGTAAAACATGCCGATGATGCTCCAACTGGCGGTCGCCATCCGGAACCAGTAGCGAAGTTGGGGATCGTCGATCGGGTGCGCCGCACCCATATTCCGGAGAATCGCATCCATTGCGGACCACGGCAGCAGGACGCCGAGGATGGAAATGCCCCAGCCGGCCATTCCGGCGCAGAGCAGCAGACGTTGTATTTTATCGCGATTCACGGCATGGACTCCCTGGAAGTTGCGATCCGGCACGACCGGATGGCTTTCGTTCCGTAAAACAGAAGCACGGTCAAAGCGGCGCCGGCGCCGTCGCAGAGCATGTCTTTCTGCGCATCCCAGACGTCGCCCTGCGAACCCAGCACCATTTCGGCGGAGCTTGATTCAAAACGAATTGCGTAAAGCCATTCCAGAATTTCGTAGACTGCCCCCACGCCGAAAAAGAGCATCACGGTCATGACGGCGGTGAACCAGGGCGAATTCGACCAGCGTTTCTGCTCGATCCATTCAAGCAGCGGCCAGGCGAAGCAGCCGACCGCGACATGCGCCGCCCGGTCGTAGCAGTTGCGGGTGCCGCCGATAAGATCGTTGAACCAGCCGCAGGGCACCTCGGCGTAGGAATAATGCCCGCCGACGGCCTCCATGGAGAGCGGAATCAGCAGAAAAATGTAAGCCATGACCGAAAACCGGATGCCGCGAAGCCACAGCGCCACCACGGCCAACACCATGATCCAGGACGGGATCACTTCGGCCAGCCAGACGCCGCGGTCCTTCGGCGCGAAGCCGCAAAGCAGCGAGATCATCAGGAAAAACAGCAGGAACAGCAGCAACTTCCAGGATTCGCGCCAATTCATCGGGACACCTCTTTTCGGGAAGATTCGGTTGGTATTTCAGCCGGGGCGAAGCGAATCCGGTTGACCGGAGCGATCGCCTCTTCCGGTATTGTTTTCAATACCGCCAGCGCTTCGGCCGAACCGGTATCGGAGGCGTATTGGATCACGATATCGCCGAGCGTCGCGGCATCGATTGCGCCGCCGGGCTGGGGGTATGGCCATTTTTCTTCGGGATGGAGCGGATAGAAGAGCAACCGGTCGATCGCCCGCCGCAACGCCCGGCCCGCGGGCGTCCGGATATCCAGCAGGTCGATTACCGCCCAATGGCCGGAATCGACCGCGCGGAAAGCCATCCGCAGGGCGAACGCGGAGTAATGCCAGGAACGGGTCCGGGTGATTTCCGCCGGCAGGAACCCGTTGGCGTCCACCGCCTGGACGAGCAGTCCGCGCATGATTTCCAGATGCTTCCGCTCCAGTTCGGGATTGCCGCAAAACCGGGCGTAGGCGATGATCTGAGCATGATAGGATAGTCCGATATTGTGGCTGACGCCGAAATTCTCCCGCGCCATCGGATCGTTGAGCAGCCAGTCGCCATAGGTGCGGAACCACTCTTTCAACCCCCGGTTGAGTTCCGGCGTCATGCCCGGCGCATTCTCCAGCAGCGGCAGAATTTTGACCAGATCGGCGAAGATCGTGGTATCGATGGCGCCTTCGGCACGGCCGCTGACCCGGCCGGGGATGGCCTGGGCGTATTTCATCTGCGGATTCATCCGGGTGGCGGCGTCGAGGAAAAAGACTTTGAGCAGTTCCGCCGTTTTCCCGGCCGCTTCGCGGTCGCGGTCGAAATGCCACAGCAGCGCGCCGGCGGTTGCCCGATAGCAGAGCAAGTTGAGCTTGGTCTGATCGTAATATTGGAAATCGGGGTTGAATTCGCCGTCGCGCCGGATGTAGGGCAGGCCGTCGGGTCGCGCCGGGTCCGGCCACCAGTAGGGGCCACAGCTGGTGAAGTCGCGCGGGTCGCCGGCGGGGGAGGGCAGACGCTTGTCGAAAGTGACGCTGATCGGCGTTTGCGCCAGCAGCGCCGGTCGCTCCCGGCGTATTTCGGCCATGGCCCGCAACGCCATCGGCCGCGCGGAAAGTGCGTCGGGCGGCCCCGCGGTCGCCGCCGGAATGCCGGCGGCGAGCAGCAGCGGCAGCGTAAATTTCAACATCGCCATTTTGCCTTCCAGGTTGCAGGTTCAATCATGCCCGCCGCAGGATTTCCCCGCGGCGGGCATGGCGTTATACTCAGCGTCGTCGCGCTTTGACCATCAGCTCGATTTCATCCAGTGAAAGCGTGTGGCGGTCCCAGCTTCCGGCGGTGCCGCCCCATAAATGGTCGATGGTGAAGCCGTTGTTTTCCAACAGCATCCGCAACTCCATCGGGGTGAAACACTTTTCCTTGACTACAACATCCGGATCGAAGCCCGGATACCATTCGCCCAGCCGGACCGAGCGGGTCAGCGTGTAGGGGTCGAAGGTGCCGTCGGCGATATCCTTGTCGCTGTAATGCCGGACGAGTTCAAAGACATTGCGCACGGTCATCAGCAGCGGCGCGCCCGGTTTCAGAACGGCCGCCAGATTGCGCGTGATCGTCGCTTCGTGGGTCAGCGGGTCGTCGTTGACCGACAGCAGCCCGAAGGAGCCTTCGCAAATACAGATGGCGGCGTCGAATGGTTCCGGCAACGTAAAATCGGCCGCGTCGGCCTGAATGAAGTTGACCTTCACCTTGGCCGCCGCCGCTTTTTGGGCCGCCTGGGCAAGCTGACCGGCGGAAATATCCAGACCGGTCACGTCCAGTCCCCGGGCCGCCAGCGCGACGGCGTGGCGACCGGTGCCGCAGCCGAGATCGAGCAGCCTCATGCCCGGTTTCAGCTGCATTTCCTCGATCAGAAACTCGGTTTCAAAGGCGGTGTTGGTGGTGAAACTTTCTTCTTCGTAATGAGGCGCGTTAAAATCGTAGAACTGTCTCCACGTACTGTGCTTCATGATGGATCGATCCTGGTTTCAGGGGTTCCTGATAAAAACAAAAAAAATCACGTCCGGGCACTTCAGTGTCCGGTCATTCTGCGAGTGACGGCAGGCATCACCCATTGTTTTTACGCAAGCATCCAAGATCTCCGGCGCATCGGCCGCGCCTCCATGGCGCGCCCCGGCCTGATAAAATTACAATAACCCGGTTTTAGAAAAATTGCAACTCATACCGGAAATGATTTATTAAAAAATCAGGAGGGATATGAAATTGATACTATATGGCAGGAGTCAACGGGAATGAGAATAAAAGTACATCCTTCCGATATCCATGTCGTATGCCTCAAAAGTTCTGGAATCACCTTTTCCTGATTCGCGGTAGTACCCGTTACGAATGGTGTGTGCGGCGTCCACGGGGGTATTCCGGCGTATGAGATAGGTCGAAATTCGATATGGTTCAGTGATTTTCTTCCAGCTCATGCCTTCTACTTGTGTTGGGGTAAAATTTTTTTCGGAAAGTTTCACGGCATATTCAACAGCCAGAGTGATTCCGTCATAAAAATAGCAGATGTCTGTTGCTTCGGGATTGCCGGGAATACCCATTATACCCGTTGATGAATGCTCTGCGAAATCAGGATGATGGTATTTCCAATATTCCAATCCCAGCCAGGAGAGTGGAAATAGCCCCGGGATCAGCAATATCAGGAGAAGAGAAAAACATCCGAATGTTCGAGCGTTGGGCATTGGGACCTCATAAATTGCATTGTCAGCGGCGGCGGAACTTGCGGACAAGACCGCTGCCCAGCGCCGTCAGCAGATAGCAGACGCCCGCGATGATGATGATCACCGCTCCGCTCGGCACGTTGAGCTGGAAGCTGAGGCCCAGCCCGGCGAAGGTGAAAAGAATGCTCAGAATTACGGAGAGCAGCATCATTTTCCACAGCCGCCGGGTGAAATGCCCCGAAATCGCCGCGGGCAGCGTCAGCAGCGCGATCACCATGATCAGTCCCACCACCGAAATCAACAGCACGATGGTCAGCGCGGTCAGGCAGAGCAGCAGCAGGTAGTAAAACTCCACCCGCACCCCTTTGATCCGGGCGAAGTCGCTGTCGAAACAGACCGCCAGAAATTTATGGTAGAAAAGCAGACAGAGCAGCACGATCACCGCGTCCAGTCCCAGCACGGTATGGAAATCCTGCCGCGACACCATCAGGATGTCGCCGAAAAGGTAGCTCATCGCGCTCTGATATCCCGGCGTCAGGGCGATGAACAGGACGCCCAGCGCCATGCCCACCGCCCACAAGGCGGAAATCACCGCGTCCTCGCGCTGCTTCCAATGCATGCTGACCATGCCGATGGTGATGGCCGCGAGCAGCGCCGCGACGATCGCGCCGCCCATCGGAGTGATCCACGGCGCGTGAATCTTGTATTGCAGGTAAAGCGCGACGCCGATGCCGCCGAGAATGCAGTGGGCGATCGCGCCGGCGATATAGGTGATCCGCCGCACCACCACGAAGGTGCCGACGATTCCGAAGGCCACGCCCGCCACCACCCCGGTCAGGACCGCGTAACGGAAGAATCCCATGTCGGGATTGGCCAGAGCTTCGAAGAATGCGCTCATAGGACGACTCCTTCCGTCGGCGGCTGCGGTTCGTGAAGATGATCGTGAATGCAGCAGTGATCGTGCCGGACCATGCTCACCTTGTAGCCGTACATATTGCTGATGAGGTCGCCGGTGAGTTCCGAGACCGGATGGATATGAACCTGCCGGTTGATGCAGATTACACCGGAAAGCCAGCTCGAAACGAATCCCAGATCATGCGACACCACCAGCAGCGTCATCCGTCCGGCGAGTTTGCGCAGCACTTCGTAAAACTGTTTCTGCGCGCCGGGGTCGATGTTCGAGGTCGGTTCGTCGAGCAGCATCAGCTCGGGTTCCCCGGCCAGCGCCCGCGCGATCAGCACCCGCTGCCGCTGACCGCCCGACAAAGCGAAAAATGGCCGCCGTGCGAGCTCGGCGACGCCCATTTCCTCCAGCGCCGCGAACGCCGCTTTTTTGTCGGCGGCGGAGTAACGGCCCCAGCGGTTGAAATGGAGCCGCCCCATCAGGACCACGTCCATGACGCTGACCGGGAATTCGTAGTCGAACACGGAGTATTGCGGCATGTAGCCGATGCGTTCCCGCGCCTGTTCGGGTTTGCGTCCGAGCACGGTGATGCTGCCGGTCTGCGGCTTGAGCAAGCCCAGAATCAGGCCGAAGAGCGTACTTTTGCCGCCGCCGTTGGGGCCGACGACGGCCACCGCTTCACGGGCGCGGATGGACAGATCAACTCCTTCCAGCACCGGCACCGCCGGCTGGTAGGCGAAGGAAAGACGTTCGATTTTGATGACTTCGTCAGACATGGCTTCTCCGCAATTTCATGGCTGCGTCAGACCGGCATCGATCTGCCGCGCCAGTTGTTCGAGCACGGCCGGAAGATTGTGCTCCAGAATATCGATCGGCACCACCCGGCCCTGAATGGCGGCGCCGATTTTTTCCGCGCTGCGCGAGTTGAACTGCCGCTGCACCAGAATCACCCGGACGCGGTCGCGGCGGGCGGCGGCGATCAGCTCCATGATCTGCCGCGGCGTCGGATCCTTGCCGCCTTCTTCGATGGACATCTGCCTGATTCCGTAGCGGCGGCAGAAATAACCGAACGCCGGATGGTAGACGTAAAGCGTCCGGCCGCGATGGGGCGCCAGCAGTGCGGCGATGCGTCCGTCCAGCGCGGTCAGCTCTGTTTCCAGCGCCCGGCAGTTGGCCGAAAACAATGCTTTGCGTTCCGGGGCAAGTTCCGCCAGCGCCTGCGTCATATTTCGGGCCATGAGCTTCAGGTTGACCGGGTCGAGCCAGATATGGGGGTCTTCGCCGCCTTCGTCATGATCGTCGGCGTCGGCTTTTCCGCCGCCGGGCAGGGCGAGTTTTGCCGCTTCCGCCGGAATGCGCGCGATATTTTTCGTGCTGGAAACGAATCGGGTGCGGCACTGACTTTGCATTTTCCTGACCAACTCGGCTTCAAAGGGCATGGTGCCGACCAGAAAAAAGATCCGGCTTTCGGCGATGGCCGCGACCTGCTGCGGCGTCGGGGCATAGTCATGGGGACTCTTGCCGTCGGGAACGAGTACGGTCACGACGGCGTTGTCGCCTGCGATCCGCTCCGCCAGATAGGCCTGCGGCGGGATCGATACGGTGATTTTCAACGGTTCAGCCGCGATTCCCGGAGTGGCCGCCAGCAGGATGCCGAGCCATCCGGCGATGATTTTTTTCATACTCATGCCTTCTGTTTTCTCCCGCCGCACTCTGGCGCGGCGGTTTTTTCCGGCGGCGGGGATTGGTGTTCCTGACCGGGAGGGGCGTCGAGGTCGCATTCCAGCACCATGGCGTTGCAGGTTTGGCACTCGCGCAGGGGGTGGTGTTCGGCGAACTTTTTCCAATGGCGCATCTGGTGGGGCGAGAGCTTGCCGGTGCCGCCGCACAGGGGGCAGGTGTTGTCCAACGCGGCGAGGATGGCATTGCGGATGAAATCCGACCGGTTGCGGATGCCGCTCATGGCCTCAAGCAACTGATCGTCCACCTTGAATGTGATGACATCGTCTTTTTTACGACCCATGGCGGCCCCCGTTGGTAACAAGTGCAGGATTACTGTATTACTTTGTCATACAAAATGCAAGTCCCATCCGGTTCATTGTCGTAGAAAATCGTGATCGCGCGGGAAGGCCGGTTGAAGGCCATTCCAGTTCGATCCATGAATCCGTTGCTTTTTTTCATGAGGACGGGTGACAATTGCGATAATCGTGTTATATTACTCTATGAAGGCCCCCCGGAGACCTGTCTTCAGGTTTCCTGCCGGCGTAATAGGTCAGCATTATGATTGCTAAAGTCGATCCATGGGCAAAATAAAATTTCATCAGTGGCAAGCCCGCTCCCGGGTTGAATGCGGGCTTGAAAAATCAGAGCCGAAAGAAGCATCCATTCCCTGGATCGGAGGCGGCAGATTCGCCAGATGCCGTTTGCCATATCGCAGCGTTTTCATAACCGCGGGGACCGTTATTGCGGGGTTGCTGCTGATCTGGACCATTGTGCGGTGGAGCGAACACTCCATGCGCAACGAATTGCTGGCGCAGGCCCGGCTTGCGGCCCGGCCGCTGGCGATCGCCCAGCTTAAATCGCTGAAAGGCGACCGGAGCGATTTAAGCACCGCCGCCTATACCCGATTACGGGCTCAGCTGGAAGCGGCGCGGCAGGCCACAGACGCTCGTTTTGTTTATTTAATGGGACGGAGACCCGACCCGGCAGCCGCCGCGCCAACGGTTTTTTTCTTTGCCGAAGCGCAAAATGAATTTCGGGAAACGACCCCTTCCTCGCTTCCCGGAGATGTTTATGACGATGCATCGCCGGAATTGATTAAGGCCTGGGAGAATGGCCGTCCCCTGGTCGAGGGGCCCTTGCGCGACGCATGGGGGGTGTGGGTTTCTGCCCTGGTGCCGATCATCGATCCGGCGGACGGCAGACCGATTGCCGTTTTCGGGATGGATGTCGCCGCCTCGGATTGGTTTACCCGGGTGGCGGTCCGTACCGCGCTGCCGGTCGGGCTGTTGCTGCTGCTGCTGATCGGTGCCGTAATCCGGTTGGCGTTGTTGCGGAGTCGCGCCGCCACGGATAAAACGGTGCTGCGGGTATTGCTGCCGCCGCTGGTGGCGATACTGGGGGTGATGCTTGCCGGCGGTTTCATTTTGCTGTGGTGGCAATACCGCGTCAATATGAATCGGCAAATAAATGATGTGCAGGCGAACATTCACATCGCCTTCCGGGAGGATTTGCATAACGAGTCCGTCGCGATTGCCCAATGTGTCAACGCCATCGCCGCCGATCGAAGAGTCATTCAGGCGCTGACGACCAATGACGTTGCGGAATTGCAGAAAACCTGGCATGATGAATATCTCAAGATGAAAAACATCCTGAATGTCAGCCATTTCAGTTTTCTGGACCGCAACCGGGTCTGTCTTTGGCGGATGCATGCGCCCGAGTTGAATGGCGATACGGTCGATCGATTCACCTTGTGTGAAGCGCAGCGCAGCGGCAAGGCTTTTTCCGGCGTTGAAATCGGCAAAACCGGAATCGGCGTATTGCGTTGTGTCCAACCGGTCTATCATGAGGGCAAGGTCGTTGGATATGTCGAGCTGGGAAAAGAAGTCGGATCCTTGCTCGGAAAAGAGCATATCCGCTACAACGCACAACTGGCAATCATCATTCAGAAGCAGTGTCTGGACCGGCGGCAATGGGAAAATTCGATGCATTTGCTGGGCCGCGAAGCCGATTGGGAGCAGATGCCGGACCATGCGGTCATCTACTCCACGCAGGGGCGATTGCCGGATGTTTTTTCGAAAATCGTCAATCTTCATCCGGAAAAAGGCCCCATTGAAGAGGAAAATATCGATATCCCATACGAAGGCAAAGACTGGCGTTTCGTTTCTTCGCCGATTCTGGATGCTTCGGGCGAACCGATCGGCTGTTTGCTGGTGATGACGGATATTACCGCCTCCAGGCGCGCTTTTCGACAGATTGTGCTTTTGGGTGGGGTTGGCAGCGGAATTCTGCTGGTTGCGCTGATCGGTTTTGTTTTTGTTCTGCTGCGGCGAACCGATGACGATATCCGTCTCCGGCAGGCGAAGTTGCGCGAAAGCGAAGATCGGCTTTCGGCCACGCTGCGCTCCATTGGCGACGGGTTCATTTCCTGCGCCGCCGACGGCACGGTAACCGGGCTCAATATGGTGTCTGAAAAGTTGACCGGATGGACTATCGCCGAAGCGTTCGGCCGTCCTCTCACAGAGATTTTTCATATCATCAATGCCCAAACCCGTCAACTGGCCAGCAATCCGGTGGACCGGGCGATCCGGGAAGGCGTGGTGGTCGGCCTGGCCAATCATACCACGCTGATTGCCCGCGACGGCACCGAATATCAGATTGCCGACAGTTGCGCACCGATTCGCGACCAGCGCGGGAAGGTAATTGGCGCGGTGCTTATTTTCCGTGACGTTACCGAGGAGTACAGGAGCAGCGAACAACTTCGACAGAGCGAAGAACGGTATCGCTTGCTTACCGAACATGCGATTTCGGCGATTGCGGTTCAAGACCTTGTTTTTGATGATCTCGGAGCTCCGGTCGATTTTGTTTTCCTCGATGTCAACCCGGCGTTTGAACGGCATGTCGGGTTGCGGAAAAATGATTTGATCGGGCGCTCGGCCGGTGCGATGATTCCGGGCATCGATAAAATGCCGGTTGCGGCAATCTATGGAAAAGTTGCGCTGACTGGGGAGTCGGTCAGTTTCGAGCAGTATTGGCCGGCAAAAGACCGTTATTTCATGATCAACGCCTATAAGCTGGGACCGGGGCGGACTGCTGCCGTTTTTGACGATATCACCGAGCTGAAGGTCAGCGAGAATCATCACCGGTTGTCCAAGCGCGTATTGGAAATTTTAAATGGAGCCGAGGACTTTCAAACCTCGATTCAGCGCATTCTCCAGGCGATCAAAGAGGTCATATGTTGTGACGCAATCGGGATGCGGCTGGAAAAGGACGGGGACTATCCTTATTTTGCGGAGGAGGGGTTCTCCGCGGATTTTCCCCGTCTGGAAAATGCACCATTTTCGGAACGCAGGGCCGGCGGCATCTGCCGCAATGCCGACGGTTTCCCGCAGCCGGATTGTATTTGCGGCTTGATCATATCCGGCAAAACCGATCCTTCCAATCCACTTTTCACGCCGAACGGCAGTTGCTGGACCAATCGGGTCGACGCTTTGCTGAATCCAGCCGCCGGGGATGCCCGGTTCAAGCCGCGCAATATTTGCCTGAAACTGGGATACGGATCGGTCATGATGGTGCCGATTCGAGAAAAAAATCGCATTGTCGGACTGCTTCATCTGAGCTCGGTGGCCGAAAACAGCTACAACCTCGCCATGGTCAATGCGGTCGAAAATGTTGCCGCTCACATCGGCGAGGCGCTGTTGCGCAAACGGACTGAAGAGGCGCTGTTGCGCCAGACCTATTTTCAGGAAATGCTGATGAAAATATCCTCGACCTACATCAGTATTCCATTGGCCGAAGTCGATACGGCGATCGAGAAGACGCTGGGGGAACTGGCTGCTTTCGTCGATGCGGACCGCGCCTGTATCTTTGATTTCAAGGACGAATCCGGCATTTGTTCCAAGACTCATGAGTGGTGCGCTCCGGGCGTCGGGCCGCAAAGGGAGTTCCTGCAGAAAGTGAGCTTGTCGACAGACTGGATCGGAGTCCTGAGCAAAGACAAGCCGGTGCTGGTCACGGGAAGCTCCGGGATCAAAAAAGTATTTCATGCCAAGCCGCATGAGGTCGAAAACTTTATCGCCATCCCGATGATCGACGGTTCCCGTCTATTGGGCCTGGTCGGTTTCGATTCGAAGATGAAGTACCGGGTGCATACCGAGGCGGAACTCCGCTTGCTGGTTGTTTTTGCCCATATGCTGATTAATATATCGCGGCGGCGGAATATTGAAGACGGGCTGCGCTTGAGCCAGGAACAGGCCGAGGCGGCCAACCGGGCCAAGAGCGAATTTTTGTCCAATATGAGCCACGAAATCCGTACGCCGATGAATGCGGTCATCGGCATGAGTTCATTGCTGCTTGACATGGACCTGAAAAACGAACAGCGCCAATATGTCGAGATTGTCAAATCAAGCGGCGAGGCATTGCTCAATCTGATCAACGATATTCTTGATTTTTCGAAAATAGAGGCGGGCAAATTGGAGCTCGAATCGTTGGATTTCGATCTTTTCTCCCTGCTTGACGAATTTTCCGAATCCATGGCCGTCACCGCCGGCAGGAAAGGGATCGAGCTGATCACCGTCATGCAACCGGATGTGCCGCAATGGATTCACGGCGACTCGGGCCGTCTGCGTCAGGTGCTGACCAATCTGGCGGGCAACGCAATCAAATTCACCGAGGTTGGCGAAGTGGTGATTGAAGTCAAAGTCGATTCGCTGTCGGATCGCCGGAGCGCGGTTTCTGGCGATGGCGTTTCATTGCGCTTTTCGGTTCGCGACACCGGGATCGGAATTTCCGCCGACAAGATCGGGATGCTGTTCAACAAATTCACCCAGATTGACGGGTCCACCACAAGACGGTATGGCGGGACGGGGCTGGGATTGTCGATCTCGAAGCAGCTTGTCGAACTGATGGACGGTGCGATCGGGGTCGTCAGCGAACCCGGCAAAGGATCGGAATTCTGGTTCACCGCCGGATTCAATCGGTCCGCCGGCAAAAATAATGACGGATTGGCCGGGGCGGAAATCCTCCGGGGCGTTCGAGGACTGATTGTGGATGACAACGACACCAGCCGCAAAGCGTTGGGCGATGGGTTGCGGCGTTGGGGAATGCGGGTTGCCGAAGCTCCGGATGGGACTGTCGCACTGGGATTGTGGCAACAGGCGGAGGCAGAGCACGATCCCTTCCGGATTGCCGTGATCGACATGCAGATGCCGGGTATGGACGGCCTGACCCTCGGCCGGGAAATCCGGAAGAAAGTCGGCAAGAACGGGCTCCTGATGATTTTGCTGATCCCTCTGGGGACGCGCGGCGATTCCGCCAAGCTCCGGCGAATCGGGTTTTCAGCCTTTCTCAATAAGCCGCTTCGGCATCAGGAATTAAGCCGGACGATTCTCTGTCTTTTGAACGAACAGGATGAGTCGCGGCAGATCGTCGACGGCGCCGATTGCTTCACCGGCGGCAGCCGGAAAGTCGATGAAATCGCCGAGTTTCTGAACTATTTTGCGGACGGAAACCGGCGAGTCCTGGTGGCGGAGGACATTGCTACCAACCAGATGGTGATCCTGGCGATTTTACGGAAGTTCGGCCTGCGGGCCGATGCCGTGGCCAACGGACAGGAGGTGCTTCAGATTTTGGCGGCAATTCCTTACGATCTGGTACTGATGGACGTTCAAATGCCGGTGATGGATGGTTATGAGGCTACTCGCCGCATCCGCGATCCCCATTCCGCAATCAGGAATCACCGCATTCCGGTGATTGCCATGACGGCTCATGCCATGCAGGGGGACCGCGAACGCTGCCTTGAAGCGGGGATGGATGATTACGTCTCCAAGCCGATTTCACCCAAGGCGTTGGCGGCTGCGCTCCAGAAGTGGCTGCCGGAAATATCCGCAGGGGGCGGGAAGTCCGGGATGGAAAATGTCGAACCTTTGAGCGCTGTCGTAACCCGGCCGGTTTTTGATCGCGCCGTACTTGAAGAACGGCTGTTCGGTGACAAAGAGCTGGTCGATGCGATCCTTGAAGAATTTCTGGAATATATTCCTCGGGGCTGTATAAATTAGCAGGCGCGATTCTCCGTCTGCGCAACGGATTGAAGATGAGGGAGTTGCTATTCTCTGTTTGCGAAATGCTCGGCGCATTGCAAAATGGACTTTACGGCTGGGAGCCGTCGATAGGTCGTCCAAAACCATTCTCCGTTTTTCACGGAGCTATGAAATCAAGCTCAAAATGACCACTCCTCGAAAAGTCGAGTCGCGCTCATTTGCTCATAATACCCTGTCTGCGACTGGAGAATTTCGCATCGGCGGAACGGAATAACCGTCCGAATGCCATTCTCCAACGCTATAAATCAAGCTCAAATCAAAAAGTCTTTGTCGCTGTTTATCACTTCTACCCCGCCATTAAAACGGAGAATTTCCGTAAGGTCGGCATGTCGTCCCTCACGGGGGTGCATAAATTCCTTACGCTCACGCGGCCATCCTTTCCCGGCGGTATCCGTGCAGGAGTCCACCGAGGAACGACACCTCGGCGATCTCGCCGTCCATGTCCTGTTCGTATGGTTTGACCATCGCGCCGCCAAGACCGGCATGCGGACGGTAGTGGTTCCAATATTCCAGATACTGATTCACCGCATACCGCAACTGCGCTGCGGACGAGAAAATCATTTTGTCCAGGCACTCCGTCTTGAGCGCCCGGATGAAGTTCTCCATGCGGGCGT
>JAVBVS010000026.1:0-4652 GCA_036677805.1 Victivallaceae bacterium | reverse complement strand
TTATACTCCCGAACTGATCGCTTCGCTACGGGATCATATCGAACATCCGACCGAATATGAAAAAATCGATTTCCCCCCGGCGGAAGGGGTGCGCAAGGAATTTGTCATCGCCCGGAGCTGAGTTCCCTCAGGCATGCCGACGAAATTTTACCCAACAGCACGCCTAATCCTCGATGCCTCACCATGAATATTATGATCTATTTTTTCCCGATACTCATCAACAGCGTGTTGAGCGGAATATTTTTTATTACTTCATACCGCTTTGCAGCGGAGGGCTCCTCCGGAATCGTCGTCGGAATGGCCACGGCAGTATGGTCGGTGATCTATGGTTTGATTTCGATTCTGGTCGGACGGATTGCCAATTCACGCAATGCTCCGGTCCTGATCGAACTTGGCGGAATCGTGGTCGCCCTATCGGCGTTCGGATTCATCATTCTTGATGGACTCTATATGCAATTTTTCTGGATCGCACTCAACGGATGCGGCATCGCGTTCTACTGCATGCCATTTCAGCTTTTCATGAAACGGCTCGAACCCGATGCCCGGACTGGAGTCGTCCGGGCATCGGCGCTCTACACCTGGGCGTGGAGCATGGGCTTTACCGTCGGACCGTTTATTTTCGGATTGTGCCGCAGCCGAGTTGTGTTTACGGCGGCGGGGCTGGCCGGTCTGCTGCTGACAACCGGAGTCCACCTTATTGCAAATCATATGAAAAAACACCGGACGCTGCCAACAGTGCAAGTCGAAGCCGTAAATGCCGGACAACCGGTCGAGTCATTTGATCTCGCCTGGCTCGGCTGGCTTGTCGGCGGCATCGGCGTACTGGCGGTGACCATGCTCCGGGCGATGTGGCCTTATCGCGGTGCGGAGCTGAAAATCGACAAAAGCACGATCGGGATGATCCTTGCCCTGGTCAACTGCGTTCAGGGGTTTTTCGCTTTGGCGCTGATGAAGCCCAAAACCTTTATGTTCCGGCCGCTCCCGGCGGTCGCAGCGGGAGCCGCCGCACTGTTCGGGCTGGGGATATTCGCCACAGGCGAAAATCCGTGGCTCTTGGCGTTAGGGGCGATTTCCTTCGGAATCTACAGTGGATATTTTTATTTCTGCCTGGTATATTATGCTCTTGTTCATCCAATCCGGGCAGGAATCAATGTGGCGGTCAATGAAGCGGTGGTCGGCGTGACCGGAATCGTCGGACCGCTGGCCGGAGGTTTTGCGGCGGGTGTCGCCGGTGCCTTTTCGCCCTTTGCAATCGCAGCGATATTATGTACGACGATCATGCTGTTTCAAGCATTCATATTGTTCCGACTCCGGAAAAATACGATCAAGACCGGAGGGGAAATTGAAGTAAAAAAAGGGCTTAAAGATGGAATTTTATCAGATTGACAACTCTGATTATTTCGGTCCGGTGCCTTGGTGGACCTGGAACGCCACGATCCAACCGGATGAAATCGTCCGGCAGCTGGATGACTTTCAGGCGCACGGGATCGAAGAGTTCTTTATCTATGCCAATTACGGTCTTGAGAAACCGGATTTCCTTTCGCCGGAATGGTTCGACATGGTCGGATTGGTGATCAAAGCATGCGAACTGCGGAAGATGAAGCTCTGGGTCTACGATGAACTGAGCTGGCCGAGCGGGACCGCCGGAGGACGGATCCCCCGAGATTATCCCGAATATCGGATGTGGAACATCCGTCGCTATGAACAGATTTTAGCACCCGGCGACAAAGCCCGAAGCGCAACTTCAGACGGCAGTGAACTTATTTGGGGCGGTGTCTTTGACCGTGGTCGCCGCCTGCAACAGATTTTTGCGGCGGATGAGGAAGTCCGAAACGATTCCGGGGAAGAACTGCATGCCGTAATGCTCCGCAGGGAGATCATCCGGAGTGTTTTTTTTCACAATATCGGTACCGAAGGCACCTGGAATCAGGAAGGTACGCTTGACACCCTGAGTTTTGACGGCGTACGCTGCTGGATGGGGATAATTCATGAAGAATACCGCAAACGCTTCTCGCAATATTTCGGCAAAGTCGTCAAGGGATTTTTCTTTGATGAGCCGACCATGGCGGCACTTGATCGCACTCATGTCCTGCCCTGGACCGGCGACCTGGAAGATGCGTTTGCGAAACGCTATGGCTATCTCTGCCGTCCCCTGCTCTGGACGCTCTTTGACGAAGCCGATGGAGCCTGGCAGTTTCGTTATGACTTCTGGCGGCTGGCGGGGGAACGCTTCGGCGAGGCGTTTGCCGGACAGTTGGCAAAGTGGTGTGCGGAAAACAATCTGTTGCTGACCGGACACGGTTGGCCGGAAGAACCCGCCTGTCAGCGGCTGATGGTCAATATGAACGGCGATCTGTATTATCAGCAGCGGCACCTGCAGGTTCCCGGTACGGATATATTGCGGGCGGAAACGGCTTATACGGAATTTTCCGACTTGGTCAAGGATCATCGAGGCTGGCCGCGCAACTATCTTTTTTCGGCAAAACATCCGGTTTCCACGGCACGTTACAACGGCGCACGACGAACCATGGTTGAAACATCCGGAATCTGTGGACGCAACAGCAATCTTGCCGAACAGCGCATCGTCTATGATTTTCTCTTTGCCATGGGCCTCAATCTGATCAATCCGGCAGTGGCATATTCACTCCATGACTTCCGCAAAAATGCCAGCTGCAATGATCGTGCGATGCCTTTCTGGCGCTATTACAGAACGTTGTCCCAGTATATTGAGCGCATGTCGCACTTCAACAGTCGGGGACAGGTCGATACCAGAATCGCGATTTTAAATCCGACGGCAACGCATTTGAGCGGTACAACGATCACGCCGGATATTTCAATGCGCAATGAAACGACGCCGTTCGCCGAAGGATTCGATTGCAGTGAAGCGATGCTGGCGACTCTGGAGGCGATGTCACGCGGTCATCGCGGCATGGAACTTCTTTTTGATCAAGTTGTTCTGGACGGAACAATTGAATCGGACGGCACTTTGAACGTCCCCGGCGCAAGTTTCAAAGTAATCATCTTGCCGCAATGTTATGTGCTTGATGATGAAGTGCAGACGGTTTTGTCGAAATTCGCGGCGGCGGGCGGCAAATTGATCGCGGTCGGCGATGCGCCTGCCCATACAGTCCGGCATGGCCGCTCGAGGCGGCGGGTTGCGGCGATCAGATGCAATGCGGTACTGGATTATACCAGTACGGATTTTTCCGCCCAGCTCCTCGCTATGCTTGACCGGTTTGAGCCTGCGAAGTATAAAATTACCGGCGACGATGCAAAACGGCTTTTCAGTGAATTCCGGATCGACGGCAGCTGGCGCGGCGCTTTTATCGCCAATCCCGATGCGGCACAGCGCCGGGTCAGACTTGAAGCTCCCGAATTGAGTTCGGCGCGAATCTTTGACCCGGGCGATGGGCAGCTTTTCCGACCGGAAGCGGACGGCAATATCATGCTGGCGGGCGGGCAGTCAATGGCGTTCGAATGGGTCGAAAACGACCCCCTCGAACTACCGCCAGTTGTAGCGGCGCCATGGTATCTTGGGGGTAAAAAGCCTCTGACAACCTTGCCGCTTGAGTGGCAATATGCCGGCGGCAGCGCCAATACCTTGCGCTGTCAGCTTGAGGTTCGTCGTAAAGAGGGCTATGTCATAATCGATGATGACGGATACTGTCCATTTTCACTGCAGTATGACAAGGAGCCGGAACTTGAGATCCGGGGGCACTTTGCATGGCAGGGCGCGGTGCCGGAAGATTTGCGCCTGCGTTTTGATGGCGGCAACTTCAAAAACCTCAAAGTCAATGGCACTGCAAAAAACAGGGTCGTCGCCGATCCGGTCTTCTCGCCCCAAAACGAGGCGGTCCCGATCGCTGATTGCGTACATGACGGAATCAATGAGTTTACCGTGACGCTATTGCTCTCAAAATGGTACAGTGACCGCTACGGCATGATGCGACATTTTACAGGCTTGACCCACCTGATCGAAGCCATTCAGCTTGCCGGAAGTTTCGGCGTGACACCGGACGGCACAGCAGGCCCTCTCCCGGACAAGATCGTCCCCGGAAATCTGGGAGAACAGGGGTTTGCACAGTTTGGCGGAATCATGAAGTTGACATCAGAATTTGACACGGAATCCGACATGGCGAAATATCTGCGGTTTGCACCGACCCGGGCGGCACTGGAAGCGACCCTCAACAATGAGTGTTTAGGCATATCGGTCTGGGAACCGGCATGCTTCGGGTTGCCCCCCGGATTGCTCCGCAAACATGGCAATCGCCTCGAATTGAAGATCAGCAACGGATTGGGCAATATGTTTCCACGCCGCTGGAACGGCGCTCCCGATGCTTACCTGCCCTTCATCCTGCCCGAGACCGAACTGCTGTAATACCGCCGTCATCATTATTCCTATTGCCAATCTCGGATCCGGATTCTCAATCAGGCACGAGTTTATGGCCCGCAGCCCCGCCTCCGGGCCTCCCTTAAGCGGGATGCGGGGGGCGCCGGGGGCTAAATGGCCCGCATCTCGCCCATCGGCGGCGGTCAAGGGTGCGGCACCGCGGGCAAAAAAAAACCTTCGCGGGTTCTTGCGAACCGACGAAGGTTTTGAAATAAAATTTCTGGCGCCGTGCTACTCTCCCACATTCAAATATGCAGTACCA
>JAVBVS010000025.1:0-115737 GCA_036677805.1 Victivallaceae bacterium | reverse complement strand
AATTCCTCGAAGCTTTTCCGGACCGGATTTACCACTGCCACATCAAGGATGCGGCGCTGACGCTCGACGGCGCCAGCGGGATTCTCTCGTCCCACCTCGACTTCGACCAGCCGGGGCGGGGATGGAATTTCCGCAGTCCGGGCCATGGTCAGGTCAACTTCGAAGAGGTGATCCGCGCGCTGAACCGCATCGGTTACGCCGGGCCGCTCTCGGTCGAATGGGAGGATTGCGGCATGGAGCGCGAATATGGCGCGAAAGACGCCTGCAACTTCACCCGTAAAATCGATTTCACCCCCTCCAATATCCGGTTCGACGACGCATTCTGAATTTATTTCAGGGGAATTCGGAGAGAAAAAAACCGGAGCGATGCCGATTGGGGAATCGTTCCGGTTGCTTTTTTGATCGCCGGACAATCGATCACAAAATGCGGGTGATCGCCTTGACGCTGTATTTGGGTACATGCAGCACGTCGAAGGTGTCGAGATAGTAGCCGACATCGTCGCCCATGCCGATTTCGTCCTGCACCGGGGTTTCGGCCGGATGGCCCACCGCCAGCAGAAACAGCAGCTGTTCGGAATCGGGAATTTCCAGCAGCGTCGCCACCTCTCTGGCCTTGAACGCGCCGATCCAGCAGCTGCCCAGATTGGCGTCGGTCGCAGCGTACTGCATCGCCATGACCGCCGCGCCGGCGTCGGCGTAAGCCAGCGGCGGCAGAGCCGGACCGTTTTTGACCGCGCTCACCGCGATGAACGCCGGGGGCGCGTTGAAGCCCCACTCCGGCGTCCGTTTGGGTTTGACCCGCCCCGCCCATGCGGTATGAAGAAAAACCGCCTGGACCAGATCGGAATTGCGCACGACCGTGTAACGCAGAATCTGATTGTTGGCGGCCGAAGGAGCCCGCCGCGCCACATCGATCAGATGCAGCAGATGTTCTTCCGCCACCGCTTTGCGCTGGTAAAAGCGCACTGTGCGGCGCCGGGCCGCCAAAACTTTGAAATCCATAGCGCATACCTCCGTTGCGGGTTGTTCCGACTCGAACTTACAATAGCCGCGGTTGGGGCCCCAGTCAACCCCGGAATTTCAAAGATAGCGCGAATAATCCATGCCGGTGGCGGCGGAGATCAGCGCAAAATAGTTTTCATCCGGCACATAATCGGGAATGCTGTTGCCCGACCCGTGGGCGTAACCGCCGCCGGCAGCCAGTGCCAGCATCGCCGCGGAACGCTCGAACACCTCGGCCGGAGTTTTGCGGCAGAGGAAATCGAGATCGATTCCGCCCATGATCGCAATCCGTTTGTGATATGTTCGATACGCCTCCTCGACCGGCAGAATCTTGCCTTCGTAAGAGTGTCTGGCATCGAATTTGCAGACCTCGATAATATCCTCGATCAGGCCGCAGTCGAAGACGTTGCCGCAGGAGTGAAGGATGGCCGGACGGCCCGCGCCGTGAATGACTTCGACGATTTTCCGGTGCCACGGGACAATCAGATTCCGCATCTCGTCCGGACTCAGCATCGGCTGCTGCTGAAACCCCCAGTCATCGTTCACGATGCAGGCTCCCACCCGGTCGAACTCCAGACAGCGTCGGTAATGCTCCAGCAAACCCTGGCCGATTTTATCGACCACGGCTTTGACCAGCGCATGATCATCGTAGACCATGAGGCACAAATTATCGTAACCGAGCATCCGTATCGTGTTTTCCAACACGCCGCCGGGACCATGGGCGATGATCTTCATGCCGGCGGCGAGTCTGACCCGGCTTAATGCCGAATAATCGGCAGCGGCGGCATCCGGCCAGAGGCATGCTTCATAATCGTCCCACGACCTTATCATGACCCCGGCATTTAACGATGCCGACTTTTCATGCGGAATCTCCCGGGAGGGAAATGAAATTCCGTAGCCGCCAAAGGTGCAGTAATCGTATCCGGCGGCCAGACAGGCGTCCGCCCGCGCCTGAGGCTCATTCTCCGGCGTGATGTCGTAGCCGCAAAGCTTGCGGTAAAGCGGAAGATTGAGGAAGAACTCAAACAAGGTATGGCGGTCGGGAACTTCGCGGTTCAAAACCTTCAGCAACTGATCGAAATCGGGTTTGCGCATCATGCACCTTTTCATGGTTGACTGACATTTTATTGAAATATAATAAAAAATCGTCTTGAAAACTTTGGCAACATCGACTATTATTTAACATAATCGCTCAAAATGGGAAAAATCATGTTCATCCAGCCCCGATACGCGCCGCTGAAAGCGCCCGACGACGCCCAGACCCGGCGGTTGCGGCAGCTCCATCCTTTCATCCGGCAGAGCGGAAATTCATGGCGAGAGCCGTGGTACATCGCGGAGCGCAGTCTCTTCGACTACATGCTGGTTTACATTCCCGAGGGCGTCGGCGTCTTTACACTGGAGAGCAATATCTATCCCATCGGCGGACAGGAGCTCTTCTGGGTGCCGCCCGACACCCGCCACTCGATGCGCGGCACCGGGCGGATGATGCAATGCCTGTATTTGCATTTCGACCTGAGCTACGATCCCGGCCGGAGCCACTGGAACGCGATTGTCCCCGGCGGCTTGACCGATCTTTCACCGTGGCCGGAAAGAATCCATCCGGCGATCGACCTGCCGGAAATCAACGCCCTGCGCGGCGTATTGGATTTTCGCGGCCCCCTTCACGAACTCAAGGAACTGTTGGAAAATATCTGCCGCGAACATCTGCGGTGCAGCGGATACACCTTGAAACTCAACGGCATGATGCTGGAATTGCTGGAGCTGATTATCGCCAACACCGCCCGGGAAGGAATTCCGGACGGCCACGGCAAGGTCATGACCGAGGCCGCCGCCTATTTGCGCGACAATGCCTGCAAGATTACTTCGCTGGCCGCCGTTGCCGCCCGCTTCGGCTTCAGTCTGTCGCACTTCCGGCGGCTTTTCACCCACTATCACGGCCAGGCGCCTTTTGCGGTCGTCAACCAATACCGGATGAAACAGGCGTGCGAACTGCTGGCCTACGGCAACTGCAATGTTTCGGAAACCGCGGAGCGCTGCGGCTTCAAAAGCATCCACAGCTTTTCCCGGGCATTCAAAAACCATACCGGAATGCCGCCGGGGAGTTACCGCTAGTTCGGGGCAAGTTGTCGGAACGCGCACGAAATTGCGAATCGCCCGGTCGGACCGGCCCGCCCCGGATAAACCAGCCGCCATCTGCGCCAGGCGTATCGGACTCAGACTTGATCCGACACCAGAACCTCGCCGAGATCGTGCGCATCGGCGGCAATCATCACCAGCCGGTCGAAACCCAGCGCATTCCCGGCGCAGCGCGGCAAACGGCCCTCGCGCAACACGTTCTCGAACGCCCCGGCGGCCGGATAAACCGCCGCCCCGCGCGACTTCCGGAATTCCCGGCTCGCGGCAAAACGCGCGAGCTGTTCCGACCCCTCGGTCAATTCGCTGTAGGCGTTGGCCAGTTCGATTCCGGCCAGATAAAGCTCCCAACGCTCGGCCACGACAGTCTGCCCCGGCTTCAGCCGCGCCAGACTCGCCCGCGCCGCCGGATAATCGCTCAGGTAAGTCAGGCGGCCACGTCCGAGCTCGGGTTCGATGCGCGTGACCATCAATTCGTCGAAACAATCCTGCGCCTCGGCCTCCGCCACGCTCATCCCGGCATAGCGCAGAAAGGCCTCCGCCACGGTCAGGATTTCCGGCTCCGCCGCCAGATCGAGCGCTTCGCCCCGAAAGGTCAGCCGGGCGCTGCCGCAGGTTTCGGCAATCGCCGCGCGCAGCAGCCCGGTGGTGAAATCGCGCAGCGCATCGTAATCGCAGCCGGCGATATAATACTCGAGCATGGTGAATTCCTCGCGGTGCTTCCAGCCGTGCTCGTCGGCGCGGAAACAGGGGCCGAACTGGTAGATTTTTTCCAATCCGGCGGCCAAGAGCACCTTCATTTCCAGCTCGGGGCTCGGCCGCAGAAACTTGCCCGCAGCCGGAATGCAGTCGATATACTCCTCCGGGGCCGGCGCCGCAATCCGGACCGGGGTCTCCACTTCGAGGAACCCGTGCGCGTCAAAATAAGCCCGCAGCCGGCATTTCAATCGGGCCCGCAGCCGGAGATTGGCCGCCGAAGGCAGAAAAACCGCCCCGGAGGAGTGCTCCGAAGCGGTTGGAATTCGATCGTTCATGATCGGAAGAACTTACGCCTTGCTCACCCGTTCGGCATATTCGCCGGTCCGGGTGTCGATGCGCACAATGTCGCCTTCGTTGATGAAGAGCGGCACCTGAATCTCATAGCCGTTGTCGATTCTGGCCGGCTTGAGCACGTTGGTCGCGGTGTCGCCGCGCGCGCCCGGCTCGGTCGAAACGATTGCCTTTTCAATGAAGGTCGGCAGTGTGATTTCAATCGGCTGGCCGTTGAACAGCAGAAATTTGCAGAGATTGTCCTCGATCAGGAAATAGGCCTGGTTGCCGAGGACATCCTTGCCGACGTGCATTTCCTCGTAGGTTTCGGCATCGCTGAAGACGTACATGTCGCCGTCGGCGTAGGAATAATACATTTCGCGTTCTTCGAGATTGGGCCGGTCAACCTTGTCGGTCGGGCGGTAGGTCTTTTCCATCCCGGTGCCGGTGATCATATTCTTCATCCGGCAGCGGTAGAGCGCGGTACCTTTGCCGGGTTTGCAGAATTCAAACTCGGTAATCGTCCAGGGCTGGCCGTCAATCTCGATTTTGAGGCCTTTTTTGAGGTCGGAGGCATTAAACATCGCATTTACTCCAGAGTTTCATTTTAAGTTCAGCCCGATAATATAGCACCGCCCGGGCCTTTTTTCAAGTCCGCTCTGGCAAAAGCCGGAAAACCGTGCTATATTACAAAATGTATCGTCTTCTCCGCCCACGACGCCGTTTACGGATTTTTTTATGAGACACTCAGCCAGTTATCTGACCGGCACCATCGGCATGACCATGTTCAGGACCGCGCTGGCCATGCTGCCCGGCACCATCGCGGTTTCCGGCTACAACATTGCCGACACTTTCTTCGTGGCCCGGCTCGGCACACTGCCTCTGGCCGCCATGGGGTTCACCTTTCCGGTCATCATGCTGGTCGGGTGCCTCTTTCACGGCATCGGCGCCGGCATCATGGCCACCGTGGCCCACGCCGTCGGCGGCGCGAGACACGCCAAAGCGGCCAAGCTGGTGACCTCCGGCATGATCCTGGTGATCCTGATTTCCGTCATCCTCGGCGTCGCCGGCTGGCTTTCCATCGACTGGACCTTCCGGCAATTCGGCGCCGAAGGCGAGGTCATGAATCTGATCGGCGAATATATGACCACCTGGTATCTCGGCTGCGCCACCGCCTCGGTTTCGATGGTCGGCAACAGTCTGCTGGTGGCGGTCGGCGACGCCCGACTCAGCGGCTTGCTGATGTCCCTCGGGCTGGTGCTCAATGTCGTGCTCGACCCGATCTTCATCTTCGGGTTGCTCGGGTTTCCGAAACTCGGCATCGAAGGCGCGGCCCTGGCCACGGTGCTGTCCCAGGCGATCAGCGCGATCATCATCGTCCTGGCGCTCGGACGGCGGCACCATCTCTGGAACTTCCATATCCTGACCGGGCGCATCGTCCGCACCGCCTGGGCGCAGATCATCCGCTTCGCCGTCCCCGCCACGCTCGGCATGCTGCTGATGCCCATCGGCAACGGTGTGGTCACCCGCATCGTGGCCAAATTCGGCGACACCGCGGTCGCCGGAGTCGCCGCGGCCGGACGGCTGGAGGTTGTGGCGTTCATCTTCCCGATGGCGCTCGGCATCGCGCTGATGCCGATGATCGCGCAGAATTACGGCGCCAGGCTTTACAGCCGCATCCATCAATGCCGCCGCTTCGCCATGCGCTTCGCACTGTATCTGGAATGCGGCGTGGCGGCGCTGTACTTTCTGCTGGCGCCGTGGCTGGTGCGCTTCTTCACCGCCGACCCGCACGTGGCCGCGGTCATGACCGCTTACTTGCGCATCATCCCGTGGGGCTTCGGCCTGATGGAAATCCACCGCTACAGCGGATTCCTCTTCACCGGCTGCGGCCATCCTCGGGCCACGGCATGGCTGGCGGCGCTGCGGATTCTGGCGCTGATGATTCCGCTGTCGCTGCTGGCGCTGCGTTGGGGATGGCTCAACGGCATCTTCTGGGCCAGGCTGACGACCGATCTGCTGGCCGGAGCAATCGGCTGGTATCTGGTGCGCCGCATGACCCGCGCCCTGCCCGCCGACGGCGAAATCATCGGAGGAACCCAGGCGTCATGATCCGGCCGATCACCATTTTATGCCTGTGGCTGACACTGTGGAATGTCTTCGCGGCAGGCCCTCTGATTTGCGAAACCTGCGGCAAACGCATCACCGGACGCTACCTCAAAACCGGCGACGGCCATGTCTACTGCAGCCGGCAGTGCGCGGAAGCGCAGCTGCCCAAGTGCGCCTATTGCGGCAAGCCCTGCCTCTCCCGGATCGTAAGCACCGACAAGCGGATATTCTGTTCGCCGGAATGCGCCGACGCCGCCTTGCTGCCCGCCTGCGACCTCTGCGGCAAACCCTTCCGCGAAGGCCGCCAGATCGCCACGCCCTATGGCGAAGTCAAATTCTGCATGGGCTGCGCCGCCAGGCCGGCCTGTTTCGTCTGCGAAATTCCGGGCGGCGACCACCGGCGCCTGCCGGACGGCCGGTATCTTTGCCGACGCTGTGCCGCCGATGCCGTATCCGACCCGGCCGAGGCCGAAAAACTTCTCGGCGAGGTCCGGGAATTGCTCTGCCGCAAACTCAACTTCAAAACCGATTACCCGATCGTGCTGCGGCTGGTCGCCGACGACAAATCGGAAGATACGCCGCTCGGCACCAGCCGGGAATTCGGCCTTTACATGTACAACGGCCGGGAAATCTACACCACCCCGAGCCGCCTGGAATTCTGGAAAGAACAGAAAACATCCGTCCAACGCGAAACCCAATCCTGCCAGATCGTGCTGCTCGATCATCTGCCGCGGGTCAAGATGGCGGAGGTCATGGCCCATGAACTGGCCCACGACTACATGCAGCGCCGCTGGCCGTATATCGCGGATCAGAAAATCAAAGAGGGCTTCGCCGAAACCGTGGCCGCAGAATACAACCGCCTGACCGGACAAAGCGTCTGGAATTACCGGATGGAAAAAAATCCCGACCCGGTTTACGGCGACGGTTACCGCGTGATCCGGGAATGGCAGAAACGCGGCGGCTGGCCCGAAGTCGCGCGCCAGCTCGAAACCGAGAACCGCAAAAATCTGCCGCCCGAGCTCCGGCAACCGTAACCTGAATGTTCAAAGGCCGGTTTCAGCGGCCGCGGCCCGGCCCCATTCGGTCAGGAACGCCGCCAGTACGCCGCGCGCCGCCGCGATTTCATCCGCGGTCCCCCCGCCGCCGACGCCAACCGCCACCTGATAGGTGCTCCAACCGCCGCCGGGCGCATAAAAACGCCGGAAAAACAGGAAATTGCCCGAGGAGTCCGTATCGCTGCTGTACCACGCCCACAGCAGCATGAAGGTGCCGTCGCCATTGTCCGCCAGCACCTCATTGACCTGAAATCCCCGCCGGTCCAACTCCAGAGGCAACAGTCGGTCGGCCAGAACATTGCGCCCCGCGGCCCTCAGACAATAACCGGCGGGATGAATTTTGTGGACATCCTCGAAATCACAGACTTTCAGCACGGCCACAGCCCGATCGTCTCCGGCGAAGAATGCGCGTTGAATGGTGCTCTCGCCGAAAAATCTCCGATCAGTGTCCGAAGGCGGAATTTCCCGGCCGATGAAGGCGCCGAAGTTAAACACATCCAGCGCGGGATGAAATGGCGGGCAAGGCACATAACGATAGCCTGGAAAGCCATAAAATCCCAGCATCACGCCGATTCCGAAACCGAACAACACAAATCGCAACGGCACTATTTTCCGACGCCACGCCGTCCATGCCGCCCAAAGCCCGAAAACCGTTCCGGCAACGACCTTGAGCGTCAATCCGTCGCACCCGGAAAAATATCCGATCCAATAGGTCGTCCCGGTGCAGGAAAGCCCCAACAGTCCGAACAACGGCACTGCGGCGGAAGCCGCTTGGAGTCCCATGGCGACGCCCGCCATTCCCCAGGCGAAAATCATGGCGCCGACAATCGACACCGCGTGAACGGAGTATCCGAAGCCGGCGCCGTAAAGCAACGCTCCGACGGCGGCGGCAATCAGGAAACGGCGATCCCCGGCAACACGCCAGGCCCGCAATCTCGGCCATACCGCCGCACTCAGCAGAAGGAAGCCCAACAGGAAAACCCAGTCCCACCGATCCGGCCGCGATTCCCGCCAGGCCCGAACCATATAGGGCAGCTTGGTCAGCAGCGGAACTCCGCCCAGAACCAGCAGCAGCTCCGATTTCAATCCCGCCGTCTTCACGATTTTTCTCCCGGAGGGGCAAAGAGCAGCTTGCCGCTCGACCATAGCAGCGCCAGCGACAGCAACACGAAGAAGTACCCCAGTCCGACATGAATGTCATTGGCGAAGGAACGCTCGCCGATCCGGAGAAACAGTCCGATGGTCAGCAGCAGCCGCACGGTATTGGCGACAATCACGATCGGCAGGATGAACGCACCCCAGATCAGTTTCTGCCCCCATTGCCGCTCCGGCAGGCGCAACGCCAGCAAATAAGCGAAGAACCCAAGCACCCCCAGCTGCGAAACCCCGCTGCAGGCATCGGTGATGGCAATCTGCGTCTGCCCGACGGCAATGGTGGTCAACCGGGCGTGGATATCGACCCCGAAAAGTTGGAGCAGTCCGACCGACAAAGCGGTCGAAAGCAGTCGCAGCGGATAGCTCAGGAACAACGTGATCCGCTCCAGAAACGGCAACACCCAGAAGCAGGTGCCGAGGGCAAATCCCATGGCCGGCAAGCAATTTGCGCCACGAAAAAAAGCCCCCGTGGCACAGACCGCCAACAGCAGTGCGGTGTTCTTGCCGAATTCCGAACCGGCGCGGGCGCTCAGCGCCATCAGCACGATCGCGCCGGTCAGCAACGCCCATGCCGGCCAACCGGCCCCGCCCTTTGAAGCCGGCATCCGGTTCAATCCGTGAACCGCCGCCACCACCGCCAGCAGCAGCAAAGCCAGCGGCGAATCCCACTCGCCGTCATTGGCCGCAATGCTCTGCCATGCGCCGAAAGCACAGGAAAGCGCCAACAGCACGGCCGGAACCGGCGCCCGCAAAACAGATCGATAACTCCGGACGATCACGTCTTGCATGATCACCGCCCCTTGCCCCGCGCCATCGCCGCCTGCGCTCTGGCTTCGTAGTCGCGCGCTGTCGGATTGTCGGGCGCGGCGCGGCGCAACTGCGCACAGTACCCGACGCACTCTTCATAGCGACCGGCCTGATAACTTCCCGCAATCAATTTTTCCAACACCTTCACCCAGGCGGGAAAAATTCTCGGGTCGCCGTATTTCGCCGCCACCAAAGGTCCCAGCTGTTTCAACGCATCGACATCATTGCCCGCTTCCGCCAGCCGCAGCCCGTAACATCCCTGAACCGCAGGCACCGTACCGCACCCCAGCCAAGCCGCCCGGGCCTCGCGCAGCGCCGCGCTCTTGTCGCCGGCGGCGGCGTAGAGTTCGGCGAGATTCAGCTCAACCAGCATCGGGTTGGCAACCAGTGGTTTGAGCTTTTCGTAGATGGCGATGGCCGGCTTCAGCGCGTCGGCTTCTCCCAGCCGCAACGCCATATGAAACAGCAGCGGCTGATCTTCCGGACTGGCCGGATTCAACGCCTGAAGCAGCGCGGGCGAGGAAAATGCTTCGATCATCCCGGCCGGCTGTTTTGCCCGGAAGGCCTGCTCCCCTTCGAGCAAGGGGCGCAACGCTTGAAATTCCGGCCTGTCGCCCAATTCCGGCAACGGCCGGTTCCGAAGCAGGCAAAAGGCCAGATAGCGTTTCAAAATCTCGCCGTCGTCCGGATATTTCCGGCGCAGTTCGGTATAAATTTTGCGGGCTTCATCGTCGCGGCCGCAGCCATCGAGAGCCATCACCTCCTGCAGCATGGGGTAAACCGAGGTATTGCCGACGGCGACATTCTTTCGCGCCAGCGGCAGCGCGAGCTCGAATTCCCCTTTCTGCAACCGGTAATCGACCGCCACCGTCAGCAGCACCGGATCTTCGGGAAAGCGCTGCAACGCCGCATTCAATTCCCCCAGCAGCACACTGTCGGTCACGCCCTGATTCAGAAATATGATTCTGGCCAGCAGCAGATTGTCGCCATGCGCCGGATAAACCAGCCGGGCCAGCGGCGCCGCCTCGGCAATCTTGCGCTCGGTGTAAAATTTCAACAACAGCGGCTGCAATTTCTCATAAGCCGCCGGATAAAAACCCCTGAGATCGGGCCGGGATACGATCTCCTTCAGCGCCGCCTGAAGCATCGGCAGGTCGGCGGCCAGCAGCGCATAATCAAACCGCATCACCACCGCTAGCGGGGATTGAACCGAAGGGTCAAGCTGTTTCAGATTTTTGCCCAGCGCCTCGGTATTTTTCTCCATGTAGGCGATCAGCGCTTCGATATAGAAGCCGCAAAGCATCGTTTCCCGGTCGCCCTGCTGAAATGTCGGCGCAAGCCGTTTCAAATCATCGATTTTGTTCAGGAAAAACAGCACATCGGCATAGCGGAACACCGCATCCAGCGGCAAACCGAAATTGACCGCCTCACGATAAGCCCGGGCCGCATCCTCGTCCCGCCCGGCCTGATCGTAGAAACTGCCGAGCAGGGGAAGCGCAAATCCCGGATTGATTTCCGTCATGCGTTTCAGATATTGTTCCGCCTCCGCCATTTTCTGCTCCGCGGTCACGCCCTGAAGAAGCCGGATCAACGCTTCCAATGCCACCACCTCGTCGCCGGAACGGGCAAACTCCGCCAGTTGCGGCGATGCCAGACCTTTTCCGACGGCCCATTGCGCCATATGATCCGCCGCAAATCGCCCCCAGCGCACCCGGACATCATCATCCGCAGCGGGCAACGCTGCCAGCAGCGGCTTGGCTTTATCCAGCTGCCCGCCCATCAGATAAGCCAGGCAAAGGGTCGGCCGGAATTGTTTTTTTTCCGCTTCCGGCAGACGGTCGATCGCCTCGGCGACCTCCCGGAACGAACGCGTCCGCAACAGCGCTTCCAAATAGGCCCGGGAATATTGCTCATTCAGACTGTTCAAGGAAGAGGCGAAGCGCCAGCAACGCGCCGCCTGACGCCAGCGCTTCTGTTTTCCATAGAGCTCCGCCAGTTTCACCCAGGCATTTTCCTGATTCCGGTCTTCCCGGAGATAATTGATCAGCAGTTTTTCCGCTTCGGCGTATTCACCGCGCTCGTACACCGCCAGCGCCTTCCGGTAACGCTCGTTCTGCCGGGCGTTTTTGACGGCATAGACGAAAAACACACCGCTGACCGCCAGCGCAATCAGGAGCCCGCCGGCCAGCAGCAGATAACGGAGAATTCTCTTCTTTTTCGACGGATCGGTTGATTCAGTCATCTTTATTTTCCCGCAAAAAAATAAACGCGGTTGCGTCGTTTTCCGTAATTGGTCCTCACTCTCCGCGGTTCGGAACCGGCGGCGGCCCGGTCAGCGCTCCGCAGTGTCGGACGGCCATCGTCACGGCACAAAAAACGGATCACGTCAGCCGGCAATCAATTGCCGACGACAGTGATCCTGAACGGTGAAAATAAGGAAGGCGGCGACCGTCTCCGGAAGCGATTTCACACTTGTCCCCCCTGAGACCATAGGCCGACCGCCCTTCATGCCGGCCGCAGCCGGCATCATTTGTATCAATTCAGATCCGACCGCCCCCGGGTTCAGCAGACCGGCTTCTGCCGACGCGCCTTGCCGAAGCCGGCCGCGCCGAGCGCTCCGCCGCCAAGCAACAGGGCCATCGCCACTCCCGGCAACGGCTGGCCGGACGGGGCCGGAGTGCCTTCTCCGATCCAGAAGGCCACGTCGACGTACTGATCGGTACCCCAGATGCCGTAGTTGCCGTCGGTAACCAAATAACCGGGCTCATGCGTACTGTAGTCCCAGCCACTGCTGGCCAAGCGACCTGTCGTCGTGGTGAACCGGTCGTTGCTCAACTGGAAGCGGAGATTGCTCCCCACGGCATAGGAACCGATTTCAATGGTATTGCCGGTGATGGCCACATTGCGCAACGTGAGCTTGCCATTGGCATCGGTGGCATTGACCACCAGATAGTTCCAATTGCTGAGATTAAGCCCGGTACTCAGAGACTGGATCACATTGAATGACAGGTTGGCCGATTGCGTGACCACCAGATTGTTCTCTCCGAGATACTCGACGTTGTTCCCGTACTGGTAGGCCGCCATCAGCCCGGTCGCGCCGCAGCCGGCGCACAGAAGCACCAAAAGCAATTTCTTCATATTTCATCCCTCCATTTTTATCTGCACAGTTTTTACTGGAGCAGCTTTGTTGCCACCGGCTTATTTCCGAATTCAGTTTCCCCGTCTTTATGACCGGAAAGCGCCGTGGCTCAACTCAGTGCAATTCCATTCGACATATATTATACTCCATTTTTTCTATTTTTCAAGTTTTCCCGACAAAATTCATCGTCTTTTTTCGACCTTTATTCCCGGGTCGTCCGTCGGTCATCCGCCGAAACGACAAAAAGCAGACCGGAAGCCGCCGGATACCGTTTATCAAAAGAATGTTTATCATTCTTACTCTAAGAATATTGCAAAAAAACAGACCGGAACAATACCGGAACCCGGCAAAAAAAACATGCCGTTGCGAATGCCCCGGCATGATACGGTAATATTCACTGATTTTTTTATCGTGCGCCGGTTCGATTCCAGCGGAATTTCAGAAGTTTAAGTATTACTTAATCAAAAAAAACCGCGGCTCGGATCAGAACCGTGAACCGTGCTCAGACAGCGGTTCCGAAAATCGTCCGGGCTTTTTCCACAAGCTCCCGCTGCCGTTCCCCGGCAAGCGGCCGCAGCGGCAATCGGACGCCGCCGAGATCGAGCCCCTGGAGCCGCATCAGCGCTTTGCCGCAAGGCAGTCCGCCGTAAGCCTGAAGCAACCGGACGCCGGCGCAGACCGTGCGCATGCCGGTCAGCACCGCGTCCTGGCGATTGTCGGCCCAATCGTCCCGGATGCGCTGATAAAGCCGCGCCGAATAGTTGTAGGTGCTGCCGATGAACCCCCGCGCCCCCAGGGCGAGCGCCCCGGCGAAGAATTCGTCGACGCCGTAGACGATATCGTACTTGCCGTCCGCGACATGACAGGCGTTCTGGTAATCGAAAAAATCGTGATGGTTGAACTTGACCCCGGCCAGATTCGGAATCGGGCAACCGGCCTCGACCGTTTCGAGCAGCGCCGTCGCCGTGATATCGAGCCGCGCCAGCATGGTGTGGTAATAGTAGAAAGGCAATTCCGGCGCGTAACCCGCGCTTTCCGCCAGATAGGCGGCCAGATCGGCGGCGCTGCCGGGGCGGAAATAAGTCGGCGGCACCACCGAGGTCGCAAAATAGCCGCACTTCACCGCCTGACGAGCCAGAATCCTCACCTCGGGCAGCGCCAACGCACCGATGTGCGCGATCAGCTTCAGCCGGCCGCGCGACGCATCGCTCCATGCCGCCATCAGTTCCAGACGTTCTGCCAGCGAGCAGGAAACGCCTTCGCCGGTGGTGCCGAGCACATAGGCTCCGGCCACTCCCTGACGCAAAAGCGCTTCGACTTGGCGCGGCACCATGGCATAATCGATCTCATTCGCGGCGGTGAAGGCGGTAAAAGGGGCCGCAATCAGGCCGTTGATTTTTTCCGGTTTCAACATCATTCCCAATCCTGTTTATATGGTGGAGCCCGGCGGCGCGAACGCGCCGCCGGGCGGGTAGAGCAACGCTGTCAGCCGTTACTCGGCCTCCTTGTATAACCGCTCGTATTCGGCCAGCGTCCCGGTGTAGAGCAGCACCGTGTGGGGTTCCTTCGGCAATTCGAAATCGATTTGGGCGGTGTTGCGTCCGAGAACCGTGCCGGCGATCAGATCGACCGCGATTTCAACCGGTTCCCGCAGCGTCAGCGTCTGGGCCCCGCCCTTGCGGCTGAAAACACCGATCAGGGGCGGCGCGACATAGACCGCCGGGAATCCGGACTTGCCGCTGCTGTAAACATGAACCTTGTTGCGGCTCAGGAGATCGCGCATGAAGACCGTGTCCGGAAAAGGATGACAGATCACGATCGAGCGGTAATCCTTGAAACGGCGTTCGGCCGCCGCCGGCTTGCCGTCGGCGAAGGTCGCCAGCACGGTGGCATCGGGGTCGTCGATGGCGGTGAAGCGCAGATAGGGCTCCTTGCAGCTGACCCGCTGCCAGGTCGTCGTCAACGGTGTGCCCGGCGCGGGCGGCGTCAGCGTCAAGCCGATCCCGGTGAGCTCCCTGGAACGGGCGGCAGTGACCGTATTGGCGGCGTCGACAATGCCGGGGGCATAGAGAAAAATCAAGGTCCGGTTGTTTTTGGCCACCCGCTCGCGAACCCGGGTCAAAAGTTCATCATCAAGGTAGAAGCTGTTGTAGAAAATCACCGTCCGATAGCGGTCGAAGTCGATTCGGTCGATGTCGCTTTCGAGGTAATAATCCACCGGAATGCCCCAGAAATCGACCCCGCCGAGATTGCGCCGCTCGCCGCTGACCAGATTGGCGGCGCTGCTGCCGGAACAATAGGGAATGACCGACTCGCTGAGCAGGATCGCGACTTCGGCGGCGGAGTCCGCCGCCTTTTCGGATTGACTGCGAGCCCGGTCGATCCGGGCCAGTTTGCCGATCAGTTCCATGGTTTCCGGATCGCGATACCAGCCGGCGATGAAATCATAAAAGTAGCCCACGGTTCCACTGGCGAGCATGCCCGCGAAATCCCGGGTCAACAGCGCCGAGGTTTCCGCCTGATTGGCGGTGATGCCCTGATGAATGTGAGGCTTGGGCCCGCTGCGGTGAGTGCGGATATCCTCTTCGCAAATCCAGATTTTGCCGTGCAGCGACACCGACGCGGCGGGGGCGTTGACGTCGAAAATCGCCCCCCGCAGATAGTAGGAATTGGGACCGCCGATAAAATCGATGTACGGAGAACGGATCATCTTCCAGGTCGCATAGTGGCCGGAATCCTGAAAATGGTAGGGATTGGCGAAATAGTGGCCCTTGTAATAACCGTAATAGGCCCCGGTCAGCAACCGGTTGTCCGAAGACTGCTTTACGATCTTCGCGAAATGGAGGATGGTATCGGCCGCATATTCCTGAAAGAAGCGATAATAATCGATCACCGGCTGCGTGACCGCGCCGCCGCCCCGGACCACATCCCGGCTCTGTTCCCGAAGTTGGCGCGGCGGGACCAGGCCGGACGAGGTGAAGTCGACATCCGTCCGGTTCCAGGCTTTGCGTAACGCTTCCGGCGTATGGTACTGCTCCGCCAGCCAATGCCCGAAAGCCTGCTGCATCGGCGCCGAATAATCGACATAGGCCTCTTCATGATAACCCCAGTGGTTCCATTCGCCGCAATTGGCATAGAGCAGCCGGAAACTGGCGATGCGGTCGGCAAACGCCGATCGGCGCAAAGCCGCGACGCTTTGCCGGACGATTTCACCCATGTCGCGCCGCCAGGATGCCGAAGCATAGGAGGGCTGCAACTCCTGACGATAGGCATGCGCCAGGGTGGTTTTGCCGTTGTCAAGCTTGATCAGTTCATCACGGTGGTGATCGTTCCAGTCGGTGGAAGTGTAGAGAAAAAATTGGATGTCGAACTGCGCCGACGGGTTTTCGGCCGCGATGGCGGCGGCGGCCTGTTCGAATTCGGCCATGAAGCCCGCCAGATCGAATTTGCCGCCGTACATGTATTTGTAGGGCGCGAGAATCATCAGGCTGCCGGTAAATCCGGCGGCGGCGAAATCACGCACGGCATCGGCGGAAAAAGCCTTCTCCATCACCGCTCGGCCGTTGTAGTCGAAGTGCGACAGATAGACGCCGCAGGGTTCGCCATCGAGGAAAATGCGGTTGCCGACGGCGGTTTTGCGCACTTCCCCTTTGGGAAAATCGGTTTTCCGGCGGGAATCGCCGAGCACGATGCGACACTGATAATCCCGTTCTGGCTGTTTGACGGTCAGAAGCGCCGGATGGATCAGAAAGGGAAGCGTTACGTTCCGGTAAACCTCGGCCAGCGTCGCCGCCGGAAGCCGGACTGTGCCGTCGACGGCAATGACGGCCGTCAAAGCGGATTCATGGCCCTCGGAATCGGCCAGCGTCGCCGGATAGTCTCCCGCCGCGGCATTCCAGCCCGGCAACAACAGCCGGTTTTCCGGTTGCGCGATATCGATCACGCTGCCGGCCACCGGCAATGCCGATTCGCGGTCGCCGGGGCGGCCGTCGATCTCAAACCGCCGGACCTTGATGCCGCGGGCGCCCGAACGGATGCCGAAGTTGAGCGTGCGATTGACCAGATAGGGGCATTCCCCGATCGGCTTGCCGTCGATGGCGGCATGCATCGTCCGATCGCGGTCGTTGCCGCGCAACGTCAACACGAATGGCTTGCCGGGCGTAATGAGGTCCGCGGCCGAGCCCAATTCGCGGCGGCGGAAATCGCGTCCTTCCACAAAGAGCTTCGCCTCCGGGGCGCCGTCCAATCCCCAGACGATGTTGCCGGCGGCCAGACCGCATTCCGAACCGTCAAGCGACGGCACTTCCAGCTCCGCTTCCACCGTGAATTCGGCAGTCGACCAGGCGGTCCGCGCGGCGAGAACCTCACCGGGACGATCGCATTGAAAAAAGTCCGCGACGGTTTTCCATGCGGCGGGATTATAAAGCGCGTCTTCGCCGGGGCGGCCTTTGGCCACCACCTCCTGACCGCTGCTGGCCACGGCGACATTGCGAAAATCCAGTTCAGCCCCGGAATTTTTCGGAGCATTGAATGTGATCACCACCTCGGCATAAGCCGTCCCCGGACGCCATTGGCCGTCACGGGTGCCGGAACGCTGGATGCCGGAAATCTCGCCCTGAAAAGTCTGCCATTGCGCGTTCAACGCTTTTCCGGCGGCGGCGCAGTTGTTCCAGGGGGCGCGGTCGCGATGGAGCCGGACCGGAGTGCCGGCGGGATAATCCCTGTCCAATGGCGTGCGCAAAGTCGCGACACCATCTTTGACTTCAGCGACGCCGATTTCGGCGGAACGATTGGGAAGATCGGAAAAATCCGGTTTGGCGTCGAACGCAATCAGTTCATAGCGCTTGATGTCGCGCCAGTTCTCGGCATTGTTAAGTCTGACCGCGGTATCGCCTTTTCGGGCGGCGGCGGCCAGTTCGGTATCGGTACCGCCGACGATATTGACCCAGCGCGTCAAAATCGGACGTCGTTCGGCGTCGAGTTCGCGAAAACCGAAATAGAGCGCGCCTTCACTTCCGGCAGCCAGCCGAAATTCGCCCGAAAGCCGGTAGCGCCGCCCCGGCTCCACCGGAAAAACGCTCCGGGCGATCACACTCCCCGGCTGTTTTACCTGAAACACTCCATCCACCGGACCGGTGACTTCGCCCTGCCATTCGGCAATCGGCGCGGCAGCCAATGCCGCCGCAGCCCCCATAACCGCAATTCCAATGGTCAGCTTCATTGATTGTACTCCGTATTGAAGATAAATCCCGATTGATTCATGTTGGTTTCCCATTCGCGGGTATTGGCCCACCTGGCGCTGCCGTCGGCGCAGGCATAGTTGATGCCCTGGCCGTGACGGTCGGCCCCGGCGAAGTTGAATTTCCAGCTGGCGCTCGAGCTTTTGCTGTCGAGAATGCCGTTCTTATTGCTGTCGTAGGTCAGCGCGCCGTTGGCCGCTTTGGGACTGACGATGGTGGCGGAATTGTTGGCGTCGGCGTAATACATGATGTCCGGCAGTTGCTGCGAATGTTTATGGGCCAACGGGCTGCCGCAGGCATCGAACGGAATGGCGCGGTTGACCGTCCCCGCGGTCTGGTCGGCGAAATTGCAGCCGTAGGTGAAGCCGAGTTCGGCGTCGGCCGACGGACAGTAGACATTCTGCCCCGCGGCGATGCTGGCGCTGCTGTTGTAACCCAGTTTCCGGGTGTCTTCCGACACGGTCTTGTTGTCCATGGTGGTATCCTGATAGATCATGCCGCCAAGCGCGTAATACCAGCGCATGTTGCGCAATCCGATCGGACTGTAGGCGGTGGTGCCCAGCGGCAGATCGTCGAGATTGTCCATGGCGTAGATTCCGGTCGCCAAGGCAATCTGTTTGAGATTGGCCAGACAGCCGGTGCTCCGGGCCCGCTCGCGCGCCGCCGACAGCGCCGGCAGCAGCATCGCAGCCAGAATGGCGATGATCGCGATCACAACCAGGAGTTCTATGAGGGTGAAAATCGGCCGATGTTGCATTTTTTTCCGTCCTTTCGTTAATAAGACAGGCGCAATCCGCATTTTGAACGATCCTTTCCCGTTATGGTTTTACCACCGGACGGCATAGCCGCGCAACTGCGCATGACGGTGGTCGTCGACGATGTAACTGACGATATAAATTTCTCCGTCCGGGAATTCCACCCAGCCGGAGTACCCGAGATCGGAGTGCTCGGCGCCGTCGTAATCGATCGGAATCAACCGGCAGTCGGCTTCACGCCGCTCCGAGCCCAACAGCGATGCGACATCGGTCAACGCCGCGAAAAAATTCTGCCCGCCGCCCTTGCCGCCCTGATAGAAACGGTAGGTAACCAGCACCCGGCCGTCGGCCAGGAGTCCGGCCACCGGCCGGTGGCAGCCCGGAATCGGCAGCGCGGTCACGGGACTCCAGCTGGCACCGCCGTCGCGCGAAACCGTCTTCAGGCAGTCGCAGCCGACAAAGCTGTTTTCCCGCAGCAAGGCGGCGATTTCGCCGCCGGGCAGTTCCAGCAGCGAGGCTTCGCAAAGTTCGTAGCGGCCATCGCGCGCCACCGCCACTTCCGGACTCCAGCTTTTGCCATGATCGCCGGACCGGATCAGGTATTCGGCATTGCGCCCCTCGGGCCGATGGGCGGCGAGCAGCCAGTCCCCGGAACGCAGCTCGGTCAGTTTGCTCGGCACGATGCCCCGCAACGGCAACGGTTGCCACGCGCTCCAATGGTCGCCGTTATCGTCGGAAAAAGCGATCCGGTTTTCGGCCGCCCGCTGATTTTCCGGCACTTCATAGAGTTTGCCGCCCGTTCCGAGGGGCATGCGGTCAACCACCGCCGCCAGACGGCCGTCGCGCAGGAGGCTCAATCGCGGACAGTTGTAATAATAACCGCTGCCGTCGGAAGCCGCGGTCAGCGGCCGCGGCGCGCTCCAGCTGCGTCCCCGATCATGCGAAACCGTGAGCATAATGCGACTGTGGGAACGGTCGCAGTGGGCGCGGCACTCATTGTAGACACACAGCAGACGGCCATCGGCCGCCAAGGCCAGATCGGGCCAGCCCAGAAAGTAGTCGGAATCTTTCAATACCACGAATTTTTCGATTTTCATAATCACTTCCATTGGCGAAATCTCGTTCTTGCGCTATATATTATAAACAATAAAAGCAATATTGTAAATGACACGCGAACGACATTTATAACACATTTCCGACATCGGCAGGTTTTCATGAACACTCCCCGCGACCTGATGCTTGATTGCGTGAACGCAGCGCTGGCGCAACCGTTGCGCCTGAAGTATCTCGGCGGACGGCCGCCGGGACGGCCCGATTCGTTCAACAACACCTGCGCCCGCTTCATTCTGGTGTTGGAAGGGGTGAAGAACCTCTGGATGGCCGACAGCCGGGGCCGCAAACACGACGTGACGCTGGCGGCCGGAGAGGCGATTTTCGGCGCGCCGGGCAACCGTTTCCGCGACTGCTGGGATACGCCGCACCGCATGTTGTCGATGGTGTTTCAGCCGCGCATGGTGCGCTGCGTCGCCATCGATCACGACGGCGCGAGCGCCTTTGCCGCCGCGCAGCCGCCGCTGATCGGATACGACCTGATCCGGGATCAGCCGGGCTGGCGCGCCGGATACTATCACACCCGGAACGCGATCGACACGGTCGGTCAGGCTCTGCTTCAGACGCTGAATGTCGCCGCCGAAGCCGAGGCGGAACCGCCGCCGGGCGGGGACGAGTTGCTGCGGGCGCTGCTTTTGACCATGCGCCGGATTCTGGAGCTGGATGCGGAGGAATCGCCGATTCCGGCGGAAGAGCTGCTGTGGCGGGATATCGCAAGCTATGTCAGCGAACATTTCACCGAACCGCTGAACCGGAGCGACGTCGCCCGGTTTTTCCGGATTCACCCCGACCATCTCTCCCGGCTTTTCCGGCGCCACGAACACGCCGGCTTCATCGAAAACCTGAATCAGCGGCGGCTGGAGCTGGCCCGGGAACTGCTGGCCGACTCCCGGCTGCATATCGGGGAAATCGCCCGGCTGGCGGGCTTTGAGAACAGCAGCTATTTCATCCGCTGTTTCCGGCGGCGCTTCGGCTGTACGCCCGGCGAACACCGCCGCCCCCAGGCCCCGCCGCCAGCCGAATAAGCGCTCCTCGCCCCCCTCCGAAAACAATGAAAAAGAAGTTAGTCCGGTAAGTTCAAACCGCATTCAGCGCATTGCGCCGACGCCCATCCCGGCCGTCGGAAACCACCAGCAATGCCCCGGCTTATTTCGCCGGGACGATTTCCAGCCAGTAGCCGTCGGGGTCGGTGATGAAGTAGATGCCCATGGCGGAATTTTCCATCGCCACGCAGCCCATCGCCCGGTGATGAGCCAACGCGCCGGCGTAGTCATCGACCGCGAAAGCCAGATGGAACTCCGCTTCTCCGAGGTCGTACGCCCCGGTCCGCTCCTTGAGCCAGGTCAGCTCCAGCTGGAAGCCGGTGACGCCGTCTTCGAGATAGACCAGCGTGAATTCGGGCCGTTCCACCCGGCGCGCCTCGTGCAGGCCCAGCGCTTCCCGATAGAAATTCAGACTGCGCTCCAGATGGAGCACGTTGAAGTTGTTGTGGACGAAACGAAATTTCATCGGTACAAGCCTCCGTCGGTTCAATGCCGGTCGATCACCAGCGGGCAGTGAAGCATTTCTTCATAAGTCCGGATGTAGGCCTCGGCGGTCACGTCGTGATTGAAACGGCGCGCCGCTGCCACCATGATCCGGGCAATTTCCGTCTCGCGCACACCGTCCGGCTGCTGGAAGAAATCGATCGCGCGATCGATCGCCCAAGCCAGCGCCGGGGAATTGTAATCGTTGAACACGAAGCCGTTGCCGGCATGGAGCTCCAGATCGAGCGGCTCCACCGTATCGTGCAGCCCGCCGGTATTGTGCACCACCGGCAGCGAACCGTATTTCTGGCAGATCATCTGCGGCAGCCCGCAGGGCTCGAACAGGCTCGGCATCAGCATGAAATCGCTCGCGCCATACCCCAGCTGCGACAGGTCGTTGTCGAAATCGCACACCGCCAGACGGTCCCCGATATGGTGAATGTCCCGAATGCTGCGGAACGGCTCCTGAAATGTGCCGTTGGCCACGATCGCCACCTGCAAATCCAGATCGCGGTAGCGCGCAATGGTCTGGTAAAGGATGTCCGCCAGCAGCTGGCAGCCTTTCTGCGCCGGATCGAGGCGCGACGGCCAGAAGAAGAGCGGCGCATTTTCGTCGATCCTCAACCCGGTCCGCTGCTGAAACAGTTTTTTCAGCTCCCGTTTGGCCGCCTGATGGGTTTCGGCGTTGTATTTGACCGGCAGCGCCGGATCGCGCTCCGGCAGCTGGTTTTCATCCGGCGCGTTGAGGATGCCCGAAGCGCAGCCGGCGTTGTATTTGCCGCGGATTTCATTGCGCACGGCTTCGGGAATGAAGTCGAACCAGCCGCGCACCACCTCTTCGAGAAAGGTCGGGCTTACCGTATTGATGAAGTGGGCCGCGAAAATGCCGCTCGCCAGCATGTCCACCGGATTGGACGGGCGGCTTTCCTCGTAGTTGACCGGAACCCGGTCGTAATAAAGCTCCTGCCAGAAGGCGGCCGCATCGATGCCGCGGTCCTCGATCGCCCCCAGCGTGGTTTTCTGAGTATGGATGTTGTGGACCGTGAACAGGCACGGAATGCCGAGGCGGCGCGCCATGGCCGGAATCAGCCCGGTCATCCAGTCGTTGCAGTGGATCAGGTCTGGATTGACCTTGGGGATGATGTTGTTGATCACTTCCCGCTGAAACGCCAGCGCCACCTGCAGCGATTCGGTGCTGTAATTGCTGTAAACCGCATCGCGGTAATAAAAAATCCGGTCTTCGGCGAAGTGCACCCGACTGTCCGAAAGATGCGCCAGATAAACCCGGAACTCCCGATTCAGCAGACTGCTCACGTCCACCCGGAAAAGCTGCCGGTAATTCGGCAGCGCCACATGCACGTCCGCCCCCTGCCGGTAAAGCGCCGACACCAGCGAAGCCGAAACGTCGGCCAGTCCGCCGGCCTTGGCTTTCAGATGGTTGGCCATATTCCCCATGCCGTTGGGCAAATAGGTGATCTCCGGCGTCACCACCAGAATCCGCGGATTCTTCTTCTTTTTGGGCTTGATTACCACGCGGGTCATCTCGTCATCCTTTCGTCCCTCCCGGGAACTCCATGCCTTTCTCCACCCCGCCGCGCCTCAGCGCGGCCAGCAGATGAAGCCGGGTACGCTGTTGGTCCATTCGTTGCCGACCGGCGTAATGCGCGCGGTCAGGCCGAAACGGCCCGAATTCTTGCATACCACCCGGTGCTCATACATGTAATTGCCGTCGCCGAGGTCTTCGGCCATGTGCATGTTCTGACTCTGGCTGGAGATGATCACGTTATGCACGTTAACCTTCCCGGCGTAAATCTGCACCTCGACCTCCTCGGGCTTGAGCTGGTTCAGGAAAACCTTGACCCGGACCCGGAAACTGTCGCCGACATGGATTTCGCCGCGCAGATCGCCCTCGACCACCGGGTCCTCGACGATCATATTCGGGAAATTTTCCTGAAAGCGATGCTTCTGCGCCACCAGCGCCTTCGCCTTGGCCGCGTTGTCCGCCACCAGTTGCTCGCAATCGCGCATCGCGCTGTTGTAGAACAGATCGCGATATTCCTCGACCATGCGCAGACTCGAAAACGAACCGAGTCCCATGGCGATCGCATTCTTCATCATTTTGATCCAGCGCGACGGCAGGTCGTTGTTGGTGCGGTCGTAAAACAGCGGGACCACTTCGTTTTCCAGCAGATTGAAAAGCTCCTGCGCCTCGAAGTTGTCGCAATCCTCGGGATCCTGATAGTTTTCGTTGCTGCGGATCGCCCAGCCGTTGCCGGGCTCGTAGGCTTCATCCCACCAGCCGTCGAGGATGCTCAGATTGAGCACGCCGTTGATCGCCGCCTTCATCCCCGAGGTGCCGCTGGCTTCCTGCGGGCGGCGCGGGTTGTTGAGCCAGACGTCGACGCCCTGGACCAGCTTGCGCGCCATGCCGATATCGTAGTCTTCGAGGAAGATCAGCCGGTCCGACACGCCATTCTGCCGGGCGAACTGAACCAGTTGCTGAATCAGGCTCTTGCCGCTGTCGTCGGCCGGATGGGCCTTGCCCGCGAAAATGAACTGCACCGGCATCGTGGGATTGCGCAGCAGTTTGAGCAACCGGTCGGGATAACGCAGCAGCAACGTGCCGCGCTTGTAGGTGGCGAAACGGCGGGCGAAGCCGACGGTCAGGATATTCGGATCGAGCACCGCCTTGCCGCATTCGCCCGGATCGGTCACCACGCATTTCAGCGAATGCTGCTGATGCAGCCGGACATAACGCACCAGCGACTGGCGGCACAATTCGTGCGCCGACCACAATTCGTAGTCCGGAACCTGCTCCAGCCGTTCGGCCAGCCGTTCCCGGTTGGGACGCATCAGCCAGTCGGCCGAAAGATAGTGGTCGAAAATCACCCGCTTGCGGGTCGCAATCCACGATGCCGGATGGACGCCGTTGGTGATGTGGCCGATCGGAATTTCGTCGAGCGCCCGGCCCGGCCAGAGGTCTTTCCACATCGAACGCGCCACGTCGCCGTGAAGCCGGCTCACGGCATTGCTGAAATTGGCCAGCCGCAGTCCCAGCACCGTCATCGACATGCGCTTGCTGGTGTTGCGTTCATTGATCGGGATGCCCCACTTGAGCATGCGGTCGACATCGACCCCGGCTTCGCCGCAAAGCGGAACCAGATAGGGCCGGATCAGGTCGAGGTCGAAGATTTCATTCCCCGCCGGAACCGGCGTGTGGGTGGTGAAGACATTGCTCCGCCAGACGATTTCCAGCGCGGTGTCCGTATCGTAACCGTAGGCCTGAACCAGATGCGCGATGCGCGCCAGCGACAGAAATGCCGCATGACCTTCGTTCATATGGCACACTTCCGGCTCATACCCCATCGCCACCAGCGCCTTGTATCCGCCGACGCCGAGCAGCAGCTCCTGATGAATGCGGTTGCGTACATCGCCGCCGTAAAGCCGCCAGGTCAGAATCCGCAGCTCCGGCGGATTCTGCGGAATTTCGGTATCGAGCAGAATCAGCGGCACATTGCCGACTTTCAACACCCAGACCGCGGCGCTGACCACCCGGTCGATCAATGGAAATGAAATCGTCACTTCCTTGCCGTGCGGGTCGCAGGCGCGGGTGATCGGCATATTATGGATTTCATTTTCGGGATAACGCTCCTGCTGCCAGCCGTTGCGGTCGAGCACCTGGCGGAAGTAACCCTGGCGGTACAGCAGCCCGACGCCGACCAGCGGCAGATGCAGATCGCTCGCCGCCTTCAGATGGTCTCCGGCCAGTACGCCGAGGCCGCCGGAAAAAATGCGCAAGCTCTCATGGATGCCGAACTCCATGGAAAAATAGGCGATCTTGCGTTTCTTGACTTCATCGTGAATCTGAACGTCGCGGCGAAATTCGGCTTCAACCGCTTTCAGGCTGCGCAGATAGAAACTGTCGCGCGCCAGCTCTTCGAGCTTGCCCTGGGGCAGACAGTTCAAGAACATCCGGGTATTGCCTTCAACTTCCCGCCACAGCGCCGGGTCGATGCGCTCGAAAAGCTCAATGGCCGCCGGATGCCAGCTCCACCACATATTGAATGAAATCTCTTCGAGGAAACGCAATTCATCCGGCACCGACGGCGCCACATTGAAAAGTTTGATATTGCTCATGGATTTTTTCGCTGGTTACCCCGCCGTCGCGGCGGATTTGGATTGATAACGCTGCTCCTGACAAAAAAACGCTCCGGCGCACCGCAAACATTTTCCGGTGCATCGGAGCTCATTCAATTCCCTGCATGATCCGCGCCGCGGCGCTCACTCGACAATCAGCACGCTGTTGAGCGTCCCGAGGTCATTGGGCGCGAAATGCGGATTGCCGGTGTCGACGCACCAGACGCCGTCGATTACGAATTTGTATTCATAAGTACCGGGTTTGAGCAGCAGCGCGCAACTGTAAACGCCGCTGCCGTGCTTGTCGTTCAGTTGTTTTGCGGTCGGGTCCCAATCGTTGAAGTTGCCGGCCACACTGACGTTTTTGCCGGGACCGACATCGATGGTCAGCACCACGCGCTTGCGTTTGGAGGTGTCTTGCGGGGCATTGCCCTTGGTTTCGCAGCGGAGTTCTTTTTTCTTTGTCATTTTCCCTACTCCCTCGTTCAGGGCCGCTGCCGGAGACCCCCGACGGCGAACCGGTATTTGCCGAACCGCTTCCTATAATATATCATGAATTCACCGGCTTACAAATTTTTCAGGGCCGTTGTCCGGCAAAACAGTCGATGACAGTCCCAATAGACCCGCCTTCCATTGCAATTGTTCCGCAATTCTTCAATCCTCCGGGAACCGCTCATTCCTGATTTTCCAGCTTGGTCAAACGGCGGTCGTACTCCCGCATCCGGCGGTCGCAATCGTGATAATGCACCCGCCGGGCCACGTCGTGGCGCAACAGCCGCAATTCCCACGCCACCCAGCCGATTACGCCGGCCAGAATCCACTGCATCCAGCTTTCACTCATGATGAACCTCCGCCGCCCGGAGCCACGCCGCCCGGCCGCAACGCCGGACCAACCCGACACAGAGCCGCAATTTGCCCCACGCCCACCAGGCAACCGGATTGCACCACGCCCGACGCCCGTAGCGGCAGCGCCAGACGATGCCGAGATTGGCGGCGAATTCATCATCGGCCAGCCGGCGACCGAACTCGCCGCCGTCGGAAAATTCGTAGCGGACATCGTGAATCGCGGCCGGAGCCGGATAATAACGAAAAATCTGGCTGGTCAGTTTCCTGATGATTTCCGGCCAGCGGTCGGAACCGTAGCCGTTGGCGATGCCGGCCAGCGCCTCCGGGGACAGTGTCCAGAAAATTTCCGGCGCGCCCAAACCGAGGCGGCGCGCCTGTTCGCGAACGGCGATGACATATTCCACATTCATCGGCAAACTCCTTTCCGCAAGTTCGAATTGCCTGACCGAACGCCGTGTTGTCAACGCCGCCGGAGCCGGACATTCCGGGGGCGGCGGAATTGCCCGGATTTTCCGGCCCAACAGTGCTTGCAATCGACCGCAATGGAGGGTATATTGTACCACGACTCAACCCGAGGGAGCGCAAGCATCATGAAAATCAAACAACTGTCGCTGTTTATCGAAAATCGTCCGGGCGCGCTGAACAAGGTCTGCCAGACGCTGAAGGAACATCACATCAGCATCCGCACCCTCGCGCTGGCCGATACCCAGCAGTTCGGCATTCTGCGCTTGCTCGTCAAGGAGTGGGAAGAAGCCAAAAAAGCGCTCGAAGCCGCGGGCTTCATCGTCAAAGTCACCGAGGTGCTGGCGCTCCCGGTCGACGACCGCGCCGGCGGCCTGGCCGAACTGCTCGACATCCTTCAGGATTGCCAGGTCGAATATATGTATGCCTTCACCTTCGGCCACGGCGGCAAGGCGATCATGGTCTTCCGTTTCGAAGATCTCGACAAGGCGCTGGAGACCCTCCGGCAAGCCCATGTCGATGTGATCGAAGCGGTGGAGCTGCTGAAATAGCGCATGAAACTCAAAAATCCACCCGGACACGCGGCCCGGCGGAGATTTTCGCATTCAACAGGGGAAAGCAAGAAAGCAAAATGAAGATGGTAATCGAAAACCGGATCTGGGATCCGGCGGCGGAGCTGATGGCCCGCGCCGAACTGAACCGGCTCCAGCTCGCCAGATTGAAAAGCACCATCGCCAGGGCCTCCCGGATCGGCTATTACCGTCGCGAATTCGAACAACGCGGCATCACTCCCGAGAGCATCCGCTCGCTTGACGACCTCAGGCGGCTGCCGTTCACCACCAAACAGGAGATGCGCGACAACTACCCCTTCGGCTTTTTCACAATACCGCCGGCGCAGCTGGCGCGCATCCACGGCTCCAGCGGCACCACCGGCAAGCCGACCATGGTCGGCTACACCCGGAGCGACATGGAACTGTGGGCCGATCTCTGCGCCCGTTTCCTGACCGCCGGCGGACTCACCGCCGATCAGCTGGTCCAGATCGCCTTCGGTTACGGTCTCTTTACCGGCGGCTTCGGATTGCACTACGGCATCGAACGCGTCGGCGCGGCCACCGTGCCGGCCTCGTCGGGCAACACCCAGCGCCAGATCATGCTGCTGCACGACCTCGGCATCGATACCTTGATCTGTACACCGAGCTATGCGCTCAACATCGCCGAAGTGCTCAAAGCCTCGGGCATCAAACCCGAAGCGATGAAGCTCCGTTTCGGTCATTTCGGCGCCGAGCCATGGACCGAGCAGATGCGCCAGCGCATCGAGGAAGAGCTCCATATCCACGCCTTCAACAACTACGGCCTGAGCGAAATCATCGGTCCCGGCGTCGCCGGCGAGTGCGCGGCGCGGCGGGGCATGCATCTGCAGGAGGATCATTTCCTGGTCGAATGCGTCGATCCCGACACCCTCGAACCGGTGCCGGAAGGCGAATTCGGCGAACTGGTCATCACCACGCTGACCAAGGAAGCCTGTCCGATGATCCGTTACCGCACCCGCGACCTGGCGCGGATTTTCACCGATCCCTGCCCCTGCGGCAGAACCGGCAAACGGATGAGTTGGGTCAAGGGGCGCAGCGACGACATGATGATCGTGCGCGGCGTGAACATCTTCCCGTCGCAGCTCGAAGAAGCGCTGTTCCGGGTCGGCGGCACCGCGCCGCATTATCAGATCGAACTGTACCGCCCCCACAATCTCGACGAAGCCGTGCTCAAGATCGAAATGCAGCCGGAACAGTTCTCCGACCGCATGGACGAAATGCAGACCCTCCGGGAGCGCATCGGCCGCGAAGTCAATGCCATCACCGGGGTGCAGTTCCGCATCGAACTGGTCGCGCCCAATTCGCTGGAGCGTTTCGTAGGCAAGGCCAAGCGAGTGCACGACCATCGCAACCTGAACGTGGATTAAACCAACCGGATCCGGCATCTATGAACTTTTTCATCAACAATCTGTTTACCCATCCGGTATTCTTCATCTATACCGTGCTGATCGTGAGTTTCTCGGTCTGCGTCCACGAGTACTGCCATGCCCGCGCGGCGCTGGCGCTGGGCGACCCCACCGCCGCCCAGCTCGGCCACCTGACCCTCAACCCGCTCAAACAGATGGGCTGGGTTTCGATCGTCATGCTGCTCCTGCTCGGCATCTGCTGGGGCGCGGTGCCGGTCAACCCCAATCTGGTTTCGCCCCGGCGGCGGGCGCTGATCGCACTGGCGGGGCCGTTCGCCAACCTCGGATTGTTCCTGACGGCGCTGGCGCTGTATGCGCTCTGCCTCAAGTTCCAGTTCGGCTATCCGCTTCAGCTTTTCATTCTGGCCGGGCTGATGAATCTGGTGCTGTTTTTCATCAACATCCTGCCGGTGCCGGGCTTTGACGGCGGCGCGGTGCTGATGTCGTTCTTTCCGGCCTCGCGCTGGCGCGACAATGAAGTGGTCAAGGGCGCGATGATCGGTATGGTGATTTTGCTGTTCACCTGCATTCAGTATGTCTTTCTGGCCGCCTCGTGGGTAATGGATGTCTGCATCCGGTTTCTGAACGGAATATTGGTGTAGCCATGCCCGCCGCCGATCCCGTCTGGAGCATTTCCGAAGTCAATGCCGCGGTGCGCGAGCTGATCGAAAACAGTCTCACGCCTTTCTGGCTCCACGGCGAGGTCGGCACGCTCAATATTCACAGCTCAGGGCACGTTTATCTGACCGTCAAGGACCGCGACAGCCAGCTGCGCGCGACCTTCTTCAACGGCGCGGCCCGCGCCCGGGCCATGCAGCTCGCCGTCGGCACCCAGCTCGAAGCCTACGGCAAACTCACGGTTTACACCAGACGCGGCGATTATCAGTTCAACATCCAGTCCATCCGCCCGGTCGGCGCCGGAGACCTCCAGCGCCAGTTTGAATTGCTCAAAGCCAAACTGGCGGCCGAAGGGCTGTTCGACACCGAGCGCAAGCTGGCGCTGCCCGTTTTTCCGCGCATGATCGGCCTGGTCACCTCCCCCGACGGCGCGGCGGTGCGGGATTTCATCCAGATCGCCCGGCGACGCGCACCATGGCTTGCCATCCGGATTTTTCCTGCGATCGTCCAGGGCGAAGGCACCGGCGAATCGGTGGCCGCAGGCGTGAATTTTTTCAACCGCCCGGAAGCCCGGCCCGATGTGATCGTGGTGGCCCGGGGCGGCGGTTCGATCGAGGATCTGTGGGGTTTCAACTCCGAGACGCTGGCGCGCGCCGTCGCCGCCAGCGCCGTTCCGGTGGTGAGCGCCGTGGGTCATGAAATCGACTTCACCATCGCCGACTTCGCCGCCAGCGTCCGCGCCCCCACGCCGTCGGCGGCGGCCGAGCTGGTGGCGCCGGACCGGGAGGCGCTCGCCCAACAGCTTGACCGGCAGCAGAGCCGGCTCCGCGGTCAGATCGAAATGGCGCTGCTCAGCGCCCGGCGGCGCTTCGAACAATCGGCGGGAAGCTATGTTTTCCGCGAGCCGGTCCATCTGCTGCGGCACAACTGCCAGCTGCTGGACGAACTCTCCGACCGTATGGAAAACCTCATCCGCCGCCGCTGCGAAGCCGGCGCGGCGCAACTCAACCTGGCGGCAGGCAAACTCTCCGCGCTCGATCCCGGCGCGGTGCTCGCGCGCGGCTACGCCATTTTGTGCAAAACCGACGGCACGGTGGCCGACAGCCGCCTCAAGTTAATTTCCGGCGAAGCGGTCACCGCGCGGTTGAGCGACGGCGAAGCCCGGCTGCGGGTCGAATGACCGGAGCCGCTTCCGTCATCGTTCGATCGGCGTCCTCGCAAAAGTCCATGAATTTCCCGGTGAATTCGGAGTCGGCGTCGCGGGACGCGATGAAATTGAATTCGCGCAGAATGCGTCCCTCGCGCATCGGCACCCCGATCAGGCGTCTTTGCTCTCGCTCCGCCCGACCGACCAGCGGCGACAGGAAGGTCACGCCGATGCCGCGGCAGGCCAGTTCCTTGATCGCTTCGAAGCTCTCGATGGCGATGATCTGCGCCGCCGGAACTGCGATATCATGCTCCAGACAAAACCGGTCGAAGTAGTGGCGGGTGCCGGACCCGGATTCGCGCAGCAGCAGCCGGCCTCCGCGCTTCAGATATTCGATCAGCGAAAAATCGCCGCCAAGCAATTCCGGGCGACCGGTTGCGATCAACTCGTCATCACTGAATTTCCGGTACCGGAAGAGATTCTTCTCGAACGGTCCCTCGACCAGTGCCAGATCGAGAAACCCCTGCTGGATTTTCTCAGTGATCCGGACCGTATTCTCCACCGCCAGATGCAGCGTGATTTTCGGATTGCACCGCATGAATTCGGCCATCAGCGGCGGCAGCACGAAGTTTCCGGCAGTCAGGGTGCCGCCCAGCGCATAACTCCGGGTGCCGGCGCGCAATTCCGAAAGCTTGCGCTGCAAACATTCCGTCGCCGCATTCCACCGCGGCAATTCCTCCAGTACCGCCTTGCCCGCGGCCGTGAGTTTGAGCGAGCGGGTATCGCGGTCGAACAGCCGGATACCAAGCTCCTTCTCGAGTTTCTTGATCTGCTGAGTGGCGTTGGGCTGGCTCATCCCGAGGAAGGCGGCCGCGGCGGAAAAGCTCCGCAGTTCCCAGACCAGCTGAAATATTTTGAATCGCTTATCCATCGCTTCCACCTCGATCTATAATATATCATTATCAATATATAATATCAAATTATTTTTAATAATAAATTATCATGTTATCGTATGGTCAAACAGAAATTACCGAGAGGACCGGATTCATGAAGATTCTGCAAAAAATCGTTTTTCTCGCCGTGGCCGCCGCCTTCGTCGCGCTGCCTTATTGTTCGGCCGGAGTCCGGCATTACGCTCCGGGTTTGGCAGTCGTGTGCGGCATCGTCTTCGCCGTCGCCTGGGGCAATCCCTTCGCCCGCTACACCGCCAGACTGACGTCCCATCTGCTGGCCGTGGCGATCGTGCTGATGGGCTTCGGAATGGATCTCGGCGAAGTGCTTCAGGCCGGCGCGCACGGACTGATCTGCACCTTCACCGGCATCGTGCTCGGACTCGGACTCGGCGTCTGGCTGGGAAAAAAGCTCGGCCTCGAACGCGACTGCACCTGGCTGGTCAGCGTCGGCACCGCCATCTGCGGCGGCAGCGCCATCGCCGCCGCGGCCCCGGCGTTGAACGCCAAAGCCCACAGCATCGCGATCGCCTCGGCCACCGTCTTCACCCTCAACGCGGCGGCGCTGCTGATTTTTCCGGTGATCGGACATCAGTTGAATTTCACTCAGGAGCAGTTCGGCTTCTGGTCGGCGCTGGCGATTCACGACACCAGTTCGGTGGTCGGCGCGACCATGCAGTACGGCAAAGAGGCGCTCGAAATCGGCACCACGGTCAAACTCGCGCGGGCGTTGTGGATCATTCCGGTGACGCTTTTCATCTCGCTTTTCGTGGTCCGCCACCGGACCCACCACGAGCCGGACGGGCATACGGCGGCGCCGAAACGATTCAAAATCAAGGTGCCGTGGTTCATCCCGGGCTTCCTGACCGCGGCGGCAATCGTGTCCTTCCTTCCGGCGTTGGCAGGACCGGGCAACGGGCTGAAGGAGCTTTCCAAGTACCTGATGATCCTGACGTTGTTTCTGATCGGCGCGAACCTGAGCCGGGAAAAGCTCCGGGAGCTGGGTCTGAAGCCGGTGATCATGGGCGTCGGATTGTGGCTGCTGCTCTCCACTTTGTGGTGCGCGCTGATCTACTTCCGCATCGTCAACTGCGTGCGATAAGGCGGTTCTTTCGGGCCGGACCTCACCGTCGAACTGCAAGCCGGGCCGTCACCAGGCAATGCAGCACAGTAGCGACCAATACCATTGCCGCCGCCATCAGGAAGGGCATGGCCGAGCCCGCGCATTCCGCCAGCCAGCCGCCGAACAGCGGACCGATGAAGCTGGCAGTGCCGGAGACGGCCTCATTGACTGCGATATAGTGCGGCGCTTTGGTCGGATGGCACAGCGAATAATAGACGAAGCAGAAAAAGAGACAGCCCGAATAAATGCCGAACAGCAGCGCGCCGAGATAAGCCCAACCCAGCCATCCCGAGAGCGCCAGCCCGAGCAACCCGGCCACCCCGGCGGTTCCGATCCAGCCGATCGGACCGGTCCGATAAAACCAGTTCCGGCTGCGGAACAGCAGCAGCACGGTGAAGGCCTGGGCATAACTGACCAGCGCCAGCACCCGGGCGACCTGCGCTTTGTCGATTGCCAGCACCGCGCCGCGATAGGGCCACATGGCGCGCACCACGCAAACCGCCACTACGCCGAGGCCGCAGACCGTCCAGCTGACCCAGGCGAAATCCGGCTCCGAAGCATGTGTCTCCGACGGCAGTTCACAGGGCGCGGCGTCCGCCGGCGCGGGTTTCCGAATCCGCCGCCGGGCATGGCGGTCGAGCAGGAGAATCCCCAACGCCATTGCCATCGTCAATATGAAATTGACGCCGAAACCGACTCTCGCCGGAATGAAGCTGAACAGAAATGGCCCGGTCGCCATGCCGAAGCTCCAGGAGAAATTATAAAAGGCGACGGTACGGACCACGCCCGCGGACGCATCCGACTCCAGCGATTTGGCGAATACCTGGAACGGCGTACAGTAGAACGCCGACCCGACGCCGGTCAGGACGATCCAGAGAAACTGCATATAAAGCCCCTCCCGGACCAGAAAACCGAGCATGGCCAATGCCATCAGCAACGCGCCGCCGCAGATCATGCGCGGCGCATTCCGGACCGTCGCCCAACGCCCGATCAGCAGCGACAGCAAACAGTAAACTCCCGCCCACGCCGCCAAGGAAGCGCCCACCACCACGCCGGAAGCACCGGCCACGGAAAAACGGTACGCGGTGATGAAATACATCCCGCCGAGAAGGTAGTTGACCAATGCCGGGAACAGATAGAGCAGAATTTTCATGATGCTTTCAGGGGGAGCGCCATTCCCGCCATAACCGGCTTGCCGGTCATGGCGGAACGGCATCCGGCAAGCCGGCGGGATTCCGGTTCAATTCAGGTTTAACCGCCACAAAAATTCATCGCGGTTTCGGACGGTCCATACTATAGCATGAATCGGGCGTCCTTTCAAACCGCGGCGCAACATTCTGCACCGAAAATTGGAACCCGATCGAACGCTTCCCGGGCGGGAACACGGAGGAAAGAGCTGAACCGAACCACCGGGATGGACGAGGTTTCGTCCATCCCGGCAGGCTTGTCAGCGCACTTCGAAGAACCAGGTTTCGGGCTTGGCGTTCTGCCACTCGAAACTAGTGATCCAATCGGCGCCATCCTTGGCCGGATAAAGCTGGCGCAGCGATTTGCCTTTCGGGGCATTGAGCGTCATCGGTGCGACGACTTTGCTCGAATGAATCCCGATGTAGCTTTTGCAGCCGTAGACCGCAATATTGTCGCGCGACAGGATTTCCACGCCGGCCTCCTCGGCCATCCGGCGCAGCAGCTCGGTCGGCAGCACGCCCAGCGGCGCGAAGCAGCTGCGGCCCTTGCGCACCACCGCCGGGGTATCGCTCCCGGCGAAGACGGCATAGAGTTCGTCATACTGCTGCGGCACCAGCCACGGCGCATAGGTAAGATCATTGCGGCCGAAGCGTGTTTTTTCAAGCAGTTCCGGCATCCGGACGCGGAGTTCGAATTCGCCGTTGCGGCGGGTCGAATCAAGTTTGAAGGGAATGCCGGTCAAGGCCGTGGAGCGTTCCGGCGACAGGCCGTCGACTCCGGCCAGCCCCGGCGCATAATACCAGAGCGCCAGAGCGCCGTTGCGGCCGAGTTTGGCCTGAATCGCGCCCTTTTCCGCGTCGCTCACGGCGAACGCGTTCAGAAAGATGTAGAACTTGTAATCGGGCATGTCGCGCTTCAGGAAATCATCCAGCAGATATTCATCGAAAGGCGCGCCGATCCGACCGATCTGTTCGCGCTGATAGATCGCATGGAGCATGATCTGATCTTCCGTCCCGCGGCCCTTGGCCTGACGCAGGAAGCCGACCGACTGATCGCTCATCACCACCGCGATTTCGGCGATTTTGGAGCGGTCGCGGTTGACCGATTCATCGGCGATTTTCTGGATTTCATTCAAAGTCCGGACGGTTTCCGGGTCGTCGAACCAGTTCTGGTGCGCCATGCCGAGCGCAAACCAGTAGTTGCCCGCGCCGGCGCAGATCGCCTTGAATAGTTGCCGTGCCAGCATCGCGCCGGTGGCGTCCGGCGTCCGGATGCTGTAGGCGTAACCCGCCGGATATTCCAGATGGGTGCGCACATCGTCCTCGTTGAGCCAGATTTTATTGGCCAGCTTGAGCGAGGCCGGGCTCGGCATATCGAAACTGCCGACGCCGCCGACATCACGGAACGCCCCGCCGTATTGAAGCGGCCCGAGGAAATAATCCAGATAGGGCGAATCGATCGCCCGGCGCTGCCGGAGATAGCCCACCTGCTCGCCGAGGAAGTGGGCACCGAGGTCGATCAGATGTCCATACAGCGCCCCGGTCACCACCTTGGCGGGCAGCGCGGCGTCCTTGATCAGCTTGCCGTAAAATTCCATGCCTTCGGTAACCACGTCGGACAACGCGAAAGCATAGTCCAGCGCGGCGCGGTCGCGCGGCAGGTCGCGAAACGCGTCTTTGGCCGCAATACGCTGTTCGCGGCTCGGAATCGGCGCGGTATCGAAGGTCACTTGGGGATCGTTCCACGCCTGGCGCAGCGCGACTTCATCGGCGTAATTCCGGCGCAGCCAGCCGCGGAAATAGTCCAGCATCGGCTGGCTGTAATCGCTCAGAGTGCCGGGCACGGCGGGATCGTCTCCGGCCCAATAGTGCATCCACTGCCCTTCCTCGCCTTCGCTGGCGATAAAGCCGATCACTTTGTCGGCATAGGGCGAAACGGAAACATAACGCACCATCCCGGCGATATTCTCTCCGGCCACGCGCCGCCACACTTTGCTCGCCAGTGAAATCCGCGAAGAGCCGCGGCCGTTGTCGAACCGGACGCCTTCCTGGGGATATTTCTGCAGAAACCAGGTCGGAGTGCTGTCGCGCAGCCCAAGCTTGACGATGATCTGCGCGTCGGGATCGCCGTCGAGCAGCGTGGTGACCACCTGATCGAGCATGGTGTAATCCGGTACTTCCGGCTCCCGCCAGCCCAGATTGACATAGCAGTGATAGCGATGCAAACCGGCCACGCGGAACAGACGCGCATGATTGTCGAGCTGTTCCAGCAGCTGAGCCGAGAAATTGCTGAATTCGGGTGTGCCGTCGATCATCAATGTCGGGACGCCGTTATGCGGCTTGATTTCCGCATCGTGCATTTTCGCCTTGCGGTCGTTGACGACCTCGACCGGCCAGGTCAGAGGTTTGCCGTTCCAGCTCAACTGATACCCGGCGGCCTGAAATTTCAGTTCATACACTCCGGCGGGCAGAAACTTGCTCAGGCTGAATTTCAATTCCAGATTTTCCCGTTCCGCCGAACCGCCGATTGCTCCCATGCGCTTCTTCCAGAAGGTCAAACCGTTGCGCTTCAGGACCAGGTAAACCGGAGCGCGCGGCACCGCCTTCGCCGGAGTCAGCTCCAGTTTGAAAGCGTACGTTTCCCCGGCCCGCAATGTCCCCGGCACCGGATTGGCGGTCAGATTCAACGCCGTGCGCGGGGCATTCATCGTATAGGGCACCGCGCCCCAGGCGCCACGCGGCGGCACGCCGAGACGGACCGCATGAGGCCAGGAGGAGCTGTCGAATCCGGCCTCGCGCCAGTTTTCCGCCGGCTTTTCAGTCACCACCTTCCAGGCATCGGAAGTCATGAATTTGCGGTGCGAACCGTCGGCGAAGATCATATCAAGCTCGGCCAGCAGCCCGGCGGCATAACGCGCCTGAGCGGTTTCGGCGGCAATCACGTTGCGTCCCTTCTGGAGATAGCGGGCGATGTCGCGCACCGGCGGGTTGTCGCGGCCTCCGGCGTCGCCGATACGCTGGCCGTTGACCCAGAGGATGCCGCCGTCATCGACCACGCTCTGGAGCATGGCGCGCACCGGAACCTGATCAAGGTCGAATTCACCGCGCAGATAAGTGGTGATATCCTCCACCCGGTCGGCGGTGAACCAGATCCAGTCGGCCTGCCAGTTTTCCAGCGGCAGTTCGGGACCGGCGATCCGGACCCGGTTGAGTTCCACCGGAGTTTCGCCGGGAAATTCCAATGCGATCTTGCGGGTCAGTACCGGCGCCGGAAACGTCAATTTGTAGCCGCCGGAAACTTTTTCGGGTTGCATCGGCGAGGGCGACCCATACTGCTGGCGTTCTTCATCCCACAACGCCACCTGTACCGGCAACGGCAACGTCTGATCGGTCGCCAGCAGAATCGCATCGATATCGCAATCGATCCGGGTCGACATTTCGAGGCGCGGCGAAGAGAGCGGCGTCCCGAAGGGCGACCCCATCAAATCCTTGGCGTCGGCAATGTCGATCTTGTTGGTTTTATAGAAAAAGTTTTTGGAATGATCAACGCCGTCAAGTTCCGCCACCGGATCGGCGACTTTGAAGGTCACATCCTTGAACCAGGCCGATCCGGTCGCCTCCGCCGGACCCGCCGCGGGCTGAAGCGCAATCTGAACCGACTTGACTCCGGCGACGCGGTCCTTCGCCGGAAGTTCGAGGTGCAGCGTTGTCCATTGGGTTTCGGTCGTACCCGGAGTGCTCACAATCTGCACCCGGTTCCCCGCGGCGTCGAACAGAAACACATGAATCTGGATGCGGCCGCCGGTCAGATCGCCGGCGTTTTTAACCTTGGCCGCAAAACGGTAGTCCCGGGCCGCGTCCACCGGAATGGCTCCGGAAATCAGGTAGGAACCGCCGCCCTTGCTGTCATCGGTCAGTTTGACCGCGCCGGGTTCGTTCTGATCGAACGCCGTCGCCATGCCGTTCCAGCCGATTTTATTGGGTTCGAAAGCAAGGTCAAGCCTGGGCTCGAGATAGGGGCCGAAATAGAGTTCCTTGAACTCGGCCGTGCCGGTGGCGTCGGCCGGCCCCGCTGCCGGCTGGAGCGCGATCTGAATCTGAGCGGCGCCCTTCGGCCAATCGGCCGGCTTGATGTCGAGCCGGGCCTCGGTCCAGCCGGTCTGAGTCACGCCGGGAGTGCTGACCGCCCCGATGCGTTTGCCGGCCGAGTCCAGAATGAACAGATGCAGCTGGCTGCGGCTGGTCACATTGCCCGCGGTTTTGACCAACGCGCACAACGTGTATGGCTTGGCCGAATCGATCGCAATCGATTTGCCGGTAACCAGATAAGGCCCGGCCTCTTGGCTCTCGTCAACCAGCTTCAGGACGCCGACGCCGTCAACCGTCTTCGCCATGCCGACCCAGCTCATCGCCGGATCGGCGAACTTCAGTTCCCCGCCCGTCGCCGGCGCAATCGCCAGCGCCAGCAAGGCACCCAACCAGAACATTTTTTTCCCCATCACTCGAACCTTTTTCGTTTAATCCGTGATATCGTCAAGCACCACCGGGAGCCGTCCCCATCCATCCATCCAGCTGTTGCCGTCGGCAGTCTTGATCGGATGCCCCAGCACATGACCGCCCAGTTGAAGCGTATTCACCAGGCCCGGATGGTTCGATCCGAGGGCGATGGCTCCTTTGCCGCTCTTGTCAGCCCAAATTATGCAGCCGGGATCATCACGCCCGACGATCATACGCGGCCGATCCTTGCCCATTTCGCTCAGCGCTTCGGCCGAGGTATAGTTCCAATAAAGATAACTCATGTTGCACCAGTCATCTTGTTTGATGGTGAAATTCAACGTATCGCTCGGACAATGGAAGAACTTATTGGCCATGGTGTTGAAGTCGTCCAGGTTCTGAGGCGTCGAACCGTAATAACCATGATTGAGCAGCATATTCGGCTGAACCTGAACCGTATCGGCGGTATAGTTGCCGTAATAGGAGCCGCCACGCGACATGTGTTCGCCGCAGTAAAGGGCGTAAGGCACGTAATCCTTGTTGGTGCCGCTGTACATCATGTTGGCCAGTCCGGCCTGTTTGAGATTGTTGACGCAAGCGGCGCTGCGGGCGCGTTCGCGCGCCGCCGACAACGCCGGCAGCAGCATCGCCGCCAAGATTGCGATGATTGCGATCACCACCAGGAGTTCTATGAGCGTAAACTGTTTTTTCATAACTTCTTCTCCCCATAATAGCTTGCTTTGAGGCCACCTATGATCGACTCGGCAAAACCGCTACCAAACATTGCGGACCTTGAATCCCCGCGAAGCAATTCGACCCCATCCAAGAAACCAGCAAGCTAAGCCGATATCAGCCCGTCGCGTTTCCTTTGAGTTCGATTTTAACGAAACGAAATTGCCGTCATTTGCCGCACGCGTCTCCGGCTCATGGTTATTGACGATGACGGTCAAATGGCTTCAGCATCATAGAAGTAAGCCGCATTGTACCAGGTATCCCCCACCGTTACTTTCGGAAACTGCTTGGCTTCGACCTGTCCGCCGAGGTAAAGCGTATTGATGATGTTGGGGTGGTTTTTGGTCAGGGTGGCAGTCATGCTTCGCGGCGGAAAAATATCGCTCCAGACCGCGTGGCCCGGATTGTCCCGCCCGACTACATTGCGACCGATGCGCTCGGCATCCCAGCCGGTGATAGCCTTCGTCCGGTCGAAAAAGATGTACAGATAGCTGATCGTGAAATAAGTCCCGCTGCCGCTGTAATTCGAAGTATCACTCGGACAGTGGAAATTCTGTTCATAGCATTGGAACATTTCCGTATTGGTCGCCGGTTTGCCGGTGGCGAAATAACCGCCGTTGACCAGAAAATCCGGCGGCCATACCGGATTGTTCACCGCGCCGTTGTTGGCCGCTCTGGAGTTCCAGGTGGGACTGCCGTTCCAGCCGTAAGGCATGAAGTCCTTGTTGTCGTTGGCATACATCAGGAGCGCCAGCCCGGTCTGTTTCTCCTTGCTGACGCAGCTCGCCTGCCGCGCCCGTTCGCGCGCCGCCGACAATGCCGGCAGCAGCATCGCCGCCAGAATGGCAATGATTGCGATCACAACAAGGAGTTCTATGAGGGTAAAGTTCTTTTTCATGTTCTTCCTCCCGATAACGGTTTGCTTCGGTGCAAAAATAATTGATTCACAACGGATAACAGATGCCCCGGGCATCGCATGCCCGCAGCGCAATTCGATCTCACGCCCAAAACCAGCAAGCCGGCCAAGCCAATCCAGCTCCCACACCTCCTTCGGGTTTAAGTTCAGCGGAACGAAATATCATCGAGATTGAGCGGCAGCCGCGCCCAGCCGTTCATCCAGGAATCACCGCTGCTCGACTTGAAAAGATTGCCTTTCACATACCCGCCAAGCATCAGACAGTTGGCGACGCCCGGATGATTGGCGCCCATTGCGCCGGTGCCGCCGGTGCCCGCACAATCCGCCCAGATGATCGCACCGGGCTCATCACGCCCCACCAGTACGCGGCGGCTGTATGGAATCCAGTCAGCCCAAGTACCGGAAGTCGATTCGGCGTCGCATTTGGCGGTGTCCTCATAGTTCCAGTTCAGATAGCTCGGTTTGCCCTGCGCTCCGCTCGACGGCATGGTGAAAGTCGCCGTATCGCTCGGACATTTGAAATATTTCACCGCAATGGTTTCAAAATTCTCCTGTTTGGTCGGAATTTCACCGCCCATCGCACCGGACATGACCAGAAGATTGGTCGGCGACACATCGGCCACCAATGAATTCTTGAACAACAGGCAACGAATAATCCGGGCTCGCGGAGCGGCTTCATTCAATGCGGAAGGCACCCAGTCGTTGCTGGTAGTGGCATAGGTCATAGTGCCGATGCCGATCTGTTTGAGGTTATTGACGCAGCTCGCCTGCCGCGCCCGTTCGCGCGCCGCCGACAATGCCGGCAGCAGCATCGCCGCCAGAATCGCGATGATCGCGATCACTACGAGGAGTTCTATGAGCGTAAACCGCTTTCTCATCACGTCACCTCTTATTGCGTTGGAGTTGGTTTGATTCAATAATGTTCGCAAAGTCACCGGTCGATCGTCCATTTCAGATTTTTCCCGTCCCAGGTGCCGACGAAATTCTTGCCGACATACCACACGGTATCGATCCCGGCGGCCAACGCTTCGGGCGTCGCAATCGCGCGCCAGAGTTCTTCGCGGCTGTCGGCCGTCGTGATTTTGCCGTCGACGATCACCAGCGCGCCGGTGTCGGGCTTGAGCGCCGGGAACGGACCGAACAGCTGTTCGACCCTGGCCCGCTTATCCTGATCCAGCAGCGCGGGCGCCGGAATCACCGCATTTTTCCATTTGCCCGGATTGGCCAGCACGTCGTCGAGGACGCAGAAGGCCACACTGCGGCCGGAGCGCATCACCGTATCGCGGACATTGCTGACGAATTCGCCCCATTTCGGTTCGGTAAAACCGGAATCGGCCGCCCTGACCCAGCTCAGCGGATCGATCGCCAGCACCAGCTGGCCCGACATGCCCAATTCCGCGGGCAGCAGCTTCTGATTGCGCGCATTGTCGCGGGCAATCTGCTCGATCGACTGCGGCAGCGCAAACCAGTCCATGCCTTCCGCCAGTGCCAGATAGCGCACCACCGCGCCGTGACAGGCGGCGAACAGCATCTGCCGGCTGTCGTTGACCAGCGAGTCGCGCATGGAATAGATGGTGGTGCCGGAACTGTCGCCGACCAGCGGGTAGGCATAATTGCGGACATCGTTTTCAAACATGCTGCGGATGCCGTGCAGCGCCGCGCTCGACGGCGTGTTCATGAAGGCGTGGCTCTGGTAGGAGCGGCGCAGACTGTAGGAGGCCGGACAGCTGATCAGATTGAGCGGTGCTTCGGCCAGCACCCTGCCGAACCCGAGGTGCCCGCCGTAAAGCATCCGCATCCAGCTGCCGCCATGCTCCATGGCATAGCCGAAATAGAGACCGAAATCGTATTTGTCGCCATAGGTTTTCTTGAAGAACCTGGCGAAACGGATCAGATTGTCGGCATGACGTTCGGCCACAAAGCGAAAGAAGTCGGCCCGGACCCGCGCATAGCCCGGCTTGTCCTGAAACGGCCAGCTCAACGCCGGATGCGGCAGATCGACCGGATCGGCCACGCCATTGGCCTTCTGCCACGCCGCGAAAGCGCGACGGGCCGGCGCGGAGCAGTCGTATTCACCGACATCTTCGCCCCAGAGCTGGAATTCACCGCCCCGGAAGCCCATCACCAGCACCCCGGACAACGCTTTGCCGACCGGCCGCGCGGCCAGGGCGTCAACCACCGTCTTGAGCAGTTTTTCGGTATCCTGCGCCCAGACTTCGGAGCAGAAGCTCTGCAATGCGCCGCGTCCTTTGTCGGACTTGAAGGTTTCATCGGGGTTCCGGCTGCCCCACCAGCCCGGTACGTCGACCCGGATCTTGGCATAAATCCCGGCATCGGGATCGGCGGCCAGAATCTGCATCATCTCCTGCTCCACCGCGCTCAGGTCGACCTGTCCGTCGGGCGTCTGCGTTCCCGCGGGGACCATCACTTCATACATATGTCCGCCGGTATGACGCCAGTTGAAGAAGTGCTGGATGGTCGGCGTCGTCGTCGAATAGGTAAACAATGCCTGCTCTCCGGCGGGCGTCATCATCTTGTCGGTCCCGTCGAGTTTCGGAAATTTCGTTCCGGGCTGACCCGGCGGAACCGTACCCGGCTCCACGGTGATGGTCTGCGCGCCTTCGGCGGGAGCCAGCGCCGTGGTCAATCCTTCAAGTTTCCAGCTATATGCGCCGACTTGCGCATAAGGAGAAATCACCAGTTCCACATAGAGCCGCTTGCCCTGCAACCGCACCTGCGGCCGGGGATAGGCGCTCAATGCCGCCCGGCGGCCCGCCGCATCGAAGAAGCTGAAGGCCAGTTCGCTCAGTTCCTTCGACGGCAGCGCATCGCCGCCGTCGAGTTCCAGTACGAAAACCTCTCCCGGTTTCACGCTGTTGATATACCGGACCGCGGGCAGCCGCACCACATCGGGCGGCATCATCGGGTGAAATGTGATATTGCTCCACGGCACCACCGGCACCTTGCCGAGGATCACCTTCTGCTCTTCGCGGGGCTTGCCGTCGATATACAGCGCCCAATCCGGCCCGGTCGCGAATTCAAGCGCGCTGCCGTCCTCCATCCAGACCTGGCCCTGCAGAATCACGCCGCCGACGCCGTCGTAATTTTCACCGATCAGTTCGATGGTGTTTTTGCCGGGTTTGAGCAATCCGGCGATATCGTATTTCTCGATCGTCTTCCAATCGCCGTCGACCCCGACGAGGCTGTCGTTGACCTTCAGCGCATAGCCATTGTCCGCGGTTACCTGCACCAAGGCGGCGGAAACCGGGGATTTGAGCTCCAGTTCCTTGATGAAACTGGCTTTGGCGATTTTATCGCAATCCTTGACCCAGACCCAGTCGGCCTTCCACCCTTTTGCGGCGGGCGCCAGGGCCTTGCCGGATGCGCTCAATCCTTCCCGCGCCGGCAGATCGCCGAGCGCGATTTTGCCCTTGTAAACCGCCGGCCTGATAAATTCGACCGTGCCGCGGCCGTTCACGCATAATGCCAGGCGCTGCTTCACCGAACCGGCCGGAACGCTGAAATTCACCGCCATGCGGGCGCCCTTGAGCAGTCCTTCGGGAAAGAATTTCAGGCAGATCGGCTGAGCCTTGCCGGCAGCGTCAAAACTGTAGATTTCGAGGCCGATGACCGGCTTTTCCGCCTTGCCGTCAGCCTGAATATCGGCGGTATATTCCCCGGGCGTCAAGGCCAGAAAACGCCGATAGTTGGCATATCCGGTTTCGGTCGAGGTGGCGATGCGCAGGACGCCCTTTTCAACATCGGCGGAGAATTCCGCCACGCACGCGGCATTGCGCGCGCTGTGCCAGAGATTTTCGTTGTTGTCCAATGCCACCTCGATCGGGGGCAGCAGATTCTCCGCGGCCATCATTCCGGCCGCCAGCAACAGCATCATGACCGTCAGCAGTTTCTTCACGACTTGCAACTCCTTCAGTTTGTATTCGGGTACCGATTGATATCTGAAATTCAGCTATTCTGTTTTACGCTGGCGCGCTCCACCATGACCGGCGGCAGCAGCAGGTCGTCCAGCCACCGGCCTTCATCAATTTGCCGCAGCAGCATTTCCATCGCCTGATGCGCCACCAGCTCCGCCGGTTCCTCCAGCGTGGTCAGCGGCGGATTCATCAATACCGAGAAATCCCGGTTGTCCACGCCGCACAATGAAATGTCGTCCGGCACCCGGATGCCGCGCTGCTGAAGCTCGCTCAGAACACCCAGCGCCAGCACATCGGTAAAAGCGAAAATCGCCGTCAGGTCCTTGCGGGCATCCAACAACTCCCGCGCCGCCCGCGAAGCGAAAATTTCATCCGCGCCGCCCCGGGTAATATGAATCGGGCTGTCGGCAATTTCGATTTCCGGATGCTCTCCGACGTATTTCATCACACCCTGCATGCGGTAATCGAAGATGCTTTTCTTGATATGGGTATCGCGCGAAATCAGTCCGATCTTGCGATGTCCCTGCCGATGAAGATATTCCAGCGCCATGTAACCGCAGGAAAAGTTGTCGTTGCCGACTGTGGTGATCGGAGCGATCTTGCGGTTGACCACCACCAGGCGGACGCCGAAGCGGTCGCTGATCACCTGCGCCTCCAGATCGGTCAGATAGTAGTCGATGAAGATGATCCCGTCGACATAATCGCCCACGACCTGAGCGGCGGACTGGAAATACTTGAAGTCGAAATCGCGTTCGCGCAGCTCATTGCGCAACGCATCGAACACTTTGAGGTAAAACGGATTGCGCAAGGCCGCGCACTCGATGCATATGCCGATGACCCCGCGATTGTTGACCTTGGGGCCCGGGCCGAGCACATATACGCCCTTGCCCTGGAACCCATAGACCCGGCCGGCCAGCTTGAGCTGATCGATCACTTTTTTGACCGTGTTGTGGCTGACCCCGAACTCTGCGGTGAATTCGGCGATCGACGGCAGTTTGCCGGTAATCTCTCCGGATTGAATCCGATCGGAGACGATCCGGAAAAGTTTTTGATAGTGGACGATCTGTTTGGCCATGTTTTGCTGAAGCTCCCAACTTGGCCAGTAACTTTACCAGCCATGTTAACCATGTACAAGTATACCATATTTTTTTCGGTTTGTCAATGGCCCGGCAACGTTTTTTTCACAAAAAAAATACGCCGGTCCGAAATCCATCGCACCGGCGCCGAAAAAACCCCTGGGCACCGCCGTCAGCGCATGCCGAAGTGCTCGCGATAACGTTCGAAAAGCGCATGGGCGCTCGAATACATGCTGTTGGGACTCATGAAGTGGGAAAACTCAAACGTAATCGCCTTGTCGACCCCGGCGCGGCGCGCCGCCTCCAGCTTGAGCAGCATTTTTTCCCACTTGATCGGCGGAAAGCGCCACGGCATATCGCGGTCGAAGCTCTCGCAGTTGGTCCAACTGGTCATGCCGTAGCGGTCAGCCAGTTTCTTGTTGATCCCCAGATAATCGGAGAGTTCGTCATAGTCGCAATGGCCGTCCTGAAAGGCCAGCACATCGACCGCGCCCGCGACGGTGCCGAGGATATGATTCCAATCGCGTTCATGGTCGGCCAGCGTGGTCGGGTGCTCCGGATCGCACTTGACCCCCGCGATGTAGGGCGAGATCATCGTCGGCAGATTGCCGGAAAGATCCTTCACGAACCGCCCCTGTTCACGATACAGTTCGGCCATGCCCGCGGTGGCGCGGCTGATTTCGCAATTGAGATACCAACCCTTGAACGAAGGATGTTTGCCGTAACGGGTCCAGACCTCTTCGGCCACGGCCCGGCTGAGCTCCAGCTCTTTGCGATACTCGCCATTGTGCCAATAGCGGCCCGAATCGTACAAACCGAAGTAGAACGCCATGCCGTACCGGTCGCTCAGCGTCAGGAAAAGTTCGACCAGATCGAGCGGCGGCCGGTAACAGCGCTCGCGCTCCGTCAGCACCTGCGAGGGATAGGTGATGAAGCGCTTGTAGCCGCAGCGGATCAGGATCACGGTGTCGATGCCGATCGATTTCATGGCCGCGAAGTCGGCCTCCCATTCGCGCGCGCCCCAATTCTGGTGCGGGATGTCGTGGGAAATTTCATCGAGAAAAGTTCCGGTGATTTTCATTTTCTTATTCCTGTCTGTCATAAACGACGGTTCCAACCGACTTTCGGAGTTGCCAAAGGCAATATACACCACCCATACCCGATATGCAAACCGGCGGCAACGCCATCGCCAGCTCAAATCAGACCGATCCAACGCCAAAACGGCCTCCGATGTTTTCCGGAGCGAATCACGGAAAACAAGGGAGGCCGGGGGGAGGAGTCGATTTCTAGCGCTTCACAATGGTGCGGCATTCGTCCCGCACCTGATCGGCCAGCGCGGCATCGCCGGGATTGGCCACCACTTGCGCCGCGTGCTCGCGCAAGGTTTTGATTCCGGCCTGGTCGCCGGAGGCCTTGAGCTTCTGTTCCGCCAGCTTGAGCAGCTGGAAGTCCTGAATTCCGCGCCGCCAACCCAGCAGCCGCCGCGCCGGCAGTACGCCGTGCTCGGTCGGATACATCATTGCAGTATCGTAGCTGCCGGTGAAACTCTTCCGGTACCAGGGGTCGCCGTAATACTGCCCGGAAGCCCAGTAGCCGAGACCGCGCAGGTTGCGGACGTAACAGATCCAGAAATTCAAGGCGTAATCGCGGAACGGCGACTTCAGCTTTTCATTGTTGCCGCTGCTGTAATAATAGGTCATGACCACTTTGCCGGACCGGTCGAGATAATCATAGAATCCCTTGAATCCCTCCTGACTCAAAGTCCGCACATGCGGCATCCAGATATCGGTATATTTGTCGAGTTCTTTGATCTCATCGAGATTGTCCGAGGAGCAGTCGATCAGCACCCGGGCTTGGGGATTGACTTCCTTGATCCAGCGCGCAATCATCGCCGCCCGCTTGTCGGTGGATTCGTCGTAGGGGCAGACCACCAGCTTTTCGGCGGAGATGCCGAGCTCGTTGAATTTGTCGAACACTCGCGCAAGCCATTGCTTGAACGCCTTTTCATAGGCGGGCGAAAAGAAATCCAGACCGATCAGGTCGGTGCGCAGATCGTTCTTTTCCCAGATATCGACATTGAAATAGTAGGCGTCGAATTTGGTGCCGACGGCCTTGACCAGCTCTTCGAGCCGGGTGAAATCCATCGCTTCGCTCAGATTGCCGTCGGCATCGGCCTTCGGGCGCGGCAGCCGGTAGAAACCGCTGATCATCACCATGTTGAAGCCGTGGTCGCGCAAGGTCTTGAAATGCGACTCGGTGAATTCCGGATCTTCGCGGATAAGTTCGGCCGGCAGATTGTCCCAGCCGAAGGAGAGCGGCTGATCGGGCGCGTCGGCCAGCTTTTCCGGCGCCGCGGTGAATTCCACCGGCAGCACCACCGGCTCGAACCTGCTGCCGTCGATCGCCTGAACCACCAGGTGGCCCTTGACCAGGGGCGGCGGATTTTCGGCCTTCACCGTCAGCAATACCTGAACCGTTTCGCCGGGCATGATCCGGCAGACGCCGCCGGGATTGTCGGTCAGCACGTCATAAGCGATGCTGCCATCTTTGGTAGCCACGCCGCGGACGGTCCGCCACAGCGTATGATAGCCGGGCAAGCCCAACTGGAGAAACCCGCCGCCGTTGACGCCGTCCTCGACGCCGTAACGCAGCGAAAAGCGCAGATTCATCGGCACTTTGGCAATGCTGGTGACGTTGAACGCGAAGTCTCTGGCCTCATCAGCCATGAAACCGGCCTTGAGTTCCTTTGCGACCGGAGCACCGGTACGCGCGGGCCGGTCTTCGCTGTAAGCATCGCCGAACTGGATCACCGCCGTAGCGCCGGAGGCGGCGTGACGCGCGGCGAAGACCAGCTGGCCGACATTGTCGGCCAGCAGCTTGAGTTCCACCCGCCAGGACTGATAATGCGCCGCCGCGAACGCTTCGTCGCCGGCGGCAATTTCCCGCTTGAGTTCGGCCACCCGCGCCAGCAGCGTCTTGAGTTCGTCCGAATCAAGGTTGCGGATATCCTCCGGCAACGCCTCCGCGAACGCGGTCAGATTCAGCGCCGCCCGCTTCGCCGAACGGAAACACAGATAACCGAAATTCTTGATCTGATTGTGGCCGCCGTACACCGGCGCCCAGGCGCTCAGCTGCGCGCCCTGATTGCGGGCGCGGAAAAAATCGGCCTGCCACACGCTGCCCGCCGCAACCGGGTCCCGGGTGATCGCGCTGAATGGAATGGCGATTTCCAGAATCCAGCCGTCGCCGTCGCGGCCCCAGGCCGATTTCCAGACCGGATTATAACCGGCGCGGTCGGTAATATAGGCATCATAGTGCTGATCAAGCGTATCGGCCAGAAACTGAAAATAATCCTCGCGGTCCGGATCGGGGCGGAAAATGAGTTCCACCGAATCGTTGTACCAGATATCCGCGTCATGATACTGATATCGGGTTTGAAGCAGCTTGCTCCCGGCGAGTTCGGCACAGCGATAGAGGATGAAAAGATTCCTGTCGTCACATCCCAACTGCACCCGGGTGGCGGGCGTTATCGCCGAACCGTCGCCGCTGGCGACGAAATCGCCGGTCGATACACTTTTGTCCCATTCTCCGGGCGCGATTGCGCCGTCAATCGCCGGAGCGGCGATTTCCGGTACAACCAGCAACGGCAGCTTTTCCGGCGCCGCCGCGGCACCGCAACACACGCCCAACGCCAACAATGCGGCTGACAATCGTCTCATCATCGTATCATGTCTCCTTCCCATTCCTGAAACACGGTTTCGCCGCGCAATGTTCCATCCGTTCTTTCGCTTTCGAAACATTTCCGCGCCGAACCGTCCGGGTGCGGCGATGCGCCGGGAATCGCTCCCCGGCGCATCGGGTTATGCCATCAAAAACCGCCTGAGGATCGCCGGGGCCGATCAGAACCCGACATCATCGACACTGACCTGGGAATCGTCATTGTAGTATCCCCAGAAGAGGTGGTTCCACTTCTTCGGCACACCGGCGAAGTCACGGTTTTCGACGTGACCGTCATTGTAGACGCCGTTCATGCGCTTGGCATGGACATAGGCCACGCGGGAAATGTCCGTTTCGCCGTCCGGATGTTCCGTATATTCCGGCTGGGTTTCACCGGTCTGCGAGGCCGAGCCGTTCTGGTCGAAGCAGCCCTGGCCGCGGGCGTAGTCGATCACCTGAGGAGTGGCCGACGGAAACTTGATCGTGCCGACGGTTGAACTGTATTCTTTCCAGCTCGGATCGCTGTACCACTTCTGATACGGATAGCCGGCATAGCCCAGTCCCGGCCAACGCGCCCACTTGTTGTCTCCCGGAGGGCATTCGGGGCACTGGAAGTAGTTGGAGAGCTTGCCCTGACTGTCGGGATCGGAGGTAATCTCGGTGCTGCCGGGGCCGTAATTACTGTAGAGATACCGGTGCCATTCGAGTTTCAGTTGGTCCGCGTTCGATTGCCCCCAGACATACCAGCAGCTGGTGATCGGGAAGAAATCCTTGTTGTCGTTGGTGTACATGGCGAACATCAGGCCCCACTGCTTGAGGTTGCTCTGGCAGCTCGCCGACTTCGCCCGGGCACGGGCGCTCGACAGAGCCGGCAACAACATGGCGGCCAGAATTGCGATGATCGCAATCACGACCAGCAATTCTATCAGCGTAAATTTCTTCTTCATGGTAAATCCTTTCGCTTGGGTGGGTTGATAAGGGATATTGTTCGTTTTCATCGTTTGTATTCCTTTCCTTTCATGACGGCCGCATTTCATCGCTCGTGCCGAAACCATCGTTCCTGTTTTCGCCATTCCCGACATCATCGAACCGCATTCAAAAATCCGATCAACGCATCCGCCATCTCCGGCAAATTACCGATTTTCCGTCCCTGCCGCAGCCTTCATTTCCAGCCCGGGCCGTTCGCAGATCGAAGATTCCAAACCGGGTTATACGGTGAAATAATTGGCCGGTTTCAACTCCGTTCGTCCGGCGGCGCCGCGTACGCCCTGAACCGCATGGGCCACCATCCTGACCGACGGCGAAACCCGAACCTGAAGCGCATTGGCGAAGGGCGCATTGCGCACCCGCTTGAACGTCCGCCAGATGGCCTTGCCGAGCTTGCCGGTGTCCAGACCTTCCAACGCCCACACCCCTTTGACTTCAGGATGGGCGTATTGCGTCGCCACCAGCTTGTAATCGCGTCCGACAATCTTGCCGTGAAACTGAAGATAGCCGACCAGTTCGTCCGCGGGTCCCCAGGAGATCACCGCTTCCGGAAAGCGGGGTTGTGCCAGCAGGAACGAAGCATATTCCATCGGGTCGGAGCTGTCCTTGATTTCATAGGCGTCGAGCGTCGGATTGCTCAGCTGATAGAGCTTCTTGGCCCGCACGAAGTCGTCGCGGATCAGATCGAACGTGTAACGCGCCCGCGACGGCACCGGAATATGGAGCGCCACATCATGGGCGCCTCCGGCCACCAGTTCGCCCAGAATCGAATCGAACACTTCGGCCAGATCCCAGTCGACCCAGCTCGCTCCGAACTCATCCGGAATCCGGTTTCCGACCACAAACGGCACCCCGAGCTCTTTCAGCTGAGTCGTGAAGTCGCGGTTGAAGCTGGTATAGACGAAAATGTAACCGTCGACGAAGTTCGAGGACCAGAAATTGCGGTTGCGGATCAGATTTTCACTGGTGTTGCTCATGAACAGCGGCTCCATCCCGTCCTCGGCAATCGCTTCGGCCAGCGACGAGATCAGCGGGTCGCCGCCGAACACCGCGGCTTCGATGCAGTAGATGGCCACAATCCCGGTGCAGGGCCGGTTGCCGTGTTCCGGATTGATCTGGGTCCCGCGCGGCGTCGGCAGCAGCAGGCGGCGGTTGATCAGGGGACGGAGGGCCTTGGTGATCGTCTGCCGGGCGACCCCGTATTTTTCCGCCAACGCCATCACCGACGGAATCCGTTCGGTGTAGCGGCCGGCGATGATGTCCCGCTCCAGCGCTTTGGCGATGTCGATGTGTTTTGTATCCGGCATAATCTTCAGTATCCCATATGTATCCTATTGCTCACTGCCATAAGTATACTATAAGCAACCCACATTGTCAATGGCGAAATCAAAAAAAATTGCAAATTAAACCATCGATGCTATAGGATGCCGTCCGATACCCCATGCCGTATAAAACTTCGGGCGGCCGATATCCCGAGACACCGAATCCGCCCTGATAAAAAAACAATCAAAACTTTGTATACAAACAAATTACGTAAAAATAAAAAAACCTGCTGCAACGCTTCAGTAAATATTATCGCAAGGTCAATTCAATCGTATCGGCAACCGTTTTCGCCGAGTATCCTACAGTAATCTCATATGGTCCGGGAGCAACCCGGAATTTTCCCGCTTCCTCGTCGAAAAAGGCGAAATCGCGTTCTTTCAGCGTAAATTCGACCAGCGCCGATGCCCCGGGCGCAAGCTCCAGCTTCCGAAAATCGCGCAACTCCTTGACCGGACGCGGTAAAGTCGGTTCCAGCGCGCCACAGTAAAGCTGCACCACGGCGCTGCCGGCACGCCTGCCGGTATTGCGTACTTCGACCGAAAGACGCACTTCGGGATCCGACACGGAAGCATTTTTGAACTCAATTCCGCGAATTTTGAAGGTGAAGGCGGTGTATCCCAGACCAAACCCGAAGGGGAACCGCACCGTTTCCGGAGCCCGATCGAAATGCCGGTAGCCGATGAAGACGCCTTCGGGGTAGGTCACCTGCGGATTGGTGGAAAGCTCGCCGCGCGTCCCCGGATAGGAACCGTTGGCATGGCAGGGATAGTATTCCAGCTTGCGCGCCCAGGTGAAAGGCAGCCGTCCGCCGGGTTCGACCTCGCCGAAGAGCACTTCGGCCAGAGCTCGCCCCGCCTCCTGCCCGGCATACCAGATGCTGAGCAAGGCTGGCATACGGTCGATCCAGCCTTCGACATCAACCACCGAGCCATGAACCAGCACCGCCATGGTACGGGGATTCGCCTCCAGCAGCGCCTGAATCAGCTCGGCCTGCCGCCCCGGCATTTCCAGACCGGGAATATCGGAATCCTGCAAATCGGCGGCGCCGCCAATGGCCTCGCGATCATAACGATGGTTGGTGCCGCCGACATAGATCACCAGATCGGCGGTACGGGCCAGCGCAACCGCCTCGGCCATGCTTTCCGTGGCGGTATCGGCCGCCTCCCACAACAGCTTGAATTCGGTCAACTCCAGCCGGGTGCGGAAAAACTCGATCTCAATATCATAGGTCCGGCCACTCCTGAGAGTCAGTTCGGCCGCGCCCTGAACCAGTGGTCCGGAGCGGCCGACCTGACTCGGATCGATCACGGTTTCGCCGTCGATGCGCACCACCGAATCACCCCGGCTCTGGGCCACCATCAGCTTGAACCGGCCCTCGCATTCCGGCATCAGCTTGCCACGCCACCGGACGGCGAAACATTCCTCCGGCGACACATCTTCCTTGTGCGCGCTGCCGCCGCCGCCCGCGGTCAGCGACTCCTCGCCCCAACGGAACGTCATGCGCTCGTCGCGGCAGCGGAAGAAGGGCGCTTCGCCCCGGCGCAGGGCTTCGCCGCAGTGGAAATACTCCGCCGTCAACCCCGGTTCGCCGGTTTCCGTGCGCAGCAAAGCCGCCGGGATCACCGCATCATTGGCAAAGCGAACACCCGGCGCATAAACCACTTCCACCGCATCACCGAGATATTCGCGCAATCCGGCCAGCGGCGTGATCTCGTACGCCGGATGAACCCCGCCGGAACCGCCGATGGTTTCCAGAGGCCCCATGCTGTGGGCATAGTCCGCATTGGGTCCCACCACCGCGATCCGGCGCAAAGTTTTCCGGTCAAGCGGCAGAAAGTTGTTCTCGTTTTTCAGCAATGTCATCGCACTCTGCGCCAGCTTGCGGGCAATCCGGTGATGGCGCGGCGTATCGATCTCCCCGGCCGGCTTCCGCTCCTCGAAAGCCGCGGTCCGGTAAAAGAGGCGCAGCACCCGGCGCACTTTTTCGTCGATCACCGTCATCGGCACTTCGCCGGCCTCGACCAGTTTCTTCAGCGGTTCGCCGAAGGGCGATTCCATGCCGTTGCCCATTTCGAGATCGAGTCCGTTGAGCGCACACGCCCTGGCGTCGTGCACGGCGCACCAGTCCGAAACCATCACGCCGTCAAAACCGAACTCGTCTTTGATCAATTCCTGCTGAGCATGGCCGTACTGCGAGGCATAAATGCCGCGGATGCGGTTGTAGCTCGACATCATCATCCAGGGCTGGTGGTGCCGGACCACATATTCGAACGCGGCGATGTAGAGTTCGCGGATGGCGCGTTCATCGGCCTCCGAGCTTGAAACCGTCCGGCAGATTTCCTGATTGTTGAGCAGCAGGTGCTTCGGCGTCGCGGCCACGCGCTCACCCTGACAGCCGTCGATGTAGCCCCCGGCAATTTTGCCGGCCAGAACCGGGTCTTCGCCGTAATATTCGAAATTGCGGCCGTTGAGCGGAGTGCGCATCAGATTCAACCCGGGGCCGAGGCTGGCTTCGCCGCCGGCGCCGCGGCATTCCCGGCCGATCACCGCGCCGAACTCGCGCGCGGCGGCCTGGTCCCAGGTTGCCGCCAACGCCATGCCGCAGGGCAGCGCGGTGGCGGTCCGGCCATCCTCAAGACGCACTCCCTGAGGTCCGTCGAACATGGTGATCGACGGAATGCCGAGCCGGGGTATGCCGCCCATGGTAAGCGCGCTGCGGCCATGGCACAAAAGCAGTTTTTCATCCAGCGTCATCTGCGCAATCAACGCTTCGATCGCAGCTTCCGGGACCGGGTTCGTTTTCATCTTTCACCTCGCCAAATAGAGTTTTACGCGTCAAAAGATACTCCATGCCGGCGCCAATTGCAATCCCCAAGTCCTTCGGAATGATGAAAAATTGCAGTTCTCAATATAGTATACTATGGGCATCCTATAGGATTGTTAAAAAAAATGCCGAAATCTCCGATTTTTCGACAAAAACGGCACTTGCAAAATATCAGGCCTCATGATATAATTTATAGCGGAAAAGGTCCGGGCGCGATGGTCTGGAACTCCCGCCGCCCCCTCCCGCGCCCGGCGAACGGCGCACGATTTCGACCGGTATGGCCATCATCCGACAACCGAATGGAGATCATGATGCACCTCTTGTCCCGTTCCACCAAAATTCTCTCCGCCGCCGCCCTCCTCCTTTGGCTGGCGGCCGGCTGCGCCCACCCGACGGCGCTTCGCGCACCGCAGGACGAATTGCAGCGGGAGCTTGACGACGCCCGGAAAAAACTGTTTCAGGAGTGGCCGGAGCAGACCCCGGTCGGCATCGCTTTTTATGTGACGGACGGGCAGGACGAGCTCTTTCTGACCTCCGGATTGCCGCCGGGCATTTCGCCGGACTCCCATTACCGGGTAGCGAGCATGACCAAAAACTTCACCGCCGCCGCCATTCTGCTGCTGGCGCAGGAAGGCAAACTCAGGCTGGACGACACTCTGACCACGCCGATGCCGGGCAGAACCGAACCTTATGTGCCGCCGACCGCCGATTTCGATTTCCCCTACAAGGACCAGATCACCATCCGCCAGCTGCTGAGGCATAACGCCGGCTTTTACGACCTCACCAACGATGAAGTCAAGACCGACGAAAAGGTGCCGTATGCCAATGGCGACTACATCGAATGGATGGAGCGCCAGGACCCGCTGCACCGTTTCACGATCGCGGAAATGGTCGGCATTCAGTCGCGCTTTCACCTCGCCTACGGCAAGCCCGGCACCTCGAATTATTCCAATATGGGCTTCGGGCTGCTGGCGGTTATTGCGGAGCGGGCGGCGGGACGGGATTTCGCCGCTTTCGTCGAAGAGCGGCTGCTGGCGCCGAACCGCCTCGATCACACCCGGATTCCGGTGGCCGGCAGCGACCGGACCCTGCCCGCCCCCTTCCTCCCCGGCTATCGCAGGGAGAAGGACGGCAGGGTGCTGCCGGCGACGGAACGCAATCCTTCGGTCTTTCCCGGCAGCGGCAATATGATTTCGACCATGCGCGACATGGCGCAGTGGCTCCGCCGGCTCCATACCGCCCAAGGCGGCCTCAATCCGGCGACGCTGAAGGAAATGACCGGCGACGGCAAACTCGACTATGCGCTCGGCACCATGCGTTTTCATCAGACCGCCTTCGGGCACAACGGGGTCTTCAACGGCTATTTTTCCTGCCACTATTACGACACCGCAACCGGCTTGAGCTGGGTGCTGGTGTGCAACGCCATGAGCGGCGGCATCGCGGACCAGCTGGAAGTGCTGAACGCCTTCCAGAGCAAAATGCTGGAACGTTATGCCGAACAGAGGAAGTCCAATCGGTGAATCCATCACTTAGTTTAAGGAGAACGATCATGTTGTGGAAATCATTTTCCGGCCGTTTATCGTCGACATTCGGCGCCATGATTCTGGCGGCGGGACTGACCGCCGTGACGGCGGAAGTTCCCGCGCCGGAAGTCAAGACGCCGCCCCCGACCGCCTTGAAGGTGCTCCAGATGAACCTGTGGATCGAGGGCGCTTTCATCCCCAACGGCCAGGCGCAGATCATCGCGCAGGTGGTCAAGTACGATCCCGACATCATTCTTTTCTGCGAAGTCAAAAACCGCGCCGGAGCCTACCGGGAAATCGTAGCCAACGATCTGGATGCCGCCGGCAGACACTACTATGTCTCGGAATACGCCCCCGATTGTCTGGTGCTCTCCAAATATCCGATCAAATCGAGCAAAGGCGTCGACAGCGGCGTGACAGCGTTGATTGATCTCGGCGATGGCCGTCAGGTTCATGTCTACAGCATGCATTTGAATTATCTCGAATACGCCTGTTACCTGCCGCGCGGTTATCACGGGACGACCTGGGAACGGCTGCCGCAACGGGAATCCGACGTCAACGCGGTGATCGCCATGAACCTGAAGTCGAAGCGCGTCGACGCAGTCAGGGCCGCGATCGCCGACGCGGCGGCGGCGATCAAGGCGGGCGATCTGGTGATCATCGGCGGCGACTTCAACGAGCCGTCGCATCTGGACTGGACCGAACGCACCAAAGACCTTTACGACCGCAACGGCATCGTGATGCCGTGGCACAGCACCCTGGCGCTGGAGCAGGCCGGTTTTCAGGATACCTTCCGTCAGCTTTATCCCGATGAAGTCAAGTATCCCGGCTTCTCGTTTCCGATGAATACGCCCGAAGCCGATCTCAAGCGCCTGACCTGGGCTCCGGCCGCCGATGAGCGCGACCGCATCGACTATATCTTTTACAACCGCAACGCCCCGGTCAAGCTCGAACGCACCGGGTTCTTCGGCCCCGATACCACCATTGTCCGCGGCCAGCGCGACCAGACCAAGCTGGCCGGCGACCGCATCGCACCGGCCGGCAGCTGGCCGACCGACCATGCCGCCGCCTTCGCCGAATTCCGGTTCGTGAAAAAAGGACAGAAATGATGAAATATTCTATCTGTTCCGCGGGATTCCTCATCACCGCAATCCTGGGATTGACCGGCTGTGCGGTTTTTCAGAATAATCCGCCGGTCGTCGAACCGACGCCGGTGGCGGTCATCAACGGCCTGAAGGTCCGTTACGATTTCATCGAAGACAACGAATACAACCGCCGGTACAAGATTCCCGGTCCCTTCGCGGATGTGAGCACGATCACCATCCACAATACCGCCGAACCGATGTCGGCGCGGCAGGAACGCGACCGGGTCGACCACCGCCGTGATCAGATGTCGGTTTCGTTCCACTTCGCGGTGGATGAAAACGAGGCGGTCCAGCTGCTGCCGCTCAACCGTCACGCCTGGCACGCCGGCGATGGCGGCCAGGGCCCCGGCAACAGCCGGAGCATCGGCATCGAAATCTGCCGCAGCCAGTGCTATGGCGACGACGACGCGCTCTACCGCCGCGCCGAAGCCAATGCGGTGATTCTGGCCGCGTGGCTGCTCGACACCTACGATCTGCCGCTGGACGCGCTGAAAAAGCATGAGGATTGGACCGGCAAGCATTGTCCACACCGGATTCTGGATGAACAGCGCTGGGAAGCCTTCAAAGCCGGAGTCGGCACGGTCATGAAGAGCCGCCTCCCCCGGGAAAACGGCTACGGCGACGCCGAACTCGGAATGGCGATTTTCCTCGAAAAATATCAGGACAAGGAGGTGTGCAAGACTTCCGCCGGCGACATCTATGCCGCCGTCGACGACCTGATCGCCGGCTTGAAACAGCGCCATATTACCACTGTCGACGTTTCCTCGTGGCTGGCGGGCGTGCCGCGCGAAGAACAGCGTCAGCGTTTCCTCGATCCGCTGCGGGCGGCCGGGTTCAACGTCCGGCGCTTCTACGCCTACTACCCCGACGCCGCGGTGTACGACCGCGAGGACCTGGTCCAGAGCGACCGGGCTCCGCAATCCTATGAACATTATGTTTCCCAACGTTCCAACCAGGAGAAATCATGCGCATCCACCCGTTGACCCTGTGGTCATTGCTCATCGTCCCGCTGGGTCTGGCGGCGGCGGAACTGCCGCGCACGGTGACCTTCGACACTCCGGACGATCTGGCCAAGCTGCATCTTGAAAACACCAACCCGGACAATATCAGCTGCGAGCTGGCGACCCGGCCCGACGGCAACAAGGTGTTGCGCATTGACTGCAAAGAAGGCGCCGGCAATTTGCTGTTCAAGCCGTCGCTCAAAGACTGGACGCCGTTCGCCCAGCTGCGGTTTACCGCGCACAACATCCGCAACACCTTCGGCTACCGCATTTTCTCGATCAAGGACGCCTCCGGATTCCACAATCCTGATGACATGAACCTGATGCCGATGGGCTACGTTCAGCTCCAACCCGGCATCACCCGGGAATTTCAGGTCGATCTGGCGGATGTTCCCGGACTCGACCGCAAAAATGTCGAAGCCTTCGCCCTGATCTGGGGCACCCCGGAAACCGGCCTTGAAATCGACAATATCCGTTTATTGACCAAGGAACAGGTCGAGGCGGAAGACCGTCAGGAAGCGCGCAACGCGATCGAAGCCGTGCAAAAAGAACTGACCGAAGCGGCGCGGGCGGCCGATCTCGCCAACACCCCGGAAGTACGCACCGCGCTGGCCGGTTTGAATGAGCTCGAAACCCGCACGCCGGGCAAGGAATTCGCGCTGGCGCCGGAGCTCGACCGGGCGCGGCGGCTGGCGGCATTGCTGATCATGCGGCAGGAAGCCGGGGCCGTGCCCGGCGAGATGGCCGTCCTGACCGCCGATTCCACCGTCAAGATATTCCGGGAATCGGCGTTCCCGGTTGCGGCGCCGGTGGCGCTGACCGCGGGGCGCAACGACTCCGAAAGCTTCCAGCTGACGGTGCTGCCCGATCCGGGCAAGCCGCTGCATGACGTCAGCCTCACCGCCTCGGCCTTGAAGAGCGCCGACGGCCGATCGATCATTCCGGCCGATCAGGTCGATCTCGAAACCGTCGGTTACGTTCAGTTCCCGGACGCGTTCTACTACGATCTGCGCAACGGCTGGTGGCCCGATCCGCTGTTCGCCAACCGTCCGCTCAAAGAGCTGGCCGGCCAGTTCCATCCCTTCCGGGTCACGGTCAATGTCCCGGCCGGGACGCCTCCCGGCGTCTACGCCGGCACCGTCACGGTCCATGCCGCCGACTGCAAGCCTTATCCGGTCGCTTACCAGCTCACGGTGCGCCGCTTCACGCTGCCGGTGCGCGGCGAACTGGTGACCTACTTCGACTTCCGCGACCAGTCGGCCTGGACGCCGGAAATGCGCCGGGCGGAATACGCGCGCTTCCTGAAATACCGGCTGAGTCCGATCTCGATGTACGGACAGGCGGTCGACGGCGCCAATCTGACCCCGGTCATCGACGATCTGGAGTTCTGCCGCGACCGCGGTCAGAACAACCTCGTGCTCTGGTATCTGTGGAACTCGAAAAATTCCGACGGCTCGGTCTTCGACGAAGCCTTCCTGAACCGGATGCGCGACAGCATCAACAGCTACCGCAAGCAACTGGAAGAGCTTGGCATGTGGGACATGACCATGATCAGCTGCTGCGATGAAGCCATGTTCGACCCGCCCGAACGGCGCGATTTCCGCATCGCCCAGGTGACCCGGGCCTGTGAATTCATCAAGAAGGAAATTCCCGGCGTCAGAACCTCCAATATCGGCCCCCGGCTGACCATCGACGAAAACGTCATGGACAGCTGGTTCCTGCTCCCGGTGCCGGCGGCGGAAAGCGCCGACCTCCGGGCCAAAGGCAAGTTCACCGGCATCTACTGGGCCTACGAATCGCCCTCCTTCATGCTCGACATGGCGGGCATCGCCCCGCGCATCTGCTTCTGGCAGGCGTTCAAGGTCGGAGCCAGGGGCGCCGGATACTATTCGACCAACCGGCCGTGGGCGGGCAGACAATATGCCGCCGATGCGCCCGAGGGGGTGGAATATCCGCTCAAGGACGGCTATTCGGTGGAAACCTATCCGGGGCGGCGCGGCCGCAACGGCGACGGACATTTGTTCTACCTCAATCGCGACAGTTCCTACAATCCGTCGATCCGCGTGGCCAACATCCGCGACGGCATTCAGGATTACGAATATCTGGCGCTGCTGCGCAAGCTCGATACGAAAAAGGAATATGCCGCGCTGCTGAATATTCCGGATCAGATCGTCGCTCCGCCGGTCAATTACTGGTCGAGTTTCGACCGCGACCCGGCGGCGCTGCTCCGCCATCGCGAAGCGGTGTCGCAGGCGCTGGACAAGCTGGCGGCGGCGCAGGAAAAAGAATCGCAGTGACAACCCTTCCGGCCGGACGCGGCAATGCGTCCGGCGGACACCAGAAAGCCTTCCGTATCGAACTGATACGGAAGGCTTTTTATTTGTCCGAAAACCCGGCTTCAGCCCAGATGGGGGCGGTCGGTGAATTCCGGACGCGGCGAACGAAGCGCTTCGAGCTCAAAGATCGCGATTGCGTTGCCGCCGGAGCGCAGGATGGAGCGCGGCACATACAGAGTGTCGCCGGGACCGATATCCCAGTAGCGGCCGAGATGGAAGCCGTTGATCCAGACCGTGCCTTTGCCGCCGGGAAAGCGCAAAAAGGTATCCGCAATCCGGTCGACCGCAAACTCGCCCCGGTAAAAAGCGGGGCCGGAGAGTTCGCCTTCCGTGGCGAGCGCCCGGAAGGGCAGTTGCTCCAGCCGCGACAGATCGAGCGGGGTCACCGCGAAATTCATCACCTGCTGAAGATTGTCCACCAGCACTCCGCCCGGAAGCCCCTTGCTGTCGCAGCCGAGACGGGTGCCGTAATTGATGTGCCCCATCTCCTCGACCAGCACATCGAGCTGCGCGCCGCCGGCGGGAGTCTCAAGTTCGAGCGTCACCGCGCCCTCGGGCCGGTAGAAACTTCCGAGTTTGCGGCCGTCGAGAAAGAGAATCGCACGGTCGCGCACCTCGGGCAGCACCAGCTTGCCGCGCCATGGTCCGTTCAGATGGCAGCGATAATTGACGAAACCGTGGTATTGCCCGTAAAATTCCATGGATTCCGGATAAGGCGTTTCCCGCATGTCGCCGATTCGCGTCAACACTTCCGGGGCGTAAAGCGGCGCATATTCGGTCAATTCGGCCGCCGGATAAGCGCGCTTTTCAGGATCGGCCGGACGTTCCGGCGTGAATCCGGGCCGGTATTTCGCAATCACCGCCTGACAGGCGAGGTATTTTTCGGTGATATCGCCGCATTCGGAGAGCGGCGCATCATAGTCGTAGCTGGTGACGGTCGAGCCGAAGCCCCGGTCGGGGTAGAAATTGGCGCCGCCGGTAAAGCCGAAATTGGTGCCGCCGTGGAACATGTAGAAGTTGACCGACGCTCCGGAAGCCAGCATCGCCGCCAGTTCCCGCGCCACGTCCGCGGCCTCGCGGCGGCCATGCCGGTTGCCCCAGTGGTCGAACCATCCGTCCCAGAACTCCATGCAGAAATCCGGCCCTTCCGGCCGGTATTTGCGCCCGACCGCAAACGATTCGATCGCCCGGCTGCCGAAATTGAGCGTCTGAAGCACGCCGTCGAGCGTCCCGCCCTGAAGGAAAAAGTCGCCCGCGCCGTCGGAGGTGAAGAGCACTTCCGAAATGCCGTATTTTTCGCGGAAGAGCCGTTCCAGCCAGCGAAGATAATGCTTGTCGCAGCCGAAGCTGCCGTACTCATTTTCGAGCTGCATCATGACCACCGGCCCGCCGGACGCGGCGCGGCGCGGCGCGATTTCAGCCATCAGCCGGTCGAAAAAGCGCTCCACCGCGATGCAATAAGGCGGATTCATGCAGCGCAGCCGGACGCCGGGCAGCAGATTGAGCCAGACCGGCAGTCCGCCGTTGTCGAATTCGGCGCAAATATAAGGACCGGGCCGGACGATCGCATACAACCCGGCCGCGGCGATCAGATCGAGAAAGTGCCCGAGGTCGAGGTCGCCGGCAAAGTCGAACGTGCCCGGCGAAGGCTCGTGGAGCTGCCACGCGACGTAGGTTTCGACCGCATTGAGGCCCATGGCTTTGGCCCGCGCGATGCGGTCGCGCCACAGGGCCCGCGGCACCCGGAAATAATGGACGCTGCCGGAGATGAGTTGCGTTTCATGCCCATCAATATGGATGGCGCCCTGTTCGATTTTGACCGTATGCATCGCGCCCGTCTTCCTGTTGAGAACCGCCGTCAATGATTGCGGTAATATAACGCTTTCCGGCGGACAATGCAATCGCATCCCATATCGAACCCCGGGGAAACCGTCATTTTCCCCGGCGCAGCGCACCGGTGAAATCGGCGAAGTCGTAGACCAAGCCGAATTGCAGCGACACTTTCCACAACTCCATATTCTTGGCCGTCTCCAGCCGGGCGCTCTCCTTATTTTCCACCGCGGTGGTGGTTTCCCGGATGGTCGAACAGAGCATCCCGTAACGCTGCATGTCGACCATGCCGCAGGGCGACATCTGCAAACACCAGTTGAGCGCGAATCCGGCGTAAATCAGGTGGTTGACGCCACGCTTCCGACATTGCAGGAAAAGCTGGCGCGAGGTTGCGGCGATCGCCTCGCCCGGCTCCGGACGCGCTTCCGGAGCAAAATCGCGAGCCGTCCGGCTGCGTTCGATATCCGGCTGATTGTGCGCGCCCGGCGAAACCTCTTCGAAGCGGAAACGGTCGAGCGCTTCGCGCACCGGATCGGATTCCGCCCGCGGCAAGGGCGGCTCCTCTCCGGCCAGCGCCAGACTTTCCCGATATCCCGGGAGCTCCTGATAATAATGACCGCCCCAGACCGCATGCAGCACCGGCATTCCCGCCGCCCGGACCGTGGACAACAGCGACGGATAATAGCGCCGCATAACGGCCCGGGCACGCGGCAGGTATTCGACCGCGTGTTCCCAGCCCGGGAAATCGCCGGATTCATAGCAATGCCAGGCGTGCATCACGACCAATGCGCTGTGATCCAGCGCCAACGGCAGCGCGGCGGCCTTGCGCCATCCGCCATACCCCTCGGCGGGAACTTCGCGGCTCATGTCGGCGTCGAAATTGCGGTAATACCAGGCCGGAACATGGATCGTACGGCTCATTGCGGATGTTTCCTTTCCCGAATTCGATTCAGCGTCGCCAGCGCAGGTTGTTGAGCACGCTCACAGTATCGCCGGGCAGCGCCTCGCCGGCCTCCAGCATGGTTTCCGCCGGCAGCGCCAGCGGCTGCCCGGACAGATCGACCAACTTGAGTTCCAGCTTTTTATCCGTGGCTTCGGCATCCTGAATATAGCCGATGAATTTGCCGTCCCGCCGCAACGCCTTGCCGCGCGCCAGCGCGGTCGATGGCGTGCCGCCCGCACAGTAGAGCTGCGCCAGGTCCGGGATGCAGGTGTACGTCCCCGATTTTCCGGCGACCGGCGTCACCTTGAAACGGCTGAAGACAAAGCGCAGATCATCGAGTTCAAGCCCTTTGCCGTCGAGTTCCCTGCCGGTCCAGTTGGCCGGAAGCCCGCGGCTGCTCGAGGTCACGACGCCGAAACAGCCGGTTTCAACGGATGGCGGCGTTGTCCAAGCCACCGCAAAGCGCACTTTGCCCAGTGCGGCATCCTCCACCTTTTCCAGTTTGCCGCGATAGGCGCGCACCCCGGAAACCATCGTTTTTCCATCCACTTTGACGGCGGTCGCAGCGGCGCTCAAAATATCGGTCGCGGTTTTGGCGGCATCGAACCGGACCACGGTGATCCGGCCGTCGGCGGCAACGGGCGGATAGCCCGGCGCCTGCGCCTCAAGCATCTGTTCGCCATCGCCCAGCAGCCAGAGGTCGCTGCGGCCATCGGTCAGCCGGACCAGCCAGGCGCGGCAGAATTCCGTCATGCCGCCCTTCAGCGCGACCTTGTCCACGCCCGCTACCGGATCGATGCCGCCTTCCGGCTGGAACCGGACGACTTTGGCAAAAACGCTCGGCGCATCGCCCTGATCCCGGCGGATCAGATAAGGCAGATCAGGCGCGTTGGGCGCGGCCATGGAGCGGACCGCATAATATTCCCGGCCGGATTCGCCGGGGAAATCGACCTTGATCGTGGTTTGGAAGCGCTCCGCATCGGGCAAAGTGGACTTGCTGTAGCGCGCCTGTACTCCGGCGTCGCCCCGGAACAGTTCCGGCGCCAGCAACAGACCGTAGCCCTCGCCCGGCAGCTTCCAGTAAAAACCCTTGTCGGGATAGCCGCTGAGCCGGAAATCGCTCTGGAACTTCATATCCTTGGCCACATCGCCGAACAGCGAAAACGCTCCGGTCGGAGTGAATGCCTGATTGTATTCGACCTGCCCGAACAGCGTATGAAAACTGTCGTCGCGGAATTTGCCGCCCGCCGTCACGCCGAGGTCAAGCCAGTATTCGAGCGCACCCGAATCGGGGTTGTCGGCTTGCGCGATCAGCCGTTCGAAACGCGTCGCACCCTCTCCGGCGAACGCCCCCGGCTGCCGGGCCATGACATATTGAATGCCGGACGGATTATTCGCCTGCCAGGCCAGCAATTCGCCGCCCCCGGCGGCAATGTCGACGCTCGTGCCGTTGACCGTCATCTGCTGATGCGCCACCGAAGTCGTGGTCCAGCCGGTACGGTAATGGGTGTTGAAATACCCCGGATCGTAGCTCCATTCGCCGCCGTGATGGTAGAAGGTCCAGCTCAATGCCTCCAGCTGTCCATGGTTGAGCTGCGGCCCGAAGCTGAATTGAATGCCGTGCCGCGCCTCGCCCCGACCACCGCGGATCAAGCCGAAGCCCTTGGCGCCGTAAAGCGCGGAAGCGGTTTCAAAATATCCCGGATCGAGCGGGGCTTGTCTGATCGCATCCAGATCGTCCGCGCCGATGGTGAAAAACGCCCGGCGGTCGGCCGGCGGCGTGAGAGTGCGCTCGCCATAGGCGTTGCGCAAAAACCTGGCCGCCGCCGCCCGGTCTTCGGCTGTGGCTCCGCGTTTCAGCAGAATCCACATATTTTCCAGCTGGTTCACAAAGCCGCGGTCCAGCCCCTTTGCCACCGGATCCGGCACCCGCAGCAGCGGCGACGCGAAGGCGCGGGCCGGGCCGTCGTCGCCGGTCATCGGCAGCCGCCCGCCGACTTCAAGCTTGTCGGCGTAGCGGTTGAGCAGGGCGCTCAGGATCGGATCGGCATAAATCGATTTCACTCCCGGCCACTGCTGGCGCACCGCGCTTTCGTACATGTCGGCCATGCTCTGGTAAAGCATGATGCAGTGCTGGCTGTAGCCGTGGGAGCTTTCATGGTAGAATCCGTTGCGGTCGACGCTGGTGGCGAGCATGGCGGGCAACCCCAGTTCGTCGCTGAACAGCAGTGCGGTGAGTTGCGGCTGATTCAGCAGCAGTCCCACCGCCGCCGCGCCGCGCAGATAATCGGCGTGGCCGTTGTGCAGCTGCCGTCCGTCATAGGCGAACCCGAGGCAGTAGACCGCACCGTTCCAAAGCAGATCGCGAGCCACGTTTTCGCCGATATTCCGGCCCGCCGTCGCCGAAGGTTTTTCAAGTTCGCCGGAGGGCAGGATCGCATCATATGCCAGCACATAGTTCATCAATCCGCGCGCCGTCTGATAATAGGGCCGCTGCAGCCGCCCGCCGCGATCGTAGTCGCTGCTGCTGACCGGATAATCGAGCGGTCCGCGCCGGTTGGCCTTGTAACTCGGAGCAATGGCATCGAGCAGCACCGCGGCCACATGGGCATATTTCTGCTCTCCGGTGAGCATATAGCAGTCGGCCAGCGCGGGCAAGGCATACTCTTCGAGTTCGCTGAAAATGAAACCGTTGGCACGGGCGGCGAAATGGAACTTTTTGGCCGGGTCGTCGCCGTTCCTGCCATCGTCGGGATATTGCGCATTGGGATATCTGACATTGTCCTTGCCGACCACCTTGAAGGGGTCGCTCCACCCCGCCCAGCGCAGCCGTTCCCCCGCGGGATCGGCGCTCATCCCCAATCCGTAAACGATATCGGTCCCCGGGACGGGAACCAGCGCGCGCAATTCGGCGTCGCTCTTGTCCATCAGCGGCGCGACCCGCTGCTGCTGCCGCCGGAGAAATTCCTGCATGGCCGGAGAATCGGGCAGAAATTTGCGGGCCGCGGCCACTTCGCCGGCGCTGAAAAATACCACCGGGCGGGATTGAAGATTCAGCTTCGCCACCGTCAAATCCCCGGGATAGGCGATGGCGGCGGCTTTGGCGTCGCCGGGCGTCGAATATTGCAAAGTGGCGGCGTCACCGGCGGCGGCCCTGGCGACCGCGACATCGTCGATCACCATTCCGGCCCGGGATGGATTCTGGCTGTAAAGATACATCTGCGCCTTCTCGATTCCGTTCGGCACGGCGAACTGCAGTTGATAACACCGGAACTGGTCGTCCGGAACCTGTTGCAACTCCAATTGAACGATCTTGCCCGAGGGCAGCAGCCGGATCTGCAGAAACACGCCCCGGTCGCCGTGTCCGGCCAGACGTCTGGCCCAGACCGACGCGATATAACTCTGGCCCGGCTCCACCGCGAAATCCTGCACCTTGCCCACCGCCTGTTTGTCATCGGTATCGACGATCCGCAGCGCCTTGCCGCTGCGGCCATCGGCAATCACGTCGGCCCGGGCATTGCCGCCTCCGGCGTAATTGCCCCAGGCGGCCGGCCGGTCGGCGGCCATGGCTTCAAAATCACCGTTGCGAATCAAATTGTCCTGTCCCAACGCCATCCCGGCCAGACCGAGCGCACTTAAAAATATCAACCGTTTACGCATGATTTCGCTTCCTGTTCTGCCGGCTTAATAGCGGTCCCACTTCGACGCATCGCCGTTGGTGGCGTTGGCGCCCTGCCCGAGCACTTTGTAGGTGACTTCGGGATCGGTCGCGGAGGCGATCACATAGCTGGCATGGCCGTCGGCCCAGGCGGTGTTGAACCCGCCGGCATGCACGGCATGGGGTTCATAGCTGGAAGCCACCGACGGATAATAATCGAAAATGTAGACGTATCCCCGAATCGAGCCGCTGGCCGGATCGGTCAGATAGCGCTGGGTCCAATCCTTGGAGGTGGATATGGTCTGGGCGCTGTCGGTAAAGACGATCGTATCCGCGGGATTGGCGATCTGTCCCGTTTTCGCCGGCCTCTTGGTGTCGCCGACATAGCGGGCGCTGGTGGCGATGTGATTGATGTTGATGCCGTAGTGGCTGCTGGTATCGGAGAGCCACTTCCCCAGCGCCTTGGACGGGCACATCAGCGTCGACTCGGGAATGTCGTAGTTGTCGATGATGTTGCGCGTCCACCACTTGCTGCCGTAGCTGCCGGTGGCGCCCGTCGGGGTGAAGGAACCGTCGTGGTCGTTGGTGTACATGATCATGCCCAGCATCAATTGTTTGACATTACTCAGACAGTTGGTGCTCCGTGCGCGTTCCCGCGCCGCCGACAGCGCCGGCAGCAGCATCGCCGCCAGAATGGCGATGATCGCAATCACAACCAGCAATTCTATCAATGTGAATCTTACTCGTTTCTTCATCGATTTTTCCTCCCTTTTCCTTAGGTTTGCAATTCAAATCCGACCGTACAGCACGTCATCGACCGCATGGTACACCCGGAACGGATATTCGCTGCCGCGAATCAGTCCGGCGGCATGGCCCGTGCCGAAAAACCGTTCCGCGACATACTCGCCATCGCTCAATTTCGAATCCTCACAGCGCCATCCTTCCGGCGCCGCCGCGGTCAGGACCGCCAGATCGGTCATCCCCTGAACCACATAGCGGTTGCCGGGCGCACGGCGCATGAACGTCCGGAGATTCTCTTCCGTCACCGGCCGGGTGACGAGTTCCGGATCCCGGAAACGGTCATCGCTCAAGGCCACATTGATCCAGAGCCCAATCCGCCGCGCCGAACAGGTTTCCCAGAACCAGCCGAAGGCCGGATCGTTCAAATCATAATCGTGCAGATAGGGCGAGACCCATACGCCCGCGAACCCGGCCAGCGCTTCAAGCTGCCGCGTCGCCGCCGGATCGCGCGGATCGACCGCGGCCAGCGGCCGGATGGCCGGAAACCGGGCGGCCGCCTTTTGCCAGTCGCGGTTGGCCGCCAGCCGGTCGGCCGCGAAAATCGTTTCCAGGCCCACCGCATAGGCGGCGGTTACCCGATGGCGTTCAAGCTCGGCGGCGAGCTCCGCCGCCGTCGCCGCCTGATCCCAGTAACGTGCCTGTCCGGCGAAACAGAAATGATCTTCCGAAGATTCCGGGAGCGACCGGCCCGGCAGTACGCCGCATCCCTCCGGAGCCGTCGCCGCCGGAAGTTGCGCGCAAGCCGCTTCGAGCTCAAACAGCCGCATGGCGTTGGTGTGGAAAACCAGTTCCAGCTCCGCCGCCGTCAGTCCGGCCTCCGTCACCTTGATCAGCTGGGAGCCGAAGGAGCGGCCCGGCGCGTCGGAACCATATAGAATCCGTTCCGCGCCGAAAGCATCGACCAGACGACGGACCATGCCCCGCTCGGGGTAGCCGCCGGAAACGTCGAACCAGACATTGGCCGGAATCCGCTCTTTCCGTGCGATGGCCTGCCGCCAGTTGCCCCCGGAATGCGCGGCCACGATCCGGCACTCCGGCACCCTGTTGGCCAGCCCGATCAGATCATCGAGATCGACCTCGCCGGGCAGATTGCCGTCGGTGCGATGATACGTGTGAATCAATACCGTCCGGTTAAGTTCCGCCGCGGCGCGCAGCACGGCCACGGCGTGATCCAGAGAGCCATCCGACGCCTTGAGCGAAATCCAGAGCTTGACCCCGACCGCGGTGGCGGCGTGGGCCGCCAGCTCTTCGCGCCAGTCCGGCTGCTGGGGGTTGAGATAGACCAGATACTGCAGCGCCGGAGCGTGTTTCGCGGCCAGCTCCCGCATTCGGAGATTGGCCGCCTTCACGGTAGCGCTGTCCGGAAACTGAAGCCAGCCTTCGCCGAGATCGGAGGCGAGCAGCATGGCGATTCCATGCTGCCGCATGTGCCGCATGAGGTGTTCGCCCTCGGCGAAATAATCCCGGCCCGGGGTCGGGTGAACGTGACAATCGATGATCAACATGTTACAATTCCCTGATCGCCGCTTCGATGCGGTCGAGCGCTTCCTGAACATCCGATTCGCGATGCGAATAGTTGACATAACCGCCGTTGTAGAGCGTAACCCCGTGCCTGCAGACGCCGCGCAGGAACCGAGCCCGGAGCTCCGCCGCGCCGTCGCCGGAAAAATGGAAGAATCCGACCGGAAAATCACCCGGGATCGTGGCCGGAAGGCCGTAACGCCGGAAGAGTTCGCCCAGCGATCCCCACATCAGCCGTCCCATTTTCCAGAGATGCTCGATCACCGGCTCCTCGCGGTAAACCCGGATCGTCGCCTTCGCCGCCGCCAGCGACAGCGTTTCCCCGCCATAGGTCGAACTCACGATCGCCCGGTCGAAGCCGTCCATCCAGCGCGCCTTGCCGCAATAGACCGAAAGCGGCATGCCGTTGGCGATGCCCTTGGCGAAGACCGCCATATCGGGCGTGATTTTGCAGTATTCCTGCATGCCGCCCAGCGCAAACCGGAACCCGGTCACGATTTCGTCAAAAATCAGCGCCGCGCCGCAGCGGTCGGCCGTCTGCCGCAACAGCGGATAAAAGTGCCGCCCCGCATCCGGCGTCCGGTAGTCGGCGGCCACCACGATCGCGGCCAGGTCGCCGCCGAACTTTTTTTCCAGATCGGCCAGCTGTCCGGCATCGTTCCAGCCGCAGTTGTGATGGAGCTGCGACAACTCCGGCGGCACCCCCGGCACCTCCGGCGCGGCGGCCCTTCCGGGCAGACTCATGCCGTCGGCGGCCAGCGAATTGAGCCAGCCGTTGTAACCGATCTGAATCACATGACGGTGTTTGCTCCCATAGCGGGCGGCCTTGATCGCCGCCGCCACCGCTTCGCCGCCGGTCTTCAGAAAACGCGCCTTTTCGGCACAGGGAATCACCTGGGTGACCAATTCCGCAACCTCGGCTTCCAGGGGATGCGGGTAGCCGAAAATAATGCCGTCGGCCAGCTGGGCGCGGATGGCGTCGTCCACCGCCGGAAAGGCGTAACCCAGTGACACCGGCCCCAGCGCATTGCGGAAATCGATGAACTCGCGGCCGTCGGCGTCGTAGATCCGGCAGCCCTTGCCGCGGACGATCACCGCCGGCTCCTCGGGCATGAAGTCGGCCCGCTTGCTGCATGTACTGGTGCCCCATGGCATCAGACGATCCAGCGTCTCCCGATAAAATATATTTTTCGACATTCCAAACTCCTCCTGCTAAAACTCGGTCATGAATCGATCACATTGCTATTTTACCGGAAAATAACGTTCGTTTCAAGGTTTCTGTCAAAAAAAAAATCATTCCGGCCATTGAAAAATGATTTTTTTGGAATAAATTATATTTTATTCAATCATAAGGTATGCCATGCCCGCAAAAATCTATAAATACGAACGCGTTCTCGCCTATCTCGACAACATTCTGCTGCCCGCGCTGGAGCCGGGAATGCTGCTGCCGGATACGGAACAGCTGTGCCGCGAACTCGATTGCAGTCTGATCACGCTCAACCATGCCCTCGCCATCCTGAGCCGCCGCGGCCGGATCAAGCGCATCCGCAACAAAGGGACGGTGGTGCTGGCGCCCGCGCTCCGGGAAAAACCGCTGCCGAAGCGACGTCTGGTCCGGGTGCTGGGCATCGCTCCCGGCATGTGGAACTTCATGCGGGCGATGGAAACCGCGCTCACCCGCTACCGCGATTGCCACGAGGAGCTGGAATTCCGCTTCGAATACCCGCAGGTCGACGAATGGTTCGACCGGATCCGCGACCATGATTACGACCTCATTTTCGGCAATACCGATGCCATCCGCCTGATCATGAATTCGCCCGAACTGCGCGGACGGGTGATGATTCTCGAACAACTGCGCAAACTGGAATTCTCGCGCGAGGACTTTCCGGACAACCTGATCGGATTCTGTTCCGAATTGAATCATTGGCGCGCCGTGCCGCTGACCGCGGCTCCGGTATTTCAGCTGACCAATCCCCGCCACCCCGAAATCGACCCGGCCCGGCTGCCCGATTCGCTGCCGGAATTTCTGGATTATCTCCGCCGCCGGCAAAGCGGCGGCCGCCCGATGCTGGCGATACGGATGGCGCTGAGTTATATCGAAACCTTCTTCCGGGCCCGGAAACTGAGCCTGTTTTCCCTCGACGGCACCCGCTGCCTGATCGATACGCCGGAGGCCCAGCACCTGCTCGAACAACTCAGCGGATTCATTACCCGCGACAAATTGCTCTTTCCGATCACCACCCAGATCGAGAGCCGGTTTTTCGCCCACAATAACGTGCTGGAGAATATTCTCGACGAAAATCTGGCCATCCGCTGGGCTTCGGGGCTGGATTTTTACCCCGGCAATGAAATCAAATATCACATCACGCCGCCGCCCGGCGCGCTGCACACCCCCGGCACCCATCTCTTCCTCGAAGGGGTGATGGCCGGAATCAACAGCGACCCGGATCTGGTCACGCCGATTCTGAATTACCTCCAGAGCATCGCGGTTCAGAATCTCCTGGTCGGCTGCGCCGGAGTTCCCGCGCGCCAGGATATGCGCACACTGCTGCTGGCCCGGCTTGAACCGGCCTATCCCGGCATCACCCGGACCGTCCACGCCACGTTGCCCCATGCCACTCCGGTCCGGTGCGGCAGTCCGACCGCCAGCACCGTTCTGCTGGAATATATTCAAGCGATTCTCGGCGGGCTGCTCTCCGTGCCCGAGGGCTGCCGCCAGGCGATGCGCCGAATTGAAACCGAATTCAAACTCCGCAACCGCTGAGTCCGGGCGAGACTCCCATCCGCCGGATTCCGGAAAACACCACCCCCAAGTCGGCGCCCAGACGGATCCGTCCGGCATCATCCAGACAGGATTCGCCCAAGGTCCGGCTCAGGGTCCGGAAGTTGGAGTTGCAGAAGTAGGCGACGCCCATCAAGGTCAGCAGCCAGCTTTCAAAAGCGATGTCCGACCGGATGCGCCCGGCGGCCGTCTCTTGCGCGAACCATCGGCGCAGACGGCTGTTCTCGTGGCTGCGGACCAATGCCAGCGCCGCCGGATCGACCGCTTCTTCGAGATTGGCCCAGGTCAGCAGCCGCTGGAATTCCGGTTTCCGCCGATGGAGGTCGGTGAAGTGCCGCCAGAGCGCCGCGGTCAGATACTCCCCATCCGGTTCGGCCCGGTCGGCAAAACGTTCGAATTCCGCTTCGCTTTCGGCAAACAAATCGAGTAATATCCGTTCGAACAATCGCCGCTTGGAACCAAAATAGGCGTAAATCCGCTGTTTGTTGACGCCCGCGCCGGCGGCGATGGCGTCAACCGTGGTTCCCGCGAAACCGCGGGCGGCAAAATGCCGCCGCGCGGCGGCCAGAATCGCCGCCCGGGTTTTTTCAGCGCGCTGCTGCATGAAATCCGCTCCTTCCGGCGTTCAGTCGGCCAGCCATTCGGCCAGGTGTTCCTGTACGAAGTCGTCATCGTGCAGCATCGGATACTGGTCATGGACCCGGGTAATTTCCTCGGCCTGACCCGGCGACAGCACTTCTTCCGGGTCGAGGCACCAGATGCCCTTGAGCAACCCCTGACGGCGCAATACCTCATGAATTCCCGGAATGCAGCCCGCAAACCGATGCGCAGGATCGAAAAATGCGGCATTGCAGTCGGTGATTTCCACCGCCCGGCTCAACAGTTCCGCCGGGATCATGGCGGCATCCTCAAGCGCATGGACCTCTTCGAGCAAATCCACCGCGCGCCGCGTCCAGCAGCACCAGTGCCCCAGCAAACCGCCGCGGATACGGAGATGCCGGACCGCGCCGCCGGCGCCGGCGATGCGGTATTCGCTCAGCAGGTCGATCAGAATATTGTCGTCGTTGCCGGTGTAAAGCGTAATCTCCCGGTCGCTTTCGGCCACGGCGCGGACCACGTCGAGCGTCTGATAACGGTTGAACGGCGCCATCTTGATCGCCAGCACATTGTCGACGGCGGCGAATTCGCGCCAGAATTCATACGGCAGAATGCAGCCGCCGACCGATGGCTGGAGATAAAAGCCGATCACCGGCATTTCCGCCGCCACCGCGCGGACATGTTCGAGCATCGCCTTCGCCGGGTCGCCGGCGAAGGCGGCCAAACTCAGCAATCCGGCGTCATAACCGTTGTCGGCCGCGAACCGGGCCTCGCGCAGCGCCTGCGGCGTCCGGCCGCAGATGCCGGCGACCTTCAGAATCCGGCGGCCGCGCCGGAGACACCACTGATCGATGAAGCGCGAAGTCTGGGCCAGAACCGGTTCGAAAAGACCGATTTTCGGGTCGCGGATGGCAAACTGGGTGGAGTGGACGCCGACGGCGATGCCGCCGGCTCCGGCATCGATGTAATAGCGGCACAGTGCGCGCTGATAGCGGGGCAGGAACTTCCGGTTTTCATCGAGCGCCAGCGGCTGGGCCGGAATCACACAGCCGCGCCGGACTTGACGCAGAACCTCGGGATGGATATCCGAAATCGTTTTCATCGTCTAAAATTTCCCGTTATGAACTTCGAAATGGGTGGGCTTGCCGAGCGACGCGCCGCCGGCGAGCAGCCATTCGGCCTGCCAGCGCAACATGATGCCGAGCGGGACCGAGGGATAGCCGAAAAGCGCCGCCATTTTGCCGGCGTCGTTGAGATAGCATTTTTCGCCCGCAACCGGATGGAGATATTCGACCGGTTTTCCCAGCAGCCGCCCCAGCTCGCCGGCGATCGCGGTCACCGACGCGGTTTCGGGACCGGTCACATTGAGCACCGCCGCCGGATTGGCGCAATGCTCCAGCGCGCGCAACGCCGCCTCGTTGGCGTCGCCCTGCCAGATCACGTTGAAATGCCCGACCGCGTTGTTGACCTTTTCGCCGTTCAGAATCTGACGCCCGATATCGTGCAGCACCCCGTAACGCAGATCGATCGCATAGTTAAGCCGGAAAAGCAGCACCCGCCCGCCGAAGGTCCGGGCTCCATACTGAAAAATGCGTTCCCGTCCGAGGCAGGACTGGGCGTATTCGCCCACCGGATCGGGCACGACCGCCTCGGTGCAGCCGCCGGTTGCAATCGCAACCAGCGGATAAACACAGCCGGTCGAAAACGCCACAATGCGTGAATTGCGGAAGTGTTCGACCACATGGCCCGGCGCGAGCACGTTCATCGCCCAGGTGAGATCCTCGGCGCCGTCGGTGCCGAACTTGCGTCCGGCCATGAAAATCACATTGGGAGCAGCCGGCAGTTGCGCCACCGCGGCGCGGTCGAGCAGATCGCAGGCGATGGTTTCGACGCCGTGCGCCTCCAGTTCGGCCCGGGCGGCGGCATTGCTGAAACGGGCCACGCCGATCACCTTTTTCGCCACCCCGGCGGCCCGCGCCGCATTCACCGCGCGCCGTCCCATCGACACGCCCATTTTGCCGGCGATGCCGAGGATCATGATGTCGCCCTCAAGACGCTTCATGCATTCCACCAATCCCGGCGACGGTTGCGCCAGAAATTCATCCAACGCCGATTCGTCGGCCAACTTCAACGGCAATTCCATGATTCCAGACCCTCCTGTAAAAAAACCAACCAGTTGTTTTCTTTTAAAAGAATCCAATCTTCCGGAAATGCAAATAAAATCATCAAAATATCCGGCAAAAAAATAACAGGCGGCTCCGCCGTCCGGAACTGCCCGAAAGCCGCCGAATCAGATGAAGCAGATGCGTTGGATGCACTGGTCGAAGTTTTCCCGGCCGCTCAGGATGTCGATTTCGACCCGCAGGAAGTAGAACGGAATATCCTCGCGCACCATCCGGGGGATGCGCACAGCGTCCTTTTCGGTGGTCACGATCATCTCCGCGCCCGCGGCCTTGGCTTCGTTTACGAAGTCGAGAATCTGCTGCTCGGTATAGCGGTGGTGGTCGGCATAACGCGCAGTATGCACGATCTCCGCGCCGAAGCCGGTCAGGAACGCCTCGAAACTCTCCGGCCGCGCAATCGCCGAGATCGCCGCCACGCGCCGGGTTTTGAGCTCGCCCAGCGGCGACCGTTCGCCGCGCTGGAAGACCCGTTCGAGATAGAGCGGCTTGTGGCAGCACTCGATGATTTCCGCCCGCCGGTTGTGACGGCGCAAAAAGGTTTTCAGATGGCGCAGATGGTTGCCGCCGTTCGATTTGGTCAAAAAGATATAATCCGCGCGCCGGATGTTCTTGACCGGCTCGCGCAGAATTCCACGCGGCAGCACATGATGGTTGCCAAAGGGCGCGGTCGAATCGACCAGCATGATATTCACATGCGCTTTCAACCGCAGATATTGAAATCCATCGTCGAGAATCAGGGTGTCGGTGGCATACTCGTCGATCGCGTACAACCCGGCGTTGACCCGGTCCTTGTCCACCAGCACCGCGACGTTCTTGAGATTGGAAGCCAGCATGTAGGGTTCGTCGCCCGCGGCATCGCTCTGAAGCAGGAGATCGCGGCCGTTGGAGACCACCCGCGGCGGCAGCACTTCCCGTTTGCGCGCGCTGAATTTGGCGCGCAGCTTCTGCCACCAGGAGCGCTGCTCCCGGCTGCGGTACCCCCGGCTCAGGATGGCGACCTTGCGCCCCTGGCGGCTGAGGCTTTTGGCGAAAACCTCGACCACCGGCGTCTTGCCGGTCCCGCCGCAGCTCAGATTACCGATGCTCACCACCTGGCAGCCGATGGCGTGGTTGCGGATCACCCGCTTGTCGTAAAGCCAGATGCGGAACTGAATCGCCATGCGGTAGAACCGCGACGCCACGAACAGCACCCCCAGCGCCGCACGATCGGCCCAGTGGTGGCGACGCTCCTCGATCAATTCAAGGAAGTAGCGTTCGCGATGCTCCCAGAGATGTTTGAGTTTCACGATATCCTCTCCGCAATCCATAAAAATAACGCAATAATATACTCTCATTCGGGATTGAAAGCAACTTTTGCCGCATAAAATTCAAATTCCCGGAGAATCGGATTGAATTTTCTGCCGGAACGCATTACATTATGATATTTCAAAGCAATGAAAAACGGAGTCGTGGATCTCTTGACGCGCAAGCCCAAATTTTTTCTGTTTCTGTGCGGTCTGCTGCTGGCAGCGACGATGATTTGCGCCGATGACAATGAAGCCGGCGCGGCGTTCGACGCCGGGCTGAGGGCGAACGAAGCCGGCGATCACATCGCCGCCGCCAAAGAGTTTGCCAAGGCCGGGCTCCTGGCCGACGCCCCGGACCTCAAGCTCCGGGCCTTTCTCCGCGAAGCCGACAGCTATCAGGCGGCCGGATATCGCGGCAAGGAGTTCGACGTCCTCGAGAAGGTGATCAATCAATACCCGACCAAGATCGAATTCGGCAAACTGGTCGACCGCGAATTCGATATCGGCGACGCCTATTACGCCGGATACAGCGACCCGGCCTTCTGGAGTTTGCGCTTCATCCCGTGGCTGACCGACAAAAGCCGGATGCCGGAGGTCTACGAAGCGGCGCTCAAGCATGCGCCTTTTTCCAAACGCGGCGGCGACGCGCGGTTGCGCCTGGCGGTTTATTACCTCAAAAAGAACGACAACGACAAGGCGCTGAAACTGCTGCGGGAAGTCATTCAGTATTATCCCGAGAGCGACGCCTGCCGCTATGCGTTCCTCGAGCTCGGCAATGCGCTCTTTGAAATGTCGAAAAATGGCGATGGCGACAGCCGTTATTTTGAAGATGCCATGGCGGTGTTCAACGAATTCCGCGAAAAATACCCCAAGCTGAGCGAAAACGAATGGATCAACCGCTGCATTGTCGCCGCGGAGGATGTCTGCGCCGAACGGCTTTACGGCATCGCGCACTACTACAGCCGCAACGGCAAGAACGCACCGGCCGAAATCTATCTGCTTGAAGTGCTGCGCAAATTCCCGAATTCAACCGCGGCGCCCAAAAGCGAAGCGCTGCTGACCGAAATCGACAAAAGCTATTTCCCGGAACGGATCGAACCCGAGATTGCCGACCGTTATCCCAAATACGAGGCCTTCCCGATCCCGCCGGAGCAACATCGGCTGATTCTGGCTCCGGAAAACAGCAACAACCGTTTTCTGCTGCCGATCTACGACCTGAATCTGCACAAGGATAAGGTGAAACCATGAAACACTGGAAACTGCTGCTGCCCGCGGCCGTGCTCGCCGTGGCGGGCTGCGGCTACCATGTCGGCTTCCTGGGCCATCCCCAGCTCGAAACCATCGCCGTGGCCCCGGCGGTCAACGAAACCGCAATTTACAACGTCGCCTCCGACATGCGGATGATGGCCAGCGAAGTAGTCACCCAGGACGGCACGCTGAAGCTGGTCGATCAGAGCACTGCGGACTGCATCCTCTACTGCACCGTCAAAAACGCCTCGTTCGCCGATATCACCGGCGACTCCTTCGACAACGAAAACATCTACAAGCCCAAGGAATGGGCAGCCCGGGTCGAAGTGGATTACCGGGTCATTATCCCCGGTCAGGCCGAACCGCTCAAAACCGGCAGCGTGACCGGCAGTTCCCGTTTCCAGGCGCCGGTCGACGTCGAAGAAAGCCGCTTGCGCGCCGTGCGTCAGGCCTGTTTCGTCGCCGCGCAGAATATCATTCACGCGCTGACCGAAGGCTGGTAAAAGCCTTTTTCCCGCAGCCCGCTCAGCCGCGCCGCAACCGCCGCGTCGCCGGGGGATTCTGCCAGTAGGACTCCGCCGGGCCGGATTGTTCGAGCCCGGCGCAAAAAGCCAGAAATTCCGCTCGCGTCGCGAGTCCGGACGCGCAGTTCTTCGCTTCGCCGCCGAACCCGCGTCCGCGCAGGTAGTCCATGATGATCTTGCGCGCCATGCGCATTCCGGCGAATTCGCCATAGAGGTCGCACATTTCCGTCACCTGAAGCCGCATCGCCGCCGCCCACTGCCCCACCGTCGGCGGCACAAACGCATCTTGCTCGGCGATTTCACGGAAAAGCCACGGATTGCCCATCATGCCCCGGGCCGCCATCACCGGCCCGCAGCCGGTTTCCGCGCGCAAAGCCCGGCAGTCGGCGGCATTCATGATCCCGCCATTGGCCACAATCTGGACCGGCGCCGCCCGGCGGCACTCCGCGATGATGGCGCTGTGAACCGCCCCGGAGTAGAATTTTTCCATCACCCGGCCGTGAATGGTGACCGCACGCGCTCCCAGTTGTGCAAGCCCCCGCACCAGCGCCAGCGTCGGCGCCGGGTCGCGTTCGTCGAGAATCCGGATTTTGGCGGAGAGGGGGAAGCGCACTCGTTCGGCCAGCAATGCAAAACAGCTCAGCGCCCGGTCGATGTCGCGCCCCAGCGCCGCCCCGGCATGTTTGCGCGTCACCTTCGGCACCGGACAGCCGAGATTGAAGTCGAAAACGTCGAACTCATACTCGTTGATCGCATCGGCGGCAATGCGCAGATGCTCCGGATCGGCGCCGACCAGCTGCACCCCGAGCCACGGTTCGGCGGGATCGCGCCGGAGCAGAGAACTGCTGTTGCGGTTGTTGTAGGCCAGACTGGCGGCATCGACCATTTCGGTGAAGGCAAAAAAACAGCCCTCCCGCCGGAGCGACCGGCGGTAGGGCAAGTCGGTGTATCCCGACAACGGAGCGGCAATCACCGCATTTTCGGGATAAAGACCACTCATCGCATCGAACAGTCTTTAAATATTTTTCAATGTGGCCTGATAGGCCTTGACCAATTCCGCCATCGGCAGCCGGATTTCGGTCGCGCCGTCGCGCAGCGCCAACACCGGCTCGGCGGTTACCACGCCCACCCGGGCGAACGGTACGCCACTCAGAATTTTCGCGATTTCATCGCGCTTGTCCGGCGACGCGGTCATGATGAAGCGGCTGTTGCTTTCCGAGTAAAGCAGCACCGGCGTATCCAGTCCGCCGGCTTGTGGCACCGCCGAAAGATCGACCGCCAGCCCCAGCCGGCCGCCCATCGCCACCTTGGCAAAGCCCGCCCCCAGACCGCCGAATCCCGGAGTATGCAGCGAATGCGCCAGTTTCCTTCCGGTCAGCTCCGCCACCTTGCCGTAGAGTTTCAATGCGGCATCCGCATCGACCTTGGGCACCTTGTTGCCGGTAAAGCCGAGCATGGCGTAGTATTCGCTGCCGCCGGTTTCATCGCCGGTGACGCCGAGCACGTAGACGTCGTCGCCGGCGAGTTTCGCGTCCAGCGTCACCGCCAGCCGGATATCGTCCATCCTGGCGATCACGCTGAACAGCACCGACGGCGGAATCGAAATCTTGCGCCCGCCCCGGGTCGAATCGTTCTTCATCGAATCCTTGCCGGAAATGCACGGCACCTTGAACGCCTTGGTATAGTCGTAAAGCGCCTGATTGGCGCGCACCAGCTGCGCCAGCTTGTATTCGCCGTCGGGAGTCTTTTCGCTCTGAACCGGATCGGGCCAGCAGAAATTGTCCAACCCGGCGATGTGTCCGAGTCTGCCGCCCACCGCCAGCACGCGCCGTACCGCGAGATCGATGCTCGAAGCCATCATATGATAGGTGTCGATATCGCTGTAACGCGGCAGAATCGCCGCCGACAGAATCACCCCCTCGGTGCTCAACGGCTCGATCATCGTCACCGTGGCGTCGGAAACCACGTCGCGGCATTTGCCGACGAAGGGCTTGACCACGCTCAGTCCTTTCACCTCATGATCGTACTGCCGCGCCTTGAATTCGTCGGAAGCGATATTGAGCCGCCCCAGCATCGCCGTCAGATCGGCGGTCATATTGCGTTTGGCCAGCGTCGCCGGATCGGGCTCGGGCCACTGCGGCGTCTGCCAGCGCGCGTTGAGGTGAAGCCTGGGCAGGCCGCCGTGCATGAATGCGATATCGAGCAGCGCCACGGTTTCGCCGTTGAACAGAATGTGGAACTTGCCGTCGGCAGTGAATTCGCCGAGCACGGTGACTTCGACATCGCGTTCGGCCGCAAGCCGCTTGAATTCCTCGATGTGTTCCGGCGGCACGGCGTAGCTCATGCGTTCCTGCGCTTCCGAAACCAGAATTTCCCAAGGCGCCAGCCCGGCGTATTTCAGCGGCGCCTGGCCGAGATCCATGCGGCAGCCGCCGCAGATTTCCGCCATTTCGCCAATGCTCGAGCTCAAACCGCCCGCGCCGTTGTCGGTGATGAAGCGATACAAGCCGCGATTGCGCGCCTCATAGGTGAAATCGCCGAGTTTCTTCTGGGTGATCGGGTCGCCGATCTGAACCGCCTGAACCGGCGAATCCTGATGCAGTTCCTCACTGGAAAAAGTCGCGCCGTGAATGCCGTCCTTGCCGATGCGGCCGCCGCCCATGACGATCAGGTCGCCCGGTTTGATCGACTTTTCGAAACCCTTGACTTCGCCGATCTTTTTGGGCAGCGTACCCACGGTGCCGCAGTAAACCAGCGGTTTGCCCAGATACCGTTCGTCAAAATACTCCCAGCCGCAGCCGTAGGGAATCCCGCTCTGGTTGCCGCCGTCGATCACGCCCTGGTGAACGCCGTCGCGCAGCCGCCGGGGATGGAGCAACCCTTCCGGCACATCCTTTTCCTCGGTAAAAGGCGATCCCAGGCAATACCCCCAGACGTTGATCAGGAGTTCCGCCCCCTGACCGGTACCCATCGGGTCGCGGTTCACGCCGACGATACCGGTCATCGCGCCGCCGTAGGGGTCGAGCGCCGAAGGGCTGTTGTGGGTTTCGACCTTGTAGCAGATATCGATTTTGTCGTTGAAGGTGATCACCCCGGCGTTGTCGCTGAAGACCGAAACCAGGAAGTCGACCTCCTGCCCGATCTCGCGGGTGCTCTTCTTGATAAAGCTCTTATAACACGAATCGACGGTAATGCTTTCCCCGGTTTCCAGGTTCCGGTAGTCGATCACCGCGCTGAAAATCTTGTGTTTGCAGTGCTCGGACCAGGTCTGCGCCAGCACTTCAAGCTCGACATCGGTCGGATTGGCGTCCAAACCGTAGGCTTCGCGTCCTTCGGCCCGGCGGAAATACCCTTGAATCGCCTTCATTTCCTCCAGCGTCAACGCCAGAATGCCCTTGCGGCTGATCGCCTCCAATTCGGCGTCGGAAACTTCGAGATCGTATTTGCGCACCGGCACACTGCCGACCGCGTTCACCAGCGGCAGATTCAGCGGAATGCCGTCGTTGAGTTCGGCGGCGGCGAAAACCTTGACCGACTGAATCAGTTCATTGGCCAGCAGCTTGCGCGCGACCAGTTCGACCTGGTCGCGGACGAGCTTGTCGCCGTAAAGCAGATATTCGACCGAGCTGAAGACATGCTCGTCAGCCCGGAGCTTGCGTCCGATGATATCGCCGATCGCCTCGGCCGCGGTGCGTCCGACATTGTCGGTCACGCCGGGACGGAATCCCACCGCCACCATGAAGCGGCAGCCGTTGTCGTCCCCGGTCAGCGCGGCGCCGCCGACCCGCCCGGTCTGGAGCACCGGATTGGTCAGATATTCGGCGATGCGCGCAGCTTCGGCGGCGGAAATATCGGCCGACACGGTGTAGACGTCGCGCGTCCGCACGTTGTCGATCTGAATCTTCAAAAAGTCGGCAATCTGGCGCTTGACCTTCTCACCCCGGGAATCGCGCCATTCGCGCCGCGGCGCCACCTCAATCCGATAGTTCATAGGACCTCTGAATCTGCTTCCTGAAATTATACTACTTACCGCAACACTTCTTGTACTTCTTGCCGCTGCCGCAGGGACAGGGATCGTTGGCGCCGACTTTCGGCACCTGGCGCGCCGCCGGCATTGCCGGCGGACGCGGCGGCGAAGCCGGAAACCGCGACGCCTCGGCCGACGGCCCCTCAATCTCTTCGCCCGGCATCATACCGTTGACGGTGATCGACTGCGACTGGATGGCCTCGAGCAACCCTTCCGGCAGTTCGCTGGCCGAAAACTGCCGCGGCATCGCCGCCAGCATCCGCTCGATGTCCGCCAGCGTGGTGATGGTCGCCCGGAACATATTTTCCGCCGCTTTGCGCCGCACCGCGTGCATCATGATTTCGAAAATGGTGAACGCCTCATTCTTGTACTCGACCAGAGGATCCTTCTGGGCATAAGTGCGCAGATAGATGCTCGAACGCAGCTGATCCATGGTGTACAGATGCTCCTGCCACAGCTGGTCGATGGAGTCCAGCACGGTATGCCGCTCCAGCCACAGCAGCTGATCTTCGGGCAGATAGGAATTCTTGGCTTCATAAGCCTTGCCGATCCGGTCGACGATATGGACGGTCAACGCCTCCGGATCGACCACCTCGCCCTTGACCACGCCGGCGGTCAGCTCTTCCTGGCGGAATTCGATCGGGAAAGTCTGATTCAGCCGGAACAGCAGACGCTCCCAGTCGAATCGGTAGTCGTCATTCTTGTCCTGATGTTCGGGCGCCGTCGCCGCCTGCGTGATTTCGTAGAGCACCATATCCTCGACCAGCGCCAGCAGGATGTCGCCGGGCTTGTCGGTGAACAAGGTGTCCTTGCGCAAGCCGTAAATGATCTCGCGCTGCTTGTTCATCACGTCATCGAATTCGAGGGTGCGCTTCCGAATCGAGAAATGCTGCTGCTCGACCCGGCGCTGCGCGGTCTCGATCGAACGGTTCAGGAACGGATGCTGAAGCTCTTCGCCTTCCTCGAAGCCGAAACGGTCGAAAATTTTGATGATCCGGTCGGAACCGAAGAGCCGCATCAGGTTGTCTTCCAGCGACACATAGAATTTCGACGAACCGGGGTCGCCCTGACGCGAACAGCGGCCGCGCAGCTGGCGGTCGATCCGGCGCGCATCGTGCCGCGAACTGCCGATCACATGCAGCCCGCCCAACTCCCGAACGCCTTCGCCGAGCTTGATGTCGGTCCCGCGGCCGGCCATGTTGGTGGCCACGGTCACCGCGCCGCGCTGCCCGGCCTGAGCGATGATTTCGGCTTCATACTGATGGTTCTTCGCATTCAGCACATGGTGCGGAATATTTTTGCGCTTGAGCATGCGGCTCAGGATTTCCGAGTCTTCCACCGAAATCGTGCCGAGCAGCACCGGCTGGCCGAGTTCGTGGCGGCGGGTGATCTCATCGACAATGGCGTTGAATTTTTCGCGCTTAGTCTTGAAAATCGAGTCGTTCTCGTCCTTGCGGACGCAGGGCCGATTGGTCGGAATCACGATTACATCGAGCTTGTAGATCTGATGGAACTCATTGGCTTCGGTTTCCGCCGTCCCGGTCATCCCGGCCAGCTTGGAATAGAGCCGGAAGTAGTTCTGGATGGTGATGGTCGCCATGGTCTGGGTTTCCTGCTCGATGGCGACATTTTCCTTGGCTTCGAGCGCCTGGTGCAAGCCGTCGCTGAAACGCCGTCCGGGCATCAAACGCCCGGTATGCTCGTCAACGATCAGCACCTTGCCTTCCTGGACCACATAGTGCACATCCTTCTCAAACAGACAGTAGGCTTTCAGCAACTGCGAAAGATTGTGCAGCCGTTCGCTCTTGGCGGCATATTCCTCCTGAAATTTCTGCTTGATCGCCGGCCGCCGCTCCATCGGGATGGTTTCGTCGTTCTCGATGCGATGGATTTCGAGCAGCAGATCGGGCATCACGAATTCGTCCGGATTGTCCGGCGCCACCGCGTTGCGGCCGTTTTCGGTCAAATCGGCTTCATGGGTCTTTTCATCGATGGTAAAGTAGAGGATGCTCTGAACATCCTGAAGCATGCCGCGGTTGCTGTCGCTGCGGACATAGGCTTCCAGCTTTTCAAGCTCTTTCAGCAATTCGCTGTTCTCCAGCACATGGAGCAGCTGCTTATGAGTCGGCAAGCCGAATTTGACCTGCAGCAACTTGGTCAGCGCACCATCGCGCTGCTCGCCGGAAGCGCCGCCGTCAAGCACCTCGCGCGCTTCGCGGATCAGCCGCGAGCAAAGCAGATTCTGGCGGTTGTAGACCTCGGCCACCAGCGGCCGGATTTTGTCGAACTGGTGGGTGGACATCGGTACCGGGCCGGAAATAATCAGCGGCGTCCGCGCCTCGTCGATCAGAATGCTGTCGATTTCGTCAACGATGGCGTAATAGTGGTCGCGCTGCACCAGCTGGTCGATGCTGGTCGCCATGCCCATGTCGCGCAGATAGTCGAAGCCGAATTCGCTGTTGGTCCCGTAGGTGATGTCGCAGGCGTACTGAGCGCGCCGTTCGTGAGGCGGCATCATATTCTGAAGGCAACCGACCGTCAATCCGAGGTATTGATAAAGATTGCCCATCCATTCGGAGTCGCGGCGGGCGAGGTAATCGTTGACCGTAACCAGCTGGCAGTTGCGCCCCGACAGCGCATTCAGATACAGCGGCATGGTCGCCACCAGGGTTTTGCCTTCGCCGGTGGCCATTTCCGCGATATTGCCGCGATGCAGCGCGATCGCCCCCATCAACTGAACGTCGAAGGGCACCATATTCCAGACCGTCGGCTGGCCGCAGACGGTAAACTCCCGTCCGCACAGCCGGCGGCAGGCGTTCTTGACCGCGGCGAAAGCTTCGCACATCAGGTCGTCAAGGGTTTCCCCGGCGGCCAGCCGCTGACGGAATTCTCCGGTTTTGGCCTGAAGCGCGGACTCGGAGAGGATCTGATACTCCTCCTCGATCCGGTTGATTCGGGCGACCAGCGGCAGCATACGGCGCACATCGCGCTGCGATTTGGTGCCGAATACGAATTTGAGCAAACTTGCCAACATAATGATCCTCTTCCCAATCTCAAAAAGTCCGGCCCCGCTCCGGAATCGGCTTCCCGGATGCCGGGCCGAACCGCGATTCAGCCCACCCGTATTCTTCCCAACGCGTCCGGTTTCCCGGATGTCATCCGGCCGCCGGCCGCCGACGCCCGGAGAGAATTATTTCGAGCCGGGACGATCGATCGGATCCCCGGCCTTGCACAGCGCACAATCCGCCGGATCCCAGGTCGGCAAATCCAGCTTGATCAAACTTTCGAACCGCGGCACGTCAAACGCCGCTTCCCCGCGCGAACGGTCGACCAGCACCGCCACGCCGACCACTTCGCCGCCAAGCGAACGCACCAGATCAATGGTCTGCTGAACGCGCCCGCCCTTGGTCACCACATCCTCGGCCACCAATATCTTTTCCCCCGGCCGGATCGAGAACCCGCGCTTGAGGACCAGTTGTCCATCCTCCTTGTCCGCGAAAATCGCGCGCACCTTCAGCGCCCGCGCCACCTCCTGCCCCACGATCAGTCCGCCCACCGCGGGCGAAATCACCGCCGTCGCCCCGCAAGCGGCGAATTTCCGGGCCAGAAACGCACAGACCGTCTCCGCCGTATCGGGATACTGCAGCAGCAGCGCCGCCTGAAAGAAGCGGTTGCTGTGCAACCCGCTGCGCAATTGAAAATGTCCGGTCAAAAGCGCACCGGATTCTTCGAAGATCCGAATGATTTCCTTTTCCGTCATGGCTCAGCCATCTCCTGAAATATAAAAACAATGCTAACGGAAGGTTTCCGGCGAAGAGGGTTCGATCCACAGATGGAAGTCCACCTGCCGTTCGCCGAACTTCAGCGTAATCAGCGTATTCAGCCGGGTCAGCAGCAGCGCGTAGGGAATCTTCACCTCGCGGTCTCCGGCCACCGTCACCGAAACGTTGCTGTCGCCGAGAATATCCTCGGCCTGCCGGATGGCCGCCACCAGATTCATCATCCGTTCCAGTTTGTCGCGCAGATTCGCATCCAGCTCATAAGTCCGGTGACACTTGGGACAGACCGCCTGAAAATCGGCCCGGCATACCTCCGCCAGATTGAATTTGACCACGCCCTCGCACACGTCGTCGAGGCAATGAAAGTCGATCTGCGCCTTGGCCCCGATGGCCTGGGAAGCTCTGGTCATAATGTGAAAATCTCCGGTTGGGCGTCCGTGCCGTCAATCCTTGACCAGCTTCAGAATCTGCGCCGGCTTGGTGATGTTTTCGAGAATTTCCTCAACCAGCGCGGCATTGCGCATCTTGGCCGAAACACTGCTCAAAAGCCCGAGGTACCCTTCCTGATCGGCGTCATCCGCCGCGATGAACACGATCACCCGGACCGGATTGCCGTCCTGGGTCTCGTAATCCGCCACCGGATTGGCGCAGACGCCGACCAGAATCACCGGTTCGTCCATGCGCTCGACCCGGATGTGGGGCAGACCCAAGCCCTGGCCGACGCCGGTCGGCATCATATTTTCCCGTTTCCACACCAGGCGCGAAACCACGTCGCGGTCCAGATGCGCCACATCGGCGACCCGCGCCACCATCTGATCGAATATCGATTTCTTGTCCTGACCGTGGAGGATCATAATGGAATCCTTGGTCAGATATTTGGTGAACGATACCTTACTCATCACTGTAACCTCAGCCTCTCTTTGCCATAATGTTCACAATCAGTCACAACTGCTTAATTTAACCGCGCGATGCGGATTTTTCAAGCCGCATCGCGCCGATTTTGGCTAAATAATGGCACTGGCATGAGCCGCATCGCAATAAAGCACCATGCGCTGCGGGGTCTTGCCGGATTCCGCGTCAAGCTCGGGGATCGTCGCGGCGGAGCCGTCGAGGTACTCGCCGAGGCGGCGGCCGAGCTCCACGAGCCGTTCGCGCCCGCCCGCCATCCGGTGCTGGAGCGCCTCCAGACCGAAGGTTTTGGCATTGGCCAGCCATTGCGCCCGGAACAGAATGCGGAATTCGTCGTAAGCCGCGAGCACTTCCGGCACGGCGACATCTTTGAGCCGGGCCAGCGCCGCCTGGTCGCGCCCGCCGTAAGCCGCCACCAGGTCCTGGCGCAACTTCAGCTTGAGATAAAGCAAGTGCGCCACCGTCCAGGCATAATTGAGACTGCCGCCGCCGTTTTCGCCGCGGTGATCGGCCAGTTTGTCCATGATGGCGCGATAATCCGCCAGCAGCGAATCGGCGACGTTCTCGCCGAAATTTTCCAGATTGCGCCAGGCCAACCCGAGCAGCGGATCATCCCACAGCGTCGCCATGCCGGTCACATGCGAACCGTTATGGAATTTGCGGTTGAACAGATCCGGCACCAGATTGAGCCGGTAATCCGCTCCGGTCAGCGCCTGATAACGTCTGGCCGAACGTTCTTCATCCTCGAAGCCGAAGGCCATATCGGAGGCCGCCACCAATCCGGTCCAGGCCGAATCGAAGTGGCAGATGGCGCCGTCGTCGCCCCACATGGTGAAGAAAAGCTCGCGCAGATTCTTGCGGCGGCAGGCATTCAGGCAGGCGCGGTTGGCCGCCATGCTGTGACCGTGGTCATACCACAGCCGGCTCCAGATCCAGATGCCGGCGCCCATCAGCGGATTGAAGCCGAGGTCGCGGTGCATTTCGATGAATTTTTCATAGAAATCCTGATCGACGCAGTAGTAGTCCCAGTAGACCAGCTGAACGTCGCGCGGAATGGCGGCCTTGACCTCGGCGGGAATCACGCTGTTCAGGTCGTAATAAGCCTGATTGGGATTGCCCAGCCGGAAGTACATGTCGCTCCATATGATCGGATTCAGACCGCGGCTCTGGCAGGCTTCGTTGACCATATTGAGCTGCCGGTTGAACAATTCAAAGCCCGGCACATAACCGTGGATGTCCATGTAGCGGCCGCGGCCCAGATCGTGGGTTTCGTCCATGCCGACGTGAATCCGGCGGCTGCGCAGATTGGCGCCCCAGAAATCGAGCATCTTGCCGACCAGCTCGGCGGTTTTGGCTTCGTCGACCATCATCACGCTGCCGGTGTCCCGGATCTGATGATAGCTGCCGGTCCAGCGCAGCACCTGCGCCATATGCCCCAGCGTCTGGATGCACCCGATCAATTCGATGCCCAGCTCATGGGCAATGTCGTCGGCGGTACGGATTTCCTCGGCGGTGTAGCGCCCGCGCATGTAGCCGAAGAAGGGCTCGCCGGGCAGTTCATAGGTGTCTTCGCAGTAGAGGAAAACCGTATTGTAGCCGAGCAGCGCGAGGCGCTGGAAAAGTTTTTTGAGCGCGGGCACGGTAAAGACCATGTTGCGCGACAGATCGAGCATGATGCCGAGCATGGTGAAAGGCGTTTCCTCGCGCCCGGCAATCCCGGCCAGCGCGCTTCCGACTCCGCGTCCCGCCGCACTGACCGTGTTGTAACGAATCAATGCGCCGGCAGCGTTCAACTCCACTTCGGAAATCAGCCCTTCGCCGGCGATGCGCTCGAACCGCAGCGTCTTTCCGGCCTTGCCGCCGCGCTCCAGCGGGAAAATCTCACCCAGTACGGTCAGCAATCCGTGCAACTCCGCCGGTGTCTGTTCCGGCAGCCATGCCCATTTCCCAACTTTGTTCATGATTCCAATCTCCTGTTTTGATCATCACAGTAAAAAATCATCCAATGCGGCAGCCGCAACAGCCGCAATTACTCTTTTTCCCAACCCCGGGCCGTCTTCAAATGCTCCGCATGGCGGCTTCGACCGTATTGCGCATCAGGATTGCGACGGTCATGAGACCGACCCCGCCGGGCACCGGCGTAATCGCCGACGCCACCGGCGCCACATCGGCGTAATCGACGTCGCCGACCAGACGGGTGCCGGATTTCTTCGAGGCGTCGGGAATACGGTTGATGCCGACATCGACCACCACCGCGCCGGGCTTGACCATCGACCGCTTCACGAATTCCGGCTTGCCGATGGCGGCGATCAGAATGTCCGCCTGCCGGGTCAACTCTGTCAGATTGCGCGTGGCCGAATGGACGCAAGTCACCGTGGCGTTGGCCCCCTTCGTCTTCTGAATCAACAGCGCCAGCAGCGGTTTGCCGACGATATTGCTGCGGCCGATCACCACCGCGTGTTTGCCCGCCGGATCGATGCCGTAAAACTCCAGCAGCTTCAGCACGCCATAGGGCGTGCAGGGGAAAAATCCGTCGGTCCGGCCGATCAGCATCCGGCCGACGTTGACCGGATGAAAACAATCGACGTCCTTGGCCGGGGCGATGGCGGCGATCACCGCCTCCTCGTCGATCTGGGGCGGCGGCGGCGACTGGACCAGAATGCCGTGGATCGACGCGTCGCGGTTGAGCCGGTCGATCAGCGCCAGCAGCTCCGCCATCCCGGTCTCGCGCGGAAGAATGAACTTTTCCGAGCGCAAGCCGAGCTCGATGCATTTTTTTGCTTTGTTGTGGACATAAACCTGGCTGGCCGGGTCGTCGCCGACCAGAATCACCGCCAGCGCGGGCGCAAAACCGTGCTTCCGGGTGAATTCGCCGGCCAGACACATGGTTTCGGCATTGATGCTGGCGGCGCATTCGGCGCCGGACAGAATTCGAGCTTCCATATTCATTGCTCCTGCAAAGATAACCGATTTGTTCGGGAGATTCTGATTCCGTTGCCGGGCATGAGGCGAATCGCCCCATTCGCGTATGCCGACGGTTTCGCCGATGGCGGCGACGGCGCGTTCCAGCGCCAACCGGCTGGTTTCGGCATTTTCATCGCAGCCGGGCTTGCCGTCGTAAAGCTGATAATTGGCACGGTAGGCGGTGGCGGTTACATTGGGCATCACCACGTTGGCGCCGGCCAGCAGACCGCGCTCGCGGCCGTCCGGGGCCAGCGCCTGCAAGGCGGTGGTGCTGGCGATATTGACATCGCGCAGCGCAAGCCGGGTCACGGCGATCATTTTCAGGCCGATTTCCAGCTGCCGCGCCGGATCGATGCCGCCGGTTTCCAGTACTGCCCGCCCCAGCGGGGTGGCATGATGCGGCAAATAGGGCCCCATGCCGATCATGTCCGCGTCGATCTGCCGGAAAAATTCAATATCGCCGGCCAGGTCGGCCGCGCTCTGCCCGGGCAGCCCCGACATGACGCCGGTGCCGAGCTGATACCCCACCCGGCGCAGCGACTCGAGCGCATTCAGCCGAGACCCGAATTCGTGTTTGCCGTCGGCCGGATGGAGCCGGGCATACAGCACCGGACTGCTCGATTCGATCCGCAGCAGATAACGGTGCGCCCCCGCCTCGAACCAGCGGCGGTAAACCGCCTCCTCCTGTTCGCCCAGCGAAAGGGTGATCCCCAGCGCGCCACCGCCAAGCGCTTTGATCGCCGCCACGACCTCGGTGATGAAATCCACCCATGGCCGGTCGTTCCGTTCCCCCGCCTGAAGCACCACCGAGCCGTAGCCGAAATCGAGAATCTTGCGCGCCGCCTCCAGAATTTCGTCCCGGGTCAAAACAAAACGGCATTCGGCGGTGTTGTCCCGTCGAATGCCGCAATAAAAACAATTCTTGGCGCAGATGTTGCCGATTTCAATCAAGCCGCGGAGGCGTACGATTTTTCCGACGTGGCGGATTTTCATCGCATAAGCCGCGGCGAACAATGCCTCAAGCGCTTCCGGCGTGTGTAATTCCAGCAGGAACTCCATCTCTTCCGGCGTCAGCCGGTCCCGTTCCGCCAGGGCCTTGTCCAGAATTTCCCGCCAACGCGTCCGGTCCGCCGTCATCGCCGCACATTCTCCAGTTCCCGCTCGACCACCGCCAGCAATTCCGCCACATCGACCATCCGTCCCGCGCCGTCATCGCCGCAAGCCACATGACCGGTGGCGGGACCGGCGAAGATCACACCGCGTTCGCGCAGCAGCGCGACATTGGCCTGAACCGCCGGATGACGCCACATCGCCGGATTCATCGCCGGAGCGGCCACCACCGGGTTCTCATGCGCCAGAACATAGGTCGAAAGCGCATCGTCGGCAATGCCATGGGCCATTTTGCCCAGCATATCGGCCGTGCACGGCGCAATCACCAGCAAGTCGGCCCGCTGCGCCAACGCCACATGCTCCGGCTGCCACTCCGGTGCCGTCCAGAGCGACGTCGTCACCGGATTGCGCGACAGCGTCAGAAACGTCCGGGCCGTCACCAGCTCCGTCGCCGCAGCGGTCATGATCACATGGACCGTGATGCCGCGCTGCACCATCTTACTGGTCAGGTCGGCCGCTTTGTAGGCGGCGATGCCGCCGGTCACGCCCAGCACCACCACCGGACAAGACCCGCAATCGGAATGTTTCATACCGGAAATTCCTCCATGATTTTGGTCGTCCGCAACCGTACCGACCGGATGATCGCGGTAATTTCGTCGACCGCGGTTTCAAGATCGGCGTTGACCACCAGAAAATCATATTCGCGCCAGAACCCCAGCTCCCGGCGCGACGTCGCCAGCCGCAACGCGATCTGCTCCTCCGAATCGCTGGCCCGTCCCCGCAGCCGCGCCTCCAGCACCGCCGCCGAGGGCGGCGCGATGAAAATGAAATCCGCCACCCGGCGCAGCAGCGCGTCATCCGCCGCCGCCGCCTTGATCTGCATTGCCCCTTGGACGTCGATGTCGAGAAACACATCCTGGCCGGCTTCCACCCGGGCAATCACCTCACTCTTGAGCGTCCCGTAAATATGATCGAAAACACGGGCGTACTCCACAAATTCCCCGGCGGCGATCCGGCGCTCGAACTCTTCATGGGTCAGGAAATGATAATGCACGCCGTCGATTTCGCCCGGACGCGGCCGCCGCGTGGTGCACGAAACCGAAAACCCGAGTTCGGGAAGCCGTTCGCGCACCCGACCGCAGACCGTCGATTTGCCGACGCCGCTCGGACCGGAAATTACAATGGCGCTGCCCAGTTTTTTCATAAATCTTACCCTTTTTTCCCGTTCGCAGTCGAAGCCGCCGAACCGCCGTCCTCTTCGACCGCGTTGCCCTTGCCGGCGCCGGCGCACTCCGCTTCCCAGCCGGGAAAGTTCCAGCCCAGCGGAAAATTCCGGCACTGGCGGGGTTTGGCCGCCTGAATCCGGCATATCGCCCCCTCGGCGGCGGCGCTCAGAAACGGACAACTGCCGTCGGCATTTTCCAGCAACGACAATCCGCGCCGGTCTCCGGTCAGCCGGGTCTGTTCCGCGATGAACTCCGCCTCATCCACCCCCAGCAAGCCGGCAATCGGAGCGATCTCATCCGACTCCAGCCGGACATAGCCCGGCCAGCGGCAGCAGTTGCCGCAGCGGCGGCATTCAAAATCGGCATTCATGACAACGTAAAGGGGGAGCACCCGGATTGACTCCGGCACTCCCCCTGACTCCATCGCTTCCGGACAGACCGGATCTATTGGAAATTTTCGAACGAAAGATCGTCGTCCTTGATGTCGATGAACAGGAAGCCGAGACCGAAGTCAACCCACTCGATCGGGTTCAGATAGACATCGGCGGTCACGAGCAAGCCGCCGCCGCCGCCGATCTGCCAGAAATCGCGGGCGCCGCGCGGATAAGCATAAATCTGTTGCGCGGGCGAAGGAATCCCGAAATAGCTTTCCCAGTAGCTCTGCACCAGACGGCTGGTCTTCACCCGCTCGGTATCTTCATCCACCAGGCCGGGGACTTCCCAATGCCAGCCGTTCTGCATCCCGTAGCCGTACTGCCGGTTGCAATCCTTGAACAGCATCGCGCTGATCCCGACGCCGCCGCCGAACCCGAAAAAGCGGGTGGCCATCAATTCCAGCTGAACCGCCGGACCGAAGCCGATATTCAGCGAAAAAAGGTCGAACATGTCAACCACACGATTCGGCACGTAAAGCACCAGCTTCTCGACGGTCTCATTGGCTCTGGCGGAAGGAGCGAAGCTAAACGCGGTCAACGCCACCAGCAGTACGAACATGATTTTTTTCATTTTTATCGGCACTTTCTGGGTTAAAATACAGTGGCAAAAAATTGCACGGTGATAAACTAGCCTCAAATCTTCGGTTATGCAAGTCCCGATTATGTCAAATTTGCATTTTTTTGGCCTTCTGATAGCATGCTTCCAGTTCCTCAATCGTGCAGGTTTCCGGTTTGCGTCCGCGGCGGGCGAGTTCCTGCTCGATGAACTGAAAGCGAGCGACGAATTTCCGGCAGGCGGCGCGCAGCAGTTCATCCGCCGAACGCCGTTTCCGGAAACGCGCCAGATTGACCGCGGCAAACAGCAGATCGCCGAGTTCTTCGTCGATATGCTCCTGGTCGCCCGACGCCAGCGCCTCGGACAATTCACGGGTTTCCTCCTCGATCTTGACCATGATTCCGGCCTCGTCGGTCCAGTCGAAGCCGACCCTGGCCGCTTTTTTCTGCACCGCGGTCGCCCGGTCCAGCGCCGACAGCGAGACCACCGGTTTGGCATAAATCGACGCCGGCGTTTTTTCAGACCCCTTCTCGGCAGCCTTGGCCGCCTGCCAGAGACTCATCACCTCATCCACGTTCTCAGCCTTGGCATGACCGAAAACATGGGGATGACGACGCACCATCTTGTCGATCACCCCGCGACAGACCGCGGTCCAGTCGAAAGCCTGTTCCTCCTCCGCCACCACCGCGATGAAAACCACATTCATCAATAGGTCGCCAAGCTCTTCGCACAGATTGGCGCGATCGGCAAGATCGATCGCCTCGACCACCTCGGCGCACTCGCCGCTGAGGCTCTCGCTCAGCGACGCAATGGTCTGCTCCCGATCCCAGGGGCAGCCGCCGGGCGCCCGCAAACGCTTCACCACCTCCGCCAGCGCTTCGGCGGTGGCGGCAAATTCCGGTTCCTTGCTCATTTCACACCCGATATTTTCCATTTTTTCCATCCGGATCAATCCCGTTTCTCCGGAAACCTCACCCGGCTCAACAGCCAGCCGCCCAGCGCAAACGGCACAATCAACAGCACGATGCCGTACTCCGCCCGCCCCCACCAGCAACCGGCAAAATAAATCAGCACCGGCCCCAGCACGGTCGTGAATTTGCCGAAAATATTGTACATCCCGAAAAACTCCGCCGCTCTGGCCGCCGGCACCAGACTGCCGAAAAGCGAGCGGCTCAGCGACTGAATTCCGCCCTGCGCCGTCCCGATCAACAGCGCCACCAACAGAAAAAGCGCTCTTTTCACTTCCGCATCGCGACTCAGAGTCATCGCCCCCACGCCCAGCGCCATCATGCCATAAATGACCAAAGCCACATAAACCATGCGCCGCGCACCGAACCGTTCCGCCAGCCGGCCGAAAAAAATCGTGCACGGGAACCCAACCAGCTGCAGACCGAGCATCGTCGCCAGCAATAATTTCGAATCGATCCCGATATCCACGCTGATCGGCGTCGCCATCAGCAAAATCGTGCTTACCCCATCGATGTACAGAAAATAGGCCACCAGAAAAAGCAATGCATTGCGGTAACGGCTCAGCTCGCGCGCCGTTCGCGCCAGTTCCCGGAATCCTTGATACCAGCGCGTTTCCGGCCGCGCGCCATGATGCTCACGGACGCCCAGCAGGACCGGCAACGAAAGCAGCCCCCACCAGACCGCGCCGATAGCGAATGCAACGCGCGCCATCGTCAGCGGATTTTCCAGCATTTGTCCCAGGAGCAGGCAAACTGCGAACGGAATCACCCCGCCCACATACCCCCAGCCATAGGCCAGGGTCGAAAGGCGATGGAAATTCGACGGTACCGTGACCGAAAGCAACAGCGAGTCGTAAAAGGAATTGGCAATCATATAGGAGGCCAGCGCCCCGAAATAAAGCAGCAGAATCTGCCATCCGTCGCCCACTCCGACGCCGCAGAGACCCAGCGTCGCCGCCACGCCCAGCAACACAAATCCGCCAAGCGCCGCCTTGCGCCGCCCCCGGGCATCGGCCAGAGCGCCCAGATACAACGAGAAAAATCCAGCGACGATCCCCGCGGCCGAGCTCACCAGCCCCCAATAGCCGGTCGCCCGCCCCTCCGGCCAGAGCGCGCCGGCGCAATACATAAAAAAAAGCGGCGCAAACACCGCGCGCACCACCAGCGCAAACGCGGCATTGGCCACATCGTACAACAGCCAGCAGAATTGCGGCCGGGAGAGTTTCATCATAGCGTCATTCTCTTACGCGCCGCCACCTTCAATCCTCGGGATCAAATTGATTGCGCCGGGCCGCCAACCGGAAATTTTCGGAAATGCCGCAGGCCGTGCGCGCCATGGCCCAACTCCCGTTGCCCAGCTTCTTGGCGCCGGCGGCCAGCAGATACTGATAATGCATCCGCATATTCGGCGCCGCCAGGTCTTCGCCGGAATGATAGAGGGAAATGATCGCTTCGCGCACCCGCGTCTCATCCCAGCGGCGGCGCAGCCGGATTTTGTCGTAGTCGACCCCGGCCTGACGCAAAGCGTTGCCCCAGCTGCCGAAAGCACGCAGACTGGCCATATAAAGCGAATGGTTATTCTGCTGGATATACTGGGAATTGAGCGGCTCCGCCTTGGCGTGGCGGTCCCGGATTTCGGCGACGATTTTCTCTTTGTTCCAAGCCTTGTATTTACGGATCTGATCGTAGTCCAGGCCGCACGCGGCGATCGCCTCCCCCCAGGAACCGAACATACGCTCCGCCGCGGCATACACCGCCGGATAATGCGTAGCATAATAATAGGAGTTCAACGGTTCGATACCGTGACGGCTCAGGATGTGCTCCTTGAGCGCATCCGCATCCCAGCGTTGGTAGAAAATCGGCAACTTTCATTCCCCCGTGTTTCAAATATGATCCGGTACGACTTGGCCCCCTTTAGCATTCGGCCGCCTGAAAAAAACAAAAAACCGCCCCGCTGAGTCCCTTCAGCCGACCGGTTTTTTCATGTCTGCAGGCAAACCGCCCTGACCCGGGGATGCTTACGCTTTCACGTAATTCCCGGTACGAATACAGGCCGTGCACATCTTCACGGTTTTGGTCTGCCCGTCAACTTTGATCCGGACGGTCTGAAGGTTGGGCTCGAACGTGCGTTTGTTGTTCTTCACCACATGCAGCCCGATCCCACCGGCCTTCTTGGCCAAACCGCGGCGGATGATATGTCCGCCTTCGAACTTCCGCTTCCCGCAAACACTGCAGACGTTACTCATTGTCAACCTCATTTTTCCGCCGTCGTCCATCCGGAATTCCGGGGAACCGTTACCCGGTTCCGCACCCCCGGCAGGCGGCGCTCAGCTATTTGAAAATTTCAATCCGTTTCCCAAAATGGTGGGTTGACCGGGACTCGAACCCGGGACCACCGCCTTAAAAGGGCGATGCTCTACCGACTGAGCTATCAACCCGTCGCCCAGTAGCGACAACTGTTTTAAAATAGCAGTATTTGCCTGAAAAGCAAATAGCAGGGGCATTTTTTTTCGATTTTTCCCCGGCCCGGCATCTCAGGTTGCCGTCAAACGCCGCCGCTTTTTCCACCGCCTCCGGTAGCAGGTCATAATGCCCACGATCGCGAAAACCAGCATCAGCTCATAGAAATTGCTGCTCTGTTTCAGCGACCACTCCAGGACCGACTGCCCCATGTTCGCGGTCAGCCCGCCGGCGATTCCGGCGGCGAAACCAAACCCTTCACGGCCGCGGTAGGCGAACAAATTGAACCCGTTCTGAAGCCATATCCAGCCCAGCCACAGCAGCAGTGCCGCCAGCCCCGGCCAACCGCACTCCGCCGCCACCAGCAGATAGATGGTTTCCACCACCCCGCCGAGGCGGTCGGCAATGGCTTCCTGATCCTTGAATTCCTGATAGTGTTCATAATTGTACTCATACAACGGCCCGGACTTATCGCTGAAATTGTTGAGTCCGACCCCCAGAAACTTGTCATTCGCCATCCGGACCGCGGCATGCGCCAGATTCACCCGGGTTTCCGCTGAACTTTCCGGGGCGTAAAGGAAGCGTTCGATGATCCGCGGCAGTGCGATCAACAGCGGAATCGTCATCAATATGGCCATGACCGTCAAAATCCTGATCCGCACCATTGAAAAACCATTGATGAGCAACGTCACTCCGGCGGTAATCGCCATGGCCAACCCATAAAAAAACAGACCGCCGCGCGAATAGGAGAAAATCACCAGCATCCCCGAGGCGCCGAGCGCCGCGGCGGTCAACAGCCACTGCACCCGGTTCAGTTTCTCATTGAGCAGGATGCCGAACATGACCGCGCCCGCCACAATCGTAAACATCCCCATGGAATTGCGGTGCGGAAACGTCGCCGCAACATGATACAAATGCTGAATGTATTTTTGATACAACGCCATCAGAAACATGAACAGCAGCGTTCCGATTATGGTATAGACCACCACCAGCAGCTCCCGGCGATTGAGTATATAATTATAACAGGCGAGGTAAAAAAGATACATCAGCACCATCTTCCAGACCTCAAAGCCCCATTGCAGCGCAAGCGAAGCGTTGTACAGGCTCGGAAGACAGAGCAGGAAATAGAGCAAATAATATCCGGAGCCCGGCGGCAGCCAGAAAAACCGCCAGTCGCGCCAGCCGACCATGCTCAGCAGCAAAATCAGAGTCAGAAAATCGGTAATGTAGAACGCAAACCCGCGTGCCGTACCACGCCATTCCGGTTCCGGAAAAAGATTGTATGCCAGCACCGGCCAGATGATTGAAAACAGCGTCAGCACAAACAGGATATCGCGGTTGCGGCCACTCCTCTCCCGCGCCCACATCGTCCCCGCCGGCAACGCAAAAAGATAATACAGGATAAAAACCAATGCTTTGATCATGTTTTCTTTCCCATCCCGGACGGACGGACGCGCTCCGGCACCGGAAGCGCGCGGCCAGTTTGCCGACGCGCCCTCCGGCCGTCAATAGGAGTCATTGTAGAAAGCCGCCGGACTGCCGAACGGACCGGCCATCATATTCAGACTCTGCAAGGTCGGCACCACCTGCCGCACCCAGCGATTCCAAGCCGCCAGATCGCTCTTCGGCACCCAGATCACATCGCTGGGCCGCAACTGGAAGTCGACCGCTTCGCCGTTCACGATCTTATCGATGTCGATCTTATACATCTGCGGACTCTGGAGCCCGCCGCGAATCACATGGCAATAACGGGAACGGGTTTCGTCGTTGAATCCGCGCGCAAACGACACCGCCGTGAGCAGCGTCATGCCGTCGCGATAGCCGACATAAGTCGGCGCCCCCACTTCGCCCAGCACATAAACCGCCGTACTCATCTGCGACGGGATGTAGATATAATCGCCATCCAGCACCGGAATATTGTGCAACATATTGCCGTCATGAACCAGCAGTGCGAAATTCACCGGCAGCTTCTTCCCGTTCCGAATCATATAAGCATTGTCCAGGTCCGCCGCGTCAACTTCGTCGCCATGAAACACCGCCGTCGCCAGACCGCGCGCCGCCGCCAAGGCATCCAAAACCCGGAAATCCCGACGCGGAATCGGATAATTGCCCGGGATGTTGACCCGGCCGGAAATCGAGAACATATGTCCGGTCACCGACAACGGCACCAGCGATACCAGCGTATCCTTGATGTAAACATTGTATTTCGAGCGCAACAATTCATGCGCCTCGGGCAGAGTCAATCCGCCCACCTGGAGCGCGCCGATCAACGGCGCACTCAGATAACCGTCCGGGGTCACCATCACGTTTTTGAGTTCCAGCTCAGGATGCTCGTACACCACGATCGAAAACGTATCGCCCGCCGATATCCGATATTCACGCGGCGCAGCCTTTTGAAGCTCCTGCAGTCGATCGGTCACATCAGCCCGCCGCTCGTCCACCGGCGGCACCACCGAGTAGATGTTCGGCACCGAATAGGGGCCCGGGACATCGTAGCATCCGGCCATAAACAGCATCAGTCCCAGCGCCGCCGCCAGTCGCGGCCACTTCCAGCAGATTCGCTTCATCATGTCACCAGAAAAAAGTATTTCGGCTTGACGCCGTAGAGTATCGCGCACATATTCTTCACCCCGTTCTCCCGCAGATCCTTCAGGCCGGGACTCATCCGGCTCTTGTCGCTGACATCGAACCGGCAAGGCATCAGCGTCAAATCGGCCAATCCGCAGAGCTGAACGAAAAGCTGGGCGTCTTCTCCGTAATGAAACAGATCCCAGATCAGCCAGTCGCACTCGCTCAACTTATCCTTCAGCGCCAGAATCCGCGCACATGGCGGCGGAGCCAGAAACGCCATGTCGTCAAGCATGAAATAAAAGTTGCCGTCTTTGTCCGGAAGCGGCGGCTGTTCGCAAAGGCCGTAGAGATAATCGTTGAGCAGGTGCCGGATAGCCTCGCCCTCCAGCGTCGACACCGATTTCACCACCAGCGTCCGGATGTTGCGCACGGCGAGCAGTTCCAGAAAATCGCGCTGCAAGCCCTCATCGAAATCGCCGGCGCACAGCGGCGCAACCATCAGCAAGGCCGGGTGCGTCATCGCCAGCTTCCGCTCGAGGTTGACCACCGCCTGCTGCATCGAACTGTAAAATAAAACCCGTTCCTCCGAGCACAGCTCCGGAATCATCCCCAGCGGCTCCAGCCGCAATGCCTCCTCCACATCCACGCGGCTGCGGATCCGGAAATTGAGGCCCTCCCGCACCAGAATGATGCCCAATGCCACCAACAATCCGAGAAAGCCCCCCATCAGGGTCAATCCGGCGCGGTGGCGGGGCTGTGCGCCGGTCATCGGCGTCGCCGGTTCGTAAATCATCACATCGGAGTAGGAGCGCTCCAGAAACATCTCCAGTGATTTCTTGGTGTCCTCGATCGTATTCAGCAAACGTTTTTTCTGATCGATCAGATCCGATGCCGCCAAAAATTCCGGCCGGATCTGGTTCAGTTTGATGCGCTGTTCCTGGAGCTGCTTCAAGTTGGACTTATACTCTTCGACCCGGCTGCGGGCGCCGACCAGCTCGACCGTCATCTTGGCCAGTTCGGTATTCAAATTCACATAGACCGGATTCTGTCCGGTCACCACCTTGGTTTTAGGCGCCGAATCCCCGCCTTTCTTGAGTTCCTGCTCCATGGTGTTCACAATTTCGATCTGCTTCTGCACCACCGGATTCCGATCGGTATAGCGCTGTCGCATCTGCGCCAGCGCCACCCGCTCCCGCTCCAGGGCATTCTGGCGCTCGGTATTGGCCTCTTCGAACAGCAGCACATTCGTCGGCGTTTTGTCCAATTCCTTTCGCAGATTCTCAATTTCATGCTCCAGAGAATTGCTGTGCGCGGTCTCGGACTGGAGCAATCCCTCGATATGCACCACTTGTCCGCTGATCTTGTTCAGCTCGTCGTCTATCGAAAGCACATTGTATCGGGTGCACATTTCATGCAGCTGGGCGGCCAGAGCGTCGATTTCATTGACCAGCCCTTTGCGGCTGCGCTCGATGGTCACCAGGATTTCCGCCAGATTGCGCCGGATCAACTGCTTGTAATCATCGATGAAGACTTCGGAGAGCGTGTTCGCGATCTCGGCCGAAATTTCCGGAGATTTCGAGGTGGCCGAAACATAAATGTAGTTGGCATTGCGCTCCGGCAACCGCACTTCAACCATGCCGAACAGCTGTCCCGGAGTCATGTTCAGATTGAGCCGTTCGATCGTAGTCGCAAGATTGCCCCGGCTCTTGAGCATGTTGAGAATGACCGAAAGCTGGACCGGCCGGTACTCTTCGGGAATGCCGCTGCGGCGCATCGACTGCAGTTCGTGGCGAAACAGCGAACAAGTCGCTTCAAACCGGAACGGCACAAACAACGTCACCGCCAGCCACACCACCAGTCCGCAGGAAAGCGGCAGCGCCGCCAGCAGAATCCAATTGTGCCACACCGCCAGCAGCCACAACCGGTAGTCGCGTTTGAGCAGCCTGAAAATTTGGCCGAACGCCCCTTCTTGCGCCATACCCGACTCGGGCGCCGGCGCCGGGTTTTCGCTCCGGCTGTCGATTTCGTCGCCAAATTTCATCTTTTCCCGCCCGATTTTTTTACCGTCGCCAGCGCCGGGCGCCCGGCCGCCGCCCCTTCGCCGCCACCGTCAGTTAAAGCGCCGCCACCCGCGCAAAAACAACTCTTCCCGGCCGGATCCGGTCCGGCAGCCGCCGGGGGAGACGGGAGTCAACTCGCTGTCCATGCCTATATTGCTAATATACTGTCGCTTTGCCATTTTGTCAACCAGCAACCCCGATAATATTGTCTGCAACCGGCAGCGCGGATGTTTCGTCCAATCGCTCCATTTGCCGTCCAGCCCGGCCTGCCAGTGGCGGATGATATTCTTCAACGGCTCCAGCAGCCCCGGCGGAGCCGACGGCGGATTGAGCTGCTCATAATCGGCCACGGCATTCAGATAAGCCGCGGTCCCCCGCAGCCAGCGCTCGTCCAGGTCCGGCGCCGGATCGGCGAATGGAGCGAACTTGAACCGGATCGCCGCCTCGTAATCGGCCAGCGCCCCGTGCGGGAATTCCGGATCGTGGCGCAACAGTTCCGCCCGTTCGGCCAGGCCGAAGCGGTAGAGCCCGCGCGCCAGCAGCCAGCCATCCCCGACCGCCAGCGCGGCTTTGTGAATGTTGCGCACGACGAAGTCCCGGCCGGCGTCATCGTGGGCCATACTCCCGGCCTCCATCCGGCGTACTCCGAGCAGCAGTCCGGCGCCCCGGTTCAGCAACAGCCGCGCCCCCTCGGAAGCCGGCAGTTTCCACCAATCCAACTCCGCAATCCGATTCCGGACCGCCATGCATGCGCCCCATACCGGACGCATGCCCCGGATCAACTCCTGATACATCAGCGTCGGCGTCAGTTTTTCCAACTCATCCACGCCCGTCGGCGGCCCGAATTCCACTTCAACGCCATACCGCGGCGTCAATTCGTCATCGACTTTTTTCAATGCGTCACGCCACCACCGGCAACGGGACCGGGGCAACCGCGCCCGGACAAAGACAAAAAAATCCAGGTCGTTATAGAGGCGTTTCGTCCCATCCGGCGCGGTGAAAATGCCGCCTTCGCCGCGGCCGTAGCCGCCGCCCAGAATCACCGCGGCCAATTCTCCCGGCGCGCCATGCGCCAGTTCATCCAGCCGCCCCTGAACCGCGAGCAGAATTTCCGCCAGCGCCTGTTCCAGATCGAAAACTTCTCCGGAGTTCACCATCTATCGCTCCTTGAGCAAATTGCGCAGCAGGCTCCGGCGCAGAATCTCCCAGTTCAACGCAAAACTGGCGTGGTAAATGTAGTAGAGCTCATCCATCTCGACCTGAAGCGAATCATTTTCATGGCCGAGCATCTCGCTGTAGGAAAATAATCCCGGGACATAGTCGGGAAACTGATGGAGCCGCCGTTCGTTCTCCGGGTTTACCGCCATGATCTTGCTGCCGACCAGCCGCAGGTCCCCCCGGATCGCCAGTCCAAGCAGGTGGAACCGGTCGAGGCTCAAACGCCGGAACCAGCGCGACGCCATGCTGTCGCCGGGATAAATGTATAATTTGAGCCGGATCGACCGCTTACGGTCGGCCGAAAGATAACATTCCACCAGTTTCCAGCGGATCCGCAGCCACGGCCGCAGGCTCAGCCACAACGGAATCCAGATCATCCAGGTCAACAGCGCCAGCAGACGCTGGAGATGGCTGACCCGGGGCCGCACCGATTCATCCTCAATCGAAGTCAGTACGAAATCGTCGATGATATCGAGTTTCAATCCGGTCCGGGGATTGATGATCATATTGCGGTAAACGATTTTATTCAGGATTTCCAGATGGCATCCGACATAGGAGTTGCCCATGATCACCGATTCCGCCACCGTGGTGTCGTCATCAATGAAACTGTTGTCGCCGATGATCGTCCCCGGCCCGATCTGGGTATCTTCGCCAATCTGCACGATGCTGCCCAGAATAACCGGAGGATTGACCTCGGCGGTCCGGCTGATCGACACGTTCTGCCCGATATAAACGTCGGGCGTGTTGTTGTAGCTCGGCATCGCATAATTGACCGCTTCGCCGTGCGCCAGCGCCATCGACCGGTTGTAGAAATCCTCCAGGCTGGCCAGCGCCTCCACGCGCACTCCGGGCCATTCGCCGGCAGCCGGTTCGACCGCCGCCAGTGCGCTCCAGTCGCAGTTGCCGCCGATCAGGAACATCCCGGACGCAATCCGCCGCACCGTGCCTTCCGCCGCCGTCACGCGCCGGAAATCACGACAGTTGTAATGCAGCCAGAACATCCCGCTCAGCAGCAGCAGAGCATCATCACCGAGGGCCTTGGCATGGCGTGACGGCAATTCCAGCGGCCGGACGGCCGGCGCGCAGCTGCCATAGCTCAATTCAATGCCCCAGCGTTCGCCGTTGCCCAGTTCATTTTCCAGCCCCAGCGGCGGTTCGTCGGTGACGATCTTGACCGTCTGAATTCCGTTGAGCACACAGAAATCGATCAGATATTCCAGAAACGGCTTATTGCCCAGCCGCAGCAGATAGGGCTCCAGCCCCGGGAAATATTCCCCGACCCATTCGACGCCCTGCGCCGGACAGTGTATCAATGCCTTCATCTCAGTAGGCCCCCCGTCCGCTCAGCACCGCGGGAATGGTTTTGAGCAGGATCATGAAATCCTTCCAGGCCGACTGGCTTTTGATGTATTCCTTATCCAGCTCCACCTGCTCCTTGAACGGAATGTCGCTGCGTCCGGAAACCTGCCAGATGCAGGTGATCCCGGGGATCACATGAAGCCGCTTGCGGTCCTCCAGCGTATATTGCGCCACCTCCGCCGGCAGTGGCGGCCGCGGTCCGACCAGACTCATTTCGCCGGTCAGAACATTGAACAGCTGCGGCAGTTCGTCGATGCTGAATTTGCGGATGAACCGCCCCGGCCGGGTAATCCGCGGGTCCTGCCTCATCTTGAAGATCACGCCGTCGCGCGATTCGTTCTGCCGTATCAGTTCGGCCTTGCGTCTGTCGGCATCGACATACATCGAACGAAACTTATAGAACTGAAAATGGCGGCCGTTCTTGCCGACCCGGGCCTGCCGGTAAATGACCGGTCCCGGGGAATCGAACTTGATCCAGAGCGCCACCACCAGCAGCAGCGGCGACAACACCAGGAGCACGCACAGCGTGATGATCACGTCGAATGCCCGCTTGATGCCATAGGCGCTGCGCACCGTGATGTTCCAGCGCTTGAGCTTGGCCCGCGCGCTCAGGTGGCGATCTCCGGAGCGCGCCAGAAGCACCTCGATCAAATCCTCGCGCAACTTATGCGAATCTTTCTGATATTTACTCATTTACCGCACATTCTCCCCATACCGCCACACCCGGAAGATGAAAAGCGGATTGCCGATCACATAGCGCCGGAACATCCGGCGCGGCTCCATGAGCAAACGGAAAATCCATTCCATGCCGATGCGCCGCAGCCAGTGCGGAGCCCGCGGCATATTGCCGGAATAAAAATCGAACAAGCCTCCGACGCCCAACACCACCTGACATTTCAACTCCTTGAAGTTCCGATCGATGAACAGCTCCTGCCGCGGTACGCCCAGCGCCACCAGCAGGATATCCGCCCCGACCCGGTTGACCGCCCCGATCATTTCCTCTTCGGCCCGAAATCCGTCCATCGCGCCGACAATGCGCAGCCCGGGATAATCACGCACCAGATTGCGCCGCATCTTTTCCGCCACTCCGGGCCGGGCTCCGAGCAGAAATATCCGGTAATCGCCCTCCCGCGCCAGCGCCATCAAAGGCGGCAAAAGATCGGTGCCGTTGACATTGTCCACCACCGGATTGCCCAGCATCCGGCCGGCCATGCGAACCCCGCTGCCGTCCGGAAACACATAGTCGAACCGCGCCAGCGCCGCCCGGTACTCCGGCATCCGCCAGCCCCGGTTGAAGCAATCCGCATTGACAAATGCGATCTTGCGCCGTTCCGCCCGCCGCAGCGCCATCGCAATCAATTCCAACGCGGTCGCCATCGTGACATTGTTGTAATTGATCCCGAGCACCCGGTGCCGCTCCGCCGGATGCGCATACCCGGCCAGCCTGGCCGTATACGCCTCCCAGCTGAAGAGCTCGATCCGCCGCAATCCGGCGGCAATCAGCTCGCCGCGCCGCGTCGCGCTGCCCAGCACTCTGGCGATGGCGTCGCGAATCGCTTCCACGCTGCCGGGATCGAACAGTTCCGCGGCCGCTCCGGCCACTTCGCCCAGTGAGGAATTCTCCGAACAGGCCACCGGAATCCCGCACGCCATCGCCTCAAGCAGTGACAATCCGAACCCTTCAAACAAGGATGGAAACACATACAGCGCACTCGCATGATACAACGCCGGCAATTCGTCGAATTCTACAAACCCGATCAGGCGGATGCGGTCGCGCTCCGGCGATTTTTTCCAATAATCGAAAACCACCTCGGACCGGCTCCACGGCGCCCCTCCCAGAACCAGATCGTATTGCATCCGCAATTGTTCCGGCAGCGCCTCATAAGCCTCCATCAATCGCAGATGATTTTTGCCGGGATGCTCGATCCGCGAGATATAAAGCAGGAACGGCTTGTCCAAACCGTACTTCTTCCGGACCGCTTCGACCGCCGCGGCATCGCACTCGAGGTGAAACCGCTGCCGGTCGAAACCGAGATAATCGATCCGGATGCGCTCCGGACGCACATGCCAGTGCCGGGTCAGGTCGACCGCCGAAGCGCGGCAGGCGGTAACGACCACATCGCTGCGGCGCACCAGGTGCGGCAGCAGCCATTTGATATACGCCGTCCGAAAAAAATCATATTTGCTCTCGACATGATACTGCGACAGATCGTGCACCACCGCCACAGTACGCCATTTGCGCGTCGCACACGCCCGCCGGTTCGCCGCCGCCAGCAGCAGCAGATCGAAATCCTTCCGGCGGAAGCGCCATGGCAGAAACAACCAGACATAAAGCATATTGCACACCGCCGGATTGCACCATTGCGGCAAAACATGATACCTCAGGTTCGGATGTTCCGGCAGAAATTGCCGGTCGCACATCGTCGCCACCACCGTCACGCGGTGATTCCGCGCCAGCCGGACCAGGGTTTCGCGCATGTAGACCGAGATCCCGGACTTTCCGCCGTCGAAGCCGCAAGCCACATACAATATCCGCATTCGCCGTTCAGCCTTTCAATCCGCAAAAATCGCCTTCACCTGCGCCGCAAACCGTTCTCCGGTAAACTGCGCCGTCCACTCCCGGCCGTTGGCCCCCAGGGTTTCCGCCAACGCCGGATTCCGCAACAGGCACTCCACTTTCTCCGCCAGATCGGCCACATCCCGGGGACGCGCGGCCAATCCATTTTCCCCGTCATGAAGCCATTCGCCCACCCCGCCGACCGCAAACCCCGCCACCGGAAGCCCGTAAGCCATCGCTTCCGGACCGGTCATGCCATACGGCTCGCTCCAGCGCGACGGAAAAACCAGCACCGCGCTGCGCCGGTAATATGGCTCCACTTCCGCAACGAAGCCGGCGAATTCCACCCGGTCGGCAAGGCCCATTCGTACGGCCAGACTCCGGCAGAATTCCCAGTCATCGCCTTTCCCCAGCACCGTCAATTGCCAATCACACTTCACCCGGACCAGCGCCCGCAACAGGAGATCGAGTCCCTTGCCGCGAATCACCTGCCCGACAAACAGCAGCCGTCCGGGTTCCGGAACCCCTTCCGGACGGCCGCCCATCTCGATCAGCGGCGGCAATTTGATCAATTTCTTCCGCGCCACGCCGTTATGCGCCAGATTGTCGAGCATGAAATCGCTCCCCGCAATCACGCTGTCCATCTTCCGGAGCGCCGCCAGATTGCGCCGGAACGACCCCCAGTCGCCATGACGGCGCGAAAGCATGCCGCAGAACCGGCACCACGGCCCCGCCGGGGTCGAACAATTGATCCTCCCGAGCGGCAGATACTTGTGCCGGCGGAAACAATAATAATCGTGATCGTGGACATAAACCGCGACCTTCGCCAGCGAACGCAACGGCAGCAGCGCCGCCAGATCGGCGGCCTTGTGCACCCACACGCCGTCGGATTCGCGCGCCCACTCCGCCAGCCGGTCATTCCCGAAAGCGGCCGCGGCAAACGGCGCCAGAAAACGCTCCCGATCCATGCCCTCCCGGGCAAAAATTCCCCGGCACAGCACCCCCTGCCGCCCCAGCACCCCGGCCGCCTGGTGGATAAACGACTCCACGCCACCCTGAAACCCGCCGGTTGCCGAGACGAAGAGCAGCGATTTCATCGCCACCACCCGTATTCGGCCGCCCTGCGCCGGCCCTGATAGAAATTCTCGTGCTGGACAAACCGATACCACAGTTCGCGATAGGCGCCGAGCGGCGCATCGTGCTGCGCCAGGTAAACGATATCGCGCCGGCATTCGCCCAGAAACGGCAGCAGGAAGCCGCGCAGCCACGACGGCTTGCCGCCGAAAATCATCAGATCGGCCACGCCTTCGTTATAAAACCGTTTCGCGGTCTGGCGCAGGGTATAATTGTGCGAATGCTCCACCCGGGCGTTTTCGACATATTGGATCCGGAAACCGCGTTTTTTCAACCGCCAGGACCACTCGATATCCTCGGAATAAAGCAAATCCTCGCGAAAGCGGTTCTTCGACCAGACCGACCGCTTCACCCCCGCCGCCGCCAGCGAAAAAAAGTGCTTCCACTGACTGGCGATCCGGCCGTCGCCAAACGCCCGTTCATAATCTTTGCGGACCAGACAGCGCGCATTCGGTCGCGGCGTCTGCCGGCCAAAGACCGCATCGGCGCGACCGTCGAGCAATGGCGCCATCAGATTGGCCACGTATTCCTCGCTGTCCGGCACCGCGTCGGCATTGTTGAAAAGAACGATCTTGCCCTGGGACTGTCCCACCGCAAAATTGAGCACCGCCCCGGGCATGTACTCGCCCGCCGGCCAGGACAGCACGACGCCATCCGGATTCAGACGCCGCACCACGTCCGCGGTACCGTCCAGCGACTGATTGTCGATGTTGACCAATTCCAGTTCCCATCCCGGCGGAAGCCGTTGCGCCCTCAACCTTTCGAGCGTTTTTTCAATGGTCATGATGTCGTTGCGTGAACGAACGACCACGCTGACTTTCATAGCTTACTCCTCCGCCGCCAAATCCACCGACAAAACAAAATGCGTAACATTCAACGAACCGATCCGATGCCGTTCGATTCGATCGACAATTTCCTCAATGATCCGCATGCCCCGCCCGGCCTGCGCCAGGTCGTACAACGCATCGACCGATTCTTCCCCGAACCCCGAAGTGCCCGCGATATAATCCCATGGTTTGCCCTGATCGATGAATGCCGCCACGATGCGGTCGTCATACAAGGTGAGCCGGTAAAAAATTTTGGGCGTCAGCCGCTGCGCGTTGTCGAAGGCATGCACGATGATGTTGTTCAGAAACTCGCCGGTCACCAGCTCCGCATAATAAGCCAGCCGGCTGTTGCCGTAAACCCGCTCCGTCAGAGCCCCCGCCGCGGCCGACAATTGCGCCGCCAGCCGCATGTTCTGCGGGATCGCCCGCACCAGACTTTCCCTCGCGCCCGGTGCAGTCTGTTCCGAAAAGCCCAGCGCGAGAATCAACATGTCATCCTCAATCCGGCTGAAATTCGACCGGTCGAGCAGATCAAGCAGAATGAACGGCATCAGGCCGTCGAGATGCGGCGGCAGCTCCACCTTGCCCAGTCCGTCGATGCCCAGCATGGTCCCGGTGCCGTCGCTGCGTTCGATCACGCCGTCGGTCAGCGCCACCATCAGCCCGTCGGCGGGAAATTCGCAGCAGCAGACATAGTCGCAATCGTAGTGATGCTCCGCCAGCCAGCCGACCGGAATATTGCGGTCGCCTTCGAGCAAATGGAGATACTCGAATTCGCCGCTGGTCTGGTGGTAAATGAAGAATCCGGGATGACCGGCGCTGAGATATTCCATCGTCCGTTTCACCGGATCGATCACCGCCACCAGACAGGTCAGATAAAACATGCTGTCGAATTCGACGCAGATCTGCCGGTTGAGTTCGTTCAGATAATCGCAGATGACATCGGAGGAATTGCTGTTCTTGATGAAGGCGCGGGTCAGCGACTGGACCACGCTCATTTGCAGAGCCGAGCGCACGCCATGGCCGGAAATATCGCCGATCACGAAAAAATAGCGGCCGTCGTTCATATGCAGCAGATCGAAATAATCGCCGCTCAAATGCGAATGCGGCACGTAATTCGCAATCATGAACAGCGAGTTGCTCTCCAGCGAGACCCAGTCCGGCAGCATCAGCTGTTGCATCCGGCTTGCCAGATTGAGGTCGCTCTGGAGCTGCTCGAAGTAGTTGCGGTGCATCTCGCGTTCGCGCAAATCGTTGATCAGCTGACGGGCCAGCGCCAGCATCGGCGCCTTCAGAATCGGCTTGCGCATGAAGAAGGTAAAGGAGTCGTTGGAGAGATTTTCCAGCAGTTTCCGCCCGGCCGAATCCAGCACCGAGGAAACGAAAATGATCGAAAGTTCGCGCCAGGTCAGGCGGATGCGCTTACGCAACTCGAATCCGTTGTCGTCCGGCAACACGATTTCGGTGATCAGCAGATCGACATGACGCCGGGTCAACGCCGCCGGCACCTCCGCCGCGGTATCGCAAAACTCCAGATTGAACTCGCTGCCGCGAAAAATCGCCGAAAACAATCGTTGGCTCACCGGATCGTTATCGACCACCAGAATATTCGGACATTCTCCGGAATTTTCCTGCAATCCTATCACCCGCGTCGGTTTTCATTCAGTTGAATGCGGCGACCGCCTGCCCCAGATCGTCGTAAATGTCAAATATGCGATAAGCTCTCGTGATTTCAAAAATCATGCGCGGCTTTTCTCCGAGATTCGCCAGCTTGAGTTTACCGCCGCGTTCATTACAATTTTTGAGACAAAAAACCAGCGCGCCCAGACCGGTACTGTCCAGGTATTCGAGCTTTTCCAGGTCCATCACCAGCTTGGTTCCGGGCGACAGGAGCTTCCGAAATTCATTTTTGAGCTGCTCGGCGTGTTCGGCATCCAGCCGTCCGGCAACACTCATGATCATGACTCCGGACTCATCGCGGCTTGCAATATCCATGATTGATTGATACAGGTTACTGATTGATCCATAATTACAATGAGGATAATATAATGCGCACGGGTAAAAAAGCAAATCGGATTGTCGAAAAAGCACCGGCCCCGTACGCGAGACTCCGCCGCCGCATACGGCAAGGCCCTAGCGGGCGCCGGCCGGATCGCCGGCCCGTCGGATGATTTCGCGAATGCGCTCCATGGTGACCGGCTTGTACAACACGGCGAAAAACCCATCCCCGGCACGATCGGAAACCTGCATATCGGCGGTGACCGCCACCACCGGCACTCCGGCGGCGTTGGGCACGTCCGCCAGCTTGGCGACAAACTCCGCCCCGGTCAATTCCGGCATCCAGTAATCGGTCATGATCAGCAGCGGACGAACCGTTTCCAGCATCCGGAACGCCTCCGCCGGCGTAGCGCAGCAGATCGGGTCGCCGCCGAGATGTTTTACCATCGCCGACAGCACCTTGAGGTTCATCGCCACGTCATCGATCATCAGAATTTTCGGACGCGTTTCCCGGGGCTCCACCGCCTGCATATCCATCGTTGCGCTCTTCCTGTGCGGACTTCACCGTTGGTTGGGAAATAGTATATCATAAAATAGAGGCGATTTCAATGGGGCGACGGTTTTTTTACCATTATTTTTGACACTTTCGCCGCGTCGGAGTGCTGAATTTCCGAAAAATCCGGCCGTCCCCCGGTTTTTCCGCCGCCGCGGAAGACGAGCGCGAAAATGTCATTTGGCCCGCGGATGGGCTTTGCGGTAGGCATCGCGCATCCGTTCGGCGCTGACATGGGTGTAGATCTGCGTGGTCCCGAGATCCTCATGGCCCAGCAGCTCCTGAACGCTGCGCAAATCGGCGCCCGCATCCAGGAGATGCGTGGCGAAAGAGTGACGCAATTTATGCGGCGTGAAATCCGGCGGCAGCCCCGCCGCCGTAAGGTAGGTCTTGAGCGCCCGCTGAAAACTGCGCGCCGTCAGCCGGCCGCCGTCGCGGTTGATAAACACCGGCGCTCCCGGGGCCGTATTTTCCGACCGCAGCTTGCGGCAGCGGAAATATTCGCGCAGCGCCTTCCGGGCGGGATTGCCCAGCATGCACAGCCGTTCCTTGCGTCCCTTGCCGCGCACCTTCACCACCCCGCCGATCAGATCGAGATCGCGGAAATCGAGGCCGACCGCCTCGCTGATCCGCAGCCCCCCGGAATAGATCACTTCGATCAAAGCCCGGTCCCGGGCGGCGGCGAAAATTCCCATGTCGGCATTTTTGGCCAGTCCCCTGGCCGTCTGCTCCTGCCAGTAGGCGGAAACCTCGGCGATCAGCCGTTCGATCGTGCCCAGACTCATCACCTTGGGCAGCTTGCGTTCGCGCCCCTGAGCCGGCAGCCGGACGAACGGATTGTCGGCAATCACGCCTTCACGCATCAGGTATCGGTAAAAGGAACGCAACGCCGAAAGTTTGCGCGCGATCGAGTTGCGGGAGAGATCCATTTGATGCAATTTCCGGAGATACGTCCGGGCGTCGTCACGCCCCCAGCGGCTCCAGTCGCCGCAATCCGTTTCGCCGGGAGCCAGCAGTTCGACGAACTGCCGGATATCCAGACGGTAACCGGCCACGGTATGGCTGCTGGCCAGTTTCTCCGCTTCCAGATATTGAAAAAAACGTTCCAGATGCCCCATCCGAATTCTCCTTTTCACCGCCGGCTTCCGCATTACCCTATCATGAAAACTGTTTTTTACAAATGCCATGCTTGATTTTTATCCCGAACGGCTGTATAGTTCCACGGTACTGCGAGGAGGTTGCGCATGTTCGGAAAATTATGGTTGCAGGCGGCGCTGTTGGGGCTGTTGACGCCCGTATTGCTGGCGGCAGCGCCATTGACGCCGGTCTCGGGCCGGGTGATTAAGGCGCCGCTTAACGTCCGCGCCGGCGCCGGCGCCGGCTATACCGTGGTCGGGCAGCTGGCCATGAACAATCCGGTCGCCATCACCGCGGCGAATCGGGAATGGCTGGAGATCCGTCCGCCGGAAAATACTGCGGTCTGGGTACTGGAGAAGTTCGTCCGCAACAACCGTTTTACCGTCAATGTCAACCTGCGCTCGGGGCCGGGCATCGGCTACGAATCCCTCGGCACGGGACGCGCCGGAATGCCGGCGACTACAGTCGGCCAGGCAACGCCTTCCGGCTGGATCATGATCCAGCCTTACTATTGGATGCGGGTTTACGTCGGGCGCGGCGCGATTGCGGCCGACGCCGCCGAGCTGGCCCGGCTCCCGAAACTCCCGGCGGAACGCAGACCGTTGCCGCAAAAAGAACTGACCAAACTGGAAGGCAACTTCACTCAGCCCGGCAAAGAGGTGCGGATAACCGGTTATTTGTACGCCGTCGAAGCGGGAAAATCCGTGGCGACCCATGTGCTCTACCGGGAAAATGGCGCCCAGCTCCAGCCGGAGGTGTTTGTCGTGCCCTGCGGCGTCGATCTCAGCAAGCTCAATGAGAAAAAGGTGCAGCTCTCCGGCACCCAGTATCCGGTGGCGAACTGGGAGCTCCCGGTCATTATCGTGTCCCGCGCCCAGGCGGCCCAATAGCGCCCGACGCCGTACTCAGCGGCATTCCAGCCCCGATGCCTCGTCCACGACCGCCGCCGCCCGTCCGGCGCCACGCAGGGAATTGCCCACGCGGATTTCGTCCGCCGCCAGCAGATCGTCCCGGTGCAAAATGCATTCTTCGGCATCCAGCGCCGCCAGTTGTTGCGCCCGCCAGATGCCGGGCAGCAGTCCACATTCCAGCCGGGGCGTTCGCCAACGTCCGTCCCGATGAATGAACAGGCTGGAGATAGCCCCCTCCGTCACTTCATCGTGCTCATTCCGGAAAATCACCTCATGGAACCCCGCTGCCCGCGCCGCCGCCAGAGCCGAATCGTAAATTTCACGGCAGGTGGTCTTGTGATGCCGGAAAACATCCGTGGCCGATATCCGGTGCCGCGACAGCAGCAGCCGCAACGGCGTTTCCCGCCAGTCGGGACGGCGCGGCACCGTCAGATCCACCTCCACCGGCCCGTCGCGCCGCAGCCGGAACTTGACGCAGGCGCCCGTCCGGTAAAGCGGATTGCGATTCAATTCGACAAGCGTGTTTTCCAAAGCGGATTCAATACTGCCGGGGCGATAGGGACGGAGGAAATATTCCTGACTGAGTCTGGCCCGCTCGACATGTTCGGCCAGCTGTGAAAATCCGCCCGCCGCCGTCCAGCCGAGGGTTTCAAAAACCTCGAATTCCGGCATGGCGACAGTGGCATAGCGGCACTTCAACAGCGCCTCCTGCCACTCCGCCTCCGGCCGGGAATCGTAGACAATGCCGCCGCCGACACCGGTTTCGGTCCGGTCGGAATAACAGGTCAGTGTCCGGATGGCAACGTTGAAGCGCAACCGGCGATCCGGAAAGACACAGCCGATGGCGCCGGTATAGATCCGGCGCGGAGTGCGTTCCAACGCCGCCAGCACCGCCATCGCGGCAATCTTCGGCGCTCCGGTGATTGATGCCGGCGGAAAGGTGGCCCGAAACAGTTCGAACAACGGCAATGCTTCCGGCAATTTCCCGCGGATGACACTGCTCATCTGATGCACGGTCCGGTAAGTCTCAACCCGGAAAAGCGCATCGACGGCCACGCTCCCCGGCAGGGCAATCCGGCCGAGATCGTTGCGGACCATGTCGGCAATCATCAGATTTTCGGCCATGTTCTTCGGATCGCCCGCCAGTCCCCGTGCGGTCGCCCGATCCAGCGCGGCCGACGGCGCCCGGGGCGCGGTGCCTTTCATCGGAGCGCTCACGATCTGCCGGCCGTCGCTGCTCTCCAGATAAAGCTCCGGAGAAAGCGAAAGAATTTTGCTGTCCGGAAGCAGATTCAAATAGGCCGCACAAGGCACCGGCTGGCGAGTCCAAAGATTCAGAAAAAGCCGCTCCGGACAAAGCTCGGGACCCGTCCGGCAACGGAAGGTCAAATTGGCCTGATAGATGCTCCCGGCAATGATCTCTTCCAGCACTTCGGCATATTGCGCCGCGTATTGGTCCGAGTCGAGTTCCGGGATGAAGTCCTCCGGCAAACCATAATCGTTGACATGCGGCAGCGATACCGCAACCGGGGGATTCCGGAAGCAACCGAAACAGACCAGCGGAAAATCATCGCTTCCGGCCACCCGCATGGCGGGATCGAACGCCGGCGCCGCTTCATAGGCAACGAATCCGGCCGCATGACCGCCGTGCGCCAGCCACTCTTCCAGAGCCGTGAAAACCGGTTCCACCGCATCCGCGGTATATGCCGTCAAAATCGCGTCCGGAGCCTGAAAAAGGCCGAACTTACGAATCGCGCCATCGCCCGGCAAAGAAACCAGCACACTGCCGGGTTCCGCAATCCGACATGCCAGACTGTCGTTGTTTTTCATCCCGCACTGACTCTTTCCCTGGGTTCGTCCCGGCTCGGTCGATTTGACATCATGGTAATATAGCACCGCTCCCGGGCGACCGCAACGGGCGGAAGCCAGGCTCCGGCTGATGATCGGTGAAAATCGGCAAAATACCGGACGGAATATATTTCCCTGCTTGAAATCCATCGTTTACAGATTATAGTAGAGCTATAATTTTTAAGGCGGTTCGGGTAGAGGATGCCGATCCGATAAAGCAAATCATCTTATAAATGGCCCCATATCGAATGACGGAAAACCACATGAGTTCTTTTACCTCGACCCGACCGACCTCGTTTGCGCCCGCGGCAAGAAAAGACGCCACCGCAATCAAGGCCGAACTGCAATGGCTCGAAAAAGAACTCAAGCGCTGTTCCATTCTGGATGTTCTGCCCGACCTCATTCTGATTCTCAATCCGGAACGTCAGGTTCTTTTCGCCAACCGCGCCGTGCTCAATCTGTTCCATCTTACCGATTCCGCTTCCCTTCTCGGCCGTCGCCCGGGAGAAATCCTGGGTTGCGCTCATGCCGGCAATGATTCGGGCGGCTGTGGAACGACTGAATTCTGCCGGGTTTGCGGAGCGGTAAACGCCATTCTTCATACCCAGCGGTTTCACAACAAGACCAGCCGCGAGTGCCAGATCATCACCACTGCGGACAAGGCGTGCAATTTCCGGATATGGACCACGCCGTTCCTGAAAAATAACGCCGAGTACACCATGATGGTGTTGCGCGACACCACCGACGAAATTTATCGCAATTCCCTGGAACGCATATTCTTTCATGATCTGATCAATATCGGATCCGGTCTCTACGGCTTGCTCGCCATGATGGATGACGACCCGGCCAGCTATCGCGAAAATCATCAGCTCCTGCTCGGCCTGGCCGAGGAATTACTCGAAGAAATCAGTTCCCAGAAGGATTTGCTGGCCGCTGAAAACGGTTCGATGTCGGTCACCGTGAGTCCGACCCAAAGCCTTGAAATCATAAAATTCATCGCCGACATGCTTTCCCGCCATCCGATTGCCGAAGGCAAGCACATCCGACTGACGGCAGATTCGGAAAATATCGCTTTTCAGACCGATTCCCGGCTCCTGAAACGCATCCTCATCAATATGACCAAAAATGCGCTGGAAGCTGCGGCTCCGGGCGATGTGGTGACCTTGAGATCGTCTTTTACCGCGGATACCGTGGCCTTTGAGGTTCATAATCCGGGATGCATGCCCGACGAGGTTCAACTTCAGATCTTCAACCGTTCCTTTTCCACCAAAGGCGGCGGCAGGGGACTCGGCACCTACAGTACGAAATTGCTGGCCGAACAATATCTGCAAGGCAAAGTGCACTTCAAATCCACGCCGGAACTCGGGACCTCGTTTTTTGTAGAGTTGCCGTTGAACCTGACTACACCGGAATCATCGTCCTCCTGCAAGTGCCGATCTCTTATTCCTCCGCTTCAGTTCTGACATTTTTTCCCGGCTTGGATTATTCCGGCGGTCTTTTTATTTTTAGGGCTTGTTCCTCGGCCTGTCGGTGCGGGATTGCCATGGCGGCGGGTTGGCCCGCCTCGGGCCCCCCGGAACCGGGGCATGGGCGGCATCAGCCGCCGAGCGCATGGTAAGCAATGGGATGGCCGGGCGCCGCCGGGGAAACTGCTACCGAATAGAATGGCGGCGGGTGCCGCCGCCGGAGGCTTTGTCCCTTATCCCTTGCGGGCCCGCCCGGAGCGGAAATATCGCGCCGGATTGCGGGGGACGACACATCGCCGCCCCCCACACCAGTCGGCGGAGGGCAGTTGCCATGCAAACCTCTTTTTAATAGAGCGCTCGCACTGCTCGCTTACCTTTTTCGTCTTAAAACGCCGAAAAACGCCTCAGACACCGGAGGGCTTCGCGCCGCGCGCCAGGGACGGTCGGCGCATGCGCCGACTCGTATACTCCGAACGCTTCGTCTGTGACGGTCTCGAGACCATCATCCCATTCCCAACGACGCGATCGCGCATTTTGCGCTCCTGATTGTCGGCAGGCGACAGGATAGCTTATGCCTTTTCCCGCGAGCAGCTGGCCATATCAGACGCTGCCATATCCCGCTCGCCCATCGGCGGCGGTCGCGGGTGCGGCACCGCGGGCAAAAAAAAACCTTCGCGGGTTCTTGCGAACCGACGAAGGTTTTGAAATAAAATTTCTGGCGCCGTGCTACTCTCCCACATTCAAATATGCAGTACCA
>JAVBVS010000024.1:0-397137 GCA_036677805.1 Victivallaceae bacterium | reverse complement strand
TTATACTCCCGAACTGATCGCTTCGCTACGGGATCATATCGAACATCCGACCGAATATGAAAAAATCGATTTCCCCCCGGCGGAAGGGGTGCGCAAGGAATTTGTCATCGCCCGGTAAATGAGATTTTCAAAATACAGAAGAATATCCCTCTGCCCGTTTTTCCCGCGTTGAAATTTTACCGCGACATTTCAAACTGCCTGCAATCGGCCTGTTTTCGGAAATCGCATTGACTTGGGCCATGGTCAATGGAGATTTTTTGTGATTTTTTGATGCCGGGGGGCTTGACTTTTGGATAAAAATGTGGTATACTGTAACCAAGAAAGTTAGTCGACTAAGTTTTTCCGGAGAATTCCCGATGATCCCGTACCTGAATGTCGCCAATCGCATCGAAACCGCAATCACGCGCGGAGATTATCAGGACAAGCTCCCGCGCATCAACGAATTGTGCGAACTTTACCAAGTCGGTCCGTCCACTGTCAAGCGCGCGCTGCGCCAGCTTAAGGAACAGGATTATATTCAGGGATTTCGCGGCCGCTGCATCGCCGTCAACCCCGCCGCCAGCGGCAATTTCTATTTCCGCAAAAATGTCGCGGTGTACGCCGAATTGCACAAGTTCGGCAATCTCTTTTACATGCGGGTGTTGCAGAAACTCGGCGAGCGCTTTGGTGAAATCGGCTGCCGGATGAGCATCGTCAACACCATGCGTCATCTGCGCGATTCCGCTGCTGCCGCCAATGCCGTGATTATGATCGAACCCCATATTTCCGAAGTAGTTCAGGCGGAAGAAATCTGCGGCCCGGACAAGTTGCTGCTGCTCAATCGCGATAATCCCCGACGGCATTATGTCGGCTCCGACAACCATGCCGCCGGCTTCATGGCCATGCAATATCTGCACGGCGAACTCGGCCATCGGCGGATCGCCATCATGGGGGAGCAATGCGACTGGCATCATTCGTTCGATCAACTCCGCGTCGAGGGCGCCCAGGCATACGCGGCAACGCACCCTGACCTGACGCTCTTCGTACGTTCGGTCCCGGCTTCGGACGACATTCAAGCCGAAGTGACCCGCCTGATGGCGGCGGAATCGGATATCACGGCATTCTTTCTGCTGCGGGACGCCTTCGCGCTGGGAGCATACAACTATTGTCAGGAGAAGCATCTGGATATTCCCGGCGACATTTCGGTGCTCGGCTTCGACAACCGTGATTTCGGCGCCATGCTCCATCCGACACTTTCGACTTTTCAGGAAGACGGCGCCGAAATTACGGAAGTAACGTTCGCCCAGACGCTGCGCATCATCCGCGGCGACCGGATCGAACGCAGCGGCAGCAGCATTCCGCCGCTTTTGCTGCAACGCGAAAGTTGTGCCGCAGCCCAGGTGTTTGCCGCCGCCCGCATGGGGTGATCTTGCCCCATGCGAAATCGGCAAGCCGAATTTTTCGAGTTCCGCAGTCGGAGAAGACGGGAAAATTGTGATACCAAAGTTGGTCGACTAAATAAAAAACAGGGAACCGGCAATGAAACCATCGGACCACCTGGCATGTACCGCGTCCCGGCTTCCGGCAGTCCCGCGAGGCCGGGACCCGGCGCACCGTCTTGGCAATCCGTCGAATGCAGAAATCAGTATCAAACACCTTTCAAGGAGGAGAAAAATGAGCAGACGTTTCACATTGATCGAACTTCTCGTCGTAATCGCCATCATCGCCATCCTGGCCGCCATGCTGCTGCCGGCGCTGAGCGCGGCACGCGAACGCGCCCGCGCCACGGCTTGCCTCAACAATCTGAAAGGCATCGGCATGGCCTTTCTGTTCTACGCCGATGACAATCAGCAGATCATTGTCGGACCGAGCTACGCCTGCGGTTCGTGGTACTCGCTCAATGTCGGCTATCGGAACAATCCGTTCATGAAGGAACTGATCTACCAACGCTCCGACTCCGTGGCGCGCTGCCCGAGCATGCCGTTCAATGAATCCACAACCCTGGAAAAGGAGAATCAGACCTACGGCATGGTCTTCGACACCACCAGCCTGCCCAAAGGCTCGGCCATCCGCGGCGCCGGAGCCTACGGCGAAACCTTCATCATGATCGACAAGACCAGTCCGTCCCAATTCGGCTTGCTCTTCGATTCCTACCATGGCGGTATGAAATCGCAATATCCGACCGTCGTTTCCCATGGTTCCAGCTACACCTATCACATGCGCCACGGCAAAGTCGCCAACGGTTTCTATGCCGACGGTCACGCCCAAGGATGCCAGGCCGGCGATCTGGTGGCGCTGACCGCCATTGCCGAGGTTCCGAACGCCGCGGTTTACGGCTATGACAGCAACGGCGCTTCGGTCAAACTGCGCTGAGGCCGCCGTATTCGCACAATCCGAAAATCTTGATTTTTTTACCGGAGATCATTTGATGATGCCATATTTTTCTCGACATTCCACCTCCCGCCGGACGCTGTTCGCCATGGCGGCGGCGACCGCCGTCATATGCGGCGCCGAGGACAATACTTCCGGCCTGATCGGACTCAAGGAGGTGACCGTCGCCCCCGGCAAAACGGCCCCGAACGGTTACGTTTTTTCCACCACCGCGCCGGACAATTACACCGGATTCGTGAGTTACGCCGGCAGTCCCGACGGCATTCTCGGCCTCCGTTGCCGAAATGCCGACAACAACTACGCTTCATGGGAGCTTCGGCCCGAACTCTCGCTGCCGCCGGGGGGACCGTATCAGGCCAGCGTCAGCCTCAAGCATTCCCAATTCGCCGACCGGCCCCAGATCGGCATCGAAATCTTCAGTTTTGACGCCGCCGGCAAACCGCAGGTCGTAACCCATATTCTCCACAACACTGCCGTCACCGATCAATGGCATACTATTTCCGGTGAATTCAAAGTGCCGGAAGGTTCGGTCAAACTGCGGGTCCGGGTCGATCTCACCAATCCGGGAGAACTGCTGCTCAAGGACCTTTATGTCGGCACGCCCAAAGCCGCGGACACCGCCGCAGCCGCGCCTTTTGCGGCGGACCGATTCCGGTTCCGGACCGGATATGTCGCCGACGCCGGCTCCGTCCCGAGCGCGGAAGTCCCGCCGGAAAGACGATATCATGACGGCGAAAAACTGATCACGGTCGCGCCGTGGACCGTCGCCGAAACCGCCGCGGCGGTAACATTCACCGTCAACGGCGAAGCCGGAATTCCGCACGCCATGCGCTGGGTCAAAAATCTGACTCCGCCCTTGAAACTTGACGGATTCCGTTACTACACCCTCCGCTACCGCGCCACCGGCATCATGCGCAAAGCGCCGGTGGAAGGAATTGTCCAATTGCGCGGCAGGGACAACGCCGGCCAGCCGGTGGTAGTAGACATGCTCAATACCGCAACCGCCTTCGACGACAGTCAATTTCATACCGTGACCGGCAAATTGCCGGCCAATATGGTGGCGGGCGAAATCGCCGTACAGCTCAGGACCCGCTTCTCGCAGGCAACCCTGGCAATCGCCGATATCGCATTTGATGCGGCGCTGCCGCAAAGCGACTGCCATGCGGCGTTTCCCGCCGACGGCAAATTTCAGGCCATTGCCCTGGACGGTCTCTGCAATGCCGATGCCGCCGGCCTTTACGCCGCCACGCTCGACCGATATGGTATTCTACAGGACCGCATCCTCGATTTTTCCCAACCGGAAATTCAGCTCGAGGGCATTCCCTTCCGCCTCGCAGCCGGTCGTTCCAATCTGGTCAAACCGCCCTTTGACGACCGCAAAAACCAGGAACGCATTCCGTTTCTCGGAGAAACCGCCTCCAGGCAGTATCTCGCGCCATTTTCCCGGGAGGATGCCATCGTCGTGCCGGTCAATCAGCGCGGCGCCGCGCTCTATTTCCTGCTGCTGAGCGACACCAATCCGGCGCAGGCGCTGTATGCGCTGCCCAACCGCCCGTTGCGATTGGACGACATGGAAAATCTGACCGTCGAGCTCCAATACGCCGACGGCACCGCCGCCAAGGCCTTCCCCTACTCGCTGGAAAATCGCGCCTTTTATATTTCCGGGCGCAGTTCCGGAGTTTATGCGGTGGCACTTGATCCCCGCAAAACGCTGACGCAGGTCACGCTGCACTTCTACAGCTTCAAGGTCGATCTGCTCCTCGCGGCAGTGACCGTCGGCGCCGCAACTCCGGAATTCGCCGCCCTGCTCCAACCGGAACCCAAACTCGAACTGGAGGCGCAGCCTTTGCCGGAACAGCCGGTCCGGCTGACGCTGAACGATCATATTCTGACAGTCAATCAATTCGAATTCGATCTTGCCGACGGCTTCACGCTGCGCCACCTGCCCGACGGCAAGGCGGCGCCCGCCTCCGGCCTCGCGGTCCGAGTCGGCAACGACTCCTATACCGGACGCAATTTCACCGTAACCGACGCCGCCATCCGCGATGGCGCCGCGACCCTGACGCTTCAGGGCAACGGCGAAATTCTGCGCCACATCATCATCCGGCTGGGGCTTCGGCCCAACCGCTTCGGCGGCATCGAATGGAGCGGCAGCGTCGCCAATCGCAGCAGCAAGGAACTCAATCTTCGGGTCGCACCGGGAGCGATGCGCGATCTGGCGCTGGACGGCACCCGTCAAGATCAGATTTTTTTCCCGCGTTTCCGATCCGAAGTCAGCGGCCGCAATGCAACCTATCGCGCCGCCTACGGACAGGAATTCATGCATCAGTATTTCGATTTCTTCAATTCGGCTCTGGCGCGCGGACTGATGCTGATGGTCGACAATCGCGATCATGCCAAACTTGAATTTCTGGCCGCCCGAAATGACCGCGGCCTGAACGGCGACATCGTCCTTCAGGAACCCTTCGCCGTACTGAAACCGGGAGCGGAACGTCCGCTGCCGACCGTTACCTGGCAGCCCCACGGCGGGGACTGGCACACGGCCACGGCGATTTACCGCGATTTTCTGGCCGACTTCTATCATCCGCAGCACGCCCAGAATCACGATTATTTCCTGAAGACCATGGTCAACAGCTGCTACCACACCACCCATACTCTGGCCTGGCGTTATTACCATATTCCGCCGCTTCTGAGCAAGGACAAGAAAACCTGGTATATCGACGAGGTCAATCAATTCGAGATCAAAAATCTCGGGCGCAAGCTCGACTTCGTCCACCTCTGGTGGAGTTTCAGCGACGCCGAGAACCGCTTCCAGTACGGCAACTGGTCCAGTGCGCCGTTTTACGCCCAGTCCGGCGGTCTGGAATCGTTCCGGGAGGCGATCCGGCACTATCAGGAGGATCTGGGCATTCCGGTTTCACTTTACACCATCAGCGACCGTTATATGAATGCGGACATTCCCGGCGGCACGTTGCCGACGGCAGCGGTGGCTCTGGCCTATCCCAACGGCGCACCGCTGGTCAACGCGACCGAAACCTACACCTGTCTCAATTCCGACCGCTGGATTGATTACGCGGTGCAGGACCTGGCCAAACTGATGCGCGACACCGGCGCGAAGATTCTTTACAGCGATGTTATCAGCAGTTTCAACGGTACCAAATGCTATTCTCCCGACCACGGCCATGAAGTGCCGTCGAATTCGATCAAAGGCGACCTCAAATTCCTGTCCGGACTGCGCGCGGCGTTGCCGGAAGACGTGGCGGTCTGGACCGAATACGGACTGCCGGACACGACCTCGATGTACAGCGACGGCTTCATCTCCTATTACTTCATGGAGCTTCAGGAGTATTTCGGTCCGGTCTGCGACATTCCCGACCGCACCAACCTCACGGAATTCGAACCGCCGTTCGCCGTGGTGCGCTACCTGCTGCCCCGATATAAACTGTTTGCGCTGCCGGTCGGCATCGAGGCGGGCAACAAGCCCTCACAGGTGGATTACGCCTTTTTCAACGGCGACGTATTCCATGAAGACACCTGGTTTCTTCATGAAAGCCGACTCCGCGAACGCATCAACCGGGCGCTCAAAATCAAAGACGCCTACAGCGACTGTTTCCTGTCCGAGACGCCTGCGCCCCGGGTGCAGACCCTCGCCGGTGGAGTCTACGCCAATCGGTTTCCCGGCCGCAACCGCACCCTGTGGACGCTCTGCAACGCCACCGCAGCCACCATCGAAAAACCGGTACTGGCCATTCCGCATCGTGACGGCGCGCGCTACCGCGACTTATGGAACGACCGGGAACTCACCCCGGAGATCGTCGACGGCCAGGCCGTCATCGTTTTGAAACTCGATCCGCAGCAAGTCGGCGCGGTCGCGCAGGAATTTTAGCAGCTTCCAAGGACAACACATCTTGAACAAGACCAGATATTTCATCGGGGGAGTCGGCGAGAAGTTCTGCCGCCGGCTTTTCCCCATCCGCCCCGGCGCCGCCCGGCTGACCGTCAAAATCGTCGCCGACCGTCATCGTTACAGCCGCGAATCGTGGCTGCCGCTGCGCGGCGACGGCGCCGACGGCAATTGGCTGATCGGCGGCAGTTTCGTCAAGTTCCGGCTTTTTTTCGACGGGCGGGAGTTCGGTCTGGGCCCTCTGCGCCAGGCCGACGACACCATGCGCTGCGAACACGTCTTCCCCCTCGACCTCAACGCCGCCGCCGCCGGAACCCATGTGCTGGCGCTGATGCTGCGCGGCGAAGAGCTCGGCGCGGCGCTGGAATGGCGTGTCGACTATCTCGACGGCACGGCCCAACGGTTCGACAGCGGCGACGGCTTTCTGGAACTTGACGCCGAAAAAATTTATCGGCCGGTCTGCTGGGAAGCGGCCTGGCTGTACAATTTCTTCAAAGGCGATCCCGGCCCGGGCGAATATTTCGAGCATATCGACGGCAACCGCGTTGCAGTCGACTGGATGCTGCCCGGATATTCGCCTGATGCGGAGTGGACGCCGTGCCGCCCGGCGGCCGCTTCCGTGCCTGTCGCCGCCGCCGAATATAATTATCAATATGAAGCGATTGCGCCACAACGGATCGAGAAGCTCGGTGATGGACACTATCTGATCGACTTCGGCCGCGAAGCCATCGGCGGCCTCCGCCTTGCGGGCCCGGCCGCCGGCGGCGCGGTGGAAGTACGGTTGGGCGAAGAGCTGCTGCAACCCGACAGGGTGCGCTATCAGATGCGCACCGGCAACTGTTATCAGGAACGCTGGAATTTCCGCCCCGGACGCCAAAAGCTCCAGCACTTCGGCCTGCGCATTTTCCGTTATGCCGAGCTGCTCGGCTATCACGACGCCCTGCCCCCGGAAGCGATTGCGCACTGGAGCGTCCGGGCGCCGTTCGACGATGCGGCGGCGCAATTCTCGACCTCGGACCCGAAACTGCAACGGCTGTGGGATTTCTGCAAGTATTCGATCAAAGCCACCGGCATGGACCTTTTCACCGACTGCTTCAGCCGCGAACGCATCGCGTATGAAGCCGATTCCTACATCACGATGCGGACCAGCTTCGCCGTCGGCGGCGGGGTGGCGATCGCCCGCCGGACGCTGGAATACCTGCTCGGACACCACACCTGGCCATGCGAGTGGTATCAAATGATGATTCCCCTGTTTCATGAATTTTATTACCACACCGGCGACCGCGATTTTCTGGCCCGGCACTTCGATACGCTGGTGAAGCAATCCGCCTTCGTGGAGCTTTGCCAACAGGCGCTGCCGGTCCGCAAATTTCCCTATGAAATCATCATCGACTGGCCGCCGCCGACCCGCGACGGCTATGTCATCGACGAAACCGGCTGCACTGTCCCCAATTGCCTGATCCATCATAATTTCCGGCTGCTTGAAGAACTCGCCGGCCATCTTGGCCGCGAAGCCGACCGCAAACGTTTCGCCGCACTCGCCGCGGCGATGCGCGAGGCCATCCAGCGCGAATGCTTCGATGTCGATCGCGGCATCTACCGCGACAGCGCGGGTTCGAACCACGCCACATTGCATGCCAATTTCTGGGCCTTGTGGTGCGGTGTAGTACCCGAGGAACAGGTTGAAACGGTATTGGATTTCGTGGAAGCCCAAGGCATGAATTGCAGTCTGTTCAGCGCACAGTTCCTGCTTGATGTGCTTTTCCGTTACGGCCGCCCGGAAGCCGCTTTGAAATTGATGCTGGATGAAAAGCAATTCTGGTTCGCCATGCTCGACGACGGCGCCACCGTCACCACCGAAACCTGGCTTGGCGACGGCGGCAAAAACAATATGAGCCGGGCCCATCCGTGGGGAGCGTCACCGGCTAATCTGATCGTACGTCACCTCTGGGGACTGCGTCCGCTGGAGCCGGGTTGGAAAACCTATGAAGCCCGGCCGCGGCGTGAATTTCTGGGCCGGGCCGAACTGCGCCTGACTACGCCGGGAGGCGTCATTGTCCTGAACATCGATTGACTTTGCCCTCGCGGACGGAACCGGACTGACGTCCGGAGCCGGCTGCGAAAACTTGCAAAATGCCGGAAACGTGATATGATATGAAAGGATTTCATCGATTCGCAATCAACCGGAGACGGAAAGGATTTCATCATGCCAGGTCACGACATGGCGGACGGCCGCTCCGGCGCTCCGGCACCGGGAGCGCGTTTCGATCCGTTCAAACCCCATGATTATCTCATTGCGCGCTCCGACCACTACATCTGGCTCAACGGTCCGCAGCGCCACCTCCCCGACAACCTGCCCGCCGAGCATTCCCACAACGGCTGGTATGAACTGGTCATCGTCGCCGAAGGCAGCGCCGAACATGTGGCCGATGGTGAAGCCGCTCCGGTCGCCGCCGGGATGACGTTTCTGATTCCTCCGGGAAGCCGCCATTACTACCGCGACGCCAGAGAGTTCGTAATTTACAACATCCTGTTTCAGGCCTGGTTTCTGGACCTCTACCGGCGGGATCTGCTGGCGCTGCCGGGCGGTTCGCTGCTGTTCATGAAAAATGGCGGCGCGCTTGAACTCGATCCGGCATGGCTGCCGCGGCTGATCGCGCGCTGTCACACCATGTGGCAGCTGGTCGAACATCCCGAACAACCCGGCGAACGGGTCGATCTCGCGGCCCACGCGCTCGAACTCCTGCTGACCGTCTGCCGCCATTGCGTGGTCGACGGCCAGCCGGGCGCGCGGATGCGCAACGCCTACGCCGTCAGCCGGATCGTCGATTATCTCGACCATCACTTCACCGCGGATGTCTCGCTCGCCGAGCTGGCGGCGAAATTCGCGATGTCGGTCAGCGTTTTCCGCAAAAAATTCCGCGCCGTGACCGGAGTCAGCGCGATCGACTATCTGATCAATCTCCGGTTGCGCCATGCCATGACCCTGCTGCTGGAGAAATCGCTGCCGATCAGCGCGGTGGCCCTGCGTTCGGGCTTCAGCGACAGCAATTATTTCACCCGTCAATTTCATCTCCGGTTCGGCATGACGCCCAGCCGCTTCGCCGGGCTTGATGCCGGCGAACAGCAGCGGCTGCTTCAGGAAAGCGCCGCCGACCTCGCCGTCGACGGGCCGCGCGACCGAAACGCCGAGGCCAGCCCCCGGCGCGGAAAATAAAACCGGCCCCGGCGCGTTTCTCATGCGCCGGAGCCGAAGAATGGTCCCACCGATATCCGCAAGTTACGGCGTGACCGTCGTTTCTCCAAGTCTGAAGTCGTCCCAGAAGACGGCTCCGGCGGCGGCGTTGTTGACCCTCAGATGGATTCGGATGGTAAGCGGCTTGCCGGGGGCGACGGGAATGGCCGGCGGGGTCACATAAGCCTTGAGTTCCTGCCAATCCTGCCGTGCGGCATCGGCGGGCACGGTTACGGCGTAGATTTCGTCAAGCCATTCGTCGCCGGCCTGATATTTGACCTCCAGCATCACCTGTCCGTCGACGGGAAAATGGTCCAATCTGGTCCAGACGCCGACTTCGTAATATTTCCCGGCGACGACGGGAAAATTGTTGTAAAAACACATCGGTTGTTTGCCGGACCCTTCGGGCCGGATCACCAGCGAACCCGGCGCATGATGACCGCCCCTGGCATCGGCGGCGAAAACGCCCGCGCTGTTGTCGCGCTGCCAGTGGCCCCAGGTGCCCGTGCCGCCGGAAAAACCGTCGGCGCAAATGATTTTGGCCGGGGCATAATGTCGGGTCAGGTTCTTGCGGTTGGCCAGATAACTTCGGATCTGCGCCAGCCGGGAGTCGAATGCGGCCTTGATCCGCCCAGCGCGCTGCGGCGAATTGCTTTTGGCCACAATTTCATCCAGCAGCGCGGATTGCGCGGTCAGCACCGATTCGTCAAGCCGGTCGAGGTAGCCGCGCGACGAGAAATCCATGTAGACATAGATGCCGAGCTTCTGGAACCAGGCGCTCTGCAGCGCATCGGAAGTCCAGAATTTTTCCCAGTTGGCGTAATACCGGAGCAGCGCCGGGGCGGCGGCGGGGCCGACCGCCGCCTGACACCAGTCGGAAAGCAGCGCGTCGACATCGGCCGACGGATCCCAGAGCAGCTTCAACGTCACATACAGCCACGGTCCTTCGGCCCAGTCGGCCGAAGAGTAGGCTTCGGCGTAGAAGTGCTTCACGCCGCGGGCGGAGGCATTCTGCAGAACCTTCTGCCAGTGATGAAAATAAAGGCGCGGCGCAATATAGGCTTCGCCGTAGACGTAATCGTAATACCCCAGCGTGACCCCCTGATTTTCCCATGCTTGCTGATGCGCCAGACCGGCGGCGGCGCGCTGCGGGTCGAGCCACATGTAACGGTCGACGGTGATGTAGGGAATCAGCGCCGGATGCAGCTTGACGCCATCCGGCGGATCGAGCACGCCGTCATAGGCGAGCAGACCGAAACGCTTGTCGGGATATGCGGCGGTGACCTTTTCGGCCACGGCATTGCACCAGCGGTAGTAACTTTCGGAAGCGTGGCGAACCTGGGTGGAGTTGAGCCGGTTGCCGTTGAGCCTGGCACAGGCGGCGCATTCGCAGTGATCGTAGCTGTCGTTGACCCCGAGCGAAAAGGATTCGACTTCGGGATGGGCGGCGAAGAACGCCTTGATCCGCTCCGCCGCGACATCGGCCGAGCCCGGCGCGGTGAAACAGAGCTGCCAGCTCGCGGTGTCGTCATCCGAAACCGGACGCACCCGGACGCCGCGGCGCTCGGCGTAAAATTCCGGATGGGCGGCCAGATACTGCGACGGCGGCAGCACGTTGTTGAGGTTGTGATGAAACGCGACGCGCTCGATCATCCCGAGTTTCGCCGCCCAATCATACCACATCGCTTTTTGCGGAGTGGCGCCCCAGCTCAGGAGCCGCGATTCGAATGCCGGCGCGGTCACGAGGTTCGTGTCCGGGAGTTCCAGCTTGCGGTCGGCGGGGTAGACCGTCCCGTCGTCCCCCGGCATCAGAAACCGGACGCCGCAGAGTTCCAGCAGCCGGAATACGGCGCAATAGAGCGCCGGCTCACTGTTGCCGGCGACGATCACCTTGTCCGTTTCCGGAGTCAGGATCAGGAATCCGTCGCGGTTCAAACCGTCGAGTTTCGCCCGATACGGCCCGGCCGTGCGGGTGGCGCCGAAGTAAAGCTTGACCGGCCAGGCCGCCGCCGCGTCGCGCTCGCGGTTGACCTGAAAGGACTGACCGGTGATTTGAGCCGCCTGCGCGGACAGGAAGTCCGCCAGTTTGACCACGCTCTCCGGGGCGTCGTCGGCGACCAGCACCTGAGTCCGGTTGCCGGAGGCGTCGGCAAGAATCACGCCCGCCTCGCTCCGCCGGGCAAGACAGAGCATCAGGGCCAGCGCCAGAAAAAAGGCACCGGTTTTTCCGAATTCAAAAAATCGTTTCATGCAGCAAAATCCCAATTGTTTCGTAATGAAGGCGGCATGCGGGAACGCCGTTGAATGATCACTGGGCATCGGCATCATACTTTTTGGGCACGGCTTCCCACAGATTGCCGAAAGCGGTGGCTTCGGCCGCGGTCATGGGCTTGCCTTCGACATGACCGCCGAGGAAGAGCAGATTGATGCTCGACGGGTGGTTGATGCCTTCGCTCGGCCACGCGACGGGACCGCCGGTCAAATCATAACCGATGACATAGCCGGGGTGGTCGCGGCCGACAAGCTGACGCGAGCGCGCACGGTCGCCGAAATTGCTTTCGGCTTCATCCGGATTGTGACAGAGCATGGCATAACTCTGACCGGCGATGTTGTTGCCCATGTCGTAGCCGAAATTGACCTTGTCGGAGGGGCATCCGACATAGCGTTCCGCTTCGCTCCGGGTAACCTTGTCGGTATCCTTGGGAGCGTCGCCGAAGGAACCGCTCAGATAGAGCAGATTGAACGGACGCACGGAGTTGACATAGGCATCGGTATTGTCCCAGACGAAACTGGCCACCCGGCAAATATGAGTGGTGCCGACATAGGCGTTGGCGATATAGTCTTTGTGGCCGCCGCTGTACATGAGCTGGGCCAGACCGATCTGTTTGAGTTTGTTGGTGCAACTGGCCAGCCGGGCGCGTTCGCGCGCCGCGCTCAAAGCCGGCAGCAGCATAGCGGCGAGAATGGCGATGATGGCGATCACCACGAGGAGTTCTATCAAAGTAAAGCGACGATCCGGCATAAGCTTTCTGATCATGATTCAGTCCTTTCGTATTGGGCTTGGAAAATGTTGAATTTGTTCGCGGCTCTTGATCCCGCCATTGATTTTTTTCACTGGAATCCGAAAACAAACAGAAATTTTCGGCGGGTCACTCCCAATTATACTATAATTTCATGCTTTCAACCTTAACTTTTGGAGCCAAAATTAGCATTTTCAGATTTTTTTATTCCGGCCATTCCAACACCACCTCCTCCAGACCGGTCCGCGCCAATACATAACCATCGTCCCATGGCAGCGGCTGACGCACGAAGATCCCCGGTTCGCGGAAAAAACAGGCCGGCCCGACCCACGCCAGGTCACCTCCGGCACTGTGAAACGGCCCCAGCAGATTGCGCAGCGAAGTGACCAATTCCAGCTCAAGTACATTTTGTCCCGGTTTCAGGCATGGCGCCAGCTCGACGCTGTCGCCACGATAGAGCAGAAAGCCGCAATCGCGGCCGTTGAGCCTGACGCCCGCGGCATGAGCATGGCGGCGACGGCAGCTCAGCCGGAGCGTTTCCGGCGGCGCTCCGGTCCACTGAAATGTCTTGCGCAGGCGCAGCGTTCCGGCGAAAAACGGCAGGCCGTCACATTCCGGCGCGGACAGATGGAGACATTTCGGCGGCCGGGTCAATGTGCATTCCCCGTCCAGACGCCATGCCGCATCCGGCAATGCGGTAAAATGTCCGCCGCCAATTCCGAAATGGCCATAGAGAATCGGGGTTTCGATTTCACTGTCGTAATAGAACCGATTGCGCTCGGCCTCGTAGCGCCCGGCCAGCCGGTAGCGCTCACGCACCGTCGCCGACTGGCGGTACGGCGTTTCGAGCCGAAGCGTGTTCTCACCGTATCGCCAGTGAGCACCGAGGTCGACCTGCCGCCAGGACGAATCGATGACGGCACCGGAAGCCTGACTGTCGATCGGCATCCGATTCAGCGCAATCCGGTAGCGCTCCGGGTCTTCGAGAATGACCGCAAGCTTTGTCGCGGACGGCAGCGAAGGCGCCGCGCGGAAGGTGAATTCGAGCGTCGCCATCAGATCACGTTCGGTTTTCATCAGCCGCTCCTGAACCGAAATCACCGGCATCAATTCCGACTTCGGCGCGCCCTCATGCGACAGGCGGCAATAATCCAGCGGTAAAAAGTTTGCCACCGCTTCCGCGACCGTCCATCCGGCATCGTCCAGTATCATCGTACGCCGGACGCGACCGGATTCGACCGCCACCACCGGCAGTGCGCCTGACCGAGCCCCCCCCGAACCCAGTACGAGTTCCCCTCCCGGCGGCAGCATGACGCGGATGCGCAGCACATTCGGAGCAACCGGCAGCGCGGCAAAGGGCGTGACCGCGCCGGTCGCCGGGTCGAACCGGCGCAAGCCGGCGGCGGGAAGATCGCTTTCAAAGTCGAGGGTTTCTTCGGCATTGAAATTAACGAAATAAAAGAACTCACCGCTTCCGTCTGCCGCGTTCCGGCGGCGGCAGCGGCCGATATCCGGCAATTGGCTTGCCCATTGCTTCCGGCCGGATTCGGGAGTGCCGGAACGCACCGCGCCAATTATGGACAATTCCGACATCGCCGCCGCCGCGAGTTCCTCGGGCGTCGTGAAAAAGCGCGTTTCCTCCGGCAACGCGACCGGCAGCGTATCATCGCCGTCCAGAATAACCGGTGTATTTTCTCTGCGTGCTCCCAAGGCCATGATTTGCCCGCCGCCGGCGGCGAAATCCCGGAGCAGCGTCCATTGCCGGCGGGAAAGGGTTTCGATTCCCGGCACCGCCACGGTGGAATAGCGGCATTGACCGATGATCAGCACACCTGATTCGACAACACAATCAAGGCGCTCCATGGTCATGGCTTCGGCATAATGGTAACCGATCCCGGCACGGTCGAACGCGGCGGAAAGACGCGTCAGATTTTCCATATGGCGGCGATTCCGGGCCCGGGGGTCGGCGCCGCCGTCGAAATGCAGCCAGGCGCTCTGAACGGGATGGATGATGGCGACCTCGGCGACCGGATCGGTTTCGGCCATCAGCAGCGACAGCCGGGCGACGCGGTCATTGAAGCTGCGGAAAAGCGGCCACCATGGCTGCTGCGGCGAAAACGACGCCGGATAATCGCGTTTGCGCAAGCCGCGCAAACTGTAGGAGCTCAGATGCCAGCAGAAAAAATTGACCCCGCGCAGCAATTGCCACTGCACCACGCGGCGCATGGCATCGAAATTCACTCCCCAGCCGCAGGCCCCGAGCGACTCCGAAAGCAGTCGGCGCCGGCCGCCTTGCGCCGCCGCCGAACTCAGCTGGACCGGCGCGACAACCGAATCGATGTCGCGGCCGAGCCAGTCGATGCCGGGAATGTGATAATAGAGATAATGCGGCATGGCCGCGCCGTTGGGCGCGATCTGTTCGTGGAGCGTTTCCTCCCACAGATGATGGCCGGTAATCTGAATCCCGGACTCTCGACACCAGTCGAACAGCCGTTTCTGATAATTTTCGGCGAACCGCCCGGTCACCAGCGACCAGAAGCGGAAGCGGGTGCGCCGATAGTTGCCGCAAGGCTGAAAAAGCTCCGGCAGCAGCGGCAGCAATTCTTCGCCGTACGCCTGGCGATAGAGCTCCGGCAGTATCGGGTCCCAGACGACGCCGGCAAATGCCATCTGCGGTTCGTCGGTGAAAAATCCGGCCAGCAGCCGCCATTCGCCGCCGGTCAGACGCTCGCGGTAAAATTCATAGCCGCAGGCGAGGAATGCATCGACTGCCGCCGGATCAAGCACGTCGATGTAAGAAGGATTGAGTTCATACCATACCGCCGAGAGGCCGTCGCCGGAAACGAGGCTCTCGGCTTCGGCCGCCGCAATCCGGCGGCCGGAAGCGTCGAAAAGCGCCAGCAATCCGGGAATGTCCGCAATCCTGCCTGCGATTTTGCCGAAACGCAGAATTTTCTGCTGGAATTGCGGCCCGCGGCCGTTGACGCGGCCGTCGCCGAAGCCGCTCGGCCAGCCGTTTTCATCGTAAAGCCACGGCCGGAGACCGGTTTCGGCGGCGGCGGCAATGGCGGTTTTGACGGCGCCGAGCCATTCTTCGCTCTGAAACGGCGTTCTCAAACCGCCGCGGGCGTGCATGAAAAAGCCGCCCAGCCCGGCGTCGCGCATGGCGTAAATCTGCTTTTTGAGTTCTTCCGGTTCCAGCCGGTCGTTCCAGCTCCAGAACGGAGCGGGACGGTATACGGCGGGAGGATCGGACCACATTCGTTCCCATCCGGGAAGAACGGCATCCGGATTTGCGGCATTGACGTCGATTTTGTTCGGACCCATATTTCCACCTTGATTTGCACTGATGCAAATATAATGGAAAAAGCCGGGGCCAACCTTGACTTTTCGCGCTTATTTCAGCACTTTTCGATTTTTTATGCCGCCATGGGTTATTTCACCAATCATCCTTTTTGTTTGCCCACGCCACTCGATGCTATTGCCATTTTGCTATTTTTATCAGCAGTTTTCGCCGCAGACCGTTTCCCGGCGTCGCCTCAAGCATGGACGATTGTGGCCGACTACGGCCTGAACGTCTGGAACGACGGTTCTTACAATTTGAAAGAGCGTTTGCTGGCGCCCCGGGAACCGGGGCTTAGACAGCATCGAACGGCCGGAGGCGGTCAGCGCCGACGACGCCATGCGCCGGGCGCTGACCATCCGAAAACCGGGCATGGATTTCAACAGCTGCCGCGGCCCCAATCCGGCCACGTCGATCGCCCGGACGGCGGCGCCGGGCAAACCTTATGTCTGGCTGACACCTTGCCTTTCCGACCGGAACGCCAATCTGAAAACCTATCTCCGGCAGGCGGCCGCCTTTGCCCGGGGCGACGGCGTATTCTTCGCCGACGGCGTGTGAAAATATCTATGCCCCCTGGCGGAAATGAAGCGGCGAAACGCCGACTTCGCGCTTGAATTGCGCCGAAAATTCATACGGCGAATGGTACCCCAGCCGGACGGCGATGTCGCTCAGCGTCAATTCGTCGTTGCGCAGCAGCATGGACGCCGCCTCCATCCGGCGGCGAATCCGGTAACGCCACGGCGACACGCCGGTCTGCGCCCGGAAGATCTTCCGGAAATTCTCGTATCCAACGGAATGCAGCCGGCAGAATTTCTGCAACGAACAGGGCCGGTCAAGCTCCTCACCCAACAGCCGGCAGGCCATATCGACCAGTTCCGTGTGTTTCCGGCCCTTGCCCGCCGCGCTGCTCCGATTGCGGATTTCTCCCAGCAGGGCAATCATTTCCGCCGTGCATTCCGGCAGTTTCGATTCGTCGATCACATGCAGCCGGTACATCAGCCGCCACACCCGTTCCGACAGCGAATCACCGTCATCCAGTTCGATCCGGTGCACCGGCGGAGCCGATTTCAGAATGTTCATTTCACTCAATGCCGCGTAAAGCCGCGGCCCCAGTTCCAGATAAAGCTCCACATAACCGGAATCCTCGTCCACGTAATTGGAGTGAACGATGCCCGGCAGCCGGATGAAGGTGCTGCCCCGGCCAAGGCGATATTCCTGGCCGTCGGCATCGATATAAACGCCGCTGCCGCGCAGCACCAGCACCAGCACGAAGTTCGGAAAACGCAGATCCTGCATGTCGATATGACGATTCTTATGCAGAAATCCGGCCCCCAAGCCCTCGCGGGAATTGCCCTCCCCCATGGTGCGGAACGTCACCACATGACTGAACCCGGAAAAACCCGGAAACACGGGACAGCGACTCAGATCGAACCCATTCATAATATTACCATTTTACACATTCATTTATACCATAAACAATATTGTCGATTGGCAGAAAATATGTTATACTATAGGATAAGAATACCAGAAAATCAAAAAACATCGGAGAAAATTATGAAAAATCTCAGTTCGCTGCTCCACTGCAGCCCCGATGCGCCGGGCGCCGGCCGTTTGCCGGCGCATGCCACATTTTTTCATTACGACACCGAAGCCGAGGCGCTGGCCGCCGCCGGAACTCCGGAACGCGGACCATGGCAGCTGAGCCTGAACGGAGATTGGAACTTCCGTTATACCGAAAACCCGGCCGCTCTGACGGAGGCCGACTTCGATGCCGATGCCGCCGACTGGAGCACGATTGCGGTTCCCGGAGCGTGGACCCTGCAAGGTTACGACCACCCTCACTATACCAATGTCCAGATGCCGTTTCCCGAACTGCCGCCGGCGGTGCCGGAATGCAATCCATCCGGCCTCTACCGGCGTTCGTTCCGGTTGCCGCAAGCCTGGCGCGACCGCCGGATTCGAATTCACTTCGACGGCGTGGAAAGCTATTTTCAGGTCCGCCTGAACGGTCATGCGATCGGTTTCGCCAAAGGCTCGCGCAATGCGACCGAATTCGATCTCACCCCGTTTCTGACCGACGGCGACAATCAATTGAGCGTTCTGGTACTCAAATGGTCGGACGGCTGTTACCTTGAGGATCAGGATCAGTGGTGGCACGGCGGCATCGTGCGCGACGTTTATCTCGTCGGCGTGCCGCGCAATGCGCTGACGGACTTTTTCGCCGTCGCCACGCTGGATGACGACTATGCCACCGGGCGGCTCAAAATCACCGCCGTCGCCTCATTGACCCGGCCGGGCGCCATGACGGTGCCGTGGCGCTTCGTGGCCCGGCTTTACGACGGCAAAAAACTGATGCGGGAATTTCCCGCCGCCGCCGCATTGGACAAAGCATCCCGCGACCATCATTACCATCGCAGCCGGGAAGCCGGCGGCACCATCGAAGTGGCCATTCCGCAGGTCCGGAAGTGGAGCGCCGAAACGCCCCAACTTTATACGCTGAGCATCGCGCTTCAGGGGCCCGACGGTGAAGAGGCGGATTACGCCGCGTTCAAAATCGGCTTCCGGCGGGTGGAAATTGCGGAACGGAAGCTGTTGATCAACGGCCAGCCGGTGCTGATCACCGGCGTGAACCGCCACGAAAGCTCTCCGCACACCGGACGAACCGTAAGCCGTGGACATATCGAGCGCGACCTGAAGCTGATGAAGCAGTTCAACATCAACGCCATCCGCACCAGCCACTATCCCAATGCCCCGGAATTCTACGATCTCTGCGATCAGTACGGATTCTACGTCTGGAACGAGGCCGACGCCGAAAGTCACGCCTTCTATCACGATCTCTGCGCCAATCCGCTGTGGGCGCCGGCCTTTCTCGACCGCGCCGTCCACCTGGTCGAACGCGACAAAAACCACGCCTGCGTGCTGGTCTGGTCGCTCGGCAACGAATCCGGCGTCGGACCCAATCACGCGGCGATGGCCGGTTACGTACGCTTCCGCGATCCTTCGCGGCTGCTTCATTACGAAGGCGCGATTTCCAACGGCTGGCACGATACCCAACCCATGCGCCACCGCGAACTGACCGACATCGTCGGTCCCATGTATCCCGAACTCGACTGCATGATCCACTGGAGCAAGGCGGCCGTTCACGATCCGCGCCCTTACATCATGTGCGAATATTCCCACTCGATGGGCAACAGCAACGGCGGACTCAAGGATTACTTCGATGCCTTCGACCGTTATGACGGACTTCAGGGCGGCTTCATCTGGGAATGGTGCGACCATGCCCTCTGGAAACGCGATGCCGATGGCCGCGAATATCTCGCTTATGGCGGAGATTTCGGCGACAAGCCCAACGACGGCAACTTCGTCTGCGACGGTCTGGTCGGCGCGGAACGCGACATCCACCCGGCGCTCTACGAATACAAGTACCTCGCGCAGCCGGTGCGCTTCAGCGCCTGCGATCCGGAACAAGGCGTTTTCCGGCTGGAAAATCGCCGTTATTTTACCAATTTCGCCGCCTACAAACTGAACTGGACGCTGACCGTCGACGGCCGGCCGATCAAGCGCGGCAGCTGCGCCATGCCGCCGGTCGCGGCCGAGTTTGGAACCGCCGGACTGGTCAAAATCGATTATCCCGATTTCGCTTGTTATCCCGGCCGCGAAACCCATCTGCTGCTCGAAGCGGTGCTCAAACAGCCGACCCTCTACGCTCCGGCCGGACATGTGGCGGCGCATCAGCAGTTCACGCTGCCGGTCGCCCTGCCGCCGCCGCCGGCCGTAACCGAAGCGTCGCAATGGTCGCTGCGGGAATCGTCGAGCGGGTTCAAACTTCTCTGCGGTGAATTGAATTTGTCCATCGACCGCATCACCGGCCGTTCCGTCTGGAAGCGGGGCGAAGCCGTGCTCGGCGAATCCGGACCGGAATTATGGATCTGGCGCGCGCCGGTCGACAACGACGGCTTCAAACTGCCGGGTCTGCTGGAGGCGGTCCGTCCGCTGCACCGATTTCAGGCATTGGGCTTCGACCGGCTGGCGCTGCGCAGCCGGGAGGTGAAGCGTGAAGATCAAGCCGTGACCATCGTGCGTCACGCCGGTTGCAACAGTCTGGTCGAAGATATCGTCCATATCCAGCGTTTCTGCCGCGACGGCGCGGGCAACCTCCGCGTCGAAAATACCTTCATCGTGCCGGCCGAATATGCCGACATGCCCCGGCTCGGGCTGTTGTGGACGATGAACCGCTGGTTCGACAGCGCGGGTTATTTCGGTATGGGGCCGTTCGAAAATTACCGCGACCGCGATGCCGCCGCCGTGCTGGGACGCTATCGGCAAAAGGCGGCGGAACTCGGTGGCAACTACCTGATGCCGCAAAGCTCCGGCAACCGCACCCGGGTCCGCCGGCTGACTCTCGGCTCCGGCAAAACCGCCCTCACGTTCATTCCCGACGCGCCGATGGAGTTCTCACTCGAAGCGCACAGCGACGCCGAACTTTTCGCCGCCCGCCACCGGCACGAACTCTCGGAAAGCACCCGCTGGTATCTGCATCTGGATGTGTTCCAGCGCGGCGTCGGCACCGCCAGCTGCGGCCCCGACACGCCGGACGCCTACCGGCTGCTGCCCGGCACTTACCGGCTGAATTTCAGCATAGAAAGCGGCAAAACCGCGGCGTTGAACTGAACGAATCATACCGCTCCCCGTCGTATCCGGCGGTCGGAAATGGTTTCCCCATGGCATTTCCATCCCCCTGCCATCACCGGATACGCCGGAACGGTTTTTTCCGGGCAATCTATCGGGCGTCTCCGGTTCCAATCCGGGACTCATCCGGCGATTCCCCGGATTTTTCAGCTCCGGCTCTTGCATTTGCCGGCCAAACGGAGTATTTTACCGGAAAAGTTTCGACAGGACTATTGATTCTGGTGGACTTCCGGCATAAAATCTTCTTCGGTCTCGCGGCGGCGGCGCTGCTGCTTGCCGCCGCGCGGCAGGTTTATCTCGCCGGTCCAGGAGGCGCCGACCGCCGTGCCGAAGCCGAAAAAGCCGCCCGTTTTGAAGGCGAGCTGAGCGCCATCCGGGGACGCATCTACGACGCTTCCGGCCGCCTCGCCGCCTGGTCGGTACGCTGTTACGATCTGGTCTGGAACGCCAGTCCCGATTCGGCACCCGCCCCGGCGCGCGAAATCGAAATCCGCAATATCCTAGTGCGTACCTTCGGACCCGATTTCGTCGCCGACCGCAAGTTCGAACCCGGCATGGTGATCAAATACGATTTGACCATGCACGAACTGGAGCTGGCCGATGCGATTTCCACCCGCTATCCCGAGCTTGACGCCATTCTGCGCTGGGAACGGCGCCACGATGACGACGGCATCTTTCCGGGCGAGGTCCGGCAGGAAAATGGTTCCGAAACCGGCATTTCCGGCGCCGAGGCCGAATTCAACGCCATGCTCCGCGGAGTGCCGGGCCGCTATACGGTGATGCTTGATCGCCAGGGCCGCTGGCTGGACGCCACCTTCCGCATCCTGACTCCGCCGCAGCCGGGCAAAGACATCCACCTGCCCGCCGGTTACAATAATATTCCGGAGAACCATGAACCATGATCGACCGGCATGAAGCGCAATCGAATATTCTGTTCCGCTCCTGGCTGGTGGTGCTGCTGGCCGTGGCCACCATGCTGTGGGGGCTGGGTGCGGTTTACGGCACGCTGGCGGCCGCCGGCAACTGGGAACACTTTCTGACCCGTCAGGCGGTCTGGGCGCTCGGGGCCTTCGCCGCGGCGATGATCGCGTGGCGCGTTCCATTCGACTTTCTGCTCCGCTTCGCCGGATGGCTGGCGCTGGCGGGATTCGGGTTGCTGCTGCTGCTGCCCTGGTTCGGCATCCGGATCAACGGCATGCTCGGCTGGTATGAATTCCACAGCGTCATGATCCAGCCCTCGGAACTGGTCAAGGGCGTTTACCTGCTGCTGCTGGTCCGGCTGCTGTCCGCTCCGGAACGCACCGAATGGCTCCGGGTGGTCACCGCGCTGCCGGTGATGGCGGGATTCGTCGGGACGATTCTGCTCCAGCCGGACTGGGGCACAGCGCTGGTCTTCGCCGCCGGCGGTCTCGGCGCGCTCTATTTCTGCCGCATCCGATGGCGTTATCTCTGGGGGTTGGCCGGTTTGGCGGCGCTCTCCATGGGCGGCGTCATTCTGCGCCACCCCTACATGCTGCGCCGGATTCTGAGTTTCTTCGACTCTTCCTTCGATCCCGCCGGAGCAGGCTGGCACCAGCGCCAGTTCGCCATCGCCATCGCCCGCGGCGAATGGTTCGGCGTCAAAGGCGAGATGGCGGTCTGGAGCGCGGGCTTCCTGCCGCTCTCCCACAACGATTCGATTTTCGCCGGCATGTCGGAAATGCTGGGCGCATTCGGAGCCGGCTTGCTGGTGTTTCTGCTCGCGGCCTGGTTCTGGCAATTTTTCCGGCTCGGCGGCTTCTGTTCCGACCCGGTGCGCCGCAGTTACATCGATGCGGCGGCGGCCATGATTCTGTTTCAGGCGCTGCTCCATATCTATGTCAATCTGGGGTTGCTGCCGCCGACCGGCATCACCCTGCCGCTGGTGAGTTACGGCGGCAGCTCCATGCTCGGCACCATGCTGATGCTGGGGTTTGCGCTTGCGGCGGCCCGGAAACAATCATAACCGGTTCTCGTACTGTTTCCCACCTCCTGTGTTGACAACATCCCTCCTGGGGTAAACCTGTCGTGTTTGCCATCTGTTCAAGGAGAGATGCCCATGCTGATTCAATGTCTGAACGCGCCGGAATTCACCGTCGCCGAAAACGGCGAAATCACCCGCTCGGCGCGCTGGCTGCTGTGCGCCGAAGCCGATGACGGGGACTTCGCCGTCGCCGCCATGCTCTGGGCCGGCGCCGCCAACGGCGACTGGCGCGTGCCCAATGCCGCCGGCGACGGCTATACGCCCGACCATGCCGTCCGCATCGGCAAAGTTGATTGCAAGGTTATTGACGCCGGCAGTTGCGAAATCCACTATACCGGCCTGCCCCGGCTCGGCGCTGTGACCCGGGTGCCGGGGGCCTTCCGTTTTGAACGCCGGGCCAATCTTGAGGAGTACCAGTACGACAGTTTCCGGGTTCCGGCGGAGGCTTTCAACACCTTTCTCCCGGCGATCGGCCAAAGCCTGAACTGGAACGGCGGGGTCTATGTGTGCGAAAGCGCCGAAGCCCGGCTCGAACTCGACGGCAATTACCGCATCGACCTGACCGCGGTCAATACCGCCGTCCGCGCCGAGGGCGAGATCACCACCGAAGACACCGCCGAATTCGAGTCGCTTAAACAGGGCGTCTGGCTGGTGACGCCGTCCGCCCTGGCGGAGTTTTTGACCGCCCATGCGATTCACGCCGACGCCTCCGCCTGGGCCGGAGAAGGATTCTACATCCATCATGTCGCCACCGCCCCGGCCCATTCCGGCAACCGGACCCAAGTCACGCTGCAGGCCCGCCATGCCGCGTTGAAACTGATCGAAGCCCGGCGCACCGAACGTCTGGCCGCCTTCGGCAGCAGCGAAACCGCCGAAAAGGAGATCATCTGGACCGGACGCTGGCGGGTGACGGCGCAGGACCGCGCGATCTTCGAGAACCAGCTCGGAGCCAGCGCCGCGGAATGGGCGGAGGAAAATTTCATCATCAGCCGGATCACGCCGGAGCGGGTTTCCGACTGCGAATACGAGTATACCCTCGAAGCGCGGCTGCCCGAAACCATCCTCTCCGACAACACCCCCTACTGGCACGACCGCGATCTGCCCGACCGCAATGAATTTTACGCCCGGGTCGGCGAAATCCGTTTCACGCCCCGGCAATGCGGCTACTGCTGGAGCTACCTCGGCCAATATGTTCTGCTGGCCAACTGGAGTCCGTCCGCGCAATGCCCGCTGGTAACGACCGTTCCGCTCGATCCGCGCTGGATCAATCAGGGCGTCAAGCTGCTCGAAGTCGTCGCCGTGAACTATCTTGCCGGACCTTCGGGCCGCAATCTCAGCACCATCCGCAACTGGCTGGCCGGAGCCAAGGTCGTCCGCGCCACCCTCGCCGGCATCACCGGCAACTGGCTCAAGGTCGATCTGAATGTCGACGACCTCACCGATTCGCGCGACCGGCGCTGGACCAGAATCACCAAAATCTACCGCCAGCCGCCCGCGCAATACGAATGGAACAGCCTCTTCTGGGTCTGACCGCATACGGCATCCTGTTACTTTTCACGCTTTCTTCCGCGGAGCCACATCATGAAAATTTCCTGCTTCCCCGGCCGCTTTGCGCCGCCGCCCCTGATCGGAGGCGAAAACATCCAGATCGAAAACAACCATTACGGCTGCGCCGTGAGCGCCATGCCCGAATTCATCCTGCCGGCTTATCGCGGCAACTTTCAGGCCGCGGTCCGGTTCACCGGATTCGGCGACAATTTTCAAGCCCGAATCGGCGTATTCGACACCGCCTTCGCCGATTTATCCGATTCGGCTTCAATCAGCAGCGCAGGTACCTTGTATCTGCGCTGGCAGGAGATCGCGCCGGGCAACGATCCGGACAGCCATTTTTCCCTGCCGCGCTGGCGTAAAACCACCGTCGCCGCCATGCCCGCCAGAAGCATCGCGGCCGACAGCTGGATCTGGCTCAAAATGAGCCGTACCGCCAACAACGTCTGCGACTACAGTTTCACCGACGACTACCTCGGCACGGTGAATCTGAATTTTTCCTGGGAAGTGACCCCGACCATTCCCTCGGCCACCCCGGACGCCGCCGTGCTGGTCGTCGCCGCCGTCCGGGTCGCCAGCGCCTCGGGACAGGTTGAAATTCTGCAACAGCATCACGGCGTCGGCACGCTGTGGATTCCGCTGGAATCCGGAGCGTTCAGCGATTCCTCCTCGGCCTCGGAAAGTTTCGACTGGCACGATCCCTTCCCGTCGGACAGCGAAAGCTACTCCGAGGAATACTCGGACAGTTTCTACGAACCGGATAATTCCGAAAGCGTCGAAGACTCCGAAAGTCCTTCGGAATCCCAATGTTCCGACAGCCAATACCCGCCGGACGATTCCGATTCCATGAGTTCCAACAGCGGCTCGCGCTCCAACTCGACTCCGCCGCCCGACGGGTCCGACAGCGCATCCGGCAGCGCATCCACCGTACTTCCCGCCAGCATCCGGGTGGATTACTACTATACCGCCGACAACTACCTGCTGGCCGTCGAACCGCCGCTCCATGACGGCAGCATCATCACCCTCGGCGGCTCGTTCACGCCCTCCGACACCGCGCCGGCGGCCGGATACGAGATCGTAATGAACGGCCAGACCATCGCCATTCAGGACGGCAGCGATCCCCAGATTTCCGCCCTGCAGCAAACCTTCCAGGTCTGCCGCAATCCCGAACTGGGGCGCTGGGAACTCCGCGCCAATGGCCAGCTTCTGTCGGAACTCGAGTATCACAATTCGGTCGAACCCGAAACCGACAGCAGCGACCTGACCGATCTCTATATCTTCCCGCTGCTGGCGGCCAATCCGAATTATCCGCTCGGCACGATGGAGGCCCGTGAAACCATTCTCGGCGGCATCAGCACCGGGTCGCCAAGCTACCGTTACGTCTATCATGTGACCATCACCTTCACCGCCGTCCCGGCCGGAGGCGAAGCGTGAATCCGGCCGTCGATATCGTAATTCCGCTGAGCGCGGAAAGCGTTTTCGGCGACTTCGAACTGCGCATGGCGCTGCGGTCGATCGACCTTTACGGGCGCAATGTCGGCCGGATTCACCTGGTCTGCGAAACGCGTCCGGAATGGTGCCGCAATATCCGCCATCTGCTCCATGGCGATCCGCACCGCTGCAACAAAGACGCCAATCTGTTCGCCAAGCTGCTCTTCGCCTGCCGTTCGCCGGAAGTGTCGGAGCGCTTTCTCTTCTGGAGCGACGACCAGCTGGCGCTCCGGGTCTTCGATGCGGCGCGGCTGCCGCCGGTGGCCAACAATCGCGCCGCCCGCCATTTTTCGGACCGCAATCGCTGGCAGCGACGCATGCTCCACACCTTCGCCTACCTCCGCGGCCGGGGCCTGACGCCGGATTGGAACTGGGACAGCCATGTGCCGCAGCCGATCGACAAACAGCGTTTTCTGCGCCTGATCGCTCCCGTCGATTATGCCGCCTTGCCCGGGTTCTGCATCAACACGCTCTATTTCGGCCTCGCCGGCGTGAAGCCGCTGGTGATGCAGAGCCAGGTCAAGCTGACCTGCGAAAACGACTGCGCCGTCGCCGGCCTTCCCGCCGACAAACTCTATCTCGGCTACAACGACCGGGCGCTCCGGAATGGCTTGAAACCACTGCTTGAAGAACGCTTCCCGCTGCCGTCCCGCTATGAACGATCCTGATCCGTTCGGAATTTCGGCATCAAAAAAGCGCGTCCGGATTTCATCCGGACGCGCTTTTTCTTCAACCGGCCACACTCAGTCCAGCGGCGAGAATTCGTCTTTGCCCGCGCCGCATTCCGGACAGACCCAGTCCGCCGGGACGTCTTCCCATTTCGTGCCCGGCGCCACGCCGTTGTCCGGGTCGCCATTGGCCGGGTCATAGACATAACCGCAAACATCGCATACATACTTTTTCATTGTTCCGCTCCTTCTTTTGACTCGGGATGGTTGTGATGCAATCAGGATATTCTGGCCTTCAGATGGGCCGCCAGCCGGGCGCCGTATTCGCGGCAATGGGCCAGCGCCGCTTCATCCGGGACGTATTTGAACGCCAGCACCGGTTCGGGCTGCTCGATCTTCATCTGGGTCAGGTACTCCGCCACCTGCTTCGCGCCCTCGCCGCTCCAGCCGAAGGAACCGAACGCCGCCCCCAGCGCGATTCCGGGCCGGAGTCCGCGCATATAGGTCAGCAGATCGGCCAGCGACGGATAAACATTGTTGTTGATCGTCGGCGCGCCGACCGCCAGCAGCCCGGCGCCAAGCACACTGGTCATGATTGCACTGCGCTCTTCGGCATGGATCGAAAACACCTCGGTCGGCACCCCGGAAGCGATCAACCCGTCGGCGATGGCGTTGGCCATCTTTTCCGTCGAATGCCACATGGTGTCGTAAACCACCACCGCACGCTTTTCCGGCTTCTGGGCGGAAAACTCGCCGTACCAGGCAAGAATCTTATGCTGGTCGCCGCGCCAGATCGGACCGTGATCCGGCGCGATCATCGCGATTTCCGGCAACACGCCGGGCAGCGCCTCCAGCAACTCCGCCACCTTCGGGGCCTGAAGCAGCAGGATATTGGCAAAGTATTTCTTCGCCTCCTCATACAGCACCGCATCCTCGTACGCGGCGGCGAAACGCTCGCTGCCGGCGAGGTGCATGCCAAACGCATCCTGCGAAAACAGAATCTTTTCGGCAGTCAGATAGCTGGTCATGCTGTCCGGCCAGTGAAGCATCCGGGTTTCGAGGAAGTGCAGTTCGTTGCGGCCGATCTTCACGCTGTCGCCGGTCTTGACCGCGGTCAGCGCCAGCGCCGTACCGAAATGCGCCCGCAGCGCCTTCTCGCCCATGACCGAACAGAACACCTGCTCCGGCGAGAACTCTTCGATCGCCCGGGGCAACGCCCCGGAGTGGTCCATCTCGGCATGATTCGAGACGATATAATCGATCCGCGACGGATCGATCACCGATGCGATACGGCCACGCATTTCCGAAAAAAACCCCGCCTTTACCGTATCGATCAGGGTGATCTTCTCGTCGATCACCAGAAACGCATTGTACGTACTGCCGCGCGGAGTGCGATACCCATGGAATTCCCGCAAATTCCAATCGATCGCCCCCACCCACCATACGTTTTCGGCCACTTTGACCGCACTGAACCCGTCACTCATCCCGACTTGCCTTTCTCCCCGCCGATTCATCCATTCCACCCCTGGCGACAACGCAACAAACGGTCCGTCCCCGCCCGGAGCCGAACCGTTTGCCGCCGCGCCGCACCCCCATGGGGTGCCTGCGTTATTCGACCGTGGTTTCCCAGAGGCCGTGAAGGTTGCAATAGGCGCGCACCACCAGTCCGCGCTTGTACGGCACAAAGAATTCGGCCGTCGGCGCTTCGCCGGGGCGCAGGTACTTGCGATTGAGCCAGGCGCCATTGAACACTTCAATCCAGACAATGTAGTGCTCCGCGGTCATCGGATGGGCGACGCTGCCCACGGTAACCTTGACCCCGCGTTCGTCACCGGTCACCACCGGAACGTGTTTTTCCTTCGCGGCGTCAACCGTATTGGCAATCACCTCAGCCATGGCATCACCGCAACACACCACCCCGCAGGACGCGCAATCGCACGGCATCACCGCCTCGACCACCGCTCCGCATTTGACACATTTGAACATCTTTTTCTTCGCGCTATGCATAAACCGGCTCCTTTCTGAAACATTCCAATCTATCCGGTGCCATATCATTGGACCGCAAGCAACGCTATTTTGTTTGCCGGAATTTCAACTTCCGCCATTTTTTGACGCTCCGGAAACGCCACTCCAGTGCGATTCGAAGTGCACGCCAACCGTCGCGACAGCGAATTTTCTTGCCTTCGGCCACATGGCGCGGACGGTAGCTGATCGGCACTTCGAGAATCTTCCAGCCCAGCCGGAGCAATTTGCAGGTCACCTCCGGCTCCCAGCCGAAATCGTCGTTTTCAAAATCCAGCGCCCGAATCAGGTCGCCCCGGAAGGTTTTGTAGCAAGTCGGCTCATCGGTCAGATAGACCCAATACAGACAGTCGATCCACCATGTCACCGCCAATCCGCCGGCGTAAAATCGCCAGCTCGAACACATGTTGTGGCGCTCGCGTTCCCGCGAACCGTACACCACCGCACAACGTTCCTCCAGAATCGGCGCGATACAGCCGGCGATGTCTCCGGGGTCATACTCCAGATCGGCGTCCTGAATGATCACCACGTCTCCGGTGCTCACGGCAATCCCGTCGCGCACCGCAGCGCCCTTGCCCCCGTTGGACCGGCGCAGCAACCGGATGTCGTCATCGCGGTGACGCGCCGCCCATCGCTCCGCGATGGTCCCGGAGTCGTCGGTCGAGCCGTCGTCGACGATGATGATTTCACGCCTCACCGGCAGCGGCACCGCGCGGACCTTTTCGAGCAGCAGCTCCAGCGTCCGCTCTTCATTGTAGACCGGAATGATGATCGAAAGTTTTGCGTTCGATTCAGAGCTGGCCATTTTCAATGCACCACGAAAGCGCCCGCTTCAGACCGCTTTCCGCAGTGCAATTCGGGGCATAATTCAACCAACGCTGCGCCTTGTCCACCGAAAAACACATGTGCTGCCGAAGAAACGGCAGCCCGGTATGTTCCGGATGGCTCTTCTGGAATTCGTCCGCGTCGATCCAGCGGATCACCGACCGGCTGTTCAGAAAAGTCATCGCGCAGCGCAGATATTGCTCCAGCCGGATCGCCCTGGCGCACGAAATCACGAAAATCTCGCCGGGTACCGCATCGGGGTGCTCCAGCGCCTTCACGAAAGCGCTGGCAAGATCCCAGTTGTAGCCCGGCTGCAACAGGATTTCACGGCAATCCGGCACCTCCACCGTCTCGTGATTCCGAAGCTTGCGGAAGAATCCGATGTCGCGCCCGCCCCACAAATCCAGCGGCACCCGCCCCTCGCCGATGATATTGGTCGGCCGAAAAATCGTCACCGGAAAGCCGTCGCTCTCGAAAAGTTCCAGCGCCCGGCGGTCGCATTGAATCTTATGATGAAAATTGACCTCATTCTCCTGCCGCCACGGATGGAATTCGTCGGCCGGGAAATACTGGAGCGGCACGAAAGTCCCGGTCGAACTGCAAAGCAGGACATTCCGCACCCGCACGAAACAGCGGTGATATTCCTCCACCAGCGCCGTATTCGGGACCGAATCGATCACTGCATCCACCGGCAGCGCGGCGCAGACCCGGCGCAGAAATTCCGGGTCGGTCTTGTCGCCGGTCACCATCTCCACTCCGCGCAAATCCACGGCCATGCGCGTATTGAGTCCCCGACTCACGCCGTAAACCCGATGCCCGGCATCGGCGGCCAGACGCGCAATGCGCCCGCCGATTTCGCCGGTCGCGCCGAACACCAGTACCGATCTTGATTTGGTCATCTCCATCCTCCCGTCAACGCCGCTATTGGAGTTTGTCCTGGCGCACGATCTCTCCGGGCAGCGTGCTCACGTTCGGCCACAGTTTGCGGCCGGGGTAACATCCGGTATGAATCCCGGTATGCACGTTGCTGCCCACGATGACGCCGAATTTGCGCCGGCCGGTATCGACCAGCACCCCGTCGACCGGCGAATGATGGGTGCGTCCGTCATGCCGGAGATTGGAGCAGATCGTGCCCGCCCCGAAATTGACCCGCGAAGCGATCACCGAATCGCCGACGTAGCTCAGATGGCCCACGCTGACATGATCCATCAGCAGCGAATTCTTGATTTCCACCGCCTGCCCGATATGGCAATCGTTGCCGATGGAGGTGTTGCCGCGCAGATAGCAGTTGGGACCGATCTTGCAGTTTTTGCCGATGATCACATGGCCTTCGACGTAAACTCCCGGCAACACCACGCTCCCGGCGCCCAGAGCCAGAATGCCGTCGATGGTCGCACCGGGCCGGACGGTGCCCTCGCGCGAACTGTCGTCGAGCTCGCGCACCAGCCGTTCATTGACCGCCAGCACATCCCAGGGATAAACGATCCGGATGCTCGCCGGATCGGGCGGAAACTCCTCAATTCCCGCGGTGCCGTGGACGATCTTGCGCAACAGCTCGGTGCCGTCCTCGCCCCGAACCAGCACGTTGGCCTCCAGCCGCGCCACCTGGGCGATCAACTCGCACGACGGCCAGAAATCCGCCCGGATGCGCACGGTCGCCCCCGCCACCGCCGCCCGCCTGGGCTGCCAGTCCCGGATCGCGCGGTTGGCCACCGGAATATCTCCGACCCGGGCATCAAGCGGAGCCAGGGTGGAAACGGTCACCTCGACAACTTCCACGGCATTCATTGCGGTTCCCTCCGAATCCTGTTCAATCCATATTCAACGCGCGGTTGGCCGCGTCGGCCAGTTTTTCAATCCAGAACTGCACCTGTTCGGCCTTTTCGGCTTCGACCAGCAGTCGGATTTTATTTTCAGTCCCGGAATAACGCACCAGCGTCCGGCCCGAATCGCCGAGCGCGTTTTCACATTCGCGGATGGCATCCTTCAGAATCTTCGCCTCAGCCAGCGGAATCTTGTGCTTGACCGGCAGATTTTTCAACGCCTGCGGGAAAACCGGCATGAACGAGGCCAGTTCTTTGAGCGAACGTTTCTTGCGCGTCATCAGCTCAAGCACGTGCAGCGCGGTGATGATCCCGTCGCCGGTAGTCACATAATCCATGAAAATCACATGGCCGGACTGTTCGCCGCCGATGTTGTAATTGTTGGCACGCATCTCCTCGATCACATAGCGGTCGCCAATGTCGGTGTAGATCACCCGGATGCCGGAAGCGTTGAGCGCCTTCTGCAAACCGAGGTTGCTCATGCCGGTCACCACCACGGTGTTGTCCACCAGCTGCCGCCGCGACTGATAGTCGAGCGCGACCATGCCGATGATCCGGTCGCCGTTGACTTCGTTGCCGTCGGAATCGCTGAAAATCACCCGGTCGGCGTCGCCGTCGAGTGAAATGCCCACGTCGGCGCCGTGTTCGCGCACCAGTTTGGCGGCATGACCGATATGCAGCGCGCCGCAGCCGGCGTTGATATTGACGCCGTCGGGATGAACCGAGGTTTCGATCACCTCCGCGCCGAGTTCGCGGAAAATCGACGGCGCCATCGAATAGGCCGCGCCGTTGGCGCAATCGAGCACGATCTTCAACCCTTTGAGACTGCGGTTCCGGATCGAACTCTTGGCGAATTCGATATAGCGGCCGCGGGCGTCGTCGATGCGGTAAGCCTTGCCGATGGGCGCGCCGGAAGAATCGAGTTCGTCGCCCAGCACCAATTTTTCGATTTCGGCCTCGACCTGATCCGGCAGCTTGTAGCCGTCGGCGCCGAAGACCTTGATGCCGTTGTCCTCGGCCGGATTGTGCGAAGCGGTGATCATGATTCCGCACGATGCGCACAGCGAGTGCGTAAGGTGCGCCACCGCCGGCGTCGGCATCGGCCCCACCGCCAGCACATCCATGCCCATGCTCAACAGGCCCGAGGTCAGCGCATTTTCCAGCATGTAGCCCGACAGCCGGGTATCCTTGCCCAGCACCGCCTTGCAGCGGCCGTGACCGTCGGAGCCGAAAACCCGGGCGATCGCCTTGCCGAGCTTCAGCGCGATTTCAGGCGTGATCGGATAAGTGTTGGCGCGTCCCCGCACGCCGTCGGTTCCAAAAAGTTTGCCCATGATGCCCGTCAACCTTCAATTTTGAATTTTTCCAGAATCTTCTCCGCCAGACGCGCCGCTTCGCCTTCCGCATACTGAAGCTGCCGCCAGTTCCAGCGGAATCCGTCCTCGACGCCGCGCGGCACCACATGGAGATGGGCATGCATCACCACCTGCCCCGCCGCCTGCCCGTCGGCCAGATGCAGATTGTAACCGTCATAATCGAGTGCCCGCTTGAGCGCGATGCCGAGGCGCGCGCCGACTTTCATCATGCGTCCGGCAGTGGCTTCCGGCACCGAACTGATGCTTTCGAAGTGGGCGTTGGGAATTACCAGGGCATGACCGAAGTTGATCGGTCCGATGTCGAGAAAAGCGGTGACCAATTCGTCCTGATAGAGCTTGACCGCCGGGATTTCCCCCGCCGCGATCCGACAGAAAATACAGTTGCTCATGAATCGTCTCCTCCCAGAATAACGGGATGTAATATAACGCCGACCCCGACCGGGTGCCAGTGGCGGAATGAAAATTTCGCCTATTTTGCGCCTTGTGCTTGAAGTACCCGCAATTCCGTGCTAAATTATAATGTTTATATTACCCCGGCAAGGGTAAAAAATCAAGCTGCCGGACCGGTTGTCCGGCGAAAATGTTCAACGAGGAATGGCGAAAATGAAAAACGACACCGAAAAACCCTTGAAAGGCAGCCAAATCGCGATCAAATGCCTGGAGAAACAGGGTGTCGAAGTAGTATTCGCCTATCCCGGAGGAACCGCGATCGAGCTCCATCAGGCGCTTCAGGACTCCAGTCTGCGGGTGATTCTGCCGCGGCACGAACAGGGCGGCGCCTTCGCCGCCAACGGCTATGCCCGCGCCACCGGCAGGATCGGCGTGGCCATGGCCACTTCCGGCCCCGGCGCCACCAATCTGCTCACCGGCATCGCCGACGCCTATATGGATTCGGTGCCGACAGTCTTCATCACCGGGCAGGTGGTCAGCTCCATGATCGGCAAAAACGTGTTTCAGGAAACCGACATCATCGGCATGACCCGTCCGATCGTGAAGCACAGTTATCTGGTGCTTGACGCGCGCGAACTGCCGCGGGTGATCAAAGAGGCCTTTTACCTGGCCGGCAGCGGCCGTCCGGGTCCGGTCATCGTGGACATTCCCAAAAACGTCCAGCAGCAGTACGCCAAGGTGGATTTCGATGCCCCGATGACGCTTCAGGCCTACGATCCCGACCCCAAGGCGAGCGCCGACGAGATCACCGCGATCCGCACCATGATCAGCGCCTGCAGCAAACCGTGCCTCTATATCGGCGGCGGCATCATTTCGGCCGAGGCTTCGGTCGAACTGCGCGAATTCGCCGAAGGCTACAATCTGCCGGTGACTTCGACCATGATGGGCCTGGGCGCTTTTCCGCTCGATCATCCGTTGAGTCTGCACTGGCCCGGCATGCACGGGACGGTTTACGCCAACAACGCGATCAATGAGTGCGATCTTCTGATCGCTTTCGGCGCCCGTTTCGACGACCGGGTGACCGGCAATCCGGCCCATTTCGCGGTCGATGCCAAGATCATCCACGTCGACATCGACCCGTCGGAGATCAACAAGAACAAGATCGCCACGCTGGGTGTGGTGGCCAATATCAAAGAGGTGCTGATCGAGCTCAACCGCGATCCGATCTTCAAGGAATACAAGGAATGGTTCGCGCAGATCGCCGAATGGAAGGAAAAATATCCGCTGACCTATCGGGTGAAACCCGACCATGTCCAACCGCAATACGTGGTGGAACTGCTCGGTCAGATGACCAACGGCGACGCCGTGATCGTGCCGGGCGTGGGCCAGCACCAGATGTGGGCAACCCAGTTCTATCCCTACAAGCACCCCCGCCAGTTGCTGAGTTCGGGCGGTCTCGGGGCGATGGGCTTCGGGCTGCCGGCGGCGATGGGCGCCAAAGTGGGGCGGCCCTATGCGACGGTGATCAACATCGACGGCGACGGCAGTTTCCAGATGAACATTCAGGAGCTGGGTACGCTTTACGTCGAATCGATCGGCGTGAAGATGGTGATTCTGAACAATCAGCACCTCGGCATGGTGGCGCAGTGGGAAGACCGCTTCTACGGCAGCTGCCGCGGCAATACCGTGCTCGGCAGCCCGAAGGACGCCGGCTACTACCCGGATTTCGTGACCATCGCCAAGGGCTACGGCATTCCCGGGCGGGTGGTCCGGACCCGGGCCGAGCTGCCCGGCGCCATCCGCGAAATGCTTGACGCCGAAGGGCCGTTTCTGCTCGACGTCCATACGGGCTACGACGAGCATGTGCTGCCGATGATTCCGCCGGGCAAGACCTACAAGGATATCATCATCAGCGAGTGGAAGCAGGACAAGCCGTGCCGGCAATGTCATTTCCAGCACCCGTTCTGCGCGCTGGGCGACGAGACGCCGGCCGGTCAACCGAAATAAGGATTTCTGAAAATCCGCGCCAGACCGGCGCGGATTTTTTTCAGTCTACGGAAATAAGTATGATTTATCCCGGACCGCTCACGCCGCAGCAGCGCCGCGAATCGCAGAAGAACTACTCCATTTTCGGCGTTATCAACGGCTTATCCTACATGTGCCTGGGCGAAACCGTGATCATCCTTTTCGCCGTCCGGCTCAACGCTTCCAACGCAATGATCGCCGTGCTCGGCAGCATGATCTACTTCTCATACATCCTGCTGCCGCTGGGCAAGGCGACGACCGCGCATGTGGGCGCAGCCCGCAGTCAGGCAATCTTCTGGACCCTGCGCAATCTGGCCGCACTGGTGGTGGCCGCCAGTTCGATCGTGGCCTATGCCGGCTATCCGGAGGCGGCGCTGCTCCAGGTATTGATCGGGGCCTGCGGATTTTACGGCTTCCGGGCCGCGGGTGCGGTCATGATCCAGCCGCTGCTGGGCGATATCGCCACTCCGGAAGAACGTTCGGAGCTGGTAGGCCGCAGCAATGCGCTTTTCTACATCGGCAGCGTGGCGGCGCTGCTGGCAATCTGGGGCGTATTCCGAATGTACGATACGATCTGGGCGCTTACCGGCATCATCATCGTCGGCGCCTGCCTCGGCGTGACCTCGACCCGTTATATCCGGCGCATCGATGAGACGGCCGCGTTACGGGAATCGGCGCGGCGCCCGATGTGGAGCCAGATGCGCCGGGCATGGACTTTTCCGGCCCTGCGGCGACTGATTCTGGCCTGCTTTGCGATCAACCTGGCCATTATCATGATGGTGCCGGCGTCGATGCTGGCGGTCAAACGCGGGTATCTGGTCAGCGATACCCAGGCGCTGTTGTTTTCACTGGTCCAATTTTCCGCCGCGGCCGTCTTCTCCTTTACCTCGGGACGACTGGTCAAACGGTTCGGCGCCCGGGCCATGATCCGATGTGGATATTGGGCGTTGCTGACAGTAGCGCTTTGGTGGCTGCTGGCGCCCCGGGGATTGAGTTATGCGTATGCGCCGCTGATATTCATTCCGGCCGGCGGCGCGGGCATCGTGGCCGGCAATGCCGTGCTGCATTATTTTCTGGCGGTGATGCCCATCCGCATCCGGGTGGCGGCCTCCATGCTGATGGCGGTGATCACCGGCGTGGGGCCGGGCCTGGCGGGCATGCTGCTTTCGGGGGGCATTTTCAAAATCATCGCGGCGGTCGGGACGGAGTGGGCGCCGCTATCCGTATTCAAGGCCTATTTCCTGATGGCGCTGATTCTGCTCGTTCCCGCCGCCCGGGCCGTATCCAAACTGCCGCCGGAATCGGGAAACTGACCAAAATCGCGCCAAAAACCGTCTTCCCTGAAAAAAGTTGCGTTTTTCTTGCAAAAGATGAACATTTGGACTTTACAAGTGTTCAAACATGAATTAACTTAATATATCGATGGAAAAAACGTTTTTTAAAATATTAACGGCGTCGGGCTTCGGAGGTGGTCATGGAAAAGAAAATGGTCGGTATTTTGGCGGGTGTTGCGGCGGTTCATGTGGTTTTGCTGGCAGGTCTGATGGCATCCGGCGGCTGCCGGCAGCCGGAAATCCTCGGCAATCAGACCTACAATGACGGACCGGCTCTGGCCGAGCCCGCGGAAAGCGCGCCGGCCCTCAACAATGCGCCGTCCGTGCCCGAAACCGAGGCCCCCGAAACGCCGTCGGTTTCCAGCACCGGGAAATATCCGGGACTGAGTTCGGTGACGCCCTCCAAGGCGGCCAAATCCGCGGCCGTGGCGGGGACAAGCACCTACAAAGTGGCCAAAGGCGACACCCTTTCCGGCATTGCCTACAAGCACGGGGTCAAAACCCGTGAGCTGATGGCCTGCAACAATCTCACCGAAAAGAGCGTGCTGCGCATCGGTCAGGAACTGAAGATTCCGGAAGGCGGCGCCTATCACGCCGACCGTGCCGCCGCGCCCAAAGCTGCGGCCAAGAGCACCAAGAGCACCAAAAACACTGCTTCCACCGCCGTCAAAAGCGACAAGTCGGGCGTGAAAGCCGCGCCGACTGCGGCCGCTCCGGCCGATGGCATCCATGTGGTGGCTTCCGGCGATACGCTGGATCGGATTGCCCGCAAGTACGGCGTGACCGCCAAGGCGATCGCGCAGGAAAATAGCATTGCGTTGAACAAGGTCCTGCATATCGGCGACAAGCTCCGGATCCCCGGCAAGGCTGCCGCCGGTGCGGCGAAAACCGATGCCGGATTGCCGCTGACCGACAATATGGATCTCGATCCCAATATCGGCCTGACCCCGACCGCCGGCACGACGCCGGCTGGAGCCGCCCCGGTCGGTACAGCGCCGACTGAAACGACGGCGCCGGTTCCCGGCACCAATCTGACGCCCGCCCCGGCCGGAACCACCCCGGGAGCCGCCGTCGGGACGGCGGCCGGCGTGACCGCCGGCACGACTGGACTGGCCAATACCGAAACGCTTCAGGTGCCCAATGACATGACCGCGGATCAGTTCTGCAAGATGTACAATGTCAAGATGGAAGATCTGAAACGCCTGAACCCGGACCTTCCGGCCGACGGCAATCTGAAGGGCGGCGCCCATATGATCGTCCCGACGCTGTAAGCCGTCCGCGAACGAATCATTGCTTTGACAACATCCCCGGGTTTTTATCCGGGGATGTTTTTTTGTCGAAATCGGCAGGCGCCCCATCAGGGGATGATATGATCGAAATAGGCGCCGCAGCAACGCCGGCAACCACGCCGGGCCGCCTCAGAGATGAGTTCCGGCGCGGACATCCAATGCCATATAAGCCTGATGCAAAGCGATGTCGCGCAATCTGCGCCCGTCATGAATCACTTCGATCAGGTCGAAACGCAACGGCAGATCGGGCCGCCGGATGGCGCGCAGATACTTGGCCGCGCCGCGCCGGATGCGGAGCATCTGTCCCGGAGTCAGGTTGGCCAGCGGCCGGTAGCCGTCGAAGCGACGCCGGGTTTTGACCTCGACGAACACCAGAGTTCCGCCATCGAGCGCCACCAGATCAAGCTCCCCGCCGTTTCTCCGCCAATCCCGCGCCAGAATCAGGCAATTACGGTGCTTCAGCAGTTGCACCGCACATTGTTCCCCCAGTCGGCCCAATCGCAGATGAGCCGCCCGCGCCCACTTGAATTTCATATCGTTTCATCCCAATAAAAAAAGCGGACCGGATTAACCGGCCCGCTCCATACTTTACATACGAGGCGCCAAACACATCAATAGGCGATATCGTCCAGGTCTTTCGGCGTCATCGCCGCAACGCTGGTCAATTCGAATTCTCGGCTCTTCACATTACCGCCGAGGTAAAGGATATTGGTCACCGCCGGATGGTTGCCCTTGATCGTGTTGTCATCGGTAGCCGGAACGTCGGCCCAGATCGCAGCGCCCGGATTGTCACGCCCGATCACCTGACGCTTGACCGACCCGTCAGCCCAATCCGCCGAGCAGACGATCCAGATATAGGAAATGTAACCGGCGCTCGGATTGTTGAACCAGTCGCCGAGATTGGTCGGGCACTTGAAGTACTTTTCACGCAGATCCGGACCTTCGGTGGCATCATCCAGTTTCTGCTTGCTCCCGGTCAGGTAGCCGCCGCGCACCAGGCGATAGGGGGCGTCCTGATGGCCGGTCGAAGCGCGCAGGGCGCCGCCGGTCAGGGTTCCGCTGTTGGTCGGAGTTCCGGGAATATAGCTGCTGTTGTTGTTGCTGTACATCATGGTCGCCTTGCCGATCTGGCTCAGTAAATTGATGCAGCTGGTGTTGCGGGCGCTTTCGCGGGCCGCCGACAGCGCCGGCAGCAGCATCGACGCCAAAATGGCGATGATCGCGATCACGACCAGGAGTTCAATGAGCGTAAAACTTTTTTTCATGGGAATCTCATCCTTTGCTATAATGAAAAGATATTACAGGAATCTCATTTCCGGAACCAGATTTTTTTTCCAATATTCAAACCACCTCCAGTCTGAAAATTGCGGGGGCCTCTAATTGGCCCCCACTTAATAGTATAATCAGAAAAGCGCCGCTTGTCAAATCATAAATGCCGCGATTCCCCGGAAAATCACGAAAAAACCGGATTTTTTTGATTCAAATCGTCGTGTTCGAAGCATTTCGGCACTTTCTCCGCCACCGTCAGCCGCGCTGCAGTCGGGTTTGCCGCCGCCAGAGCAACAGCCGTCCCAGGCATACCATGCTCAACAGCAACGTCGTTCCGACGCACCCCCGGGCGAACCAATCCCCGTAACGGGTGTAGAATGTCATCTGCCGCCGCCCGACCTCGGGCACGGCGATCTCCACCGTGGCCGATCCCGCACCGCGGCGGAAAGGCTGCCCGTCGCCGAATCGTTTGTCTTCGCTCAAACTCCACACGATCCGACCGGTCGGCGCGATCACGCAGGTGGCGCTGTCATTGCCGCAGCGCACCATCGGCAACCCGGTTTCCACCGCCCGAAACAAGGCATGCGCCAAATGCTGCTCCGGTTCGGAGCTGGTCGGATACCAGGCGTCGTTGGTGATTACCGCCAGCAGATTGGCGCCGCGCAGATATTCCTCGCGCGCAATATAGGGAAAAACATCCTCGAAGCAGATGTTGACCCCCAACCGCACCCGGTTGTTGACCGGCAGCGGGTTCAACGATTTGCCCGGAGTCAAGTCGCGTTTCATGTCGATCAGGTCGACCGCCCACCGCGGCAGATAACGCCGCATCGGCACGAATTCACCGAACGGCACCGGATGCACCTTGTCGTATTGCGCCAGATAACCATAACGCACCATATCGCGCCCATCCACCAGCACCGCGCTGTTCAACGTCCCCGGCGGCATGGTCGACGGGTCGAATTCCAGCGTGCCGAGCAGCAGCGGAGCTCCGAAGGCATCGGCCAGTTCCCGCACCTCCCTGCGGTACTGCGCGGAGACCGGGGCACTGCTGCGCAGGGGGTAGCTGACCGCGGTTTCCGGCCAGACCACCAGATCGGGACGGTCGTCGCGACGCTCGCGGGTCAGCCGGACATAGGTTTCCAGCGCTTCGCGCGCCATCGCCTCGCTGCCGAAGCGCCGCTGACTGAGATTGCCCTGAACCAGCGTCACCCGGAGCGCCAAGCCGGCTTCGGCATAGGCCGCGGCGCGGCGCCGGAATTCGATCACGCCCAACGCCAGGTTGAGCGCCAGCAATCCCAGCGCCGCCAGCAGCGGCCATGGCCGCCGGTAACGCAACCGCCCCGAAACGGAGTCTTTGCGCGCCACCGTCAGCACCGCCAACGCCAGCGCCGCATTGAAAAATACCGCCAGAAAGCTCAGTCCGTACACGCCGGTATAACGCACAATCTGGATCATCGCCGGATTGCGGTGAAATCCGATCCCCAGATAGTTCCACGGCAAAACGGTGCTGCGCAGATACTCGACCGTCACCCAGCAGGCGCCCAGCCCGGCGCACCAGCAGAACTGCCGCCAGACCGGAAACTCCCGAAACTCCCCGGCGGCGGAAAATCCGCGAACGCGCACCGCCTCCGGCAGCAGGAACCAGCGGCTCCAGACTCCCGCCGCCCAACCGAAAAGCGCATAATAAGCCCCCAGCACCGGCATCATCAGCCATGGAATCACCCAGGAAATTTCACGCAGCCAGAGAAAGCTCCAGAAAGCGAATCCCATGCCCCAGAGCCATCCGGCCAACGCCCCGCGCCACCAATTCAGCTGGCGCGCCGCCAACAGCAGCGGCACCAGTCCCGCCAAGAGCAGCAAAGTCTGGTTGAACGGGGGAAAGGCCGCCGCGGTCAGACTCCCCGCCAGCCACAGGCCGCCGGCCCGCCCGAGCCGCCGCCGGATCGAAACCCGGAAATATTCGCTGCCGGACAAGCGGTCGGGGCTGGTTTTTTTTCGCCCGAATTCACGAAAAGCCTTCATAAATCTCCATCAACGTTTGAAATATGAACATTTTCAGTGTAATTTAAACCATTAATCGTTATTTTCCAAGCGCACGGCTGCGATTTTCGCCGTGCTTTTGCCGGATTTCCGGCTTGGAAGCTGCTCTGAGCAATAGGAAAGGAGGTTCCGGGTTTCCCGGAACGAATCGAGACGGGTGATGAAGGAGCATTCGACGACATTGGAGTTCGACCACCTGGTCATCGGCAGCGGCCTGGCCGGACTGACCTCCGCGCTGAAACTTGCCGAAGCCGGCGGCAAAGTCGCGGTCCTGACCAAACGCGCGGTTGACGAGGGCAGTACGCCCCACGCACAGGGCGGCATCGCCTGCGTGACCGACTGCATGGATTCCTTTGACGAGCATGTCAAGGATACGCTGGTCGCAGGCGCCGGCTTGTGCCACGAGCCGGTGGTGCGCGCAATCGTCGAGGCCGGGCCGGCGGCGGTGGCCGAGCTGATGGCGCGCGGCGCCCACTTCACCACCCGCGGCGAAATGGGCAAGCCCGGCGACCAGAACGAACTCGACCTCGGCCGGGAGGGCGGCCATCATAAACGGCGCATCCTTCACGCCGGTGATATCACCGGCGCGGAAATCGAACGGACCCTGGTCGATGCCTGCCGCGCCAACCCTTCGATCACCATTTTCGAATACCATATGGCCATCGACGTGATCGTGACCGCGCGCATGGGTCTGCCCGGACCGAACCGCTGCCTCGGACTCTATGCCATCGACGGTCATACCGGCGAAGTCAAAACCTTCCGCGGCTTGAGCACCACCATCGCCTGCGGCGGCGTGGGCAAGGTCTATTTGTACACCAGCAATCCTGATGTCGCCTGCGGCGCCGGGGTGGCCATGGGCTATCGGGCGGGGGCTGAAATTGCCGACATGGAATTCATCCAGTTCCATCCGACTATTCTGTATCACCCGACCATGCGCAGTTTCCTGATTTCCGAAGCGGTACGCGGCGAAGGCGCGGTGCTGAAAATCCGCAACGCCGCGGGCGAACTGGTGGAGTTCATGGACAAGTACCATCCCATGAAGAGTCTCGCTCCGCGCGACGTGGTGGCCCGCGCCATCGACAACGAGATGAAGCGTTCCGGGGAAGAGTGCGTCTTCCTCGACATTCGCCACCACAGTGAAGCCGAGCTCCGGCGGCGTTTTCCGAACATCTTCGAAAAATGCCTTGAAGCCGGGATCAATATGGCCAAGGACCCGATTCCGGTGGTGCCGGCGGCGCACTACTCCTGCGGCGGCGTCAAAACCGACGTCAACGGCTATACCGGAATTCCGGGGTTGTATGCGGTCGGCGAATCGGCCTGCACCGGATTGCACGGGGCCAACCGGCTGGCCAGCAACAGCCTGCTGGAAGCGCTGGTTTGCGCCGACTTCGCCGCCAGACACATCATGGCGCACCGCGACGAGCTCCGGGCCAACCACTTCGACGGCTTCGTCCCGGCCTGGCACTGCGGCAACGCCACCGATTCAGACGAACTGGTGGTCATCGCGCACAACTGGGATGAGATCCGCCGCTTCATGTGGGACTATGTGGGAATTTTCCGGACCAACAAGCGCCTGGAACGCGCCAAGGCGCGCATCGTTTTGATCCGCAAGGAAATTGAAAAATATTACTGGGACTTCCTGATTACGCCGGACCTGGTCGAGTTGCGCAATATCGCGACAGTGGCGGAGCTGATCATCGACTCTTCGCTCGCCCGCCACGAAAGCCGCGGATTGCACTACAATTCGGATTACCCCGAAACCGATCCGGCGCTGGCGGAAGTCGATACCGTGATCCGGCGCAAGTTTTAACCTCCGCAAGGCAGCAGATGCAGTATCAGTTTGAAGTGGAACCCCATGTTTACGATGTCGTAGCCGACCTCCAGGAGGCCGGATATGAAACCTATATCGTCGGCGGCGCAATCCGCGACCTGCTGCAACGCCGCACGCCCAAGGATTACGACATTTCCACCTCGGCCACCCCGGAGCAGGTACGCCAGGTCTTCGGCCGGCGGCGCTCGCGGATCATCGGCAAACGTTTCCAGCTGGTCCATGTCATCTGCGGGCGCGACATCCTTGAAGTCAGCACCTTCCGCCGGGCGCCCTCAAGCACCAAGCAGGAGCCGCTGACCGCCGGCGCGCGCAAAATCGCGCAGCTTGAAGAGGCGGAAAATATGATTTTCAACGACAATGACTTCGGCACCTCCGAGGAAGATGCCTGGCGGCGGGACTTTACGGTGAACGCGCTCTTTTACGATCCGGTGTCGGAGGAGTTGCTTGATTATACCGGCAGCGGCGTCGCCGACATTGAAGCCGGGTTGGTCCGCGCCATCGGCGATCCCCGGCTGCGATTCGAAGAAGATCCGGTCCGGATGCTGCGGGCGCTGAAACTGGTCGGACAATATGGCTTCCGGCTGGAGCGCAAGACCGAAAGCGACCTGCGCAGCGCCTTGCCGCTGATCGAGCTGGCGTCGGTCTCGCGCCTGTCGCTGGAGCTGGAAAAGGTCATGCAGTCGCCCTACGCCGGAGATATCATGCAGGCATTCTGCGATTACGGATTCATCCGGCATTTTCTGCCGTGGTTCGGCAATCACAGCGAACAGGACCGCCTCCGGCTGGCCATCAGGCTGCTCCAGATCCGCGACCGCCGGGTGCGATCGGGCTACTACCGCAGCAGCGCGTCGGTAGCCATGGCCACGCTGGCGCTGCCGTTTGTCGATTCCATTCTCGACGGCGGCGCCCGCTTGAATCCGCAACCCCCGGACAAATCGGGCGAATGGGACGACGAACTGCTGCGCCAGATTTTTCTCACGATTTACGCCCCGCTGTCCCTGGTCAAGCGGCTGAGCTTCACCGCCTGCCGGATTCTCGCGCTGCAACCGCTCTTCCTGAGCGACATCAGACCGACGCGGCTGGTGAAGCAGCGCAGCTTCGCCCATGCGATGGAGCTGGTAAAAATTCAGCACGAGGCCGATTACCTGTCGTTCGATCCGACTTTTCTCCGCAAATGGCGGGAGGTCATCGCCGGCTGCGGCGGCGTCAACCGCGAAGAATCCGCCGAAGCCCCGCCGGAACCCCGGCGGCGGCCGAAACGCCGCAAACGTTCCGCGGCCAACGAATGCGCCGAAGAAGAATCCGGCCCGCATACCGAAGAGCTTTTCCGGGCCGAGCTGGCCGCGGCGGCCGAGGACCTGAAGCGCTGACGCCGGAAGTGTCGACAACGCCGGAATCCACATGGATTCCGGCGTTGTCGGTTTGTTTCCGTCAGAGAAAACGAGGAATCCCCATTAATTTTTCAAGATATTTTATCATTCGGCATTTGCAAAAATCACAGCAAGATGCTACTCTTAAAGAGTTTTTTATTGATGCCCGGGACATTCTTGAGATACCATTGATTTTCACATATACTTTTAGTTGGGGAAGCAGGAAATTATGAGTTTCAGTGTGCTCGATTGGTTGATTGTGATCATTCCGGTCGCCTTCGTATTATGGACCGGCTACTACAGCCGGCGGTATCTCCGGGATATCACCGACTTTCTTTCCGCCGGGCGGGTTTGCGGCCGGTATGTGATTTCAGTCGGCGATATCGCGGCGGCGCTGTCGATCCTGGGGCTGGTGGCTTATGTCGAAGTTCATTACAAAACCGGGTTCGCGCTGGCCTTCTGGAATATGATCCTGCTGCCGGTCGGGGTATTGATGAGTCTGTTTGGATACTGCACCTACCGCTTCCGGGAAACCAAGGCGCAAAGTCTGGGCCAATTCCTCGAAATGCGTTACAGCCGGAAATTCCGGATCTTTGCGGCGGGTCTCCGCAGTCTGTCGGAAATGCTGGCCAACATGATCATGCCGGCATTGGCGGCGCGCTTTTTCATCTACTTTCTGGACCTGCCCCACACGTTGCACTTCGCCGGAATGAATATCTCGACATTCAACCTTCTGATGGTGCTGATCCTGGTGGCGGCGATCTCGATCATCTGCATGGGCGGCACGCTGGCGATCATCGTCACCGACACGGTCCAGGGCTTCCTCTGTTACCCGCTGCTGGTGGTATTCGTGATCTTCATCCTGGTCAAATTCTCCTGGTCGAATGAAATCATGACCGTAATGAGCGACCGGGGCGACGGGGAAAGCTTCCTGAACCCCTACGATATTTCCAAACTTCAGGACTTCAATATCTTCTTTCTGATCGTAACCGTGATGGCGACCTTCCTCCACCGCGCGAGCTGGATCGGTTGCGGCGGCAGCAGCAACGCGGCCCGGTCGCCGCACGAACAGAAGATGGCCGGATTGCTCGGCACCTGGCGGCAATCGCTGGGATTGATCTTTTATCTGTTGATCGCGGTAGCAATCCTGACCGTGATGAACCACCGTGATTTTGCCGGGACGGCGCAGAAAATCCGGTTGGATATGAGTTCCCGGATTGCCGAGGAAGTGGTTGAAAATCCGGAAATCCGAAGCAAGCTCAACGCCAGTCTTGCGGCCTTGCCGGCCCAGATTCACACCCCGGGAGTCGATCGGCCGCTTACCGACAAACACAATCTCGACACCACCTATCTTGATGCGGCGCATCAGACGCTCAAAACCGAGGCCGGGGAGGACGGCAACGTGCTCTTCCAGGAATTCCGGACCCTCTACTACCAGCTGATGCTGCCGGTGGCGATCCGCAACATCCTGCCCACGGGGATGCTCGGGCTCTTCTGCGTGCTGATGATTCTGCTGATGATATCGACCGATACCGGACGGATTTTCAGCGCGACGCTGACCTTGAGTCAGGACGTGGTGCTGCCATTGCGCAAAAAACCCTTCACCCCGCGGCAGCACATGTGGCTGCTGCGCTGGGTCGCCATCGGCATCGGAGTATTCTTCTTCATCGGCTCCAGCTACATGGCGCAGCTGGACTACATCAATCTGTTCGTAACGCTGATGACGATCATGTGGCTGGGCGGCTGCGGACCGGTGATGATTTTCGGCCTTTACAGCCGATTCGGGACGACGGCCGGAGCATGGACCAGCCTGCTGACCGGCATGGGCATGGCCTTTGCCGGCATGGCGGTGCAGCGCAACTGGGCCGACTATGTCTATCCCTGGCTCGACCGGGTGGGCTGGGTCGATTCGGTCGGCAGCTTTCTGGGATCGGTTTCCGCGCCGTTCAATCCCTACATCATCTGGGAAATGAATCCGGTCAAATGCCCGATCAACAGTTATGAGTGGTATTTCATCACAATGCTCGTGACATTGTTCCTCTACTGCACAATCTCCTGGCTGACCTGCAAAGAGCCGTACAATCTGGAACGGATGCTTCATCGCGGCAAATATTCCATCGACGGCGAGCGCAAGATCGAAAGCGCGTGGAGCTGGCAAACGCTCTATGCCAAACTGATCGGCATCACCCCGGAATACACCACCGGAGACAAGGTGATCGCCTGGGCGTTTTTCGGCTACTCGATCGTTTACCAGTTCTTCTTCGCCTTCCTCGTAATCGTCGTCTGGAATATTTTCGATCCATGGCCGATCGCATGGTGGGGGTACTATTTCCTGGTTACCGCATTGATCGTGCCCGGAATCATGGCGGCGATCACCGCGGTCTGGTTCGGCATCGGCGGCGCCATCGACCTGGTCAGAATGTTCCGGGATCTCGAAGCGCGCCGGCTGAATCCGCTTGACGATGGGCGCGTCGAAGGGCACATATCGCTGGCCGACCAGGCTGAATTCGCCCATATCGAAGAGGAACAACCCGTTTCGGAGCAGAAAAAGGAGTAAACCGAAGATGCTGACGCCACTCGAAAGTCCCTGGCTTGAATCCGGTGAAACATTACTCTGTTTCGGCGACAGCCTGACCGCCGCCGACCCCGGGTATGTCAGCGAACTGACCGCCCGCCTGGAACCCCAAGGCATCCGGGTCGTCAACTCCGGCCGCGGCGGCGACAAGACCACCTGGGGCCTGACCCGGTGGGAACGCGACGTGATCGACCGCAAGCCCGACGCGGTCAGCATTTTTCTGGGCGCCAACGATGCCGCGGTCGGCCGCGGCATCTGGGCCGACGAGCCGCGCGTCGAACCGGCGGCTTACAAGTGCAATCTGCTCTGGATGGTCCATCTGGCGCGCCTCCTCGGCGGCATCCGGAAATTCAGCATTGCCACGCCGCTGTGGCGATTCGAGGGCGGCACATACGACATGCACGGCGATATCCTTCCGCCCTACCGGCAGATGGCGCGCGAAGCGGCCGATGAGGCGCGGACTTTGCTGGTGCCGCTCGATACCGCGTTCGAGCATGAAACCGCCCGGGCGGAAGCGCGGCGCGATCCCGCCACCGGATATCTGTTCACCAAAGACGGCACCCATCCGACGCCGGAGGGCTACCGCCTCATCGCCCGCACCCTGTTGCGCCATTGGCGGCTGGATTGATCGAAAAAGAAACAAATAAGAGCAAATCGCTGCAAATATTGAAAAAAAGTCCGTACTATTGCCGATTTTTTAATGTTCCGGGGTTGATTTTCAAGATTTCAGTGCTAATTTTCATCATTGTATGATATTTGTCACAGCGTGACTGTGATGTGATTGGCAACAGGTTAATTTTATCAAATAAAAACAGCTTCAAGCAATCCGACAGGCGCGGCAGCCCCAATCGCAAGGCGCGCGGCTCCGGTGGAAGCGGCAACGGGAGAGGTCCATGAAGGGATTCAGCATTTTTCTGGCGGTATTGATTTTCCTGCTGGCGGCGGTTTCAGCCGTGTTTTCGTTCTTTCTTTACGAAAAGCGGGGACAGCTGGTCGACGGCTGGAACGATATGGCGGCCAAGATCAATGCCACGGCGGTCGCGCTCGATGCCGGCAGCGGCACATCGGTGGCTTCGGAACTGACGCCGTCCGCCATGGACCAGACCCAATACGCCGCGCTCCCCGGCCTGATCGTAAAACTGCCGGAACTGGCGACGAAAGTCACCGCCGAACGCGATGCGCTGGCCACTGCGCTGGCCCAGGTGGGCGGCACGCTGGAAATGCGCGGACTGGCGGCGGATCAATTCCAGAAACTTGACAGCTACTCCGGCAACATTGCCAAACTTCAGAGTTACGTCAGCGATTATCAAACCCGCACCAATGCGATCTTGGCGCGGGTTTCTGCTTCGGCGCGGACGCTCGGCGCCGACGTCAGCGTCGATCAGCTCAAGTCGAGCGGTTATGCCAATGCCTATCAGACGCTCGATTCCCGAATCTCCTACTGGCGCAAGCGCGACGGCGTTTTCAGCCAGCGGGTCCAGAACATCGCCTCCGCCATCGGCGCCCAGACGCCGGGCCTGGGCGAACAGGATTACGAATCGGGCTTGAACTCCGTAGTCAATGACGCGCAGGCGCTGAAACGCCGGGCGGTGGAGCTCGACGCCGGTTTGAAGGATGCGCAGCGTTCGATCAAAAATCTCGAACAGGTGGTCAGCGAAAAGAACGGCCAGATCGAAGACCTGAAGGCGCAGCGCGACCGCAAGGACAAAGAACTGCTCCGCATCTGCCGGGTGCTCGGACTGGAGGCCCCGAAGGAACCGATGGCCGAAGGCAGCGCGGCGGCGTTGCAGCTGGTCAAGGATCAGGAAAAAGGCAAGGTCATGGACGTCGACGACAAGTTCGGTTTCCTGGTGATCTCGCTGGGACGCAAGACCCGGGTGGAAGAACCCTTCGGCAACCGGATCAATTATGTCGATCCGATGATTCCCGAAGGCGCGATCCTGACCGTCGCCCGCAATATGCCCAGCGGCGAAGCCGAATATATCAACAAGGTGAAGCTGGTGAAGGTTGATGACAATTGTTCGATCGGCGAGCCGTTGGACACCAAGGGCGGACAGCGGCCGAAAGTCGGCGATCTGGTTTTCTTCGGGGACGATGAAATCGCAAAGATCGTCAAAGACAGAAAGTGATCTCGGGCCATGGCAAACGCTAATACATTGACCAAGATGCGCGACATCCTGATTGCGCTGACGATGGTTCTGATGATTCTGGTGGTGGTTTTTCAGACCTTGGAAATCCAGAAGTTTGAACTCATGGATATCATCAAAACCCGGATCACCGCCATCTTCGGCTCCGGACAATCCGCAACCGCCGAACCCGCAGCCGCTCCGGCGGCCGCCCCGGAAGGCGCTCCGGCGGCCGACAATGCGCACGGCACCTCGGGCATCAAGAATGCGGTTGATGCCAAGCGTACCGCGGAAGCGGACGCCGGGTTGTAGTCATGCTCCGGACCGGCATAAGATGAGATTCGCGAAGGTTCGAAAAACCACGGCGGCCGCGGGCGTCGTGGTTTTTTTGTTTTGGATGCTGACCATGTGCGGTTGCAGCAGCACCGGACCGGGAACAGCATCACCCGACCGGCCGGTCCGGCATCGCTCCGGACAATACAGCCGGATTCCGGCCAATTATCCCGCATCATGGCAAAATTCCGCCGGCAGTATTTGAGGCCGAATCCGCCGGCGCGGAAGAACCCCTGCGGGAAATTCGCGGTCTAAGCAGAGGCAATGGCGGAACCGGCATTATTTTTACTTCGCAACAGGAGATCGAATATCATGGCAGACAATGACAACAACGGCGGATTGAACAACCTGACACCCCGGGCGCGACATACCTTGCTGCTGGCCCAGAAGGAAGCGGAACGGCTCAACCACGACTATATCGGCACCGAACATCTGCTGCTCGGACTGCTGGGATTGGGCGAAGGCGTGGCGGTCGAAGTGCTCAAGAATATGGGAATAAGCCTCGATCAATTACGGCTGGAGGTGGAAAAATGCTGCGGCTCCGGCGGTCACACTCAGAAGGCGGGCAGCCTGCCGCTGACCACGCGGCTCAAACGCGTCATCCTGCTGGCGGCGACCGAAGCCAAAGCGATGAATTATAATTTCATCGGCACTGAACATCTGCTGCTGGCATTACTGCGCGACGGCGAAAGCGAGGCGGCCCGAATCCTGCGCAACATGCAGATTGACGTCGACAGCGTCCGCAACGCCGTAGTCAAAGCGCTCGATCCGGATTATGTCCCGGATGAATTGCCGCCGGATTCCGACAATCCTTCCGGCGGCGGCGGCAATCCGACGCCCGGCGGTGGAGCGCCCGGCGCGGCCGCCACCGGGACCGCCAACGGCGACAACCAGCTGCCGGCGCTGAATGCGTTCGGCCGCAATCTCACCGAGATGGCCCAGAAAGGCGCGCTCGACCCGGTCATCGGCCGCCACGATGAAATCGAACGGGTGATTCAAGTGCTCTGCCGCCGCACCAAAAACAACCCGGTGCTGATCGGCGAAGCCGGCGTCGGCAAAACCGCGATCCTCGAAGGTCTGGCCCAGGCCATCGCCCAGCACAAAGTTCCGGACCTGCTGCTGGACAAAAAGATTTATGCGCTCGACCTGCCTCTGATGGTGGCGGGGACCAAATATCGCGGCCAGTTCGAAGAACGCATCAAGGCGGTGATCGACGAAGTGCGCAATTCGGGCAAGGTGATTCTGTTCATCGACGAACTCCACACCATCGTGGGCGCCGGCGGCGCCGAAGGCGCGATGGACGCGGCCAACATCATCAAACCGGCGCTGTCGCGCGGCGAGCTGCAATGCGTCGGCGCGACCACACTCGACGAATACCGCAAAGGCATTGAAAAGGACGCCGCGCTGGAGCGCCGCTTCCAGCCGATCATGGTCAATCCGCCCAACGCCGAAGATGCGATCAAGATTCTGATGGGGCTCAAAGAAACCTACGAAAAACACCATCACGTCCGTTACGAGGAGGCGGCGATCGTGGCGGCAGTGCGTCTGTCCGACCGCTATATTTCGGGCAGATTCCTGCCCGACAAAGCGATTGACGTGCTGGATGAAGCCGGCGCCCGGGCACGGATCCGCGAAACCGTCGTGCCGCCGAATACCCAGGCGCTGGAACAGGCGATCCAGGAAGTCTGCCAGGCCAAGGAACAGGCCATTGCCGACCAGAAATTCGAGGAGGCGGCCAAGTACCGCGACCGCGAACGCGAAGCGCGCAAGGCGCTGGAGGACATGCTGGAAAAACACCGTGAGGAAAAACACACCAATGTGCCGGTCATCACCGCCGATGACATGGCGCTGGTGGTGGCGAAACTGACCGGAATTCCGGTGCAGCAGATGGCGGAGGGCGAAAACAAACGGCTGCTGCGGATGGAAGAGGAGCTCCGAAAAACGGTGATCGGACAAGATGAGGCGGTCGGCATTATTTCGCGTTCGCTGCGGCGTTCGCGGGCCGACCTCAAAAACCCGGCGCGGCCGATCGGCTCGTTCATTTTCCTGGGTCCGACCGGGGTGGGCAAGACGCTGCTGGCCAAAGCGCTGGCGGAATTCATGTTCGGCAGCGCCGACGCGCTGATTCAGGTCGACATGTCCGAATATATGGAAAAATTCAATGTCAGCCGCCTGGTCGGTTCGCCGCCGGGTTATGTCGGCCATGGCGAGGGCGGCGAATTGACCGAACGGGTGCGCCGTCATCCCTATTCGGTGGTGCTGTTCGATGAAATCGAAAAAGCCCATCCGGACGTGTTGCACATGCTGCTTCAGATTCTTGAAGAAGGCAAGCTCACCGATTCTCTCGGCCGCCGGATCGACTTCCGCAATACAATCATTATCATGACCAGCAACGTCGGAGCGGAGCAACTGGTCAAAGGGACATCGGCCATGGGCTTCGGCACTCCCGGGTCCAATGATGTGAAGATTCAGGAGCGGCTGCTGGAAACGGCGAAAAAGTATTTCAAACCGGAATTCCTGAACCGGGTCGACGATGTGATCATTTTCCGCAAACTCGAAAAAGAGGATCTGCTCGCGATCGTCGATCTGGAAGTCAAGGCGGTCGCCAACCGGCTGCGGAGCCGAAACCTCGAACTCAAACTCGAAAACGACGTGCGCAATTTTCTGATCTCCAAGGGGTTCGAGCCGGAATACGGCGCCCGTCCGCTGCGCCGGGCGGTCGAACGTTATCTCGAAGACCCGCTGGCCGAAGAACTGCTCAAGGGTTACTTCGAAAACGCCGACCAGGTGGAAGTCAAGGTCGACAACCAGAAGCTGCTGTTCTTCCCGGAAAGTTCGTCGGTGCCGGCCAGCCCGGCAGTGCTTCCGGCAGCTCCGGCAGAGCCCCCGGCCGATCCGGCGAAGCCGGCGGCAAAACCGCCGCGGAAGCCGCGGAGCCGCAAAAAAACCGAATGACACGCCCCGATTCCGGGGGAAAGGCAAAAATAATGATCAACCGTCTTATCCTGAGAAGCGGCGCGGCGGCCCTGTTGGCATTGACTCTGGCGGTCCCGGCGGCGCAGGCGAACCGGCTTGACGTATTGACCGAAGGCATGATCTCCTATGAGGGGACGTTGAATGAAACCGCGCTGCGCGATGTGTGGGATCAACGGCTGCGGCCGGAAGCGGCGGCGCAGCGGCTGCTCTATCTGATGAATTTTCAGACCGTGCCGTCGCCTTTTTACCCAGAATTGAGCGTATTGCAGTACCAGCTGGGGTTGGCGGCAGCCAATGCCCGGCAGGGCTGGACGCCCGAATTCGCGGCGGTCTGCAATACAATGCAGCGCTATCTCGCACTCTTTGAAACGCTGGCGAAGTTCCCGCTTGACGCCATGGCTCCGGTCTCGCTGGTGGCATTGCCTTCGGGCAAAATCCCGGAAACCGATTGCCTGCCGATCAAACGCGAAACGGATTTCCCGCAATGGACGGCCGCGTCCGGAACAACCTTCACCGCGGCGGTGGCGGCGCTGCCCCGGCGTCCGCTCCGGGAGGTCAAAATCACCGCCGGAGCCCTGACCGACGGCAGCGGCAACCCGGTGCTTCCGGCCAACAGCATGACCCTGACGGCATTGCAATACCGCTATGAAAAAAATAGCTGGAGCCACATTCCGGCTCCGGCGGAAAATGCGCCGCTGGACGACGGCTTCCGGGTCTATCTGCTCCGGATCGCGCTGCCCGCCGGTTTTACTCCGGGGGTCTACAGCGGCACCGTCAATATGCAAGTGCCGAATTCGGACCGGACGGTGCAGCTTTATTATCAACTGACCGTCACCGCGCCACAATCGTAACTTGCAAAAAATCCGGCTCCGCGCCGGATGGGAATCATCATGATCTACAAATCATACGGCAATACCGGAATCAGGGTTTCGGCCATCGGGTTCGGCGGCATGCGGTTCGATATGGTCCGGCAGAATGAAATGCAGCATATTGATCTGGTCCGCTATGCGTTCGAGCGGGGAATCACCTATTTCGACACTGCGCCCGGCTATTGCGACGATCAGAGTGAGATCATTTTCGGCAAGGCCTTTGCCGCCATGCCCCGCGAAAAATTCACCGTTTCGACCAAACTGATGCCCGGCCACATCAAAACCGCACAGGAGGCTTACGAGCGCATCCTGCGTTCACGCGATCGGCTCCAGGTCGATACGATCGATATTTTCCACGCTTGGAACTTCCGGACCATGGCCCATTACGACGACTGCATCCGGCCGGACGGACTGTATGAAGCAATGCTGCGGGCCAAGGCCGACGGAGTCGTCCGCCACCTCGCCTTCTCCACCCATCTGACCGGCGACGCCGTGTCGAAAGTGGTCGCGTCGGGCCGTTTTGAAGGCGTGCTGCTGGGCCTTAACATCCTGAATTTCCCCTATCGGCTGGCGGGCGTCCGCGCGGCGCGCCAACGCGGCATGGGGGTGGTGGCGATGAACTCGCTTTACGGCGGACTGATTCCGCAATATGAGGACAAGTTCCGCTTCATCGCCCGGCAGGGAGAGTCACCGACGCTGGCGGCGCTGCGTTTCGTCGCGGGACTCGAACTGCTCGATGTGGCGCTCAACGGTTTCACCACGTTCGAACATGTCGATCTGGCCTGCGCCGCCGCCGACAGCGCGACGCCGCTCGGAGAAGCGGAACTCGCGGAGCTCGGAACGCTGCTCGGCGAGGGATTTTCCGGCTTCTGCACCGGCTGCGGCTACTGCAAGGATTGCCCGGCGCGCATCTGCGTACCGGCTTTCATGCAGTTCTACAACCAGAAGCTGATCGCGGGCATTCCGGACGACCAGATGGTCGAAAATCTGCGCGGCAACCGCGTCTGGGGAGTGTTGCCGGAGTCATGGGCCAAGGCCGGGGACTGCCTGCATTGCGGTCGCTGCGAAGCGGCCTGTACCCAGCATCTGCCGATCATCAACCGGCTGGAAGAGATCGCCGGATGGGAAAAAATCGCCGACGCCGGAAGTACGGTGGAGTCCTGATGTTATATCGCTGCTCCAATTGCAAAGAAAAAATCGATACGCTGAACAACGATCTGTCCAGCGGAGTTTGTCCGCTGTGCAAACAGAAGTTCAAAGGCCTCTTCGCCGGCGTCAAGGTCCGGGATTTTCAGATCATCGGCGAACTGGCGCGCGGCGCCAACGGTGTGGTTTACGTCGCCCAGCAGCCGTTGCTGCGGCGCGATGTGGCGCTCAAGCTGATCATCAACGAGCTCAGCAGCAACACTGAAAACGTCCAGCGCTTTTTCGCCGAAGCCAGAGCCGCGGCCAAGGTCAACCATCCCAATATCGTTCAGGCGCTGGCCGCCGGGGTCGACGACCGCGGGGTCTGTTACTTTGCCATGGAGCTGGTCGAAGGCAAATCGGTCGAAGAACGCCTCGATCAGTACGGTGCGCTGGATTTCGCCGAAGCGCTCCATATCGGGGTGCGGATCGCCGAAGCGCTGGCCTATGCCTGGCGCCGGGTCAAGCTGGTCCACGGCGACATCAAACCGGCCAACATTCTGATCGGCAAGGACGACGAGCCCAAGCTGGCGGATATGGGCCTGGCTCATTTCGGCGGCAAGACGCCGGACGCCGACAGTTTGATGGCCACGCCGCTTTACGTCCCGCCCGAACTGGTCCGGGGCGAATACCACCGTTTCGGCCTCAAGACCGATTTGTACAGTTTCGGCGCGACGCTGTATGAAATGTTCGTCGGCGAAGCGCCGCTTTTTTCGGTGGACATGGACGAGGTGCTTCACATGCAGCTGACCGAAAAACCCCAGCCGCTCTGCGAACGGCTGGGGTTCTTCGACGCCGATTTGTCCCGGTTCATCGACCGGCTGCTGGCCAAGGATCCCGATCTGCGCCCGTCCTCATGGAATGAAACGGCGGAATTTCTGCGCAAGATCGAGTTGCGCACCCGCGCGGCGACCTTCCGCTGAGGAGCTGCATTCCGCGTCAGCCTACTTGCATTTCGGCAGCCATACGGCCACCGCAATGCGGCGCACTTCGGCAACGGTATCCGTCCCCGCATTGGTGAAGGCCAGCGCGAACTGCGTCGCCAGCCAATCGGTACACCCCTGCTCCAGCTCCACGGTCTGCCATTCAGGAGTCAGCGCCACCGGATAGCCATGCGAATAGAAGTATTCCACCGGAGTGCGTTTCCACCAGATTCCCGGACGCAGCCAGCCGGAGCCGCGCGCTTCAAACCGGTAGCTTACCAATGCGCCGTTGAGATTCATCGGGCGCGACAGCAAAAAGGCGTACAGCGATTTGCCTTTGCCGAATTCGAGCTTCAACACCGTTTCGCCGTCGACCGTGCCGACGGTCGGATTGATGTTGCTGAAACTGCCCTGTTCCGGCGCGATCGATGCCGGGCCGTCGGCTTGGGCGCTCAATTGCCAGGGCAGGAGTTCGCCGGATGCCGGCACGAATTCCGGCGTATCGAGTTCCACAAGCCGGATCGTATTGAAAACCGCCTTGGTGCCGGGAACCGGCGGCTTCTGGCCCTCGGTCAGGGTAAACCAGAGCTTCAAGCCGGTCGCATCGGACGGGGTCAGGATATCCCAGCAGGAAACGTTGCCGCTGCTTGATCCGGGGCCGGTTTCACGCCACAACAGCGAACCGTGGGGCGTACCGCCGCCGCTGCGGGAATACTCCAGAAACCAGCTCCAGTCGACCCGGTGGTTTTTAGCCACGGCAATCTCCAGCCGGTAATGGGTCGCGGGCTTGACCGGAACCGGGCCGATGGAGGAAAATACCCACGCCGGTTTGCCGGGCAATTCCGGCAGCTTCAGCTCCAATGCGCCGTCGGCGCGGCGGCTGAACGCTTTGCCGTACGGTACGAACTCATATTGTGCCAGATCGAGCCGGGTGATATTGGGCGTATGACCAGGCAGTGTTTCGTCGCCACAGATTCCGAGTTCCGGTTCCGGCACCGCGCTGCGGCAGCCGAACAGCGCCAGCGCCAGCGCCGCCGGCAACAACCAATCGATCCTTTTGTGCATGGCTGAATTCTCCCGTCGGGGTTGGATGGATTCAAAACGATCCGATGCTCGGACTTACCATAGCCAACTCCCCGCAAAAATGCAAGTGCGCCGGAAGATTTCTCCGGCAAAAACCGGTCTGAACCCAAGCCCGTTAAAAATTCTGCCCGGAACGGCTGCGCTCGAACCGTTCCGGGCATGGAGTCAAAATTTCTAACCGCGAATCACTCCGCCGTGGTTTCGGCTTCGGCGGCAAGCCCCGAGGCGAGGTCGCGGACCTTGACCGTGACTTTACCGGGGGCCATGTTGGGCGCGGCGACTTCATCGACCGTCAACACGCCGTCACGCGCGGCATAAAAACCGCTTCCGGGCAGCACCCGGCCGTCGGCCGCGGTCAGAGTCACCTCCACCGGCAGAATCGCCGCCACCGGCTGGCCGCGATCATCCAGAATCCGCGCGGTCAAAGCATAGCTCTGTCCTCGCTTCAGGGCCGGAATCCGGGTCTCGACCTTGGCGATCGGATGGTCGAGAAGCAGTACCAACGTACCGTCTCCGGGCCCCAACGCCACCTCGAAACTGCTCTTGCCGTCGCCGCTGCGAAGCGGAATTTCCTGATGCTTGACCAGATCGTAGGCTTTGGCGGAATGGTGGGCGACGGTGACCGTGCCGGAATTCGGCAGACCTTTTTCCATCACCATTTTCCACTGTCCGAGGTAGTCGCCGAAGGTGCGCTTGTCGTTGACCACGAAGACGTAATCGGCTTGGTCGGAACCCCGGCGACGCACCACCAGGTCCGGATTCGACGCGGTCATCGGCGATTGATAATACGGCATCAGCACTGCGGCGATTTCAGTACCGAGTTTCTGCAATGCCTGCTTGCTCGCTTCGGGGTCGGCGGTCGTGCGCTTGACCGCTTGCAGACGGTAATCCACCATCAGCGCCGGGGTGGTGAATTCATCCCCGACCAGAATCGTCCCCCGGTTCTGAAGTTCCCTCAATTTTGCCAGAGTTTTGTCCGTCAAAACCTCGGCGCCGGGGATAAAGAGCACCTTGGGCGGCGCTTCGAGCTTGCCGTCGACCAAATGCTCCTCGTAGAACACCACCGGCTGAAAATGAGCCCATTGCAGCGCCAGATGCAGATCCGCCGCCCATCTGCTGCTCCAGCCCATGCTGAAGTGCTGCGGGGCATAGAGGTTGCCGGTAAAGCTTTCCAGAATGCCGATCTCGGGAGTCCGCTCCGGCACCTTGGTCAGCACCGGCCCCAACGGTTTGATCACCGTTCCGGCCAGTTCCCTGAGCACCAGTTTGCTGTCGGGATTGGTGTAGCGGTAGGAATGTTTTTCCGGACCGATCAGCGAGCCCGAACCATGGTACATGATCCCGTCCAACCGCCGCGAAATCTTGCTCCACAGCGCTTCGCGCAACGCATCCGGCGCAATGGTCACAAACTGCGCTTCCGGTTCGCGCGCCAGCCATTCCGGCGGATTGGCGACCTTGACCTCTTTGGGCGCGGTCTGACTGCGATACCAGATCGCCTGGGTCATGCTCATCACCTTCTGGCCGGGATTGCCCTGCGCCATGGCAATCACTTCGTCGGTCGCCTGACCGATCTTGATCGGATCGGGATAGACGTAGGTCCACTGGCTCACCACGTCGGCATTGCCGCCGGAGCCCCATACCGGGGGGACGCGCACCACCGGATCGTAGAAGGTGAAGAAGTGATGTTTGATGTATTGATGCAGCGTTTCGGAGAGCAGCGTGTGCATCGGATTCCAACCGTCGCCTTCTTTCCAGAACCAGCGCAGAAAAACCAGGTCCGGCGTATTGTCGCGGATTACCCGATCCCACGGAAAACCGGCGGTATTCTTGTATGAAGCCGGGTATTTGCCGGTAATCGAGGCCGGAATGTCATAGCCTGCAAACTTCCGGAAATTGGCCGGCTCGACCTGGCCGAAGGAGGGATTGGAGCTGTCGCGGACTTCACTGTTGAGCAAAGCCGCATCCCACGCCGGGTGGTCGCCCAGCGCTTTCGCGGTGTCGGCCACCGCTTTGGCGAACTCCGCCTGAGCCTCGGGGTTGGAGGCTTCGAGATTTTCCCGCGCATAAGGCTTGCCGTCGCGGTCGACCCGCAGGAAGCGCTTGCCGGTCAAAAAACGGTATTTGGCATAAATCGAGGAATAACCGTACAATCCCGCCCGGAGCGTATCATCCAGTGCGGCGATTTTTTCCGGCGTCATCTCCGGTTTGTAGTCGCCCGACGCGGGCACCGTATTGACCGCCTGATGGGTGAACCCGAGATCCTTCACCACTTTGCGGTCGGCACCGCCCCACAAAATCACCGGCATGAAGTCACCGTAGGCCGGGACGATCGTGATTCCGGTGGTGCTTTGCGCCAGAATCTTGCCGGCGGCATCGGTCGCCGTCAAGTTCAGCCGGTAATCGCCCGGCAGCAGCCATGGTTCGACGGCGTATTCCAGCGCCGCTTCGGAACCGGCCGCCAGACAATCGAATTGCCGCTCCGTAAGTTTTTTGCCGTCCAGTTCGGCCTCGACCGTCACGCCGTTCAGCGGCGTCGTTCCGGCATTGCTCAATCGGACGAAAACCTTAGGTTCGGTCTCGCCGCGCTCAAACACCCGGCGCCGGTCCGGGTCCGGAGCCAGAGCCACCGGCGCGAATTCCGCTTCTTTGAGCACAATTTTGCGCAGCCGCCCGCCCAACGGCCAGTAATTGGAACCGATCCGGTCGCCCAACACCACCGCCGCTTTGGCCGGAGCCACACTTCCGGCAGGCACCGTCGCACTGCCGGCCGGAGCGCCGTCAAGCATGAAAGTCACCTTTCCGGTTGCGCTGAAGGTCATGCCCAACGTGTGTTCCACGTCCGGCGCGATCGTCACTGCCTTGCCGTAAACCTGCGCGCTTTTGTCGCCGTATCCGAAAGCCGCTGCCGGCGTGTACTGATCCTTGCCGCCGGGCCGCAGAAACAGCATGAACCCGGTATGGCGCGGCCGATCCTTTTCCCCGTCTCCGGGCAAAATGACATATTTGCTGTCCCAGAGCATCGCATTCATGCTCCTGGCCCGTTCATATTTGCCGTCCAGGGCGAACGTCGCCTCCACCGTAAACGCCGCCGGCGGCGTCAGTTCCGGAAATATCTTCACCGCGGCCGCCCCGTCCGGTTTGGCCATGTCGTTGGTCAGAATCGCCAGCCGACCATCTTCAATCTTCGCATTGCCGCGCAGTTTCAGCGCATATTTTCCCGTCATCACATCCGGCCGGCCGAAATCCCACTCCGCCACCGTGTCTCCGGGCGCTCCATATGCGACCGCCGCCGCCAACCCGACCGCGGCCATCCAACAACTCCACCACTTTTTCATATCCGTTCCTTCGTCTTGCGACTGGCTGTCATTTCAATACATCGATCCGTACCGGCTTCCAGATGCCTCCGGCCGCGCCGCTGTCCAGCACCCGTACGACCAGCACATTCTCGGCCCCCCATCGAATCTCTTTGCGGCAATCGACCTCAAACGGCTGATCCCAGCCTTCCAGTCCGAGATCGTGGCACCCGAGATATTCCCCGTTGAGCCACACCCAGGCCGCCTCGTCCACCGCCCCGAACGCGATTTCCACCGCATTGCTGTCGATCTTTTCCGGCATTGAGAACCTGATCCGGTACCATGCCACTCCGTCATAATCGGGCGCGCCCTGCCCTTCCCAGTGACCAATCTTGATCGCCTGCCACTGCGAATCGTCGAACCCGGGAGCAAAAAAATTCTTGAGATGCCCCTCCTGCTTCGGATCGGTCCGGAATTTCCAGCCGGTTTCCGGCAGCGCGATGCTCTTCACCGTCGCCACCTCATGGTCCCAGCTCGGGTCCTGACGCAGCAATTTGATTTCACGATGAAACGGCCACGACGCCTTGACCGCGATCTGCCGGACCGCATTGGAGGCATCATCGGTTGCCGCCTTGCTCAACAGCGCTTGCGCCTGAGCGTTGGATGCGGCCAGGCTGGCCAGCGCCGCCACCGCCGTCAACCGGACCTGTTCGTCCGCATCGGACATCGCCGTTTCCAGCTCTTTCAGCGCCCCGGCCTTCTCCTTCTGAAACACCAGATAGAGCGCATAACGCCGGATTTCCGGGTCGGCGCTGTTGAGATAGCCGGCCGTTTTTCCCGGATCCGCCGCCACCGCCGCCCGAAACTCCCGCCGCAATGCGATCGGGTCCGCCCCCGCGGCAATAACGCTCCAGGCCATGATTCCGGCGCACAATCCGCCGGCGACAGTGATTCGCATCATAAAAACTCCCTTTTTACTATGATCACGATGAGGTTGTGAGGTTGCAAACCGCCTCTGTTGATGACCGCCAAAATCGCCCGGCGGTTCCTTCAAAACTTGACATTCGGGAACGTCGGCCCGCAAACCGGGGTTGTGCCGTCGGTATCGCAATAAATATAGAGCGAATTCCCGGGAAGGCCCGTCGGCGCAATCTGGCGCATGGTCGAACTCGACACCTGCCCCGGCAGCATCAGCAGATTGCACAATCCGCCGTCGGACGCCCACACCGTGGAATCCGGCGCATTGCTGACCATCGGACGGTCATCGCCGGCCCCGTGGCGATAACTCAGGACATAGGGATAGGCAAACGCGTATCCCGCCGGCCAGCCGTTGTCGCCGATGAGTTTCACTTTTTCCGGGGAATTGAAGACGCTGCGTTTGTACATCCGGTCGCGATTCATGGAAGTCATCCCGGCAGTTCCCATGACAAAGGCATTGACGGCATAATGCGTGTACAGCATTTTACTGCTGTTGTAATGGCCGAAATCCCGGCTCTCCGCCGGGCAGCTGAATACGGAAGCCATGTTCTTCGGGTCATAACTGATCCCGTAGGACGCGCCGTCGGCCGGCGCCAGCAACTGATACCAGCAGACCGACTGTGCCGTCCGTCCCGGCACGACCCAGTCGTTGTTGTCATCGGCATACATGTGGACCGCCAGGCCGATCTGCTTCAAGTTGGCAGTACAAGCCGCGGTTTTGGCCGCCGCCCGCGCCGAAGAAAGCGCCGGCAGCAGCATCGCCGCCAGAATGGCGATGATCGCGATCACCACCAGAAGCTCTATCAATGTAAACCGTTTCTTTCCGCCCCGCCGCGCCTTGCCGCATCCTGCCTGCATGCCTTTCATTCTTGTTCCCCTGCTCCTTTCCCTGTCCGCATTCGATTGATGATTGTTTCGATGCTTCCGGCATCAGAACATTATAGTCAAAAAAATTCGTATTTACAACCCCCCGCACCTAAAAAAAACGAATTTTCCTGTCTGCAAACAAGCCACCTTGTCCTGCCGCGGCATCTTCCCGGTGACCGCCGGCCCGTCTTCATACCCGCCGTCACGCTCCCCCCCATCAGACCTCATGCCGCCATATTTTGATCGAAGAATCGCTCAAAACCCCCTTCCTAAAGCGCTTTAGCAATACTATAATCATGCTTCCTTTATTTTGCAAACCGAAAAAAGAAAAAAATACAACTCGCCGCAATCGCAATGCCGATCCTCAGCCTGCCGGCAAGCCGCCGGACGAGTTCCGGTGGTTTAAAACAACGGACGCGGAGCTCTGCTCCGCGTCCGTACGACGTTTATTCTCGAAATCCGGCGACGGTCAGAAATCGTCGTCATCGTCGTCGGATTCTTCCTCTTCAAGCTCACCGGCGAATTCGCTGTCGTCCTCTTCTTCAAAAAAGGCGTCGTCGTCGAATTCGTTGAAGTCGCCGTCCTCGTCCTCATCGTCGAATTCGAAATTTTCATCCTCTTCGAGATTATCGAAATCATCCTCAAGTTCGTCGTCCTGCCCCAAATAACCGGCGCCGGCAGCGATAATGGCGCCGCATTCCGGACAACAACCGTCTTCGGCTTCGATTTCCCGTTCGCTGACTTCAGCCATGCAATAACGACAAATGGTCATAAATCTCTGCTCCCTCAATATAATTGCAGGCCGGTTGCCTGCTTCGGGGGAAATATAGCCAGCAAAATGGATTTGTCAAATGTTTTTTTGCGGAAAAGACGATAAATCATAGTTTTTTTAAGGCAACATCATCAACAACAAGTTGCGGGAGCCGAAAATTCATGCGGTTCCGGCTTTTTCACGCATCGGCGACGCCGCGCCGGGAAGCCGGTCGGAGGTCAGCTTTTGCGTCCTGTGCGGTACCACTCCGGCGTGATGCCGAGGCGGTTGACCTTGTAGTGAATCACCCGCGGCGACAGCCCGAGATCGCGCGCCGCCTGGGAGAGATTGCCGTCATGGCGTTTCAGCGCCTCAACGATCAACTCCCGCTCGTAGGAGTCGACCAGCGTATTGAAGGAGGTCCGCCCCGCCGGCAGGAGTTCCGAACCGGAAGCCTCCCCGGTCTGGAGCGACGGCGGCAGATTGTATCCGTGAATGCAGTCGTCGCTCGAAGTCAGCACCGCGCGTTCGATGCAGTTTTCCAGCTCCCGCACATTGCCGGGCCAATGATAACTCATCAGCATGTTGATCGCCGGAGTCGAAAGCCGCACCACCTTTTTGTTATAACGCAGATTGTGCTTGGCGATGAAATGCTCCGCCAGCAGAATGATGTCGCAGCGGCGCTTGCCCAGATCCGGCATTACGATCGGGAAAATATTCAGCCGGTAATAAAGGTCTTCGCGGAACTTGCCGTCGCGCATCAGCATTTCCAGGTCGCGGCTGGTCGCGGCGAGGAAACGCACGTCCGAGCGCAGTTCTTCGTTGCTGCCGACCCGCGAAAAGGTCCGTTCCTGCAAAAAACGCAGCAGTTTGACCTGGGTCGACAAGCTGAGATCCCCGATTTCATCGAGAAAAAGCGTCCCGCCGTCGGCGGCTTCGGCCCGACCGATACGACGGCTGATGGCCCCGGTGAAGGCGCCTTTCTCATGGCCGAAAAGTTCGCTTTCGACCAACTGCTCCGGCAAAGCCGCGCAGTTGAGCGTGATCAGCGGCTTGTCGGCGCGATTGCTCAATTTCACGATCGCGCGCGCCGCCAGCTCCTTGCCGGTGCCGGAACTGCCGCGGATCAGAACCGTGGCGTCGGAGGGCGCCACCTGCCGGATCAATCCGTAAATATTGCGCATACTCCGGCAATTGCCGACCAGTTCGCCGGGATTTTCAGTGAGCATGCTCCGGAGTTTGCGGTTTTCTTCCAGCAGCGTTTCGCGTTCCTCATGCTCGGTCAGACAGGCCGCCGCGGCCTCGGCGACGATGGTGCTGATGATTTCGAGCAGCCTGCGGTCGCGTTCCAGATCGGCGGCGGTTCCGGAAGGACGGTCGACGCTCAGAGTGCCGACCACCCGTTCATGATAGGCGATCGGGACGCAGATGAACGCCGTCCGAGCCAGGCGGTTATGGGTTCCGGTCCGATTCAGAAAGCGACCGTCCCGGGAAATATCGGGCACAACCAGGGTTTCGCCGCTGGCGGCCACCCGTCCGGTGATGCCCTCGCCCAGTTTGTAGCGGCCGAGCTGCGAAGCCTCGGGATCGATGCCGTGCGAAGCCTCGATGGTCAAAGTATCGCCGTGGAGCAGCGAAAAAGTGCCGCGCTCCAGATCGAGCCGGCGCTGAAGAATATCGAGAATCTTGCCCAGCAGCGCATTGACGTTGCGTTCATGAGCGATGGCGGTGCTGATTTCGGAAAGCACCGCAATCTCGCGATCGATGTCTGGCGTGTGTGTCATGAAAATACTCCCGTCAGTATTTTAAAGTAGCCGCTCACGGAAGATTTTCAAGTACGCGACGCCGAAGAAATCGCAAATCCGCCGGAACCGGAGGCGGCAAAAGGCACCATCCGGTGCCGGAAACGGCGCTCCGCCGCCCGGATCAGAAGAGTTTTTCGGGATATTCGCCCCGTTCCGTCATCCGGCGCAACGCCGCCATGGTGCCCGGACGGTCTTCGCGGTAGGTCACGCCGAACCACGACGCATCCGAAGTCAGCATTTTCACCGTCATCCGATGCGCCCGAATCAGGGCGTCGGCCACGCTCGGAACATAGAATTCGCTCTTGAGTTCGCTCCCGCGGTCCGCCAGAAATTTGCGCAGCAAGGCTTCGAGCTCCGGAAAAATAGCCGGCGAGAAGCCCCAGAAATTCATTGAAACCAAGGTGTCCGGGGCCAGAACCGCTTCCGTTCCATCCTCGAACTGACTGACGATTCGGCCCGCGGCATCGCGCAGAATCCGGGTATGCTCGACCACGCCGGCGAGATTGCCGCCGGATACCGCGCAGACGCCGCGCGACACCGTGCCGTTTTCGGACAGCGTGTTGGTCACCTTGAACCCGCACATGGCGCCGTAGAGCCCTCCCGCCGCCGACTGCCGGTCGAGATAATCGCCCAGACTCCGGAAGCTGTCGCGCCCGTAAAAATCGTCGGCGTTGATCACCGCCATCGGCGTATCGACCACGTGCCGCGCCGCGTAGAGCGCGTGGGCGGTGCCCCAGGGCTTGGTCCGTTCCGCCGGCGGCACGAAGCCGTCCGGCAGATCGGTCAACTCCTGAAACGCATACTCCAGCGCGACATGCCCGGCATAACGCGCGCCGATCACCTGCTTGAATTCCATCTCCATCTCGCGACGGATGATGAAGACCACCCGGGTAAACCCGGCGCGCAAAGCGTCGTATACCGAGTAATCCATCAATGTCGCCCCGCCCGGCCCGAGCGCATCCAGCTGCTTCAATCCACCGTAGCGGCTGCCCATGCCCGCCGCCAGCAATACCAGCGTCTTATCCATACCGTTCCACTTCCGTTGTCCTGCCGATTGCAAAAATCATTCCGTTCGACCTGCCGGCGGCCCGGGAAGTTCCCGCAGCCGGGCATTTTTTCGAAAAAACCGAATCAAAAATCCGAATGCCGTCTTTCTCCGGTCGGGAATTTCCGCCGCCTCAGTTGGCCCGCAGCACGTCGATCGGGTTCTGCTGCGCCGCCTTCCAGGCCGGATAGGTGCCGAAAAGCACGCCGACGAAACTCGAAATCAACAGCGCCGCCACAATGCTGATCGGCGAGTAATAGGTCGGCATTCCCGCATAAAAGGTGATGACCTTCGAAATTCCAACGCCGAGCAGAATGCCCAATGCCCCGCCCAGCGAAGTCAGAAAAACGGTTTCGATCAGAAACTGAAACAGAATGTCGCTCTTCTGCGCGCCGAGAGCGCGCCGGGTGCCGATCTCCTTGCGCCGTTCATAGACGCTGGCCAGCATGATGTTCATGATCCCGATCCCGCCGACGATCAGCGAAATCCCGGCGATCGAGCCCATCACGATGGTGAAAATATTCTGCGTCGCCGCGCGCTGGTTGAGCAGATCCAGCGGAATCACCACCGCCCAGTCCTTGAACCGGGAATGGGTTTTGCTGAAATACTGCCGAATCCGCCGGGCGGTGTTGTCGATGAACCGCAATTCACCGACCGTAATGATGAAGACATCGAAATCGATCTGCGTCACCACCGGCACCGCCGTCTCCTTGTTGATGGTGAAGCTGCCGAACAGCGCCTGCGAAAGCGCCAGCGGGATGAAAATCATATTGTCGGGGTTGCCCAGATCGGCATACTGCGTACCGCGATGATTCTCCAGAATACCGACGATCCGGTAGCTCTCGGAGTCGATTTTGAGCAAACTGCCGACGATGTCGGTCCGGCCCAGGGCAAACAGTTTGCGCTTGGCCTCGCTGCCGATCACGCAGACCGGCAACTTGGCGTACGAATCGGCCGCCGACAACCAGCGGCCGGCCGTCATCACCGAACCGCTGTCGGCCAGGAATTCCGGCGTGACCGCGACCACCTTGATATCGAGACGGGTGGTACCTTTGAGCACATTCTTGCGGATATTGCGGATCACGGTCACCCGGGCGACATTGTCCATTTTGACGAGATTGTCCAGATCCTGGGTGGAAAGACCGTAGCTTTCGGCATACTGAATCCAGCGGCTGGTCTGGGTTTCGACCCCGCTCGGCGGCGGCTTCTGTCCGTAAACGATGATTTTATCGATCCCCATCGCCTCAATCTGTTCGAGCGCGGCACGCTTCGCCCCCTCGGAAACCGCCAGCATGGCGATCACGCTGCCGACGCCGAAAATAATCCCCAGCGAAGTCAGGATCGACCGCACCTTGTGCAGCATGATATTATGCATGGAAAGCCGGAAGGCATCGGTGACGAGCATCATTTTACCGGTTGTACTCCTGTTTGGTGATGCAGCCGTCGCGCAGGTGGACGATCTGGTCGAAATGCTTTTCCAGATCGGGATTGTGGGTGACCATGATGATGGTCACGCCGCCGTCGTTGAGTTCGTGGAAGAGCTTCATGATTTCAAGCCCGGTTTTCTCGTCGAGGTTGCCGGTCGGTTCATCGGCCAGCAGAAAGGCCGGGCGGTTGCTCAGCGCCCGCGCGATCGCCACGCGCTGGCATTCGCCGCCCGAAAGCTGGTTGGGCCGGTGCCCGAGCCGATGTCCCAGTCCGACCCGGCAGGCCAGCTCCTGGGCCCGGTCGCGCCGTTCGCGCCGTCCCACCCGCGCATAGAGCATCGGAATTTCGACATTTTGCTCGACGGTCAGGTGGGGAAAGAGGTTGAACCCCTGAAAGATGAAGCCGATCTTGCGGTTGCGGATGGTCGCCAGCTCCGAATCGGTCAGCTGATCGACCGCCACATTTTCCAGCCGATAGCTGCCGGAAGTCGGCACATCGAGCATGCCGAGAATGTTGAGCATAGTCGATTTCCCGGACCCCGAAGTTCCGAGAATGCCGAGAAATTCACTGCGCCCCACCTGGATATTGATATCCTTCAACACCGGTACCGGCGTAGCGCCGGCATAGTAGGTTTTGAAGATATGTTCCAGATTGACGATGATATCGCTGCGGTCCATCACCCTGCCTTTGCTCCGTTTATTGAGCCGCGCGCCCCTCGTAGGGACGGTAGAGGTAAATCACATCGCCTTCGTCAAGCCCTTCGGAGACCTCCACGAAACGGTCGTTGGAAGCGCCGATTTTGACATCGGCCTCGCGGTTGCCGCCGCCCGCGGTCTGGAGGTAGACGAAAAATCGTTCCTTGTCCTCGAATACCGCTTCGACCGGGACATAGAGCACATTTTTCAGCGTCCGGGTGATGATTTCGACCTGTACGCTCATGCCGTTGACCAGCAGTTCGGACTGTTCGTCGAACTTGATCCGGGATTTGTACACCTTGGGCGAACTCGAATCCCAGAAAATGATATTGACCGGCAGCGTCGGGATGTAATCAACCGCGCCGCCGAGCTTGAGCGTCGGCAGCGAATCGGGAGTCACGATCACCCGGTCGCCGACCTTGACCTTGCTGCGGTACTGCTCCGGCAGATCGATGTTGACGATCATGTCCGACATTTCCGGAATGGTCATCAGGATCATCCCGCGCCAGACTTCCATCCCCGGTTTGATGTCCGGATTGCTGCCGGGACGGTCGGGATTGCCATAGATCACGATGCCGTCGGCCGGAGCGGTCAGCACCATCTGCTTCAGAAAATCCTGATTCTGAGCGATATCCTCCCGGACCCGGCGGATCCGCAGCCGATAGTTGTCAAGCTGCCGCTTGGTCCGGGCGTCGCTGGACTTGAGCGCGACCTGAACCTTGTCCATGTTGAGCGCAGCCTGATCCACCTCGTTGTACAGCGCCTTGAGCTTGCTCGGATCATCGTACATCTTCCAGAGCCGCCGGGAATTCTCGGCGGTGGACAGCTCGTTTTCGGCACTGGAAATCGCCGCCAGGGCGTCGTCGAGTTTTTTCTGATATGCTTTCTGCTTGTCCTCGTCGCTGTCGGTTTCGGGGTTGTTTTTGTAATTGCGGTGGGTTTCCTTGGCGGTGGCGACCTTGCTTTCGGCGGCGGCAATCTTCAGATCCAGCGATTCGCGCTGCTGGCGGCGCTCGAACCGCAAATATTTGCGCAGCGAATCGTCGGCCTTGGTCACCCGGTCTTCGGCGGCTTTGAGGTTGGCCGCCTGAGTGCTGTTCTCGATCTTCTGCGACTCAATGGCCAACTCCTGTTCTTTTTCGAGGTTTTCAAGCTCAATCCGGCCGTCGGAGATTTTATTTTCCAACGCCGTCCCATCGAGCTTGACCAGCACGTCGCCGGCTTTGACCTTGGCATTTTCCTCGATGATCCAGATGATGGTCGTACGGGTATTGGCTTCCGGCACCACCCGGTGCTGCTTGCTCGCGGTCACGGTTCCGGGCTGGGTCACGCCCAGCACCAGATCGCCGCGCTTGAGCGTGAACGTGCGGTCGACCTGCGCTCCGGCGGCCGCTGTTTCCGCCTCGGCGGCTTTCTTTTCCGCCCGGGCATAGGCAGCAATCAACACCCCCAGCCCGATCAGCAGCGGGAGAGCCAGCCAGCCCAGAACCCGGCGCAGTTTTTTCCGGTTGATATTCATGAACGCCACCCGTTTCCGTTACTTGCCGGCGGCATCCGCCGCCGGAGCTGCGGTGGAAGACGGCGCGGCGGCCGCGGCATCGCCGCCGGCGGCAACGCCCTCCGTTCCGGCGGCAGCGGCGGCGGAACCATTTTCAATCGCGGTGGCTTCGCGCTGTTCGGCGCGGAAAATCGGGTTATTGGCGTTGCGCCGTTTTTCAGGTTCGATGACGAATTCCTCTTCGACCTGCTCCAGCGTCGACTTGAGCTTCGGGAAGAACGGCGAACTCTGGAGGATTTCGCTGACCTTGGTACTGGTTTCGGCCACTTCGTCCGGATCATAGACGATGCCGGAATAGGGGATGCTCGGTTGCAGGATATGCACCCGCATGAAGAACACCAGCTGGATCAATTCCTGCTCGCGGTGCTTGGATGTAAAAAATTCGCCGAGAAAGGGCAGATCGCTCAGAAACGGCGTCCGCTCCTCCTGCATGCTGGTGCGGTTGTTGTAGAGTCCGCCCATCATGATCACCTCGCCGTCGCGCAGCGTCAGCGTGGTGTCCAGACTCCGCACCGAAATCACCGGCACCTGAAAGGTCACCGCCTGATTGGTGGTGGTATCGTACCCCTGGGTAATGCGCTGATACTGCTGGACGTTGGAAACCTCCGGCGCGACCCGGAGCGTCACCAGATCGTCGTTGATGATCATCGGCTCCAGGCTCAGCGTAACCCCGACGCGGCGGAAGGTGGTGGCGATATTGGTCCCGCTGCTGGTGGTCGACAATTCCTGGATCGGAATGTCCTGTCCGGTGGCGAAACTCGCCTCCTCGTTGCGCGAAATCACCAGATTGGGCGACGACAGAATCTTGGCGTCCTGCCCGCTGAGCACCCACTGAAACGAGGTGTTCAGATTTTCGGTTCCGGCGACATAGGGAAACCAGTCCAGATTCAGCCCGGCGGCTTCCGAGGAACCGCTCAGCGACGGGTTGACCACCCCGGCGGTGGAATCAAGGTTCTTGCGCTCCCCGGTACCGGTTTCCCCGACTTTGCTGTCGTTGTAGGTCACCGAAAGACTGCGCGACATGCCGTCGAGAAACATCACTTCGATCACCTTGATCTCCACCAGCACCTGCGGCAGCGGCCGGTCGATGGCCAGCAGCGCATTCTTGATGCTCTCGATGTTGTCGGTACTGTCGTAAATGGTCAGCAGATTCTGTTCCGGATGGGATTCGATCGCGCCGTTGCGGAGCATGCCTTCGACCGCCACCACGGTGGCGCGGTTGGCCTGAATGTAGCGGCAGCGGTAAACCAGCGTCGACCGGCCGCTTTCCTTGGTCCCGGCCACAATGGTGAAATCCGGCGGCGCGGGCTTGACGCCGGTCGCCTTGCGCACTTCGGGCGCGGGTTCAAACAGGCGGCGCAACTGGGTGGCCACGCTCTGCACGTTGCGCTCGCCGCGGGCGAGATACTCCGGGGTGATCGCCGCCGGATCGTCGGCCAGAAACGAATTGATGGCTTCTTCGGCACCACACCACGAGGACAGGCCGACCAGAAACGCAGCCAGCGCCGCGCGATACGGAGTTGCTCCGGAAACATACTGCATTTGCCCTGCGAAATCCTTCGGTTCGAAAAAAATTGATGATTGCACGGTATCTTTGGAAGATAGCACCGGAACGCATATTTTGCAAGGTTCCCAGAAGGCAAAATCCGGAAAAAAACCACATCATTTTTTTTCGTATCCGACTGCGACATGGTTACAAACGCCGAAAGCGCCGTCTCCGGCAATGATTCCGCGTCGCGGCGGCTTCCGCGGTCAGCGGGAACGGCAGAATTTGAGCAGCCAACCGCAGACCGGCACCAGCAGCAGCATGGCGACCGCTCCGGCCAGAAAAACCCCGCGGGTGCCGAAAAATGCCACGATCACGCCGCCCAGCGCCGCCCCCACCAACCCGCCGGTCACGCGTGCGCTGGCGCTCCAGCCGAACGCCGCACCGCGCCGTTCCGGCCGAGTCACCTTGGAGAGCACCGACAGGAATACCGGTTCGAGGCCGCCGACGGCGAAAAATGCGCAGAAACGCGCCGCGCCCAGCACCGCCAGCGAATCGGCCCCCGCCTGCGCCAGCATGGCCGCGCCGGAAGCGGCCAGCGCCGGAAGCGCAATCCTGACCGGCGCAAAACGGTCGCTCAGATAGCCGAAAAGCATCCCGGAAAGAATGCCGCCGAGCGCGGCCAGCGCGCTGATGACGCCGGTATGATAAGCGGCGGTTTCGGCGCCGCCGATCATTTCGACCAGAATGGCGAGGAATGGTTCGTCGAAGCGTCGCGCCAGCGAAAGCATGAAAAAAAGTCCCATCAGCATCCACACCGCCGTGCTGAAATCGGGCAGTCCGGTCCGTTTCCGGCCGGGCTCGGCCATTTTGGGCGGCGGCGGCACAAAATCTTCACGGACGAAGAACAACGTCAGGAACCCGCCCAACAGAAAGGTCGCCCCGCACAGAATGAAGGCCCAGGTGTAGCCGAAATAGTGCACGATCATGCCCCCGCCGAGGAGGCCGATCATATTGCCCGACCACAGCGCCGTGCTCAGGGTGCCGAGGGCGAAGCCATGGTGTTTCTCGGGTGTGGTGGTGACCACCAGCGCCTGGGCGGCGCTGACCGTACCGGAAAAGATCGACGCCACGAAACGGATGACGATCAGCCAGAGGATCGAAGGCGCGAACATCATCATCGGGAAGATGATGCCGGTCACGAAATAGGCGCGCAGCAGCATGAGTTTGCGGCCGTACCTGTCGCCGACGGCGCCCCACAGCGGATTGGAAATGCAGAAGCTCAGCATGCCGAAGAAATAGAAAGCCGAGACATAGATGCCGCGCTGGGTTTCTTCGCCGATGCCGAAACGCTCGCGGATATAGAGCGGAATAAAAGGCAAGGTCAGGGAAGTCCCGGCCATGGCCAGAATCTGTCCTAGCCAGACCATGAACAAATTCTGTCTCCAGCTGATGGGCTTCATCGCGTCCGAAATCCGGCGGCGGAATTGCCGCAATTCCGTTACTATAGCACATCCATCCTCTTTTCACACCCGGAAATCGCACAAATCCTCGAAAAAATCTTCTCCCCATGTTGCAATGCAACAAAATCGTCGATCGCGGATCGCCCCCGCCCAAACCGAATGAGATTCAATCCGAAATCACGGTGATCGCCGCGCCGCCGCCATGCCGTGACGGGGCGAAAACCCGATTCCGCCGTAGAAGTTCAGAGCGCAAAATCTGCCGTAATTTTTGTTTGGAACCATAAAAAACCACGATGAATCACTTAAGGTATGATTTATCGTGGTTTTGAGCTTAAAAATGGAGCCGGCTGTCGGAATCGAACCGACGACCTGCTGATTACAAGTCAACTGCTCTACCAACTGAGCTAAGCCGGCCAATCAATCTGGCAATACCGATACAATAGCGCCGGTTTCAGTTTTTTGCAATCTTTTCCGGATAGATTTCCCGGTCAAGCTGCCGGAAAAACTCCGCCATGAAGCCCAGCAGCGCTTCCGCCCGCAATCGGCCGGCCTCGGTTTGCAGCGCTTCCGGCAGCTTGCGGAGCTTGACCAGATACTCCCGGTAGGCCGTATCCTCCCGGCCGTACGCCGTCCCCGCCAGCGCCTCTTCCGGGCGGTTGTGCAAGCGCGCCCCCAGTCGCCCCGCGAACAGAAACGCCCGGCCGATCCCCGCCGCCCCCAGACTGTCAAGTTTGTCGGCGTCGAAAAGAATTTGCGCCTCCAGCGTCGAAGGCTGCCGGTCCGAGCGGTAGCGGTGCTCCCGGATGCAACCGGCAATCACCTCGGCCAACGCTGCCGGCGCCCCCGCCTCGCGCAGAAAGGTCGCGGCCATCTCCGCCCCCGCCAGCGCATGATCGGGCCGGCCGCAGCCGGCCAGCTCCTCCGGACGCGCAATGTCGTGCAAGACCGCCGCGATCCGCACCACTTCGCGGTCGGCCTGCGGGTAGGCGTCGCACAGCGCCTCGGCATGTTTCAGCACCCGCAGCGTATGATCGAAATCATGGCCGTCGGGCACGGCGCCAAGATGTTGCTCCGCCCACTTTTGTGCGGCTTCAAACCAATCGTCCACTTGTATTCGCTTCCTTTCCGTGTTACTGTATAATAATCGGAATTTTCCCAAAAACAAGTTCATTTCCGGAAAAACAGGTAAAATCGCAACATGCCGCTGATCGTCGACGCAACCGATCATTTCCAGCCGGAGCGCGTTTTCTGCATCGGGCGCAACTACGCCGAACACATCCGTGAATTCGACAACGATCCGGCGCAGCCGCCGGTGATCTTCATGAAGCCGCCGCAGTCGCTCCTGGCGCCGGGCAAAACCATCGACCCGATTGCCGGAGCCGGAGCGCTGCACTACGAAACCGAACTCGTGGTCCTGATCGGAAGCGCCGGCAAAGTGACCGATTCAGCCCGCGCGCCGGAATTCATCCGGGCGCTCGGCGTCGGCAGCGATCTCACGCTGCGTGAATTGCAGACCGAACTGCGCCGCAAGGGCGCGCCGTGGGAGTGCAGCAAGGCGTTTGAGAAAAGCGCGCCGCTGGGCTGGCTTCACACCTTCGACCCGCAGCGCGACCGGCTGGAGGCGCTGACCTTCGCCGGATATGTGAACGGCGAACTGCGGCAGTCCGGATGCAGCGGCAAGATGATCTATCCGATCGTCCGGCTGCTGGTCGAGCTTTCGCGTTACTGGTCGCTCCTGCCGGGCGATCTGATTTATACCGGGACGCCGTCCGGCGTGGGCGAGCTGCATTCCGGCGACGTGATGAAACTCATCGACCATCGCGGCAGCGAATTTTCATGGAGAGTCTCCGCATGAGCCAAGACGCCGAAGCGAACCGGATGCCGGGGCCGGAAAAACGGCCGGACTGGGATCACTATTTCATGGCCATCGCCGAAGTCGCGGCGTCGCGCAGCAACTGCCGCCGCCGCCATGTCGCGGCGGTGCTGGTGCGCGACCACCGGATCATTTCGACCGGCTACAACGGGACGCCGCGCGGTATCCGCAACTGCGACGAAGGCGGCTGCCCGCGCTGCAACTCCGACACGCCCTCAGGCAAAAATCTCGGCGAATGCCTCTGCTGCCACGCCGAGGAAAACGCGATCGTTCAGGCCGCCTATCACGGCATCGCGGTCAAGGGGGCGACGCTTTACACCACCTACAGTCCCTGTCTGCTCTGTTCCAAGATGATCATCAACGCCGGCATCAAAGAGGTGATTTTCAAGCAGCGCTACAGCATTGATGAAGTTTCCATGCAGCTTCTGGCCGAAGCCGGCGTCGCCATCCGGCCGATGCCCGAAATTTCCGGAGAACCGTCCGCATGAAAAAGAATCCCGCCGCCGAACCGATTTATCCCGCCGACAAGATCATGGGCCTCGCCGACGCCATCGACTGGCGCGAGCGCCTGCGCCGTCAGGGCAAGCGCCTGGCCGTGACCAACGGCTGCTTCGATATTCTGCACCGGGGGCATGTGGATTACCTCCACCGGGCGCGTCTGGCCGCCGATGCGCTGCTGGTGCTGATCAATGCCGACGCGTCGGTGCGCGAATTGAAGGGGCCGACCCGCCCGGTCAATGACGAATACGCCCGCGCCTTCGTGCTGGCGGGGCTGGCGGCGGTGGATGCGACGGTGATTTTCGCCGGCGAGCGCTGCACCGCGGAACTGCGCGCGCTGGAGCCCGACGTTTACGTCAAAGGCGGCGATTATACCATTGAAACGCTGAATGAGGAAGAACGTCAGGCGTTGCTCGATGGCGGCAGCGAATTCTGCTTCATTCCCTTCGTCGAAGGCTACTCGACTACCCAGACCATCGCCCGGATGCGCCGGGATGACGACGTCATGGAATAAAATAAGCGCAGTTTCGCGCAGGTACGCTGACCGCAATCGTATCTTAGCGGGCCCACGCCAGCAGAATGACGCCCGCCAGGATCAGCGCCAGCGCGGCGAGCTTGCGCCGGAGATGGCGTTCGCGGAACAACCCGGCGCCGATCAGGAAGCTCACCACGCAGCTGGAACGCCGCACCAGCGACAGGATCGAAATCTGGATCTCGGGCAGGCTCACCGCGTAGAAATAGCAGAAATCGGCGGCAATCAGCAGCACCCCGGTCGCCGCAATGGTCCAGTGCCAGTGAAACGGCCGCGATTGCCGCCCCCGCAAATAGTAAACGCCCCAGAACCCGCCCAGCACGGCGACCAGATTGAGCGCGAAATAGCACTGCACGGTCAGGAAATCGAGCTTGAGCACATTGAGCAGATATTTGTCGTAAAGCGCCGCGCCCGCGCCCAGCAGCGTCCCGATGAAAATCGCCCGGATACCCCGGTGCCGCCGCCAGTCGATATCTTCCAGTTTGCCCAATGCCGCAAAAGCGTAATAACCGGCGAAAATCGCCAGCATCGCCACCGCCTGAAGCCCGTTGGGGATTTCACCGAACAGCACCAGCCCGCCGAGGAAAACCCAGAGCGGCGCCGACGCCCGCACCGGCGAGGCAATCGAAATCGGCAGTTCGCGCATGGCATAGTAGACGCAGGCCCAGCTCGACGCCACGATGACCGCTTTGCCCAGAATCAGCAGCCACTGCCACGGCGTGCACGCCAGCGCCGCGGCCAGATGCCCGGTCAGCGCCAGCCCCGACACGAGGAACAGCGTCCCGCAGAGATTGGACAGAAACAATACCGGCATCACCGGATTGTCCGCCACCGCCCGTTTTTTGGTCACGTCATAGACCCCCAGCAGCAGCGCCGACAACAGAATCGGCGCGAGCCAGGCCGGAAAATTCATATCATTCATCGTTTGATGCTTTCCATCCCGCAATACAAAGACATTTAATATAATCCGCGGACCCGGATTTTGCCAATGATGCAGAGCATATTCCGAAATGCCCGCGCCAAGCGCCGCCGAACTCCGATCTTTCCCCGTATGCACTTGCAATCGACGGTTTTTATGGTACATTAAATACATTATGTTCACTCATCAGGCATGAGAAAGGTTGAAGGAATTATCATGCTGCTTTTTCTGTTCGGTATTGTGCTGCTGATCGCCGGATACTTCACTTACGGCAAACTGGTGGAAAAAATCCTGAAGCCGGACGATCGGGAAACCCCCTGCATCAGAAATCCAGACGGGGTCGATTTCGTGCCTCTGCCCCATTGGAAAAACATGCTGATCCAGCTGCTCAACATCGCCGGAGTCGGGCCGGTGATCGGGGTGATTCTCGGGGTCAAATTCGGCAGCATCGTCTTCGTGATCATCCCGCTGGGCAACCTGATCGCCGGAGCAACCCACGATTTTCTCTCCGGGATGATGTCGCTGCGGCGCAACGGCGCCAATCTGCCGCTGCTGGTCCGGGAAAATCTCGGTGAAGGATACTACCGCTTCTTTTCGGTCTTCACCGTCATGTTGCTGCTGTTGGTGGTGGCGGTTTTCGTAAATATTCCGGCCAACCTGGTCTCCGGGCTGCTGCCGGGTGACTATTTCTGGACCGCGGTGGGAGCAATCACGCTTTATTATGTGCTCGCGGCGCTCTTTCCGATCGACAAAATCATCGGACTGCTCTACCCCTGGTTCGGCGGACTGCTGATCGTCAGCACCCTGGCGATCTTCGGCGCGCTGTTCTGGCAAGCCTGCCTCAATCCGGTGATTCTGACCGAAACGCCCGCTTTCCGGGAAGCCATGTTCAAGGATGCCAATCACCCGGTGGTACCGCTGCTTTTCGTGACCATCGCCTGCGGCATCATCTCGGGATTCCACGCCACCCAGTCGCCGATCATCGCGCGGACGATGCGGTCGGAGCGCGAGGCGCGCAGCTCCTTCTACGGCATGATGGTGCTGGAGGGGATCATCGCGATGATCTGGGCCGGAGCCGGACTGGCCATCTACAACCTGTTTCCCGCCGATATGGCGGACAACCCGACTTCGGTTCTGCATCACATCACCGTCTACTTTCTCGGCGACATTGCCGGAGCGTGCACCATCCTCGGCGTAGTTATTCTGGCAATCACTTCGGGCGATACCGCACTGCGCAGCGCCCGGCTGGCGCTGGGCGAAATGCTCCATGTCGACCAGAAGCCGCTGAGCTGCCGGCTGGCGATCTGCCTGCCGATGCTGATGGTGGTGGCCGATCTGCTCTGGTGGTCCAATCAAAGCGCCAAAACCTTCGCCATCCTGTGGAATTATTTCGCCTGGGGCAATCAGGTGCTGGCGGCGTCGACCCTGCTGGCGGCGACGGTCTGGCTGGCGCGGGAAGGAAAAACCCGCTGGATTGCGCTGGCGCCGGCCATTTTTATGGTTTTCATCGTGCTTTGCTATATCTTGTGGATATCCCCGGCGCATGGCGGGCCGGTGGGCTTCGGTCTCAATTTGCAGACATCGTATGTGATCGCGGCGCAAATGACCGTGATGATCGCGCTCTGGGCGTGGTGGCGCGGCAAGCGATCCTGTTGAAAACGCTAACGGCAGGCGGTAATCATGACGAACAATGATAAACAGCTGGTCTTTGACTTCGATGCCCCTGTTCTTGCGGCAGTGGAGGCGGCGGGCGGACCGCAAGACATTGCCCGGCCGAATGATTTTCAGCTCCGGCAGGCGGTTCTCGCCCATCTGGTCCGGAATCATGTGACCGGGGCGGCGTTGCGCGTGCCCAGCTGCCGCCGCAAATTTCAGGCCGATATCGCCGCCTACTGGTCCGAGGCGGCCGGCCGGATCAACCAGATTTCATGCTGCGCCATGATCGATATCCACACCGACCGGGCCGGATGCCTGCCCGAATGCACCGACCGCAGCGGCGTCGCCCGCGAACTGATCGAGCTCCGCCGGCATAAGCAACAGCTGGAAGCGCGCATCCGGGAGACCGAACCGGAACTGCGTGAAACCGACGAGCTCTTTGCTGAGTTTCAAAGCTATGCCTATTCGCGCAGCGCCGATGCCGAATACCACAAGGTCTGCCGCCGGCTGGCGGTGCTCCATCAGGCGCTGTTCAAAGGCACGCGCATGGAACGGCTCAGCCGCGCCGGCGTAGCCGATTTCCTCTATCTGGCGGTTCCGGAAAACCTGATTGCGCCGGAGGAACTTTTCGACGGCTGGGGCTTGTGGTACGTGACGCCGGAGCTGACGGTCCGCGAGGTGAAGCCCGCCGTCCGGCAGGATTGCGACGAGCTCAGCCGCCGCCACCTGGTGCAGAATATCGGCCAAGCGGCGCTGAACAGCGTGCTGTTTGCGCAGGGAGTCCGGCTGGATGGCATGGGCGCGGTTCACTTCACCCGTCCGCCGCGGCGGCGGCGGCAATAGTTCGGAAAGCGTTGGAATCCGGATGAAAAAAGTTCTGAAACAGTTCCGCCACCTGCTGGAGTATGCCGTCGTACTCTCCTTTTACGGCTTGATCCGGATTCTGCCCCGGTCCGGCGTCCGGGTCCTGGCGCATATCTGCGCCTGGTGCATGGCCCGGATGCCATCGGCCTACAAAATCTGCGAAGCCAATATCCGGGTCGCCTTCCCGGAGTGGGGCGCGGCCAGAGTCCACGCCGTGGCCAAAGCCGGATTGTTCAATATCTCGCTTAATTTTCTCGAATTCGTCTGGATGACCGGCAAGCCCCGGCGGATCGAACGCGTCTGCGTACTGCCCGAGCCGGTCAAGGCCGAACTCGAAGATTACGTGGCGCGCGGCGTCCGGATCATCTTCGTGAATCCCCATCTGGGCAGCTGGGAAGCCTCCGGGCTGATGGCGCCTTATTATGCCGATGTACGCATGGTGGCCATCGCCAAACCGGTGCGCAATCCCTACATCAACCGGCTGCTCAACCGCGGCAACCGCGAAAAGGAGCGGGGGCTGCGGATCGTCTTCGCCCGGGGCGCGATGCGTGCGGCGGTCAAGGCGTTGCGCGAGGGCCTGAGCATCGGCACCCTGATCGACCAGAATACGCGGGTCCGGGACGGCGGTGAATTCGTCCATTTCTTCGGGTTGCCCGCGCCGAGCAGCAAAGCCCCCGCGGTGCTGATGCGCTACTGCAAAACCAATCATATTCCCGCGGTGATCGTCTACGGCACCAGCGTCCGGGATGAAAACAACCGCATCGTCGCCCACTCCGCCACGCTCAGCCGTCCCTTTGAGGAATATCCCGACGACACGGCGGTGATCGAAGAGCTGATGCGGATCTCCGAACGCTACATCCGGCAATACCCGGAACAATATGTATGGTTCTACAAACGTTTCAGTTATATTCCCCGCGATGCGGACGACGCCTTGAGGCAACGCTATCCGTGGTACAGCGAAGTGGCCTCCCCCTCGTTTTACAACGCCACGCTGCGCCGCCGCAAAGGACAGTGAATCCGGCTTGTCCGAAGGCGGCGGACCCGGATTTTTTTTGCCGGATTTTATGTTTCGGGGGTAGTTTTTCGGCCGTTGACGGTGTATAATAGCAGAGATTGTTTGATGCGTATTGGAGGAGTCGATCCCGCGGTGAAAAAAACTTCCGAAGAATTCTATCCGGTGGCCCTGACCGTTGCCGGCAGCGATTCCGGCGGCGGCGCCGGAATCCAGGCCGATTTGCGCACCTTCAACGCCGCCGGAGTATTCGGCTGTTCGGTCATCACCGCCATCACCGCCCAGAACCCGCGCCGGGTGCTGGGAGTGGCGCCGGTGGCGCCGGAGATGGTCGCGCAGCAACTTGACGCGGTATTCGAAGCGCTGGCCGTCGCCGCCGTCAAAACCGGCATGCTGGCCAACGCCGCCATCGTCAGGACCGTGGCCGGAAAATTGCGCGGCCGGAAGATTCCTCTTGTAGTCGATCCGGTGATGATTTCCACCAGCGGCACCCGGCTGCTGGAACCCGGCGCCATGGATGCGCTCAAAGAGGAGCTGCTGCCGCTGGCCGATTTCATGACCCCGAACCTGCCCGAGGCCGAATGGCTGCTCGGGCGCAAGTTGCAGCATCGTGACGATTACGCCGCCGCCGCACTGGAGTGCGCCGCCCGCTGGAAGCTCGGCTGCCTGCTCAAAACCGGCCATGCCTCCGGCGAAGACGCGGCTACCGACTTTTTCGCGCTGGACGGCGCGCTTTACGCCTTGAGTTCGCCCCGCCTCGACCAGCTGACCGCATTCGCCGCGCACGGCACCGGGTGCACGCTGTCGAGCGCCATTGCCGCGTCGCTGGCCGGCGGAGCGCCGTGGAAGACGGCGCTCAAAGAGGCCAAGGCTCATGTCTTCGGCGCTCTCTGTGAAGTCGCCCATATCGGCGACGGCATCGACGGCATGTATCCGCCGCTGGAAAATTATCTCGACCGGGTCGCGCTCCGGCCGCTGCCGGGGACGGCGCAATCCGGAAAGGCGGGCCTGTAATGCCGATCCGGCTGTTCAAACCGCTGCTCCGTGGAATGTTGCCCCTGCTTCTGTTGTTTTCCGCCGTCTCTTCCGCGGCAGCCGCGGCGGAGGGGAGCTTCGCCTCGCGCACCATCGCCGGGCGCAAATACCTCAAGGCGAGCGATGTGGCGCGCTATTTCGGCATGAAGCTCTCCGGCAGCGCCGCCATCAACCGCTATGAAATGCGCGGCAGCGCGGGCAGCATGGTTTTCACGCCCCAGAAACGCTATGGCAGTTTCAACGGCACGGTGCTGACCTACTCCTTTCCGCCGGTGGTGCAAAATGGAACGCTCTATATCAGCGATTCCGATTTCCAGTACCATCTCCAGCCGTTGCTGAATACCCGCAGCCTGCGCTCGACCGTAGTGCGCACCATCATGCTCGATCCGGGTCACGGCGGCAGCGACCGCGGCGCGGCCGGAGCGCGTCTGATCGAAAAAGACCTGACCCTCCAGGTGGTGCAGCGACTCCGCAGCGCATTGGAGCGCATGGGCTACCGGGTGCTCCTGACCCGCAACAGCGACCGCACGTTGTCGCTCGATCAACGCTCCCGGATGTCCAACGCCGCCAAAGCCGATCTGTTCGTCTCCATTCATATGAATGCGACGACCGCAAGCGCTGTGCGCGGCATCGAAACGTTCGCCCTGACGCCGCCCGGAGCGTCTTCAAGCGGTTCCGAAACCGTGCTTTACAACCGCTATCCGGGCAATGCCGCGCTGCTCAATTCGGCCGCGCTGGCCATGAGCGTCCAGCGTTCGCTGATCCGGACCACCGGAGCCGTCGACCGCGGCATGAAGCGGGCGCGCTTCGTAGTGCTGCGGGAAACCCGCTGTCCCGCAATTCTGGTCGAGTGCGGGTTCGTTTCCAACCGGTCCGACGAAAGCCTGCTCGGTTCGGCGGCTTATCGTGACAAACTCGCCCAAGCCCTCGCCCAGGGCATCCGCAACTACCATCTGCGCGTCCGCCCGAAATAGGGAAAGCCGCATCATGAGTCTGAAACACCGATTCCGAGCCGTCGCGATTCTGGCGCTGGCCGGCGGGGTGTCGGGCTGCACTTGCTTCAACGCCGCCGACCGGGCCGAACGCCAGCTCCGCAACGGCGATGATGAAAAGGCGTTGCGCACTGCCGCGGCCGCGATCGCCGATGATCCCGAATCGGCCGACAATTGGCGCATCCGCGGGATCATCCACCAATGCCGCGGCGAACGCCCCGAAGCCGAGGCCGATCTGCTGACCGCGGCCGGACTGCGTGAAGATTACCGGACTTATTGTCTGCTGGCCAGATTGTACGGCGAAATGGGCGATTACGCGGCCATGGATCTTTGTTTCGAAAGCGCCATCGCGCTGGCGCCGGAACGCGGCGAAGCCTATGCCGCGCGCGGCATTTTCCAACTGCTGGCCCGAAACCGCCGCGAGGAAGCCGAAGCCGATCTGCGCCGGGCGGCCGCCGCCGGAGCGCAAAATTCAGTGGCGGCGCCGCTGGCGCGGATTCTGTGGCTCCGGGGCGACTATGCGGCGGCCAAAAAACTCCTGACCCGGCCGGATGCCGGAGCGCCGGAACAGCTCGAATACGCCTGGATGCTGGCGGCGGCGCCGGAGCCGGAGGAACGCGATCCCCGGAAAGCGCGGCTGCTGGCCAGTCGGCTGGCGGTTGCGCTGCCCTATCCGAACGTCTTTTCCGTCCTGGCTCAGAGCTACGCCGCCGAAAGCGACTGGCGGGGTGCGGCGCAGGCGATGAGCGAAGCGGAAAAATTGCTTGACGACCAACCTGCGGAACGCTATGACCGCGACTATTACCGCGCTTTTCTGGCGATGCAGCGCCGATTCTACCGCGACCGGCGGCAGGATGCGGCGCCGGAGCTGGCCGGACGGCAGCTGTTTCTGATCGAATACCGCTGATTCCAGGCCCAACCGGGCTGAAATTTTTCATCGCGCGATTTGTAGAACTGCGGAAAATATGCTACATTAAATAAAAACCGGAGCGTATGATTTTGCCCCCTGCCGCCGGATATGGTCCTCGTGTGAGAAAGGTTGCGGAAAAATGCCATTGAAAGTATTGTCGGTCCTTGTCGTCGCCCTGAGTCTGGTCTTCACGGCTGTCGCCGCGGAAAAAAAAGGGGTTCAGGTCGGATTCTGGTTCAACGTCCCTGAGGATATCGGCGGCGACACCATCAAGGGGGTGCGTTTCGGGCTGCCGATCGCTGCCGGCTGGGGCGTCCGCGGAGCGGAACTTTCGCTGCTCGCCAGCGCCAGCCGTTACGTCGACGGCTTCCAGACCACGCTGCTGGGCTTCACCTCGGCACGGACGCTGCACGGCTGCCAGCTTTCGCTGGTCAACGTGGTGCGGGAAAACGTGCGCGGCCGCGGCGCCCAGATCGGACTTTACAACCACAGCGTCGCCAAGGGCGTCCAGATCGGGCTGATCAATTACTGCGGGGACAACGCCGAAGTTCAGGTCGGTCTGATCAACGTCAATCTGCACGGCTGGATGCCGGTGATGCTGTTCGTGAACCTCGCCCGCTGAAATTTTCCCCGCGCAACCGGAATTGCGCCAAAGCCGTTTTTGCCCGAAAAGCCGGAGCCAGACCAGACCATGCAAACCGATGAATTGATCGCACAATTGAAGTGTTATGCCGGACGCACGCCGCGGCCGGCCGATTTCGACGAATACTGGCAGCGGGCGCTGACCGAACTGGCTCAGGTGCGGCCTCAGGTCGAACTGCGCCGGGCGGCGTTCCAGGCGCCGTTCGCCGATTGTTACGAAATGTATTTTACCGGAGTGCGGCAGGCGCGGATTCACGCCCGGCTGTTGCGTCCGAAACGCAAACCGCAGCATCCGGGACCGGGGCTGGTGATGTTTCACGGCTACTCCGGCAACTGCGGCGAATTTTCCGACAAACTGCAATATGTGGCGGCCGGATTCACCGTGGCGGCGATGGACGCGCGCGGTCAGGGCGGCCTTTCGCAAGACACCGGCGGACACACTGGACCGACCTGGCACGGGCAGTTGATCCGGGGACTGGAAAATGCGTCGCCCGACGATCTGCTTTTCCGCCAGATTTTCCTCGATTGCGCCGAACTGGTCAAATTGATTACGGCGCTGCCCGACGTCAATCCGGCGCGCATCGGCGTGACCGGCATTTCGCAGGGGGGCGGCCTCGCGCTCGCCGCGGCGGCGCTAGTGCCGGAAGTGAAGCAGGCGGTGGTGGCGTTCCCGTTTCTCTGCGACTACCGCAAAGCGTGGGAAATGGAGCTGCCGACGGTGGCTTACAGCGAATTGCGCGACTTCTTCCGCTGGTTCGATCCGCGCCACGAACGCGAACAGGAAATCTTCACCCGGCTGGGCTATATCGACGTCCAGAATCTGGCGCCGCGCATCAAGGCCAAAGTATTGATGGCCACCGGTTTGTCCGACAACATCTGTCCGCCGCAAACCCAGTTCGCGGCCTACAACAAGATCAAGTCCCCGAAATCGGTCAAGTTCTACCCCGACTTCGGCCATGAACTGCTGCCGGAATACACCGACATGACCTATCTGGAAATGCTTACGCTGTAGCTCGCCGGAATCGCGCCGGTTCAGTAGCGCAGCTCTTCCCAGCGTTTGGCCAGGATCGCTTCGGTGCTTTTTTCGCGTGTTTTCACTTCCGGCGCGTAGCGCGCCAGCCGCGCTTCTTCGAGCAACAGCCAGAAACTTTCGAGCATCGGACTGAGCGCCAGCTCCGGCCGGGTGGCCGCCGCCAGATAGAAGCGTTCCAGATAGGGCTCAAGGTCCGCCCCCTTGGCCGCGTCGCGGGAAACATCGGCAATCATCCGCTGAAGCCGCAGTTCGATTCCGCGCAGGTAGCGCGGATAGTGCTCATGCCAGGCATCGTGGCGCAGGAAACCGTCGCGCAGCAGAAATTCGCATTGCCGCCGGATGTCGCCATGGCCGCAGCAGTCGGCCGGCACCCGCTTCAGAAGCGTATCGATCGCGGCAAGACTCTGCTCCATCTTTTCGAGCCACGCCCACAGTTCGTCGGCCACCCGGCTCAACTGTCCGCGGATGGCTTCGCGCCGGGCGTCCCAGACATTTTTGGAACGAATCTGCCAACGCGTTTCGGCGTCACCGAGGGCGCGTCGAATCACGGTATCGAGCAAGTCGTCCCGCCAGTTGCGGCTGCTGTCCGCGCGTTTGAAGCAGCGCCGTTCCAGCGCCGGAGCGGGCTTGAAATCCTTGCGGATCGCCTGAAGCAACCCTCCCAGCTGAAGCCGCAGCAAGGCGCACAATCCTTCGTCGTGCCGGAAACGCGCCTCGGCCACCTTGAGATAAAGTTCGACGCCGACCTGACCGTCGGCGGCGGCGTGAAGCGCCGGAAACACCTCCTGCGCGGCATTTTCATCCACCGTCACCCGCTCCGGCAACCGGTCGCAGCCGGGCCAGCCCCGACCGGGCGGCTCGCGGTAAAGCGCAACCCCGGGCAGCGCGGCGCTGAGTTTGGAACCGCCACCCACCGCGGCGGGCACTTCGCGGCAGATCCGGGTGACCTCCCCGGCCTCGTCGAGCACCAGAAGCTTCATGACCAGATACTCGGGCAGCCGCACCTCGGCGAAAGCGCGCGCATTGACATGGACGTCATGATATTCCGCCAGATAGTCGCCGAGCAGTTCGGCCAGCGGCTGTTCGCCGAAGAGCTCGCCGCCGCGAAGCAGGCCGGTGAACTCTTCGATGAAGCCGCTCAGCGGCTGGAGCTTCTGGCGCTGCACCTTGGGCAGGCTGCGAAGCCAGAGTTCGAGCTTTTCCGGCAGAAATCCGGGCACCAGATAATCGAGCGCCCACGGCGGCAGCAGATTGAGCGTATCTTCGGTGGCCGCGAGCGCGATGCCGTCGGTCTCCTCGCCGGGCTTGAAGCGGTATTCCAACCCGAAGGCAACGCCGGAAAAGGACAGCGAGTCCGGATAATCCTCCGGTTTGAGCCAACGTTCGGCCCCCTCCTGCAAGGCGAGATTGTCCGGAGGCAGGAAGGATTGACGGCATTGCCGCCAGTGGTCCTTGATATTGCGCAGCGAATGAAAATCCTCCGGCAGCGTCTCCAGAAAGAACCGCTCCAGCGCCGGTTCATCGAACAGCATCTCGGGACGGCGCGCCTTGAGTTCGAATTTGCGCAAATCCCGAAGCCGGGCGAGATATTGCTCCAGCCACGGCACGCCGTGCGCCTGATGCTCGTCGATCGCGCCCCGGACCAGCGCCTCGCGGATGAAAACCTGCCGCGCCTCCGCCGGAGCGACCGGCCCGTAATGACGCTGCCGGCCCGGATGAATCAGGAGCCGCCCCGCGGTCAGCCGTTCGCGGGCATAGACAAAGCCCGACAAAGGATCGTAGCGCACCTGATCGTAAACCGGGGTACAGAGCCACGGCGCCACGGTTTCAAGCCATTCCGGCTTGGCCTCGGCGCAGGTGCGGGCGAAAACCTGGCTGGTTTCGACCAGCGCGAAACTCAGCAGCCAGCCCGGCGGCGTCTTGCGCCGGCTCAGCGCGGAGCCGGGAAAAATCTTGAACCGCTTGCCCCCCATATCGTAGAAATTCTTCTGCTCGCGGTCGAAACAGCCGAGCTGGCGCGGCAACCCGCTCAGCAACGCCAGATGGAGCGCATCATAGTCATAGAGATTGAATTCCGCCGCCGCGGTCGCCGTCCAGCCCTGTTCGGAGGCAATCTCGCGAAGGTCGTCGATCAAATTGCGCCATTCGCGCAACCGCCGGTAATTCAGAAAGTTCTTTTCGGCGAAACGGCGCAGTCCGGCGTTGCTCTGGCCCTCGCCGCGCAGCCGCTCAAGCTCGTCGCCAAGATTCAGGATGGCGACGAAATCCGACTGTTCCGAAGCCCAGCGCCGATGCGCCTGATCCGCCGCCTGCGCCTTTTCAAACGGCCGCTCGCGCGGATCGGGAATGCTCAAATAAGCCGCGACCGCGATGATCTGCGGCAGCACCTTGCGCTCGAAACCGGCTTCCAGCATCTTGCCGAGATGGGGATCAAGCGGCAGCGCCGAAAGCTTCCAGCCGGTGGCGGTCAGCTTGCCATTTTCCTGGAGCGCCCCCAGATCAAGCAGCGCCCGGTACCCTTCGCGGACCAGCCCCGGCGCGGGCGGATCGACCAGCGGAAACTGCTCGATGGGTCCGAGCTTGAGCGCCGCCATCTGCAGAATCACCCCCGCCAGCGCGGTGCGCCTGATCTCGGGATCGGTATAAGGCTGCGCTTCCTGCGCAGTTTCTTCGCCGTACAGATGGACGCAGATGCCGTCGGCCAGACGGCCGCAGCGGCCGCGCCGCTGCCGCATGCTGGCCTGTGATATCTGTTCCACCCGGAGCTCCTGAATCCGGGTGCGCGGATTGTAGCGGCTCAACCGTACCAGCCCGGAATCGATCACGAAGCGGATGCCGGGAATGGTCAGTGAGGTTTCCGCGACATTGGTGGCAAGGATGATCCGGCGCAGACTCCCCGGCGAAAAAATCCGGTTCTGTTCGCCCGCGCTCAACCGACCGAACAGCGGCAGGATTTCGGTGCGGCGGTAGTGCCGCCCGCTCAAAAGCTCGTTGGCGTCGCGGATTTCCCGCTCGCCGGGCAAAAAGATCAGAATATCGCCACGCGGGTCCATGTCGGTCAGGAATTCCACGCCGCGCGCGATATGTTCGCTCAATTCCTCGTCGCGCAGCGGTTCAAGATAATAGTCCTCGATCGGAAAAACCCGCCCCTCCACCTCGAAAAACGGCGCCTGATCGAAGAATTCAGCAAAGCGCCCCGCCTCCAGCGTCGCCGAGGAGATGATCAGCTTGAGGTTGCGCCGCCGTCCCAGCAGCCGTTTGAGGTAGCCCAGCAGAAAATCGATGTTGAGCGAGCGCTCGTGCACTTCGTCGAGAATCAGGCAGTCGTATTGCAGCAGATCGGGATCGTCGCGGGTTTCGGCCAGCAAAATGCCGTCGGTCATGAATTTGATCACCGTGCCGTCGACGGTGCGGTCGTCGAAACGCACTTTGGAACCGACCGACTGGCCGTATTCCGCCCCGGTTTCCGCCGCCACGCGCCGCGCCAGCGACGAGGCGGCGAGACGCCGCGGCTGGGTGCAGCCGATACGCCCGGCGCGGCCCAGCCCGGCGGCCAGTGCCATTTTGGGCAGCTGAGTGGTCTTGCCCGAACCGGTGGCCCCGGCCACAATCACCACCGGATGGCGGCGAATGGCCTCGGTCAATTCTTCGCGCCGCGCCGCGATCGGCAATTCTTCCGGAAATTCCAGCCGGAGCGCCGCGGCCGCGGGACACAGCGAACGCGCCGCCGCCTGGCGGGCCTTGCCCAGCAGCAATTCGACCGCGGCCGGTCGCAGATCCGCCGCCGGAGTAATCCCGTCGCGTTCATAAAATTTGCGCCATTCGCGCTTCAGCCGGACCCGGTCGGTCAGGCGCGCGTCGCGCAGCAGCTGCTCCAGTTCCCGGCGCGCCGCCGGAAGTCCATTCCATTCCACGTTGTCACTCACTCCCTCGTCCCGACCGCTCCGGCGATCTCTTATAATTTAGCACGCCAACTCCGTTCCGACCTGCCTTTTTGTCGAAAAAAACCGTTTTTATCGGCCGACGCCGGATCAGCCCCACCGAAAATCCGGATAATGATGACCATCCATGCAACATTTATGCCGTAAAGCGAGTCTGTTCACACGAAATATTCAAGCCCAATTTCGGAACCATCATGGAATATCTCGGCCATCTGCCGCACGGCGACCCCCTGTACGGCTATCTGCAATACGACATCCAGCCCGCGCTCAGCGCCCGGCTCGACAAAGTCGAGTATCGGGTGTTCAAGCTCAACGCCTCCAATGACGTTTATCTTTATGAGGAAAAATATTCCGGCAGCCGCTGCATCGGCAAATTTTTTCACTCCGTCCGCGAACCCGATTACGGAACGGCGCTGCGCAAGCTCGACCGCGAATACCATCACCTCGGGTTCATGCGCGGCTGCGGTTTCTCCGGCAGTCCGCATTACATCGCCCGCGCCCTCGGCCGCAACGATTCGCTGAATGCCCTGCTGGTGGTCGAATACTGCAACGGCGAGCTCCTGAGTCACGTCATCACCGACGCCATCGCCCGGCAACGCGACGACATTCTCTTCAGCAAGCTCACCGCGCTGGCCTACTTTCTGGCAACTTTCCACAATCGGACCGCCAACGGCTATCGGGTCGATTTTCAGGAAGCGCTCGACTACATGAACCGCCTGATCGACCGGCTCCGGCGGCAGACACTGGTCGACGATCCGGCCGCCGGAGAGCTCTATTACCTCGGCGATTGCTGGCGACAGCGCCACTCCATGTGGGAGGACTGTCAGGTGGTGGTCCACGGCGACGCCACGCCGGAAAATTTCCTTTTCGGCGACGGGTTGCATGTCACCGGCTTCGATCTCGAGCGCCTCCACCGCGCCGACCGGGTTTTCGACACCGGACGACTGGCGGCCGAGCTGGCCCATTTCTTCATGCTCGAAACCGGCAACCGCTACCGGGCCGAACCCTTCATCGGTCATTTTCTCTGGGAGTACTGCTGCCATTTTCCCGACCGGGAACAGGCGTTCGCCGCAATTACCCGGCGGGTGCCATTCTACATGGGAGTCAATTTTCTCCGGATCGCGCGCAACCACTATCTGGACTGGAACTACCGGCGCCGGCTGATTCAGGAGGCCAGGGAGTGTTTATGGAGTTTCGCAAGATGATTCAGGCATTGCTTTTCGACATCAACGGCACCGTCACCGATATTCTGACCGACGAGGGACGTCCGGAAATCTACCGGACCCTGTCCAATTTCCTCGACGGCCGGGACGTCAAAATTACGCCGGAAACCATCCAGACGCGTTATTTCGAGCTGATCCGCCGCCAGAAAGCCGAAAGCGATGAAGCCTATCCCGAATTCGACGTCATCGGAGTTTTCCGGGAGCTGCTGCTGGAAAATGGGGTCGCGGCCGGGATCGCCGCGCTGGCGCCGCTTCTGAGCGAAATTTTCCGGGCCGCGTCGCGCTTCAAGCTCGAACTCTACCCCGGCGTTGCGGAACTGCTGCCGGAACTGGCGCAGCGCTACCGGCTGGCGGCGGTTTCCGACGGTCAGTCGCAATGGGCGCGCTCGGAGATGAAGAGCGTCGGCATCGCGCCGTATTTCGACCCGGTGATCATTTCCGGCGACTGCGGGTTCCGCAAGCCCGACCGCCGGATGTTCGACCGGGCGCTGGCCCAGCTCCGGCTGGGGCCGGAAGAGGCCGTTTTCATCGGCAACGACATGTACCGCGATGTCCGCGGCGCGCACAAGGCCGGCATGAAAACCGTTTTCTTCGCCTCCAATCAGGGCGACCGCGATTTTCATGGCGTGGAGCCGGACTACATCATCCGCGATTTCCGCGAATTGCCACGGGCGCTGGAGTTTCTGGCGCGCTGAAAACCGTCCGTCACTCCGCCGCCGGCAGATGTCCCAGTATTTCCTGAATCCGCCGCTGCGTCGCCGGTTCGGCCAGAATCCTCACCGTGGCGCCATCTTCCGCCACCGCCACCGCATCGGAGTCAAGCGCCACACCGTACGCAGCCAGATAACGCAGCATATCGCCATCGAAACGGTCGCGGATAGCTCCGGCCGCCGCGGGCGGAATCCGCCACTCGACCCAACGTTCCCGAGGCGGCGCCATGGCGGCGCGCACTGCTTTTTCATTCATGGCCCGGCTTCCCTCCTGTTTTCCCTCACTCAGACAGCCCGCCAGCATCAGCGACAATCCGAGCCCCGTCGCAATCCGCCACCATTTCATGTCACGCCTCCCGATCCGGACAGTTGCCGGAAACCACACCGGTACCGCCGGACAAGTCGGCGTCAACGCCATGCGCAAGCGGCTTTCGTCCCGCCGAACCAGACGGCATACAGCCCTGATCTCCGTATCAAATCCTATCAGACAATGATGAAAACAACATCCCGCGAAATTGCCCGTTCCCGCAAAAGGAATGTTGCGGAAGGAACCTGGAGCAACATGCAAAAATTCCCTTCCGGCGCAACCGGAAGGGAATCGTCAGCCCATCATCAAAACGGCACGATGACCGTTCCGGTTCAAAACGCCTCAGCCCCGGCCGTTGAACTTGTCGCGCACCGCCCAGAGGCCGAGCGCGGGGTTGCTGATGTAAAAAACCTCTTCGCCGTCGACGACATTGACGCCGTCATGGAGTTTGTCCACCGGATAACGCTTGAGCATCGCATCGAGGTCGCCATAGGCGAAGCCGGCGTTTTCGATCTCCGCGCGGCTCATGCCGGGACCGGGACAATAGGTGATCCGGAAACGGCCTTCGCTCGACCCGTGAATCAGATGCGCCGCCGCGCCGAGATTGTTGCGCAGATCGGCATTTTCCTTCACCGCCTTCAGCGTCGCGGGCGTCCCGTGATAGCCGTATTTGCGGATCAGGCGGTCGATTTCACGGTCCTCGCCGAATTCCTTCAGCGCCGGAGCCAGGACGATCAGATCGCCGTCGTCGGCAATCGCCATCCGGGTGCGATAGACCGCCTTGTTGCCCAGCCAGGTGCTCTTGAATTCGTCGGGATCAAGCCAGACCACCACTTTTTTGAGGGGCTTGTCCAGCAGTTCGAGGTTGACTTCCCGGGCCAGTTCGCAGGCTTTCCGGAAAACGCTTTCGTCGCAGCCGGCGAAAACGCCGTTGGTCACCATCTTTCCCTCTGCCCCGCGCGAACGCACGGTCAGAATGTAGCAGATGGGCAACTCACTGAGGAAGGTATCGACCGCATAGTTGAAAACCCGGCGCACCGGCGAGTCGGTCTGACCCATGATACGCTCCATGTTGCAGGAAGCGCCGACGAAATGCGACTTGTTAATCATGTCGCTGCCGCCGATGCCGACCATGATGTTCTTGGTGTAGTTGGCCATGCCGACCACTTCGTGCGGCACCACCTGGCCGATGGAAAGCAGCAGATCGTAGCCGTCGAAGACGATCTTGTTGATCATCGCCTTGATGCTGTAGTCAAGCTTGCCTTCGCTCCACTCGCGGATCAGATCGCCGCTGATTTCGCCGACTTCGACCACATCGTTGCGCCAGTCGTGCACCCGGAACGCCGACAGCGGAATCCGTTCTCCGAACATCATCCGGAGCTCGCCTTCGGTCATCGCCGCGTGAGTCCCCAAGGCCGGAATGATGTCGACATGGACGCCCTGCGCCGTCAACATTTCATAAAGCATCGCGGTGATCGGCCCGGAATAGGAGTTGAGCCGGGTGTGGTCCGGAGGGATCAGCAACACCTTGTTCAGCTTTTTGTCCAGCTTGCCGAGCAGTTCGACCAGCATGGCGCGAAGTTCCGAATCGTTCACCGTTTGCCGGCTGCCGCCGCGCGAGGCCAGAATCGCCATAGTCCAACACCTTTGCCTTGTCCGCCGCCCGCCGCATTTTCGCGGCGCGGCACGGCCGGACGGTTTCAGTTCACATCGATTTCACGGCAGATGGTGCCCTTGATCTCCCCGGCCAGCAGCCCGTCGGCATCGGCCAGAAACGAAGTCAGATAATCCTGCTTCATATGGAAATCCAGAGCGGCCTGATCCAGCCACTTTTCGTAAATCATAAACAGATTGGGCTCGCCCGGCACTTCATGAATCCGATACATCAGGTTGCCTGCTTCAAGCCGGGTTTTGCGCGCCAGCGCCAGCAGCCGCTCGCGGCCCGCGACGCGGGTCGCCGGCTTGAACCGGACCGGCACTACAATCGTAATTTCATCATTCATCGATCATTTCTCCTGAGTTCAGCGGCGGCGGGCCGGGATGTGGGCGCTTTCGCCGTGCACGGCATGGGCGGCTTCCATCAGCGACTCGCCCAGCGTCGGATGGGCGTGAATCGCCTTGCCGAGTTCGCGCGCGGTGCATTCCAGCCGCATCGCCGGACCGGCTTCGGCAATCAGATCGGTGGCGTGCGCCCCGATGATATGGACGCCGAGCACCTGATCGGTGGCGGCGTCGGCCAGAATTTTCACAAAACCGTCGGTGGCGTTGATCGCCATCGCCTTGCCCAATGCGGCGAACGGGAATTTGCCGACCTTGTAATTGGCGCCGCGCTCCTTGAGCTGCTCCTCGGTAGCGCCGACCACCCCGATTTCCGGCGAGGTGAAGATCGCTCCCGGCACCTGGTCCAGCGGCAACGCGGTACGCTCTCCGGCGATGGTATCGACCGCCGCGATCGCCTGGGCGCTGGCCCAGTGCGCCAGCATGCCTTTGCCGGTGGCGTCGCCGATGGCGTAAACGCCCGGCGCGCTGGTGCGGCAATAGTCGTCGACCGGAATCCAGCCGCGTTCGTCGGTGGCCACGCCCGCCGCCGCCAGATTAAGCGGACCGGAAACCGCCTTGCGCCCGATCGAAACCAGCAGGTAATCGGCGGCCACTTTGGCCTCGCCGACCTTGCCGGTGACGCCCTTGGCGGTGGCCTTGATATCGCCGAGGGGAGTACCGGTCATGATTTTGATGCCCTTGCCTTCCATGATCTTGGCCAGCGCCTTGCCGAGTTCGCGGTCGACCGGCGGCAGGATGGAGGGCAGCATTTCGACCACGGTCACCGCAGTGCCGAGTTCGGCGAAAAGACAGGCGAATTCACAGCCGATCACGCCGCCGCCGAGAATCAGCAGGCTTTTCGGAATCTTCGGAATACTCAGCAGCTCGGTCGAGGTCAGCACCCGTTCGCCGGAGGGAATGAAGCCCGGCACCAGCGAGGTCGAACCGATCGCAATGATAAAATTTTTGGCCGACACGGTGGCGCCGGCGGATTCGCCTTCGGCAACCATGATTTCATGACGCCCGATGAAGCTCGCGCTGCCCTTGAACACAGTCACGCCGGCGGCTTTGAGCAGCCCGGCGATGCCGGTGCGCAATTTGTCGAGAATGTCGTCCTTGCGCTTGAGCATGGCGCTCCAGTTCGGCTTGATTTCGCCGGAAATTTCGACCCCGAAATCGGCGGCGTGGCGCGCGGCATGAAGCACTTCGGCTCCCGCAATCAGGGTTTTGGTCGGGATACAGCCGATATTCAGACAGGTGCCGCCAAAGGCGTTCTTTTCCACCAGCGCCACTTTCATCCCCTTCTGACCGGCATGAATCGCCGCCACATAACCGCCGGGACCGCCGCCGATGACACACACATCGAATTTTTCCATGATCGTCGCTCTTTCTCTCTTGAATTTGACCGATGGCCGTTGACATTGCTGACACTATAAGATACAGCCATCCGTCGCGCCTTGCAACCGGCGCACAGCGCAAAAACGAATATTTTCTCGCAAAATCTCGCAAATTCGCGCAGAAACTACCATTTCTGGCCAAGTTCTTCGAAATAGGCGGCGACATGCGGCACGATCGGTTTGATCAGCTGCTTGATCGCGACGGCGTATTCGCGAATCTCGACCTGCGCATGCTCGCTGTCGCGCAGTTCGAGGAAATGAAGCAGATTGCTGAGATCGACTGTGCCCCAGAAGGTCACCATCATGTTCTGCGGCAGCACGCCGCGGGCCTGTTCGCGGCAGACGCCGGAGTCGATCAAGCGGTTGTAAAGCGCCAGGCAACGCTGGTTGTTGTCCCGGATCGCCTCGATCAGTTCGGGCGCCTGAAAATTTTCATCGACGAACGAAGCCTGCCGGTTGTTCTCCGACTGACGGCGCAGTTGCGCCGGAGCGAAGAATTCAAGGTCGATTTCGGTATAGCGCCGGGAGATTTCGTTGTAACTCCAGGTGCGATGCCGATGCCACTGCCCGCGCACGAACAATGGACAATGAATGCTGAAGGTGAAGACCAGATGCTCCAGCGGGCTGGTGTGCTTGTTGGCGATCAGATACTTGATCAGCGCCTCGTCACGGGGATCGACCTCCGTCTTGATCTTGCCGAAGCTGACCCGCGCGGCATTGACGATGGTCGCTTCGCTGCCGAGGTGGTCGATCAGACCGACCCAGCCCTGTCCGTCGAGCACTTTGACGTGATTGGCCGGCGGCACGTTGAGATGCTGCTGCATATGGATGCTTCTCCCGCGTTCAGAGGTTTCGTTTCCGGAAATAAAAATCACAGAAGAATTTAATGCAATCCCGACGGAATTGCAAATCGAAAAACCGGAAAATATGACCGATTTGGAGGGCGGCGGGAAATTTTGTTCCCATCCCCCGCCACCCGGCAAAAAGAAGACTCCACTTCCGCAACCGGCCGAGGACTGCCCGGGAAAATTTTGTGTAAAGTCTGTCCGCCGCCGGGGGGCAGTTCCCGCAAAATTTTTTCCGCTTTCAATTGGCGCAACAGGGTCATGGCCGTAGCCTTCAGAATTCCGGCTTCGGCAATGAAATCGGACGTCCGGAAGACCGGTCGGGTGAAAATTGCATCCAACACCTGAATGGTATGTTGGGAATGAGTCGTTTGCTGGATCAGAGTTTTCATTCGTTCATAAAGACCGCGAATCTCGTTGACTTTCCCGATATTGTTCTGCGCCTGCGACGCGACTGCCCGCAGGAAAAATACAATCCACTCATTCCATGCGTTCCGCAGCGAAATCTGTCCAAGCGCATCGCAATATTCTTCCCTGTTCGACTCGAAATAAGCGCTGAGATAAAACATTGGTTGAGCCAATTTTTTCTTCTGAAACAGAAACAGGGGGATCAAAAGCCTGCCGATCCGTCCATTGCCGTCTTTGAACGGACGCAACAATTCGAACTGAGCATGCATCACCGCCGTTTGAATCAGGACATCGATATCTTCCGACTCGATATAAGTCCTCCAAGCCTCCCAATGGTCATGCGGCCGCAATGGCGACGGAGGAACAAATGTCGCTCAGGGTGCAGCCCTTGCGCCCGATCCAAATTCTGGTCATTGCGGAATTCACCGGGGCTTTTATTCTGCCCGCGAACGCTGTCCATCAAAATCTTATGAATGCTTTTCACAAACGACAGAGTAATCGGGTAAGCCTGCAGTTGCGCCTGGACGCGTCGCAAAGTAATCCGATAGTTTACAACCTCCTGAATGTCTTTTCCCTTTTCCGCAGGCTGCGGAATTCCGGCCTCATGCTCATAGACCTCATCAACAGTCGCCTGCGTCCCTTCCAGACGGGAAGACAAGACCGCTTCCGCCACGGTTAAGGGAGAGAGCATGATCGCCGGATTGATAATGCCCTGCAACAAGCCGTCATAACGCGCCAATGCGGCATTGGCTTCTCCGACGGAGCAATCAATCGCCGATAATTCAAGTCGCGAATCGGCAAATTTTGCGGTTGGTATGTTTTGACCATGCTGCGTTTCCAGGGTTTCAGGATTCCTTCGTCGTTCTGATTTCGCTTCGCTCGCCCGATACGCCGATCAGCCCACAATGCATCAGCATTGATTTTATGTTTTGTCTCCTGAAGACCGGTCTTCTTTGTAAAATCAATGAGCAATCCGACTGTCAGTCTGAAACCGTCTGCCTTTGATTCGAGCCTGCCATCCTTATTCGATGAAATGTATGAGAACGCGTCCTCCTATTCCCGGATGTGAACCTGACCGGACGACACTGGTTGCTTATAATTTCCTGACGAAAACTTGACAAAAACGAAAAAGCCGTTATTTTAGTTTAAAGTTTATTATTTGTAAATTCAGATTTTTTTTATGGCGAAGCTGAAACCGATCGACTCTTCCCGGTATTTCGACCGGGCGGAACATGAATTGCTGGACGCGCTCGACGAATTGAGCCGCGCCGAGGAAAAGCGGCTGAAACTCAGCCGGCTTTTCGTCGACGACCTCCATCCCCTGGGCATCAAAGAACTGGCCGCGCCGCGCGAAATCCGGATTGCGCTGGCGATGTTTTCGCTGCTGCACTGGATCGCGCCCGGCGGCGGCGGCATGAAACTGCGCATTGCCGCACTGGCCGCTTTGCAGGCGGAAGTATTCGAAGCGCTGGCCGCGACCCGGATGCCGCGCAACGCGGCGCGCGCGGTGCTGGCGGTGACCAAGGAGCTGGTCCGCAGCCGCCACGACCAACTCCGGCGGCTGGAACTGGCGCGGCAGATGCGTCTGGCGCTCTCCGGGCAGCCGCGGATCGTCCGGCGCATTCTCCGCCATTACAAGTTGCTGGAAATGCCCGAAAGCGGCAACCAGCTGACCTTCGACCATCATGTCCATGACGCCAACAGCAAAGGCCGCAAGGCGGCTGCCCATCTGGTGCTCGACGCCTGGATCAAGGGCATCCGGACGCTGGAGGTCATCTACTACGACGACGTCCCCGATGCGGCGGCCGAAGAGCTGCTGGGTGCGGCCGAAGTGATGAAAATCTGCGCCTCGATCGGAGTGGCGCACCAGACGCTGTGGCGCGACAACCGGCTGGTGGAATTGATCTTCACCCTGGATGACTGCGCCTCGCCGGAAGCGTTCCGGCGGCAGTTTTCCGCCGAACGGATGATGCGGTTCCGCGAACAGTGCCGCGCGGCCGCCGAATATCGCGGCCGGCTGGTCGCGGCCATGCTGGCAGATTTCAATGTCCGGGGCCGGCTGGCGCTGAATCGCGATTTCGACTGCGAGCTGCCGCCAATCACGCCGGAGGCGCTGGCGCTGGCGGCCGCCGCCGGGCAGCCCGCGCCGGAACACATCGCCGAACTCGCCACCGAGGCGCTCCGCGCCCGGCTCGAACCGCGCGCGCTGGAGAATGAGTCAGTCCGGCAGCAGCTGGCCGCACTGTCCGGCGAACTGATCCGCGAACGTTATCTGGATGAGACCGCGTTCACCCGGGCGCCGCAAAATCCCGCCGAATTGCCGGAAATCTGCCGCAAATCGCCCGCGGAACTGCTGGAGCTGTGGCACAAGGTGGCGCCGGAAGGACGGGCGACGCTCAATTTGTCGCATCTTTCGTTGCCCGATGTGGTCGAGCTGGTCTATGAGTGCACCGGCCGGATCACCGATCTGGAAATCTTCAACCTCAAGGATATGACCCTGGCGCCGCGACCCGACGACGCGATCATCAACCGCTTCCGGCTGGCGCTCAATCACGGCGATGTGCTGGCGCTGAAAAGTCTGATCCGCATTGCCGCCGACCGGGCCGGAGAATCGCCCGACGGCGCCGCGCCCCGCCGGAAAAATCTGATGACCGTGCTCAAAAAACTTTCCCGGCTGATCGCCTTTTACCGCGACCGTCCATTGGGGGCGCGGGCCGGAAGCGATTCGGCGGGACGTTCGTCGCGTACTCACGGCATGGGTCTGGCGGTGCTCGACACGCTGCCCGCCAGAAGCCGGAAACGGGTCCGGCGGGACGACAATTACACGCCGCTGCCGCTCTACTGGCTGATCCACCGGGTGGTTTCCTATCCGGCGACGGCGGCGGGACGGCTGGCCGTGTCGCCCCTGGGACGGTTGCTGGGCAGACTCGGCTGGCGGCATCGGATCCGTACCGAATATGTGGTCGACGAAGCGGCGGCGGCGCTGGGTCCGGGCAGCGGCGGCAATGTGGTCACGCTGGGCGGCTTTTACCAGCCGCCGCCGCCGGGCTGGCGGATTCAGCTGTCGCGAATCGGCGCGCTGTTCGACCGCTGGCAATACTGGAATACCCGTTGGCAGAATACGGTCAAGATCACCATCGGGCTGCTGGCCGCGTTCGCTTCCTTTTACTGGAGCGGCTCCAATGCGTTTCTGGTCTGGTGCGGCGCGCCGATCTGGCTCGGCATCACCTGGGTGCGCAATATTCTCCAGGCGATGGCAGGGGGCGGGTGGCGTCATTCGAAACTGCTCCACTGGCGCGATTTCGTGAGTTTTCAGCGGGTGGCCGACAGTCTGCTGTATACCGGTTTGTCGGTGCCGGTGCTGGAAAATCTGGTCAAGAATTTCCTGATCGGCGACCTTTTTCAGTGGAATGCCGAGCGCAACGCGCTGGCGGTCTTCTCGCTGCTGGCGGTCGCCAACAGTCTTTACATGCTTGCCCACAACCTTTACCGCGGGCTGCCCCGGACGGCGGTCGTCGGCAATGTCTTCCGCCCGCTGCTGGCGATTCCGGTGTCGATCCTGTTCGGCTGGCTGATGGGGCGGCTGCTGGAATGGGCCGACGATACGCCGGACGGAGCCGCGATGATGGTCCAGCAATATGCGGCGATTCTCGCCAAACTCGCTTCGGATTGCGTCGGCGGCCTGATCGAAGGCTACGCCGAACGCGAAAGCAACATCGACCGCCGGGTGCTCGACTGGCAGGGCAAACTCGGCCGGGTTTACCAACTGGGCCTCGAACTGGAGCTGCTCTACCCCAAAAAACACGCGGCCGGGCTGCTGAAACATCCGTCGCTGCTGCTCAAGGCGCTGGACCGCAAAAATCCGGCTCTGGGCAACCGGCTGATCGTCAATGCGCTGGATATGCTTTATTTCTGGATGTATCGGCCGCTGGCGCCGGAGGTTTTCCGGCAAATGCTGCGACGGGAATCGCCGGAAGCGCGCAGTCTGCTGCTGGCGCTGCCGAAAGTACTGGGCGATCCGCGCCGGGTGACGACGCTTTTCACCGGCGGGTTGCTCGGGGATAATTTTCATCGCGCATTGGCTTTTTATCTGAATTATCACGAAAAATACTTGAAAGAACTGCAAAAAATGATAAAGTAATCCGCTGAAGATTCGTCGCCGCGGGCAACTTTCCCGACAGCGGATTCTGCAACTTTTCAATCGACTGGAGCACTATGACCGAGATGATCGCCGAACACCTGGACAGCCTTACCGCCTATGCCGCGGTGTGGGGATTTCTGCTGATTTTCATTTTCATGACCATCGAAAGCTCGTTCATTCCGTTTCCCAGCGAAGTGGTGATGATCCCGGCCGGTTTCCTGGCGTTCCGGGGCGGATTGACCACTCAGATTCCGGTGCTTGACCTGATTCTGGCGATCATCATCGGATTGGCCGGCTCGATGGCCGGAGCCTATGTCAACTACTATCTCGCCATCTGGCTCGGGCGGCCGTTCCTGCACCGTTACGGCAAATACTTCTTTCTCTCCGAACCGGCGCTGGACCGGGCCGAGGAAGTTTTCCGCGAATACGGCGAAGTGGCGACCTTCGTCTGCCGGATGCTGCCGGCGATCCGGCAGCTGATTTCGATTCCGGCGGGACTGGCCAAGATGAATTTCGGGCGATTTTCGCTGTTCACGGCGCTGGGCGCGGGCATCTGGGTCATCATCCTGGCGCTGCTGGGCTGGTACTTCGCCCATATGGCCGGAGACATGACCTATCTCGAAATGATCGAGCGCGGCAAAGCGATCATCAATGAAAACTACATCTGGATTCTGCTGGCTCTGGCCGTGCTGGTGGCAGGTTATATGATGGTGCACCGCAAGATCATGCACCGCAAAGACGCTTGAGTTCCAAGAGTCGGAACGGCGACCATTCGCAAGGAGGCGATTTATGGTATTCGGCATTATCGTATTGGCAGTGGTGGTGGTGGCGATCTTCATCTTCAACTCGCTGATCATGAAGCGCAACCTGGTGGACAACGCACTGGCGTGCATCGACGCGCAGCTCAAAAAACGGTTCGACCTGATCCCGAATCTGGTGGCGGCGGCTTCGCGCTACATGAAGCATGAAAGCGAAACCCTCGCCGAAGTGACCGCCAGGCGGGTCGGCGCCACCGCTTCGGTGGCCGAAAAATCACAGGCCGACTGCGCCGTAACCGCCGCGCTGCGCAATTTCATGGTCAGCGTCGAAGCCTACCCCGACCTCAAGGCCTCGGAAAATGTGATGCAGCTCCAGCGCGCGCTCAACGAAATCGAAGAGCAGCTGGCCGCCGCGCGCCGCGCCTACAACGCTTCGGTCACCGATTTCAACAGCGCCATCCAGATGGTGCCGGGCTGTTTCTTCGCCGGATTCATGCATCTGGCGCCGCGCGCGCTTTTCACGATTCCCGAGGAAGAACGCGCCAACGTCAGCGTCGCCGATCTCTTCCAGCGCTAACTCGGGAGCCGATTCATGGACAACGCGGATTTCCAACGCCGCTATGAAGCCGACATCCGGCCCCAACTTCAGGAGTTCGACCGGAAAAACAGCGGCAGAAACAGCTGGGGGTGGGGTCTGCTGATCGCCGGAGCGATCATCCTGCTGCTGGCCTTCCTGAAGGCCAGAGGCGGCGCCCTGGTTCTGTTTGCGCCGTTGCCGGCGGCGGGCATTCTCCTGCTCTGGCTGAGTTCGCGAAGCAAGCGCCGGTGTTTCAAAAACATCCTGCTGCCGGCGGTGCTCAAGGCCAAATACCCGACGCTCGACTACCGGCCCGACGCCGGCATCGATTCCGATATTTTCGCCCGGGCCCGGCTGTTCGGCTCCTTCGACCGCTACCACTCCGAGGATCACTTTAGCGGCAAACTGGGCGCCACGCGCATCGAGCTTGCGGAAATTCATGCCGAACGCCGGGTGCAGACCAAAAACAACACCCATTACCAAACCGTGTTTCAGGGCCTGATGCTGATCGCCGACTGCAACAAGGAATTTCAGGGGCGTACGGCGGTGTTTCCGGATGTGGCGGAGCGGGTATTCGGCTCGTTGCTCGGCCGCTTTCTCCAGAACTGCAACCTGCTGGAAGATCAGGCGGTGCGGCTGGAGGACCCCGTTTTCGAACAGCATTTTTCGGTCTACTCCACCGATCAGGTCGAAGCCCGCTACTTGCTGTCGCCGTCCATGATGGCCCGGCTGACCGCGCTGCGGCAACGGCTCGACACCAACCTCCGGGTGCTCTTCGACTGCAACCGGATCGTCATCGCCATCGATCTTGCTTCCAGCTGGCTGGAGCCGCCCGCATTCGGTGCGCTGGCCGATCCGGCGCTGGTCGAACACATCGAAACCGAGCTCGATTCGGTGCTTGGCATCGTGACCGAACTCGACCTCAACACCCGCATCTGGAGCAAGGCGTAACCCTGCTCCCGGCATCCTCACCGCCGCCGGAAACGGGCGACGAACATGCTGTCGGAGTTGTCTTCGCCGCCGGCGATGGCGAGCATGCCCGAGGCGACCGGCGCGCCGGTCAGCGGATGCGCGAACGCTTCTGGCGTGAATTCGGGGTGGGCGGCGAGAAAGTCGGCCGCCACGGCTTCATTCTCCGAAGGAAAAATCGAACAGGTCGCATAAATCAGGACGCCGCCGGGACGGACCGCGGGCGCGGCGTTATGAAGCACTTCGCGCTGGATCGGGAACATTGCATCGACATCGGCGGCGGAAGTGCTCCAGCGGCCGTCGGGGTTGCGCCGCCAGACGCCGGAGCAACTGCAGGGAGCGTCGACCAGGACGCCGTCGAAGTTGGCCGCCTGTCTGCCGGAAATTTTTTTGCCGTCCCACGGCCGGGTCATGATATTGGGAAACCCGGCGCGGCGGGAGCGCTTGCGCAAATCTTCGAGTTTGTAGGCGCGGATATCGCCGGCGACCACCGTCCCGGTGCGCTCCATAAGCTCGGCCAGCGCCAGCGTTTTGCCCCCGGCGCCGGCGCAGGCGTCGAACCAGCGCTGCCCCCGGCGCGGCGCGGCGGCCAGAGCGATCGCCTGCGAAGCCAGATCCTGCACCTCGATCAGCCCCTGCCGGTAAAGCTCCAACGTATACAGATTGACCGCGCCGCCGGTCACGGCCAGCGCCCGCGCCACACGGGGATGGCTCCGGACCGTCAAACCGGCCGATTCAAGTTCGCGCCGAACCCGTTCCACCTCGGAGGTCTGGCAGCGCAGCCACAGCCACGGCCGGGAAGCCAGCGTTTCGAGATAAGCCTCATACCCCGGCAGCGGCCGCAGCCGTTCGACCGCCCAGCCGGGCAACAGTTCGGACAAGGTGAGTTCGCCCTGATCCGCCGGCCGCCATGCGGCGCGGACGCCGCGCACGATCCGGAGCAGGCGCTCGCCGGGCGGCAGTCCGGGAAACGCCGCCGCCGGCACCGCAATCCGATAACGTTCGGCCAGGCTGCCGAGCATTTCACCGGGCACATAACCCTCCAGCAGCCAGGCGCCGATCACCATCCGGGCGACAACCTCCTCGGGCAGTTTCCACGCCTCGCCGCGGGCAAAGCACTCCGCCTCTTCCGGCGCCACCAGATGACGCAGCAGCCCCCAGAAGCGGAAAGCGGCAAAGAGGGTTTCGCTGAAAAGCCGCCGGTCGCGGGCGCCATAGCAGCGGTTGTCGCGCCAGAACGCGCCCAGCACCCGGTCGAGAGGCCGTTTTTCGGCATTGACCGCCTGGAAACTCAGATTCAGGAGGCGGCGCAACGCATTCCACTGCGCGGCGCAATGCCGGGAGGCCGCCGCGGCGGGAGCACGGTTCTGACGGAAATTATTTTTCATGAAAAAGCAATCTTTTCCCAGGGTGAATGCCGGATATCATGCAATAATTTAGCCTGTCAAATCGTTTTTTAAAGAAAAGAATCCCTTTTCAGTTGCAAAAAGTTCGGGAATCGGCTATTTTATGCGTCATGACTGACTGTCCAGTTTTAGTACGGGAGAAAGCCGATCGTCATGACCAAGGAAAATAAGCGCGAACAGATACTGCTGGCTCTGGAACAGCTCCTGCCGGGACGCCGCTTTCATGAAATCACACTTGAAGAAGTGGCGCGTGAAGCTCAGGTGGGCAAAGGCACCATTTATCTTTATTTCAAGGACAAGGATGCGCTGTTCGCGGAGATGACCTTCTGGCGGCTGGAGTGCCTGCGCCAAGAGCTGGAAAAATTGATCTCTCAGGAAGAGAAAAATGAAGATTTCGATCTCCTGTTCGACCGGATATTGAGTTTGATCGAGGAATTTCTTCAGCGCCATCTTTCGTGGTTCGGCGCCCGGGCGGAGCTGGCGGCGCACGTGTCGCGACTTTCGCCGGAGCAGTGCGATCACGGCATGGCGCTGCGGCAGGAACTCACGGCGACGCTGGCGCAGGTGTTGGGCAAGGCGCTGCATTGCCCGGAGGAGCAGGCCGGAAGCCATGCTCATATGCTGTTGTGGCTGGTGTTCGGCCGGGCTCATGCCCGGGTCTGCGGCCAGCCGGCGATTCCCGACGCGGCGGCGCTGCGGAAATTTTTCCGGCGCGGCGCGGGACTGGATTGAGGCAAGGATGGCAACCGGCAGCCCGGACGGGTTCGGGGCATAATGTTCGCAACGGAGTCGGAATTTAAGGAATGAAGAAACTTTTTGTCACGCTGGCGGTGCTGGCGTTCGTCATCGGAATTGCCGTGCTGGCGGCGGTTCGTTACCGGGAAGAGTCGGGGAAACAGCTGGCGCGCGGCAAATCGGCCAAGGCGGAGAAAGATCCGGTGGTCGTCAATATGGCGATGCCGGATAAAATGACGCTCCGGGATGAGCGTTTCTTTTCCGGCACCACCCGGGCCTGGAGCAGTTATGACGTGGAATCCAAAGTCGCGGGCAAACTTGAGCAGTTGCCCGTCGATATCGACAGCGTGGTCCGGCAAAACGACCTGATCGCCAAAATCGACGACGCCGAGTACCAGCAGGCGCTGAATCAGGCCGAGGCGAACCTTGAATTGGCCCGGGCCCAATACGACGAGTCGGTGATCGTGACCGAATTGCGGCTCAAGGAATTCCAGCGTCAGAAGGAGCTTTACGAAGCCCGCGCCACCACCGAGGCGCAATTCCAATCCGCCGAAAGCTCGCTCAAAGCCCAGCGCGCGGTCGAAAAAATGCGTCTGGCCGAGGTCAAGCGTCAGGAAGCGCTGGTGGCCAACGCCCGGCTCAAGCTGGCCGATTGCACCATCCGCGCTCACTGGAGCGGCGATTCCCCGACCCGTTATATCGGCGAACGCTACATTGATGAAGGCACCTTGCTGGCGGTCGGCAAGCCGATCGTCCAGATCATCGAAATCGACCGGATCAAGGTCTTCATTCCCGTGATCGAGCGCGACTACCGCTTCCTGAAGGAGAATCAGGAAGTCGAAATTACCGTCGACGCCAAACCCGGCGAAATTTTCCGCGGCCGGATCAACAACATCGCCAACGCGCTTTCGGAAAATACCCGCAACGCCTGGGTGGTGATCGCGGTGCCCAACGCCGAACTCGAATTGCGGCCGGGGATGTTCGCCCGGGCCAGGGTGGTGCTCGCCGAACATCCCGACGCCACGGTGGTGCCGGTTGACGCCGTCCTGACCAAGGACGGCAGGACCGGGGTGTTCACCTTCGACCGCACCGCCAACGTCGCCCGGTTCGTCCCGGTGGAAACCGGTTTGCAGTCGGGCAAAGTCATCGAAATCGTCAAGCCGGCCGTGCTGATCGATCCGGTGATCACCGTCGGCAATCATCTGATCGAAGACGGCTCACCGGTCAAAATTTCCGAACTTTCACGTTCGCAGATGCTTCAGGAACGTTACAGCAAGAACGCCGAAGCGGCCCGCTCCGACCCGGCGACAGTGAAGGCCGGCCAATGAGTATTGCGGAATTTTCAGTCCAGCGGCCGATCTTTGTCTCAATGGTCGCATGCATCGTGTTGGTATTGGGCGGCTTTTCGCTGCGCTACCTGCCGGTCGACCTGTTTCCGGAAATCGATTTCCCGGCGGTTTCGATCAGTACCGAATACGAAGACGCCAGTCCTGAAGAAGTCGAGGAGCTGATCACCCGACCGATCGAGCGCAGTGTCAGCGCGGTGACCGGGATCGAAGAAATTTCCAGCGTTTCCGCTGAGGGAGTCAGCTCGATTACCATCGAATTCACCTGGGGCACCAATCTGGAAGAGGCGGTTTCGGACATCCGCGACCGGCTCGACCGGGTAGTGAAATCGCTGCCCGACGGCGTCGACCGCCCGACGCTGCGCCGCTACGACTCCGCCGCCATGCCGATCATGCGTCTCGGCGTCGGCACCGACATGGATCTGCTGGAAGCCAAAAAACTGCTCGAGGATCAGGTTCAATACCGGCTGGAACGCATTCCCGGCGTGGCTTCGGCCGCGGTCACTGGCGGCAAAACCCGGGAAATCCAGGTTTTGCTCGACATGAACAAAGCCAAGCTGCTCAATATTTCCCTGGATGAACTGATCGCCAAGCTCGAAGCCGCCAATGTCACCACTCCAGCCGGCAACCTCAAGGAATCGCGGTTTGAAATCCGGTTGCGGACGCCGGGCACCTTCGCCTCGCTGGATGAAATCCGCGACCTCGCCATCACCCGCGCCCCCGACGGTTCGCTGATTTACCTCAAGGATATCGCGGAGGTGGCCGACACCTACGAAACGCTGACTCGCCATGTCCGGGTCAACGGCAAACCGGGAATCTTCATCGCCATTTACAAACAGTCCGGCGCCAATACCGTTTCGGTGGCCGAAGGCGTGATGAGCGAACTCGACAAGATCAACACGGAAATGTCGCGCCAGTTCCGGATCACGCCGCTGATGAACAGCGCCGAATACATTCAGAAGGCGATCAAAAACGTCTCCGACACCGCGCTCTACGGCGGCTTGCTGGCGGTGCTGGTGCTCTTTTTCTTCCTCTGCAATCTGCGCAGCACACTGATTATCGCGGTCAGCATTCCGCTCTCGGTGATCGCAACCTTCGTGCTGATCTATTTCTGCGGCTATACGCTCAACGTAATGACCCTCGGCGGCCTTGCCCTCGGCATCGGAATGCTGGTCGACAACTCCATCGTGGTGCTGGAAAATATCACCCGGCTCCATGATGACGGACTCGACCGCAAAAATGCGTCCATTCAGGGCGCCAATGAAGTCAGTGCCGCTATCGTCGCCAGCACCTTGACTACCGTGGCGGTCTTTCTGCCGCTGCTTTTCGCCCGGGGACTGGCGGGGGTGATGTTCCGCCAGCTCGCGGTAGTAGTGGCTTTCTCGCTGACCTGTTCGCTGGTGGCGGCGATGGCGCTGGTGCCGATGATGTCGGGTCTGCTCATGCGCGAAAGCATCCGCCATGACGACAAGCCTCGGACACTGACCGAATGGGTGCTGGCGATCAGCTCCCGCAGCTTCAAAGCGTTGAGCGACGGCTATGCCAATATGCTTGACGGCGTATTGCGCAACCGCTGGATCACCATCGGCATTTCGGTGGCGCTGCTGGCCGGAGTGTTTCTGCTGCTGCCGATGATCGGAACCGAGCTGATGCCGGCCGCCGACGAAGGACGCATCCGCATCACCATGGAAGACGCGGTCGGCACCGGCGTGGATTACGTCAACGACACCGTGATCGCTACCGAGGAAGTCATCCGGCGCGAAACGCCGGGACTCGAAGCCTGGATGACCGCGGCAGGCGCGTCCGGCGGGCACAAGGCCGAATACAATCTCAAATTGAACTCCCGCGCCAACCGCAACCAGTCGAGTCAGGAGATCGCCGCCAATCTCGGCAAGATTCTTTCCGGACTGCCGGGCGTCGTCTTCCGGGCGCGCTCGAGCCAATCCTTCATGAGCGGCGGCGGCGGAGCCGAGGCGATTCAGGTCGATATCCGGGGGTATGATTTCGCCACCGCCGAAGCGCTGGCGCGACGAGTTGAAGAGCTGGCGCGCACCGTCGACGGCGTCACCGACGTCAGCCTGAGCCGCGACCTCGGCGTACCGGAGCGGCGGATCGTGATCGACCGCAACAAAGCGGCCAACCTCGGCGTTTCGGTCAAAACCATCGCCGACGCGCTGCGCACGGTGCTCGCCGGCAGCGAGGCCGGCAATTTCCGGGAAGCCGGCGACGAATACACCATCCGGGTCAAGGTCAAGGACGCCGACCTGCTCAATGTCGATAAATTGCTCGACATGACGGTGCGCAACGCCAACGGCCAGAACATCGTGCTACGCAATCTCCTGACCACCGATCCGGTTCTGGGGCCGGTCACCATCGAGCGTAAAAATCAGGAACGGGTGCTCACGGTTTCGGCCAACTTGTTCGACCGCGACCTGGGTTCGGCCATCGCCGAACTCCGGGAAAAACTCAAGGTGCTGGAACCGCTGCCGGCGGAATTCTCGATTTCATTCGCCGGGGATTTCGAAGAACAGCAGAAAACTTTTCAGGAGCTGGGCGTTTCCTTCGTGCTGGCACTGATTCTGGTATACATGGTAATGGCCTGTCAATTCGAGTCGCTGAAAGACCCGCTGGTGGTGATGTTTTCGGTCCCGCTGGCGGTCATCGGCGTGGTGCTGGCGCTTTTTCTGACCTATACGACGTTCAACATCCAGTCGTTCATCGGCTGCATCATGCTCGCCGGCATTGTGGTCAACAACGCCATTCTGCTGGTGGATACGGCCAATCTCCTCCAACGGCGCGACGGCATGGCGCTGGCGCCGGCGGTGCGGGAGGCCGGACGGCGGCGGCTGCGGCCGATTCTGATGACCACGCTCACCACCGTGCTGGGGCTGGTGCCGCTGGCATTGGGCTGGGGCGACGGCGGTGAAACCCAGGCGCCGCTGGCGCGGGTGGTGATCGGCGGGCTGGCCAGTTCGACCCTGATCACGCTGTTCTTCATCCCGGCGGTCTACTCCCTGGCTGAAGAAGCGCTCTATCGCAAAAAGAAACCCGCGGCCGAATGATCCGACCGCGGGCTTGAAGACGGCATTGGGAGCCGGAGCCGCTCTCCGGCATGTTGTTTTCAGCGGTCCAATTCAATGAACAAGGCCAGATACGGTCCGATTTCAAGCTTGCCGGTAAAGGGCGCTTCCTTGCCCGTCACCGGATCGAACACCGTGCTTTTCGCAAATGATCCATTCACGCTCAGGTCCGTCGCCTGTTGCCGGGCGCTGTAATTGAGCGCGCAGAGGAAAAGCCCCCTGGCGTTTTTGTAATAACTGACGTAAACCTCCGGATTCGAGGATTTCACGCCGTCCGGATTGGGTTTCCAGTAGCCGAAGAATTCCGCATTTTCCATACCGAACGCATACTGGCGGTCCCGGATCGACAACTCGATGTCCTTGCGGATGAAATTGGGATAGATCATCAGATTGTGGAGCAGCGCCATCCCCATCACATGCGTCGAGGTCAGCGGACTGGAAGTCTTTTCGGCATGGCGGTACTGCGGCAGCAACATCCGGTCGGGTCCCATGTCGACTGCATTTTCGTAGCGGAATTCATCCATGGTCAGGAATTCCGGATAATAGGTATAATTCATGAATTTTGCCCGGTATTGCTCGCCCATCAGCACCACATTGGCGTAGGCCAGCATCGTCGCTCCCTGGTCGGCACCCGCATGAACCACGGTCAGCGAATCGGGATCGTGGAGCCGCTGAACGTTGTAGATGCGCTCCTGAAAGTCGCGCAATTCAAAGACCGGATTGAAACTCTCGCCGTTCTCGGTGAAAACATCGGTGCCGAAGCAATCGTAATAGACCCCGTCCCACGGAAATTTCACCATCATTTCGGCCAGGGTTTTGACATAAAGATCGCACCACGACCGTTTGCGGAAATCGCCCTTGGTCAGAGGACCGAATTGTTCCATGTCATAAGCGCGCGACGGCATTGCCCGCCATTGATCCTGAAAGAAGCTCCAGGCCGGAATTTTTTCCAGAATATAGGTCGGAATCTGATAAAAAAGCTGGTATTCCACCTTGTTTCCCAGATATTTTTTCATCCGTTCGTCATTGCCCGAAACTGCCAGACTGCCTGCGTATTTGAACATCGGGTCGGTCTGCCAGACCAGATCGAAATTATTGTTTTTTCCGGCCCGGAAACGCAGTTTGCGCCAGTTGTTTTCGCGCGGACGGAAGGGATAGGCGCAAAAAGCGAACTCGAAGCTCCGCTTTTCCGCGGCTTTCAGCTCGATCGGTTCATTGACCAGTTCCACGGTCAGCCCTTCCCGGTCGGCACGCACCCAGTTCTGTTTGAATTCCCGGACCGCGGGATAGGCCTTGGGCAAATAGAAACTGATTCCCCGGTCGATATCGCCAAGCATGATATTGTCGTAAAAGCGGTTGCTTTCCCATACCTTGTGCCGGTTCAGATCGACCGCTCCGACCTCGGTCCAGCTGCCGTCGGTCCGATTCACGAAATCGACCGATTTGAGCGGCAGCGCCACCTTGAGCGACCGCAGCGTGGCAGCCTGCGGCGCCGTAAGTTCCAGCGTATAGCGGACCAATCCCAGGTAGTCGACGGTCGTCCGCCAATGCGCCTTGAATCCCGCCGCCGGGCCCTCGGCTTCAGCTGTGGCCAGACTTGGCTCGATTTGAAAATTCCGGTCGGAGGCCGCCGTCAGCGATTCGCCGTTGACGGTGATTTCGAGCGGGCGGCTCAACAGGTCTTCGCCTCCGGCGGTAATCTGGCGCAACAGCAATCCGGGTGTGAAGGCCAGTTTGCTGTTCCAGTTCGCAATCTCATCCTTGCCCTCCGCCCGAAGCGCCGTCCAAGGTTTGGGCGGGGTCATGGCCGGCTTCTGGATTCCAAGGTCGTTGGCCCATTCGGGATGGTTGAACACGCCGAATGCCACCGGTTCCACCGTCAGCTTGCGCCCGTCTTTCAACGTAAGAACGGGTTCCAGCATGTAGACGCCATCGGAAAACTGTTTGAGATCGAGCTTCGTCTGTGCTTCCGTCACCGGGGTATCGAAAGTTTTGACCACGCTGCCATCCTCATTCCGTATGGTAAAACTCCGGACGGTCACGTCATCCGACGCGAGATTGCCGGTCAAAGCGGTAGTCACGGTCATGGCGCTCTGCGCCGAATCGGTTTCCGTCCGCACATAAAGTTTGTCGCCGCCCGATTTCAGCCGGATATGGTCGAGCCGGATGAACTCTTCCGGCTTCCGGTTGCGCATGTTCAGCCCGATATCGACGAAGGCGCAATTTTCCGGCGTGGTGAAACTGTGGAGCAGTTCCTTCCACTCGCCGCCGGTCGGACGGAAATGAAAACGCGACTGGCCGACCGCCTTGCCCTCGGCGTCCTTGTAGAAGAAAATCAATATGCCGTTGCCCTGAAATTTGAAGCCATCGGTCGCCTGATACCAGGCCTCGAACACATAGTTGGCATTGGGCTTGACCTTGATGTCGTCAATGTACAGCGCATACTGCATGGGCGTGTCGTCGCCACTGGCTTGGAAAAAAGCCTCGCCGATCTTGGCCTCGCGCCATTCGTTGACCACCTTGCCGCCGGGACCGGGCATGAAGTGATCGAAGATCAGGTGACGGTCAAAACTCCAATCCTCAAAGCTGGTTTCAAAGGTTTCCAGATCGATCCCTTTGGCCACCCCGTCCACAACCGGCGCCACCCGAAAATGGTCGATCCAGACGCTTTCCGACGCCGGCACCCCGGCAAGGCGAAGCATGACATGAGTATTGACCGCACCTTCGGGAATGGTGAACTCAAATTGGCGGTGAAGCCAGCGGGCCGAACTTTTCGGCAGCTTGAAATATACACTCGCCGGGGCCTGGCCGCCCTTGGCCGGATCGAAAGTCACCAGAATCAGAAAGGTGTTGCTGACCAGACCGGGCGTGGTCTTGTAATCAAGCGCCACGACGAATTTGTCGCCCGGCTTGCCGGCGACGTCGTAACGGTAAAAATATTGCAGCGACTGGCCGTTGCCGGTAACTTTGAGCGCACCGCGTTCGAGACCGCCCTGCGGATCGATGGCGGCTCCGCCAAGTATTTTCCCGACCGCCGGTTCCTCATCGAAGCGTTCCAGCAATGCATCGGCGCCGGCCCACCCGGCGCACAGCACCGTCAAAATCGACAACATCCATTTTTTCTTCATTCCCGAACTCCTCATGCTTAAAAATCGTCATCTGAGAACGCATTTCGTGGCGCAAATCATTCCTTAACACTGAACAACTTCCAACTGATTTCCGAGGCCGCCACACTGGTGACCGAACCGTCGCTCATGCCGAAATTGCTGCGCTTGCCGCCGGAATGGGCCGAGCCGACATAGGTGATCGCACCTTTGTAATTGCTCTCCAGACTGTTGCGGTAAGGCTTGAGATAAGCGCGCAGATAATACTTGTCCTGTTCCGGAAACGCGGCGGTGCCGGAAGGATCGGCGATGCTCCCGAGCAACGCCGTGGGCCGGACTTCATTGCCCGAAGCGTCGATCTGGTTGCAGAGCTGACCGTTGTAGCAATAGCTGAGCTTGCCGTAATTGGTGATCTGCGCGGCGGTCATGGCGGCGTAGGGCTCGGTAATCGAGTCGCAGTAAAAAGCATTGACGTCGCCGGGCAGCCGGCCCTGATCGGGTTCGATGTAAAGCAATACCTGACGCGCCCACCACTTGTTGCAGCGCGACTGGGCGGGGCCCCATTGATTAAGCCCGCTGGCGTCATAAACACTCCCGCCGTAACTGGCCACCGTGCCGTCGCCGAAAGTCGGGTCGCACCACATCAGATAATCGCGATAATCCCCGGCATACATGATCGCCGCCAGTGAAAGCTGCTTGAGTTTGTTCTTGCAACTGCTGTCGCGGGCCGACTCCCTCGCGCTGGACAGCGCCGGCAGCAGCATCGCCGCCAAAATGGCGATGATTGCAATAACTACTAAAAGTTCTATCAATGTGAAAAAACCGGTCCTGCTCCGCCCCGCCATAGCTACCTCCTTTTGATTAATTTCGGTTCGATATAAACAGTTTTGGTTCCGTTTCCGGAAATGGCGTCCATGACATTCTCGGTCAACATGCGCAGATTCAAATCGACGCTGGTCAGCCGCGGATAAAGCGCCTCCCCGATCGGCGTGTTGAAGTTGCCGACGATGCCGATGTCGCGGCCGATCTTGAGCCCGCGTTCGGCGGCGATCCGGTAGATCAGCAGCGCCCGGCTGTCGTTCATGCAGACAAATCCGTTGCAGCCGGCCTCCAAAGCCTCCTCAATCCGGGTGCGGACCTCGGTTTCATGCTCGAAATATGGAATATTGCGGGCGATCACCCGACCCTGATCGCCAAACTGGATGCCGTTTTCGCGACAGGCGGCTTCGAGCCCGTCGAGCATTTCGAGGTCGAACAGCGTGCGGGTGATGCCGTGCTTGCGCCGCAGTTCCTCGACCGCCGGTTCCTGAGTCAGGAACACCAGGCGACGGAAGCCGCAATGCAGAACATACTCCGCCGCCAGCTTCCCGGCCATGGTCATGTTGAAGAGAATCTTGGGACTGCCCTCAAACTCCATCTCACCGGAATAGAACATCACGAAAATGATCCGCCGGAAACGCTCGCGCACCTCATACAGCGCGCGATAGGGAAAATGCGCGTCGCCCCGTACCACCAGCGTTTCGATCCCGGCGGCGGCATAGGTCATGAAAATCCGTTTGGCTTCCTCCAGTGAACAATTTTCCATCATCCAGCTGTAGCCGAGCGCGGTCGGCGCGTGACCCGAGCGCAGCAGTTTGGCAATCAGCCGCTGATAGAATTCGCCGTAGATGTCGTCGCCGCCGAAGCCCAGCAGCAGCCCGATGCGCCCCACCGTGAGTTCGCGCGACAATTTGAATGGCTCCATGGCGTCGCTGAGAACAAAGAATCCCTGCCCCCGGCGGGCTTCGACCAGATTGTTGCGGCAAAGCATTTCATAAACCTTGTGCGCGGTGATGTAGCTCACCCGCGCCTGCTCGGCCAGCTCAGCACTCGACGGCAGCCGGTCGCCGGGACGGTAGTCGCCGCTCACGATCTTGCTCAGCAGCTGATGGTAAAGGTCCTGATATTTCGGCATTTTTTCGAGTAAATATATATTTGAAATTAAAGTATATATTTAGTATACGCGAAAAATCGGATTTTGTCAAGGGTACATTGTCAAAAGATTCTCAAAAAAAATTCTCCGCACCGGCATCGCCGTTTTCGGATATGATTTCTTCCAGCCGCGCACCATTGCCGGAAAAAAGCGCATCGCCGCCTTGAACAATCGGGCGTCAGGGAGTATATTAAAATTATGATTGTGTACCAAACTTCCGGAGAATCATGGCATGTTTGATAATCTGAGCGACAAACTGGGCGATCTCTTCAAGCGGCTGCGCGGCGAGACCCGCCTCAGCGAGAGCAATATCGCCGACGCGATGCGCGACATCCGCCTCGCCTTGCTCGACGCCGACGTCAATGTCGACGTGGCGCGCGACTTTGTGGAAAAAGTCAGGACCGACTGCCTCGGCGAAGCCGTCCTCAAAAGCGTGACCCCGGGGCAGCAGGTGGTCAAGATCGTGAACGACCGGCTGGTCGAGCTCATGGGCGGCGAAGCCGGCGAGCTGAATCTGACCAGTACGCCCACCGTGATCATGCTGGTCGGACTTCACGGCTCGGGCAAAACCACCACCGCGGCCAAGCTGGCCAAATACCTGACCGATAAGGTCAGGCGTTCAGTGCTGCTGGCCGCGTGCGACGTCTACCGTCCCGCCGCCATCGACCAGCTGGAAATCCTCGGCCGGGAGATCGGCGTACCGGTCCATGCCGAACGCGGCAACCTCGACGTGCCGCGCATTGCCGCCAATGCCATTGCCAAAGCCAAATTCGACCACTGCGATGTGGTGATCCTCGATACCGCCGGGCGGCTGGAGATCGACGAGGCGATGGTTCAGGAGCTGATCCGGGTGCGGCAGGCGATCCGCGCCGACGAAGTGCTGCTGGTGGCCGACGCCGCGCTGGGGCAGGAGGCGGTCCATGTGGCCGACACCTTCCACAAGGCGTTGAATCTGACCGGGTTCATCTTAACCAAACTCGACGGCGACGCTCGCGGCGGGGCGGCGCTCTCGATCCGCAAGGTGACCGGATGCCCGGTGAAATTCATCGGGACCGGGGAAAAAATCGCCGATCTGGATATTTTCTTCCCGGAACGCATGGCGTCGCGCATCCTCGGCATGGGCGACGTGGTTTCGCTGGTGGAAAAGGCCGCGGCCGACCTCGATCAGAAAGAAGCCGAGCGGCTCGCGGCCAAATTGCGCAAAAGCGAATTCGACTTCAATGACTTCCTCGGCCAGATCAAACAGCTCGACCGCCTCGGCGGACTTGAAGGCCTGATGAAATTCCTGCCCGGCGGCAAGCAGATGTCCGAAGCCGTGGCGGCACTCGATCCGCGCGAATTCAAGCGGCTCGAAGCGATGGTGCTTGCGATGACCCCGGCGGAACGGGAAAACCCCGATCTGATCGACTTCCCGCGGCGCAAGCGCATCGCCCGCGGCTCCGGGCTGCCGCTGGAAAAGATCGCCGGATTCATCCGCCAGTTCACCCAGATGCGCAAAATGATGAAAAAAGGCGGCATGATGAAGGCGCTGATGTCCGGCGGCTCCGGCGGCGAAGGCATGCCTCCGGGCGGCATGGCCGGATATGGCAATATGGGCGGCTTCAATCCGTTCGGCGGCGGCTCGACGTCCGCGTTGTCGCGCAAGGATCAGGAAAAGAAAAAACGTCTGGCCAAACTCAAGAAAAAAGACCGCCAGAAGCAACGGAAAAAGAAATAAGGGGGATTGTAAACGATGTTGACTTTTGTTTTGGCTCTGATGGTCGGACTGCTGACGGCATATGCCGGCGGGGCGGCGCTCGGCAATATGGCCTGGGGCGGATTGCTCGGGGCGGCGGGTTTCATCATCGTCCAGATCGCGATCGGATTGTACATCCGCCGCCAGGTCGGTAAAGTCAACCGCCGCATCCAGCTGGCGATGCAGGACGTCCAGTCCAGGCTCCAGCGCAAGGCCGCCCAGATGCAGCAGCGTCCGGGCATGTCGCCCAAGGTGCTTCAGGCGACGCTGGAAAAAGATCAGGCCGCCGCGGTCCGCCAGGCGCTGGAGATGACCGGCGAACTTGAGAAATACAAGTGGTGGAGTCCGCTGCTGGGCCGTCAGATCAATACCATGCGCATGATGTTCCACTATCAGATCCGGGAATTCGACCGGGTCGATAAATTGCTGGATAAATGCTTCTACATGGAGCCGACTTCCTGTGCGATGCGGCTGGCGCGGATGTATCGGAACAATGACCCGAAACTCGACCGTTTCGCCCGCAAAAAGCTCAAATCGGCCCGCGGCGACGCCGGCGCGCTGCTCTATGCGCTGTACAGCTGGATTCTGGTCAAACACAATGACATTCCGGCGGCAATCAAGGTTCTGGCCGACTCCCGCAAGCGCTGCGACCATGAAGTTCTGCGCGCCAACTGGGAGCGGCTGGTCAACGACAAGGCCAAGAATTTCTCCAATGCGGCGCTGGGTGAAATGTGGTACATGCTTTATCTCGAAGAGCCCAAAATCAAAACCCAGCGGATGCGCCAGCAATATTGACCCCCCTGCGTCCCGGTGAGGTGACGGCGATATCATGGAAATCATCGATCAGAAAATTGCCGATCTGGCTCCCGCCCGGCAGTTTCCGGTCCGGGGACCGGCTCCGGAGCTCCTGGCCAGCGGGCTGGTGGTGCGTTCGCCGAACTGGCTCGGCGACGCGGTGATGACCCTGCCCGCGCTTCAGGCGTTGAAAACTCTGCTGCCGGACAATGCGCCGCTGGCGGTGATTGCACCCGGCAGCGTGGCCGATCTCTACCGGCTGCTGCCCGCGGTGACCCACATCATTACCCTCAATGAAATCCACCGCGGCTGGTCGGAAAGTGTCTACAAGGTGCTCCACGCCTTCCACTTCAAAGTCGGCGTGCTGTTCAACAATTCGCTGCGCGACACCCTGGCGCTGCGCCGGGCCGGAGTCGGCACGCTTTACGGCCGGGCGGCGCGCTGCCGGGGAATTTTCCTCAAGCGCAGCTTCCGCTTTCCGAAATGGCGGGCGGGCCGGCTGAATTGCAGTCATCATGCCAACGAATATCTGGCGATGGCGCGGGCGCTGGGCGCCGCGGCCGAAAAATTGGCCATGCCGCAGCTGGTCTGCCCGCGCTCCATGGACCAGCTGCCGCTGGAAATCCAGGGGCTCTGCCAGCATCCGAAACTGCTGGTGATGGCGCCGGGCGCGGCCTACGGCGCGGCCAAGCGCTGGCCGTCGGAAGGATTCCGGACCGTGGCCCGCTGGCACCTCGAACACTGCGGCATCGTGGTGATCGTCGGCGGCGGCGGCGAAAAAGCCATCGGCGACGAAGTGGCCGCCGATCTGCCCGGCAACCGCGTCTTCAACCTCTGCGGCCGCACCGACCTCGCCGCACTCTTCCATCTGCTCCATTCGGCTCAGGCATGCGTGGCCAACGACTCGGGCATCATGCACCTGGCGGCGGCGACAGGGATACCCGGCGTCGCAATTTTCGGTCCGACCGATTATTGCGCCACCGGGCCGGTGAGCGATCACTGGGAACTGATCTTCGACAAGGAAAGCTGCGCGCCCTGCTTCGAACGGGTTTGTCCGCACGGCCACGCGCGGTGCATGCGCAAACTGCCGCCGGCGGCGGTGATCGAAGCACTGCGCCGGGTGATGCCGCCGACGGCCACCCGCTAGGACAGGAACGACGCGAGACGGGAGAAATATCATGCGGCTGCTGGTTTACAATATCGCATACGGCACCGGTTCGCCGAAAGGCGCCGCCGGGCACATTCTGGGCGCGGCCAACTATCTGCGCGCCCCGGAACGCTATTTTTCCAGCATCCGCGGCTTCGTCGAGCGGGTCAAACCGGATCTGGCCGCCATCGTCGAGGCCGATGCCGGCAGTCCGCGCACCGGCGGCATAAGCCAGATCGCCGCCATGACCCGCATTCTGGGCGATACGCCGGGAACCGCGTTCCACTCCAAATATGCGCCGAATTCGGCGCTGGCCCATCTGCCCTACTGCAAACACCAGACCAATGTGCTGCTGGCCCGGGATGGACTGGGCGAAAATGAGCGCATCGATTTTTTCCCCGCCGGAGCCAAGCGGCTGATCGTAAGCTGCGAATATCAGGGCGTACGCGTATTTCTGGTCCATCTGGCGCTGACTCTGGCGGTGCGGCGGCGGCAGCTCGACTATCTGGCCGCCATCCTGCCGCGGCAACAGCCGGTGATCGTCTGCGGCGACTTCAACACCCTGAGCCACGGCAGCCGCGAGCTGACCAAATTTCTGTGCGCCACCCGGCTGGTCAGCGCCAATCCGGCCCACCGCGCGACCTATCCGGCGCGGCAGCCGGTGCATGAACTCGATTACATTCTCTATTCCCCGGAAATCCGGCTCAAAGCGCTGCGCATCCGTCATTTCCCGGTCAGCGACCATCTGCCGCTGGTCGCCGACTTCAACCTCTGACCGTCCGAACCCGACTCAGCTGCGGGGAACGATGCGGAAGAGGCCGCTGGTCCATTCTTTTTCGGTAAAACGCTCCAGTTCGACCGCGCCGGCGGCCGCGAAGTCACGCGACAAGGCGTCGAAGTCGCCGCTCAGGATGCCGGCCAGCGCCAGCAGTCCGCCGGGACGCACCCAGGAAACGATGCGCGGCGCATGGGCGCGCAGAATCGGGCAGAGGATATTGACCGCCGCCAGATCGTAGCGCTCCGCCGCCGCGAAGCAAGTCGCATCGGCGGTAAAAAAGTGCGCCGCGGTCGACGTCAGACGGTTGAGCGCGGCATTTTCGAGCGCCACCGTGACCGCGTCGGGATCATAGTCGAAGGCATCGACCGGATGATAGCCGAGTTTAACTCCCGCGATCGCCAGAATGCCGGAGCCGGTGCCGGCGTCAAGCAGCCGCCGGTACTCCGGCTGCCCGGCGTAGCGGGCAAGCACCCGCAGACAGTAGGCCGTAGTGGCATGCTGACCGGTGCCGAAGCTCATCCCGGGATCGATATCGACCACCACCTGACCGGGGCGGGCGTGATACTCCAGCCAGCTCGGCCGGACCACCAGATTGGCGGCGATGTGGAGGATGTGGAAATATTTTTTCCAGACCTCGCTCCACTCCTCCTTCTTCAGATCGAAGCACTCGGGATCGCTGAAGTTGACGCCCATTTCGCGCCAGGCGTCGAGGTTGGCGGCGAGGCGTTCGCATAACTCCCGCCGCGCTTCGGGAGTTTCGGCATAGGCGGCGAAGGAGATCGCGCCGGTTTCGCGGTCTTCGTAGCTGCTGAAATCGGCCTCCAGCGCCCCCAGCAGTTCAAAACTCAAATCGGGATTGCCCGAAAAATCGGTGACTTTGACCCCGTACAACAGATCGCTGACTTTGACCATGATTCCTTACCCGTGGCGGCGTTTCCGGTATTTTTCATTAATATACACCGGAAAGAGGATTTTAAAAATCGGAATTGTTATGCTATATTAAGCCCAATGACGTTTTTTTCTCCGAAAGGATTATTGATGAGTTCATTTGCACCCGAATGCATCGTCGTGCTGGACTTCGGTTCGCAATACAGCCAGCTGATTGCCCGCCGCGTCCGCGAGTGTCATGTCTATAGCCAGATTCTGCCTTATTTCGCCTCCGCGGAAAAGATCAAGGCGGTCAATCCGAAGGGCATCATTCTCTCCGGCGGCCCCGCCAGCGTCTACGACGCCAACGCGCCGAAGTGCGATCCGGCCATTTTCGAGCTCGGCATTCCAGTGCTCGGCATCTGTTACGGGCTCCAGATCATGACCCTCACGCTCGGCGGCAAAGTTCAGCCCGGCGCCGCGCGCGAATACGGCAAAGCCATGCTCAGGATCGCCGGCGACGGCGGCGAGCTTTTCGCCGGACTGACCGGGGAAATTCAGGTCTGGATGTCGCACGGCGACAAAGTGACCGCCCCGCCGGACGCCGCCTTCGAAGTGCTGGCGACCACCGGCAACACTGAATTCTGCGCGATCGCGATCGCCAGACGCAAGCTCTACGGCATCCAGTTCCATCCCGAAGTGGTGCATACGCCCGACGGCAAAACCATTCTGGCCAACTTCTGCCACCGGATCTGCGGCTGTTCCGGCAACTGGACCATGGAGTCCTATATCGAAAGCGCGGTGCGCGAAATCCGCGCCCGGGTCGGGGAAGAGCGGGTGATCCTCGGCCTTTCCGGCGGCGTCGATTCGAGTGTCGCGGCGGCGCTGATCCACAAGGCCATCGGCGACCGGCTGACCTGCATTTTCGTGAACAACGGGTTGCTGCGCAAAAACGAGGCGAGCCGGGTTCAGGAGCTTTTCGGCAACAACTTCAACATGAAGCTGGTTTACGTTGACGCCACCGACCGCTTCCTCGACAAGCTCGCCGGCGTGAGCGATCCCGAAACCAAGCGCAAGATCATCGGCGCCGAATTCGTGGGCGTTTTCGCCGACGCCGCCAAGTCGATCAAGGACGCCACTTTCCTCGCCCAGGGCACCACCTACCCCGACGTGATCGAGTCGGTGCCGATCGCGGGCAATCCGGCGGCGCTGATCAAAAGCCACCACAATGTGGGCGGATTGCCCAAGGACCTGAAATTCAAACTGCTCGAACCCCTGAACAATCTGTTCAAGGATGAAGTGCGCGAAGTCGGGCGCCAGCTCGGCCTGCCCGAGGACGTGGTCATGCGCCAGCCGTTCCCGGGTCCGGGGCTGGCGGTCCGTCACATCGGCGCGGTGGCCAAGCCGACGCTCGACATCCTGCGCGAAGCCGACGCCATCGTGGTCGAGGAAATCAAGAAAGCCGGACTGTACTATTCGATCTGGCAGACCTTCGCGGTCTTCCTGCCGGTCCGCACGGTCGGGGTGATGGGCGACAACCGCACCTACGATTATGTGATCGCGTTGCGCGCGGTCGAAAGCACCGACGGCATGACCTCGGACTGGGTGCATCTGCCCTATGCGCTGCTGGGAACCATCTCCAACCGCATCATCAATGAAGTGCGCGGCGTGAACCGCGTGGTCTACGACATCACCTCCAAACCTCCGGGGACCATCGAGTGGGAATAATGTGCTTCGCGACCACCGGAGCCGGGTTCAGACCGGCGTCCGTCACCAATGACGGACGTCCGGGGAAGCTATTTTCCCCGTTCCGAAATCGCTGCGGAGAATCATCGCCATGCCAGTGAAAATCATCGCCGGACAGGCCCGCGGCATTCTGCTCGAAACCCCGGACGGACGCACCATGCGGCCGACTTCAGGCAAAGGGCGGGAAGCACTGTTCAGCAGTCTCGGTCCGGTCGCCGGGCTGGTGTTCGCGGACATCTTCGCCGGCTCGGGGGCGATCGGACTTGAAGCGGCCAGCCGCGGCGCGGCGCAAGTCGTGCTGGTGGAGGAAAATCCGCGCCACTGCCGGATGATTGAGCGCAACGTCGCCAAAGTCCGCAAAGCCGGGGCGGAATTCACCGACCTGACGGTCTGCCGCCGGGCGACGGCGGCGGCGCTGTGCGGTCTGCCTCATGCGGATGTCTGGTTTTTCGATCCGCCTTATGCGGAATCGTCGGCGCTGTTCCGGATGCTGTGCGGCGACGACGCGCTGCGTCGCCACTGGGAAGGGGCGCGGCTGATCTGGGAATTGCCGGACACGGTCGAAGCGTCGCGCGGATTCGCGGAATCGGACCTGCTGCCGCAGAGTGAGATCCGCACCCTCGGCGGAGTCCGTTTCCTGTGGTGCGATATTACCTGAGTCAATAAGAGATTGGGCGGCAGACGCCGCGGCATTGGAGCAATCATGAAGAAACGGCTTCCCGCCATCGATTTCACCCGGCAGTGCTGGCGCTGGCATGGCCTCGCGCCGGAAACGGCGGAATTCCTGCGCCGGAACGGCACGCCGGACCGGTTCGAATGGGTCAAGCTCAATACCGGGCGCGCGGTCGCCAGACTGGACGGCTATTTTCTGAAATTCGATTGGTCGCCGCGGATCAAGGCGCGGTTGTTTCCGGCGGCGCGGCAGGAATACCGGACCGCGCTCAGGCTTCAGACCGCCGGCATTGCCACGGTGGAGCATCTGGGCTGGGGCCGGATGCGCGGCATGCGGGTGCTGGTGACCCGGGCATGGCGCGAGAAAAGCGTCTGCGTTTACGATTACTGGTATGAGAACTTCGTCTACGGCGACGCCAACCCGGCGGAATTTCTCGGTCATTTCGCCGAATATCTGCACATGCTGCTGCGCCAGCCGCTCCAACACCGGGATTTTCACCTCGGCAACATTCTCTATTCGCCGTCCGACGGCGCTTTTGCATTGGTGGATCTGCATCATGTGAAACTCGGCAGCGTACCGGACATGCACAACAAACTGCTGTTGCTCCATGTGATTTCCGAACTGCGCGCCGCCGCCGTGCCCGGAACCATGCTCAAACTTTTCTGGGATACGGTGGGCCTGGAGCCGGACGGCGCCGGCCAGCAACTCCAGAAGATGCTGACCGCCGACCTGGCACGACTCAAACATCAGTGGCCGCGCCGGGTAAAGCAGTTTCTGAGCGGCTATCCCAAGTTTTCCGATTTCGTGAATTACGACAACCAGACACTGCTGGTCCGGCGCAACATGCTGCGGCAGCCGCTGTTCGATCCGGAAGCGGCGCGCAGCGGCGCCTACCGCGTGGTCCGGCTGGAATTCCAGGCGGCGCTGGAGCAGCTGCTTTTCTCCTTCTGGCTGGCGCAGCTGCTGATTCCGCATGTTCCGGTGGTGGCGCTGGCGCCGGACGGCACCCTCTACTTCCAACGCCCCGCGCCCGCCGACCAGCTGCCGCGAACCCGCGACAAGGTCAACGATTTCAACGAATATCTGCTCTGTTTCGAACTCAATCTGGAAGATTACAGCGCCTGGCGCGAACGTCCCGGCGGCGGGGTCATCATCGCCGATTTCACCGCCATGCTGGCCAGTTCGCCCTATCGCGAACGCTTCCGCCCCCGCCACGTGCGCCCCGACCGCTGGCGGGCATGAACCGCGACGGTTATTTGCCGATGCAGAAGCGGGCGAAAATCTCGTCGAGCACGTCGGGATCGGCGCCTTCGCCGACAATCTTGCCGAGCGCGTGAAGCGCTTCGCGCAAGCCGATCGCAGCCAATTCCCAGCGGTGTTTCTTCAACTCCTCCGGCACCGCCTCAAGCGTCCGGGCGGCGACGGCGAGAAGCTCCTCGTGGCGCGCATTGACCGCCAGTTCCGGTTCGTCGTCGTGAGGATAGCTCCAGACCTGTTTTTCAAATTCGTCGAGCAGCGCGTCAAGGTTTTCGCCGGTCGCGGCCGCCATGCGCACCACCGGTACGCCCGCAAGTTGCGGCAAATGCCAGTCGCGGGTCAAATCGAGCTTGTTCCAGACGGCAACCACGCCGGGGCGGCGCGGCGCGCGGTCCTGAAACTCCGCCACTTCGGCTTCCAGATCCTCCGCCGCGCTGTCGAGCAGCCAGAAAACCACCTGCGCCGTTTCCAGCGACCGCAGCGCACGGGCCACACCGATGGTTTCGATCTCGTCATGCGCCTCGCGCAATCCGGCGGTATCGGTCAGACAGACCGGAATCTGGCGCAGCACGGCGCGTTCTTCGAGCGTATCGCGCGTGGTGCCGGGAATCGCGCTCACGATGGCCCGGTCGAGCCCCAGCAGCAGATTGAGCAGACTCGACTTGCCCGCGTTGGGCCGGCCGGCGATCACCACCCGAACCCCGTCGCGCAGAATCGCGCCTTCGCGATGCGATTCGCGCAGATTGTGAATTTCGGAAATGGTCCAGCACAATTTTTCGGCCAAGACCGCCGGCGACGTCCAATCGAGCTTCTCATCCGGAAAATCAAGCCGGGATTCGCAGTCGCTGAGCAGTTCGAGCAGTTGCGCGCGCAAATTGGCGACCGCGCCGCCGAGGCGGCCGGAGAGTTGCCGGGCCGCCATCCGGAAAGCGCTGTCGCTGCGGGCGCCGATCAGGTCGCCGACCGCCTCGGCCTGGGTCAGGTCCATCTTGCCGTTGACGAAGGCGCGCAATGTGAATTCGCCGGGCTCGGCGCTCCGCGCCCCGCCGGACAACACCGCCGCCATGGCCCGGCGCACCGCCACCATGCCGCCGTGGCAATGGAGTTCGACGATATCCTCGCCGGTGTAGCTCGCCGGTCCCGGCATGTAGACCGCCAGCGCGGGTTCGCCGGGATCGCCGATGCGCCCGAGGCGCATCCGGCGGGCCCAGGCGGCGGAAAGAGGGCTTTTGCCATGCCAGACGGTGTTGGCAATGGCCAGCGCCTCCCCGCCGGAGATGCGGACAATGCCGATGGCGCCGCCGGTGCCGGTGGCGATGGCCGCAATGGTATCGACTGTATTCATCTGAAAAATGCTTCCGCGATGGATGGAGTCAGGGTTGTTCGCGGTAATATACCCCAAAATAGTGGACTTGCAAACCATTTATACTTGGCAATGGCGGAAAAGCCGGTTATATTACCCCCATGTCTGTAATTTTTCAACCCTAACGGATGGAATCATGAGCGAATACGATTTTCAGGCCATTGAGGCCAAATGGCAGGCGCGCTGGGCGGTGGAAAAACCGTTCCGGGCCGTCGACTTCTCCGACAAACCCAAATATTACGCGCTGGATATGTTCCCGTATCCTTCCGGCGCCGGCCTTCACGTGGGTCATCCCGAAGGCTACACCGCGACCGACATCATCTGCCGCTACAAGCGCATGAAGGGCTTCAACGTGCTTCATCCGATGGGCTGGGACGCCTTCGGGCTGCCCGCCGAACAGTACGCGGTCGAAACCGGAACCCATCCGGAAATCACCACCAAAAAGAACATCGACCACTTCCGCGAACAGATCAAGGCGCTCGGCTTCAGTTATGACTGGGACCGGGAAATCAACACCACCGACCGCGGCTACTACAAGTGGACCCAGTGGATTTTCATGCAGCTTTACCGGAAAGGTCTCGCCTACCTCGATGAAGTCGCGGTCAACTGGTGCCCGGCGCTCGGCACGGTGCTGGCCAACGAAGAGGTGATCGACGGCCGCAGCGAACGCGGCAACCACCCGGTCGAACGCCGCCCGATGAAACAGTGGATGCTGCGGATCACCGCCTACGCCGAACGGCTGCTCAACGACCTCGACGATCTCGACTGGCCCGAAGGCATCAAGGAGATGCAGCGCAACTGGATCGGCAAATCCACCGGCGCCGAAGTAACTTTCCGCATCGCCGGGACGGAACGCACGGTCACGGTCTACACCACCCGTCCCGACACTCTTTTCGGCGCGACCTACATGGTGCTCTCCCCCGAACACGCGCTGGTTGCAGCGATCACCGCGCCGGAATGCCGCGCCGCCGTCGAGGCCTATCAGGAAGCGGCCGCGCGCAAAAGCGAACTCGACCGAACCGAACTCGCAACCGAAAAGACCGGCGCCTTCACCGGCGCTTATGCGATCAATCCGGTCAACGGCGGCCGCATTCCGATCTGGATCGCCGACTATGTGCTCGCCAGCTACGGCACCGGCGCCATCATGGCGGTCCCGGCGCACGACACGCGCGACTTCGAATTCGCCACCGTATTCGGCCTGCCGATCAAGTGCATCATCGCGCCCGACGCCAAAGCCGCGGCCGAAACCGGAGTCGATGTCGCCGCCGTGCTGGCCGGCAAAGCCTGCTGGACCGGAGCCGGCGCCATGATCAACTCGGCCAACGCAGAAGGTCTCGACCTCAACGGCATGGCGGTCGAGCAATCCCAACAGGCGGCGACCGAATGGCTGGCCGCCCGCGGCGAAGGCCAAGCTTCGGTCAAGTACAAACTCCGCGACTGGCTCTTCAGCCGCCAGCGCTACTGGGGCGAACCCTTCCCGATCATCCACTACGAGGACGGCTCGATCGAACTCGTCGATGAATCGGAGCTGCCGGTGACCTTGCCGGAAATGGACGATTTCAAGCCCACCGGCACCGGCGAACCGCCGCTGGCCAAGGCCCAGGACTGGATCGAATATGTGAATCCGCGCGACGGCCGCCGCGGCCGCCGCGAAACCAACACCATGCCGCAATGGGCGGGCTCGTGCTGGTACTATCTGCGCTACATCGATCCGGGCAACGATTGCGCGGCATGGGCCGCGGACAAGGAACGTTACTGGATGCCGGTCGACCTCTATGTCGGCGGCGCCGAACACGCGGTGCTGCATCTGCTTTACGCGCGCTTCTGGCACAAGGTGCTTTTCGATCTCGGCTACGTTTCGACCCAAGAGCCGTTCCACAAGCTGATCAATCAGGGCATGATCCTCGGTCTTTCCTACAAGGATGCGCGCGGCGTGCTGGTGCCGACCGATCAGGTCGAATTCACCGACGCCGGTCCGGTGCGCAAGTCCGACGGCGAACAGCTGGTCGAATTCCCGGCCAAGATGTCGAAATCGCTGCGCAACGTGGTCAATCCCGACGATGTGATCGCGCGTTACGGCGCCGACAGCATGCGGCTGTATGAAATGTTCATGGGCCCGCTGGAAGCGGTGAAGCCCTGGAACACCACCGGGGTCGAAGGCGTGTACCGGTTCCTGAAGCGGGTGCACCGGCTGATCACCGAAAGTGAAATCGTCGATGCGCCCTGCGGCAAAGAGCTTGAATTCGTCCTTCATACGTCGATCAGAAAAGTCGGTGAGGACATCGAAGGGTTCAATTTCAACACCGCGATCAGCCAGCTGATGGTCTTGAGCAACGAGATGGCCAAATCTCCCGCCGTGCCGCGCGAAGCGGCCGAGGCGCTGGTGCAGATGGTCGCAGTCTTCGCGCCGCACCTCGGCGAAGAGCTCTGGGAAGTGCTCGGACACCGCGAAACCATCACCTTCCGGCCGTGGCCGGTTTATGATGAAGCCAAAACCAGAGTGAGTGAAGCCGATGTGCTGGTTCAGGTGCTGGGCAAGCCCAAGGCGCATGTGATGATGCCGGTCGATGCCGACGACAAGGCGATGACCGATCTCGCGCTGGCCCACGCCGACGTGCAGAGTGCCATCGCGGGCAAGACCGTGCGCAAGGTGATCTGCGTCCGGGGGCGGCTGGTCAACATCGTGGCCAACTGATTCGGGCGGGAGCCAAGCAATGATGGAATGGATGTTCGGAGCGTTGACGCCGCTCCAGATCGCCGTGCTGGCCGCCGGGGCGCTGCTGGTCGGGATCAACAAAACCGGGGTGCCGGCCTTCGGCATCGTAGTGGTGGTGCTCTTCGCCCAGTGTTTTCCGGCCGATGTGGCTTCGGCGGCGGTGCTGCCGCTGCTCTGCCTCGGCGATGTGGTGGCGGTCGCCTGGTACCGGCGGCAGGCCAACTGGAAATTCGTGCTCCGGCTGCTGCCGTGGGCATTTCTCGGGCTGGCGCTGGGCGCCGCCACGATCCGGCTGATTTCGAGCAATGCGCTGCTCAGCGTGATGATCGGCGCGGTGATTCTGGCAGTCCAGTTGCTGAGTTTCGCCCAGAACCGGGTCAAGAAGCGGGTTGACGCATGGCGGGGTTCGGTCGGCATGGCGGCCTTTTTCGGCATTCTGGCGGGGTTTACCACCCAGGTGGCCAATGCGGCCGGTCCGGTGATGGCGATCTATCTTTTGCTGATGAAGTTTTCGAAGGAGGAGTACATCGGTTCGGCGGCATGGTATTTCCTGATTCTGAACTGGATCAAGCTGCCGCTCTTCGCGCTCGACGGGCGGTTGTCGCTGGAGGTGCTGCGGATGGTGCCGGGGGCGGTGCCGTTTCTGCTGCTGGGAGCGGCGGCGGGGATCGTGATCCTGCACAAAATGCCGCAAAAATGGTTTCAGGCGATTATTCAGGTTTTCGTGACGGTCGGCGCGCTCCGCCTGCTCTGGATGGGGCTGCGCTGAGCTTCCGCCACCGGAACGGGCATGGGACGGCAAACAAACTACCTTACTTGATCGGAGGAACAGGACGATGGAAATCACGACGCGGAGCCACGGCGCCGAAATCACGGTCGCCATCAAGGGACGGCTGGACAGCCTCACCTCGCCGGAATTGGAAAGCAGACTGGCCGGACTGCTCGACGGCGTTACCGGGCTGGAACTCGATCTGGCCGAGGTGGACTATATTTCCAGCGCCGGACTCCGGGTGCTTCTGGGCGCGCAGAAAAAAATGAGCAAACAAGGCAAAATGGTGGTGAACCACATCCGGCCGGCAGTGATGGAAGTATTTGAGATGACCGGATTTTCCGCAATATTGACCATCCGCTGAACCGCCGGGAAGGATTGCATATGGGCCGCAAGAATGTCGGAGAGCATGGCCCCGCCATGCGCAAAACGTTCCAGAAGTGGCTGCTGCTGTTCGTCACGGCGGCCTTCATCATCACCTTCTGTCTCTCATTTTACGTTCAGACCAAGCAGGCGCGGTTCAACGCGATCGAAATGATCCGCCTCAAGATCGCCGACGCCAAGCGCCAACTGCTGATCGCCGGGGAAAATCTGGAGAGCATCCGGATCATGACCCGGACCGAGGCACTGGCCAAAGCCCGTTCGTTCGCCGCGCTGATCGCCGCCAATCCGTCGCTGCTCCAGGACCGCAACTCCTGCGAACATCTTGCCCGGATTCTGAATGTCGATCAGGTCCATGTGTCGGACGCCAACGGCATCCTGATCGCCTCCAACGACGATGTAATCGGTTACGACATGAATGCGGCGGAACAGTCGCGCGCCTTCATGCCCGCCTTGAAGGACAAGTATTTCGAGCTGGTTCAGGAGCCGCGGCCGCGGGGCATCGACGGCAAGCTCTTCCAGTACGCCGGAGTGGCGCGGCAGGACAAGCCGGGCATCGTCCAGATCGGGTTTTACCCGGAACGGCTCCAGCAGGCGATGAAAATCGCCGATATCCGCAATCTGGCGCCGGGCTTCCGCATCGGCAACAACGGCTTGCTGGTGATCAGCCGAGACGACCGGATCGTGAGCTGCGAAGACAATTCCTTCATCGACAAACCGGTATTTGAATTCGGCATTTCGGTGAGCGATCTCAACTCCGGCAGGGTATTCGATGTCGAGATCGCCGGCATTCACTATCTCGGAATCAGCGAGAAATATCAGGACTACACCTTGACCGGATTGCTCCCGGACGATGAAATGTACCTCAGCCGCAATGCGATGACCCTGTTCCTGATTTTCTGCAACCTGGTGATTTTCGGCGTGGTTTTCATCCTCGTGACCGTGCTGGTGCAGAAGGTGGTGATCAGCGGCATCCAGAAGGTCAACCGGTCATTGGCGCAAATCACCGCCGGAGAGCTCGATGAAAAGGTCGATGTCCGCACCAACGTCGAATTTTCTTCGCTCTCCGAAGGGATCAACACCACTGTCAATGCGCTGAAGCAGGCCATCGCCGAGGCAGCGGCGCGTCTTGACGCCGAACTCGAATTCGCCCGGGCGATCCAGCTTTCGGCGCTGCCGCGGCTGTTTCCGCCGTTTCCCGACCGGCGCGATTTCGAGATTTACGCCTCGATGGACGCGGCCCGGGAAGTCGGCGGCGACTTTTACGACTTTTTCATGGTCGGCGACAACCGCATCGTGATGCTGGTCGCGGACGTTTCGGGCAAAGGGATTCCGGCGGCCATGTTCATGATGACCGCCAAAACCATGCTCAAAAATCTGGCTTCCGCCGGTCACAGTCCGGCCGAAGTTTTGACCCTGGCCAACCGTTATCTGTGCCAGAACAACGAAGCCAACATGTTCGTAACCGTGTTTCTGGCTCAGTTGCAGCTGGATACGGGCAAGCTCGTCGCCGCCAGCGCCGGACACAATCCGCCGTTGCTGGCCCGGGACGAGATGCCATATGAATTCATGAAATGCAAACCCGAACTGGTCCTGGCGGCCATGGCGGATGTGGTTTATACCGGACGCGAAATCCAGTTCGCTCCGGGCGACCGGATTCTGCTCTACACCGACGGCGTCACCGAAGCGCTGAACGATGCCGGCGAATTCTACGGCGAATCCCGGCTGCGGAACTTCCTGAACGGGGACCGGGTGCGCGAACTTGACGTCACCGCGCTGCTGACCGCCGTCAAGCAGGAACTTCAGAGCTTCGCCAACGGCGCGGCCCAGGCCGACGATATCACCATGCTGGCGCTGGAGTATAAGGGCGGCAGCGCCAGAAACAGCTGCAAAGAACTCAACATCGCGGCGAAAATCGAAAATCTCGGCCCGGTGATGGACTTCATCAACCGGGAAATCAAAGGCGCCAATTGTTCGCCGCGCGAAGAGATGCAGATCAACCTCGCGGTCGAGGAGATATTCACCAACATCGCCAGCTACGCCTATCACCCCGAGGTGGGCGAGGCCACGGTGCGCTGCGCGCTCACCCAGGACCCACTGGAGATCACCATCCAGTTTTCCGACGCGGGCACTCCCTACAATCCGCTCGACCGCGAGGATCCGGATACCACGCTCCCCGCCGACGAACGCGAAATCGGCGGACTCGGCATCCTGATGGCCAAGAAAAGCATGGACCAGATTCATTACGAATACCGGAATCACCGCAATATCCTGACGCTCAAAAAAAATATCAATCAGGATGGGAAAAATACCGGAAATTGAGCCGGTGGCGGCGTTATCGGCTGATGGCATGGAACGTTTCGGACGAAATTGCACTCTATGAAACCGAACCGGGTCCGACGGCGGCAACCGCTGCCGGACCCGATCCGGAAGCCCCAATCCAAGGAGGACCCATCATGAAATCACTTCGTCTCGGAATCGGAAGCCTGTTGCTCGCTTTCGGCTGCGCCCTGCTGCTGGCCGGGTGCTTCACCACCAAATGCGGCGAAGACAAATGCTGCAAAGCCGCCTGCTGCCAGGCGGCCCAGTGCGCCGACAAATGCTGCGGCGATCAATGCAAATGCCGCGATGCCCAGGGCAAATGCAGCGATGAAAAGTGCAACTGCTGCGGCGACAAGGCCAAGTGCGCCGCCGACAAGGCCGCTCCGGCGACCAACTAGCAGACCCCAAACTCAACGGCAGGCTGCGGAAAGGGCTTTCATCGTCTCCACCGTCTGCTCCCATTCCGGCGTCTCCGGCCCCGGGTCCGGCCGCCGGAATTTTTTCATAGCCTGGGGACAGCCGCCTTCAGCGGCAGAAGATCACGGTCCAGGCGAGGAAGAGGGCATAACCTGCCAACAACAGCCAGCCCTGCCAGCGCCGGAGCGTCTTGCCCGACGCCATGAAGAGCCACAACGCCGCAGCAGCAGCCATCATCACGCCCAGCGCAATCAGGCTTTCGCTGCCGGTCGAACGCAATGGAGAAATCATTCCGCAGCAGCCGACGATCAGGAGAATGTTGTAAATATTGCTGCCGATGATATTGCCCAAAGCGATGTCGTGGCGTTTTTTGAGCACGCCGGAAATCGTCACCGCCAATTCCGGCAGCGAAGTTCCCACCGCCACCACCGTCAGCGAAATCACCAGCGGATCAACCCCCCACTGCTGCGCCGTCACCACCACGGTGTCGACCATGAGCTTGGAACCCGCGGTAATCATCATGAGCCCGAGAAAGATCAGCCCGACCGCGCTTCGCCGCGACATCAACACCGCCTCCACCGCCTCTTCGGTCGCCGCCGCGCTGTTGCGGCACAGGAGCATGGTATACCCGACGCATGACGCCAGCAGCAATACCCCGCCCAGACGACCGACTCCATTTACCCCCGCCGGCAAATCCGGCGCGAAATAAAACCACAGCGACAGCGACAGACTGACCGCCAGCAGAATCGGCATGTCCCGCCGGAGCGCCACCCGGGAAAACCCGATCGAGCCGCCCAGAACCAGTCCCGCGCCGAGAATCAATGCAATGTTCGCAATGTTGCTCCCGACGATATTGCCGATGATGAAGGTCGATTCTCCGGAAAACGCGGCGTATACGCTCGATGCCAGTTCGGGCAGAGACGTTCCGATGCTGACCAGCGTGAGGCCGATCACCAGTTCCGAAACCCCGAAGCCTCGCGCCAGACTGGCCGCCGCATCGACAAACCAGTCGCTGCCCTTGACCAGAATCGCCAGCCCGAATGCAAACAAAATCAGATTGAGCCACAGCATTTCAACCGCAAAAATCATAATTCTCCCCGGGTTTCATCGATCGATTCTCCATGCAGACAAAAGGAGAGGCGTGCCCGCCTCTCCCCTGTTTTGGTTCCTTTTCCGTCCGACCCCGGCGTTCAGAGCTTCTGGTGGGCGTAACGGATCAACTCTTCGGTTTCCTGCCAGCCGATGCAGCCGTCGGTGACCGAGATGTTGGGCAGCGGCTTCTTCCAGCCCACGATATCCTGACGGCCTTCGCAGAGATGGCTTTCGAGCATCATTCCGACGATGGCGTCCTCGCCTTCGAGAATCTGGTCGATCACGTCGTAAAAGACCTTCTTCTGGCGGTCGAAGCGCTTGCCCGAATTGGCGTGGCTGCAGTCGATGATGATCCGGGGCGTCAACCCCGTCTTGCGCATGGCCACCTTCAGGAAGGCGATGTGCTCGGCTCCATAGTTGGGTTCGGCTCCGCCGCGCAGCACGATGTGCCCATAATGGTTGCCGGTGGTGCGGAAAACGGTGATCGCGCCGTCGTCGTCAACGCCGATGAAACTGTGCTGGCGGCGCGCGGTATTGATCGCGTCGATGGCCACCTGCACATTGCCGTCGGTGGCGTTCTTGAAGCCGACCGCCATCGACAAACCGCTGGCCAGCTGCCGGTGGGGCTGCGATTCGGTGGTGCGCGCGCCGATGGCGGTCCATGCCACCGCGTCGGCGATGTACTGCACCAGAATCGGATCGAGCGTTTCGGTGGCCACGGCAAGGCCCTTGTCGACGATGTCGAGCATCAGGCGGCGCGCCACCCGGATGCCCTTTTCGATGTTGTAGGCGTCATTCATGTCAGGGTCGTAAATCAGCCCCTTCCAGCCGACCGTGGTGCGCGGCTTTTCGAAATAGACGCGCATGATCAGCAGCAGCTTGTCCGAAACTTCACGGCTGAGCTTGCTTAATTTCGCGGCGTATTCCAGCGCCGATTCGGGATCGTGGATCGAACAGGGGCCCACGATCAGCATCCGGCGCGGATCCTTGCGGTCGAGAATGTCGAACACCTCCTGACGATGGCGGACCACCTGCCCGGTGGCCTCCAGCGACAGCGGCAGTTCGGAACGGACGGCGCCGGGAGCCGGCAATTTGGACCGGCTCGAAATATTGACGTCACTGCTTTTGCGCAGCATGATTCGGTTACTCCTGCAAAAAAAGTTCAGATATCCAGCCATTCCCGGAGGTAGCGGATGTACTCCATATCGCGTCTGGCGGCGATCACGCCGTCGCCGGTGCAGGCGTATTCGATCGCGAACATGCCCGATTTGAGCTCGTTCTTGAGCCCCGCAAGCACCTGATACGTATCGATATGACCGGCGTCGAGATGGGTGGCCATATACTGCCAGTCCTGGGTCTTCATCAGGTTCTTGAGATGGGCGTAGTAAATCCGCCCCTTCAGGATTTCAAGCACTTCCGGAATCGACTCGCCGTTGCGGTTCAAAAAGATGTTGCCATGGTCGTAATTGATGCCGATGGCGTCGCTCCCGATCAGATCCAACAGCTTCCGGCAAGGCTTGGCCAGGTCGTGAATATAGCAGTTGTGGGTTTCCAGCGCGCCCAGCATATGCCGCTTTTCGAGCTCTCTGCCGACGGCGGTCAAACCGGCGGCATGGCGGGCGAAGAGCGCATCGTCGGCCATCGCACTGCCATATTTGTCATAGTGCCAATAGGTCTGCTTCGGATCGAACAGGGCATCGGTGAAGAGATTGAGCAGCGTGGTTCCGACTTTGGCCCCGGCCCAGTCGATGAATTCGACGAATTCCGCGAATTCGCGCTTCTGCGTCTCGGCATCGACACTCGAAAAGTGGAGCGGATAACCGAAAGCCAGTTCCAGATCGGGATTTTTCTGCTTGAGTTCTTCGACCAGGGCGCGATAGCCCGCCTTGTCCATATCGTAATATCGGGTCGCGCGCAATTCAACGCCATCGGCGCCGTTGACGCGGATGAGCTTGAACAGCGTGTCAAACTTTCCGGCGCCTTCGAAATAATTCACATGCAGCAAAACCTTCATGACCCGGATCCTTAACTTTGGGTTGCCTTTCCATAATCATAGTCGGCCGCGGACAATCCGCGCCGGACTCCATCACAACTGACCGATTAATATAATGGCGGAGCACAGGCTTGTCAAGGCGCGATCTTTTTTTTGATAAAATATTTGCATTGTTATCCAAACCAGTTTATATTAACGGGACCGTTGCGGAAGCGTCTGAAGTCTGACAGGTGGGATTGAGCGGAAAGGTGCATATGAAGTTTGACGGCAAACCGGCATGGCTGTTGGGAGTGATCCTGCCCGCAATCTGTCTGCTGCTTTGCTGCGCCGGCTGCAAAAGCGACCGCGATCCCAACGCCCCCACCCGTATCGACGACTTCGACTACACCTCGGTTATCAACAATCACCTGACTCTTTACGATCTTGCAGTCCACTTCAAGCAGGACGCCAAACTCAACGTCGTCCGGATCCAGCCCATCCGCCCGGATGTGCTCCGGGCCGTCAGCGCCATCGCCATCAAAATCGACGACGAGGAAATCGGCGCCTATTATTTCAATACCGACGTGGCCAAGCAGCGCGAGCTGCTTGCCCAATACCATAAAGACGGGTTCGTCTATATCCTCGCCGTCCGCTTTCCGGTGTTCATGGCCGGAAGCTTCGTGCTGATCGGCGTCGAACAGCACCCCAAAAAGAAGGAGATCGTGGCAGCGCTGCGTTCGTTCAAGTAGAAGGCGCGGCGGGAAAGCAGCAAATCGGGTCGATGAAGTACCGTCCGGATGGATTTTTTCGGGATTGGCGGTGCGGAGCGTTCAGTGATTGGTGTTTGGCGGTCGGGCGTAATCGGCTCGAACTTCAGCCACTGGCCACTGGATTCCGGTTGCCGGCTTCAAAAATCCCTCCGGGTACATGAGTTTTTGTATTTGGATTCGGGGGCCGGAGGCAAGCTTGAAGTTCCGGTCCGCTATCACTACCGGAATCAGGGGTTTTCTCCCGCTTCCCGAGTCCCGATTCGTCAACAATTCCTTTGGCGGCCATGTGATCTGGCGGGACATTTTTTTCCCGTCCCCCATCTGAGCTGAAGCGCCGGGGAAACGTCGCAGCGTTCTCAAAATGTAGGAAACAGGGAGAAAACAATCGTATGAGCAGCAAAAAAACGGACGTCAAGTACGTCTACAGTTTCGGCGGCGCCACCTCCGAAGGCAACGGCAAAATGCGCGCCCTGCTGGGCGGCAAAGGCGCCAACCTCGCCGACATGGCTTCACTGGGACTGCCGGTGCCGCCGGGCTTCACCATCACCACCGAGGCGTGCGCTGAATTCGGCAAAATCGGCAAGAAGGCGCTCTTCGCGCTGATCGCGCCGGAAGTCTCCGCCGCGCTGGCCAAACTCGAAAAAACCACCGGCAAAACCTTCGGCAAAGGCCCCAATCCGCTGCTGGTGTCGGTGCGTTCCGGCGCAGCCGCGTCGATGCCCGGCATGATGGACACGGTGCTCAACCTGGGCCTGAACGACGCCACCGTCGCGGCGATGATCGCGCTGACCGGCAATGAACGTTTCGTGCTCGACAGCTTCCGCCGCTTCATCCAGATGTTCGGCGACGTGGTCATGCACATCGACTCCGACCTCTTCGAACATGCGCTCGAAGCGCTCAAGCACGCCCGCAAGGTCAAACTCGACAACGAATTGACCGCCGCCGATTTGCGCGAACTCATCGCCACCTACAAGAAGATCGTCAAGAAGGCCGCCGGCAGCGAATTCCCGGCCGATCCGGCCGACCAGCTCTACCGCGGCATCCAGGCGGTGTTTGAATCGTGGGACAATCCGCGCGCGGTGCGCTACCGCGAAATCAACGACATCCGCGGATTGATCGGCACCGCGGTCAACGTCCAGGCAATGGTCTTCGGCAACTCCGGCGACAACAGCGCCACCGGCGTCGCCTTCACCCGCGACCCGTCGACCGGCGAAAACAGATATTTCTACGGCGAATTCCTGATCAACGCCCAGGGCGAAGACGTGGTCGCCGGCATCCGCACCCCGCAGCAGATCACCAAGGCCGGCAGCATCGCCTGGGCCAAGAATCAGGGCATCGCCGAGGCCGTCCGCCGGAAAGAATACCCTTCGCTCGAAGAAGCGATGCCCGAATGTTTCAAGCAGCTGGACGCGATCCGGATCAAGCTCGAACAACATTACAGGGACATGCAGGACCTCGAGTTCACCATTGAAAACGGCAAGCTCTACATGCTCCAGACCCGCAACGGCAAGCGCACCGCCGCGGCCGCCGTGCGGATTGCGATCGATCTGGTCCGCGAAGGCCTGATCGACGAAACCACCGCCGTGATGCGGGTGGAACCGTCGCAGCTCGACCAGCTACTGCACCCGGTTTTCGTGAAAGCGGCCGAACTCAAGGCCAGAAAGCTTACGGTCGGCTTGCCGGCTTCGCCCGGCGCGGGCACCGGGATGGTGGTATTCTCCGCCGAAGAGGCCGAACAGTGGCACGCCGCCGGCAAGCCGGTGATCCTCTGCCGGATCGAAACCAGTCCCGAAGACATCGGCGGCATGCATGTGGCTCAGGGCATTCTGACCGCGCGCGGCGGGATGACCTCGCACGCGGCGGTGGTCGCCCGCGGCATGGGCACCTGCTGCGTCGCCGGAGCCGGCGAAATCAGCATGGATTACAAGGCCGGGAAATTCACCGTCAACGGCGTCACCGTGAAAAAAGGCGACTGGATCAGCCTCAACGGCTCCAACGGCGCGGTCTACCTCGGCGAAGTCGACACGGTCGATCCGGAACTGACCGGCCCCTTCGGCGACATCATGGCGCTGGCCGACAAATACCGCAAGCTCGGCATCCGGACCAATGCCGATACGCCGCACGATACCGAAGTCGCGGTCAAGTTCGGCGCCGAAGGCATCGGGTTGTGCCGGACCGAACACATGTTCTTTGAAGCCGACCGCATCGTCGCCTTCCGCCGCCTGATTCTGGTCGCGGAAACGGTCAAGAAACTTAAGGACCAGTTCGGCGTCGAAAAACTCGCCGACCTCGAAAAACAGCCGCTGAAAGCCGCCGATCTGAACGCGGTCGAACAGTACCGCGCGGCGTTGCGCGAACTGCTGCCATTGCAGCGCAAGGATTTCACCGGCATGTTCAAGGCCCTGAAGGGCCGGCCGGCCACCGTCCGGCTGCTCGATCCGCCGCTGCATGAATTCCTGCCCCAGAACGACAATCCCAAGGGCCAGAAGGAAATGGCCGAACAGCTCGGCGTCAGCGTGGCCACGATCAAAAAGCTGGTCGCCAGTCTGCATGAATTCAATCCGATGCTCGGACACCGCGGCTGCCGGTTGGGGATCACCTATCCCGAAGTCACCGAAATGCAGATCCGCGCGCTGGTCGAAGCCGCCGCCGCGGTGCCGGGTTCGCAACCGGAAATCATGGTGCCGCTGGTCGGCAACGTGAAGGAACTCGCGCTTCAGAAGGCGATCATCGTGCGGGTGATCGCCGAAGTCGAAAAGGCGAAGAAGTGCGAAGTCAAGGTCAAGATCGGCACCATGATCGAGGTGCCGCGCGCCGCGGTCACCGCCGACCAGATCGCCGGAGAAGCCGAATTCTTCAGCTTCGGGACCAATGACCTCACCCAGATGGGCTGCGGATTCTCGCGCGACGACGCCGGCAAATTCCTCGGCGATTATGTCAAAAAGGGCATCTATGAATACGATCCCTTTGCCGTGCTCGACCGCGAAGGCGTGGGCGAACTGGTCAAGATCGCCGTCGCCAAAGGCCGCTCGGTCCGTCCGGCAATCAAGCTGGGCATCTGCGGCGAACACGGCGGCGATCCCCGGACGATCGAATTCTGCCACAATGTCGGCTTGAATTACGTCTCCTGCAGCCCCTACCGGGTGCCGATCGCGCGCCTCGCGGCGGCGCAGGCGGCGATCCGGGAAAAGCAGGCCAAATAACCCCAGCGGGCAATCACCCGATAAAAAAAGGAAGAGGGCGATTGACCCTCTTCCTTTTTTTTGCCGACGAAACGTTCCCGCCGCCGTCACCAGGCGGCTTTGGGAACGGGGCGTCCGGCGCGGACTTCATTCAGACGCCACAACGCATCGTTGCGGTCTTTCGGCGCATAGCGGTTTTCCAGCAAGACCAGCAATCCGGTATGGCCGGTGATCTCCGTCGCCGCCGGAATCTGCTCCAGCACGCCGGACCAGTAAAGCACGATATTGCGCGGCCGGAGATCGCGGCAGACCGCCAGCAGGTCGTGCATGTCCGGATTGCCGAAATGGAGCGCATGAACGCCTTTCATGTCGACAATGGCCGGCAGCATGTGATTGCCGTTGCCGCAATAATGAAGCCAGCCGCCGCCGAAGGGCGCAAACGCCCGTTCGTTGCATGGCGCAACCACCTCGCGGTAGAAGTCGCCGTTGCACAAAGTCGCCGAATCGTCGCAGATGCGGATGCCGCCGTTGACCAGCTTCAATCCGGCGATATGGTAGGCCGATTTCAACGGCTCGCGGCTGAAGGGCTTGTGGTAACGGTTGAAAGCGATGAAGGTGTCGGTCATCAAGGTCATGAAATCGCGCACCAGCTCCGGTTCGTCGTAGACCGCCAGGAAGATATCCGCGCCCCAGATCAAACAGGCCAGATCGAACGGCCCCTGGGTATCGGGCAGCGTCATATGGACGTAACGCGAGAGGTTTTCGTAACGCCCCAGCTCCGTCCACGCGAATTCCTGAAATTCCCGGATTTTCCGGTTGTGCCGGCTGCCCTCGAAGTCGGGAATGCCCCGATCCAGCAGCCGCCGGATCGCATCGCGGTCGTTGACTCCTTCGGACATCGACCGGCCCGCATCGGAAACCACGCTCGGGACTCCGAAAAGTTCGGGGATATTGACCACGCCGTACTCGGGCCGGATCTGATAGAGGCGGTCGTCTTTAAGCGACGCTCCGGCATACACCTCCGCCAGCGAACTCATGAAGTTCTTCTCCACGTCATCGTAGCTTTCGGTAAAACCGTAACGCGGAAAATCCGGCGCCGGATCGCCGCAGACGCAAGGCAGATAGGGCAGAGCCTCTCCGGCCCACAGCTTTTCATGAAGCGCTTCGGTGGCGGCGACATGAATTGGATCGATCATGCGGTCGAGCGCTTCGAGCGCTCTGGAATGGGCCGGATTCTTCATCGTTTATTTCCTCCCGGATTGGACATTTGCCGTTTGAGATGATAAAATATACGTCAAACAGTGAATGGAAACCATGGATAACGGTGCCTGAAATATGGATTTTTGTAGACAAAAGCCGGAGCGCTCGCATGTGACCTATCTGAGCTGCATGCCGGGACCGCTGTGGCCGACGGAGGCGCTGGGCGTGCGCTCGGCAGGCATGGCGCTGCTGGCCCCGGGCTGGCGGCACGCCCGGGGCCGGGTCGCCGACCGGGCCAATTTCTACTGGGGGACCGCCGGAATCGTCCGCTTCCGGACCGACGGCGTCGAACGGGAACTTCACGCCGATGAAATCCTCTACTTCCCGCCCGACCACAAAATGGAACCCTCGGCGCTGGACTGCCGGGGCCGATACTGCTGGATGACCCTTTGCGGTCCCCTCGCTGCGGCCGTGCTCGAACATGCCGGGTTGCGGCGCGGCATTCCTTTCCGCGCCCCGGCCTGCCCCGAAAACCGCTTCCGCCAGCTGCTCGAACTGCTTCATCAGCCGTCGCCGGAAAATGCCCGCGCCGCCGAAATTCTGGCCTATGAAATCATCCTGATCGCAGCGGCGCACCACGCCGAGATTCAACTTCCGGGACGGGAACCGGCACGGCAAGCCAAGGCGCTGCTCGACGAACATTATGCCGAAGCAGCCTTCAATATCGATGCGCTCGCCGCCATGCTGGCGCGCCACCGCACCGGCGTCAGCCGCAATTTCAAGGAAGTCTATGGCCTCGCCCCGATTGAATACCTTATGGAAAAGCGACTGGCCCGGGCGGCGACGCTGCTTCAGTCGCAATCCTGGCCGGTCGCCCGGACGGCGCGCGCCTGCGGCTTCACTGACGCCGGCTATTTTTCGCGCTGTTTTCACCGGCGCTACGGCATGGCGCCGGGGGCGTTCCGCCGCGGCTATCTCGCGGGAACGCTGTAAGTCGATGACGGCGGCTCAGACGCCGCGCCGATCGGGATGCCACAACACTTTGTGCATCTGAATCTGCATCCGGAGTTCCGGCCGCCGGGAATCGATCAGCCACTGCGCCAGCTCGGCCGGATCGATCGCCCCGAAGACCGGACTGAAGATCAGCGGCACTTCCCGCTCCGCCAGCCGGTGGCGGTCGATCCACGCCAGCGCCCACTCGAAGTCGCTTCGACCGCCGGTCACGAATTTCAGTTCGTCGCCGGGACCGAGCAGGGAATAATTGGCGCTGTTATTGTACTCGCTCATGCCGCTTGACGGCAGCTTCACATCGACGATCTTCCGGACGTCCGGCGGCACCATGTCGAGCGGCAGCGAACCGTTGGTTTCGAGCAGCACCTCGCGGCCGTCCTCAAGCAGCGCCCGCGCCAGCTCCGGCAGGCCCGGCTGAAGCAGCGGCTCGCCCCCGGTCAGCTCGACCAGCGGCAGACCGGATTCCCGCACTGCCGCCAGCAGTTCCGCAATGGAACGCAGCGTCGCCGCCGACGCCTCCCAGGCGTAGGCGGTGTCGCAGTAGGAGCAGCGCAGATTGCAGACTGCAAAACGGATGAAAAAACACTGCCGCCCGGCGTGGGTCGATTCCCCCTGGATGCTGGAAAACGTCTCCACCACCGGAAATATGGTTTCACCGGCCGCGTTCATCATCTTGATCTCCGCCGCTTAATCTTCATAATAGCTGGCACTGGACCCGGGCGATTCGGCCACCTTGATCCGGGCGACCCGGACCCGGCCGTCGTTGAGGCGCACGGACAGATCGCGGTAAATGATCCGGGCGAGGTTCTCGCTGGTCGGATTGCAGTCCGAAAATTCGGGCAATTCGTTCAGATAGGCGTGATCGAAGCGGCTGATGGCCGCGTCAAGTTCGCGCTTCAACACCTTGAAATCGAGCGCAATGCCGATTTCGTCGAGCTCCGTCGCCGTCAGCACCACGGTAACCAGCCAGTTGTGGCCGTGCAGCTTGCGGCAGTCTCCGGGGTAACCGTCAAGACGGTGCGCGCCGGAAAACTGTTTGGTGATTTCCAATTCATACATGATCGTTCATTCTCCATGGTCCCTGTCCGCCGCCGGATCAGGCGTCGACGTCGTCTTCCGGCGGGAAGCCGATGCCGACGGGATAATAACAGAAAACCGGTTGTTCGGCGGGATGTTTGGCCAGCAGCGCATCGACCGCGGCCTGAAGCTTGTCCTCCGCGACGATGACCTCGATTTTGGTTTCTTCGGAAAAACGGACGTTGCCGATCTGTCCGCCGGAACCGGGCACCATCAGCTGGGCCTTGCCGTGGGTCTCCCAGGCGCAGTGTTCGAAATGCGCCAGACGTCCGCCGCCGGCTTCGAACACGGCGTTTTTGACCAGCGACGCCTGCGTGGTCGGCACATAGAATTCCAAGCGGTAATACTGTTTCATCGCATTGTCCTCCCTGGTTGCCGGAAGCGCCCGCGCGGCGCCCGGGATTTTGGTACTAATGTATCATGAAATCCGCATGCTTACAACTTTTTCCGGCCGGAAAAAAAAGAAAAGCCGCATTTTTCGATTTTTTTTCAGCTTTTTGCCATGAAAAGAATTGACTTTAAGGATAAAACTGGTTACATTTAGGATGGAACGATATGGGCACGGTTTCCGGAGCGGACTTCCGGGCGGAGAATATCTATGCGGAACAACAGGCGATCCGGCCGGCGTTTCACGCTGGTCGAAATTCTGATGGTGACCGGGATGATCTGCATCATCGCGGCATTGATCATCGTGACCTACAACGGGGTCTACCGCAGCTGGTCCACCGGCAACACCGTGGCGGCCATGAAAAATATCCATCTCGCGCTCGACCGCTTCCGCCTCGCCAACGGCTATCTCCCGGAGCAGACTTCGCCGGATAAACTCGCATTTTCCACCGCCGACAGCGATCCGGTGCGACAGGTGCTGGCCCGCGATCTGTTGACCACTGTCGCGCCGTATGCGTTTGAATTTTCCGATCACACCGTCGGCGTATTCGACGACTTCGGGCCCAAGCCGCCGACGGCCCTCAAAGCCGATATCCACTCGATTTACTACATCTATCCTTATAAAAACACCGGTACGTTCGCGCTCTTTTCGCTGGGCAAAGATGGCGTGGCCGGCGGTGACACCGACGATATCATCTACCTGCCCGGCGGCCTGGCCGCGAACGGCTTGAAACCCGGATTCTATATGGTGAAGCTGAATGTCGGCGGCGACATCGCCTGTGACAACGACGACATCGAACCGCTCGCGGACTGAACGGACCGCGCCCGACGGAGTAAAAAGCATGCATACACATTTTTCTTTATCGAACCGCAGCCGACGGCGCCATTACACCATCGTGGAGATGATGATGGTAGTGGCGGTATTCATGATCATCCTGGCGATGATAACCGCGGCCTGGCTGAATTCCGGCCCGCAGGTCAAACTCAAGAGCGCCGCACGCATGGTCAACGCCCAGCTCAATCTGGCGCGGGCCAAGGCAGTGGCCGAACGCAAGCCGGTCGGAGTCCATTTCGCCTCTTCGGGGGAAGATTATTACCGCTACGGCTGCCGCCTGTTCTACGACGATAACAAAAACGGGACCAAGGCCGCCACCGAAAACTTCGTGCCCGATGAGGAGTGGGTAACGCTTCCCGGCGGCGTGGTTTTTGCCGTACGGACTTCGGGCAGTGACCCCCAATGCGTGTTTTCCAACGCGGCGCCCCAGGACATCGCCTTCGACGCCAAGGGGCGCGTGGTCAGCGGGAGCGCAACCGTCCCCTTTTACGTCACCGCCGGCGACCGCAAGACCGGCCCGATTCAGACCGGGGCCTATCGGGGGGAACCTTATTTCAAATTCGAGGTCAACTCATTCACCGGCCGCAGCACCGCAACCTATTACGAGGTAAACGACTGATGAAAACGCGTTACCGATTCAATCTGATTGAAATCATCCTGACCGTGGCGGTGATCGCATTCGGTGTAGTGGTGATCCTCGGCATGCTGCCCAAAGGCCTCACGGCTACGCGTGCGGCGGGCTTTGAAAGCTACGCCTCCGAAATCGTCGATCAGATGGGCAATTATCTCCAACGCAACGGCGCGGCGGCCATCAAGCCGGAATGCGCCGACGACACCGCGGAAAAAAACTTCATCGACAGTTTCGTGTCCGACGGCGACACCGACAAGCTGATTATGAATTCCTATCCTAAACTGGTGGAGTACAACGACCTTTCTTTGAACATGGCGTCCAGTCCCCTCAGCGACGACTTCACCCGGACCAACACCGCCGGCGTCTTCAAGCTCAAGGATGGCTCCAGCGATGACCAGAAAAGCGTCTATCTGATTGTGATGGGCGACAAGTACGAGGATGATGTCGACGGCGATTCCGAAGCCAATTACCGAGTCGATTTCACCGGCATGCTCCGGACCTGGAAACGGCCGCGCAATTACGAACGCGTCCGCATTCAGCACCAGGCGGCCGGAACTCACGACTGCTTCGACAAAGGCTGCGAGAGCCACTACGAACTTGAGGTCGAAGAAGTTCCGCTGAGCGCCTCGGGCACCGACCCATTCAAGGGCGCGGTGGTCTGCATGGAGCTCTCTTTCCCGCTGTCGCTGCCCTATGCAGAGCGCACCAAACGCTACTACAGTTTCGAAGTCGGAGAATAGCCCATGAAATTCAGACGTCATGATTTTACGCTCTTCGAGCTCCTGATTTCCATCGCGCTGCTGGTGGTGCTCTCGGTGGTGCTGCTGCGCATCTTCGTCCTGACCGGCGATTTCTGGAGCGCGGGCGAAGAACAGGCGCGGCTTTACGCCGACGCCAAGACCGCGCTCTCCATCATTTCCGAAGACCTCGAAAACATCGTTTATCAGAATACCAGCGCGGCCGGGACCGACGCCATTACCGCGCCGCTGTGGCTGGAAGCCTACGACATCGACACCGCCAAAAAAATCTACGCCTATAACTCCTATGCCAAAGTCGACGGCACACCGGGCGCCTACACCGTTGCGCTTCACATGATTACCCGGACCGGAGCGGGACGCGATTCCTCGGCCAAATCCGATATCTGCGAAGTCGACTACTACTTTCTGCCGCCGACCCGGGACGGGGCGGACTGGTCGACTCTGGTGTCGGGCGACGGCACCTTGCTGCGCAGTTGCGTGGATGATCATGAAAGCGAATACAATTTCCCCGGCCGGACTTCATCGACCACCATGCCGGAGATATTTCACCTGGCCGCCAATCCGAATAACGTTCAGGAGACGCCCGAGGAACTGATTACCGGAGTGCTTGATTTCCGGGTCTACGCCCAGATCAAACGCACCGGCGACACCGTCTGGAACGACAAGCGCTATCCGGCGGATCTGGTGAACCGAAACGGCGACCGGGTCGTGGTAATGGAAATCAACGACAATGGCGAAGGGCAGACCGATCTGAAGGGCGCCGTCGGCATCGATACCATCCAGATTGTACTGACGGTAATGCCGCCGAAACGGATTGCGGAACTGCGCGCAATCTGCCTCCGGGAACAGGCGGCTTCGGGGGCGGCTCGCGACGCCATCACCCGCGAACGCAATGATTTTGTATTCAAGTATGCGCGGACCTTCCGGAAAACCGTTGCAATCAAGGAAGTGCAAGAATGATGACGAAAGAGAAATACGCTGTGATCCGGCGCGCCCCCGAAGAAGGCGTGGCGTTGATTTTCGCGCTGGCGGTATTGGCGCTGCTGCTGGTGATGCTGATCGGTTTTCTGGCGTCGAGCATTCTGGAACAGCGCATCGCTTACAACCAGAGCAGCCAGGTGGCATCCAAGCTGGCGGCGCGCAGCGCCCTGATCCGGGCGGAGTCGCAGTTGACGGCCTATGCCGACGATCTGGCCTGGTTCCGCTACCGGCCGGATGCCTCCCATCCGAAATTACTGGCGCCGCTGGTTTCCTTCGGCACCACCGCGGGGGTCCTGGCCGACGGCGACAAAAGCTCCACCGAAAGCGATGCCTTCAAAGCGCTTCAGCCGCTGATGGAAAATTATGTCAATACCGAAAACTGGTTCCCGGGCGGCCTCGCGGTGGATTATCCGCAGTGGGTCTATCTGACCGCCAACGGCCGGTTGACCGGACGCTTCGCCTATGCGGTCATTCCCAACCTCGGTATTGATCCGACGCTGCTTGATGCCAGCGGCAGCCGGGTAGGCCAGAACTATGATGAACTGCCGCTGGCCGGGCTGAAATTTCTGACCAATACCAAAGCAGGCGTTCCGGCCGGCTGGCTTTCGCTGGACCTGCTGACCGGGCGCAAAGGCATCTACCAGAGCAGCGATTTCGATTTTACCGAAGTCAAAAAGGAGTTCGACAGCCAGACGGTCGACGGCAAAGAGGTGGTCAACTTCTACTTCACCACCGATCAGCCCAAGGTTCGGGAAAAGGCCAACGGCTCCGCCGAGCAGCCCCAGCAGGGCAATGACCGGCTGCCGCTGAACAGCGGCGTGACCTTGGCTCAGGCCCAGACGCTGTTCAATGATCTCAAACCCGCGACGGTCCGCGATCAGGTGGCGGCCAATCTGGTCGACTACATCGATAGTGACGATACGCCGACTTCCAACGTCGATCCTGCCAGCTGGGCGAGCGGCGGCACTCCGACCTATACCGGCAACGAAATGACGCCCTATCTGAACCAGATCGCCGCCGGCATCGAAGCGGTGGTGAATTATACGGTTTCGACTACTGATCTGGGCGATGGCACCACCAAAATCGACCAGGCAGTCACCATCCATTTCCAAGCCGATATGTTGAGCGAACTCATCAATATTTACGACAAAACGCTCGGTTTCGGCGAAGTCACCTACAAAGATGTCAATCTCGGCCTCGAAGTCCGGGTGACAAAGGATGGCAGTCCCCTTCCCGGTTCGCCTGCAATGCTTCATTTGACCAAAGGCGGCGCGGCTTCACCGACGGTCAGCACCGTAACCAGCAACGCCAACGCCTCGGCGGTTCCCGCCCGCGGCTATGTCACCATGACATTGCCGGCAGGTGATTTTCTGACCGTGACGCCGCCGGCCTATGCGGCGACGACCACCGTTCCTTCCGGGGCTGTGACCTATCCGGAAATCGAAGTGGTGATTGTGCTCAAGGAATTCGGATTCGAGCGCGCCGTTCTGAAATGGGGTTTGGCCGCGCCGACGGGCAATGTCGATTTCGTAAACGGCAGCGGATTCACCATCCCGGAACAGACGATGTTCAGCGAAAAGTTTTCGGGCTCCGCCGAAAATAAAACAGTCACCGGCTATGTCGATTTCGAAGCCAACGATCCGCGCTGCAATCTTGACTTTTCGGACTGGCAACGTGCTTTCGGAACCATGCCGGTGGCCATGTCCATGGTGGCGGTACCCAATGCGGGCAGCAAAAACAGCAACGCCGATGCCAAAAACACCGATCCGGACGCCTCCATGGACCTTGAATCGGACAGCGATCCGGTCAAACTGTCCACCGCTTACATCCGCAACGCATCGATGGAATCGATCTGGGAGCTGGGCCTGATCCACCGCGGCGAGCCCTGGAAGACGATCAATCTCAAAAGCACGCTCGATCCTCACGGCACCGGCTACAGCAGCAACGCCGGGTCCTACAAGGATGACGCCCGGCTGCTGGACAAGGTGAAAATCATCTCCGACAATGAAGCCCATAAATTCAATATCAACACCCCGGCCCAGAACGCGAGCGCGTTCGGCGTACTGACGGAAAGTTTGAAATACTGCCCGTTGGAAGACAATATCTGGAATGCATCGAACGTCCTGGACGCCACGCTGGGAACCGACCTGACCGCGGCGGCGGCGGCCCAGTTGAGAAGCTGGATCGCCAACAAGTGTTACAAAGTCGGCTCCGGCGGCGACCCGGCGGCCAGCGATGCCGCAGTTTACCAGCGCTACATCCATCGCGGCATGTTGGCCAACGTGATTACCGACTGGGCGCTGAACGGAACCCAGTCGCCTTACCAGGGCAAGGATCCGCTGGATGCCCATCTGGAAGAGCTGACGGCCAAGATCGTGCCGCTGACCCGTTGCGGCGACACCTATGAATACTTCACGGTCTTCGCCGTCGGCCAGGCGATCAAAGATGTGGGCAGCGCCTCCGGCGCCAAGTTCGTCAAATATGATGCCGACGGCACCAAACGTGAAGCGAACTGCGTTTTCGGCGGCAGTTTCGAAACCGACTTCGACCAGATCACGGCGGAATCCTATCTGGTGGCGCGGCTGCGCCGCGAAATCGACCACTGCGAAGGCACGGTTAATTGCCAGAATGGACTGCACGACGAAAAGTGCACCTTCAAGATGGTGGAAATCGAAAGCTACACCATCAGCGAACTGTGATCGCAGACCGCTTCCGTCACTTACTCAAAACAAAGAGCCGGAACTTTCGTTCCGGCTCTTTGTTTGTCGTCCTGCGGTGAATCGGACCGGCCTTCGGGCCGGAGCCCTTCCCGCCGGGAGGGGGTTGACGGTTTCCGACTCCGGCGCGGAAGCCGCTCCCGTCCGGCGCCGTCAGTGACGGCGGTCGCTGACGAATGCGCCGCCATGACCGCCGAATCCAACCATCAATATTGATAGGGGTTGCTGTCCATCCACTTGGAGAAGCGATCGGAGTAGTAGCTGATGGCCGAAAAATCGTACTGCTTGAGTTTTTCGGCATGGCCGTCGCCGAAGGTCACGGCGAAACCATTGTGACGGTCCGGGTCTTTCGGCTCGGTATCCTGAGTGTAATTGTCCTGATCCGAATCGGTTACGGTGAACATTTCGGTATCGCTCTCTTCGATCAGAATGATCGAACTGGACCCGGTGCTGGTCCGGTCAAACCAGAGCTGATTCCAGCTGGTGAAGGTGTTGTTCCGCCGCTGGTAAGGCTCGCGGCAATTCAGCGAGTAGGAGAATTCCCGCCGCGAATCGCGCGAGCAGTGAAAAATATTCTTTTCGGCGCCCTGCGTCATGCGCAGCAGATTGGTCCATCCCAGCTCGGTGCCCCACTCCGGCGCCATATCCGCCAGCGGCAGCCATCCCTTGCTGGTGTCGGCATACAAATTGAGCATCACTCCGATCTGGCGCATGTTGCTCACGCAGCGGATCGCCACCGCCGAATTGCGCGCTTCGCTCAGCGCCGGCAGCAGCAATGCCGCCAGAATCCCGATAATTGCGATCACGACCAGGAGTTCAATCAGGGTAAAGAGGGTGTGGGGCGGCGAAGTTTTCCGTTTCATGGGCCAATCCTTTCCTTTTCAGACCGGTGAGGGCTGAGGCTGAATGTCGTTTCGTTTGCGCTGCCGGAATTCCGACGGCGAACATTGATAAATTTTCTTGAATGCATGACAGAAATGACTGCTGTCGAAAAATCCCCAGCGCGTCGCAATCTCCTCGATGGTCAATGCGGAATGCACCACCTCCCGCGCCGCCTGACTCAACCGCGCCCGCGCCGCAAATTGCCCGAAGCTGATTCCCAATGCATCCCGGAAGAGTTCGCTGAAGCGGCTCGGGCTCAGCGAACACGCCGCCGCCGCCTGGGCCAGGCTTACCGGCGTCATGCCCGCCGAACGCGCCAGTTCGATTGCCGGGCGCAGCCGCGGGAAATACCCGCCCATCGCCTGGGCCTGGGCCGCCGCATCGGCATCGACCGAGTACAACCCCTCCAGCGCTTCCAGCAGCAGTTCGTGAATCAGCAGCCAGCTCTGCTGCCGCCGGAACCGGCCGCCTTTGAAATGCCAGTGAAACAGTTTGCGTCCCGCGTCGGCGAATTTTCTCCGGGCGTCCTCCGTCCCCGGGACGAAGCGCTGCTCCGGCGGCAACGCAAAGGGCAGCAGCCAGTTGCAGGAACCGAACGGGTCGCACTGCCCGACGCTGTTCAGATCAAGATTGATCGCCACCGTGAAACTCCGCCGCTCAAGCGCCCGATAGGCATGCGGCTCCCAGCACATCGTCCACCAGCAGTCGCCGGAACGGCAAATCCGCGAATAACCGTCGTAAACGATCTCCACCGCTCCGGTCAGACAAATCCCGATCTGCAGTGCATAATGCATGTCGCCCAGATAATCCGGAGAGGGCAGATAACAATAATCCCAGGCAATATCGAACGGATTGTCCGCCGCCAGGCCCGGATGCTTCTGCTTTTCAATCGAAATGGTGCTTAAATTCGGCATAAATCCATACCGTGATCGCGCTTCCGACATACTATAGCATGAGGCGAAAAGAATTGCAATACCAGCCGGTCAGAAATCGAAAACAATTCCGTCATAGGCCGTCACGATCCGGCGCGGCGCAAAATGCGCCTCCAGCCGATCCTGCAATGCGCCGCCGAGATGGGAGAAGTGATTGACTGCGAAAACCGTGTGTTTGTCCGCCGCGTTCAGCCGGACGAGCTCGTCCCGGAAGGCTTCCGCCCCTTTCACATCAAGATGCCCGGGATGCTTTTCGGCTTCGGTGCCGAAGCCGAGCGTACATTCGACGATCGCCAGATCGAGCCGGTAGTTGCGCACCGTATCCCAGCTGGCATCGCACCACCAGCCGGTATCATTGGCAATCAGCACCGTCCGGTCGCCCTGGCGCAGGATGAAGTTGAAGGTCTCCTCGCCCAGACTGCCATGCGAGGCCCGCACCGGCATGATCTCCAATCCCCGGTCGATCCAGCGTTCGCCGGACTGGAGCAGCACCGGTTCGATCAACAGGTCTTCCAGATAAGTGGTCCCCGCCACCTGCGCCATGGTCCGGCGCAGTTCGGCGAAAACCACCCCGCTGGCAAAAACCTTCAGCGGATGGGTGATCAACCCGAAGCGCGGCGTCCGCCGCCGCGACAGCTCCACCGCATTGAGATGGTCGGCATGCGAATGGGTGAAAAGCAGCCGGGTCATCCGCCGCCAGTCGACGCCGAACGTGATACTCTGAGCAAACGCGTCCGGACCAAAGTCGATCAGGGTGTCGTCATCCAGACAATAAGCGGTCCGGCGGCGGATATCCTTGCCGCCGCGCCGCCGCGCTTCATCACAAATCGGACACTCGCACCAGGGCGCGGGAATACCCTCGCTGGCGGCGGATCCGAGCACCTGCAAACGCATGACAATCGTTCCTTTGCAACTTCAATGTTTCGGCCAGCCGGCGAACGGGTCGTCATCGAGGGGTCTGGCTTCCTCAGCCGCCGCCGGCGCTTCCCGGCGCCAGCTGAAAAGATCGCCTTCCGGCGACGGCTGCGACGCCGGAGCCGTTTCGGTCCGGACGGCGGCTTCCGGGACGGGTTCCGCCGTTGCCGGCAGCTCCCGGAGCAACGAACGCAATTCGTATTCGCGAAAAATGGCCGCCACGCGGCTCCAGTCCGGCGCCTGCTTATTCAGGGCCACCAGCGCTGGCGGCAGCTGTCCCGGCCAATCGCCGCGCAGTCGGATCAGCTTCCGGTTGCGGTCGATCAGCTCGCGCGCGTTCAACAGCTTGTCGCGCAATTTGGCATTGGCGATCCGTTCCGGAGCGGAGAAGAAACTGTCCAGCGAACCGCAATCCCGCAGAATTCCGGCCGCGGTCTTGGGGCCGACGCCGGCCACTCCGGCGATGGCGTCGGAGGTGTCGCCGATCAACGCCAGATAATCCACCATCTGGTCCGGGGCCACCGTAAAGCGTGCCACCGTCTCCGCCGTGCCGCGCAGTTCGAACCCGCTGCCCGCCCGGGCCGGAATCAGCATCGCCACCCGTTCGCCGATCAGCTGCGCGAGATCCTTGTCCGAACTTACAATCCGGAATTCATGCTCCGGCAGATTGCGGACGGCGGCCCCGATCAGATCGTCGGCCTCGTAATTGTCGCATTGATGCGCCGGCCAGCCGAAAGCGGCAATCAATTCGCGCAGCACCGGCATCTGCTGCCGCAGCGCTTCGGGCATCGGCGGCCGGTTGGACTTGTAGTCGGCGGCCAGAGCCAGCCGGAAGGCCGGTTTGCCGCAATCGAAAAACATGGCGCCGGAAACCGGACGATAGTCCTTTTCCAGCTGGAGCAGCAGCCGCCCGAAGGCGAAGAGCGCGTTGGTCGGAAAGCCGTCGTGGCGGCTCAAATGGGCAATCGCATAAAACGACCGGAATATCTGGGAATAGGCGTCGATCAGAATCGCCGGGGCGCTGGGAGTCATCGCTGCAATTTTCCGTTCTGTTTCAGGTTCAGCCGATCCGGTGTTTTCCACCTTTCGCGCCCTTGGGCGCGGCGGAAAACAAGGTGGTTCAGGGTCCGGCCCTCCGGCTCCTTAGAGGAGTAATGATTGAAGAGGAGAAAATTGCGTACGGGCGCCGGACAACCGAACCCTGAAACCACCCTACTATAGCACCATATTCTCAAAAAGCATGTTCAAGAACGGAAAAAAACGGGTTTTTTCGGTAATTTTGCTTGTTGTATATGATCGGCGGCAACCCTTCTCGGTTCCGCTCCAAACCGACAATTTTGCAAGATTTTTTCATCTGAAAAAAATCCGGTCCGGCGGTCGCGGCAAACCGTTCCGGACCGGACACGGGATGATGAATCCGATTGGGGTTTCCGTTGAAACGGACGGGCGGCGGCGCAATCTTCCGCTACAGCAGCCGCGCCGCCAGGGCGGCGAGTTCGCTGCGTTCGCTCTTGCGCAAGGTCACGTGGCCGTGGATGGCCTCGTGCTTGAACTGTTCCACCGTTACGGTCAAGCCGTTGCTGCTGGCGTCGAGATAAGGATTGTCGATCTGATTGGGGTCGCCGGTCAGTACCATTTTGGTCCCCTCGCCCGCCCGGCTGACGATGGTTTTGACTTCGTGCGGAGTCAGGTTCTGGGCTTCGTCGACGATCACGTAGTGCGCCGGAATGCTCCGGCCCCGGATATAGGTCAACGCTTCGAGCTCGACAATGCCCTTGCTGATCAGCGCGGCGATCCGGGCGCCGGGATTGCGCCGGGCGTCGCCGCCATTACCGGCCAGCAGGAATTCAAGGTTGTCGAAAATCGGCTGCATCCAGCTCTGCAGCTTTTCATTCTTGCCGCCGGGCAGATACCCGATATCGTTGCCGAGCGGCACGATCGGCCGGGTGACCAGCAATTTTTCATACTGCTTGCGTTCCTCGGTCATCAACAGCCCCGCCGCCAGCGCCAGCAGCGTTTTGCCGGTCCCCGCGCCGCCGACCAGCGTCACCAGCTTCACCGCCGGATCCAGCAGCAATTCCAACGCCATGCGCTGCTCGCGGTTGCGCGGCACGAGGGTGCCGACATGAAAATTTTCCGACTGCTCGACCAGCCGGACTTCGCGGGCCGCCCAGCAGCGTCCGAGGGCGGTATGCTTGGCGTTGCTGTTGCTGCGGAGCACCACGAATTCGTTGGGCATCAGCTCCTCGTCATCAACAACCAGGCGCTTTTCCCGATAGAACCGGTTGACCGTTTCGTCATCGACATCGACCGTCCGGAAGCCGGTGTACAGGGTGTCGAAATTGACTTTTTCCTTTTCGAAATCCTCGACCACCAATCCCAGCGCATCGGCTTTCAACCGAAGGTTGATATCCTTGCTGACGAAAATCACATGGGAGGTGTGCTGCTGAAGCATCATCGCGGCGGCCAGAATGCGGTTGTCGGCCATGTCGGCATTCCAGCCGGCGGCGACGATCTGGCGGAGGAAGCCTTCGTAGCCCTCACCGGGTCTGGCGCACACGATCGACAGTTTGCCGGTGGCGGCGCCGATGATGCCCTTCATGGCGACGCCGTCGGCGAGGTGCCCCGCGGCACGCAGCTTGTCCAGCGAACGGATCACCCGCCGGGCATTGCGGCCGAGTTCGTCATGATTTTTTTTGAACTTGTCGAGTTCCTCGATGACCGCCATCGGAATGGCGATATTGTTGTCCTGAAACGATTCGAGGCTGTGGCTGCTGTGGAGCAGCACATTGGTGTCGAGCACAAAAGTTTTGATCATGATTCATCCCGGTTGCTGGCTGAATTTCACGGAAAACCGTTCCGCTGCGGGGGCAAAGCCCCCGCCGGAGTTAATCATACCACGGAAGTCCCGCTTTTACAATCCCGCGCTCCGCAATTTCCGCAAAAAAATTTCTCCGGCGTTCCCGTCAAGGCAAAAAAAATCCGGAAAACCGGGCGCATCGTCCCGATTTTCCGGATGCAGCCGGCAAATTCAGAGCTTGCCGTCGGTTCCGGTCAGAGTCATTTTCAGAATATTTTCCTGGCGACGGCCCTGCCATGGCACGGGATTAAGCGAAGTCATGGTTTCCTGGGTCGGACTTTTGTCGGCATCGGAAAGATGCACGTCGACGCCGAAGTTCATCCCCGGTTGGACCTGCGTTTTCACCCCCAGCACTTTCCACGGGATGCGCGCCTCAAGGACGTACCCGTCCTCGGTCATCGTCGCGCCGACGTCAATGCCGCTCCAGTCGATGCCGGCCGGCATGACCAGAAACGCCTCCGGCTCAAGGTCGCTCAACGGATCGCCGCTCGACTCCACGCTGCCCGGGGAAAACCCGATCACCCGCCAGTCGCCCGGAATCGGACCGCTGGCTCCGGCCTTGTACTGCGGCGCGAAGGTCAGTTCCACATGGTCGGCGTTGAACATGCCTTTGCCGCCGGCGGTCACGATCTTGTCGTCCACCACTTCGGCCAGGAGATACAGATAGTTGGCGTCGTAGCAGAGCATCACCGTCCCGGAAAGATCCTCTTCTCCGGTATACTGCGGCCTGCCCCAGGTCACATTTTTGTCGGTCACGGTCAGCGCTCCGGGCAGATTGTCCCATTCGCGCCGGTCGCCGTCGGGTACCGGCGGCGGATCCGGCTTCAGCGGACAGACCACCGTCGGCGCTTTGTCCGCCGGCTTCGCCGCCGCGTCATCCGCCGCGATTGCCGCGCCGCCGAGCAGCGCGGCAATCGCCGGCAGCGCGACGGACGCGGTCAGTGTGCGGAACCGCCTCATTCGATCACCAGCCGCGGATTTTCGACATAAACGTCGAAGGTCAGCTTGGGATTCGGCTGGAGCGAATTCCGCAGCTCGATCGTATTCACTCCGGCCTTGACCAGAGCGGTCACGTCGAGTTTGAATTCAAAGGGGTTGCGGCTTTCGAGACTCACCGGGGCATAGGTATTTTCCTGGCTGATGGCATAGAAGGAATTGTTGTAATAGAGCGCATAGCCGTTGTTGCCGGCCACAACGCCGCCCTTGCCGGAAGCAGTGGTGAACTCATTCTTGGGCGTCACCAGTTCCGAGGCTCCGAGCAACTTGCCGTTGACCATGACCTTGAGGCTGCTGGTATAGCCGGCCAGCCCTTCGGGCTTCTGATTGCGGGCCAGAAACTCCAGATAGACCTTCTTGCCGGTCAAATCGGGCAGTTCGATCTTGAACGCATCGGCCGGTTTCAGCGGCGCCAGCACCAGCCGTTTGACCGGCGTCAGCGGCAAGACCGTGTCCGAGGCCGCGACATTGGCATCGACGCCTTCAGGGTAAAGCTTCGCCGTCTTCATCCCCTTGGAGTCGGTGACTTCCACGCAATAGCTGCCGAAGCCCGGCACCGACAGGGTCTTGCTGAACTCAGTGCCGGAAGCCGGCTCGGTGAATACCGTCCCGGTCACCGAATTGCGCAAGGTGACCTGCTTGAGGTCGTCGCCCTTCACACTGACGGTCAATTCGACGTTGCCCGTCTGGAACATCAGGTCGTCATACCACTGCACGCCATCCTGATCGTAATGGCAGAGATAGAAAGTCGCCGCAGTCACGTCCGACGGCGCGATCACGATATTTTCGAAGGTCGCCCAGCCGTAATCCTCCTTGGGCAGCAGCGGCATCCGGATGTAGGACCGGTTGCCGTCGGCGAAATAGAGCTGGCAGGCCAATCCGGCCGGTTTCTTGTCGATGTCGGGATCGGTCTTTTTGGCCGAAACCCGCACATAGATCGGTTCCCCCGCCTTGACCGGCGTTTCCCACTTGATGCTCTGATAGGCGTTGATGTTTTTGCCGGCGACGCCGGGGATTTTCAGGCTCTGGCCGCCGGACGCGGCGTTTTCCTTGTCGATGACGATGCCGTTGTCATCCTTGGGGATCGGCACCCAGAACATCAGTTTTTCCTCTTCAAACGACGCATTGCGCAGTTTGTTCTCCAACGGCAATGCCGGCGTGGAAGTGATCGTGATTTCCGGCGCCGCAACCGCCCCCAGCGCCAACAGCGATACGCCGGCGCCAATCAAAGTTCTGAACATATTTGCCTCCGTGGTTGAAAGGGTTACTGCTTTACAATAGCACAGGATTCGAATTCCGCCAACTCCACCTTATAGTAGGTTTTGCCGTCTTTGACCGTTTTTTCGGCAGGACGCTGGACCTCGCAGCCGTCGGCGCCGAAAAAGTGGAGTTCCGCCGCTTCATTGCCGCCGAAGCTGTAGTAGCCCGAACGGTTGGTCAGGATGCGTTCCTTGCCCAGAATGTAACCTTCATGCAGCTCCACCGGAGTCGTCGGGAACATATAGCGGGTGAGCGTCGGATGCGTAAACGGCTCGACCTGCTGGTGATAATAGAAATAGAAGCTGCCGTAGTCGAGGAACTTCACCATATTGCGGTAGCAGTCGAGTTCGGTGCGTTCCGTGATATGGTCGCCCAGTCCGATCGGCGTCGAGAGGTGGCTGGTGTAAAGATTGGTGACCGAGCCGGTTTCCATGAAGGCGATGAACTTGTTCTTGATGAAAAGATCGGTCATGGTCTTGGTGTAGCCGCCGCCGCCGTTGGCGATCAGCATCATCTTGTTGTCGGCCAGCCATTCGACCATGCGCTTGCGCCAGGGCAGCGAGGTCAGTGCGACCGAGCTCTTCAACTGGGTGATTTCATGCGTTTTGGGATTGATGTCGCCGGACACGCCGTCCCACGGTTGGCCGTAGTGGTATTCGCTGGCGCTGTAGGGAAATTCATCCCAGAAGACGCCGTCGAGACCGAATTCGTCCTTGAGCCGGGCCAGGCGTTTTTCCTGCATTCTGGCCCACGCGGAGCCTTCGACCGGCAGAAAGAGCGGCAGCGCCGGATTGCGGTAATCGGCCTGTTCGCCGTTGGGTTTCAGGATTTTCACATCATCGAACCCGGCATCCATACTGTTCTTGACATCAAGGAAACAGTGGAAATAATGGAACAGCTGAGCCGAAGGCCGCGCTTCCCGAATTTTCTTATAGAAATCCTTATGCACATCGACCTTGGCGGTCTTCATCCAGGCGGAACTGTGGAATTGTTCGCCGAGCGCCGAAACCGAACCGTCAGTCACATAATCGGCCGACTTGTTGTTCAGCCATTCGCGGATGGTCTCCACCGAGTCGTCCTTGCCGATCCGGTCGTAAGCGTCATTGAAGGTCTTCACTCCGGGCGGATAAGGCGCCAGAAAGGCGAAACCGTGAGCGATTTCATAATTCATCCCGAGATGACGGCGCATGGCGTTGATCTGATCGTAATAATCGGCTCCGGCCGACGGAAAGAGCGCAAAACTCATCTCCTGGGTGACGCCCGGTTTGACGATCAGATTGTCGTCGCCAATGCCATACATTTTTTTGGCCGCAAACGCCCGGAAATGAACCCGGAACACGTCGTTCAGCGCCAGCATTCCCAGCGAACCGCCGTTTTCCGGCATCACGATGGTCGTCGCATTGATGCTGTTGGTGCCGTTGCCCCGGCTGGAATAGATGCGGTAACCGCACAAACGGTATTCTTTGAGTTTGTCGAACTGAACATACTGTCGATAGATCAGCGGCAGGTTTTCGGCAGTGGTATTGGTGATCTTGTCGGTGACGATCACCGCCTCGGCTTCACGTTTCAGCGAACGCTCCAGCTTGAATCCGGCCGTAATCGCGGTCAGGGTATCGTCCTTTACGGTAATCGAACTGAAATTTTCCGCCTTTTCAGCGGTGAAATTGGCCCATCCCGGAATCTGGGAAAAGTCGGCATTGACCACATAAAGCTGTTCGCCGAGCTTGATCTCGATCGCACCGCCGGGCATCAGCCGCGCCTGATAAGGTACGGGTTCGACCTCCTTCGGCGCAATCCACGGCAAATCGGCGGCGCCGATTCCCCCCGCCGTCAAAACGGCGACCGCCACGCTGATCCATCTGTACATAAGCCAGTCCTCCCGGTTAGTTGGTTGTCAACAATATAGATTCAAAAACAGAAAAGTGCAAATCGAATCGGGCGATTCTTCGCCCGATTCGATCTGCACGGTGATCACCGAACCGCCATGTCCGGCGTCAGGCCCCCCGGACAAACATCAGTTCTGCGCATCGGCCCACGGAATCCGCTTGGCCCACGCCGTCAGGGTCGAAGGCACACTGGATACGAAAACAGCATGTCCGCCCATCGCCAGCATATTCATCGAATTGGGATGATTGGCCATGAGCCCCGGCGCGGTGCCATAAGGCGGGAAGCAGATGTCGACCACGATCTTGTTGTTGGGGTCGACCGCGGCCGCATACTGATTGCGGGTGCGCTGATCCTTTTCCGCATCGGTATAACCGTAACTGACGACCTTGTCCGGAGTGAGCCACCAGAATTGATAACTGATATTGCCGACCTGAGCCACTGGCGGGCTGACATTGTACTTATAACCGAAATTGTTGGAGTCCGACGGACAGTGCATGAAACGCTCGAAATTCTGGGCGGTTTCCACGGCGGACTTGCTCGCTTCGGTGCCGAAATAACCCATGTTGATCAGAACCTGAACGCCGTTGGTAGTCGAAGTGAACGCACTGCCGAAGGTCGTGGAACTTGGCAGCGTTACCACGGCGACAGGCCGCCAGTCCTGGTTGTCGCCGGCATACATGAGTTGCGCCAGACCGATCTGCTTGAGGTTGGTCAGGCAACTCGAACTGCGCGCCCGTTCCCGTGCCGCCGACAACGCCGGCAGCAGCATCGCCGCCAGAATGGCAATGATCGCGATTACAACCAGCAATTCAATGAGTGTGAAGTGGTTGCGTGGATGGATGTTTTTTCTTTTCATTCCGGGTCCCTCCTTGGGTTTTATGTTGGGCAACAATTTTTATGAAAACAACACTCGATCGGTTGCATCAATCAGGTTTCGCGCAGAATCAGACGCGCCGGCACCCGGCAAAGCGGAAAACGCTCGCCCGGATGCTTCAACAGATCAAACAACATCGCGACCGCGGATTCGGCCATTTCCAGAAACGGCATCCCGACCACGCTCAGCGCGGGCTGCCAGTGCGCCGCCTCGGTCAGACCGCTGCCGCCGACCATGAAGAAATCCTTTTTCGGCTGCAATCCGGCGGCGATCATCGTCCGGTTCAATTCCCGCGACAGGTAATCGCCGCCGGTGATGATGGCCACCGGCAGTTTGAGCTGCGGACGAATCGTGACATTAAATAACTCTTCCAACGCTTTACCGAAATTGCTGTGAACCGGAAGTCGCTGGCAATCATCCACCCCGCGATCCCGGAGGAACTGTTCCAGCGCATCGAACCAGTCCATCCGGCGTTCCGGCGCCACCGCCCAGAACTGCCGTACTCCGTGGGTCAGAAAATAAACCCCGGCCCGCAGAATCGCCGCTTCGCGGTCGGGATAAACGCCATTGACCCATTCTTCCGGAGGCGGCTGATTCCAGATGGTCACGGCGGGACGGTCGGGATAGAGCGGGAACCGCCAGACGCCGTCGGTATCGCGCACCAGCAGGATGCCGTCGAGCTGTCCGGCATAGGAGGAGTAATCCATCTCCGGCGGCAACGTAATCGACGGCGTATGACGTTTCATCAGCGCCATCTGCACGGCATTGTGCATCAGCCAGCAGGTTCCGGCATTGTCGTAGGTGAAGGGCGGAATCCCCTGCTTCCCGTTGTCGATCACAATCCCGATGCGGTATTTGTTGCCCGGCCGCGCCAGCACCCGGGCCCGGCGGCCGGCATGGCAGTGAATCACGCCCTCTTCATTGAGCATGCGGACGGCCTGAACCACCGTGCAATAACCGACATCCTGATGCCGGGCGATTTCCCGGGCCGGCGGCAATTGCGATCCCGCCGGGTACTTGCCCGAGGCAATGTCGGCAAACAGGCGGTTCCGCAGCTGCCGCGCCAGACTCAGTTCAACTTGGACATCAGTGGTCATCGGTATGCATCCTTTGGATTTTTTCCGCTACAATTTTACTTGAAAAGTCATGATTTTTCAAGCCCATGGCCGCAAAAAAGCCGCAAAAACCGGGCTGCTTTTCATACAGCTTATTCGTAACCATAAAAACACCAACACAATACAAAATAAACAACTGTTTTTTACGTAAAAATTCATCATGTTTCCGAGCTATGTCGACGGGAAAAGCCTATTCCGCGCCCAAGTCTGGCGGATGAGACCGGAGATTGGCGGCAGGGCGCAACCCCGCAAGCACCAAAAACCCCTGGCGAAACCTCGCCAGGGCAGCTTGACGCGGTTATCAGTACGCCGTACGCCACGCCGGCCGGTGAAATCATCCGGGGGCATCATTGCGCTCCCGGAGCGACGGCATGGCGCCAATCGCGCCGAATCACGATCAGTTGCCGTCCATCCAGCGGATGGCCGCGGCCCAGGCGCCGCCGTCCACCGTCTTGGTCGGACGCGGCACACTGACCACATGCCAGCCCAGCGCCAGCTGATTCATGCTGCCGGGATGGTTGGGGAATGTCCCCGGAGTGGTTCCGGTATGCCAGGAGAATCCGATATCGGTAAAAACCTTATTATTCGGGTCGGCAAACCCGCTGACCAGATTGCGCTGGCGTTCCTGCGAAACATCGCCGTAGGTGGCCACCGGATAATAAGTCGAAACTTTACCCGGCGCGATCCAGAATGCGAAGTAACTGCTCAAGCCGACCTTGACGTTGCCGGAACTGTCCAAGCCGAAATTCTGCGTGTCCGATGGACAGCGCCAATGCTGCTGCATGTAGGTGTCGTTCTGGGCCACGTTGGTCGCCTGATCGGTGGTAAAATACTGGCCGAAGTCGGCCGAATCCAGACTGCTGACACTCTGTGTGGCAATGATATTGCCGAACGTTGTGGGGTCGGTCACCCGATTGTCGGTAACCGCCCGCCAGCCCTTGTTGTCATCGCAATACATGGAGTTGGCCAAACCGATCTGTTTGAGCTTGGTGATGCAGCTCGAAACTTTGGCCCGCTCCCGCGCCGCCGACAATGCCGGCAGCAGCATTGCCGCCAGAATGGCGATGATCGCGATCACGACGAGGAGTTCAATGAGCGTAAAACGCTTGCCCCGACTCAACATTGTCTGCTTTTTCATTTCAGGTTCCTCCTGGGTTATATCCGATTCAACGATTACTGAACTGAAAACCGCATTCCGTTCCGCTTCAGGTTTCCCGCAGAATCAATCGCGCGGGCACCCGGCAGAGCGGAAACCGCTCGTCCGGATGCTTCAACAACTCAAACAACATCGCAACCGCCGCTTCCGCCACCTCCATGAACGGAATCCCGATCACGCTCAGCGCCGGCTGCCAGTGGGCCGCCTCGGTCAAGCCGCTGCCGCCGACCATGAAAAAATCCTTTTTCGACTGTAATCCGGCGGCGATCATCGCCCGATTCAATTCCCGCGCCAGATAATCGCCGCCGGTGATGAAAGCCGCCGGCAGCTTGAGTTCCGGCTGAATCTCCGTCCGAAACAGTTCCGCCATGGTTTCGCCCGAATTGTTATCCACCGCCAGATGACGGCAATCGTCCAGTCCCCGATCTTTGAGCATGCGTTCGACCGAATCGAACCAGTCCATGCGCTGCTGCGGCGCCACCGCCCAGAACTGCCGCACCCCGTGAGTCAGGAAATAGACCCCGGCCCGGAGAATCGCCGCGTCGCGGTCGGGGCAGACGCCGTTGACCCAGTTCTGGGCGGAAGGCTGATTCCAGATGGTTACCGCCGGATGGTCCGGATAAAGCGGAAACCGCCAGAGGCTGTCGATATCGCGCAGCAGGATGATGCCGTCAAGCTGCCCGGCGTAGGCCGAGTAATCCATTTCCGGCGGCAGCGTAATCGACGGAGTATGATATTTCATCAGCGCCATCTGCACGGCATTGTGCATCAGCCAGCTGGTGCTGGCGTTGCCGTAGGTGAAGGGCGGAATCCCCTGCCGGGCGTTGTCGATCACGATCCCGATGCGATATTTATTGCCCGCCCGAACCAGTACCCGCGCCCGGCGGCCGGCGTGACAATGAATCACGCCTTCGTCGCTGAGCATGCGGATGGCCCGCACCGCGGTACAGTAACCGACCTGCTGCTGCCGGGCGATTTCCCGCGCCGGCGGCAACTGCGCGCCCGGCAGATATTTGCCGGAGGCAATGTCGGCGAACAGCCGGTTGCGCAGCTGTCGTGCCAGACTCAGATCAACCTGGACGTCGGTGTTCATTTTCATGCAATCTCCTTAGTCCCTTCTGCAAGAATTTTACTTGAAAATTAAGACGTTTTCAAGAGTGTCTTTGCAAAAAAGCCGCAAAAACCCGTAAACACCTCATACAACTTAATTATAATTAATTTATAATAAGGTAATTATATTATAAACAACTAACATTCAACTTCCGCTTCCCCCGCTCCTGTGGATATCCCGGGGGCCGCTTTTTCTGAAAATAAAAAAGCGGCCGGCGGCATAGTTGCCGCCGGCCGCGAGTACCGCATTCCGCCGGGAATATACGACTACAACAGGAAACGGACTCCCGGCACCGCCGCCAGCCGCGCCCCGAGCGTGTCCATTTGCGGTTTATCGGTCAGAGTCACTTCGACATGGAAGCTTCGATACTTGCCCTGGGCCGAGCTCTTCGCCTCGACAAAACTCTCCCCGAAGCCGAATTCTTTCAGCACGGCGTTCAAGCCCTGCACCGCCGAGGCATCGGCCGCGTCCACGATCGCGCGAAAGACCCATGACACCGGAAATCGGATTTCCGGGCTGCGCTTCTCCGGTGTTTCCCGCGGTTTGATCATCGGCCGAACTCCGCTTTCCAATAAGGCGACATCGAGCGCAGCCGGGCCACAATGCCCGGCAGTTTTTCAATGATGAAGTCCACCTCTGCGACCGTGTTGTAGCGCGAGAACGAGAACCGGATGGTCCCGTGCGCCGAAGTGTAGGGTATGCCCATCGCCCGGAGCACATGCGACGGCTCCAGACTGCCCGTGGTGCAGGCGCTGCCCGACGACGCGCAGATGCCGAGCTGATCCATCAAAAGCAGAATCGCTTCGCCTTCGATGAATTCGAAACTGATGCTGCTGGTATTGGGCAGGCGCGAATCCAGATCGCCATTGACCGCAATCCGCGGCACCCGCGCCAGCAATCCTTTTTCGAGCCGGTCGCGGAGCATGGCCAGTTGCACAACCTCTTCCGCCAGTCCCCGCTGCGCAAGTTCCGCCGCCACCCCCAGTCCGACCACGCCCGCGACGTTGTCGGTACCGCCGCGGCGGCCCTTTTCCTGGTGGCCGCCGACCACGAAGGGGCGGAAACGGATCCCCCGCTTCACATACAGCGCCCCCACGCCCTTGGGGGCATGGAGCTTGTGTCCAGACAGACTCAGCATATCGATATTGGAATTGCCGAGATCAAGCGGCACCTTGCCCACCGCCTGCACCGCATCGGTGTGGAAGAGCGCGCCCTGACGGTGGGCGATGTCCGCCAGCTCTTCGACCGGGTAGATATTGCCGATTTCATTGTTGGCATACATCACCGTAAGCAGCGCGGTATTGGCGTCGACCGCCCTGCGCACCGCGTCGAGGTCGATCCGGCCCCGGCCGTCGACGCCGACGGTTTCAATCTCGAAACCGCGCCGTTCGAGCTCGCGCGCCAGATTCAGCACCGCGGGATGCTCCACCTTGCTGGTTACGATCTTGCGCCGTTCCGGCTGGGTCAGGAGAGCGCTCCAGATCGCGGCGTTGTCGCTCTCGGTGCCGCAGGAGGTGAAGATGACTTCGGTCGCCTCGCCTTCGGCGTTGCGATGCGGCGCCCCCAGCAGCCCGGCCAGCTGGAGCCGCGCCTTTTCGACGGCGTGCGCCACCTGACCGCCGAAGGTATGGATGCTGCCGGGATTGCCGTAATACTCATTCAGATAAGGCAGCATCGCCTCCAGCACCTCGGGCGCGATGCGCGTGGTGGCGTTGTTGTCGACATAGATGATTCTGCCGGTTTCGTTCATCGCTACACACTCTCCACGGTAAGTTCGGGGCTGGCGAATTCCCGCAATTTATCCTCGACCGTATGCTTGAGCGTAACCCCGGAAACCGGGCAGCTCGCACAGCGTCCGACCAGACGCACCACCACCTTGTTGCCGACAAGATCGACCAGCTCGATGCTGCCGCCGTCGCGTTCGAGCAACGGCTTGATCTCCTTGTCAATGATTTCCTGCACCCGGAAAACCTTCTTGACCGTGGAAAGCGACTGGAAATCATCCGCGGCCGGTGCGGCCGCCGGAGTCTGCGCGGCCTGTTTCCAGAGTTCGTCGAGAATCCGCTGAATGTCGTCGAGACAGGCGCCGCAGGCCCCGCCGGCCTTGCAGTAATGGGTGATCTCGGCGGCTTTGTGCAGATTGTTCTGCCGCGCCACATTGCGGATTTTGTTATCGGTCACGCCGAAACACTTGCAGACGATTGCGCCTTCGTGATCGCCGGCTTCGTCGGCGATCACCTTTTCGCCGCGGTAATCGGCAATGGCCGCCTGAAGCGCCTCCATACCCATCACCGAACAATGCATCTTCTCCTCGGGCAGTTCGCCGAGCAGCTTGACAATATCCTGATTGGTTACTTTGGCCGCCTCTTCCAGCGTCATGCCCTTGACCAGTTCGGTCAGAGCCGAACTCGAAGCGATGGCGCTGGCGCAGCCGAAAGTCTTGAATTTGACCTCGCCGATCCGGCCGTCGGCATCCAGCTTGAACGTCAGCTTCAGCGCGTCGCCGCAGGAGATGTTGCCGACCTCGCCGGTCCCGTCGGGCTGTTCGACTTCCCCGACGTTGCGCGGGTTCAAAAAGTGATCCATCACCTTTTTATTGTAATTCCACATATCAACCTCTCTTTCCGCTGCCGGAACAGACCGGCAGCCGGGCTGGATTTGTTCCGTTTTTCCGTCGTCATCCCGTTATGCGAACCGGGTCATCTCCGCCCGGATGTCCTCGAACAGCCGCCCGCCGATCCCGGCGCACGGAATCCGTTCCGCGTCCTTGACCTCGCGGCGGCGGTATTCGACCGCGCCTTCGGCCAGCGTCTTGGGCGAGACCACCACCCGGAACGGAACGCCGAGCAAGTCGGCGTCGCTGAACATGAAGCCGGGTTTTTCGCCGCGGTCATCAAACAGCACCTCGATGCCGAGCTCCCGCAATTCGGCGTACAGCGCGTCGGCAGCCTCCCGCACCTCGGGCTTGTCGTACTGAATCGCAATCAGATGCGCCTGATAAGGCGCGATCGACAGCGGCCAGACCGGCCCGAAATCATCATGCGACTGCTCGATCACGCTGGCCATGGCCCGGCCCACGCCGATGCCGTAGCAGCCCATCACCATCGGGTGGCTTTTGCCGTTGACGTCCAGATAATTGCAGTTCATCGGCGCGGAATACTTGGTGCCGAGCTGGAAAATGTTGCCGACTTCGATCCCGCGCGCCATTTTCAGCGGCTCGCCGGTCACCGGACAGGGATCGCCCTCGCGCACGGCGGCGATATCGGTGACGGTCACGCCGGAAGCGTCGCAGTCCCGCCCGAAATTGAAATTGCAATAGTGGTAGTCGGGCACGTTGGCGCCGACCACCAGATTGCCCGATTCGGCCGCCGAACGATCGACGATCACCCGCATTTTCCGAAGATCAATGCCGAGCGGCGAAGCATAGCCCGGGACGCAGCCTGCGGCGAGAATGGCGGCATCGTCGGCGAATTTGATCTCCGGCGCCTGCGCGGCATTGGCCAGCTTGCTCTCGTTGACCTCGAAGTCGCCGCGGATCATGGCGCAGATCAGTTCGCCGGTAAAGACATTCTGGTAAAAAACCACCTTGCCGGTATCTTCCGCCCGGAGTTCGAGAAAGGCGGCGACTTCTTCAATCGTTTTGCGCCCCGGCGTATGAACCTTTTCCAGCGGCAGGAGAGTCTCCGGCCGGGTGAACTTCCACGCGGCGCGCGCCACTTCGCGGTTGGCGCGGTAACGCCGGTCGGGCGAATAAAAGATGGTATCCTCGCCGCAATCGCACAAGGCCATGAATTCGTGCGACACCGCCCCCCCCATCATGCCTGAATTGGCCTCGATGGAGAGCACGTCCTTCATCCCCAGACGCCGGAAAATGCGTTCGTAGGCCTCATGAGCGCGTTCGTAGTACCGCTCCAGATCGGCCTGGTCGACGTGAAAGCTGTAGGCATCCTTCATGGTGAATTCGCGCACCCGGATCAGACCGGCGCGGGGACGCGCTTCATCGCGGTATTTGGTCTGAATCTGGTAAAGCATCACCGGCAGCTGCTTGTAGCTGCTGACCTCGGTGCGGGTCAGGTGCACCACCGCCTCCTCGTGGGTCATGCCGAGCAGCATCGGCTTGTCGTTGCGGTCCTTGAAGCGCAGCAGCTCGGCGCCGACCGATTCGTAACGGCCCGACTCCTGCCAGAGCTCGGCGGGCAATACGACCGGCATCAGCACCTCCTGCCCCTCGATGGCGTTCATCTCCTCGCGGATGATGGCCTCGATCCGGTCGATGATGCGTTTGCCGACCGGCAGCAGCGAGTAGATGCCCGCCGAAACCGGCCGGACATAGCCGCCGCGAACCAGAAACTTATGACTGACGGTCTTGGCGTCCTTGGGATCTTCCTTGATCCGGCGCCCGACGAGCTTGGACATGCGCATATGAAAAATCTCCTGAAAATAGCGGTGAAAAACACAACCATATTAATAATATACCGCCGAAAGCGCATTTTGGAAAACCTTCCGACGGAAAATATGCAAAAAAGAACCGCTCATGGCGCCCATCCGATGCCTACGGTCCCGCCACCCGGTACAGCGCCATTTCCGGGTCCGCGAAAACCCGGCGGAAATCTTCGGGATGCGCCTCGGCCCAACGCCGCTCCAGACCGTCGTTAGCCAGACGGAAACCGCCGGTGACACTGTTGGTCTGAACCAGCAGAAAATCCACTTTGCGTTGCCGGAGGCGTTCCCGCCAGACCGGATAATCGACCGGAGCATCGCGCATCGCGGCAAACGATCCGAAGTCATGAACATGGGGCGAATCGATTGCGGAAACCGGCACATAAATCACCCGGTTCCGGGGATGGTTTGCCATCAGGAGATAATTGTAATTATTTCCCACCGCCGCGATCACCAGCGGCCGCCGCAATCGCGCGGCGGTCTCGTCGACATGACGGAACAAAGGCACCCGGCCGCCGCCGACATTCATTGCCAGATTGAGCTCATATTGCGCAATCCGGACGCCGAAATTGAATGGAATTACGCCGATGAAGAAGACCGCCAACGCCCACAATGCCCGGGAAAACCACGGTCCGCGGCAACAGGCCGGCAGCAGCGCGAAGACGCCGATCGCACGCCAGAAATGCCACCAGGACCGCCAGATCGTAAATCGCAGCGCCAGACATCCGGACAACACAATCGCCACCAGCAGCCACTCCCGGTGTTTCGGCGGCAGCCGCCGTTCGATCCGCCCCAGTACCGGCAACGCCAGCGCCAGAGCCAGCATCAGCGGCGGAATCAGCTGACGGCAGTTGCCGCATACCGGATAGATCATCAGCTGAAACACCGTCAGCGCCAGCGTCAATGCCGCCAGCAGGGGGAAAATCGCCCATGACAACCGCCGCCGATACCATCCGGCAGCCCCGGCGGCCATCGCCGCCAGCGCCGCCGCCGCCAAGGCCGCAGAAGTGAAATTGAGCCCCCACAATGGAGAACCGAAACAGAAATCATAGAGCTGCCGCCAGCCGGAAATCCGCGGCAACGACATCGCCAGATGATTTTTGAAGATGGTTACGGAGCCAACCGCCACCCGAACCGGATAAATCGGATTGCCGGTGATCAGGAAGTTGCAAAGGTAAGGCGGCGATGCGGCGATGACGGCGGCGGCCGCCGACCGCAGCAGCAGGGGCGCCGGCCGCCGTTTCCACGCCGCCAGCAATAATATCGCCAGCATCACCGCCGGAGCCCAGATCAGACCGGTGTATTTGGTCGCGGCGCAAGTTCCGAAAAGCAATCCCGCCAAGACCTCCAGTCCCGGCCTGCGCCGCTCCAGAGCGATCAGCAGCAGCGCCGTTCCGGTCAGCAGCAAGGCTCCGGTCAGCACATCGGTATAAGCCACCAGCGCATTTTCGGCAATCATGCCGGTGAAGATCAGCCAATTCATCACGCCCCAGCGCACCGTAAACGAGAACCGCAGCATCCGCCCCCATGCGCCCAGCGCCAGCGCCGCCATCAGCAGCGCCAGCGGCTGAAGCACAAACGCGAGGCCGGCATCGCCGAGCGGCAGCATCAGGAAGCCATAGAGCAATTCACCGTAAAACGGGTAGTATTCGCAGGCGTATCCCGCCAAAGGCACCGCGGAGAACGCGCCGTCGCGCAACCAGACCGCCGGATAGAAAAGATGATAAAGATGGCTGTCGGTCCCCAGCTGATTGAGCGTCACATAATAAAGCGACAAGAGAAAATTCACCGCCAGAAGCGATGCCAGCAGCCGCTCCGGTCCGGAAAGAAATACGATACGCTTCGCTTCCGGCCTCGGCTTGCCGCCGGCCAGGCAGAGAGCTCCGCCGGTGATGCCGCCGGCAATCAGCCCGGAAGCGATGTCGAGCCAGCCCAGCCAGCCGAGCACACCGGTAATCGCGATGCCCTGCAGCATCCAGATTGCCAGCATCACCGCATAACGTCCCGTACCGCCTTCCGGCATCAGACGCCGGGCGCAACACCATGCACCCAGACCCGGAAGGAGATTGAATACGGCAAAAAACAGCAACGCCAGTCCGGCGTTGCAATAAAAATCCAGCATCGTGCTCCTCCTCCCGAATGGATTCTCCAGCCACGGCGTCAGGCGGATATTTTGCCGAGGCGCGCCATCACCATTTTCAAGTCATTCCAGACCTCGCGCTTGGCCGTCGACTGACGCAGCAGATAGGCCGGGTGGTAGGTCGGCATCACCGGAATGCCCCGGTATTCGTGCCAGACGCCGCGGCTGCGCCGGATGCCGTCCTTCTGCAGCAGAAAGCGCAGCGCGGTGGCCCCCAGCAGCACGATGACCTCAGGCCGCACCAGTTCGATCTGCTTCCGAAGGTAGCCGAGACACTCCGCCGCCTCATCGTCGGCGGGCACCCGGTTCCCCGGCGGGCGGCATTTGACCACATTGGCGATGTAAACCTCTTCGCGCCGGAACTGCATCGCGGCGATCATCTTGTCCAGCAACTGCCCGGCCTCGCCGACAAAAGGCCGCCCGGTGGCGTCTTCGTCCGCGCCGGGGCCTTCGCCGACGAACATCAGCCGCGCATAGCAGTCGCCCTCGCCGAAGACCACATTGCGCCGGGTTTCCGCCAGCCGGCAGCGGGTACAGCTCAGAACCACCCCGCGCAAACCGTCCCAGTCGTCCGGCAGCGCTGTCTTTTCATTGCGCAACTCCGCCGGCGGCGGAGCCGAAGACGTCCCTTCCGCGGCCGCCGGAACTTCAGTCGCCGGGACCGGATGACGCACCGGCGAAATCCGATTTTCGGGCGCGGGCGGCGGCGGCGCGGCCACCGGCTTCGCCGCGGGCCGCTGCAACGCATCCCAGACCTCCGGTTCCAGCCGGACGCCGCGCCGCCGCGCCTCGCGCTCCAACGCCGCCGCCATTTCCTCAAAAAATTCCATCGTCATTCCTTCATCGCTGACCGGCACCCCGAAATCACTTCCGGGTCCGGCTCAAAATTTCCTCGAACCTCAGCTTCAACCCGAAGACTTCGGCGAACATATCCCCCTTCTTGGCCAGATAGACCGTCTCCCACAGCCAGTCGGTATTGCCTTCGATCCGGATCGAAAGTTCGCTGCCGGACAGGTGAATTTCGAGCTTGCGGTATTTTTCGCTGTCGCTGCGCACCAGAGCATCGGCCACACGCAGAACCGCGGCCATCTTGGAAACCCGGACCTGATCGGCCGCGTTGAGCTCGATGAACTCCGGGTGAGTCAGCTTCGGGGCCGACTTGCGATGATAACGCGCCACCAGCGCGGCCAGCTTCAATTCGAGGTTCGACAGTCCCGGCAGCTGGCTGTAGGCGATCAGGTACCACGAGTGCCGGTGGTGCTGGCGCAGATCGATGTAACGGCCCACGTCATGCAGCAGCGCCGCGACTTCCAGCATCATCCGGTCGCGGTCGTCGAGACCGTAGCGCCGCTTGATCTTGTCGAAAATCTTCAGCGCCACCATCGCCGTCAATTCCGCGTGCTGGAGATCAAAGCCGTATTTGGCGCCGATCGCCTTGGTCACGGCGATCAAATCGGGCTCGAATTCCTCGCGCGACGCCGGATGGCGCATCTCGTCGAGCAGCGCCAGCCGCGTCGTCACGCCCGGCACCACCAGCTCCGAAGCCTGAAAACATTTCAGGAAATAATCGGCGATGCCGCAGCTCGGCGCCACGCTGACCGCCAGATGATCGACCATGCCGTACTGCTCGGTCAGCACCAGCGGCGCGGTACGCATCGCCCATTCGGTGACTTTCGCCACTTCGGCCGCGTTCAGACGCACCACATCCTCCTCGGGAATGCTCCGCAGCGCCAGCATCGCCCGGACGCCAGCGCCGATGCCGATGACCGAACAGGGTTTGGCGAGATCGTAGCCGGCGGTCTGAATCAACCGCAGTTTGAGTTCCTGACTTTCCAGCAGGTCGAGAATCCGCTCCGGCTTGATTTCCAGCTTGCCGAGCTCGTCGAACATCCGGACGCTGCCCAGCGCGGTGGTTTCGCCGAACCGCAGCAGGCCGTCCTTGACGAACATCACGATCAGCGATCCGGTGCCGATGGCGAAGCAGAGCACCTGTCCCCGCGGAAACTCGTTGCGCTGAACCAGCAGTTTCTTGACCCCGGAATAAAGCAGCCGCGCCTCCTCCTGGCTTTCGAGAATCTCGACCCGGATGCCGCAAGCCAGGAAGATGCGGTCGAGCAGGAGTTCGCGGTTGCCCGCCTCGCGCACCGCACTGGTGGCGACGGCCCGGCACTCGGTTACGCCGTACTCCCGCAGCCGCCGAGCGAAGCCCAGCATGATCTCGCAGGTCAGATTGACGTTGGCAGGAGTAATGACCCCCTGCCGGAACACGTCGAAGCCGAGGTTGACCTCGCGGCTCATCCGCTCCAGCACTTCGACCCGGCCGCCGGATGCGAACTGATAGATTTCAAGACGGATCGAGTGCGCGCCGATATCGATGATGCCGGCCTGTTTGAACGACGTTTCGGATGAATTCATCTGCGAGGCTCCGGTTGCGTTGCAATAACATCAAGGAAATATGCCAGCAAAACCCTGAAATTCAAGTCCGGGAGCCGCCTTTTTTGCGATTGCGGCCACATTGCGTTCGCAGCCGTCGCCCTCCGGGTCGCTCAGCATGTCGACGGCCAGCATCCCGATGTGGCGGTAGTCGAAGGTCGCCAGCGGCAGCGCCGGATGTTCGTAACTCCGGCGCGAGGCGAAATAGAGTTCCGTCACCGGCAGCGCTTCCGGCAGCCCGAGCGCTGCCCGATTGAATTCCGCGATTTCCACGCAATCCTCGCCACGCGGCAGAATCACCAGCGCGTCAAAGCGCGCAGACTCGTACCACTTCCGGATCGCCGTCCCCAGCGCCGGAAAGGGCGGCACGACAGCGCAGTTCCGGTCCAGATGAAGAATGCATTCCTCCGCCAGCCCGGACTCGTTCAGGCCCGCGCGGTAGCCGTCGAGATTGGCATGACCGGGGACATTGAGATAGGGCGCGGCCAATGCGATCTTCCGCGCGCCCGCCGCCGCAAAATCCCGCACCGCCTGCCGGATCGCGCCATAAACATCGAGATTGATCGTCTGAAATGCATCGGGCAGCATGACGCCTTCGCTGCAGCGGCCGTACTTGCGATAGTTGCGGCTGTTGATCAGCAGCATCCGGCAGCCGCGCTCATTCAGCGCCGGAAAAAGCGGCCGGTACCAGAAGCTCATGGCGAAAACCATGCTGCGGCGGTCGAGATGCGCCAGCCGTTCGAAATCAATCTGTTGATTGTCATTTTCCGGAGAAACGGCAACGGTCTCAAACCGCAGCCGGCACCGGTAGCAGGCTTCGAGCGCGCCCTCGGCGATCAGCTGCGACGCATACCCCATCGGATAGCGGTAATAGTCCGGGCACGGCAGCAGAAACGTCACCGTCGCCGACCGCCCGGCCGAGGGTTCCATCCGCACAAAGGTGCCGCTGCCGCGCCGCCGGTCGAGCAGCGATTCCTTCTCCAGCAGTTCAAGCGCCTTGCGCAACGTCTTGCGCGCCACGCCGAATTCGGCGGCAAGCTCGACTTCACGCGGCAGCCGCGCTCCCGGCGGCCAGCTGCCACCGATCATGCGCTGCCGCAACGCTTGGTGGATCGCCTCGCATTTATTGTCCGTACGCATTTTTCAAGTACCCCTTATTTTGCAATAAGTATACCATAAGAACAGCCTAAGGTCAAGTGAAAATTCGAAAAAATCCTCTATTTTCATGGTTTCATCCTTGACATTGCGCCAAGAATAGCATATACTAATGGTATACTATAGATATTTTCAAATTCGACCATCGGGCCGGATCCGGCGAAAACAATCAAACGAAAGAGAACATCATGTCGGGCATCCATGTCTTGATCGTAACCGATCTCGAGGGCGTCGCGGGAGTCCTCGACTTCGATGGTCATTGCGTGCCGGAAGGCTTGCGCAATGAGGCGGCCTGCCGCTTCCTGACCGAAGAAACCAATGCCGCCATCCGGGGATTTTTCGATGGCGGCGCCGAAAGCGTCACGGCGTTGGACGGCCACGGTTCCGGCGGTTCGCTGCGCATTGAGCTGCTTGATCCGCGCGCCCGGCTTCAGCGCGGCGTGGGGCCCGGCTGGCCGGGCGTCGACGGCAATTTCCAGGTGCTGGCTTTCGTCGGGCAGCACGCCAAATCCGGTACGCCGGAAGCGCATCTGAGCCATACCCAGATGTTCGACGCGATCGATTTCCGGCTCAACGGCGTGTCCCTTGGCGAATACGGCCAGCTGGCTTGGAGCGCCGCCGAAGAATCGATTGCAACCATTTTCGCTTCCGGCGACGCGGCGCTGGGCCGCGAAGTGCATGAGCTTACGCCGCAAGCGGTATTCGTGCCGGTCAAATGGGGGCTTAATCCTCCCGCGCCGGCGACAGCTTCGAGCGTCCAGTGCAAGCATTCCCAGCAGAGCGCGATCCATTTGACTCCGACCGCGGCGCAGGAGGCGATTTATTCCGGAGCGTTGCACGCCATGCAGCAATACCGGAAAGAGCCCGAACGCTTCCGCACCCGGCCGCCGGCGGGCCCTTATCGCGCCCAAGCCGAATACCGGCCCACCGGGCCCCAGATGACCAAACTTGTCGGCGCGCTTCCGGCCCGCCGGATCACCACCCGGGAACAAGTCTCGATCGCCGCGGCGCTGCGGGAATTCTACCGCGAAATCGAATGGATTGCGCCCGACGGCGACCGGGTCGTCGAATATCAGCCCCGATCACGGGAAACCATAACGCAGGATATCTGAATCTCATGAAAATCATGATCCTCACCGACCTGGAAGGGCCTTCCGGCGTCAACGGCCGTTCCGACGGCATCGGCAACACCATCCTCAACCGTCCGACCTCCGAACAGGCGCTGGTCAATGAAGTCAACGCCTGCTGCGACGGTCTCGCCGCCGCCGGCGCGACCGAAATCGTCGTGCTCGATGGTCACGGCGGCAGCAACAGCATCGACATTTTCAAGCTCCACCCGGCGGCCCGGCTGCTTCAGCTCGGCGGCTTCGGTCCGGCAAGTTACATGGACAGCACCTACGACGCCTTCGTCCAGATCGGAGCGCACGGCATGCAGTCAAGCATGGGCTTCCTGTGCCATACCTTCAACAGCCACGCCGTGGCTGAAATGCGTCTGAACGGCAAGCAGATCGGAGAAATCGGCATCTCCTCCCGTCTGGCAGGCTATTTCAATATCCCGACCATTCTGGTCTCGGGCGACGAAACCGCCTGTCGCGAAGCGCATGCGGAACTTGGCGGCAAGGTGGCCACGGTAGCGACCAAGCAGGCCTATTCGCGTTACAGCGCGCTCAATTATTCGCCGGAGCAGGTCTATGCCGGCCTGCGCGCCGCCGCCGAAGCGGCGTTGCGCAATCTCGCGGCGATGCCCTGCCCGGCGCGGGAAAAACGTTATGAAATGATTGTCCGCCTGATGTGTCCGAATCAGACCTTCAGTCTGGAAATGCTCGGCATCGAACGGCTGGACGAAGCCGCCATGCGGATCGTCAGCGACGATTTCGTCGACCTCTGGGCGCAGCGCAACGGCTGGGCGCCGGGCGTCCACAACCGGCGCTTCGGCATCACTCCCGGCTGGGTCTTTCCCGGCTGTTGAATATCTTCCGGCTGGAAATTTCGGCGCATTCCGGCGAAGTTGCCGGAATGCGTCATTATTTTGCGCATGATCTGGCAAGTTCGTCCAGCAATCCGGCCAGCGGACAATAAGCAATCCCGATGTATCGGTCCGCCGCGCCGTAATAAACCACCAGGCGGTCGCCGATAATCGCATTGCCGCAGGGAAAAACCACGCCTTTGAAATTGTGGCAGCCCTCAAGCTCATACCAGGCCTCGGGCTCGAAAATCGGTTCCGGGGTGCGGCCGATCACCCGATCAGGATCGTTCGAATCGAGCAGCAGCGCGCCGAGGCGATAATAGCCGTCACGGCCGACGCCGTGATAAATCACCAGCCAGCCCCGATCAGTCCGCAGCGGCGGTGCATTGCCCCCGATCTTCTGCGCCTCCCAATCTTCCCGCGGCATGGCCAACACCCGCGAATGGTTCAGCCGCAACGGGTTGTCGGCATCCGCCAGCCAGATACCCGGGATTTGACCGTCAAACAGCGGACGGTGCAAGTACCAATAACGGCCGTTGATTTTTTCCGGAAACAGAATCACGTCGTGATCCTCCTGTTCGGGGTGGGTGATGAAGCCGCCGCGCCGCCACTGCCTGAGATCGCGGGAGAAGGCAATCGCCGTCATCATGCCGTTGTTGCCGAACGGCGCGGGCAGTTCCGGCTCCAGTGCGAAACGGAAAGCGCGCCTCGCCCCCATCCAGTACTGACCGTTGGGCGCGGGGCGGCAGGCGTAGGTCAGGAAAAACCAGTCGCCGAATTTGACCAGCCGCGGGTCTTCAATGCAACCGCCGTCGTAATTGCCCGGCAATGGCGCGAAAACCGGTTCCGGCGAAACCCGCTTGAAATGGAATCCATCCGTGCTTTCGGCCAGGCCCAGCCGCACGATATGTTCCGGATCGCCGCCCGCAGCACGGTAGAGCAGACTCACCTTGCCGGTGGCGGGTTCGCGCCAGGCGGCCGGATTGGTGGTGATAAGTGATTCCCAAGCGTTCCCGCAATTGGGCGCCAACACCGGATCGGACGAAAACCGGGTCAATTTCATGATCATATTCCTTGTTTTTTATCGGGCAATAAGAGGTTCTATTGCAACTTAAAATTCGATCAATGTGTTTTATGCCCGCAGCGCAGACATTTTTTCGGCATTCAAGAGTGTTTCAGCTCCCGTATCTCCATATCCGGGAACTCATCCGACCGTCCGACACGTCCGACTTTGAGCCGGGGCAGAATCTTGTGGAAGCGCGGCAGGCTCTTCTGCAGCAGCTGCCGCACCGCGCCGCCGCCGATGCGTTCGTAATCCACTGCCACGGTGTCGAGCCGGGGTCGCCCGAATTCGCTGTAATCGTCATATCCCAGCACCGGCAATGCCAGTTTTCGCTCCTCGAGCAGATTATGCAAAGCCGCCGCCATCGGGTCGTTGCAGGTGAAGAATCCGTCGCAGTCGGCAAGCTGCGCCAACAACCGGACGGCGCACTCGCGGTAGAATTGCAGCCGTTCGTCCGGCGGAATCGCCAGACGGTTTTTGACCAGCATGCTCCGGCCGCGAAGGCCGTGATCGTTCAGCGCCTGCAGAAATCCATCGCAACGTTCGCGATAGACCCGGTCGGCAATTTCCAGCTCCAGAAAAGCGGGCTGGCGGCAACCCCGGCTCAACAGATATTCGGTCCCCTGATAGGCCCCGCCGAAATCGTCGTTGAAGACGCCGCAGACATTGCCCGGCAGTTCCTCAAGACGCTCCAAAAGATAGTTGGCCTGCACGAAACGCAGATCGGGGAAGGCTTCACTCAACGCCGCCAGCTGGTTCCGGTCCTGACAGTGGAGCATGATGACGCCGCGCACCCGCATCGCCGGGTTGGCCCGGTAATAGGCGATGGAGCTTGCCGTATCATGCCCGGCGAAAACCACCTCCGCCGCCGGCCCCGCGGCAATTTCGGCCCGGATGCCGTTCAGAATCCGGAGAGAAAGCGCATCGGGCCCGCCACGGTCGAAATCCTCATAACAGACGATGAAAATATCGCGACATGGCAGCTTCGACGCCGCCGGGACTCCGTCAGCCACCACCAGGCATCGGCCGATGCGCCTGGCATGGCCTTCCGCGCACAGGGCGTTGACCGCCTGCTGCGCGGTGCGGAGACTGACGCCGGAGCGCTCGCACAATTCCAGCAGCGTCGGCAGCGGATCGCCCGGCTTCAATTGCTGGCCGGCGATCGCCGCCAGCAGCTCCATCTTGAGCTGCTGATAGACGGGAATGGGGTTTTGGCGATCGATCTTCATTGATACCAATTTATCAATTATTTTCTATTTATACTAAATTATACATCCAATGCCGGACAATTGCAATTTCCCATCGTAAAAAAAATGAAAAATAATACAATCCGGCAAAAATATGCGGCAAGGTGAAACCTGCAACAGGCAGCCGGAGTACGGGCGCGGGATTGCGGAATCTTGAAAGCATGGCCGGTCGGCGGATTCCGGACGCAGCCGGTCAGGAATGGCGGCGGGTGACGGCAGACCGGCGCTCAGTCGGCGTGGATTGCGGCGTTGGCGGCCTGAATCTTCTCCAGCTCGGCCATCGCTTTTTCCCACTCATCGGTGCCGCTTTCGATTTTGCACTGGACCGCGGCCAGTTCCCGCGCCAGATCGCCAAAATCAGGGCCCGGCGGCTCGGCCATTTTGGCCAGCAGCTCGGCCTGCCGCGCCTCGTAGCGCTCCATTTTCTTTTCAAGCTCGGCGACCCGTTTGGAAACCCGGGTTTTCTCCGCCGAAAGCTCCTGCCGCTGCCGCGCCCGCTCCTGCCGCCGGGCCTTGGAATTGTCGTTCTTTTCCACCGGCGCGGCAGCCGCCGGTTCGGGTTCCCCGGCGCTTTCCGCCGCCGACTTTTCCAGATAATAGTCGTAGTCGCCGAAATACTTGCGGACGCCGAAATCGCGCATCGCGATGATGCCGGTGGCGACGCCGCGGACGAATTCGATGTCATGGCTGACCAGACACAAGGTCCCGGTATAGTTGCGCAACACCTCCTGAAGCGTTTCGCGCCCGGCGATGTCAAGGTGAGTGGTGGGCTCGTCGAGCACCAGCAGATTGGGCGGATTGACGAAAATCCGCGCAAAACAAAGGCGGATTTTTTCGCCGCCGGAAAGTACGCCGCAGGGTTTGTAGGCGTTTTCCCCCGGGAAACCGAAACTGCCGAGCACCGCGGGCAGGTTGTTGAGCGGGAAATTCGGGGCGACGGCCGCTTTCACAATATCGTAGACCGTATTTTCCATCACCAGCAGATCGGCGAATTCCTGCGCCAGATAGCCCGGCACGATGTGATGCCCGAGCACCACCCGGCCGGATTGCGGCTGCAGCCGCCCGGTCAGCAGTTTGAGCAGCGTGGTCTTGCCCGTGCCGTTGTAGCCGATGAAAGCGAGTTTCTCGCCCGCGCCGATGGCGAGCTCCATGTCTCGGAACAGCGGCCGGGCCGGATCGTAACCGAAGGTGATATGTTCGAACCGCGCCGCCTCCGCCCCCGCTTTCGGCGGTTCCGGCAGCCGCAGCGTGCCTTTGGCGGCGATGTCGTCCATGAGCTCGACATCCTCCATCCGATTGAGCGCCTTCTGGAGACTCCGCGCCTGCGCCGCCTTGGTGCTTTTGGCCCGGAAACGGTCGATGGTGCGCTGCATCTGTTCCTTTTTGCGCTCCTGATTGGCGTAACGCGCCTCCTGCGTCTGCGCCCGGTGCTCGCGCTCGCTGCGGTAAAAGTCGTAATTGCCGGGATAACGGGTCACCGCGCCCTTGTTGACCTCCAGCGTCACATTGGTCAGCCGGTTGAGCAGAAAACGGTCGTGGGAGATCAGCAACAGCGTCCCGGCATAACCTTTCAGGAACCGGCAGAGCCATTCGACCGCCGGAATATCAAGATAGTTGGAAGGTTCGTCCAGCAAGAGCACGTCGGGCCGCGCAATCAGCACCCGCGCCAGCGCCGAACGCATCCGCCAGCCGCCGGAAAAACTTTTGACCGGAGCCGTCAGCAATTCCGGACGAAAGCCCAGTCCGCAGAGCGCCGCCTCCGCCTCGGCTTTGAGCGTGTAGCCGCCGAGATGCTCGAAGGTGCTCTGCAATTCGCCGTGCCGCGTCAGCAGCCGCCCGGCATCGTCGCGCGCGCTGTCCTCGGCCAGAAGATGCTCGATCTCATGGAGCTCCCGGGCGATGTCGCGCAGTTCGGGAATGGCGTCGGCGGTATATTCGGCCACCGGCGTATCGAGATCGCGCTCCTCCAGACTCTGTTTCAGGCAGCCGATCCTCAGATTGCGCGGCAGATTGACGCTGCCGGCGTCGGGACGGAGCTCGCCGGTGATGATGGTGAAGAGAGTGGTCTTGCCCGCGCCGTTGGCTCCGACCACGCCGACGCGGTCCCCGGCATTGATCCGGAAACTGACGTGGTCCAGCAGCGTCTGCGCGCCGTAACTTTTGGAAATATCCTGAAAATCGATCATTGAAACTGAATGCTCGGCAAAAACGGTATCCCGGAAATGGTTGCAAAATAGCGTTGGCGGCGTTTCCTCAAGCCACCGGCCCGGCCGCGGTTGTTAAACTCATTGTTTCATGCCATGCTCCGGTCAGTAAGCCACAAAATGGAACGGAAAATCCCGCTCCAGAGTCGACAGGTCGCGGCGGCCGAGCACCCGGGCGGTCTCCCGGGCCAGCGACTGGATGTTGAGTTTGGCCGAACCGTACCAGGTGAATCCGGCCAGATTGATCAGCGCCCGCTGATCGGATTCGGTATCGGCGTACATCATCAGAATCTCACCGGTTTTCGCATCGTAAAGCTTGGCTTCAACCGTAATCGCTCCGGAGGCGAAGTGCCCCGCGACCAGACTTGCACCCGGCACCACCAGTCCGACGGCCACCCCGAGATAGTTGAGTTCGGATTTGGTCGGAATGATCGCCGTAACCGCCGTCGCCAGGACCAGGGTGCCGGGCTGGCGGGTATCGTCGACCACGTTGAGCTTATCGGTCGCGTCGGCCTTGCGGAGTTCTTCGGCAAGGGTCTGGCGCATGTAGACGCCGAGTTCGTCGACCTCCTGTTCAAGGCGTCCGGAAAGAGCCTTGTCGAACTCACGCCACGACGGACTCTCGCGCAACATCGCCATATCGACCGGCGCGACGTAAATATCGCTGTACTGCCGCTGGGTCCGTTTCAAGTAGAAGTAATGGAACGGAAAGGTGTCGTCCTGGCGAGCCAGCAGCTGGTGATCGGGCAAAAACGCAGTCACCGGCATCGGCTCGGCCCGGAACATGGAGTAAAACGTCGAACAACCCGCCAGCATTCCTCCCAGCAACACCGCGAAGATCAATTTTTGCCACATGATTCCGGAATTCCCGTGCTTTGAGCGTATTCATGAACATTGTGGTCAAAATACACCCCCGGTTCCGGTTTGTCAAGTCCGGGGGCGTAAAAACGTGGATCATCGCGTTCCGGAGCTACGGCAAATAGCAGCCGCCGCGGCGCAACAGTTCCTGAATGCGCGCCGCCGATACCCGGCGCAGACTCTGGTGGCGATCCAGCGCCAGCGCCGCCGCGGCTCCGGCCGCCTGACCGGTGATCATACACCCCGGCACCACCCGGATCGAGCTCTGCATGGCGCGGTCGGTCGAGATGCAGCGTCCGGCCACCAGCAGATTGACGGTCTGTTTCGGCAACAGCGTCCGATAGGGAATCCCGTAATTTTCACCGTGTGCGTAGCTGCGCATGGCCAGAACGGTTTCGACGCTGGTTTGCCGGGCGACGTCGGCGACGCCGGAATGAATATCGATGGCATAGGCGAAACAACCAATCTCATCCTCAAAATGCCGACGCGACGCATAATCGTCCTCATTAAGCATATATTCGCCCATGATCCGACGCGATTCGCGCACTCCGAGCAACCCCGCGGTCGCACTCAGTTCCGCCTGTTCAAACCCCGGAACCTCCTTCCGGAAGAAATCGCGGAAAATCCAGGCCTGTTTCCGACCTTCAACGCAGGCGTGACTCAAACTGAACGGATCAAGCACATCGGTGTGGTAAATGTGGCCGAGATTGCCGGTCCCGGAATCCGGCCCGTTGCGGAACAGACCGACAAAATGGCCCTCCGCCAATGGCGCCCGCCCTTCCGTCATCGCCGCCTTCCATTCCTTCCGTCCGAGTCCATTTTCCCGCCGTTTTTCCGGAACGGCGTCGAAATTGATCCGGGTGAAATAGCTGCACAGCGTCGGCGCCATCACTTCGCCGTCGGCGGCGGCGCCATACTCGAAAGGCGCTCCGGCGAGCATCGCAAGCAGACCGTCGCCGGTGGCATCGATGAAAATCTTGCCGCCCACCGCCGCCAACCCGTTCGGAGTCATCATCACCACCGCCCGAATCCGGCCCCGCTCCGCCAGCGCATCGCACAAATGCACATTGTAGAGCACGGTGACATGAGCTTCCTGGAGCATTTCATCCAGCACCCGTTTCACCGCTTCCGGATGGGCGTTGAACCAGTAATAGTTGGCCGGGCGGTTCATCACGCCAGCCACGCGGTCGACCATTTCGCGGCAGATTCCGCTTGCCAGGAGGTGCTCGCCGTCGCTCATATGAATCACGCTCGGCAGCAATCCCGAACTCAGGATGCCGCCGGCGCAATTGTTCTTTTCCAGCAGAATCACTCGCCGGTTGGCCCGCGCCGCCTGAATGGCCGCCGCCACGCCGGCGACGCCGGCGCCCGCCACCACCACCTCACCCCGGCACAACACCGGAATGCGGCGCGGAGAGTACAACATCTGAATCATATTTTCTACTTTCGCTCCTTCGCTTCCATCAACCGCCGCAGGCAGCCGGGCATGGTGTCGCCCGAGCTCGTGCCCGCGCCCGCCATGCCCGCGCCATAAGTCAAACTGTCGCCCAGACAGACAATCACGCCATCAGCGGGCAGCGCGCTCACCGCCGACAGCGCCGCCAGTTTCGCCGCCCAGAGTTCGTATCCCTCCTTGCGCAGGTGAACACCGTCATCCACCCGGTCATTGGCCCGATTGCGCAGCAGCGACGAGGCGGCGTCGGGATCGCCGCTCGCCGCAATCAGGGCATGGAGATCGTACAACCCGCTCCCGGTATCGGCCGCGATGTTCCGGATGATCTCATTGGCGCGTTCGATCCGGGCGCCGGGCGACTGGTCGCCGAATTTTTCACGCGCGTGCCGCGCCAGAAGCAGCTTCTCCGAACAGGGCGGCAGCGTATTGAGCACCACCTGGCTGCCGTTTTTACGCAATTCCCCGACGATGAACCGCAAATGGCTCTCGAACTGCTCGAACGTCGCCAGTTTGCCGGTATTGAGCATATCGTTGGTACCGGCCAGGACGATGGTCAGCGCCGGTTTCAGCCGCAGGGCCAGCGGCAGCGTTTCCTTGCGGATATTGGCGGTGGTATAACCGCCTCTGCCCAGATTGACCACCCGTTCCGGGGCGGCGGCATCTTGTACAGCAGCAGCGGCTGCGCCCGGGGTATCTTTTTCCGGTTTGACCGCCGACGACGACGCATTCTTCTTCGCCTCCGGGGGCGCAGCGCCGAACGTAATCCGGGCGAATTGTTCGGTTTCACCGAATCCGCGCATCAGGGGAGCATAACTCGACAATTCCTCCGCGCTTTCCCGGGTGGGCGGACGCAAGCGGCTGATGTTGAAAATCCATTCCGCGCCCGCTTCCGGCGTTCCGGTCATGGCAAAGGGAATCGCGCCCAGAAAACGCCCCTCGCCGACCCGCCGGAGCCGGAAACGCCGGTCGCCCGAGCTGTAATTGTCGCAGTAAGTCTGATAAGTGCCGCCAGGCGCACAGATGAACTGCCAGAGCTTGCCGTTGGCGCCGCGCAGCCAGATTTCAACCGCGTTGTCCACGGCATCGGCATCCATGACATCAAAGGCGACATAGAGATTGTCCGCATCGCGCGCCACCGCGGCCCTGGTCTGGCACGCAGGAAAGCCGACGCCGCCGAGTTTGTAAAATTTGGGTATCGCCCACCCCTGGCGCATCACGGCATCGAAGTCGGCCGTCCCGCTCAGCAGCGGGATATCGCCCCGGCGCGGCGCTTTGAATTCGGCCTCGAATTCCGCCCGCGAAAGAGGAATGATTTCCGGCGCGACGGCCTTTTGATTGAAGGCGATCAGTTTGAGCGTGATCCGGCGGCCGGGATTGACCCATCCGGTCGCGGCGGAGAGGAACACCTTGCCGGTCCAGTCGGCGGGCGCCAGTTTCTTCAAATCGAGCGTGAATCGCCGGGATTCACGGTCGTCGAGCCAGTTGCCGAGCTCAAATACCTTGTCGGCGGGCTGCTTGCTGCCGTATTGATGCGATCCCGGCTGCGTCCGCTGATAGTTCAGCACTCCGGCGGAAAGCGCCTGCCGTTCGAATTTGCCGCCGGCGCGTTCGAAATCAAGCATGATCCCGGCGAATTCGCTGCCATGGCGGCGGTGCCGCCAGACATGCGCCTGGAGCTTGCCGCCGGCGGCGGCGAAGGTCGAGGAGAATTCGAGTTCGACCTTGTCGGCATGCTCGAGCAGGAATCCGGCGGCGGCATGGCCGAGGTTGTCGACCACTTTGTCGGTGGTTCCGGCAGTCAGGCTCAACGTCGCCGGATCGGCCTTGGCCATCAAGGGCGGCATATCGGGCTGAACGCCGCTGGCGGCATTCCAGCGCGAAGTGTAAGTGGCCGTGGCGACGACCTTCGCGCCGTCGCGTTCGATCGGCGCGATCGGCTGGAGCGTGCTCACCGCGGGCTGCAGCGGCGGCGCTTCGATCAACATCGCCGGACTGGGCTTGCCGGTTGCGATTTTGAGTTCGACCGGATGCTTGCCGTCAAGCGTATTGACCACGATGGTCCCGGCGTCGTGAAATTCCGGCAGCACGGGAGCATCGCCGCAGTAATAAAGCAGACCGTCCTTCTTGATGGTCACGAATCCGGGATTGCCGGAAAGAACCAGCTTGCCGTCCTCGATTTTGGCCTCAAAGGAACGCGAAGGGTATTCGGCCTTGTCCGCATAGGCGATGGTCGATTCGCCCTTGCCGACCGGCACCACGGCAAAGAGCCGGCCGTCGAATTCCACCGGACGCGCGGTCACCGGTTTGCCGTTTACGGCATAGACGCCGGGCGCTCCGGTCAGAATGACCTCCGCCACGTCGGCCGAGGATTCGACCTTGACCGGCAGGACGGAACCGGCGATCTTCACTTTCGGCGTCACCGTCAGGAAGTAGTTTTTGGGCATGCCGTCGACCGAATAGACACCGGCGTCGGAACTCGATATTACGAACTGGGCGAATTCACCGGTCGGAAAGTGATCGAGCTTGAGTTCGAGCTTGCCCGGATTGTCGCCGGAGTAAACCAGTTCCGGCCGCGCAATCACGCCTTCGCGCCAGCCGGTGGCGCGATAGTTGCTTTTGCGCTCTTTTTCACCGAACCCGTAAGTCATATCCACGTCATCGGGATAACGCATGATCCGGTAGCACCAGACGGTCAGATGGCCGCCGAGCCCGGCGGTATCGAGCGTCGCCTGAACCGAATCCCGCGAGGCGCGGTTGATCACCGAAAAAATCATTTCGTTGCCGGAATCGCGCCGGATGCAGTAGCTTTCCAGTTCGGTGGCCGGGTCGTTCTTCCAATCGGGCGTGTACTTCAGATCGTAAATGGTGCTTTTGCCGAGTTCGGCGTTGGCGGTGATGTAGGGAATCTGCTGATAGCGCAGAAAATTGACCGTCGGGATGAAGCCGTTGGCCAGGACGCGGGTGATGTAATCCATCTTCGGATTCCAATAGAGCAGATCGACCCGCGCGCCCTTGCGGTTGTTGACGAAATTGGCCACCGCCATGGCCATGCCGCAGAATTCCCGCCAGCGCTCCGGTGCGAGCTGATTGATCGCTTCGATGTAATTCAATTCATGATAAGGATTGCCGCGGCCGTTGCCGAACATCACCACATTGCGGCTGCGCCCGAGTCGGTACATCCCCATCCAGAAATCGTTCCAGTGATCGTCGCGGACGAGATCGTCGTGATCCCAGTCGATCAGGTTGGTGGTCTTGGTTTCGTCAAGGTAAATATAATCGACATTCAGATAATCGATGATATGACTGAAATTGCCGAGCATGAATTCCGCAGCGGCCGGCCGATTGACCATGGTCGGGAAGTTGAGCGCAAAACCGCCGGGAAAAAGGTTTTTGGCCGCCCCGGCGCGGGTCCGGAGCATGAAGTACTCGGGGTGCTCCTTGAATACCGGAGCATGAACCGACGCCGAATTGATCCAGTTGTAGAACCCGATCCGGAGCCGCGGCGAAATTTTGCGCAGCCGCGCCATATGGTCGCGCAGCTCTTCGCCGCTGACCATGCCGCCGTTGAACCCTTCGCGGCCCTCGGCGATCCGGTAGTCGGCCCAGGAACCGGTCGCGTCAAACATGTAGATGATCTCGCCGTCGTCGATCAGGCTGACCAGCTGCTGAAGGTCCTGCACCTTGTTGGTCGACATCTCGACCTTCACGTCCTTGAGCCAGTCCGGTCCCGGCTCGAAAGCGCTCAGCACTTTCTGAACCTCGGGATCGTGCGGATAAATATCGTTCAGGAAGGCATGCCAGTTGCCCTGAAAGAAAACAAAGCAGTCGTCGACGGTGAAATCCCTGCCCGGACGCACGTCGACAGTGCCGAGCGCCATCTCCCAGCCGTCGGGCTGATAGTAGAGCGCGTTGGCGTCTTCCTGATAGCTGGGAATGGCCGACTGCCACCAGGGAAATACGAACTTCCCGTTCAAATGGGTGCGATATTGGGTAAAGCTGCCCGGCGCGCCGTCGTGGTAGAGCAGCATGCCCTTGGTGGTCTGCTTGAAGGCCACTTCCCGCTTGGCCGCATCCAGAGCGGGCACCGGCATCAGGGGACCGATGTAGCCGCTCCCGAGATAAAACCCCTTGTCGTAGAAGTCCGGCGCGAACCGGACCCGGGTGCGCGGCGTGACATAAGCCGTATCGCTCCCGGAATTGCGGAATTCGAGGCGGCGGCGCAGCCGCTCGCCGTCGAGCCGGTAATGCTTGACGATGCGGAGTCCAGGCAGCGCCGGATTCACGCACTCGAAGACCAGTTCGCCGTTTTCATTGCGATACTGTTCGGCTTTGTCGCCAGATTCGAAAGCCTCGGCGTCGCCAGACTTGCGCTGCACGAAATAATGGTTTTCGGTACCGGTCACAACCCATTGATCGCGCCCGCGGTCGCGGATGGCCTGAAGCGCTCCGGTTTCGGGCTGAAAGAAGAATTCCGTCAGCGCGGTCTGCAATTTCGGCGCACCGGCCGCAACCGCGGGCGCGGCCGGCTTGTCCGACGCGGCGGCGGTGAACCGGAGATTGCGGATTTCAATGAATTCCGTCGATTTCTTCATCTCGGGATTCAGGATCGACAACAGCGTGGCCTTGCCCCACTGCGCCGGTTTTTCCCCTTTGCCGCTGAAGCGCCAGCGCGCGATATCCAGCGGCGCGCTCACACTCTGCCACTGATCGCGCTGAATCGGCAGATACAGATCGAAATATCCGGCTTGCGTACTCAATCCGACATAGACATGCTTGCCGAAATTCATCCGGACCTCAAACGACACGGTTCCGGCGGCGTCCGGCGTCAACGTCTTTTGCAGGCGCAGTCCGCAATAGGGTTTCTGATCGCTCCCGACCGCCCGCAGCACCCCCGGTTCGGGCATCGACAAAATCGCCGTGCTCTGGGCCGTCCAACCCGCTTTCTGCGCCGCTTCCAGGGTGTCGAACCCGGTCAGTTCGAGTTCGCCTGCGCCCAGCAGTCCGGGCAGCAGTGCGGCCCAGAGCCATGTTCCGATTTTCTTCATCAACAAACTCCGTATGTTATGGACAAACTCAGTTATCGAATTCTTCGTTCCACGGATTGTACGCCACCCGCAGCGTCACCACGTTGGAACCGTCGATGCCGGTATAGAGATGGCAGTGCTTGGGCACGATGGTATTTTCATTCATCGGATCGACATGTCCGTCAAGGAACACAAAATTGGCCTGCTTGTTGTGACGCAGATGAATCCGGTAACTGTAGGCGGTCGAGGTATTGCAGCGCTTCTGCACCAGATACCACTGGATCGGGCCGGAACCGAAGCCGGAGGTGGCCGCCCAGCTCGGCGGCGTCTTCTCGGCGGAATCGGCGAACATTTCGGCACGGTCGGGCAGACTGTACTTGGAAAGCGGTCCGGCGTAAGTCGCCTGGGTGGGATCGTAAGCGCCGCAACGGGCGTAAGTAGTGTACTGATTGTTGCCGATGGTGCGGGTATTGTACGGATCGAGCGCGGGGCAGCGCAACGCGCCGTATTCATATTCATCGAAAATTCCGCTCCGCACCATCAGCCGCGCCCAGCCTACGGTGCTGCCGCTTTCAAATGGCGCATAGACCAGATATTCCTGGTTGGCATCGGAATAGAGGTGGGAATAAATCCCGACCTGCTTCAGGGCGTTGCGGCAGTTGGCATCCTTGGCCCGGGACCGGGCCGCAGAAAGCGCGGGCAACAGCATTGCGGCCAGAATCGCGATGATCGCGATCACAACCAGCAGTTCAATAAGGGTAAAGCTCTTTTTCATGGAAGGCGTCCTTTCCGTTGGTGTTGTTTCAGGTCTTATTCATAGTATACTTGAAAAAATCGGCGGATGCCACCATTTTAGTGTTGCTTTTTATCAAAATAGTGCTAACTTAGTCGGGCAACCAACACGGAGACCGCATATTATGGCTGATGAAATCTTTGCCTTGCTGCGGGAACGATTGCAGCTGCTGGGAGAAAGTTTTCAGGTTCACTGCTGCTGGAAAGCCGGATCGCAACTCGCCGTCGAGCAACGGCTTTCGGAAAACGTGGCCAAACACGAATGCGCCTTCTGCCATCGCCGGAAAGCCCTGCCCGGCATGGAAAAAATCTGCATGGAACACGACCGCAAAACGCTGACCGCCGCGCTGGCCGCCCACGAAGATTACTTTGAGGCGCGCTGTCCGGCGGGCGCCACCGAACTCTTGGTGCCGTTCCGGCGCAACGGACTCTGCCTCGGCGCGGTGCTGTGCGGACCTTACCGCAAACCGGGCGATCCGGCGGACGCCGATCTGCCGGAACTCAATTCCCAGCGCGTGGCCAGCCTGGCCGCAATCATCCGGCAGATTCTCAGCGACACCATCGACGACGCCTACGCCGGCAGCGCCGCCCGGCCCGAGGATCCCCGCATCGCGCGGGCCGTCGAGTTCATGCGCAAAAACTTCCAGCGCAAGATCACCGCCGCCGAAGTGGCGGCCAGGGTCTTCATCAGCCGCTCCCGGCTGTTGCACCTCTTTCCGCAGCAATGCGGCATCACCTACGCCGGTTACCTGAACCGGCTCCGCATCGAGGAAGCCTGCCGTCTGCTGCGGCGCAATGAATTGCCTCTGGACGCCATCGCCTTTCAACTCGGCTACCGCACTCAGAGCCACTTCACCGCCAATTTCAAAAAGGCCACCGGCAAATCGCCGCGCGCCTGGCGCAACAGTCATCTGGGCTGACTTTGCGCGCCCTTGCCGGGCGGCAAAAAATGCGGCGGCAAGACCAAAGTCCGCCGCCGTACCGCCTGACATAACACACTCCTGGAATCAGGATTTCTTGCGCCGGGTTTTGTCCTTCCAGTCCAACGCGCCGGTCGGACAGGCGTCGATGCAGGCGCCGCATTGCGCGCAGCTGAGCGGCAAGCCCTGATTGAACGCGGTTCCGATATAGGTGTCGAAGCCGCGTTTCTGCGGCGACAGCAGATTCTGATTGACCACTTCCTTGCAGACCTTGACGCAAATGCCGCATTTCACGCATTTGCCGGTATCCTGAAGAATTTCAGGATGACGGGTATCCATCACCGGCTTGAGCTTCATGCCGCGAATCGCGTCGGGACAGGCGCCGCACTTTTCGGCGTTCTTCTTCAACCGGCAGTCGTGCTTGTCGGTGCAGCTGCATTCGATGCAGCGGCGGCCTTCGGACTCCATGGCCTCCCGGCCGATCGTGCCGGAAACTTCCTCGAAGGTAGTCCGGCGCGCCTCAAGCGCAATCAGCGGCTGCGGCACACGCTCCTCGTCGGAGACGGAATCGTGAATTTTGACCACATCCTCCGGCGCCATGCCCCGCCAGTTGCCGCGCGACACATTGATCGCCGTCTCCGCCGACGGTTCGACGCCGTTCATGAAGGCGATCATGCCGAGGGCCATGATCCGGCCGCCAGCGACCGCCTCCACCACCGTCGCCGCGCCGCTCACGCAGTCGCCGGCGGCGAAAATCCTGCCGTCCACCTTCATGTCGACCGCCGCCGCCTCGCAGCAGCCCCAGCGGTTGACCTTCACCCCTTCGGGCACGGCGGCATTCTGACCGACCGCCGCGATCACGGTGTCGGCTGCGGTATCGAATTCGCTGCCCGGCACCGGCACCGGCCGGCGGCGGCCCGAAGCATCGGGTTCGCCGAGTTCCATGCGCTGGCAGGTCAGCACCAGCCGGCCATTTTCCCGCCGCAGTTTCACCGGCGCCAGCAGGAACTGAAAATCCACGCCCTCTTCGCGCGCTTCCTGAATTTCAATTTTTTCCGCCGGCATTTCGGCTTCGGTCCGGCGGTAGAAGCAGAGCACTTCCGGCGCGCCGAGCCGGATCGAAGTGCGCACGCAGTCCATCGCGGTGTTGCCGCCGCCGATGACCACCACCTTGCCCGGATTCTTCACCGCGCCGTCATGGAGCACCACTTCGCGCAGGAAATCGATTCCCGGGGTCGCCAGCGCTTCGCCCGGACAGCGCAGTCCCGCCGACTGCCAGCAGCCCACGGCGATGCCCACGGCGTCGTATTCGGCTTCAAGCGATGACAGCGTCAGATTCTTGCCGAGGACGGCGTTGAATTCAAACTCCACGCCCATTTTCCGGAAATGCGCGAGTTCGACATTGAGCACGGCACGCTTCGGCAGCCGGTACTCCGGGATGCCGTAGCGCAGCATGCCGCCGGGTTCCGGCATCTGTTCGTAGACTTTGACCGCCACGCCGTTGCGGCGCAGAAAATAGGCGGCCGACAAACCGGCCGGACCGGCGCCGACAATAGCCACGCGCTTGCCGGTTTCCGGCGGCAGAGCTTCCATGTAATCGCGATAGTACAAATCGGCGGCCAGGCGCTTGAAATCGTTGATCGCAACCGGCTTGCCGAAAATATTCTTGCGACACTCCTTTTCGCAGAAGCGCGGGCAGACGCGGCCGATGCTCATCGGCAGCGGAATGCGTTCCTTCACGATTTCAAGGCATTTTTTCCAGTCGCCGTCGCGTCCGGCGCGCACATACTCCTCGACCGCGGCATGGGCCGGACAGGCGACGGTGCACGGCGCTTCGCAATCCCCGGAGTGCTCGGAAAGCAGCAGCTCCAGCGCGGTCTTGCGCATGTCGCGCACTTCGTCGCCGGAAGCGTCGACCGCCTGACCCGGAGTCGGCAGCGCCGCGCAGCTCGGCAGGAAGCGTCCGCTCCTGCAATCCTTGACCACACAGACGAAACAACTGGTGTTGTGGGATATTTTTTTATGGAAACACAGGCTCGGGATCGCAATCCCTTCCCGCGACGCCACCGCGAGGATGGTCTCCCCCGGCAGCGCGCGGACGGTCCGCCCGTCGATGGTGAATTCGAAAGTTTGGTCCTGACTCATCATTGCCGATCCTTACACTCCGCCCGCGGGATCCGCGCAATCGCGCGTTTCGGGCAAATTTCAATACAACTGTTGCAGCGGGTGCATTTGGCGTTGTCCACGACGAAATCGTCGCTGATGGCTCCGGCCGGACAGGTCTTGATGCACAACCGGCACTTGATGCACTTGCTCCGGTCAAGCGCAACATCGACCAGCGCATTGCACTCGAGCGCGGAACAGCTGTGGCGTTCCACATGATCGAGGTATTCGTTCTTGAAATAGCGCAGCGTCGCCAGCACCGGATTGGGCGCGGTTTGGCCGAGACCGCAGAGCGACCCCTTGCGCACCTTGTTGCCCAGCGTTTCGAGAAAATCGAGATCCTCCAGCGTGCCGTGCCCCTGCGTGATGCGTTCGAGCGTTTCGAACATGCGGGTGGTGCCGACCCGGCAGAAGGTGCATTTGCCGCACGATTCGCGCCGGGTGAAGTCAAGGAAATAGCGCGCGGTTTCGACCATGCAGCGGTGCTTGCCGATGACGATCAGCCCGCCCGACCCCATGATCGCGCCCAGCGTGCGCAGCGAATCGTAATCGACCGGCGTATCAAAGAGTTCCGCCGGAATGCAGCCGCCGGAGGGGCCTCCGGTCTGCACCGCCTTGACCTGGTCACGCTCGGCGCCGCCGATGTCGAACACGATCTCCGCCAGCGTGATGCCCATCGGCACCTCGACCAGTCCCGGATATTTGAGGTCTCCGGCCAGCGCGAAAATCTTGGTGCCCTTGCTGTTGGCGGTTCCGACCGCGGCATAGGCCGCGGCCCCGTCGGCGATGATGCCGGGCACGTTGCCGAAGGTTTCGACATTGTTGATCATCGTCGGCAAATTGTGATAGCCGCTGTCGGTCGGAAACGGCGGCCGGAATCGCGGCGTGCCGCGCCGGCCCTCGAGCGACGCGATCAGCGCGGTCTCTTCGCCGCAGACGAAAGCGCCCGCGCCTTCCTTGATGATGATGTCGAGCGTCCGGCCATAAACGACGTTGAGTTTTGCCGCCACGATCTGCTCGATCGCGATCGTAAGATGCTTGATCGCCAGCGGATATTCCGCACGGCAGTAGATGAAAAGCCTGGTCGCGCCGGTTGCCGCCGCGGCGATCAGCATGCCTTCGAGCACCTGATGCGGAGCGCTTTCCATCAGCGAGCGATCCATGAACGCGCCGGGATCGCCCTCGTCGGCATTGCAGATCACGATTTTTTCCGGCGCGGTTTTGGCCGCGAGGAAGCCCCATTTCATGCCGGCGGGAAATCCGCCGCCGCCGCGGCCGCGCAGACCGGACGCCTTGATTTCGTTCACGATCGCTTCCGGCGACATGGCCAAGGCCCTGGCCAGCGCCTGATAGCCGCCTGCGGCGCGATAATCCTCCAGGCTGATCGGATTGATCCGCCCGGCGAGCTTGAGCACACGGTTCAGAGTTTTGCGGCGGCGGATTTCCGGGACAGTGAAACGGTCCGCTTCACCAAGCGCGAGCATATTGTCAAGACAGCCGTCCCCGGCGGTCAGATTGCCGTAAAAAACCGATTCGCCGCTCCGCAGCACAACCTCGGCCAGCGGCTCGGCATAGCAATGGCCGATACAGCCGACTTCTTCGACCGTCACGCCGGCAGCCCGTTCGCGCAACCGATCGAGCACGGCGGCGGCGCCGGCGGCAATGCCGCAGCTGGCGGTTCCGAGGCGAATTTTTACAATTTGATCGGAAACGTTCATTTGGCGCGATACTCCTTCAGAATCCGGACGGTGTTTTTGCGGTCGAGCTTGCCGAACACCGTGCCGTTGACGCTCATCACCGGAGCCAGACTGCAACAGCCGAGGCAGGCGACTTTTTCCAGCGAAAAACGACCTTCCCGGTCGGTCTCCCCGGCCCGGATACCGAGTTCATTGGCGATCCACTCCATGATCAACGGCGAACCCTTGATGTGACAGGCGGTGCCGTCACAGATCGAAATCCGGAACTTTCCGGGCTTGACCCGCTTGAACTGCGCATAAAAACTCAACACGCCCTCGACCTCCACCGGCGCGACGCCGAAATATTCCGCCGCGGCCCGGACGGCATCGTCGGAGACGAAGCCGGAAGCGGCTTGAATCGCCTGAAGACCGCGGATCAGATTCCCGGGTTCCGGCGCAATTTGGGTGAGACACGGCATCGGTTCCGCCATGATGAACACTCCTCCTGCAAGTTAGCTGTCGATCGACTTGACTCATAGCAAAATAAAACAGTATACTATAATCCGGTTTCGAACTTTTCGCAAGCTTACGGCCGCCCGAAAAGCCTTTTTTTTACCGGAAAAGCATTTGACTTTACAAGGAAGTGCGGTTACATTCAAAGATACTTGTATTCGGGCTTTTTCAGCGATGGAACGGATGGAGTTCCGGCATGTTGCAACAATTCGGATTGGCATGGCTGGCGGCAATCGCCCTGGCAACCGCCGCCGCGGCGGCGGAACCGGCGGCGGAAACAGCGGAAAAACCGGTGCGGAGCGCGGTCATCGGCGACGCCATCGGCGGCGATCCGATCCTGCGCGAAGCGGTGATGCTCTGGAGCGAAAGCCATCCCGGAGCGTTTGAAATCAAGCGGCTGGAGCCGGAAGCGCTGACCGCGCCGGACAACGGTTGCGACGCCGCCGTCACCAGCGCCGGGGACGAACTCACTTTCGGCAACGATTTCACGGTCGTGCCCTACGCGCTGGAACCGGTGCTGATCGCGGTGCCGCGCGACTTCGGCCTGGAACGGCTGACCGCAACGGAGTTGAAGCGTATCTACTCGGGAAAGATCGACAACTGGAAGCAGCTGGGGCTGCCCGACCTGCCGGTGGTGCGCGCCGGGGTGCCGCCGGAAGCGCCCGGCGGCCGGGTTTTCCTGAACCGGATCATGGGCTGGAAACTATTGCATCCGGAGCCGCCGAAGCCGGGCGATGAAATCCTGCCCGGCATGATCGTCTACCGCAAACTGGCGGAGGCCGAAGCGCTGGCGGCCGGGACGGAGGGGCTGATTTTGTTCGGTTCGTGGGAGCTGGCGGGTTCGTCCCGATTGAAAATCATCGCCGTTGACGGCGTGACGCCCGACCAAGAGTCCATCCGCGAAGGCCGTTACCGGCCGGTGCTGACCAGGACGGCCTTCTGCCGCAGCGGCAGCGCGCTGTTGCCGCTGATCCGGCAGATGCCGGAAATCTTCACCCGCCGGCCCGACCGGATTCCCGACTTCCTGCCGCCGCCGGCCGGGAAATGAACGCGGCAGGCGTCCCGTACGGCATATTTTACAAAAAAAAGCGTTTTTTCCCTGATTTCGGCCGGAAAAAGTTGGGCTAAACGACAATCGGGAAGTATATTACCAGCGAAGTTGTAAAATCATAACCTGTTTTCGACGGACAACGGAGCGAAAATGATACGATTCCAATGTCCGCACTGCCGGGGCATCATCGCTACTGAGGATTGGGAACCCGGAGTCGCGGCCACTTGTGCTTATTGCGGGGAAAAGGTCACCGCCCCCAATACCCGGTTCGACCCCGGCGCGGTCATCGGCGATTTCCTGATCATCCGGAAAATCGGCTCCGGCGGCATGGGCATCGTCTTTCTGGCCCACCAGCTCTCGCTCGACCGGCCGGCGGCGATCAAGGTGCTGAGCCCGGAATATTCGCAGGAAACCGAATCGGTCAAGGCCTTCATCCGCGAAGCGCGTTCGGCGGCCAAGCTCAACCATCCCAACATTGTGCAGGCCTATGCCGTCGGGGAAGATGAGGGCCTCTTTTATTTTGCGATGGAGTACATCGACGGCCAGACCATGAAGCAGGCGCTCCAGGATCAGGGACGCATTCCCGCCGACGAGGCCTGCCGGGTCATCATGCAGGTGGCCGACGCCCTCGACTGCGCCTGGAAAGAGCAGAAGCTCATCCATCACGACATCAAACCCGACAACATCATGCGCTGTGGCAACAACCGGATCAAGCTCGCCGACCTCGGTCTGTCTCAGGTTTTCGGCGAAGACGTCAACACTGACAGCGACATGGTGGTCGGCACCCCGCAATACATCAGCCCCGAACAGCTGACCGGCGTGGTCACCGACACCCGCAGCGACATTTACAGTCTGGGCGCCACCTTTTACCATCTGGTGACCGGAAGCTTCCCCTACAACGGCGAAAACACCGATGAGATCGCCCGCCAGCATCTGGTCGGCACGCTGCGTCCGCCCATTGAGCTCGATCCCCTGCTCCCGCGCCCGGTCAACGACATCATCCTCAAAATGATGGCGCGGAGTCCGGCCAACCGTTATCAGAATTGCGAGGAACTTTCCGCCGCGCTTCAGGCCTATCTCAGCGGCCGTTCCGGCAACACGCTGTCCGGCAGCATGCCCCGATTGAATGCCGGGCTTGGCGGCAACACCCCTTCCGGCCGCCTGGCACAGACGCTTTCCGGCAATTCCGGCACCCTCGGCGGCGGTCTGAGCGGGGGGCTGGGCGGCGGCATGGGCGGAGCTTCCGCGCAAGCCAAAGTACTCATGCCTTCTTCGCATACCAAACTCTCCCTCAAGCTCAAGCCCGCGGAATCGGCCGCTCCGGAACCGGCGGCAACGCCGCCGGAAGCGCAGGCGCCGGACGAAGCGGCCGCGACAAAACCCGAATCCGCGACCGAAACCGCCGCCAGACCGGCGATCGCATTGAAACTCCATTCCGCCGCGCCGGAAGCCGAGGCGCCTCAAACCGAGGTCGCCATCCCGGAAGCCGCCGACGAAGACCGGAACGCGGCCGAAACCGGCGCATCCCAACCGGAGGAATCCGACGCCATCCCGGAAGAAACTCTGGAGCCGCCGGAACCCCGGGACGGTGAAGACAAAAGCGACAATTTCTTCCTGCTCCGGGCGACCGTAATCGCCGTGATTCTGCTGTTGCTCGTCCTCGGCGGGTACTGGCTGTTGAGCGGCCGCAACGCGGCGCCGCCGCGAACCGCCGTTGCGCCGGCACCCAAACCGGCGCCGGTCCTGCGCCCTGCGACACCGCCGATCTCGCCGGCGGTCAAGAATGCGGCGGCGGTGCCGGAAGCGCCGGCGCCGCTGCCGGTGCCCCAGATCGAAGTGCCGCAAATCAGCGCTTTCATGCGCGAAGCCAACCGTCTGCAGGAACTGCTGTTTGCCAATGAAATCCGCTTTCTGGGGGAATTCACCCGGGTCTCGCTCCGGCCGGAAACGCCGGAAGAACGCAAATTTCTGGACAATCTGGAGGCCGCTTACATCGACTGCGACGAACGCTGCAATGTGGCGCCGGCCCGGACGCCGCTGATTCAGACTTACCGCGCCGATATCGAAAAACAGCGCCGCGAAACCGCCCGGGCCGCCCTTCAGCAACGGATTGCGGGGCTGGCCAGGATGGAGACGGAACGCGCCGAGTCCTCCGACGAAAATTACCGCGCCGATCTGCCGCGCAAAATGGAACTGCTCGACTACCTGATGATCCGGGCTGCGAAAAGCGGGGCCGAAGAGGACTGGAACCGCTTCCGTCAAGCCATTCAGGCCGCGCGCCAGGAGCCGGCGCGGGTCAAGGATTATCCGAACCGGGCAGAGGCGGCCCTGACGCTGGTCGATTACGCCCGGCGGCTTGATCTCGCGGCCGGTCAGGGGCGTTATCTGTCCGAAGAATTGAAGAAAAATGACTCCAAATTGAAGGGTCGGAGCTTTGAATTCGCCGGCGGCAAGGCCACGGTGACCCGAACCGGCGACGGCTTGATCGAATTCCAGATCACATCCCCCGACGGCAAGACCCGCAATGAGCGCGTGGTGCTGGCCGCGGTCACGCCCGAAATGGCGCGGCCTCTGGTCGATGCGGCCGGGCTCGCCATCGGACGGGGGGACCAGTATTTTTATTATATGCTGTACAATGGCGAGCTCAAAAACAATCTGGCGTTCGCCGCGCCCGACGATTTCTGGCGGCGGCGGGTCAACCGGGTCGCAGAAGGATTCTTCCGCCGCTCGCTGCTGCTGTCCACGCCGGAAGAGGTTGAAAAGCTGAAACAGGCCTACGGCTCATGGCGCGCGTTCCAGCGCGCCGAAGACAGTCTGCGCTGAGCGTCGCGCGACGGCCAATTCCGGAAAGATCAGGAGAATGAGAATCGTGCTGCTCGGGAGTATTCCGCGGAACTCCGGACGAAAAGACCACCGCCGGACGGCGGTTCCGGCGAGGAACGTCCGATGAAGATCGTACATTTTTCCGATCCGCACGCGGGCGGACCGGCGGAGGATTTTCTGGCGTATTTCGACAAGCGCTGGGTCGGGGTTTTCAACTACCGGTTCCGGCGGCGGTTCCGGCACGACCTGGCGCTGCTGGAGCGCGCGGTCCGATACACGCTGGCAATCCGGCCCGATGTCGTGGTCTGCACCGGCGACCTGACCTCGACCGGACAGCCGGGGGAGTTTGCCCGGGTGCTGCCGCTGCTGGAGCCGCTGCGGGAAGCCGGAATTCCGTTTTTTTATCTGCCGGGCAATCACGACTGTTATGTCCGGCGGCCCCGATGCGTACGGGCGGTACGCGACGCCGTGGCCAGGCTCAATGCGCCCGGATTCCGGTTTGAGGAGCTGCCGCTGGTGCGGACAGTGGGGGAAATCGACTTCCTGCTGCTCAATACCAGCCGCCCATCGAATCTGCTCTGTTCCTGGGGCTTTGTCAGCGCAACCGACGATGCCTGGCTCCGGGAGCTGTGCGCCGGCCCCAAACTGCGGCCCCGGATTTTGCTGTCGCATTATCCGATGCTGGAAGAGCACCCGGTGCTGCGGATGCGGCACCGCCTTTTCGGGCAGAAAAACATTGTGCGGCTGATGCGGAGCCATGCCATCGACCTGGTGCTCTGCGGACATGTGCACAAACCTTATTGCCGGGTGGACGCCTCGGGACGCGGGGAAAATTGCGCCGGCAGCGTGACCCGGAACGGTACGCTGAGCGTGATCGAATATTCGGAAAGCGGAAACCGTTTCGACTTTACCTCGATTGATCTGAAAAAAACGGAGTTGTAAAACGTGTTTATCAGTCTGGTCAAACAAAGTCAGCTTTATTTTATTTTTTCCTTCGCCCTGCTGATCGCAGCGGGAACGCTGGTATTGAAACTGCCGATATGCTATGAAAGCGGCGGGGTGCTGGGTTGGATTGATGCGCTGTTCACCGTGACCAGCGCAGTCTGCGTCACCGGACTGTCCACGGTGGCCATGTCGCATTTCACGCTGACCGGACAGATTGTAGTGCTGATTCTGATCCAGCTCGGCGGCATCGGCATCATCACCCTTACCGCATCCATTATTTTATGGCTGGGACGAGGCATGAGTTTCGGCAACACCATGATCATGTCGAATCTGAGCGACAACTTTTCCATGCGCCATACCGAAGGATTGCTCAAAACGGTCATGACCTATGTCTTCGGTATTGAAGCCGTGGGCGCGATGGTGCTGATCGCAGGCTTCATGCTGGACGGGCGCTTCACTTTCATGCAAAGCTGTTATTACGGTATTTTTCACTCGATTTCGGCCTTCTGCAACGCGGGCTTCAGTCCGTTCGATACCAGTTTTGTCGGCATGTCCGCGCTGATCAAGATCACGGTGATGACGCTGATCTTTTCCGGCGGACTCGGCATTTACGTCATCTATGACCTCACGCACTTCGACCGCAAGCAGGGCATGCTCAAAATTCACACCCGGATGGTATTGATCACCTCGATTATCCTGATTGGCCTCGGCGCGATCGGATTGCATGGGTTTGAATATCTGAACGGCCGCGAGCCGCTGCACTGGATCGACGCATTTTTCCAGTCGGTTTCAGCCCGGACCGCGGGCTTCAACTCGGTGGACATCGGCAATCTGTCGCAGAACAGCAATTCGCTGCTGATTCTGCTGATGATGATCGGCGCGTCTCCGGGATCGACCGGGGGCGGGATGAAAACCACCGTGGTGGCGCTGGCCGCACTGGCATTGATTAACACGCTCATGGGCAACAACCGGGTGCTGATTTTCCGGCGCGAAATTCCGATGAGCAACATTCTGAAATCATTCACCATCATCGTGACATTCGTACTGCTGGTGATGGCCGGAACCGCGGTGATGATGGTCTGGGTTGCGGCGCCGTCGCTGGCGGTGATGTTTGAAACCACCTCGGCGCTTTCGACGACCGGGTTGAGCATGGGGCTGACCCCGACGCTGCCGCCGGCGGCGAAGTTGTTGCTGATCATTTACATGTTCCTCGGGCGAATCGGACCGTTCACCATGTTCCTGTTCCTGCTGGGCCGGGAAAAGGTAAGCCGAATCAGTTATCCCGAAGAACGGATTATCATCGGATAGGAGGAGTGTCGATGAAGGGAGCATACGCGGTATTCGGAGCGGGATCGTTCGGGGCCAAGGTTGCGATGGAGCTCAGCGCCGCCGGTCATCATGTGGTGGTCGTGGACAGCGACCGCGAAGCGATCATGGGCATCCGCGACAAGGTGACCGAGGCGTTGGTGGCCGACGTCAGCAATCCCGACGTGATCCGGGAACTGGACGTGAAAAAGTTCGATGCGATCATCATCGGCATGAGTTCGCATTTTGAAGACCTGATTCTGGCGCTGACGCTGGCCAAACAGGAAGGCGCGGGCAAGGTCTATGTAAAAGCCAACACCTCGATTCAGAAGCGGATTCTGCTGCGCCTCGGCGCGGATATGGTGATCCAGCCCGACCAGGACGTGGCCGAACGCCTGTGCAAGCGGCTGTCGATGAGCAAAATTACCGATATGTTTGAATTCAAGGGCTCCTATATCGCCGAAGTCAAGATTCCGGAAGCCATGGTCAACAAGACCATCCGGGAGCTGGATCTGCGCAACCGCTACAACATCATTATCCTGCTGGTCAAGAAACCGGGTCAGGAAATCTCCACGGTATGGGACCCCAACATGGTGCTTCAGGAGGACGATCAGCTGACCGTGATCGGCAAGGAAAAAGCCATTCTCGAGGTGTTCAAATAACGCCTTTCCGCGCCGGAGCCTTGCAAAATCCGGTTTCAGGCAGTACATTAATATATCACCAAACCCCAGCGAAGGATGAAGCAACGTGAGCGACAAAATCATCAAGAGTGATCTTTATAAATCAGCCGGCGTGGACATCGATCTGGCGCATGACCTGCTGGACCGCGTCAAAGCCAAAATCACGGCGTCGCGCCGTCCGGAAATGCTCGCCCCCATCGGCGGCTTCGGCGGACTGTTTCAGATCGACCTCTCCCGTTATAAGCATCCGGTGCTGGTGTCGAGCATCGACGGCGTCGGCACCAAGCTCATGGTCGCGATGCAGATGGAGCAATACGCCAGCGTCGGCTATGACATTGTGAACCACTGCATCAACGATATTTCCGTCCAGGGTGCGGAACCGGTTTACTTCATGGATTACATCGGCATCGGCAAACTGCGGTCGCCGCTGTATGAAGAAGTGCTCGGCGGCATCGCCGATGCCTGCAAAGCCATGAACTGCGCGGTGCTCGGCGGCGAGACCGCCGAGATGCCCGGCATGTACGGCAACGATTTCGATCTGGTCGGCGTGATTACCGGGATTGTGGAAAAGGACAACCTCATCACCGGCGAGAAAATCATGCCCGGCGACATCGCCATCGGCCTGGGCTCCAACGGACTGCACACCAACGGCTACAGTCTGGCGCGCAAAATCGTCTTCGAACGCTGCGGCTACAACGTCCGCACCGTGTTGCCGGAACTGGGCGAAAGCGTCGGCGCGGCACTGCTCAAACCCCATACCTGCTACTGGCCCGCGATCAAGGCGGCCATAGCGGAAAAAATCGCCCTCAACGGCCTGGCCCACATCACCGGCGGCGGGTTGTACGACAACGTGCCGCGGGTGCTGCCCGACGGCATCGGCGTGGTATTCGACCGGGTCAAGGCGCTGCCGGTGCCGCCGATCTTCAAACTGCTGGTGGAAAAGGGCGAAATCGGGCATCAGGAAGCCTACCGCGTCTTCAATATGGGCGTCGGCATGGTCTGGTTCGTCCCGGAAGCCGATGCGGCGCGGGCATTGAAGATTGCGCGCAATCAGGGATTCACTGCGGAAATCATCGGTCATGTCGAAAAAAGCGCCGTGCCGGTCACGGTTGCGGAATAAACCGGCATATTCATGATCAAAAAAGCCACGGAAAAAGCGCGAAGGTTTCTGGAGCAGCCGGTCAACAAGGCGTTCGACGCCCTGGCCGGTCTGCTCAAAAACCATGATTCGCTCGAAGATGACGAAAAACACGTCATGGCGCTGATCCGGGCCGCGATGCCGGCCGGTGGAGCCGATTTCGAACATTCGCTGGCACGATTTGTTTCGATCCTCGAACAACAGGATTACAGCGAGCGCAAGATTCAGTATATTATCGAATTTCTGCGCAGTTGCGCTCCCGGCACTCCGGAAGCGGCGCTGCCGGCGCTCCAAAATTACAGCAAGGCGCGGCAGATTGAGTTTCTCCAATGCCTGATGCTCCTGGTCCTGGAACAACACGACGGCGGCGGCACCCGGTTCGGCATGATCGCCGAAACCGGCCGGGCGCTGGGTTTCGACACCGCGGAACTCGAGGCCCTGGAAGCCGATGCGCGTGCGGAGTACAACCACCGCAGCAAAATCATCAAGTCCGGCACCGGCATCATTCTGGCGCTGGTGGTCATTGCGGTATTCGTAATGGCCGCCACCTGGCTGAGTTCGGTGCTGTTCGGCCTGGCTCTGGCCTACATGTTCCTGCCGCTCGAGCAATTTTTCGAACGCAAGTTCAAGGAGCCGCCGAGCCTCTTCGCCCGGACAATCAGCCGGATCGGGCGGGTTCTGTTTCCCTTCGGCGCCGTGCGGCGTTATTTTCTCCGCCGCAAACAGCCGTTTGCGCTTTCCGACGAGGAGCGCAAACGCCGGGAGCAGAAGGCGGTGACGACCCAGGCGACGACCCTGACCGTATCCTGTGTGGTGGCCGGCGGTCTGGCGGTACTGATTCTGCTGCTGGTGCTGGCCGGCAATTACTTCGCCACCCTCGGCTCGAATTTTTCCAGCTGGATGAGTGCGCATCGCGGACCGGAAACCGCGATCGTCCGCCCGGCGGCGCCGCCGGAAGCGGACAGCGCGCCGGCGGTGAAAAGCGCTGTCGCGACGCCGACGGAGGAGAAATCCGGCGAGATCCGCCCCCGGGAAGAAGCGGCGAAAGGCTTCGGCGGCATCGTTCAGGGCGTCAGCGAAGAACTGATCGGCTTCCTGAACAATCTCAAACAGCGCTTTCAGGAATTGCCGCTGGTGTCGAGCATTATTTCGGAACTGGCCACCTATCTCGATCAGGATCAGGCGCAGAAGCAGCTGGCGGAATTGCTGCTCAAGAAGTCCGGCGGTCTGTTCGCGTTTCTCGCCGGATTCGCGGCGCGTTTCGCGGCGCTCCTGCTCAATATACTGCTGACCTTCTTCTTTTTCTCGCTCTTTCTGAGCAAAATCGCCGGGTTCACCAATGATTCGGCCAATGCCGGACTGAAATCCAGCAGCTACCTGATCCGAACCGTGTTCAATGGCAAATGGCTGCCGCGGATGTCCGAAAACAATCTTCAGGAAGGCGACCGCATCGTCGGCGAGGTGATCAACAAACTGCGCATCTGGCTGCGGGGCTACCTGACCATGATCGCCATCGACTTCTGCGTTTACGGCACGGTCTTTCACCTGTTGCATGTCCCTTACGCGCCGGTGCTGGCGGCGGTGGCGGCGGTCGGAATTCTGCTGCCCTACATCGGTCCGGTGTCGAGCGCGCTGCTCACGGTGCTGGTGACGCTGGCGGTCGGAGGTCCGGCGGTGTCGGCGCTCCAGATCGCCGGAATCGTGGCGATTTACCTGATTCACAACGGCATTATCGAACAATTCTTCATTTACCCCTGGATCATCGGCGAATCGCTGGGGCTGACGACGCTGGAAACGATCATCGTCGTACTGCTGGGCGGAATCCTCGCGGGAATTCCGGGGATGATTTTTGCGCTGCCGACGGCGGCGGTCATCAAATATCTGGTGCCGCAAATCTACCGGTGCTGGAAATAAAAGGACAAGATCATGAAAACCATTCCGGCACTGGCATGCGCACTGATGTTTCTGCTCGCAGGGTGCGGCTATTTTTCCCAGTTCGACAACTTTGAAAACGCCAGGAAGCTCCGCACCGGCATGACCAAGGATCAGGTGCGCGAAATCATGGGCGAACCGCTCGACGTGTCTTATGCCAAGCCCGATGTCTGGTATTACTACACCGAAACCCGCTGGCACGACTGCCAGTCGACCATCGACGAGTGCATGCCGGTGGTGTTTCAGCAGGGCAAGCTTTCCGGCTGGGGCAACGAATACTACAACCGGCTGCGGCTGGTGCATGAAGATTACCAGCGTCCCACCATCGAAGGATTGAAGTAAATCCGCCAGACAAGATCGGCGCCATGAATCGGGCGGAAAAGTTGCAGCTTTTCCGTCCGATTCATATCGTCTCCGGCTTATTTCTGGGGCGGAAAGTCGTATTCATGCTCCAGCAGCTCCGCAATGCGGTCGGCGGCCTTTTCCTCCTCCGGTCCCTCGACCGAAAGCTGCGCCTGATCGCCGCAGACCAGACCGAGCGCCAGCAACCCCATGATGCTGTTGAGTTCGCATTCATCGCCCGAAGCCGAGGTCAGGATAAAGGTATGGCAGGGAAATTCGGAGTTCACGGTATTGAGGATCACGCTCGACGGCCGACAATGGATCCCGGCATGATTATGAATGGTCACATTGCGCTTCTGCATGACAACATCAGACTCCTTTGGTGAATTTCAGCTTTCCCGGCCGGTATGATAGGCATGAATGATTTTCTCGAGCAGGGCATGGCGGACCACGTCACGGGTGGAGAACTCGACAATCCCGATCTCCGGAATATCCCGCAGCGTGAGCAAGCCATGCTTGAGTCCCGAGCGCTCATGGCGTCCGAGATCGCTCTGGGACGGATCGCCGGTGATCACGCAGCGCGAACGGTATCCCAGCCGGGTCAGAAACATCAGCATCTGCTCCTCGGTGGTATTCTGCGCTTCATCCAGAATGATGAACGCATGATTCAGCGTACGGCCCCGCATAAAGGCCAGCGGCGCCACCTCGATCACATTGCGCTCGATCAGATTGGCCGCCTCGCTGAAGTCGAGCATGTCGTACAACGCATCGTACAGCGGCCGCAAATAGGGCATGATTTTCTCTTCAAGACTGCCGGGCAGGAAGCCGAGATTTTCGCCCGCCTCTTTGGCCGGACGGGTCAGCACGATCCGATTGCAGTTGCCGGCCAGAAGTTCGGAAACTGCCACTGCCATCGCCAGATAAGTCTTGCCCGTCCCCGCCGGCCCGACCCCGAAAACCACATCCCGGGAACGCAGCATTTTAAGGTAAGTCAACTGCGCCTTGCTGCGCGGCAGAATCTCCCGCTTCCGCCCGCCGACCTTGATCCGCCCGGCGAACAACGCTTTCAACTCATCGTCCTCACGGTCGCGGAAAGCCCGCATCAGCTGATCGACATCCTGCCGGTCGAGTTCGTGATGGCGCAGCATATAAAGGCTGTTGAGCTCATCGAAAAATCGCTTCGCACGGGCGCAGGCGTCATCCTCACCGGCAATCCGCACCCCGCTGTCCCGTGGCGTCAAGTGCGTTTCCAACAGCGCTTCCAACGCCGGCCAATCCAACCCCGGAACGCCGTTGATCTGCCAATCGGGCCGCAGCCCGTGCTCAAAATAGTAAGTCGTCTCCATAAAATCCCATCAAAAAAAGAGGACGCAGGGATACAAATCTTCCCGCGTCCCGGATCGTCGCCAGCCAGGATTATCTCCTGCACGATCATCATTCCCGCCCCGGTCCGATCCCGGGAAATACTCCCGCCCCACGCTTACGGGCGCGGAATCTTGAGCTTCATGCCCGTACGGATGACGGTCTTGCCCTTCAGCACATCGGCATTGGCATCCTGAATCTTCTTCCAGGCGCCCGCCCGGCCATAGAACTTCAAAGCGATTCCGCCCAGCGTATCGCCCGCCACCACCGTATAGGTTTCTTCCGAACCGCCGGCCGCGGCAGTCGCGGCAGTCGCAGCACCGGCGCCGATCGCCGGCGGCGGCACATCGCCGCTGATCGGCGCAGCTTCGGCATCCGGAGTTCCGGTCATCGCGGTTTCCGGAGCGGTCTTGGCGTCTTCACCGCCGACTACCGGCGCAGCGGATTCATCCGCCGGAGCGGCAGCGTTCAGAGCCGGGGCTTCGCTTGCCGAGGCATCGGGCTGAAGGTTGTCCGGCAAATCGGCACGGCGCACACCGCGCGGCACCGACTGCGGCGGATTCCAGGCCTTGTAATTCTGCTTGATATACCCGGCCCAGGCCTGTTCTTCCGGACTCAAATTGGTCTGATCCAACTTCGGAGCGCAGCCGCTCATCCACAACGCCAACACTCCCGCACCGGCCAGCATCACCATCATTTTCATTTTACGTCGTCTCCTCTTGAGTTGGAAATCGTTCTCAAACAAACCGTTTGAACGCAACTACCCCATTGTGTCCACCAAAACCCAAATTGATATTGAGTGCCACATCAATCTTGCGCTCCCGGGCCCGATTCGGCGTAATATCGAGATCGCAGTCCGGATCGGGCGTTTCATAATTGATCGTCGGCGGCACCAGCCCGGCATTGATCGCCTGAACACAGACGATCGATTCAAGCCCTCCGGCAGCGCCCAGCGCATGGCCGGTCGCGCCCTTGGTGCTGCTGATCGAAACCTTATCGGCATGGGCGCCGAGCGCCGCCTTGATCGCCAGCGTTTCGAATTTGTCATTGAGCTCGGTACTGGTGCCGTGCGCGTTGATGTAATCGACCGCTTCCGGCACCAGTCCGGCATGCTTGAGCGCCATCCGGATCGCCTGGGCCGCGCCCGCGCCTTCCGGGTGCGGAGAAGTAATATGGTAAGCATCGCCGGTCGCGCCATATCCCACAATTTCGGCCAGAATGACCGCGCCGCGCTTTCTGGCATGCTCGAGTTCTTCAATCACCATCACGCCGGCGCCTTCGGACATCACGAAACCGTCACGGCCGGCGTCGAAGGGGCGGCTGGCGTGAAGCGGATCATTGTTGCGCGCACTCATCGCCTTCATCGAGCAGAATCCGGCATATCCCAGCGGCACAATCGCCGCCTCGGCGCCGCCGGCGAGCATGACATCGGCATCGTCGCGCTTGATCATCCAGTAGGCTTCGCCGATCGAGTGGCAACCGGACGCGCAGGCCGAAACCAGCCCGAAATTGGGTCCCTTGGCCTGATAACGCATCGAGAGATTGCCCGCCGCCAGGTCGCCGATCATCATCGGAATCATCAAGGGCGAAATCCGCGACGGGCCTTTTTCAAAAAAGACGGCATCCTGCTCGCACATCGAGCCCAGCCCGCCGATACCGCTCGACACCAGCACTCCGATCCGATCCCGGTCGTCCTGAAAATTCTCATCCACCAGCGGCAGTCCGGCCTGCGCCAGCGCTTCATCGGCCGCGGCGATCGCATATTGGCAAAACAAATCCATGCGTTTGGCGTCCTTGGCCGACATGTAGCGCGTGATGTCGAAATTCTTGACTTCACCGGCCAATTCCGAACGAAATCCGGTCGTATCGAAGCGGGTAATACGCCCGATACCGCACCGGCCGTTGCTGACCGCGTCCCACAGCTCGGCGACGCTGTTCCCCACGCAGGAAATCGCACCGCATCCGGTAATCACTACTCGCCTGTCATTCATATTGTTCCATTCAACCCTTCGTCTCATGGTCATAATCGCGCCGCGCACCGGGCTCATCGTCTCTTCATGCCCCGGCCGCCAATCGGAGCGACGTCCGTATCCAACCTGGCTTCCGCCGCCGGGCGCGGCGGTCTTATCTTTAAAATACCACACCAATTCACGAAATGCAATCCTCCGCCCTGAAAAAAACTCCGCCGGAATCCGGTATTTCCCGAATTCCGGCGAATTCCGATTCCGCCCGGGGTTATTTGGCTGCCGGCCCGGCCGTCGCCGCAGCGCCACCCGAAACATTTTCCACCGTCGGCAGCGCCGGATTGGCCGCGGCCGGACCACTGCCGTTTCGCGGCGCAATCTTCGACGCCGGCTCCGGCGGCACCGGGGTCGCGGTTTCCGCGGCGGACTGCTTCTGCACCTGCGCCAGATCGACCGGCTTGCAGCGCAGCATCAGCATATTGCGCTTCTTGAGCTCCAGCATGCCGTCTTTGAATTCAAAGTTGGACACTTCGTTGACCTGGGCCATGAACAACATCTCATAATCAAGGTGCTGTCCGGCCATCAGCGTCGTCTGCAGCGCGCCGAACCGCAGCAGATTCGGCGCCGTCACCGCAAACGATCCCGTGAAACGGTTGACGCCCGCAAAGCCGGAGACCGTGCCGTCGCGGTGAAACTCGATATAGGATTGAATTTCCGGCGGCAGCTCGATGGCGTTCTTGCCGTCGATGCCCTCCTGCCCCTTGATGTAGACCGGGACCCAGGCCTTGCCGCACAGCTGATTCAATTCCTCGTCCCGGTTGATCTTGAGCTTGTGCTCCGCGACGATTTCATCGATCCGGGTCGGTTCGGGTTCTTCGAGCAGCATGGCGCAGCCGCCGGCCAGCCATGCGGTTCCCATCAGCCATAACGCGATGTGGCATCTCATCATATACCTGCCTTGTTGGTTCAAACGTCGTCGATTCTAGTGGCAGCCGCCGCAGCTGCCGCAATCGCAGCCGCAACCGCCGCCGGAGAAGTGGTCGACGATTTTCTTGGCCACCGCTTCCGGGGTGAAACCGAATTTTTCCGCCAGCACCTTGTAGGGCGCCGACGCGCCGAAGGTATCGAGCCCGATGGCCAGACCGGCAGAGCCGACAAACCGATGCCAGCCGAAGGTGCTCGCCGCTTCGATGGAAACCCGGAGTTCGCAATCCGAAGGCAGCACCGATTCCTGATATTCGGCGCTCTGCTTGAGGAAGAGCTCCCAGGACGGCATCGACACCACGCGCACTCCGATATCCTGGGCGCGGAACATTTCCGCCGCCTTCAGCGCCAGACCGACTTCCGACCCGGTGGCCATCAGGATCAGCGAGAAGTTTTCATCGTCGCTCAATACATAGGCGCCCTTGGCCACATCGACCCGGGCGGCCATTTCGGCATCGAACGGCGCGAGGTCCTGCCGGGTCATCAGCAGCGCGACCGGCCCGTCGGCCTGAAGCGCCGCCGCCCAGGCATGCGCCACTTCGTGCGCTTCGGCCGGACGGATCACGGTAAAGCCCGGAATGCTGCGCAGCATCGCCAGCTGTTCGATCGGTTCGTGAGTGGGGCCGTCTTCGCCGACATAGAAGCTGTCATGGGTGAAGACATAGATTTCATGCAGCCGCTGGAGCGAAGCCAGGCGCATTCCCGGCTTCATATAGTCGCTGAACACGAAGAAGGTCGAACTGTAGGGAATTGCCGCGCCGAACAGCGCCATGCCGTTGGCCACCATCCCCATCGCGAGTTCGCGCACCCCGAAGTGGAGGTTGCGCCCGGCGCGATCTTCGGGCGAAAACCCGGCCGCGCCCTTGATGTCGGTCTTGGTCGACGGCGCGAGGTCGGCGGAACCGCCCCACAGCGCCGGAATCAGTTCGGCCGCCTTCTGGAGCACGGTACCGCTGGAAGCGCGGCTGGCGGTCGGCTTGTCGATCGGAGTAACCTTCAGCAGTTCTTCCAGAATGTTGACTGGAACGGTTTTATTCAACAGCTTCGACACCAGCTCGGCGCGCGCGGCGTCGGCCTTCAGGAATTCATTGAACTTCTTGTCCCACACCCCGGCGGCCGCGGTCGTTTCGGCAACGCGCGCCCGGCAGAACGCCGTCACTTCCGGCGCGACGTAGAATTCTTCGGCGGGCAGGCCGAGGTTGGCCTTCATCGCGGCAACTTCCTCAGCGCCGAGCGGCTCGCCGTGGGCGGCGGATTTGCCCTGCTTGTTGGGCGCGCCGAAGCCGATCTTGGTCTTGCCGATGATCAGAGTCGGGCGGCCGTCGGACTTGACCGCTTCGGCCAGAGCCTGGTCGCAGTGGTTGACGCAGTTGGCATTGTTCACCTTCAGCACGCGCCAGCCATAGGCTTCAAAGCGCTTGCCGACATCTTCGCTGAACGCCAGCGCCGTGGAGCCTTCGATGGTGATCTGGTTGTCATCGTAGAAGCAGATGATATTGTCCAGCTTCTGGTGGCCGGCCAGCGACGCGGCTTCCCCGGTCACGCCTTCCATCATGCAGCCGTCGCCGCAGATCACGTAAATCTTGCTGTCGAGCAGTCCCGCATCGCCCATCCCGGTCACCGCGCCCAGATATTTGGCCGCCATCGCCATCCCGACGGCGCTGGCGAAGCCGCTGCCCAGGGGACCGGTGGTCACATCGACCCCGGCAGTATGGCCGAATTCCGGGTGCCCCGGGGTTTTGCTGCCCCACTGGCGGAAATTCTTGATTTCGTCCATGGAGAGGCCATAGCCGTAGAGATGCAGCAAAGAATATTCGAGCATGGAGCCATGGCCGGCGGAAAGGATGAAACGGTCGCGGGCGATCCAGGTCGGATTGGACGGATTGAAGCGCAAATACTTGCTGAACAGCGTCACCGCGTAATCGGCATTGCCCATGGGCATGCCGGGATGGCCCGACTTGGCCTTCTGGATCGCATCGGCGCTCAGCGCCCGGATGGTATTGGCGGTCAGCGTGGCCAGCTTGGCGTCCCAACTCATGGTGAAAAATCCCTTTCTTTGCGTTTTTTCTCGTTTCCTGCTGGAAATTTGTTCAAAAACATATTACATTCTTAGCATAACAGTTTAATTTAACCTGACAAGAGAGCAAAAGCAAACTTTTTTTGCGATAAATTGCCCGATTATGAGTGAACGATTCATCACTTCCACCCTGAACAAACGCGATCCGGGCAGCGACAATCTTCTGCGTCCGGCCCGCTTTGCGGATTTCCCCGGACAACACGATGCGAAGGAGCTGCTGGAGCTGCTGGTCCGGGCGGCGACGGGGCGGGGCGAGCCGTTGGAGCACATTCTGCTGTCGGGCCCGCCGGGGCTGGGCAAAACTTCGCTGGCCTATATCATCGCCAACGAACGCGGCGCCACGCTCAAGTCGTCGAGCGGTCCGGCGGTGGAAAAGCCCGGCGACCTCGCCGGGCTGCTGACCTCCCTCGGCGAAGGCGATATCCTGTTCATCGACGAAATTCACCGGCTCAACCCGGTGGTCGAAGAGTACCTCTACAGCGCGATGGAGGACTTCTTCATCGACATCGTGCTCGAACAGGGCCCCGGCGCGCGTTCGGTCCGACTCAACATCCCGCATTTCACGCTGCTCGGGGCGACCACCCGCCAAGGCATGCTCTCGGCGCCGCTGCGCTCGCGTTTCGCGGTCAACGTGAGGCTCGATTATTACGACGACGCCAGCCTGGTGGAGATCATCCGGCGGTCGGCGGGCATCCTCGATATCGTGATCGACGCCGAAGGCGCGACCGAGCTCGCGCGGCGCTGCCGCGGCACGCCGCGCATCGCCAACAATCTGCTGCGCATGGCGCGCAACTACGCCCAGGTCAAGGCCGATTCGGTGGTGACCCGCGAAGTGGCGGGCAAGGCGATCGCCATGCTGAAGATCGACCCCGACGGCCTCGACGACATCGACAACCGCATTCTGGAAGCGATCATCTGCAACTTCGGCGGCGGACCGGTCGGCATCAAGAACATCGCGGTCACCGTCGGCGAGGAAGAAGGCACCCTGGAAGAGGTTTACGAACCGTTTCTGATTCAGAAAGGCTATCTGGTGCGAACTCCGCGCGGCCGGGTGGCGACGCCGAAGTCTTACGAAAAACTCGGCATCACCGGCAAACGCGGAGCGCACGGCAACCAGCCGGATTTAATTTGACACGGCGAAGAAAGGGATACGGACATGACGGCGATTTGGGCGGAAAACTTACTGAAGCTGCAGGAACTCGACCTGGAAATCCGCAACCTGAAATTACGCCTGATCATGATTCCCAAGGAAACCGTTGCCGTCAAAGACCGGATCGCCGCCATCGAAGCCGAAGTCAAAAATGCCCGCGACGCCCGCCAGACGCACGAACGCGAACTCAAACAGAATGAAGCCGAAGCCCAGGGCCTGGCCGACAAGATCACCAAGCTGGAGCAACAGTCCGCGCTGGTCAAGAAAAACAGCGAATATCAGGCCATGCTGGCGAGCATTGCCATGCTCAAGGATTCGATCAGCACGCTTGAAACCCGGGCGCTGGAGCTGATGGATATGATCGACGCCGACGGCGCCGCCATCCGCGAAGCCGAACAGTCGGCCAAGACCGTCAGCGCCGGGCTGCGCGATGAACTCGAAGAGCTTCAATTCCTGAGCGCCGACGTCCAGAAACGAATCAGCGAGCTCGATTCCGGACGCGGCGGACTGCGCAACATGGTCGATTCCGAACTGCTGTCGCGGTATGAGATGATCCTGAAGAAGAACGCCGGCATCCCGCTGGTCCGGGTCGAAGCCGACAAATGCGGGCACTGCCACCTGCGCCTTACCCCTCAGACCTTGAACTATGCCCGATCGGGCGCCATCAGCTACTGCGACAACTGCATGCACATCATCTACTGCGACTGATTTCCGCCAAGAAAAAAGCCGAGGGCATCCCCGGCTTCCGCTTTTTCCGTATCGTCTCGTCCAACCGCGGCCTCAAAGCCGGGCCGATTCCCGCCAGATGATGTTGGCGCGGTTCACGGTCTGCGGCGGCAGTTCGACACCTTTGAGAATATGATCGAGCACCTTGCGCGTATTCTCCAGCACCGGCACTTCGATCGTGGTCAGCGGCACCTTGAAATAAGGCGAGTCGACCAGATTGTCGAAGCCGATCACCTGAAGCTCATCCGGCACCTTGACGCCATTTTTCTGGAGCTCGTCGATCAATCCGACCGCAATCCGGTCGTCATTCAGCAGAATGGTGCGCACTTTGAGATGATTGCAGTCGCGCAGCACCATTTCCGCATAGCGGCGGCCCACATCGAATTCGTTGCGCGCGACGAAATCCTGACGCAGAATCTGACGCCGGTCGAAAATCAGCTTGCGCGCCACCAATTTTTCCTCATCCTCGACCGACACGTCGCACATGAAGTTGCCCTTGCCCGCAGCGCGCAGCTCTTCCATCAGTTCGACCCGGGTCGCCAGCCGGTCGATCCCCATCCGGGTGATGTTTCGCACCCCGTCCGGCGGCACCGGAAAACAGTAGTCGACACTGTAGAATTTCACATCCTTGAGCAACGCCGCCAGCTTGCCGCCGTCGCCGGACATCAGCACGCCGTCGCGGACATCTCCGCCGCGATGGACGGTTTCGTTGAGAATCCCGAACATAATCAGCTCGCGGAGCTGAAGGCCCTTGAGCATCCGCACCGTCTGAAGCAGACGCCCGCCGATGAAGCCCTGAATCACGAAATCCCGGCGGCTCTCATGGAGCCGGTTCATCGCATAGCGCAACGCGACGGCGCTCTTTTCGAAGCTGCCGTCCTGATTGATGATCAGGCCCACCGGAGGATTGTTGTCCTTGCCGAGCTTACCGGCCATGCGGTTGGGGACGAAGCCGACCTTGTCGGCATAATCGCGCACCCGTTGCACCGTGGCCGCGCTGATGCGGTAATTGCGATGACTTTCGGACAGGCACAGCGATACGGTCGAACGCGCCAATCCCAACTCATCGGCGATCTGCTGCATCGTTTTCATGATACTCCGGCTCCCTCCGGCAATGAATTCACCCATTATCGTGCAATATAACACCGCAAGCGGCGATTTACAATCGGAAACGCATTTTTTTCGCCGGATATGCGCCGCGTCCGGACGCTCGGAGCGACGTTCACGCCCGTTCCGCGACAGCCAATCCGAGCCCCTGCAGTTTTTCCACCAGATTGGCGTAGCCGCGGTAGATGGTTTCGCTCGAACGGATCACGCTCTCGCCCTCGGCGCACAGCCCGGCGATCACCATCGCCATTCCCGCCCGGATGTCGGGACTCGCCACCGTCGCGCCGCGCAGTTTCGACGGCCCCGAAATCACCACCCGGTGGGGATCGCAGACGATCGCATTGGCCCCCATGTCGATCAGCCGGTCGACGAAATAAATCCGGCTTTCAAACATTTTCTCGAAAAACAGCGCACATCCCTCGGCCTGCGTCGCCATCACAATGGTACAGCTCATCATGTCGCTCGGATATTGCGGCCACGGTCCGTCGGCAATCACCGGAATATGCCCGCCGAAGTCCTGCCGGACCCGGGGCCGCTGACCGCCCGGCAGCACGATCCGGTCGGGCTGAAGCGTCATTTCGATGCCGAACCGCTCGAACACCCGGCGCAGCATCCAGTAGTGGCGCGGCACCGTGCCGGTGATTTCGAGTTCGCCGCCCAGCGCCGCGCCGAGCGCGAGAAAGCTGCCCGCCTCGATATGATCGCCCTGAACCGCGCATTCGCAGCCGTGCAGATGCTCCACGCCGTCGATTTCGATGGTGTTGCTGCCGAGGCCCGTTACGAAGGCCCCCATGGCATTGAGCATCTCGCCGAGGTCGACCACATGCGGTTCGCAGGCGGCATTGAGCAAGGTCGTATGGCCTCCGGCCAGCACCGCCGCCATCATGATCTGTTCGGTCGCGGTCACACTGGCCTCGTCCAGAAAAAGATCGCGCCCCTTCAGGCGCTCCGGCAGCGTGAAGCAGTAGGTGCTGTCGCGGTATTCGAGTTTGGCCCCGAGCCGTTCCAACCCGTAAAAATGGCCGTCGAGCCGACGCCGGCCGATCACGTCCCCGCCCGGCGGATAGAGCGTCGCCGCGCCATAACGCGCAACCAGCGGCGCCGCAAACAGAATCGAGGTGCGGGCTTTGGCGCATAACTCGCGCGGGATTTCGGTGGAATCGACGCCCGAGGCGTCGATGACGGCGGTATGACCGTCGAAATCCGCCTTGCCGCCCAGCGCCCGGATGATCTCCATCATAGTGCGGACATCGAGAATGTCGGGCATGTTGCGGATGGTGACCGGCCCCTCGGCCAGCAGACTGGCCGCCAGCATCGGCAGCGCGGCGTTTTTATTGCCCCCGATATGAATCGAACCCTTCGGCACCACACCGCCGCGAATATGAAGTTGTCCCATGAAAACCCGTGTTCTCCCTCGAAAAATGGTGTAAAAATTGATGGCGATCCGGTGCTCCGCGCCGTCACGGAAAATCAGCGTCCCGTGGCCTGCGCCGCCTCGCGTTCGCGCCGGTAACTGGCGCCGAATTCGGTGAACGCCTCGTGGTAGCGCACGCCGTTGGCGGTGCTGAAACTCTTGCGGTTGTAATCGCGGTACATATCCAGTTTGGACGCGGCCGCCGCCGCGATGTCGAGCGCCAGATTCAAGGCGCGCATTTCCGAATCGTGTCCGGATGCGGCATAACGGCTCAGGCGCGAAGATTTGCCGAGAAAATAGCCGAGGTCGGAATCCTCGCCGGCGAAGGCCGCGCTCGCCTCGGCCAGCGCGCAGGCGGCGCTGAGCAGGTCGCGCAAGGTGGAAAGAAAAGTCAGAATGCGGCGCTCCCGGGCGGCGGTTTCGGCGCTGGCGAGGATTTTCGCCACCGCCTCGGTGTCGAGAATCGCATACTCCAGCAGGACCAGCAGCATCCGGTAAAGCGCCAGCCGCGGACGCAGCTCCAGCTCCTTGATCGATTCGGTCAGCAGCTCCAGAATATATTCACAGGCCGCATCGCGCCGCCCCAGCAGCGGAGGGATGTTCATCTTGACCAGATAGTCGGCTTCGGCCGGCTTCCGCACCCCCTGCTCCTCCGCGCCGTCGGAGCGAAACAGTGCGCGCCGGAACTTCTCCAGCAGATCGAATTTCATCGGGAATGCGGGACTCATGGGTGCTTGCCTCCGTGCTATGCTAAATTATAATGCCGAAAACCGCAAATGGCAAGTTTTTTTCCGCTAAAAACCGCGATTTGATTTGCAGCGCCGCCGCCGGACTGGTATATTACCGCAAACGGAAGGATGAATCGCCATGAAACTGTTGCTCCCGGCATTGCTCTGCGCCATCATCGCGGCCGCGTCGGGCGCGGTCGCCGCCACCGCCAGCCTCGGCGACCGGATCGGCAAGATCGTCGCCGCCGAATTCACCGCCGCACCGGTCGATATCGGCGACCGCGACGACTCGGCCGCGTCGGTCAAATTCGCCGAGGAACGCTACATTGTGGTGGTGCTCCGACTCGCCGCCCGGCGTTCGCTGAGTCTGGTCGATTACACGCTGTCGATCAATGGCGTCAGCTGGCCCTGCGTCGCCGCCGTCCGCAATCAGGAACCCTTCGTAAGCAATCCGGAAGCGCTTTATTCCTCGGGCAACGATGCCGCACGGCTGCTCTTTGTAGTCGACGGCGCGCAGGTGAAGCCCGTCGACGGGATGCTGACCGCCACGCTGCAGCCGAAACTGAAGGGCCGGAGCCCGGTCACCTTCGCCATCACCGACCTCGGCAGCCGGCCGTTCACCGACTCCGGCAAAATTCCCGCGGAAGGGCTGCTGCCCCAGCGGCCGCAATGAAGGATTTCTCATGACGCCTTCCTATGATTCCGTGCCTTTCCTGCCGATGTCGCGCGCCGAGATGGAGCGTTGCGGCTGGGATGCGCTGGACGTGCTCCTGATCACCGGCGACGCCTATGTCGATCACCCCTCGTTCGGCATCGCCCTGATCGGGCGGATTCTGCTGAGCATGGGCTTCCGCACCGGCATCATCGCCCAGCCGGATTGGAACGATCCGGCGGCGCTGACCATTATGGGCGCGCCCGCGGTCGCCATCGGCGTCACTTCCGGCAATCTCGATTCGATGGTCAATATCTACACCGCCGGACGGCGCAAACGTCATGACGACGCCTACAGCGAAGACGGCGAGACCGGCAAGCGGCCGCCGCATGCGCTGGCGGTCTACTCCCAGCTGGCCCGGCGCGCCTTTCCCGGAGTGCCGGTGGTGCTTGGCGGGCTTGAAGCCAGCATGCGCCGCGCGACCCATTACGACTACTGGCAGGACAAGCTGCGGCCCTCCATGCTGGTCGACACCAAAGCCGACATCCTGATCTACGGCATGGGCGAACGGCCGGTCCGCGAAGTCTTCGGCCGGGTGCGCGACCACCGCGACCTGGAAGGCATTCCCGGTACGGCGCGGCTGCTGGGCAAAAAAGCGGCGGAAAGCTTCGCCCGGCCGGAGAATTTTCTCGAACTGCCGTCCCACGAAGAGCACCTGGCGCGGCGCGAGGCGCTGATGGATTCGACCAGGCTGGTGGAGCTGGCCAGCAACCAATGGGCCGGCATCGGCCTGACCCAGCAGATCGGCGACCGGCTGCTCGTAATCGAACCGCCGCAGCCGCCGCTGACGCCCGAAGAACTCGACGCAGTGCATGAATTGAATTTCAGCGGCGCTCCCCATCCCCGCTACAAAGGACGCATCCCGGCGTTTGAAACCATCCGCGACTCGATTCCGGCGGTGCGCGGCTGTCCCGGCGGCTGCGCTTTCTGCGGATTGGTGGCGCATCAGGGCCGCGGCGTCACCTCGCGCAGCGAAAACTCGATCCTTCACGACATTCAACGGCTGACCGCGCGCAAGGATTTCAAGGGGACCGTCAGCGATATCGGCGGCGCCGCCGGCAACATCTACGGCAGCGAGGTCGTCGATCCGGAAAAATGCCGCCGCTGCCGCCGCTCCAGCTGTCTGTTTCCCCTGCCCTGCGTCAACTATCGCTGCGACGGCAAGCGGCTGCTGGCGCTGCTCAAAGCCGCGCGCGCGGTGCCGGGGGTCCGGCACCTTTACATCAATTCAGGGATGCGTCTGGACCTGGCCATCCGCCAGCAGGAGCTCTTTCAGGAAATCATCCGCAATCATGTTTCGGGCCATATGAAGGTGGCGCCGGAGCATCTCAATCCGGAAGTGCTCAAACTGATGCGCAAAAACCCGGCGGAGGATTTCTACGAATTCAAGCGCCGGTTCGAGACCGTCAGCGAAGCCGCGGGCAAGAAGCAGTACCTGATTCCGCTCTTCATCTCAAACTTTCCGGGCTGTACCGAAAAGGAGATGAAGACCGTCGACGACTACCTCAACGCCAATCACTGGAGCCCGCAGCAGGTTCAGGATTATATCCCGCTGCCGATGACCATGGGCGGCGCCATGTATTACACCGGGCTCGCTCCCGACGGGCATCCGATCCCGGTCCGGCGCGGGCTGGCCGAGCGCCGCGACCAGATTCAGATGCTCAAAAAAAAGCGCCCCGGCTCCCGGTTCCGCGACCGGTGACGCTGCTCGCCGATCAAACTGACCGGCCGGTCAGTTTTTTCCGAAAATATCCTTCGTCGGGCTTGCAAAAAAAAGAAATTCATGGTATAGTAGCCTTGCGTATTGCCCAATACCCATTGTTTAAAAACCGGAAAGACTCGTGATATGGCCGAAGAACTGCAAAGTCTGCTGGATAAAATTCACCACGACGGAATTCAAAAAGCGGAGGCCGAGCGCGACCGGTTGCTGGCCGAGGCCCGGAAAGAGGCCGAGGCAATCATCAAGCAGGCCCGGGCCGAGGCCGATAAAATGCGCCAGAATGCCGAAAACGACTCTGCGGCACTGGAAAAACGGGCTGAAAACGCCATTCGTCAGGCCGCCCGCGATGTCGTGCTCGCCCTCAAGAGCGAACTCAGGCGCCGCTTGGAAGCGATCGTCAAAGCCAATGTCGATCAGGCGCTGACGCCCGAGTTCATGGCCGGAATCATCGCCGAGCTGGCCAAGGCCATCAAGGACAATCCGGAACAGGCCGGTTCCGCCGCGCTGGGCGTCATGGTCGCGCCCGCAACCCTGAGCCGGCTGGAAAAGCTCCTGGCCGCGAGCCTGGGCCGCGATTTCACCGAAAAGGTCGAAATCTTCCCCAATGCTGCCGTGGGGCGCGGACTTAAGATCAGCACCACCGGCAAACAGGTTTTTTACGACCTTTCCGACGCGGCGCTCACGGAGATGATCTGCGCCTACGCCGGCAGCCGGGTCGGCGCGATCATCGGCGCAAACAACGCATAACGGGTTCTGCAGGCCCCGCAACGACGGATTGATCATGGCGAAAACCTACTACTATCTGACCGGATCGCTGCCTTTGACGATGTTCGGCGAAAAGATGCCGTTGACGCCGGAAGAGCTCGACGCCGGAGTCCGGCGTCTCGCCGCGCCGGAGGATTACGAGCGTTTCCACCGCCTGACCCTCGAACCCGATATGGCATGCGCCGAGCCGGGGTCCGCCGCGGCCGGATTCTTCGACTGGGAGATGGCGTTGCGCAACGCCTGGCTGGAATTGCGCAAGAAAAACCGTCCGGATGCCGCGGAATTCAAGCGCGGCTATCCGGATTTTTATTCCGAGATCGTCCCGGGACTGACGCTGGCCGCCGGCGCGGCCGATCCGCTGGAGGCGGAAAAGATCATCGACCGCATGCGCTGGAGCCGTCTCGACGAACTGGAAGCCGGGCACCGGTTCGATTTCGACTATCTCTGTCTCTACAAGTTCAAGCTGCTGATCCTGAACAAATATCAGGCGCGCTCCGCCGAGGCCGGACAGGTCGCCCTCGACGGGATTCTGGCGGCGATGAAGCCGCCGCAATAATTTGGAATTCATAATTTTACCGATACAAACAGATCAGGAGTCGATTCTCATGCAGGATCTCAAACAAGGCCGGGTGGTCGGCGTCAACGGCAATATGTTGACCGTCGAATTTCCGGATCAGGTGACGCAGAATGAAGTCGCCTACGCCGTCACCGGCGCCGAGCGGCTGAAATGCGAAGTCATCCGGGTGCGCGGCAACCGCGCCGACATGCAGGTTTTCGAAAGCACCGCCGGACTCAAGGAAAATGACCGGGTGGAATTCACCGGCGAACTCCTGAGCGTCGAACTCGGTCCCGGCCTGATCACCCAGGTCTACGACGGCTTGCAGAACCCGCTGAACGAACTGGCGGAGTCGGGTGAATTTTTTCTGCGCCGCGGCATCTATCTGCCCGCGCTCGATTATGACTCGGTCTGGAACTTCACGCCGGTGGCCGAAACCGGCCGGAAATTCCGCGCCGGCGATTATCTCGGATGGGTGCCGGAAGGAATCTTCAGGCACTATGTGATGGTGCCGTTCGGCTGGGCGGGTGAATGGACTCTCGCAGAAATTCACGCGCCCGGAGAATGCAATCTCCGTACCGTAATCGCCAAACTCGCCAATGCCGAAGGCGAAACCCGCGAAGTCACCATGGTCCAGCACTGGCCGGTCAAGGTTCCGATCACCTCCTACCGGGAAAAAATTCTGCCGGTCGACACGTTGATCACCCGGCAGCGGATCATCGACACCTTCTTTCCGGTGGCCACGGGCGGCACTTTCTGCACGCCGGGACCGTTCGGCGCGGGCAAAACGGTGCTGCAGCACGCCCTGAGCCAGTTCGCCGAAGCCGATCTGGTGATCATCGCCGCCTGCGGCGAGCGCGCCGGGGAGGTGGTGGAAATCCTGCGCGAGTTCCCGCACCTTGAAGACCCGCGCACCGGCCAGACCCTGATCGACCGCTCGATCATCATCTGCAACACCAGCAGCATGCCGGTGGCCGCGCGCGAAGCGTCGGTCTATACCGCGGTGACGCTGGGCGAATATTACCGCCAGATGGGACTCAACGTGCTGCTGCTGGCCGACTCGACTTCGCGCTGGGCTCAGGCGCTGCGCGAAATGTCGGGGCGCCTGGAAGAAATCCCCGGCGAAGAGGCCTTCCCCGCCTATCTCGAAAGCCTGATCGCCGGCTTCTACGAACGGGCCGGACTGGTCCGGCTCAACGACGGCCGGACCGGTTCGATCACCATCGGCGGCGCGGTTTCTCCGGCTGGCGGCAACTTCGAAGAGCCGGTCACGCAGGCCACGCTGAAGGTCGTCGGCGCATTTCTCGGCCTTTCGCGCGAACGTTCCGACGCCCGCCGCTTCCCGGCGATCAACCCGCTGGAAAGCTGGAGCAAGTACCGCAGCGTGGTCGACCCGGTGATGCTGGACCGGGCGCGCAAGCTCCTGCGCCGCGGCAACGAAGTCAATCAGATGATGAAGGTGATCGGCGAGGAAGGCACCGATATCGCCGATTACATCATCTATCTCAAAAGCGAATTTCTCGATTACGTCTATCTGCAGCAGAACACCTTCGACAAGGTCGACGGCGCCACCGGCGCCGAACGCCAGCGCTATATGTTCGCCAAGGTGATGACCGTGCTCGACGGCCGGTTTGAATTCGACGACAAGGAATCCGCGCGGCGCTGGTTTCAGGAACTCCGGCAGAAGTTCATCGACTGGAACTATGAAGCGCAGGACGGCGCAGGGTTCGCAAAATTGGAACAGGCGCTCGACGCCCAAATCCAGGAGCGCATCAAACATGCTTAAGGTATACCACAAGATCATCAAGATCGCCGGATCGGTCATCACCGTCGAAGCCGACGATGTCGCCTACAACGAACTGGCCGAAGTCACCAGCGCGCGCGGCGTATCTCTGGCCCAGGTGATCCGCATCGATTCCGGCAAAGTTTATCTCCAGATTTTCGCCGGGTCGCGCGGCGTCAACACCGGCGACCAGGTGCGTTTCCTGGGCCGGGAAATGCAGGTATCCAGCTCGGAGGCGCTGCTCGGGCGCATCTTCAACGGCCGCGGCGTGCCGCGCGACGGCCGGCCGGCGGTCGACGACGAAATGATCGCCATCGGCGGCCCCTCGGTCAACCCGGCCAAGCGCATCATCCCGCGCAAAATGATCCGCACCGGCATTCCGATGATCGACGTGTTCAACACTCTGGTCGAATCGCAGAAGCTGCCGATTTTCTCGGTCGCGGGCGAGCCCTACAATCCGCTGCTGGCGCGCATCGCGCTTCAGGCCGAAGTCGATGTGATCGTGCTTGGCGGCATGGGCCTCAAATACGACGACTATCTCTTTTTCCGCAATACCCTCGATGAAGCGGGCGCACTCTCCCGCACCGTGATGTTCATCCACACCGCGAGCGATCCCACGGTCGAATGCATGCTGGTGCCGGACATGGCGCTGGCGGTGGCCGAACAGTACGCCATCCGCGGCAAGCGGGTGCTGGCGCTGCTGACCGACATGACCAACTTCGCCGACGCGCTGAAGGAAATCGCGATCACCATGGAACAGGTCCCGGCCAACCGCGGTTATCCCGGCGACCTCTACAGCCAGCTGGCGGCGCGCTATGAAAAGGCGGTCGACTTCGACGGCGCGGGCTCGATCACGATTCTGGCGGTGACCACCATGCCGGGCGACGACGTGACCCATCCGGTGCCGGACAATACCGGATACATCACCGAAGGGCAGTTCTATCTGCGCAACGGCCGCATCGAACCCTTCGGTTCGCTGTCGCGGCTGAAACAGCAGGTCAACAATGCCACTCGGGCCGACCACCGCGCGATCATGGACGGGATGATCCGGCTTTATTCGGATTACCGGTCGACGCTGGAAAAGCAGTCGATGGGGTTCCAGATGAGCGCCTGGGACAAGAAACTTCTGAAATACGGCGCGCTGTTTGAAGCGCGGATGATGGATTTGTCGGTCAACATCCCGCTGGAAGAGGCGCTGGACCTCGGCTGGAAAACGCTGGCGGAATGTTTTGAACCAGCCGACATCGGCATCAAAAGTGAACTGGTGAAGCAATTCTGGCCCCAGAATCAGTAGAAGGTCCAGTCATGGCAAAGCTGAAACTGACCAAAACCGAACTCAAGACCCAGAATGACGCGCTGAAGCAGTACCGGCGCTTCCTGCCTACGCTCCAGCTCAAGAAGCAGCAGCTCCAGCTGGAGCTGCGCAAGAGTCGGGCGCTGGTTGAGGCCAACCGCGAAGCCTACCGGAAACTGCGCGGCAGGCTCGAAAGTTTCGTCGGCCTTTATGCCGGAAGGGGTGCGGCGGAATTCATCGCCGCCAATCTGCGCGTGGTCGAGGTGGTGCGTTCCGAATCCAACATCGCGGGAGTCACCGTGCCGGTCTTCGATCATGTGCGATTTGCGGTCGAGCCTTACGATCTCTTCGCCGCCGAGTTCTGGCTCGACGCCGGGCTGGAGACGGTGCGGGAGCTGATCGAACTGCTGGAGGCGGGCAAGTTGCTCGAGGAGCAATACCGGTTGCTCGAACGGGAACTGATGACCACCACCCAGCGGGTGAATCTCTTTGAAAAAGTCAAGATCCCGGAATGTCTGGCCAATATCCGCAAAATTCAGATTTCCATGGGCGATGAGAGCACCGCGGCGGTGGTGCGCAGCAAAATCGCCAAACGCAAGATGCAGGAGGTGGCGGCATGATCGTGGCAATGAAAAAAGTGCTGCTGCTGGCGCTGGCCGCCGACAAGGACGCGACGCTCGCCGCGCTGCGCCAACTCGGCGTCATGGAAGTGACCGCCGAAACCGTCGCTGATACCGTGGATCGCCAGAAGACGGCGGCGCAACTGGGCCGGCTCGACCGGCTGATCGGCATCCTGAGTTCGCGTCCGGCGACGCCGTCGGGGGAATTGCCCGGCGGCCGCGAGCTCTATCAACTGGCCGACGAGCGCCAGAATGAATGGGAAGCGATCGTCAAAGAACAGGATCATCTGCGCAAAACCCGTGAACAGCTCAAAGACTGGGGGCATTTTCAATGGCTGAGCTTGCGTGAACTGGAACGCAAGGGCATCCGGATTCAGTTGTGCGAAGCGCCCAAAGAACAGTATGCCGCCCTGATTCAATCGCTCGGCGACGGCATCGCCGCGGTGCCGGTTCATAATGCCGGAGGCATGGTCAAGTTCGCCGTGATCGCGCAACCCGGCGCCGGACTCAACCCCGAAACCCTGCCGCTGGCGGTGGTGCCGGAAACGACGCTGGACGAAACCGACGCCGGCCTGGAACGCTGCCGGAAGGGCCTCGAAAAACTCGGCGGCGAGCTGAACCGGATCGCCGGGCGGCTGCCGGAATTGCGCGACTATCGGGCCCGGCTGGCCAACGAAGTCGATTTTCTGCTGGCCCGCGATGCATTGGCCGATTACGGCGAAATCGTGGCGCTGCGAGGCTTCGTGCCCGCGCCCGAAGCCGAAGCGCTGCGGCAGCAGGCGCATCAGCAGGGCTGGGGATTGATTCTGAGCGATCCCGAACCGGATGAAGCCGTGCCGGTACTGCTGCGGCCCCCGCGCTGGGCGCGGCCGATCATGCCGCTGCTGAGCTTTCTCGGCATTTCGCCGAGCTATCATGAATTCGACCTCTCGCCGGGATTGCTGATCTTCTTTTCGATTTTCTTCAGCATGATCATCAACGACGCCGGGTATGGACTGCTGATCCTGACCGGTTCGATCGTGGCGGCGGTGCTGCTGCGCCACCGGCCCAAGGCGCGGCTGACCTGCCAGCTGGCGTTGATTCTGAGCGCCTGTTCGGTCGCATGGGGCGTGGTCAACGGCTCCTACTTCGGGATCGAATGCGCGCCCTTGAGCTTCTTCGCCTCGGGTCCGAACCAGACCGCCAATCTTGAGCTGATCTGTTTCGTATTGGCGCTGGTGCATCTGTCGCTGGGCCGCTGCTGGCGGCTGGTCAATGCCTCAAGTTTCCGGGAAATCCTCGGCCAGCTGGGGTGGCTGCCGATTCTTCAGCTGGACTTCATGGTGGTTTACAAGCTGTTGATTGCGCCGGGGGCGATCCCGGCGTGGAGCCTGTGGCTGGCCGGCTTCGGCCTGGCGCTGGTGCTGATCGGCGATATCGATTGGCGCAACATCAGCGCCATCTGCAATTTCCCGTTCGACCTGATCGGCAGTTTCACCGATACCTTGAGCTATGTGCGTCTGTTCGCCGTCGGCATGTCCGGCACCTATATGGCGCTCAGTTTCAACAGCATGGCGATGGATATCTGGAATATTTCGCCATGGCTGATTCCGGTGGCGATCATCATCATGCTGCTGGGGCACGCGCTGAATGTGGCGCTGGCCTTCATGGGCGTGCTGGTCCACGGCGTCCGTCTGAACACGCTGGAATTTTCGAATCACGCCAATATCCGCTGGGGCGGAAGAACCTTCCGTCCGCTGGAGGAGTACCGTTCCTGAAATTACATTGCAGCAGTCCAATCATAACAACCGATTTTTACAGGAGGATGAAAAAATGACCTTTAATCCGGAACTGAGTTATTCCATGGCAATGTGCGGCGGTTACGCCGCGGTGGCGCTGGCGGCGGTAGGGTCGTCGGTCGGCGCCGGGATTGCCGGACAGGCGGCAATCGCGGCATGGAAGCGCTGCTACGCGCAGAACAAACCCGCGCCGTTCCTGCTGGTGGCGCTGGCCGGGACGCCGCTGTCGCAGACGATTTACGGCATGATCCTGATGATGCTGATCAAAAACAATATCGCCGGCGCGCTGGCGGCCAACACCCCCATCTATCCGCTGTTCTATATGATGCTCGGCATGTGGGCCGGAGTCGGCCTGATGCTATCCAGCATCTATCAGGGCAAGGCGGCGGCGGCGGGCTGCGACGCCTTCGGGGAAACCGGCAAGGGATTCACCAATTACCTGACCATCGCCGGGGTCATTGAAACCGTGGCGCTTTTCGTGCTGGTCTTCGGCATCATGGTGCTGTAACCTGATCGCGGCAAAGGGAAAGTCCGGGCGGAATCATTTCCGTCCGGACTTTTTCATTGCGTCCATCCGCGTTTGCCGCGCCGGTCAGCCCCGATATTCCACCGGCACGATCCGGCGCAGTTCCACTTCCCGGGCGGGGCGGCCGACGGCAAGATAATTGTCGCTCCAGCCATGGGCGATTCCCCGGCTGTCGACGGTTTCGAAGATGACCGGAAGAATTTTCCCGAATTGACTTTGCCGGAAGGCGGCGGCCATACTTTCGCCCAGCACCTCCAGTACCCGGTGGCGTTCCTTCTTGACCGCCTCCGGCACCTGGCCGGACATCTCCGCCGCCGGAGTTCCGGCGCGCCTGGAATAGCTGAAAACATGCAGGTTGGCGAATTGCATCGTCCGGATAAAGGCGCAGCTCTGTTCGAAATCGGCTGCGGTTTCGCCGGGAAAGCCGACGATCACGTCGCTGCCGAGATGAATGTCGGGCATCAGTTGCCGCGCGGCGGCGGCGAAGGCGGCGTATTCCCGCGTGGTGTAACGGCGGTTCATCGCCCGCAGAATCCGGTCGCTGCCATGCTGCAGCGCCAGATGGAGAAACCGGCACACCCGCTCCGGATGACGCGCCATGGTTTCAAGCAGTCCGAAATTGTCCGGCGACGGCTCGGTCGAGCTCAGCCGCAATCGCCAGGAGCCCGGAATTTCCCGGCACAGAAGATCAATCAGATCGTTCAATCCCCGCCCGTCATCCTCATATGCACAGGTATTGACCCCGGTCAGCACCAGTTCGGGGAAACCGGCCGCAACCGCCTGGCGGCAGTCGGCCAGCACCTCGTCCAGCGCCCGCGACCGTTCCCGCCCCCGGGCATAAGGGACAATGCAATAACTGCAGAAGTTATTGCATCCTTCCTGAATCTTGATGAACGCCCGGCTGCGGAACGGAAACCGGCCGAACGCCTTTTCCCGGAACGGCGCCACCGGCTCGTCCATGCTCCGCGCCACCGGCGTTTCCGGCAGCGTTCCGGCCAGAAATTGCTCCAGCAAACTTCCGAGATCGCGTTTTTCCGGATTGCTCAATACCACGAAATCCTCGCCGGACGCATGTCTCTGCCCGTAGTCGAGCTCGGCGCTGCATCCGGTCAGGATTACCAGCGCACCGGGATAAAGCTTGCCGAAACGGCGGGCGGCCTGACGGCTTTTGGCGGCGGCGGCGGCGGTCACAGTACAGCTGTTGACCACCACCAGCGCCGGTTTTTCCGTCGCACCAGGCTCCAGCATCCGGAAGCCGAGCTGCCGCAGCCGATCGGTCAGCAGCGCACTGTCCGCCTGGTTGAGCCGGCAGCCCAGAGTCACGATCAGCGCAGTGCGCCCGAAGCCGGAGTCAAGCACAGTCCACCTCTCACCGCACCTGGCCTGCGCCACGCACGATATATTTGTAGGAGACCAGCTCATCGACGCCCATCGGTCCCCGGGCGTGGAGTTTATCGGTCGAAATGCCGATTTCAGCGCCCATGCCGAATTCGCCGCCGTCGGTGAAGCGGGTCGAGGCGTTGACGTAAACCACCGCCGAATCGACGCCGTTCAGGAACCGTTCGACCGCGGCCTTGTCGTTGGACAGGATGCCGTCGCTGTGGTGCGATCCGTAATGGTTGATGTGCTCGATCGCGCCGTCGACGCCGTCGACCACCTTGGCCGACAAGGCCAGACACAGATACTCGCGGGAATAATTTTCCTCTTCCGCCGCTTCCGCATCCGGCGCATAACGACGGAATTCCTCGTCGGCATAAACCGTGACTCCATGGCGCTTCAACTCTTCGTAAAGCGCAGGCACCAGCACGGCGGCGCCCTTGCGGTCGATCAGGATCGATTCAAGCGCGTTGCAGACGCCGGGACGCTGGCATTTGGCGTTGGTGATGATTTTGCGCGCCATGTCGAGATCACAGGTGCCGTCGCAATAGAGATGGCAGACGCCTTTGTAATGCTTGATCACCGGCATGGTGGCGCCTTCGACCACGGTCCGGATCAGGCTTTCGCCGCCGCGCGGGATCATCAGATCGATGTACTGATCCATTTTCAGCATCACGCCGACCGCTTCGCGGGCGGTCCAGGGAACCAGTTGCACCAGTCCGTCGCCGAACCCGGCCGCCACGGCCCCGGCGTTCAACGCTTCGGCCAGCCGGCGATTGGAGCAGAACGCCTCCTTGCCGCCGCGCAGGATCACCGCGTTGCCCGCCTTGATGCAGATTCCGGCGGCATCCACGGTCACGTTGGGCCGCGCTTCATAGATGATGCCGATCACCCCGATGGGTACGGTGACTTTATGAATTTCAAGCCCGTTGGGACGGGTGAAACAGGTCAGTTCGCGTCCCACCGGATCATGCTGGCGCGCCACCTCGCGCAACCCTCGGGCCATCGCGGCGATGCGTTTTTCATCCAGCGCCAGCCGGTCGAGCATGGCGTCGGCCAGACCGTTTTTGCGCCCGGTTTCCATATCGCGGGAATTGGCGGCGAGAATTTCCGGCGTCGCCGCTTCGACCGCTCCGGCCATATGTTCGAGGATCGCCACTTTTTCTTCAGCGGACGCGAGCGCAAGCTTGCGCGCGGCCTTCCGTGCGCTTTCGCCCATTGCCCAGAGTTTTTCTTCCATGGCTTCCATTGTCAGAGCCTGCTGCCCCATAAACTACCTCCTCACGCAGTAAATCGTCGGAAAATCAGCTGAAATCAGACCACGCTCAACCGGCGGTCACATTCCCGGTGCCGGAGCGCAACCGTGGCGCTGCCCGGCCGACAACCCCGAACAGACATGCCCATCCCATCGCGCCAACTGCGGCCGGATGCCGCCTCAGCCATTGGTGCCCGCTCTCAAAGTATTACCTCCGTGCCTTTTTCCGAACTTCCCGATAATATAGCGCCCGAATTGATTTTCGACAATTATTTTTCAACGCTTATTGGCAAAATAATCAATTCGGATGTAAGGTATCGGGAATTGGCGGGAAGCCGTATCGATCGGGGCAATCCGGAGCAGCGTTCATGTTCTACGGCAAAAATGCCGCAATGCCGATTTTATGGTTTCTTCTGTGGTCGCTTCCGGTGCTCTCCGGCAACGCGGTTGACGCATCTTTGGCGAATCCGACCGCACCCCTTTCCCATCCTTTCTGGGAACAATATCCGGGAGAGACGCTGGTTCTCGGCATGGTATTCGCCGCCATCGCCGGAGCGATGATGCAGCGGAGCTTCCGGCGCCAAGGATTCCTGCCCGACACTGTCGTTTTGCAAGTGCTTCCGATGCAGGCGGTCATCGTCGATCAATCCGGCCGGATTCTGTTCGGACACGACGGTGAAAACCCGGAGTCCCGAATTGCGGAACTCCGCGACATCCGGCAAATATCCGGCGCCACTCCGGAAATCCTGCGCGCAATCAAGGAAGTTTTCGCCTTGCGCCGGGCGGTCACCATCGAAGGCGATGACGGACTCGGCATCCGCACGGCGATTCTGACTCCCCTGCCCCGGCGCGGACTTTTCTCCCGCCCGGCGGTGCTGTGGCTTTCGCATCGCAATCCCCGGATGCAGTGTCATCGTGATCTTCTGGTCGAACGCCTGCGCCATTACGTCAGCCACGAACGCATTGTAAATCATTGCCTGGCCCAGATCGTGAAGGAACATGATTTCGAAGCCAATCTGGAGGCCATCTTCAAAGCGATCGTCCGGCAGATCGACTGCGACTACATCGGATTCGGCGACTGCGGCCCGGAGGACCGCTTTGAATCGATCCGGGAATGGGTCCGTCCCTTCGCTTCCGGTCCCGCTTCCGAAATCTCTCTCGCCCGAAAGGAATTCCCGGCGGCATGGCGCGAAGCCTTCCGGCGGCACGAGTTCATCGCCATTGCCGATATGGAGAACTCCGAATACCGGGAACTGTTCCGCGATACGCCGCTGAAATCGCTGCTTCTCGGCCCGGTATTCACCGACAACCGGCTTACCGGACTGCTTGGCGTCGGCTTCATCCATGCCCGGCAGGAATTTTCCGATCTCAACGAAGACAGCATCCGGTCGGCGGCCCATATCATCGTGCTCGCCCGGGAACAGGCCCGCCAGCGCCGCAGCCTGAACCATGCCAACCGGGAAAAAATGGTCATTTTCAACCACATCGATATTCCGATCTGGCTCTACGATGCCAACGCCCGGCTGCTCCAGGTCAATCCGACGGTCGAGCGGCTCTGCGGTCTGGGTTCCGCGGATATCCTCAACTGCAACTGCAATGATATTTTCTGCAAAGATGGCGCCGACCGCCCCCTGTGTCCAGTGATCAAAGCGATCGCCGCCGACCGCCGGGTATCGCGCGAAGCGACGCTCTTCGGCCGCGAACTGATCATCACCGCCGACCCGGTCCACGACGCCTCGGGCAAAATCATCTATGTGATCAAAAGCGCCGTCGACATCACCGAAATCAACGCCGGCAAACGACAGCTGGAAAAAGCCATGCAGGAGGCCCAGGCCGCCAATCGGGCCAAAAACTATTTTCTGACCACCATGAGTCACGAATTGCGCACCCCGTTGAATGCGGTCATCGGGTTTGCCGAACTCCTGAAAACCGGCGAAACCACCGCGGAGGAAACGGAAGACTACCTCCAATCCATCCATTTCGCCGGATCCGCTCTGTTGAACCTGATCAACGATATTCTGGATCTGACGAAACTCGAGGCCAATCAGCTGGAAATCATTCCGGAACGCGGCGACCTTGCCCGGCTCTGCGGTGAAATACAAACCCTGTTCCTGCTGCAAACCACCGAAAAGCAGCTGCAATTCATTCTCGACCTGCCGCCGCAATTGCCGGAACTCTATTTCGACCGCCACCGCATGCGCCAGATCCTCTTGAATCTCGCGGGCAATGCGGTCAAATATACGCGGTTCGGTTCGGTGTCGATCCGGGTGGAATTCGCCGCCGACGGCGACGGCCGCGGCGAGTTGACCATTGCCGTCAGCGATACCGGGCCGGGCATCCCGGATTCGCTCCGATCCCGCATTTTCGACCCCTTCGTGCAGCACGACGACCTTACCACGCCCCACGGCACCGGGCTGGGCCTGGCCATTGCCCGCCGCCTGACCGAACGCATGGGCGGCTCCCTGGTCCTGGAAAGCAGCTCAGAATACGGCAGTTGCTTCACTCTCCGCCTCGGCCGGCTCCGCATCGCCCCGGATCAGCAGTCGCTGCCGTCCGGAAATTCCTGATCTGTGAATGCTCCGGTTTTCGGCCCGCCACGGATTTTCCCGGTCACTCGCCGAAATAGTCATTGTCGGGGAAATATTTTTCGGCAATCGTCCGCAGCATGGTTTCATCCCCCATCATCAGCAGTCCGTCATTTTCCTGAATGCCGGTATTGCCGCGCGCCAGAATGAACGAATTGCCGCGCCGGATCAGCAGCACCAGCACACCGGATGGAAGATTGAGCTCGGCCAGTGATTTATTGCGGCAAAGCGCATTGGCGGTCACTTCAAATTCATGCATCACGCTATTGATGACGCCGGTTTCCTCAAGCTCCAGCGGCACCCGCTCCTTTTCCCGAAGCGGCAAATCGAGCCGGAGCAGCCGCGCCAGCGGCATCATCGTTTTGGATTGAATCAATACCGAGGCGATAACCACACAGAAGACCAGATTGAACAGCGTCCCCGCATTTTCCTGAACCGCCGGATTTCCGCTCAACCGGAACGCCAGCGGGAAGGTCGCCAATACGATCGGCGCCGCGCCGCGCAAGCCGACCCACGACACCAGCAGACGCTCCCGCCAGTTGAACCGGCTCCGGATCATGCCCAAAAACACCGCCGCCGGACGCGCCACAAACATCAGCGCCAGCGCAATCAATGTGCCGCGAAACCAGATCGCATGCGTCCAGCCGGTTTCCGGCACCGCAATCAGGTCGTCCGTCGTCACCAGCATGCCGAGGATGGTGAACATCAGCACCTGCATCAGCCAGGCCAGACCGTTGTTGAAACGCATCTGCCCCTTCTTGTAATTGTAACGGATGTTGCCCATGGTCAAGCCGGCGCAATAGGCGGCCATGAAGCCGTTGCCGTGCAATATTTCGGTCACGCCGTAACTCAACAGCACGATGGCGATCCCGAGCACGAAATAAAGTCCCTCATATTCCAGTTTGGCCCGGTTGAAAAGCCAGCACCCCAGCCGTCCCACGGCATATCCCGCTACCGCCCCGAGCGCCATCCGGAACAAGAAATAAAACGGGAAATGCCACAGCGGCAAGGTCGCCGGATTCTGAATAAAACCGATCATGAACAGAGTCAGCAACGCCGCCATCGGGTCATTGCTGCCAGATTCAAACTCCAGCAATGAGCTCAGGCGCCCATCCAGACTGACCTGGCGCGAACGCAAAATGGCGAACACCGCCGCCGCGTCAGTCGATGAAACCACCGCACCGAACAGCATGCCCCACTCCGGCGACCACCCCAGCAGCCAGCAGACCGCGGCGCCAGTCAGCATGGCGGTCAACAACACCCCGAGCGTCGACAATATCACGCCCGGCACCAATACCCGGCGCACCGCGCGGAAGTTGGTTTCCAATCCGCCGGAGTAAAGAATGAACGCCATGGCCAGCGTACCGACCGCGTTGGCCAGCGCGACGTCGCCCGCGGCGTCGGTCTCGAATTCAATGTAGCCGAAACGCCGGGAGCCCATCAGCATCCCGGTCCCGAGAAACATCAGCAGAATCGGCATGTTGAGGCGGGAAGATATCCGACTGGAAAATACGCCGAGCAGCAGCAGCCCCGCCACCAATGTCATCCAGTGATAAAACGTCAGTTCCAACCCCGTCCCATCCTTTCGTCGTTTCACGCCGGCTTGACGGTACGCCGGACCGGCGGCAGGAAACAAAAACCCCGTTGCCCGACGACGGCGCCGGTCAGCGTTTTTTGTTGGTGCCCAGAATCGTCCGGATAATGCGGTCGCGTCCGGTATTGATGCGGGCTTCGCCGCTCGATCCCAGCCGCAGCGGCTGAGGCTCCTGGGTAATGCGGATGAAAACCGGATAGTAGACCTTGCCGGCGCGCTCTTCGGGCAATTCGCTGATGTACATCACCTCGCCGAGAAAATAACCGTATTCATAGGTGCTGTACTGGCTCGACGCGATCCGCACCTGCTGGCCCTCTTCGATCTTGAAGATTTCGACCTCGTCGATATAGGCGATGAACTTGCGGCCGTTGCCGGCGGCGAACTGAATGATCGATTGCCCCGGCTCGACATAAGTGCCGATCTTGGTCGGGATATAGCTGATGATGCCGTCTTCGGGCGCGATGAAACGGTACTCCTTGGCACGGTTTTCCAGCACCGTCAACTCACCCTTGCGGTTGGCAATCTTGACCTTCAGCAGATCGATCTCGGCTTCGGCGCGGCGGATGATTTTTTCGGCCAGGCCGCCGGCGAGCTTGTCGTAGTCGCTCTGGAATTTTTCCAGCTCCATGCGGTTGCGCGCAACCTCAATCTGGTGCCGGTTGTAGTCCAGCTCGGCAATCACGCCGCGCTGACGCAGCGCTTTGTAGGTATCGAGCTCGGCCTGGCTGGCGTCGAGCCGCAGCCGGCTTTCCTCCAACCCAATTTTGGTATGGCGGTATTCGGTCGGCAGCGGATCGTGCTTGAGCAGTTCGAAGGCGGCATTCTTGACATCGAGCTCCGCCTCCAGTTCCCGGATGCTGTTCCGGATATTTTCGATCGACTCGTCGAGCGCGCTCGAATCGAGCTCCAGCATCACGGTACCCGCGGTCACGGTGTCGCCGTCGTGAAAGTAAATTTTCCGGATCCGGCTCTGAACCGAGGACTTCATATCATAGGTGCGCATGCCCTCGACGGTGCCGCGGCCGACCGATTCGTCGTTCATCGAAAAAACGAACGTTCCCGCAATCACCATCAGCATGGTGAGAATCAGCAGCAGGATCAACCAGCGGATGATCCGGAGCTGCCGCCGGAAGTTGGTCGATGTTTTCGGGCTCACTTGCTCGCCTCGTTGTCCAATGCGGTTTTCTGCTGAATATTGTAGAGTTCCCGATAGACCCCTTCGCGCTCCATCAGCTGGTCATGCGTCCCCATCTGTTCGATTTTGCCCGCGCGCAGCACCACAATCTTGTCGGCGTTCTTGATCGTCGAGAGCCGGTGGGCGATGATGATCGTAGTCCGGCCTTCCATCAGATTGTCCAAAGCATTCTGGACCAGGTATTCCGACACGGTATCGAGCGCGCTGGTCGCCTCGTCGAGAATCAGGATCGACGGGTTTTTGAGAATGGCCCGGGCGATGGCGATGCGCTGCTTCTGGCCGCCGGAGAGCGATGCGCCATTTTCCCCGATGGTAGTCTTGTAGCCGTGCGGCAGCATGTTCACGAATTCCTCGACATTGGCCATCCGGGCCGCGCGCAAGACCTCTTCGTTGGTTGCATTTTTCTTGGCATAGGCGATGTTGTCGCGGATGGTGCCGCTGAAGAGGAACGGCTCCTGAAGCACTACCGCGACGTTGTTGCGGTAGGAATCCTTGGAATATTTGCGGATGTCCAGCCCGTCGATCAGAATCCGCCCCTGGGTGACATCGTAGAACCGCAGGATCAGATTGCCCAGCGTGGTTTTGCCGCAGCCGGACGGCCCCACCAGCGCCACCTTGCAGCCGGGCTCGATGGTCAGATTCAGATTCTTGATCACCGGCTGGTCGTTGTAGCTGAAAGTCACATCGTCGAAAACAATTTTGCCCTGAAGCCGACCGGCCTTGACCGGATCGGGCACTTCCTGGATTTCGGGAATGATCCGCATCAGCCGCGCGATACGCTCGGCCCCGGCCAGCCCCTGGGAAATTGTAGTCGACAGGTTGGCGAAAACGGAAATCGGTCCGAGCAGACTGCCGACGTAACTGTAAAACGCCACGAATTCTCCGATGGTCATGGTTTGCTGCTGAACGAAACGGACCCCCACGCCGATCACCATCAGATAGGTGCAGATGCTCAGCATGTCGGCCACCGAACCGCAGTAGTTCCCGGCCAGATTGAGTTTGACCCCGATGTCGACCGTCGGCCGCATGTTGAGGAAGAAGTGGTTGCACTCGGTACGCTCCTGTCCGAAACTCTTGACCACCTTGATCCCGTTGATGGTCTCGGCCAGATTGGCCGAAATCTCCGACATCTTTTCCTGAAACGCCTTCGAATAGCTCTGGAGGATTTTGCGGAAGTAGGCAAAGTTGAAAAACTGGAGCGGTGAAATCGCCAGCACCAGCAAGCCCAGCTGCCAGTTGATGAACAGCAGCAGCACCGAAATCAGAATCAGCATGAAAAATTGATCGGACATGCTCACGATCGAACTGACCAGCTGCTGCAGCAGCCCCACGTCGCTCAACACGTTGGAGACCAGCTTCCCGGTACGGTACTCTTCGTAAAACCGCAGCGACAGGCTCTGGAGATGCTTGAACATCTTGAAGCGCACGTCGACCATAATGCGGTAGACCATGTAACTGCCGAGATAACCCGCGATGTAGCGCACGATACAGCGGATGAAGTAGATCGTGAGCATCGCTCCGGACAGAATGAAGAACAGACTGTAATCGGCTGTCGGCAATACCCGGTCAATGGCGATCTTCAGCATCCACGGCAAGGTCAGCGCCAGGGCGGTGAAAATCAGATTGGACAGCGAAGCGAAAAAAATCAGACTGCGATATGGTTTGAGAAACGTGCGTAATTTGAAGTCGGCCATGTCTTCCACACGGTTGAGCCATTGAAAAAAATACCCCGGCTTCCAATGAATCCGAAGCGTCCCTTTCATTTTAAAATAGCCTCTCAAATTTTCATTGCAACCCCGCAATGTACTTTTCCGGCAAAATTCACGGCCTCGCCGCATGCTTGCCCGCAGCAGCGGCGAGGCCGTCCCCAAGTATGAAATTTTCCGCCCGTTTCCGAAAAATCAACGCTGGCAGTGCGGACAGTAAACCGAGGTCCGCCCGCCCAGCGTCACCGCGCGCAGCATGCCGCCGCAATGCGGGCAAGGTTGGCCTTTCCGGCCGTAGATCGCCAGCTCCAGCGCATAGTGGCCGGTCGAGCCGTCAAGCCGACGGAAATCCGAAAAGGTGGTGCCGCCGGCCGCAATCGACCGGGCGAGAACACTTTTGACCGCTTCTACCAGCCGGACCGCCTCCGCCTTGCGCACGTTCGCCGCCGGCCGCAGCGGCGAAATACCGGCCGCAAACAACGCCTCCGTAGCGTAGATGTTGCCCACTCCGGTCACGATCCGGTTGTCCATCAGAAAATTCTTGACCGCGGTCCGGCGCCCCCGCGCCCGTTCCCGGAAATAGTCGGCGCTGAAGGCTGCGGTCAACGGCTCCGGACCGAGCAATCCCAGTGCTTCCGGCATGCCGCCGGGCGCGGGCAGTTCCACCAGTTTGACCAGGCTGAAGCGGCGGGTGCATTCGAAACGCAGGGTTTCGCCGCACCCGATATCGAACAGGATGTGTTCATGCGGCGCGCGCGGCGCATCCGCCGGCAGCACCTTCAGCACCCCGGTCATGCCGAGATGAATCAGAAGCGCCAGCGCGCCCTCAAGTTCGACGATCAGATAACGCCCCCGCCGCCGCACCGCCGTCACCCGGCGGCCCGGCAGGCGCGGATCGCGCAGCGAATCCAGCGGTTCGCGCAACCGGTCGCGGCAGAGCGTCACACCCGCGATGACCCGGCCGACCAGCACCGCCGCCAGCGCCCGCCCCACGGTTTCGACTTCCGGCAGCTCCGGCATGACAAGACTCCTATCGGCCCGCCAGCTTGCGGTAGGCGTTCAGAATCCGCTCCGACGCGCTTTTGCTGAAGGGGTTGGAACGGCCTTCGGTTTCGTAGCCGCCGCGGCCGTAGTTGAACGCGTTCGGAATATAACCGCCTCCGGCCTGGGGATTGCCGGTGGGGCCGTGCCCCGCGATCATGGCGTGATAATCGTTGAAAATCATTTTTTTCAATTCCAGACCGATTTCGACGAACGGCTCGCCCGGAACGCTCAGAATCGCGGCGCCGTTCAGGAAGATGCCGGTCAGCGGGAAATCGCAGTCCTTCGGCCGGGCGGCGATTTCAATCACCTGCGAAGCAAAGTATTTGAGCACCACCGGCGCCTTGCGCGCCAAATCTTCGGAAGTCAGGTCGGCGCAGCCGGAAACATCCGGCAGATCGCGATATTTCGCCACCGTCGCCTGCGCCGCCGCCAGTTCTTCGGGAGTGACTTCATGCCCCGGACAGGGCACCTGAACGTGCCGCACTTCCAGCGGCATCGCGCAAGCGGGCTTCAGACGGTCGAGTTCGGCCAGCACGGTCGTCGCCAGACCGCGGCCGATGCGTTCGGCTTCGGCATAACAGGTCTGATTGGAATCGGTCGAAACATCGAAATGATTGATGTTGCCGGCCGTCCCGACCAGCGGCATCACCATGCTGCCCGCGCCCAGACTTGCCTCGACGGTGCGCCGGAAAAATCCCGGCCAGTCGCCCGAAACGCCGTTGCCGCCGATCGTGTCGCTGTGATTGACCACGTTGGCGATCAACACGTTCGGCCTGCCTTTGCGCTTGAAGCCGAACAGCGGAATTTCGGCATCGACCACGCCTTCCGGACGCAGAATATCCGGATTCAGCTTGCCGGGGTTGGTGGTCACGCCGCCTGATTTCATCCAGTAGCGGCGGTTGAAGATGAAACGGTCGTCCCAGGCGTCGCCCCGAACCGTTTCGGCTTCGACCAGATCGGCCACGGCGGCGCGCAACGCGGCGGCGGCCTGACCGGCGGCGAATTCGACATAGGATTGTTCGACGCCGCTCTTGATCCGGACCTCGGGCGCGGTATGCGTGTGAGTCGCGGTGAAAATCAGATTTTCGCGGGAAAACATCGGCAGATCGGCGATTTTTTCGAGCACCAGCGCCACCAGGTTCTCCGCCGCCGAAACCAGATCGAAACTGACGATTCCGGCATAGGTATTGTCCTGTTTGAATACCAGCGCTCGAACTTCGATGTCATCCAGAATCCGGTCCCACAGGCGGATGTTGAAGTACCCCGCAAGAGAAATCGGCATGGTCGGATTGATGTTCGCCCGGCCGGTGCCCAGATAGAATGCCCCGCTCATTTTTTCGCCCGATCCTTTCTTTCTTTGATTGCTTGATTGAGCGGAAACCGCCGCTCCGCTTCCTTGCGATACCCAACCGCCTTGTCCGCGTCGCCCCGGCGCTCGTAAACGTCGGCCAGGCGCGAAAACAACAGCCAGTATTCCGGCGAACGCCGTTGCGCCGCCAGAAAATATTGCTCCGCCGCGGTCAGATTGCCGACGGCAAGCATGTAGTTGCCGCCGGCCAGATAGACCGCCATGGAATAGGGCGCGACCGCCGCCGCTTCGTCGACCAGCTTGCGCACCGCAGCCGGACTCGCGGTCGGCCGACCGACCGCGCCGACGGTCTGTCCGGCAGCATCCAGCAACCGTTCCAGCCGCCGGTCCGCCCGCGTCCAGTGAATTCCGGCCAGCAGCGCCGCCGCCGCAATCCCGATAAGCACAACGCCGGCCAGCCGGCGCCGCCCCGGCCCGGTCGCCGGGTTTGTTTCCGGGACAAAATCGATCAGGGCGAACTGCGCCAGAATCATCAGCGCCATCAATCCCGGCACCTGAAGATCAAGGTCCATCATGGCGTGCAGATAAAACGCCGCCAGACCGCCGAAAAGCGCCCAGCGCCACGCCTCGCGCGAGACCCGGACCCGCCGCCAGGCCCAGAACAGCGGCAGACCCAGCAGAGAAAGAATGTAGAGCAGCCCCGGAATTCCGACCTGCCCGGCAAAACTCGCCACGATATTGTGCGGATCCTTGGCCAGCTCCTCGTTGCCGAGAAACTTCATCCGGGCGTGGCGGTGAACGAAATCCCCCCAGCCCTCGCCGCACCAGGGCCGGTCATGAATCATCTGCGCGCTGGTGATGACGTAACCGACCCGTTCGGTCATCGATCCGAAGCCGCGACCGGCCCAATGAATATAGCAGGCGCCGCCGGCGATCACCGCCAGGCCGAGCAACACCGCCGCCAGCCTGAGCTTCAGGCTTTTCAGGCGCAGTACGGCCAGTCCGGCCGCGGCCAGCACCGCGGCGAGAAATGCGCCGCGACCCTTGGTCGAGAGAAATACACCGAACAGCATCAATCCGCCGAGAGCGGCGAAAAGCCATTGCGAAAGCCGGACCGGCTCGAACCTTCGCCCCCACCGCCACAACAACGCCACCGTCAGCGGAGCCGTCAGCAACAGGCAGCCGGCCAGCGCGCTGGCGAAGGTGAAAGTGGCATAAGTCCGAACATCCCAGATCCGCGCCTTGAATTCGGCGGAAAAATCCACGCCATAGAGCTTCTCCTGCTCCAGCACATATTGCCGGAGCTCATCGAAGCCGAAGAAATATTGATAGACGCCGACCGCCGCCGTCAGCAGAACGCCCGCGGCGGCGGCATGCAGCAGCGTCATGCGCCACTCCGGGCCGCGCCGCGCCAGCAGCAGATAAACGCTTCCGGCATAGGCGCTCAGTCCCGCGAAATAGGACAGCTCCACCACCCCGGGCTCCAGCCCGCCGGCATGGATCAGCCCGATCGCGCCGACGGGAACCAGCAGCAGCCACCCCGCCAGAATCAAACACTCCGGGCGGCGCCAGCGCCACTCCGGCAGCCCGTATGCCGCCAGCGCCAGCGCCAGCAACCCGCCGGAAACCAGCACGAAAAACGCCGGCGGCGGCGCCGTGACCAGCCAGCCGATCAGGCCGTCGGGCCACGAATTCGGCACTCCGGGCAGGATCAGCGTACCGCATTTCAGCGGCAGCAGGGCGGTGAATACGGCCAGCAGCAACGCCGTCAGCTCCTGCAAATTCCTGCGCATTGCCTTTCCTCAACCAGTGACGAGTGGATATTTTGCGACAATTCCGTAATATAAGAGCATCGGGCGCGTTATACCAGCGCAAATCCGAGTTTTTTCAGAATTTCGCGGGTTGCCGGGTCGCCGCCGGCCACGGTGAAGGCAGGAAATTCCCGGCGCAACGGATAGCCGCCGCGCTGCTCCTCAAACGTCGCGGGCGAACTCTTGAGCCGCAGCGAATCCTGCGCCACATCGTACGACTGCGCCACCACCGCGAGCAGTTTCGCTTCCCGCGTTCCGGTTTCCGGGCAGCGCAGCGCGCGCGATGCGGGCGGCGGCACATCGGCCGGATACCAGCGCCGCAGCCGGTCGCTCAAGCCGAAGAATTCCGCCAGCGCATTCACGCTCATCGCCGTCCCGTTGGCCTTGCCGTCGGTCGAATATCCGGCGATATGAGGCGTGGCATAGTCGAGCAACCCGAGCAGTTCGAGGTCGATTCCGGGTTCATTTTCCCAGACGTCGAGCACCGCCGCCTGGAGCCGCTTCGCCGCCAGCGCCCGCTTCAGCGCGCCATTGTCGACCACTTCGCCGCGGGAACTGTTGATCAGGATGCGGCCCGGCGCCAGCCGGGCCAAAAAGGCCGCGTCGGCCAGATGAAACGTCGGTTCGCTGCCGCCATGCTCCAGCGGCACATGAAACGTCAGAATATCGGATTCCGCCGTAATTTCGTCCAGCGTACTGAATCCCGCCATACCTTCGGCCCGCGCCCGCGGCGGATCGTTGAGCAGCACCTTCATGCCCAGCGCACGGCCGACCGCGGCCACCTTCCGCCCGACATTGCCCACCCCGACCACGCCGAGGGTTTTGCCCGCCAGCGCGAAGCCGCGGCCGACGGCGAGGCGAAGCAGGGTCGAGGCGATGTACTGCGCCACGCTTGAGGAATTGCAGCCCGGCGCATTGGTCCAATGAATGCCGCGCGACTCCACATAAGCCGTATCGATATGATCGAACCCGATGGTGGCGGTGGCGATGAAACGCAGCGGCGAATCCGCCAGCAAAGCCGCGTTGCACCGGGTCCGGGTCCGGGTGATCAGGGCATCGGCACCGCGCAGCACCTCCGGCGTAATCTTTCCGCCCGGCCGGTAATCGACGGCCACGCCGTCAGTTTCCAGCACGCCCCGGAGAAACGGTATTTTGTCGTCGGCAACGACTTTCATGAAATTCATCTCCTTCTTAATTGGCTTCGGCCCGCCGAACTCCGGAATTCAGGCCATGCGTTCGAGCGCCTCGCGTCCGGTCATTCCGACGGCCACGCCGAGCGCGGCGGCCGGGGCCGAAACCTCGACCACCGCGGCGGCAAGCATGTCGTCAAAACTCTTCACGCCGCGCACAATGGCCACGGCGTCGCCGAGCTTGGTGCCGACGGCGCAGTTGAGGTATCCGCACCCCAGCAGTCCCCGGCTGCCCGCAATCACCAATAAAACCGCGTTCGGAGTCGCTATCTGCGTTCCCCAAAAAACACTTCCGCCGACAGTAATCTTTTTTTGCATTTTTCTGAAATTATTTTGTTTTTTTGATTTGCATTGTGGAAAGCATACGCTATTATAATCATTGTCCACTGATTAATATACACCGTTTTTGGCGAGAGGCGAATCGAAAATGCCCGAATTGAAAGACAAAATTACCGACCGGCTCAATGAATTGCGCACTTTTCTGCAGTCCGACGGCGGCGATTTGGAAATCATTGCCATCGAGGGCAAGGTCGTTCGGCTCAAGTTGCGCGGCGCCTGCGGCGGCTGTCCCCACGCCGCCATGACCATCAAAAACGGACTGGAACGTGTCCTGCGGGAAGAGATTGATCCGGAAATCGTAATCGAACGGGTGATCTGATTACACTTTTGGATATGGGAAGATTCCCGGAAAAAGGTGTTTGAAACAACCCCGGATTTTTTTCGGAAGTGAAGAGGCCGGAAAAATTCCGTTCCCGGAATCCGACAATAAGCGGGCCGCTGCGACGACAGGGAGAATCGACCGCGGCGGGGGAGTCCACTTTGCGTACGTCAATCAGAGGGGTAGGCATTCTATGACACGGGATTGTCTTGTCCGAGGCGTTCATCCCGGTCTGTCCGTGCGAATCGCATGGGCCGAGACCGCGGAAATGGTCAACGCGGGAATTACCACACACGACGCCGATCCGGCGGCAGCGGCGGCTCTGGCCGGCGCGCTGGGCGCGGCGGCGGCGGCGACGGTAATGCTTGACGAAAATGAAAAATATTCCATCCGCTGCGATTACCCCGGCTCATTGCGCGGACTGATTGTCGAAGCCTCCTCCGACGGTGCGATCCGGGGCTTTCCGCTGGCGGTCCACCCGCTGGAGGGAGACCCGGACGATCCGGACGCCGTTTTCGGCAGCGGGGACGGCCAGATGTCGGTCACGCGTTCGGCGGCGGGAAAAATCATCAGTTCGGGCCAGTCCCGGGCGCCGCTGGCCGATCCGGCCGGCGATCTCGCCTTCTTTTTCTGCGTCAGCGATCAGATCGAAACCGAAATCCGCACCTTTGTTTCCTGGCAGCCGCTGCCGGAAGCGCCGGTCCGGCGGATGGCGGTGCTGATGTTGCAGGCCCTTCCGGGCTGCAACCTCGAAATCTTCAGCCGGCTCCGGAGCGCGCTGCATTCCCCGCGCATTGCCGATTGCCGCCAGACGCTCGATCCGGCCCAACTGCCGGAGGTCCACCTCAAAACCGTTCTAGCCGAACTGGCCCGATGCGCCGGGTTGCCGGAGTTCCGTCCGGACGAGTGCGTGTTGAGCCGGGGTGCGGCGCCGCGATGGCGGTGCCGTTGTTCGCGCGAGTCGATGAGTCGCGCGATGCGGGTGCTGGGGGACAGTGATTTGGAACAGCTCTTCGAAGAGCGGGCCAATCCGACCATCGAGTGTCAATTTTGCCGGAAGCGCTACGGCTTCCGCAAGGAAGATTTCTTCGCCGACGTGGAAAGGGCGCAAATATGAATTACAACACCAACCCGATTTGCTGTGAGATTGCCGATGAAGAGCTGATTCTGCGGATCAAGTCCGGTGACGAAATCGCCTTCGACCGCATCATCGAGCGCTATGCCGGGCGTCTTTACCAGACCGCCTATGCCATTCTGAACAGCCATCACGATGCCGAGGAGGTCGTTCAGGATGCGCTGGTCAAGGCCTACCGGGCGCTGCCCGGATTCCGGGGCGAGTCGCTGCTGCTTACCTGGCTCTGCCGGATCGTGATCAATCAGGCTCACAATAAATATCATTGGAACAAAAGACGGGGCAGCGATGTCAATCTAAGCCTGAGCAGACCGCCCGAGCCGGGCGGCGATCAGGAACAGGAGGACTTCAATATCCCCGACGAAACGCACACGCCGGAAAAGGCGTTGTCCAACGCCGAGCTCGGCGAGTTGCTGGTCCAGGAAATCGGACAACTCCCGGACTCGTTGCGCGAAACCATGGTGTTGAGACACTTGCAGAATTTCGCCTATGAGGATATTGCACGCATCCAGTCCTGTCAGCTCGGAACCATCAAATCGCGGTTGTCGCGCGGTCGCGACATCCTGCTGAAACGGCTGAGAAGATTCGGTCTGGAGCCGGCGGCGGTATGAAAAACTCAAGGAGATTCCTGCATGACAGACGCGTTCAAGGCGCAGCCGTTCGCTGCCCGGTGTCCGTCCGATGAAGTTCTGGGGCTGTATGGCGTCGGCGAACTCCCGCCCTGCCACCCGGCGGCGGTGCACATCTCCGCCTGCCCGATGTGCCGGAGACGGTTGCGGCAGCTGGAAGAAGGGCTGGTTCTGTGGCGGGAGCGGATTCTGGCCGAATGCGCCGGAATCGCCATTGAGCAGATCAAACTGAACGTGCACCGCAAACTCCGCGAAGAGCAGGTCTGTTGACCGTATGCGCCAAGCCCCCCTTTGATCAATTTGTTTCATACGGCGCCGCTGCCGACAGCGGCGCCGTGCTTTTTGCCGGCCCCGCCCGTTCGCCCGCCATCCGCGTCGGATGAATTCTCCGGGTTAAAAACTGAAAAAAAAAGGCTTCCGACTTGTTTTCAGGTTATTTGCGGGTTACATTATCGTTCGGTGTGTTTTCACGGTCATATTCATTCAGGGAGGTTATTCATGCATACATTGGTAATCGTCAATCCGGGGCATTTTCACGCCGGACTGATTTTGCGGCGGCGACACCCGGAGCTGAGCCGCGATGTCTACATCTTCTCGGAAGCGGGCAGCGACCTCGACCATTTCATGAAGCTGATCAACGCGTTCAACGAACGCGCCGAAGAACCGACCGACTGGATTTACCATGTCTATACCGGCGATGATTTTCTGGACAAAGCCGCGGCCTTCAAGGGCGGCGACATCGCCGTCTTCGCCGGGCGCAACGACCGCAAGGTCTATTATCTCGACGCCATGCACCGCGCCGGCTATGCGATTCTTACCGACAAACCGGTGACCATCGACAGCACCGGCGTCGCCGTGCTTGAGAAAGCGCTGGCCGCCGGTGGCAAGCCGGTGGTCGACATCATGACCGGACGGCACGAGCCTTCGGCCCGGCTGCTCCGCGATCTTCTGCTGACGCCGGAAATTTTCGGTGAATTCCGCGCCGACGGCGATCTGCCGATGATCGAAAACAACACCATCCATCATCTTTACAAGACGGTCAACGGCGCGCCGCTGGTGCGTCCGGCCTGGTACTTCGACGTCAACAAACAGGGTTGCGGCCTCTGCGACGTGGCGACCCACCTGATCGACAACGCCCAGTGGATGCTTTACGGCGACCTCGCGATCGATTTCGACAATGAGGTCGAACTGCTCGACGCCGAACTGCGCACCACCGGTGTGCCGGCGGACAAATTCGAACTGATCACCAAAGTCAAGGCGTTCCCGCCCGAATTCGCCGACCGGGTCAAAGACAATGTGCTTCAGGTCGCCTGCAACGGCACCCTCACCGCGCGTTACCGCGACGTCACCGTGCGCGTCGGAGCCCAGTGGAATCTTGAAGCGCCTCCGGGCGGCGGGGACATGCACAATCAGATCGCGCGCGGCACCGTAAGCGACCTGTTCGTCGAACAGGGGCCGCAGACCGGCTTCAAGGCGCTGGTTTATGTCAAGCCGCGCACGATGAAGCCCGAAGCGCTGCAACCGATCATCGCCCGCCGGCTGGAACAACTCGGCTATGCCGATGCCAAGGTCGAAATCGTAGCCGGCCGCTGCCTGGTGACGCCGCCGTCGTCGATGGTCGACGGACACGAATTCCATTTCGCGCTGGTGCGCGATGACTTTCTCCAGATGCTGGCCACCGGCATGGAACCGGAAGGCTTGCGCAGCCAGCTCGCAAGCAAATACAAGCTCATGGGCATGGCGCGCGACTTCGCGCTTCGGAAGTAATTTTTTCGCAGCCAGCGAAATTTTAAGGAACAGGTTTTAAAAACAGAATTATGGAACAATTTCGGACTCATACGTGCGGCGGGATTCGCAAGAGCGAAGTCGGAAAAACGGTCAGGATTGCCGGCTGGGTGCACAGCGTACGCGACCACGGCGGCGTGATTTTCATCGATTTGCGCGACCACTACGGCATCACCCAGGTGGTGATCGACCCGGAGAAGGATTTTTATCAGGCGCTCGACCGCTGGCGGGTTGAAACCGTGATCGCCTTCGCCGGTAAGGTGGTGGCGCGCACTCCGGAAACCGTCAACCCCAAGCTGGCGACCGGTGAAATCGAAATCGCGGCCGAAGCGATGGAAATTCTCGGCGACTGCGAAGTGCTGCCTTTTCAGGTGGCGAAGGATGACGGAGCGCCGGAGGCGCTGCGGCTGAAATACCGCTTCCTCGATCTGCGCCGCGAACGCCTGCACAAGAATATCGTGCTGCGCTCCGAAGTCATCTCCGCGATGCGCCGCTACATGACCGCGCAGGGCTTCCATGAATTTCAAACCCCGATCCTGACCGCGAGTTCGCCGGAAGGCGCCCGCGACTATCTGGTGCCGTCCCGGATCCATCCGGGCAAATTCTACGCGCTGCCGCAGGCGCCGCAGCAGTTCAAGCAGTTGTTGATGGTGGCGGGCTTCGACCGTTATTTCCAGATCGCCCCCTGTTTCCGCGACGAAGACGCGCGCGCCGACCGCAGTCCCGGGGAATTCTATCAACTCGATGTGGAAATGAGCTTCGTCAATCAGGATGACATTTTCGCGGTGATCGAAGGCATGTTCGCCGAGGTTTTCGGCCGGTTTTCGACCAAGGAATTCACCAAGCCGCCGTTCGTGCGCATCCCTTACCGCGAATCGATGAAGCGCTTCGGTTCGGACAAGCCGGATTTGCGCAACCCGATCGAAATGATCGATGTGACCGAGCTTTTCCGCGACTGCGAATTCAAAGCCTTTGCGTCGACCGTCGCCAACGGCGGGGTTGTCCGGGCGATGAAAGCGCCGCAGGTGGCGGGCAAGCCGCGGAAATTCTTTGACGACATGGTCGCCTTCGCGCAGGAAAATGGCGCCAGGGGCATGGCCTACATCATCTGGACCGGAACCGAGGAAAAGAGCCCGATCGTAAAATTCCTGACCCGCGAAATCCTCGACGCCCTGAAGCAGCGCTGTGACGTCCGGGACGGCGATGCGCTGTTTTTCCTGGCCGACGTCGAAAAGGCGGTCGTCAAGACCGGCGGCGCCGTGATTCCGGAACTGGGCCGCAAGCTCGAATTGATCGACCCGAATCTGTTCAAATTCTGCTGGATCGTCGATTTCCCGATGTTCGAGCTCGATGAGGAGACCAACCAGGTGGTTTTCAGCCACAACCCCTTCTCGATGCCGCAAGGCGGCATGGAAGCGCTTGATACCAGCGATCCGCTCGACGTGCTCGCGTTTCAGTACGACATCGTCTGCAATGGCATCGAGCTCTCCAGCGGAGCCATCCGCAACCACCGGCCGGACATCATGTACAAAGCGTTCGAAATCGCCGGTTATGACCGGGCGGTGGTCGATGAAAAATTCGGTGGCATGATCAACGCCTTCAAGCTCGGCGCGCCGCCGCACGGCGGGATCGCCCCGGGCGTGGACCGCACTGTGATGCTGCTGGCGGACGAGCCGAACATCCGCGAGATCATCGCGTTTCCGTTCAACCAGCAGGCGCAGGACCTGATGATGAACGCACCGGCCGAGGCGACGCTGAAACAGTTGCGCGAACTCCATTTGCAGGTGGTCCTGCCGAAGCGTGACAAGGACAAGCCTGCCGCTCAGGCATAATCGGCTCACGGGCGGCAGCCGGGCGGGAAATCCATTCCTCCCGAGTTTCGCCCGGCTTCCGAAAAACCGCATCGGCAGCGCTTTCGACGCCGATGCGGTTTTTTCATTTCCCGGGTTGCCGGACAAGATATTTACCGGCCGAAAATGCACCGGCTGACTTGACAATGGAAAAATTCAGTCCATATTAACAAAGAACTGTTTATTCAGTCGGAACTTTAACCATTGCCGTTGCGTAACGGCCCGGAGCACTCCGGAAACCAGGAAAGAACCTTTTCCCATGAAAAAAATCACCATGCTGCTGATGGGATTGCTGCTCGGCTGCGCCGGAATATCGGTTCAGGCGGAAGATCCGGCGAACTTTCTGCCCAAAGACGCGGTGCTCCTGCTCTATTTCGATGCCGTGCGCATGACCGAGATGCCCTGGCTCAAGGACATCGGCAGCGCCCATCCCGACACCTCGGACAAAGTCAAACAGTTCGAAGCGCTCTGCGCCCGGTATCAGATCAAGGAAAATGATTTCTTCTCGGGACCGGTTTACATCGCGGCGCGCGACGAGGACCAGATCGGCATTTATGCCAAAACCAATATCAGCGAAGAAATTCTGCCGCAATTCGTGTCGGAGATGGTCAAGCAGGGCAACAAAACGGTGACCGTCGCCGAGCAGACCATTGCCGACCGCAAGGCATTCGTTTTCACCAATGCCGCCGAAAAGGACAAAACCCCGCAAAGCTTCGCGCTGCTCTATCTGGCTAAAGATGTGGTGATGGTGTTTCAGGTCAACGCCGCCAATATTGAATTGCTCAAGGCCTCGACCGGCGGTTGCGCGCTGCTCGCGAAAATCGACCGGACGCAGCTGGCCGCGTTTCTCTGCGAACCGCCCAAGATGCTCGATGCTTCCAACGCCAAACCTGACGTCGCCATGATTGACATGCGGCTGGACCTGACCGGCGCCAAACAGAGCGATCTGAAGTTGTCGGCCGATGTCGATTTCGTCAACAAGGAAAAAGCCCAGGAATTCGGCATGCAGTGCCAGATGATGGCGCCGATGATGCTCGGCATGCTCTTCGGCAAAGATCAGAAACTTGCCGGCGAGCTGATTCAGGGACTTCAGGTCACCCTGCCGTCGGAAAAAAGGCTCTCGGTCCAATTCGCGCTGTCGGAAGCCACGCTCAAGGCAGTCGGTGAATATCTGAAGAATCCGGCCAATATGCCCAATTTCGGCCAGCCCGGCGTCGGCGCCGCTCCGGCCACGGCAACAACCACGGCGGCTCCTGCGGTCACGGCGCAGCCGTAACCGTCCGGGAAAGGGAATTCCGGAATGGGTCGAACACTCCGAAACCGCGGCGGAATCCGGCTGCTGCTTTTGTGGGGCGCGCTCCTGACCATGGCGGGCGCCGGAGCGTTCTATCTCTGGGAATGCCGCAATTTCATGGTCGACGACACCCGGTTCGCCGCCGAGATCAATGCGGCGGCGCGCAAGTACGGCATCGACAGCCGGCTGGTCCGGGCCGTGGTTTACGAAGAGAGCCGTTTTCGTCCCGGCGCGGTCGGCAACGCCGGAGAAATCGGCCTGATGCAGATCATGCCGGATCGGGCCGCCACGGACTGGGCGCGGAGCAACCATGTGCCGGTCCCGGAACGGGGCATCCTGTTCTCGCCCCGGCTCAACCTCGAAATCGGCTGCTGGTACCTGAGCGACGGCTTGCGTCGTTTCCGCGAATACCGTCATGCCACAGAGCTGGCGCTGGCGCGCTACAACGCCGGGCTGGCCCGCGCCAATGCCTGGCGGCCCGAAGCCAGCGACGGTGAAGTCATTCCGCGCATCACCATCCCCAGTACCCGGCGCTATGTGGAAAACATCATGGCGCGCTACCGACGCTACTGTGAAGAAGACATCGAACCAGAAACCCGATCGCCCCTGGAGTAACCCATGGAAAAAACCCTGACTTGCCTGGCGGCGGCGCTCCTCTGCGCCGCAATGCCGCTTGCCGCCGAAGAGAGCAACAGTCTGCTGCCGACTCCGGGCAGTTCCTGGTGCGAAAAATTCGACCAGCCGCAATTTCCCGACAAGAACAAGCTCGTCCTGCCCAAGGGCTGGCAGGTGGAAGGGACCAAAGTCGGCGTACCTAAAACCGTCTGCACCATCGTCAGTGAGATTGCCCCGCCGACTCCGGTGCTCCAGGTGCGGGCCGACCGCGCCACCGGCGGCATCATCTGCAACCCCTCGGGCAAAGTCGACTTGAACAAGACGCCGATCCTGCGCTGGTGCTGGCGGGTGCTGAGCCTGCCTGCGGGCGGCGACGGCCGGATTGCGGCCAAGGACGACCAACCGGTGGCGATCTACATCGGCGCCAACGACTGGCTCAAGAAAAAATCCATTGCCTACCGCTGGGAAAATGAGACCCCGCAGGGCTTCGAAGGCAACACCTCCTATGCCGGCGGCATGCTGCGGGTGCATTACATCACGGTGCGCAACAAAACCACGCCCCTCGGCGAATGGGTGGTCGAAATCCGCAATGTCGCCGAAGATTTCAAAAAAGCGTACGGCACCGTGCCTTCGGAATTCGCCGTGAGCATCATGGGCAACAGCCAATACACGCAATCCAATACCGTGGCGGAAGTGGCCTTTCTGGAATTTCTGCCGGCGGAAAATAAATGATGACAGGGTCTCGTTCCGATGGTCGATGAAACGCAGGAAATTCCGTACTCCTACCGCCGCAAGCTCTGGCTGCTGTTTTCCGGATTCTTCAAGATCGCCGCGCTGGTCGTCGGCGGCGGATATGCCATCGTGCCGGTCGCCGAAGCCGAGTTCGTCCGGCGCCGCAAGATGCTCACCGAAACCGAACTGCTGGACATGATGGCCATCATCCAGTCGCTGCCGGGCATCATCGCCGGCAACGCGGCGCTGTACATCGGATTCCGCGCCGCGGGCTTCCCGGGCGCCATCGTGGCGCTGCTCGGCGTGGCGACGCCGTCGGTGGCCATCATCATCCTGATCGCCATGTTCCTGAAATCGGCCGACCTGAGTTCTCCAGTCATTCAGGGAGCATTCATCGGCGCCAAGGCGGCGATCACCGGTCTGATCGCGCTGACCGCGTGGCGCATGGCGAATCGGACCGTCAAAAACACGTTCACCCTGATTCTGACTCTGGCAAGCGCGCTGGCGACCATCCTGTTCAAAGTGCCGCCCGTCTGGCTGATTCTGTCCGGCGCGGTACTGGGCGTCGTCTACCGGCAAGCCGTGGCCGCCGGACTGGCGCCCTTGCCGCCGGAATCCGGCAAGGAGCCGAATCCATGACCTTCGTCGTACTTTATTTTCTGTTTGTCAAATACGGCTTCCTCAGTTTCGGCGGCGGATACATGCTCGTACCGCTCTTCATCCACGACCTGGTGGAAAGTTACGGTGTCATCTCCTATCAGGAATTCGGCAATCTGGTGGCCATCGCCCAGATGACGCCGGGGCCCATCGGCATCAATACCGCGACCTACATCGGCTATCTGACTCACGGCGTTCCCGGAGCGCTGCTGGCGACCGCCGGATTGCTCACTCCAGCGGTGATTCTGGTGATTCTGGCGGCATTCTCATTCAAGAAGTGGGAACACAATCCGATCGTTCAGGGCATGCTCGGAGGCATGCGTCCGGCGACGCTGGGGTTGATCATTTCGGCCATTCTGATTTTCGCCGACATGGCGATTTTCACCCATCCACTGCCGATCCCGAAATTGCTCGAGTTCTTCGGCATTCCGGCCAATGTTCCGCCGCCGGCGGAGCCGTTCGGCATCTGCTGGAGCGCGCTGGCCATCGCCGCGGCATCCTGCGTTTTGCTCGGCCGGTTTCGCATCAATGTGATCTACATCATCTTCGGCGCGGCCCTGTTCGGCGCCTTCTTCATCCGCTGAGGCGTGCCGCTCCGGTTTTTCGGTCAGGCCAGCTGCCCCTCGGCGTCGGCGGGCGGCAGCAGCCGGTTCAGCGTGACATCGACGGCATAGCCGGTATTTTTCTTGCCCCTGCCTTTATCCGCGGACTCGATTGCAAGCGCATAGCTTCCGGCCGCCAGATCGATGTTGTCGAACAGTGTACCGCCGGCCATCCGCTTGAGCTTGCCATTGTCCTGAACCAGATAGAGCGTCATTTTCGCGGCCTTCGCCGTATCCGCCACCAGCTCGAAGCCGTAGTTGCCGGCGGTGGCGTCATCGACGATCAGTTTGAACCAGTCGGCCGGATCGCCGTAACCGACCCATTCGCCGGCGATGTCTGCGGGCAACTGCCCGTTGGTATTTTTGACCTCGTCCCAGCTGTTGTTGAGCAACGCATTGTTCGGATTGTTGAAGATCGTGCCGCCGACATCCAGATCGTAGCCGGTGTTTCCGCCCTTCTGCGCATTGACGGCCTCCACCTTGACGAAATAGGTGGCGTTGGTCGAAAGCAGCAGACCTTCGAGATCGCCGACATTTTTAGTCCAGACGCCGGTTTTGCGGTCGTATTTCGGATTGACCGTGACCGATTTCACCCGGGTCAGCTTGCCTTTGGCATTCATTTCATAGACCGTCAGCTTGGCCGATGCGGTCAATCCGGCGACAGTCACGCCGTAAGCGCCGGTTTCGGTGATCGCCAGTTTGCGATAATCAACCACATCGCCGAAACCGACCCATTCATTTTCGATTTCGGTGCCGTAACCGATGGTATACTCCGGCGTCAGCGTCAGATAATTGTCGTCGGCGTTGTTGCCTTGAGTATAGAGCGTACCGTCCACATAGATGTCGTAATTGGTGGCGCCGCCCTGCTTGGCGTTGGTCGACTGGACCGAAAAATAATAACGGCTTGAAGTCGACAGCATCAGATCATCAAGCAACACCGAACTATTTTTCCAGGTTCCGGTTTTGGCGTCATATTTCGGTTTGATGGTTACGGACCGCATCGTTTTCAAACTGCCGTTGGTTTTCATTTCATACACCGTTAATTTCACCGGGGCGGTCAGACCGAGAATCTTCAATTCATATGATCCGCTGGTTTCGATCTGAAAGCGGCGGTAATCGATCGTGTCGCCGAAGCCGACCCATTCATCCTCAATCCTCCCGCCGTATCCGATCATGTACTCCGAAGTCAGATTGCGGTAATCGTCGTCGGCATTGTTGCCCTGGGTATAGAGCTCCTCGGGAATCACTTCCAGCAGGAAATCGCCTTCGCTTTTCGCGGTCCCGGTCACCGTCAGGGTATAATCGCCGCCAATCACCAGCGCGTCTTTGAACTTGAGTCTGCCGTTGCTGACCGAGCCGGTCGCAACCTTTTTACCGGCGGCATCGGCAATGGTGATTTTGCAGCTGAGCGCACCGAAGTTCCCGGCCAGCGAATAACGGCCCGAAACCAGTCCGGTCAGATCGAACGTTTCCTCCTCGGCCCCTTCGCTCAAACTCCCGGAAAAAGTCGGATTGCCCGGATCCGCGACATCCCCGGCGAAATCCGCGCCGGAGAGCGCCGCCATCATCTCCCAAGTCATAGCCGAAGCATCCGCTCCGTTCCTCAACTCCACCGTCATCGTACTGTTTTGCGCCACCATCGACTCACCCGAACCTTCCTCTCCCAGAAGCCTGTTTCCCGCCGCGATAGTATACTTCTTCGCGGCGAATTTTGCAAGTTTTCAATCGTAATTTTCCGGGCTGATGCGCTGCCGGGAACAACCCGCCGATCCGCCGCGGACGCAAAAAAATGCGGATGGCATCCATGTCCATCCGCATCATCGCCCGGATCATCGTCGATCAGGTGTGATATTCGGCGTTGATTTTCACATATTCGTAGGAAATATCGCTGGTCCAGACCCAGTAGGAGGCATCGCCCTGATTCATGAACACCCGGATTTTGAACTCCCGCTGTTTCAGGATGGCGGCCAGCTCCGATTCCGGAACTCCGGAATCAGAGCCCTTGGTCACCACCGGCTTGTCGTCGTAATAGATATCGACCTTGTCCGGATCGAACACAGCCTTGGAATAGCCCAGCGCCGCCACCAGCCGCCCCCAGTTGGGGTCGCAGCCGAACCAGGCGGTCTTGCACAGCAGCGAATTGGCGACGGCCTCGGCGCACAACTTGGCATCGGATTCCGTCGGCGCGCCGGCGATCTCCACCGCGACGAACTTGGTCGCGCCTTCGCCGTCCATCACCTGGGCGCGCGCCAGTTTCTGCATCACCGCCAGCAGCGCTTCCCGGAACGCGGCGCATTCGGCGGTGCCCGCCTTCAGTTCCACCCCGGAGCGGCCGTTGGCGAAGATCACGCAGGTATCGTTGGTGCTCATGTCGCCGTCGACGGTAATGCGGTTGAAACTGCAATCGGCATTGTCCGCCAGCAGCGTTTCCAGCAGCCGGTTGTCGCACTCGACGTCGGTGGCAATGGCGCAGATCATGGTGGCGTGAGGCACCTTGACCATCGCCGGATCGATCATGCCGACGCCTTTGCAGACCGCGCCGATGGTGACTTTGCGGCCGCCGAGGCTCAACTCCAGCGCGGCGGCCTTGGGCACGGTGTCGGTGGTCATCATCGCCTGCGCGGCGAGATTGCCGCCGTCGGCACTCAACGCGGCGGCGGCTTTGGCAATGCCCGCGGCAATCATGTTCATCGGCATCTGGACGCCGATCCTTCCGGTCGAAGCGACCAGCACCGCCTCCGGCGCGATGCCGAGCGCCGCGGCGGTCAGGCGGCACATGGCTTCGGCATTGTCCAATCCCTTCTGACCGGTGCAGGCGTTGGCATTGCCGGAATTGATGATGAACGCCTGAGCCCGGGCGGAGTGCAATACCCGCTGGCGGCAGACCTGAACCGGCGCCGCGGCGAACGTGCAGCTGGTGAAAACCCCGGCGAAGTTGGCGGGCGTTTCGGAAAACACCAGCGCCATGTCCGGGTTGCCGCTTTTTTTCAATCCGGCGGTGACGCCGGAAGCCTTGAAACCCGGCGCAGCGGTAACGGAACCGCCGGGCAGCCAATGAAACTCACTCATCGATCTTACCTCCGAAAGTGGCTTTGACATGGATGGCAATGCCGCCGCGCGGGCGGAACCGCCCGACGACCTCGGCCTTGCGCGGCGCGCAGGCCTCGACGATCGCCTTCAGAATCCGGTTGACCGACTCCTCGTGAAAGGTGTTGGTGTTGCGGAACGAGAACAGAAACAGTTTCAGCGATTTGCTCTCGACGCATCGTCGATCGGGAATGTAACGGATCACGATATGGCCGAAATCCGGCTGACCGGTGACCGGACACAAACTGGTGTATTCGGGACAGTCGAAGGTGATCACATAGTCGTTTTCCGGATAGAGATTGTCGAAGGTTTCGAGCCGCGCCTCTTCCGGGCTGGCCGGATAGCGGCGCTCGTTGGCTTTCAGCAGAGTCAGCTCCCGGAACCGGGAGGCATTGTTCTTCGGGTCGCTCATGCGTCGAAATTTCTCCTTTGCAGCCGCGGCTGCGGCAATAAAAGCGCAGCGGCGATCATTATCTTTTTTTAAATATAGCATGCCGCGACGGCAAAGGACAACAAAAATCCCAACTTTTCACTAAAGTTGTAAAAAAAACCGGATTTTCGCCTTGATTTTTCGCCGCTTGCTGTCTATATTTGTGTAAGGTTCATAATTTTGACAATCCACGGGTCGTCTCCGCGTCACCACAGCCGCGGCCGATCGCAATCGACAAAGGATGATGACAGATGAAGCGAATTTTCAAGTTGGTTCTCCCGGTTCTCCTGCTGGTGGCGACCTTGACGCCGGCCATGGCGGTCGAAGAACTGGAGTCCTCCGGGCCGATCACCAAGCTCGGCCGTGGCGTTGCCAATATCGCCTTCGGCCCTTTGGAATTGCTTAAGCAGCCCTATGATATCAATCAGAATATGGGAGCAATCCCTTCCCTGACTTACGGGGTGCTTCGCGGCGTCTGTTATACCGTCGCCCGTGAAGTGGTCGGCGTAATCGATATCGTAACCTTCCCGATGCCGCTGCCCGGCTGCACTGACGATCCCGAAGACTACGGCTGGGGCTACGGTCCGCTGATGCGTCCGGCGTGGGTGATGGACATTGAACACAACCCCTACGGCTTCTTCTACGAAAAGACGGTGGTTGCGGATTGATGCGCCTGATGTTGGTCTGATTGACCGGCGCCCGTTGCGGCGCCGGTTTTTTTATGCCGGGCGCACTTCCGGCAACGCACGATTAAGGAAAGCAATCGTTCATGAAAATCATTCTGGCGTTCGACTCGTTCAAAAACTGCCTGCCGAGCCCGGATATCCACCGGATTCTGGGTGGGGCAATCCAGCATTGCAAGCCCGATTGGGAAATCGTTTCCCTGCCGCTGGGCGATGGCGGCGAAGGCACCGCGGAGGCGCTGTGCGCCGCCCTGGGCGGGGTGATGGAGCGTTATCGGGTGTCCGACCCGCTGGGCCGGCCGGCGACGGCAAGCTGGGGCCGCCTGCCCGATCATGGCGCAGTGCTGGAGATGGCCAGCGCCAGCGGCATCGAGCTCTTGCGCCGGGAGGAACTCAATCCCGAAAAAACCTCGACCTACGGGACCGGTGAACTGCTCCGCCACCTGATCGTCGATGAAAACATCCGCCATTTCACCATCGGCATCGGCGGCAGCGCCACCGTGGACGGCGGCATCGGCATGCTTCAGGCGCTGGGCGTTGAATTCATCGACCGGCAGGGGCGGAAGCTCCCGGACGGCGCGACCGGCGGCATGCTGGGTGAAATCGCGGCGATCGATGTAAGCCACTTCCGCCCCGAAATTCGGGAATGCCGTTTCCGGGTGGCCTGCGACGTCACCAATCCCCTGACCGGACCGCTTGGCGCGGCCGCGGTCTTCGGCCCGCAGAAAGGGGCGACCCCGGAACAGGTCCATCGGCTTGACGCCGGGTTGCAGAACCTCAATCTGGCGGCGCATCAGGCGGCGATGGTCGATCATGCCGCCGAGCTGCCCGGCGACGGCGCGGCCGGTGGGCTCGGCTTCGCGCTCCGCAACTTCATGAAAGCGGAAATCGTTTCCGGCGCTGAACTTGCTCTGGATTTGCTGCACTTCGACGACGCCTTGACCGGCGCCGACTGGGTGATCACCGGCGAAGGTTGTTCCGACTTTCAGACCGCGCACGGGAAACTCTGCTCGCAGGTGGCGAAACACGCGCACCGACGGAACATTCCGGTAATTCTGCTGTCCGGAGCATTGGGCGACCGCGCCGCCGAATTGGAAGACGCTTTCGACGCGGTGCTCGCCCTGGCGGCGGGACCGGGCACGCTCGAAGAGGCGTTGGCCCGGACGCCGGACAATCTGCGCCGCATGGGGCGGGCGCTGACGGCGATGCTGGACCGGAAAAAATAGCGAAAAACGCCTCGATTGATGACAGACAGCGGAGGATTTTCATCATGACTCAAATTCCATCGGTTCTGCTGATCGGCGCCGGCGGCATCGGCAGTTATTTTGCGGGCCGACCCGCGGCCAACGAACTGATACAGGTAACCGCGGTGATCCGGCACGATGGCGAATTCATCTGGAAACACGGCATTCAGGTGGCCAGCATCGCGGGCGATTTCACCTTCCATCCGGAGATCGTAAACCGGCCGAAGGAATTCACCGGCCATGCCGACTGGGTGATGCTCTGCACCAAAGTCCTGCCCGATATCGATCCGGTGGCGTTGCTGAAGCCGGTGGTCCGGCCGGATACCGGAATTCTCCTGATCCAGAACGGCATCGGCATGGAAGAGATCATTCACCGCGCTTTTCCGCACAATCCGCTGCTGAGCGCCGTCGCCTATATCGGCGTCGCCCGGACGGAAACCCCCGGCAGAATCAAGCACACCGGCGGGGGAACGCTGAAAATCGGCGACTATCCGACCGGTTCAGCTCCGACGGTGCTGCGGGAATGGGTTGAGCGTTTCCGGAGCTGCGGCATCGGCACCGATGCGGCGGCGGACATCATTCAGGCGCGCTGGGAAAAATTGCTCTGGAACATTCCGTTCAACGCCATCAGCGTCGTCGCCGGCAAAGTCGGCACCCGCTGGATGGTCGAAGACCCCGAACTGGTGGAATTGGCCGAGCGCCTGATGGCGGAAATCCAGGCCGTCGCCGCCAGTGTGGGCCACACTCTGACCGACGCCCAGATCGCGCATATGATCGACTACACCCGGAGTTTTCCGGATTACAAAACCAGCATGCTGCTCGACTATGAAGCCGGCCGGCCGCTGGAGTGCCAGGCCATCGTCGGCAACGCCCTGACGATCGCCCGCCGCAACAAGGTCGCGACGCCGGCATTGCAGGCCGTTTCCGCGCTGCTGGCCTCCTGCGACCGCGCCAACCGACAGAAGTGAACCTGCCGCGAAAAGCGGGGAATTATTCGAATTCGGACTCCAAATCCATGTAATAGGTGGTGAAATCAAGATGCCGGCGAAATCCGGCGCGCTCATAAGCGCGACGGGCCGGAGCATGGGACCAGTCGAGCCCGGTGGTAACCCGCGCAACCTTGACGCCGCGCGCCCGGAAGGTTTCCAGGACGGCCCGGTACATGGTCTGGCCGACGCCTTTCACGCCGCACCCCGGCAAGGCCGCATTGTTGCAGAGTTCCCCGACCGCGCCGTCGATGCGGAAGGTGATGAAGCCCACCGCCCGGTGCTCGTGTTCGCAGATCATGATCTCATAGTCGCCGGATTGCAGCTGGGCCTGGATTTCCCACCCCTTGGAGACGGCGTCGCCCTCGGGATGAAGCACATCGGCGATCCGGTCGCCGAGCGCGTCGCGCCCCATCTGCCGGATCGGCCGCCACGCCGCATCGGCAATATTGATCACCGCCGCCAGATCGGCGGGCTGGAAACTCCGCATATGCATGAAACACCCCCATTCCGATTTCGGCCCGATCCTCGATTCGAATGAACCATATTATACTGCCCCGGAAACGGTTTGTCAAGCCGGCAAGCGCTCCCGCGGCCCGAACGGAATCGCAGCGAGCCTTCCGGATGGACCGGGATCCGTCACGCCGGAAAACTTTTTTCCGAAAAATTTTCTTTGACAACTTGTAAAAAGTACGCTCGGATTGTATAGTTTTACTGTTCGTTGCCGCCGGAAATCATCCTCGCGGCAATCCGTCCCGGATCAAAAAACAGAGGAGTCGATCTTGCTTTATGAAAAGCAGTACGGTCAACAACAGTCAGGACGCTGAACCCCCGTCGTGTCAGTCCCGCTTTGTGCCGCCGGCTCCGGTCCGGGAACAAAACGACTGACGCGAGAGCATTGTTCGCGTTCGCTTGTTCTCTTTCCACGCTGACGGGCAAAACGGAAGCCAGTAACCGTTTCATCCCGAATCCGTTTCACGCCGCCGTTGATTACGGCCGCCGCGGATTCCCAGTCCGGAAAGCAGAATCATGTTCAAAAGCTACAATATCGTCGACGGCCGCGTGGTCGAGTGCCCCGCCGAAACGGTGGGCTCGATCCAGCTCTATATCAATCCGAGCGACGACGACCGCCAGTATCTGGTCGAAAAATGCGGTATCGACGAACACACCTACTATTCGGCGCTCGACGAGGACGAAATCTCCCGTATCGAGTACGAGCCCAATCACATCGCGGTGATTCTGAAGCAGCCGCGCCGCTACAACCGCAACGACAAGCTCATCTTCCGGGTCGCTTCGATCGGCGCCTTCCTGTTCAAGGACCGCATCGTGATCATCCAGGCCGATCCGGTGCCGATTTTCGAGTACGGCAAAATGCCGCTGCGGGGCAACACCATCCCCGGCGTGCTGCTGCGGCTGATCTACCACTCGACCCGGCACTTTCTCGAAAACCTCCGGATCATCCGGTCGATTTCCGATTCGCTCGAAAACAAGATCGAAATGTCGGTGACCAACAAGGCGCTGGCAGGCATGTTCTCGCTGCTGAAAGGTTTGACCTACTACGAAAGCGCCACCGGCGCCAATCAGCTGCTGCTGCTCAAACTCAAAGCCGACGCGCATAAGGTCGGTTTTACCGAAGAAGAAATTGACTTTCTCGAAGACATCACCGTCGAGAACAAGCAGTGCGACAACCTCACCGGCATCTATTCGGGCATTTTGACCGGCATGAGCGACGCACGGGTCTCCATCGTCAGCAACAATCTGGCCATGGTGATGAAATACCTCACCATCATCAATCTGGTGTTCATGCCGCTCAATGTGCTCACCGGCATGGGCGGCATGTCGGAGTTTTCGATGATGACCGGCCATATCTGGTGGCCTTACGCCTACAGCGGATTTTTCCTGATGGCCGTCTTCATCGCCTATATCACCTATCTGTTCGTCAAACGCATCGGCATCGGGCCCCAGAAATAGCCGGATCAGGAGGGTTCACCATGGAAAAAATCAAGAAGTCCGGCAAAAAGCACGGCAAGTCCCGCGATGCGGTCAAGAGTCCCGATACCAAGCGGCTGAAGGCGATCGGTTATCTCGACCGCTGCTGCTTTTTTCTGTTTCTGGTGCTGCTGGGGGCGTTTCTGGTCTGCTACGGCAAGCCGTATGAATTGCAGGAAGCGGTTTCGCACGGTCACGCGGTCTGGTTTCTGCTGCTGTTCGCCTACCCGATCCTCGGTTTTCTGGGGTTGGTCAACGTCCTGCTGGGGACGGCGGACGCGCCGATCATGCGTTATTTCACCGTCGACAATCCGATCCTCGGGCTGATTCTGGCGGACATCACCTATCTCTTTCTGCTCTGGCTGGTGATCCGGCAGCGCGGCTTGGGCTGGTTCGGCCCCAACGGTATGCGCGCCGCCGGCAATTTCGTGCTGATCGTCGCTTTCTGGGGGGTGTTTCAGCTGTTCCTCTCCGGCATCATGTTCCTGTGGAATTCCGGCGGCATGACGCCGTTTCATCCGCATGATCCGCCGGCGGCGACGGCCCCGGCCGATCCGGGGGCGGCCGGCGGCAATCCGGCGCTGCCGCCCGTGACGCCCGCCATCCCGAACAGCCGGCCATGAAGCCGGAGCAGCGCCGCCGGTTCGCCGATTGGGAGCGGCGTCTGGCCGGAGGGACGGATGCGGAAACCATAACCGCCGAGCTGCTCGATTCCACGCTTTTCCGGCCGGAAGAGTGGAGTGCGACGTTCGAAAGGCTGTGGCAGGCCCGTTCGGCGGAACGCAAGCAATCGGGCAGTTTCTACACCCCCGAACCGCTGGTCGAAGCCGCGCTCGGAGCGGCCTGGCCCGAACTTCCGGAACGCCCGGACGACGCAACGTTGACCGTGCTCGATCCCGCCTGCGGCACCGGCAATTTTCTGGTGGCCGCAGCCGGGCGCTACCTGGCTGAACGCCGCCCCAAACGCACGAACTCCAAGCTGAAACTGCTGGGCGTCGACCTCTCCCCCGCGGCGCTGATGGTGGCCCGGAAACGCCTTGCCGTGGTCGCGCCGGACATTGAAGTTGAATTCCACTGCGCCGATGCGCTGACGCTGACAGGACTGCCGCCGGCCGATCTGGTGGCGGGTAATCCGCCTTTCGTAAATTTGCGTATGATTGCGTCGGATACGCGCACCCGACTGGCCCGCCGGTTCCGGTTTGCGACCGGCAGATTCAACCTCTTCACGCTGTTCATGGAGCGTGCCATGACGGAATGGCTCAAACCCGACGGCATCGGCTGTCTGGTGGTACCCGACCGGCTGCTGCGCAACACCCAGCTGGCCGGATTCCGGAACTTTCTCGTCCGGGAACGGGAGTTGCTGAACATTGTCGAACCGCCCCCGACCGAGCGCCGCTTTCAGGCGGTTGTCGACTGCATCGGAGTGATCTGGCGCAACCGGCCGCCGCAGCGGGCCGACTATCGCTACGCCGCCGGCGACCGGATGCTGCCGGCGACGGGCTTCCCGGAAAATCTTTTCGCCCGTCAGGCCGCCGTCAAAGCCGGAAACTTTCCCGTCGTCGAACTCGGCACGATTGCCGACATCCGCGACGGTATCATCCAGAGCAAAATCGGCGACGTGCTGTTCCGTCATGACGCGCCCCATGCCGAATGCCGCAAGCTGCTGACCGGAGCCGACATCGTTCCCGGCCGCATCGAATTTCATCACCGTTACGTCGATTACCGCCCCGCATTCATGCGGGAACTCGAACGCAGCCGCGGCGGCAACGGCCTGAGGCTGCGTTCGCCGGAACTTTTCATCCGGCCCAAGATTCTCTCCCGGCAGACCGCCGACCGGATCATCGCCGCCTTCGACCGCCACGGAGAATATTGTTATGCCAACACCCTTCATGGAATTTTTCCGCGAACGGATGGAGTCGACGGAGAGTATCTGACGCTCTATCTGAACAGCGATCATGCCCGCGACGCCTATCGCGCGCTTTCCGGCGAAACCGGACGCGTCTTCGCCCAGATCAAAATCGCCATCCTGAAGCGGCTGCCGGTAGTGCTGCCGCCGCCGCCGGTCCAGCGCCGGATCGTGTCACACTGTCGAAGACTCGCGCAGGCTCGCGGCGACGAAGCGGTCGCGTCCGGTATCGTCTTTGACGATTTCAATGGCTGAATAACGCAAGGTTTCGCACAACGCCGCCGCCACCGGCAGCGCCTGGCGGGAATCAAGCTCGAACATCACCTTGCCGCCGGCTTCGAGATGGCGCCACGCTTCATCAATGGCGCGCCGGATCAGGCCCAGACCGTCCGCACCGGAGGTCAACGCCAGCTTCGGCTCATGGTCGCGCACCTCAACATCAAGACCGGGATATTCCGCCTCGGTCACATAAGGCAAGTTGGCGGCGATCCAGTCGAAACGCCGTCCTTCCAGCGCGCCGAAAAGATCGCTGTGAAGCAGTTCGACCCGGCCGGGCGCGATCCGCGCGGCGTTGTCCTGCGCCACCGCCAGCGCCGCCATGCTCACATCGACGGCGGTCACCCGCGCATCGGGCCGCTCGGTCGCCACCGCCAGCGCGATCGCGCCCGAACCGGTGCCGAGATCGAGCACGCTGCCGCCGGCGGGCAAGGTATCGATACAGCGTTGCGCCAGCAGCTCGGTTTCAGGACGGGGAATCAACACCGCAGGCGTCACCGCAAGCTCAAGATTGCGGAAGTAGGCGCGGCCGAAAATGTACTGCCACGGCTCTCCTCCAAGACGCCGCTCCAGCGCCGCCAGCCCGCGCCGGTAAAGCGCCGGAGCGAGTTCGACGTCGCGCTCGAGCCGGGCCAGCAGCCGGTTGCAGCCGCGCAATTCGGCCATCATCGCCGCCGCTTCGGTTTCGGGCGCTTCCCAACCCCGCTCCCGGAAAGCAGCAGCCATCCGATCGAACAACAGTCCGGCCTTCGCCATGGTTACGACTCCAGTTCACCGAAGATGTCGCGCAGCTCCTCGGGGGAAGCATCCTGAAGTTTTTTGCCGCGCCTGGCCAATTTCTCATTGACCTTGATCGCGGTTTCGGTCATGCGTTCGTGGGTCTCCTCCGACCCGCCCATCAGGACGAAATTATCGCCCTTGGTCAGCCGTTTATGGCCGTCGCGATGATCGAAACCGAGCCCGAGCAGCAATGCCTTCGCCTCTTCCGGCGAATGATGTTCGGGTAAATTCTTCATGCCGACTCCTGCATGGCGCGATGCGCCAGCTCCGCCAGTTCGTCATAATTCGCGCGACCGCTCGGCGTCAGATAGACCGCCACCTCGCGCCGCCAGCCGCGCAAGGCTTCCAACAGACCTGCGACATGCTGATAAAGCAATCGGTTGCCGAGTTCGCTCTCGTAGCACAGGCGCACCGTATCCACCTCGAAACGGAATGGTGTCAGCGTCGAGCCCCAGTCGATCTCCCGGCTCAAAAGCTCGTGCGGGTTGATCTCCAACGCCAATTTGACCCGGTCGTTGACCAGCCGGTTCAACCATTGCAACGCCGCCCCCGCCGGACGGCTTCCGGCGCCCGGGATCCGCACCGTCAACTGAAAATCCATCCGCAATCCCGCCCGGTCGCCGGCGGTCGAGCACAAAATATCGTTGAATACCGCATGCTGCGCCGGATAATCGCAAAGCATCTCCCAATCGGGGTCCAGACCGACCCCGGAAGCGCCGAATTCATGGGCCAGCGCCATGAGGCGGCGCAACTGCTCCTTGTACTCGCCCGCAATCGCCGGATTCTGGTCGGTTACCTCGCGCGTGATCTTCGCCGGAATCAGATTGCGGAAGTCGCAGCCGGCGAACTGTTCCCGTCCGAGATAGTCGCCCAACACCACCGGCTCGTCCAGAACCGTTCCGGGCAACTCCAGCAGTTCAAAACATTCCGGTAGCGCCGGAAGTGCCGCCACGCCGCCGGCTTCCGGGGTCAGCGACAGGCCGAATTTCAGCAACCGCTCCGGTGTGCTCATCGGCCGAACCCCGCGTCAAACAATGTCTTCATGGTGATCGAAGATTGCGCACTCCCGCCCGCGGCGGCGCGCAATTCCAGCTGGCGCGCGACATATTTGGCCAGCATGTCGCTTTCGAGATTGACCCGGTCTCCGGTCCGCCGCTCGCCCAGCGCCGTTTCCTGCCGGGTCACCGGGATCAGATCGACGGTAAAGCTGTCGCCGGTCACTTTGACCACGGTCAGCGAAATGCCGTCGACGGCGACACTGCCTTTTTCCGCCAGAAAGGGCAGCAGTGAGGCCGGAGCTTCCACCTCGAGTTCGAGATCGCCGCCGGGCAGCGGCCGCCATGCCCGAACCACGCCGGAAGCATCGACATGCCCCGATACCAGGTGTCCTCCGATGGGATCGCCGACTTTGAGCGCGCGCTCGAGATTGACCAGCCCGCCCGCGCCGAGCACACCGAGGTTGGTGCGTTCCAGCGTCTCGGCCAGAGTATGAAACGTCAGGTGCCTGCCGTCATGGCGTTCGAGGGTCAGACAAGCGCCGTTCACCGCGATGCTCTCGCCGTGAACCAGATCGTTCCAGCCGTGAAGCGCTTCCAGCTCCAGCGCATTGCCGCCGACGCGCCGCAGGCGGCCGATATCCTGTATCAATCCGGTAAACATATTGCTTTTCACCTCGGTAAAATTTTGCCGCTCACCAGCAGATCCGCTCCGGCCCGCCGCACCCGCAGACGGTCGAGCTTCCATGCCTCGGCCAATGACTGCGGATTGCCTCCGCCGGTCACCGGACGGCTGCCGCTTCCGGTCAGAAGCAACGGTGCGATATGGAACTCGACCTCATTCACCGCACCCGCCGCCAACGCCCGGCCGGCGAGCTCGCCGCCGCCTTCGAGCAGCAGCGCCATCATGCCTTCGCGCCCCAATGCCAGAAGCCAGTCGGACCACTCCTCAGGCGTCTGCGGCGCCGCCTGCCGAACCTCGCACGGTCCCGGAAACAACGCCTTCAGCTCCGCCTCCGGCATCCGCCCGTAAACCATTTTCAACGGCTGGCACGGCCAGTCGGCGGGTTCGCGCACGGTCAGGCCGGGACGGTCCAGACGCGCGGTTTCGCCGCCGACCATAATCGCATCGCACCACTGTCGGAGCTGCTGAACCCGCTTCCGGGCGGCCGCGCCGGTAATCCAGCGCGATTCGCCGGAGGCGGTGGCAATCTTGCCGTCGAGCGTCATCGCCATTTTCAGCAGTACATAAGGTTTGCCGGTCCGCATCCGATGGAAAAAGGCCTTGTTGAGCTCTTCCGCGCGTTCGGCCTCGACCCCGACCTCCACCGCAATCCCGGCCCGGCGCAAAATCTCAAAACCGCGCCCGGCATGCTTCGGATTGGGGTCCGCGGTCGCCGCCACCACCCGGGCAATCCCGGCCCGGATGATCGCCGCGGTACACGGCGGCGTCCGCCCGCTGGTCGAGCACGGCTCCAGCGTCACATAAAGCGTCGCCCCCCGCGCAGCTTCCCCCGCCGCCAGCAAAGCATGAATTTCGGCATGGGGCTCACCCGCCTTGGGATGGAATCCTTCGCCGACGACGCGCCCGTCGCGGACCGCCACCGCCCCGACCATCGGGTTGGGCGTGGTCCGCCCCCAGGCTTTCGCCGCCAGCGCCAGCGCCCGGCGCATGTACTGCACGTCGGGCGTCATCATTATGAATTCTCCGGTTCCCCGCGGTCGAACAAGGCCAGCGCATAAAGCTCCGGATCAAACGGCTGCAGATCGTCCGGCCCTTCGCCCAGGCCGGTGAAAAAAGTCGGCAGATCGAATTCGCGCCGCACCGCCACGGCCATGCCGCCCTTGCCGGTGCCGTCAAGCTTGGTCAGCACCAGCCCGGTGAGCTGGGCGGCCTTGCCGAATTCGCGCGCCTGATTGAGCGCGTTGGAGCCCAGACTCGCATCCAGGGTCAGAAAAACCTCGTGCGGCGCGCCCGGACAGGCCTTGGCGATCGAACGGGTAATCTTGGTCAACTCGTCCATCAGCGCCTTGCGATTGTGCTGGCGTCCGGCGGTATCGATCAGCAGAATGTCCATATGCTGTTCGCAGGCGGCCTGCGCCGCGCTGAAGGCGACGCTGGCCGGATCGGCGCACGGCGCACCGGTAATCACCGGCGAATGGGTGCGTTCGCCCCACAGCTGAAGCTGTTCGACCGCGGCGGCGCGGAAGGTGTCGGCGGCGCCGAGCATCACCGTCCTGCCCTCGGCGCGCCACATGGCGGCGAGCTTGCCGATGGTGGTGGTCTTGCCCGAACCGTTGACGCCGACCATCAGGATGACCGTCGGCGCGCCCGCCGGAGCGTAGCGGATCTCGCGCTGTCTTTCGCGAAGCAGCGCCGCCACCAGCGTGGAAGCCTCGGTGAAAATATCGGCGCTGGTCCGAATCTGCCCGAGTTGATAACGTTCTTTGAGTTCGCCCACCAGTTCTCTGGCGGCGGCCACCCCGAAATCGGCGGCGATCAACGCATATTCCAGCTCCTCGAAAGTCCCGGCGTCCCACGCCTTCTCGCCGGTGAACAGCCCGGTGATCGACCGGGCCACCCCCGCGGCGGTTTTCTGGAGTCCGCGCCGGAAAACGGAAAACAACGACATCAGCGGACCCCCTCGCGTTCCGGACGGCCGAGCGTACTCTTGACCGCATTCAGAATCCCGTTGACAAAATCGCATGCCCGCTCATCGCTGTAATCGCGGGTGATGGCCACCGCCTCGTCGATGCTCACCACCGGCGGCACGTCGGGGAAATTGTACATTTCGGCAATCGCCACCTTCAGGATGCTGCGGTCGACGGTCGAGATCCGTTCCGGGTCCCAGTTGCGGGCCAGCGAACGGATGGTTTCGGCGATTTTGTCGGCGTCGCGGACGCAGGCGTCGAGCAGCTTTTCCGCGTATTCCCGGCATTTGCGGCCATGACGGTTGTCGCCAAGCTCATGCTCGGCGGCGGCCTGTTCCCAGAACGCCGTCCAGGTGTCCGCCGAAAACTTTTCCCCGGTCAGATCGCATTGAAACAAATACTGCATGGCCAGCTCACGCCCCACCCGCTTGCTGTGGCGGCGTTCCGGCTTTTCCACTTCGTTTTCGTACTGCATAGAAGATTCCGTACCGCTATTTTCCGCGCGGCAGCAATTTATTCAGATTGGCCATTTCGATGGCGGCGTGCGCGGCGTCGGCGCCCTTGTTGCCGGCCTTGGTGCCGCTGCGTTCGATCGCCTGTTCGATGTTGTCGGCGGTGATCATGCCGTAGGTGACCGGAGTGCCGGACTCCATGCCGAGCTGGGCCAGCGCCTTGGCGACCTCGTTGTTGATGTAGGAAGCGTGCGGCGTCGCGCCCTGAATCACCACGCCGAGCGCGATCACGGCGTCATAACGGCGCGAATCCAGCAACTTTTTGACCGCGAACGGAATTTCATAGCTGCCCGGCACCCAGGCCAGGTCGATGTCCGCGGCGTTGCCGCCGTGGCGGACGATGGTGTCCACCGCGCCGTCGATCAGGTGGCTGACGAAAAAGTCGTTGAAGCGGCCTGCCACGAGCGCGAACTTGAGTTTGGACGCGTCCAGCTTGCCCTCATAGAGATTGCCGATGTTGTTCATGGCTCCGTCTCCTTTGCTCCCGGAGCGCCGTGCTGCCGCCGCGGCGGTTCCGGAGTCCCGCGGCGCCCTTGCGCCATCTTGCGGAACATGGTTGATATCGATTGGATTCCGTGATTGACAAATGCTCCGGCCGGCGTCCCCGCCGCCGGCGGTTGGTTTCAGATCAGATGGCCCATGCGGTCGCGCTTGGTCTTCAGATAAAAATGATTCTCCGCTCCCGGCGGAATCACCAGCGGCACCCGGGCGGCGACGGTCACGCCGTAACCCGAAAGTCCGACCAGTTTTTTGGGATTGTTGGTCAAAAGGCGAATCGAACGGACTCCGAGATCAAGCAGAATCTGCATGCCGATGCCGTAGTCGCGCAAATCGGCCGGAAACCCGAGCTGTTCATTGGCTTCGACCGTGTCGAGTCCCTGATCCTGAAGCTGGTAGGCGTGAATCTTGTTGAAAATCCCGATGCCGCGTCCTTCCTGACGCATATAGACGATTACCCCTGCTCCGGCGTCCGCAATCATCGCCATCGCCCGATGCAGCTGTTCGCCGCAATCGCAGCGCTTCGATCCGAACACATCTCCGGTGAGGCACTCGCTGTGGACCCGGACCAGAACATTTTCGCAATCTTTGATTGCGCCGTAAACCAGCGCGACGTGTTCAAGGTTGTCGACTTTGCTGCGGTAGGCGACGATGGTGAATTCCCCGTAAGGCGTGGGCAGTTTGGCCGCGGCGCCGCGCTCGATCAGGCACTCATGACGGCGGCGGTAGGCGATCAGATCGGCCACGGTGCACCACTTCAGGTTGTGCCGCCGATGGAATTCCGCCAGCTGCGGCAGCCGCGCCATGGAGCCGTCGTCATTCATGATTTCGCAGATCACCCCGGCGGGCGCCAGCCCGGCGAGCTTCATCAGATCGACCGCGGTTTCAGTGTGGCCGGCGCGGCGCAAAACACCGCCCTTGCGCGCCACGATCGGAAACATGTGGCCGGGACGGGTGAAATCGCCCGGTGTGCTGGCCGGGTCGATCAGTCCGGCTACGGTCCGGGCGCGGTCGTGGGCGGAAATCCCGGTAGTGGTGCCATGCTTGTAGTCGACGCTCTCGGTAAACGCGGTACGGAACGGGTCGGCCAGATTGACCGGCACATGAAGCTCCAGCTCGGCGGCGCGCTCCTCGGTGATCGGCACGCAGACCAGGCCGCGCGCATGCGTCACCATGAAGTTGATGGTATCGGGAGTGGCCAGACTGGCGGCGGCGATCAGATCGCCTTCGTTTTCACGGTTTTCGTCATCGGTGACGATCACCATTTCGCCGCGCTGAAGGGAGGCGACGATTTCATCGATCGGGTCGAATTGAACATTCATGAGAACCGGGGATCCTGTTTTTTCCAAAAAACCATGCGCGCAGGCACGGGCAATTCCAAATCTACACTTGGCATTTAAAATACCCGTCCGGCGCGATTTTTGCAAGGCGCATCGCGGAAAAAGCCCGGTTTTTCCGGCGTCCGTCCGAAGATGAAGGAAAGAGACAACCGCGGATTACAGTTCCAGCTCCATCACATAGTCATCCATGAAGTAGCCGCGCCCGATGCCGATTTTGACTTCGCCGACCCGGAGGAAGCCATTGCGCTCATAAGCCCGGAGCGCGGCGGTGTTGTTTTTGTTCACGTTCAGACACAACAGCCGGTAACTCGCCAGGCGCGCGGCGGCGATCACATGCTGGAGCGCCATCGAGCCGATGCCGCGGCCATGCCAGGCGAAGTCGAGATAAAGCTTGTGCAGTTTGAGCGCCGACGGTTCTTCCTGATACGGGCCATAGGCGAGAAATCCGATGGGAGTCGCTTCGGAGCAGATCAATTCAAACGTGACGCCCTCATGGCGCTCCTTCTGAATCACCGGGAGCGCATACATGAGCTCGATCATATATTCGATCTGTCCCGGCGTCAGGATGGCGGCGTATGTTTCCGGCCAGATCCGCCGGGCCAGCTTCTCCAGCAACGGCAACTCCTCCTCCCGGACCGGACGGATTGCGACTCCCCGAATATCGTATGGCATGACCTGTCTCCCATTCCCCCGTTTGCACCGCTCTTTATTGCAATATACGCGCTTCCGGACAAAATGCAAGCCGTGCGGCGCCGGTTTTTTCGGACGCCGGCGGCTTGATCGGGCAAAAACCGGAGTCACTCCGGACCGGAACTTTATTTTTATACAATTTCGGCATCGTGTTCCATAGCAATTCATCTTTTTTCCAGACCTGTTCCATATTCTCCGTTTGACAATTCCCGAACGGCCGATTATGGGTAAAGACAGCGCGAACCACTTTCAAACCACGGAGTCAAAAAATGTTCAGAACTTTGCTTCTCGCCATCGCCGGAATCCTGCCGGGATTGTCCGCCATGGCCGCCGACGCTCCGGAAATGCTGCCGGTTTTTCCGGAGAAAGCCGCTTTCAAGCTGGAACCGGGAGCCGTTTCCAGCTCCCATGAACTCACCTTCCCGTCCATTCCGCCCCAGGCGGACTGCGGCGTGGTGCTGCGCTTTGACGCCCGCATCGCCACCAAAGGCATCGGCGGCTGGAACCCCTATCTCAGCGTCGCGCTGAACGGCGTCAATCTGGGCAAATTCACCAAAACCGGAACGCCCCGGCTGCTGCTCCGCGGCGCGACCATGAAATCGACCATCGAACCGGAAAAGGAGTGGTGGCTCCGCAACGGCGATTTCAATCAGCTGATGACTTTCTTCGCCCCTGAAAGCGCCGCCGAGGTCGATCCCCGGATGCTTTCCGCCCGCGAACAGAACTATGTCTACACGCTTGACGTGACCGACCAGGTGCATTTCTCGACCGTCGGCGCGGATGACCGGATTGAGGGCGGCGAGCCCAACCGGCTGGTCTTCCACGACCGCCTCGCCAAAAGCGTGGCCGATGTGCCGCTGGTGGTCAAAGACATTCAATTTTTCTACGTCAAAAGCGACGCCATCCTCAAAATGAGCGGCATGACCATGACCGAATTCCAAAGCGCCGCGCCCGCCGCCAAAATCGCCTGCCGTGACGCCACGCTTGAAGTCATGCCCAACGGCGGCATGGCACTCGCCGTCGGCAAGGAACGCTTCTACATCGAATCCGATTTCAGCTACATGGCCAAGCCCGAAATGCGCTACAACCGCTTCAACGTCGCCGTCCAACCCGCGGGCCGCGACGACTGGAAGGTCAAGGTCGCCCAGACCGCGCCCGACGCCGTGACCGTTATCGGAACCTGCGGCGATTACCGGCTCAACCGGACGCTGAAGCTTGAAAACCACCGGATCGCGGTCAAGGATGAATACGTCAACCGCCGCGGCGACGATCTCGGCATCCGCTATCGCCACAGCGTCGGGCGCAACGGACTGGTCGATCAGAATTCCCGGCTGGCCGGGCAGACGATGGCGACCGCGGTCCAGTTCTTCGGCTCCGCCAATCCGACGCTGTTCGCCGCCGGCGCCACCGGCGCGGTGGGTCTCCTGGCCGAGGATACGGTCAGCCGCGCCCAGCTCGAACTGCGCACCGTCGGCAATCTTCAGACCATGGGTTCGGTCGGCATGGGCATTCCGGCCGGCAAGAGCGCCACGCTCGAATGGGCGATCTATCCGCTGCACAAGCCCGACTACTATGACTTCATCAATCAGGTCCGGCGCGACTGGAAGGTCAATTACACCATCGACGGCCCCTACGCCGGCCACGACATGTCCTTCCCGGTCCGGAGCGCGACGGTCAAGCCGTTGCAGCCGTGGCACGACTACAATTCCGGCGCCGGATTGAGCGACGAGGCTTACGCCGCCAAGGTGCTGCCCGCCGCCGAGACCGCGCGCAAGCTCAATCCCGCGGTGAAGCTGCTCGGCATGATCGAAACCAATCTCGTGGCCTTCGACTGCCGCCAGGTGCCCTGGGGCAATCAGCTGATCCAGCGCGACGGCCCCCGCGATCAGCCGGGAGTCAAGTACGGCATTTTCATGTCCCCCGAAACCACCAAACTGTTCGATGCCTTCTCCCCCTACGCCGACAGCGTGATCCGGGACAAGGACGGCAATGCGATGTATGAAAATTATTATACCCAGAAGCCCTTCGTCGATCTTATGGTTCAGCCCGAAATCGGCAACCACCGCTACCAGACCTTTCTCCGGCAGATCGATCTGATGACGGACAAGCTGGGCCTGAACGGGGTTTACATCGACCAGTTCCAGCCCTACATCATCGGCGGCTTCTCGGAAAATCGATGGGACGGACACACCGTCGAACTCGCACCCGACGGCTCCATCCGGCGCAAGCGTTACAGCTATGCGCTGACCGGCGCGCCCGCCCGCGCCGCCATCATCAAAAAAGTGCGCGACAAAGGCGGCATTGTGGTCACCAACGGCCAGCCGATGTCCCGCGAAGAGCAGAATACCGGCGTCTTCGCCTTCCAGGAAATGGAAAATGACGACGTCAATCCGCTGAAATTCCTCGACGCCAAGCCGCCGGAATGCAAATGGCAGACCATCTCCCACCTCGGCAGCCCGATCGCGCTCGGCATCCGGCCCCGGCGTTATGCGGCGCAGGGCGCCCAACCCGAACAATATCCCCGGATGCTGACCAAGGGGATCATCACCGCGTTGCGCAACGGGCTGGTTTACTACTATTACACCCTCGACATCACCGCCGACGGTCCGGCGGCGGGCAGCACCGCGATCTGCGACAACATGTTCCCCTTCACCCCCGAAGAGCTGCACGAAGGCTGGGTCAGGGGCAAGGAACGCATCGTGACCGCGGTCTCGGGCCGCTATACCGTCGCCGGGGCGAAAGCGCCGCGGGTGCTGTACTTCAATGAACGCGGGTTCGAACAGCCCAATACCTTCCCCGTCACCGGCAAGCCGGGCGACTGGACGGTCGAAGTGAAGCTCAATGACTGGAACGAAGTCGCTATCATCATCGTTCAGAATTAATCTTGCGTCCTCCTCCCTCCGCGGCCGGCTTTGCCCCCCTGTAATCCGCCGGCCGCGGATTTTTTTTGTCGAAATCGCTTGCAATCGCGGTTTTCCGGATGTATCATTTTGTTCAGATCATCCAAAAACAAGGGGGGACTATGAAAATTTTTCCGGTTTGCGGGGCGGCGCTGCTGGGTCTGGCGACCTGGAGCGGGTGTATGGAAGTCGATCTTACCATGAATCCGGATACGGAGGCGGTTTTGCCCGCTTCCGCGGCGGCGGTCGCGGCGCAGTCGCGGACGGTTGACGCTTACCGGCAATTATGGGAGGCGATGGCGGTGGAATATCGTTCCGGCCAGAAGCCCGTGGAAGAATTGCTCGATCCGCTGACCAATTGGCAGCTGGCGCGGATCCGTTACCGGCAGCTGACCACTCCGGGCGTCGACTGGGCGGAAACCTCGGTCACGGAATTGTGGTGGAACTGGCAGGTGGCGAACCGTCAGGTGCAAGGTCTGGCGGCCCTTCATCAGGCGGGAACCGCCGCCGACACCCAACTGCTGGCGGCCCAGGCCGAGGCGGCCGAAGCCGAAGCCCAATACCTCGCCTGTCTTGACACCGTCGATGATGTCGCCGCCTTTACGACCTCGGCCAAAACCGGCGACACCCTCGACTGGATGAAGCCGGAAGAGATCGCAAAAGTACTCGACGCGCTGTTCCTCGCCGAGTACCGCAATCACGGCAAAACCCAATAGGCTCAACCGTCATCGAGCAATCCAGATTTCAGAACCGACTGCAATCGCCGCCCTTCGACTTATTTTATATTGTCTGATTGTGCGACATTGCATCTGGAACTATCTGCATTAATTTTTCTATCCCATGCCTAAGGCGATCAAAATATTCCTTATGTCATCGCTCGACAATTCAGACCACATTTTCCCTGCTTTGACACAGTGTCTCCAAGCTGTGAGCGATGGAAGTCTGCCGCAATTCCATGGCCAGTGCCGCACTGATCGGCGCATTGGTCCAGCCACTGTAAATACTATTGGCGCCCCCTTCGTATTGATCCCCGCCTCCCCAGCAGTGACGGCGACAGTCATACATGCCACGCCAGCAACCGTGTAGAAACGGATCCGGCGCAACATCTTGAATTTCCAGAAATCTCCCCAGCAACTTCTCATAGCATTCTCGATCCGCCATGCGCCCTTCCGGCAATCGAGACAGTGCCTGAAACCCAAGCAGCAACCAATTAGCCGTATAAATAGTATCAAACAAAAACCGTCCCTGAGGTGTCTCTCCATGTTCAGCGGCAGGAATACCGTTATTTGCCGCCATGCGCCATTCCAATTGCGACCCGTAATCCAACGCCCCCTGCCTCCAGCACGGCTCGTCCGGCAGCAGTACGACGGCAGTTGCCAACGCCAAAACAGCGTAGGCGCTTTCACTGTTATTGAAATTCTCCCGAGCCCCAAGCAGATATTTCAGGTAACGCTCCGCTGTATTCCTCCAGGCGGCTTCTCCCGTGATCCGGGCCCCCGCCAGCAAAGCCAATACAACCGGAGCACCCCAATGCGGCTGCCGGAAATTTCCATTGAATATCTTCTCGGGGTCACTCGCCCGATAATCGCTTTCTCCTTCCGCGCCCCGCTCCATCGTCCGATGCAGTTCCCCGGTCAGCCGTACCGCCCATTCCAACATATCAAAGCGCCGATCCCAAGCGGGACGTGCCAGCGCCATCCACCATTGCAACAGGGCCACCCAACCGTTATCATCCAGCCAGAATATACCAGCCCAACGGATGTGCGACCAATTCCAGACTCCGTCGGGAAAGGCGGTTTTGCCTCGATCCAGCAAACCACTGCGCCAATACAAAAATTCCAATATTCGTTCCGCAATAGGTTCCGCTCCGTCAATCCCGGCATCCGCGGCCAGCATCATCAACCAGGCCGTTTGAAAATTGCAGTCACTGCGCCGCTGTTCGATCACCAGATGATCGCAACAAGGTGTCCAGGCGGGAAATGAACGGGTGATCTGTTCTGCAGCAGCATTGTTTCGGGTTAATACAATCCGTTCTGCCACCCCCCATGAGCCATCGGCTGGTTTCATGATCCCGGAACGCCGAAACCATTCAAGATTGCGGTCCAACGCCGCCCGGCATAACAATTCCTTCATGCTTTACTCACCTTGTCCATTCAATTCGAATACATAAGCATGAACATCAAAAGGCATGAACTCATCCCGGAAGCGATTACCCTCCAGGCGAACCTGATGGCAATCCAAGGTATCGACCATAACGGCGGGCAGCCCGGACAGCGCAATTTCGAAGTTCACCGTTACTGGCTCACGCCTGTTGTTGACCGCCAACAACAGGTATTTTCCCGTCTTCGGATCACGCCGCAGACAATAGCTTACATCAGGCACCGCATCTCGTACCTTGATGACCTCGCCATCCTCCTCGTTACTCATCAAGCGCACCCGTTCCTTGAATTCCTGCAAATAGGGTGCCGTCGCCCGGTCGTGATCACTCGTCACCAGTTCGTCATGCCACTCACCCAGGAAAAAACCACGCAGATCACTGACTTCTTTCATCACCGGGAAAACCACCGTATCACGATAAGTCCGACTGCAGCGAGCCAACCGCCAGCCCAAGATTCCCATTACGCCCCGGGTCAGCGGCGCAAAGCAAACATAACGCTGCTCCGGTCGGGTCAGAATACTCTTGGCTCCTCTGAGATTGTCAAACATGGCCGGAACATAGATCACGGTCCGTCCGCCGCCGGCAAGACGCGCAGCCTGAACAGCCAGAGCAGCATCGTAGTTGACCTCAGCCAGGTCTTTCGCTTCGGGATAGGCATTGGGCATGATGACATCATACATTCCCTGCGCTGATTCGTAGGTGGTCCACCAAGCCAATACCGGCATCAGCTTCGCTTCAGGATGTTCTCGACGGATAGCCTGATGGAACCAGGCGAACCACTGCTGCATCATGTCACTCAAACCATGATCTTTGCGTTTCTGCCAATCATCGGCAAAATGTTTCTTGTAATAGGGCCAGGCCAGATTTTCCGGCTCATCCAGCATGTACCCAAGAATATTCGGATAATTGCGCAACCGTCGCAGATCCTCCGACAACAAGGCCTCACGCCGATCAAGCTCAGGTCCCGCCACCGGTTTGTGATAGCCGCCCAGGCCCTGCACTTCCGCCTCGGAGGCATCCATTACCAAGGGAGCGTCCAAACCGATGATCCAGGCGATTTCCCGACCGGCCGGATCTTGCGTCAATGCTTCAAGCCGAGGATAAAGCACCGGCTGACGGTGTTTTTCATAAAAGGGATGCCCCGGCAATCCAATGATACCAACCTCCGCGATGTTGCCACCCGCAGCCAGAAACCCGGGATCAATAAGATGCGGAGTTTGGCCGATGTCATCCAGATCCCAAGCACCGATCGGAAAAAACGGCTTGCCCTTGAACAAAACCGGCGGCAAAGGTTCAAGACGCGCTTTTTGCCCCGTCAAGACCGTGTCATCACGTCGCGCCTTGAGGTTGGATATCCGCAAAATAATCTTGTCGTCATTGGAATGTGCATTCACTGAAAAATGCGTGAATCCCGCTTCGGCATGCAGCGCAGTTTCAAAGGAGTGCGGTCGATTGTCCGCCAACACCTCGCGTAAAGGGACTTCGGAGGCGGCGGCCGGCGGCTGAAAAACCAGATTGAGTCTTTTTGGCGTCGCTCCCTCCGGATAAACCTGTTTCAACGTGATGCAAGCCCATGTCGCCTGTTTCGGCAATTCTGGCGGTATGATATGAATCATCGGCCATTGTCCCGGAGTCGGCAGAATGGTCAATTCAAACGCGCCATCTCCGAGAGAGCGGACTTCGACATTGAAACTCGCAAATTTGAAACCGTCGAGCTCGAATTGTTTGATTTCAATCGCTCCGACCGCACAGCACAGCCAGAATCCCAACAACATGGAAAGAATTTTTTTCATAATGATACGATTCCTTGCAACTGTCCATATTTATTGATAATCATACAGAAACTTGATATTGTAACGCCAGGATGATGCTGTGTTTCTTTGCATGGCCTCCTTCGAAATGAATTTTATATTCCCGGCGATGGCAAGCGCATTCACACCACCGGAATGATTCTGTGGATACCCAACCCAAGCATCATTATAACTCAGAAAACTGTCATAATAAAAGGTGGCGGCAGGATTGTCACGGCCAATCCGAGTGTTGCGGTATTCGTCTCCGGTCTGTTGACAACTGGTCATATCGGCAATGCCGCTCACCAGATAAGTGTGATAGGAGATAGCAAAATAGGTTGCCGCCGGATCCCAGCGGCCTGTTTCCGACGGGCAGCGCAGCAAATGCTCCACATCGTTACCGACCACGCTTTTATCCGTGTCACTCTCGCCGTTCCAATAAAGTACATTCAATATCTTGTCATACGATTTCTGTCCCAGATAGCCACCGTTGTAAAGTGCAACCGGGCTGTTGCGAAAAAAGAATGAGCTGTCATGCGACGTATAATTGCCGACCAGAGGCAGCCAATCCTGATTGTCACCGCTGTACATGGCGACCGCCAAACCGTAATTTTTCATTTTCCCGCTGCAATTCGCCACTCGAGCCCGCTCCCGCGCCGAGGACAGCGCCGGCAGGAGCATGGCAGCCAGAATTGCGATGATTGCGATAACAACCAGAAGCTCGATCAATGTAAAAATTCGTTTTTCATGACTCCCGGGCGATGTCCGGCGGAAAAAATGGCGAACGGCATCATGGTACTGCAGTAATCTTTTCATAATCATACGACCTTTCCGGTTTTTTACGTCATTTCACTGGTATATTTTTTTCGAGACATCAAAACTTCCGAACAGCATTCGATTCCTTATCACAATAAAATAAACTCCATTTTCGGTGTCGGCACAATCTGCCGTGGCGGTGCAAACGGATTGCGTAACACTCGTAAAAACAAATTCCACAACGTATTCGCCCAGATTTCATCGCTGCCAGCAGCAAACCGGGCCAGAAGAATCCGCCAATCCCGGCCCGGCCGCAATCCCCGCCGTTCCATTGCACATACCAAATCATCGACAGTCTCGCCGATACGTATCACCACTTGCGGCAAATGACTTTGCCGCAACTGGAAATCGATGAATTCGTCACAATCCCAGAGATGTTCCGGCACAAACAATTCCAAATCCGGATTGCGTAATTGAAATTCCCGGCTTTCGGCAAGAAAATCATTATAAATCAATCGCCAATGCTCCAGCATACCGGGAAAGAGGTAGTGAAATAATGCCAGTCGCCGATATCCGGCCGCCACCAGATGTGCCACTGTCGCATTGAATTCGGCCCGGTGATCCCAGTCTACCCAATTCAGTCGATACGAACCCGGCATCCGGTTGGCACCGATAAACGGGATACCCCGACGCTGCATTTCCCGGGCCAATTCCCGATCAAACATGCCGAGGAAAATGTAACCGTCAACCGAATTGTCATCAAGAAATTTCCTGCGAGATTCCGATTCCGGTCCGGGAGGCGACAACGCCAATGGCGTGCATCCGGCCGCCTTCACCTGCTGCAACAATGCTCCGCTGAATCGATCGGCAGACAGCCGCATCAAAGAAGCACTGGACAACAATACTACAATACGGGTTCGCGTTCGAGGTTGGTGCGCCAGATTGATCCGAGTACCGCTGCGACGAGTACGAATCGCGCCGAGCTGCCGCAAAATCCGGAATGCTTTGCCAACAGTCCGGCTGCTGACTTGATACTCCATACTCAAGGCCCGGACAGAGGGAAAACCGTCATCGTACCGCCCGATAGCAATTCGATGCTTCAAATCTTCCACAATATCATGATATTTATAAACGATCATCAGAGTGTTTCCATTCCAAGCCTGACCTGTCTGCAAATAAGATACAAAAAAATCTTCTGCTTTTCAAGTGTCCGGTCGACAGAAATGGTGATATTCCACTCATGAAACGGTAACACACAAACCAAATAAAAAGTTATCAATCAAATTATTACAACAATAAATACAGCCCTTCTCCATACTCCTCTGTAAAAACAGCATGGCATGAGTAATTTTATCAACGCGACTCCAGGCCCAACAAAGTAAGGCGTCACAATATCCGCAGCGCGCCGGGGGCGATGGCCGTCGGCGCGTCGTCGACCGAAAGCCAGAGCGGCAGGGCGGTCGGGTTGCACACCCGGTCGCAGGCGGCGGAGAACTGGAGGCGCTTCAACGCCTCCACATAATCGTGGATTTCAATGTTGGTGGCATACCATACTTCGGGCAATCCGGCCATCTCGGCGCAGAACTGCTCGATCAGTTCCCAGTTGTTGTTGCGGGCGAATTCATAGGCATGGCCCCAGACGTAAAACAGCCGGAAGGAGTAGCGGTCCTGCCGGAACGCCGCCGCTTTGTTCAGCAAATCCTCGCTGTGATGGCAACTCGGATGCCAGGCCAGCCAGTCGTCCGGAAGATTGAAATTCCCCGTGCTTTTCACCGTCCGGGCATAGGCGACGCCCGCTGCCGCCAGCAGTTTTTCCGCTTCCGGATGATAGGTTCCCATCGGATAGGAGCTGCCGCGGACCGGATATTCGACCAATTTTTCCAGATTGACCCGGTCGTCGAGCATCTCGCGCAGAATGACCGGAGCCGGGCAATGGTCGAGAAAAGGGTGTGAAACCGAATGACAGGCCACTTCATGCCCGGCGTAGACCGCTTTGACCTCTTCGGCCGGCACATGACTGGGCCAGTCGAAGGCCCCGGAATTGAGGTGGAACGTCCCCCGGATGCCGGATCGGTTGAAGATTTCCACCAGCTTGCGGTCTTCGACCACGCCGTCGTCATAGCTCATGGTAAGCGCTTTGCGCCTGCCGTCCGGAAAAAGATACGAAATCCGTTTCATGACACCCGTTTCCCTTGACTGATTCGCCCCTCGCCGCCGCGGCGATGGCACGGCATTTACTATAAACCGTTCCGGAGTCGAAATCAATCGCGGTTCCTCCCGCGGCGGCAGAAATCCGCCAAGCCTATTTGCCGCGTCCGGCGGCGCCGTTCCACCCGGCCAGCCGCGCCAGCAGATACCAGAAGGCGCGCCCCTTGAGCGCGGCGTTGAGCGGGCGGCTGTGGGCGGCGGAAGCCGGCAACGCCATCTTCTGGTCGGGATGGCGGGCCAGCCACTCGTCCGCCCAGTTGCCGGCGTTCTTGCCTTTGCGATAGTCGCAGCTGTCGCGGGCATTCAATTCCATGTAATTGATCTTGCCGTCGGGATCGAAACTCTCAATATCGGCAAAGTCAAACAGCACTTTGCCGTTGGCCCGGCAAAAGGCGCGGATCTGTTCGTTGCGCCGGTTGAGGTTGCCGTTTTTGCCCGAACCGTCAAGATGGCCGGTCATGTAGACGAAGGTGACCTTGGGAAATTCTTTTTCCAGCTTGTCCATCAATTCCAGATAGGTCCGGATATCCTGCTCGGAGGCGGTACCGGCCTGCCCGCACCACGACCAGACGATCACATTCCGGTCGCGGCCCGGACCGTTCAGGAATTCACGGGTCCGCGCCGCCCAGCTGGTGCGGTCGGGATTGCCGAGATCGCCGGACGGCGTCGCATCCCAGAAGGAGAGTCCGTCGCCGGACCGCCCGAAGGCAAAGCGGGCCGGATCGCTCCGGCGCAACGCCTCCATGCCGGAAACGATCTGACTGCCGTGCGACGTGTGACCATAGGCGATTTTGAGCGTCTTTCCGGCCTTTTCGATGGCCGAAGCGGGTACCTTTTCCAGATTGGTCGCGGCATGATCGACGATGATCGCCTCCCGCGCCATGACGCTTGCCGCCGGTACGCCCGACGCCAACAACAGCGCAATCCGGACCATCCGGGAGAACGGAATGCAGCAGGACAGATTCATGATATCGGCCTTTCCGGTTCGGGCCGCATAATGCGGCGACAGCTTCAGGCGACATGAGGAAATATCATCCGCCGCAATGCGGCGGCAGTAAAACCATACCATCGTTTCCGGCCGAAATCAAGTTCCGGATATAAAAAAACCGTTCCGCCGGGCAATCGCAATGATTGCGGCGGAACGGTTTTCCGACCGTTCTTCTTCGGCGGCGAAAACCGCCGCTACTTTTTGGGCACCGTCAGCTTGACGTCGTCGATCAATCCGGTAAAAGCGCCGTAGCTCGAGGCGACCCGGTCGCCAATGGTCAGGCGCTGCACCGCCGCCGCCGGCGTTCCGGCCAGCAGGAAGGTCTTGACCACCGCGCCGTCGATCAGGATTTCCAGCTTGTTGTCCTCGCCGAGGCGGACGGCGAGTTCATGCCATTTGCCGTCGCCGAGCGCGACATTCTTGAGCTGGAACCCTTCCACGGCTTCACCGTTGCCGATACTCAGATTGATATTCAGCTGGTTGTCGGTGGTCCGCGCGAGCAGCAGAGTGACGCCGCCCTTGGCGGCGTATTTGGTATCCCACAAGTGCATGTATTCCAGTTTTTCCGGCGCGGTTTCCGGCAGCTGGTACTTGAGCTTCATGCTCAGCGTGAAGGGTCCGGCAGGCGCCAGTTCCGGGCGGGCCGCGCCGGACAGAATCACCCCGTTGGGCTTGTCGTCGCGCGCCGCCGCGGGCGAAAGCGCCTTGCCCTGATCGGCGTCATCGACGATTTTGGCCGAACCGCGCGGCGACAGCGTATATTCGCCCGACTTCATGCCGTTTTCAAAATCCCAATACCCGATCAGCGTATCCTCTCCAGCCAGCCCCAGCCAGCTTCCGGCCAGCGCCGCTCCCAGCAGACAACATTTTTTCCACATGACGACAAATTCCTTACATGGTTGTTATTGGCCGCGGCCGAGCACGAACGCCCGGACGCCCCACGGCGGCAGTTCGACTTCGAATTCACCTTCCGGCGCCGACCAGGCCGGACGGTCGCTCCACAGATCGCGGACCGTCACGTCGTTGCCGTAGGGCAGCCCGGAGACCATGCCGGTGACCGTTTCCGGACTCGAATTGACCAGAATGACATAACGCAGACGGTTGAACGCAATATTCGCCATCGCCGTCGCAGGCAAAGTCAAATCGCCGTTCTTCATGGTCAGTTTGACCGTTTCCGGGCCGGAAATGTTCTGAAATTCCAGATCGTCCATCCGTTTTCCAAACAGGAATACCGTGCCGAGATCAAGTTTTCCGGTCAGCTCCGAAGCCACCGTCTTGTAAGCGTCAAGATAGATCGGACGAGAGGAGAAATTGGGCCGCTTGCTGGCCGAGAAGACCAATACGCCCTGCGCCCCCGCGGTCAATGCACTGTAAACGTCGTGCCGCACCCAGACCGGAATCATGGCCCGCTCCGCCGCGGTTTTGGGCTCGACGAACATTTCCGGCAGAGCCAGAATCGCAATCTCCGGCCGCTTCAGCAGTTCCCGCGCCTTGACCGCTTCCTGAGTGCTGTACCGGGTCCAGACCCGCTCGTCGCCCTTGCTGCTGTAATTGGTGTACATGCCCTTGGCAATGAAGTCCAGGCAGGGCGTGAGCTTGGTCAGCGAATTGGCATCGCGGTGCCCGGGCTCGTACATCATGATCGGCCGCTGCAACGGGTCGTTGGCGCGGATGGTGTCGGTGGCGAGCTTCAGATATTCGACCTCAACCGGCCGCCAATAGCGCAACTCTTCCGGAGTGATGTCCCACCAGGCGATTTCGGGATTGTCCGCCACCGCTTTGACCTGCGCGGCGATCGAAGCGGCGATCTTTTCCCGGGGCAGCGGATTGGCGGCATTGTACTTGTCGAAGGCCCGCGAACCGACCAGCTTCGCGCCGTCGATTTCCGGTATGATGGTGTAAACCGTCTGGCGACGGTATTCGCGCGCCAGCGCCACGGCCTCGCCGTTGAGTTCGTACTGAGGCCCGATCAAGGTCGTGCCCGCTTCCATGATCTCCTTCTGGTCGGCCCGTTTTTCGGCTTCAGGCAGCAATTCGCCGCGCTTGGCTTCGGAACCGCCGCCGATCGAGTAGTAAGCAAACGGGAAGACCCGTCCCCGCGGGAAAACCTGATCGGCAGGCAGCTTGATCTCCGCCGCCGTCGGTCCCATATCGAAAAAGGCGTTGACCTTGGCATTGGGCGAACTGCCCGGGATGCCGGGAGCCGGCGCCGCCGTGCCGACCGCTTCGGATGACGGCGAGAAGCATCCGGTCAGGATGGCGGCCAGCAAACCGATGCCGGCTGTCGAGATTCGTTGGGCGATCATATTATTCTTTTTCCTTTCCCGTTTCCGTCTGCGGCGCAAACCGCAGAATTTTAATTTCATAAGGGGCAAATTCGAGATTCAAACCGCCATCGGCGGTCCGGCCGAGCTCCTTGCCGGTTTCGGCGTCGAATACGGCCACCGGAACCTCCGGCAACCCGCTCAAACGCGCCTTGACCGCAACGTCAGCACTGCTGCCGGCAAACAGATAACGTCCGGAAACGTGGCGGATATCCGCCCATGCCAGCGTCGGATACTTTTTCGCAAAGGTGACCGTTCCGGCTTTATCCTTGCGCACATAGTCGACTTCGGCCGGACCCGACTCCACCGTCAGCTTCAAATCGTTTTGCCGCTCGCCGAAAAGCAGCACTTCTCCGAGTCCGCCCGGCGCGGTCAGCGTTTTCGCCGCCTGGCAATAGGCGAAGAAATACTCGCCGTGGGCGCTGAACCCGCTGCGCTGCGCCAGCGAAAAAACCTCCACGAAACGGGCGCCGTAAATCAGCGGCATGAATACATCGTGCCGCACCCAGACCGGTACCATCGCCAGCTCCTCTTCCCGGGGCTGGACGTACATTTCCGGTACCACGCCGACGATCAGGTTTTTATTTCCGGCCGCCGCCGCGGCATCGGCCAGATTTTCCGCCCAATAGCGGCACCACACCCGCGGCGTCGTCCCGGCCCGCGGGTAATACCCTTGCGCCAGCACGTCGAGAACCGGCGTATAATGCTCCAGCGAAGCCTGGTTGTAATGTCCCGGAATATACATCCAGACCGGTCGCTTTTCCGGATCGAGCTTGCGGATGATCGCCGCAAACCGTCCGAGATACTCCATCTCATCCTTGCGCCAGTGGCGCAGTTCTTCCGGCGTCGCCGCCCAGTAGGCGATGTTGCCGCCGGCGGCATCAAGAGCTTCGCGCACCGCAGTCTCCATGGCCCGATCCATCTCCGCCCAATCGATCGTCTCCTTGGTTTTGGCCATTTCGTCAAACCGCTTGATGGTCATCGGCTGTCCTCGATAAACCACCTCCAGCTGCCAGATCACGGGCATTCCGGCCTCGGCCTGCTTGCGTGCGAATTCCTTCATCCGTTCGTTGCCGCCATATACCGGACCGGCCAGCGAAAACCCGAGCTTGCGCAGATTCGCTCCCGCCGGCGGCGAAAACCCGCCGAAGGGAAAAATCCTTCCCGCCGGATAGACCCGGTCCGCCGGGAGCGCCGCTCCGGGGTCGCTGTCGGCCTTGAAAAAATCCGCCCGCACCCCGGAGACGCCAAGCATCAGAGCCAGAAATACCAACCAATGTTTCATCGCGTCTTCTCCTCAGCGCGGAATCGCCACATAATCGGCTTTGTTCATGTCGTAATAGTAGTTCAGCCGGTTGGTATAGGCGCCGGGAGCCTGCCGGACGTCGGCCAGTCCGGCGGGGGTGAGGCTGCCGACGTGGCCGTCACTAAACAGCATGTTGCAGAAGCCGTTGTGAATCGTGGCCGGCCGCGAATAACTTTCCGACGTATTGTTCCAGCCGTACATGCGGTAAAGCGGCTTCTGGGTCGATTTGCAGAAGCCGTCGCCGGCAATCATGATCCAGGTCGGATCGCACTCCAGCGCCGACTGACCGAAGTCGAAGACCGGAAACACCGTCGCGCTCGCGGTCTTGTAGCAGGCGCCGTACGCATAGGTGGTGTCCGGATAACCGCTGGCGGCGTTCGGCAGCGGAATCGACGGACAGAAGATGGAGCGGCCGTCGGGCAGCAGTCCCATCGCCATCAGCTTGCTGCCCCAGTAGAAGTTGCCGGCGGCGTCCCCGTTCAAGCTGGCGCTGGCGGCGTTGGCCGAATAGAAGTAGTCGCCGCCGGACATCTGGCCGTACATCGCCACTGCCAGTCCGACATCCTTGAGCTGGGCGATGCAGGTCGTGGCCCGGGCCCGTTCGCGCGCCGCCGACAGCGCCGGCAGCAGCATCGCCGCCAGAATCGCGATGATTGCAATCACCACCAGAAGTTCAATCAATGTAAATAATTTCCGTCTCATCATCTGTTTCCCTCCTTGTTGCCGCTGCCGCGGTATGTTTTTTCCTGAAAATCCGTTTCGGATCAATCCGTCGTTTTTTCACTTCTTCGAATCAAATTCAAAACCATCGTAAAACCGGCGCTCAGGTCTGCCGGATCACAAACTTCACCGGCAACGCCCGATTGGGTATCAGACCAGTGCCGTTGCGAATCTGTTCATAAAGCAGCTCGACCGCCAACTCCGCCGCCTGCCGGTAGGGGGGCTGCTCGACCGACAGCGCCGGCGACTGGGAGGAGCTTTCCGGCAGTCCGCTCGCACCGGTGATGAAAATGTCTTTTTTGAGCGTCAATCCCAGCATCCGCGCCGCCGTCACCGCTTCGCGCGCCAGCAAATCCCCGTTGGTCATCACGCCGATCGGCCCCGCCTGACGCAGTTGCGCCAGCCGAAGTACGAGACGGTCGGCCAGCTTCTCTTTGAAATCCCGGCATTCCATGATATGAAAACGGTCTTCGTTCAAACCATGATCCTGAAGCATCTCGAAAAACGGCTTCCAGCTTCCCGTCAGACTCAAATCGAAGGTTTCCGGCTTCCGGCCTTCGCGTTCCAGCGCCTCGCTGTAGAGCGTCGAAATGAACAGCACCTGCCGGACGCCGCCGGCGATGAAATAGGTCGCCATCTGCGCCATTGCCGGAAAACTGTCCAACATCACCACATTGGCCGGCCAGCGCGTATTCAAATAACTCACATGCATGAACGGCATGCGCATGGCGCAGAATTCGTTGTAAACCTCCTCGGTCAAAGAAAATGCCAGCACCCCGTCCACCCCATGCAAATGCCGCCGCCAATCGCCCCGGAGCGGAATCGGCAACGCCGGATTCCTGTCGGCGATCAACCGCGCCGTCGCATACTGCTGAATCAGCCAGCCGCACGGACCTTCTTCATAATCATATTGACCGTTGGGCAATACGGAATTATGCAACATTCCGATCCGGTAGCCGTGGCGTCTCTCGGTCGACCTGCGGTTCTGCTCCGCCACCCGGGCCCGACTGCCGCGACGACAGCGGATCAAGCCTTCTTCGCGCAACAGCTCCAGCGCCCGGCTGATGGTAATATGACTGGTGCGGTACAATTCGCTCAAATCCCCGATGCTGGGCAATGCGCTTCCCGAAGCGTAGGTTCCGGCAGCAATCTTCTGCGCCAGATCGTGCCGCACGGTCTGGTAATAAGGTCGCCGGGTTTCAAGAATCGCCATATATACCGCACTCCAGAAATTGTTTCCACCACTATTATATCAAAAAATCCGGCGTTTTTCAACCGTGCGGCGACAGATTTCCCCGTCTGAGTTTTCAACAAACATGAAAACTATTCCACAAGATACTGACTGAGAGATTTTTATGAATAATACGCTGGTTTTTTGATAAAAAACGGACCCGGGCTGCGGAAATCTGCACGTTCCCGCAGTCCGGGTCCGGATCGCCGGATACCGGTTTTTGACCGGACTCAGCGTTGCCCGGCCAGCGTCAGCATAGCGGAGCTCACCCGGGAAAGTTCTTCCGGGGAAATCACGAAGGGCGGCATGGCATACAGCCAGCGGCCGAACGGACGCAGCCAGACGCCATGCGCCAGCACCACCTCGCGCACCCGCTCCGGCGACGGCAGCTCAGCCAGTTCGATCACCCCGACCGCGCCCAACACCCGCACCTCGCGCACACCGGGCAGCGTCTTCGCCGGGGCCAGTTCGTCCCGCAGCTGCCGCTCGATCGCCGCCACCCGGCTCCGCCAGTCGTAACGGCCGAAAAGCTCCAGCGAGGCACAGCCCGCGGCGCAGGCCAGCGGATTGGCCATGAAAGTCGGTCCGTGCATGAATACGCCGGGCTCACCCGCCGAAACCGTTTCCGCGACGGCATCGCTTGCCACCATGGCCGCCAGCGTAATCGCGCCGCCGGTCAGCCCTTTACCCACGCACATCACATCCGGCGCGATGCCGGCGAATTCAGCCGCGAAAAAGGGACCGAGGCGGCCGCAGCCGGTGGCGATCTCGTCGAATATCAGCAGAATATCGAATTGCGAACAGAGTTCGCGGCAGCATTTGAGATATTCGGGGTGATAGAACCGCATCGCGTTGGCGCCCTGAAAAACCGGTTCGAGAATCACCGCCGCGATTTCGTCGCGATGCGTTTCCAGAAGCTGCGCCAGCGGTTCGACGCTTCGCGCATCCCACGGTGCATCAAACGGCGTCGCCGGCTGCGGCGCGAAAAAGTGCCGCGGCAGAAGTCCGGCGAACATCCGGTGCATGCCGCCGGGATCGCTCAGCGCCATCGCCCCCGCGGTGTCGCCGTGATAGCCGCCGGCCAGCGCCAGCAGCCGGTGGCGGCCGGGACGTTTTCTGGCCATCTGGTATTGGATTGCCAGCTTGGCCGCGCACTCGACCGCGACCGAACCGGAATCGGCGAAAAAGACCTTGTTCAACCCCTCCGGGGTCCGCGCGGTCAGCAGTTCGGCCAACCGCGCCGCCGGTTCATGGGTGAATCCGGCGAACATCACCTGATTGAGCCTGGCCGCCTGCACGGTGATCGCCTCGACGATCGCCGGATGATTGTGCCCGTGGCAGACGCACCACCAGCTCGACAAAGCGTCGATCAGTTCGCGCCCGTCGGCAAGCTCGATCCGGCAGCCCGAAGCCTTCACCGCGCAGGAAACCGGCGGCGGATCGGTCATCGACGCATACGGATGCCACAATTTTTCGCGGTCGATCCTGAGAATATCCATGCGCGCCCCCCTTTTACTCGAATATTGCCGAAAAATCGACCGCGGGAAACGGTTTTTCCACCTTGCCCAACCGTACCAGCGGCGTCCCGGCGTAACCGTACCGTTTCAGGTACCGGCCGATCATGGCGAAGGAATCGGCGTCGATCACCGGATCGGCCTCCATGCACCAGTTGTAGACGACTCCGGCCAGCGCAAGGTTGCGCGACTTCAGCATTTCCAGCGACATGACGGTGTGATTCAAGCTGCCGAGGCGGCCGGACGTGACCAGAATCACCGGCAGCTTCCGCTCCGCCGCGAAATCGACGGTCAGAAGGTCTTCGGTCAACGGCACCGCCAGTCCGCCCGCGCCTTCGAGCAGCACGATTTCGTAATCCGCGTTCAGATGCGCGACCGCTTCGTCGATCCTCGTCAGATCGAGGGTGCGGTGTTCCAACTTCGCCGCCAGATGGGGCGAGGCCGGGAACCGGAAGATCTGAGGCATGGTCCAACCCGCCTCATCCTCCGGCAGAAGACCGCACTCCATCAGCTCGCGATGACGGAGAATATCTTCGGACAGCCCGGTGTTGCCGGTCTGCACCAGCTTGACGGTGATCACCCTGCGTCCGGCGAGACGAAGGAACCGCGCCATCATGCCGAGAGCGACGCTTTTGCCGATATCGGTATCGATTCCGCTGACCAGATAAACGCTCATGACTTCGACTCCCGAGTTTTTTCCGCCGCCAGCCAGAGCGGCTGATAGGTCAATTGCCAGCCGCCGCCGGAGCGGGCGCAGAGTTCGCCCAGTTCGGCCACCCGTTTCCGGGTCCACATGCCGCTCCCGGCGCCGGGCGCGCCGACCCCGGTCGCCCGGAGGTGACGCAGAATCTCCAGCGGCGACGCGAATTCCAGCGTCCGCACCTCCGACTCCGCGCAATTCACTGCCAACCCGGCATCGGTCAGCAGCGCCCGCAATTCCGCCAGCGGATGGTAAGTCAGTCCGCCGCCCCCAAGCGGCCGCAGTTCGCGCAGCGTTTCCGGACCGAAGGTGGCAAAGGCCAGTTCGCCCGCCGGCGCCAGCGCGGCATGAAACCGTTTCAGCAACGCGGGCAGATCGTCAACCCATTGCAGCGCCGCGTTGGCGGTGATCAAATCGACATCGGCAGGGAGTTCCCAACGCTCCAGATCGGCGGCCACGAATTCCGTCCGCGGCCGGTCGCGGTAAAAACGCGCGCACTCCGGCACCAGCTCGACCACCGTAAGCCGCTCATATTCGAGCCGTTCCGCGATCACATCGGTCAGCAGGCCAACCCCCGCGCCAAGCTCAACAATATGACCATAGACCGCCCGCCGCCAGCATCCGGCGAGGCGCGCGGCCATTTCCCGCTGGACCACGGCGGCGGCGGCATAGGTGTCGAGGCTCCGCGCAAAGTATCTGCGCACCAGATTTTTATCGACTGCAGCCAAAATCCGCCATCCCGTTTTCACCATCTTGCTCGTGCCAGATCCAATGTCCCGCTTCCGGCCATATTTCCGGAGTCAAACCGGTTTTGTGCCACGCCGCCAGCTGCGCTTCCGCCGGGAAAATCCGGTCGTTGCGGCCGACGATCGCCCGGGTAAAAATATTCGCTACCATCCCCGTCCGCCCGATCGCCGCGGCCAATGCCAGCAGTTCGCGCTGCTGATTTTCCGGCGGCCGCCCCGAATCGGGAATGCCCGCCGCCGGACCGCCCATGCGGTGCTCGAATTTGCGCCGCGCCGCCGGATTCAGCCAGTGCTCCGCCGTGCCGAGAAAGATTTCCGGCGCAATCCCGCAAGACACGCTCAGCGGCTCCAGCGTGCCGTTGACCGCCAGCGCGGCGTCTGGCATCCGGCGCCACAGCGTGCCGCAGCAAAAAGCCGCCGCCCAGACCCCGAGCGACCATGCCAGCACCCGGAATTCCCGGTACTCCGCCAGCGCCGCCGGAGCGGTTTCCGGCAATTCGGCGTAATCGCTGAAAACCAGCACGTCCTCGGTTCGCCTTGCCGCCCACGGCGCCAGCTCCGCGGCGCTCCGACTCCAGCCGTGGAAAACCGCCAGCAACCGTTCGGGATCGCGCCCGCGCACCAGAAAGTCGCTCTTCACAGCGCCTTCTCCACCATCTCCAGATCGGCCATATCCAGCGCCGCATTGAGCGAAAAGCGCAGCCGCGAAGTCCCCGGCGGCACCGTCGGCGGACGAATCGGAAACACCAGAATTCCGGCCTCGCAGAGCCGTTCCGCCAATTGTGACGCCGCCCCTTCGTCGCCGACCATCAGCGGCACGATCTGGCTGCTGCCGCCGGTGGTGAAACCGTGTCCGGCGATCACCGTCCGCAGCCGGTCGCCGAGGCGCGCCAGATGGGCGCGCCGGGCTTTCAAAGCCGGCATTTTTTCAAGTACGAACGCGCTCCAGTTGAGCACCACCGGCGGCAATGCGGTGGTAAAAATCAATGGCCGCATTTTATTGATCAGATACTCGCGCACCGTGGCGTCCATGATCGCATAAGCGCCGGTCGAGCCGAATGCCTTGCCGAAGGTGCCGATCAGGATATCGACGCCGGAAAGCACGCCGCTCTCCCCGGCCAGCCCCTCGCCGCCGTCGCCGCGCACACCGACGCCGTGCGCCTCGTCGATCACCAGAATCGCGTCGAATTCGCGTTTGAGCGCGACCAACTCGGTCAAATCGGCGGCGTCGCCGTCCATGCTGAAGATCGATTCGCTGGCCAGAAACACCCGCCGGTACTGTCCGCGCAACTGCTCCAGCATCCGCCGCAATCCGGCATAATCCAGATGACGGTAGCGCCGGAATTCGGCGTCGCCAAGGCGCATGCCGTCGATCATGCTGGCGTGGTTGAGCTTGTCGGAAAGAATCAGGTCGCCGCTGCCGGCGAGCGCGGGCAGGATGCCGATGTTGGCATGGTAGCCGCTGTTGAACACCAGCGCCGCCCGGCCGCCGTAAAGTCCGGACAGCGCCACTTCCAGACGGTCGTAAGCGGGGGTATTGCCGGTCAGAAGACGGCTCGAAGCGCTCGACTGCGCCAGTTCGGGCGAACCTTCCTCGCCGCGATAGCGCGCATAAAACTCGGCGCGCAGTCCGGCGTCGCCGGAAATCCCGAGGTAATCGTTGCCGGAAAGGTTGAGCAGAATCCGCCCGTCCCGGCGCGCCCGGCCGCCGCTTAGCGGTTCAATCGTCCGCAGCATCCGCGCCCGGTGCGTCCGGCGCAGTTCTCCAAGTTCTCCGTCCAGTTCGGCCAGCCAGTCCATCGCACGCCTCCCGCGTCAGAAATCCTGAAGCCGGGCCAGCAGCTCCCGGTCCTCTTCGACGCTGCGTCCCCGGGTGGTGAGATAGCCGCCGGTGATGATGGCATTGAGCCCCGACAGCATCAGGAGGGCCTGAAAATCCTTCATCACGGTTTCGCGCCCGGCGGCGAATTTGATCATCTTCGCCGGGTTGATCAGCCGGGTCAGCGCAAACGCCTTGGCGACATCGGCCGGCGCCATCACCGGGCGCTGCTCCAGCGGCGTGCCGGGAATCGGCAGCAGCACATTGAGCGGAATTCCGTCCACATCAAGTTCCCGGATCGCCAGCGCCATGTCCACCCGGTCGCTCCAGCTTTCACCCAATCCGAAAATACCGCCGGTGCAGATTTTGACGCCGAATTCCTGAAGATACTTGATCGTCGCGATCTTGTCCGCAATGGCGTGGGTGTCGGCGATCAGCTCGGCGTAGCGCGCCGGATTGGTCTGCAAATTCATATTGTAGCGCCCGGTGTGATGCTCGCTCAGCAGCCGCGCGGTTTCGCGGCTCAGAATGCCGATCGACACGCAGAGCGTCAGCTCCGGCAACGCCTCATGAAGCGAGTCGAGCGCTCCCAGAATGCGGTTGAACTCGGCATCGGACTTGAGATAACCGTAGCCGCTGGTCACGATGCCGTAGGCGCGGACGCCGTTGGCGACCGCCGCTTTCGCCCCTTCGAGCAAAGCGTCGGTGTCGAGCAGATCGTAGGTTTCGATCCCGGTATGATGATGCCCGGACTGAGCGCAGAAGCGGCAGTTCTGGCCGCAGCGGCCCGATTTGGCGTTGATGATCGAGCAGGGAATGAACGCGGGGGCGAATTTTTTGCGCACCTTGTTGGCCAGCGACACCAGATCGAGAATATCTTCGCCGGCAATTTCTTCGGCCAGCGCCAGCACCTCGGCGCGGCCAAGGGTTCCGCCGTCAAGCACCTTGTAGGCATCGGCAATCAGAGGATGAATCATGGCTGTTCCATTCGAATTGAATCAAATCCGCAAATCCATATAATATAGTGCCGGATCGGCCGAATTGCAACCGCCGCCCCCGGATTCCGGGTCCGGTAAAACCGGACTCCCCGGAAATTCCCGGATGGAAACAGCGCCGGACGCCATGCAATTTTGCGGAAAACATCGGTTTCGCCGCTTGACAGCGCGCGGGTTCGGTTTTAATGTTAGCACACAGGATACGAACGACAATTTACCCGGAGAAAATTTTATGATCTATGTCATCGCCACCTCGGAGCTGAATGAAGGCTGCAAAGCGGCCTTCATCGCCGCCGCCAAGGCCAACATCCCCAACGTCCTCGCGGAAGCCGGCTGCATCATGTATGTGCTGAACGAGGATTTCCCGTCCGGCCTCTCCGCCCAGAAGGAGGTTCGTCCCGACACCGTCACCTTCCTTGAGTGCTGGGAGAGCATGGAGCACCTCCGGCAGCATCTCCAAGCTCCGCACATGGCGGAATTCCGGACCGGCATCGCCGGCATGCGCAAATCCTCGTCGCTTCAGATCGTAACTCCGGTATAGCCCCGATTCGTTTTGCGGCAGGGAAAAAACCCAAAAACAAAAAAAACCGGCGGGAACGTGTTTCCCGCCGGTTGACCGAGGTATTTTGCGGCGTTACAAGTCGACCTTCTTCTGCGGCGGGATGTAATTGGCGTCGCCGCCGTAATTTTTCCACATCACATAAACCACCAGCAGGGTGGCGGTGGCGATGACGGTGAAAATAAAGTCCCAGACGAAGATGTAACGGTAACCGAAGCAGTCGATGAACGCGCCGCCGCCGGCATTGGCCACAATCAGCGAAATCGAGCTGATCATCGCCGCGGCCGAACAGAACTGGCCGTATTTTTCCCCGGGATAGAGCCGCACCGTAAGCGGCAGCGAACTCGCCCCCTGCAGCACATAGGTCGCCGAAATCAGGAACGACACCACGAAAAAGGTGTCATAATCGCGGCACCAGAAAAAGCCGAACACATTGGCCACAATGATCAGGAACCCGCCGATGATGAAAATCCGCAGCGGATGAAAGCGGTCGACCAGCCATCCCAGCGGAATATAGGCCAGCAGCATGACCATGGCCACCGTCGACATGATTTTGCCGTACTGCGCCATGCTGAGGCCCAGGTCGTTCTTGGCGAAAAGCAAATTGAACATCACCCGGCAGGCATTGCTGGTGGTGTTGATCGCCAGACCGATGAAAAGCAGCAGATAAAACGGGATGCTGAAGCACTCCTTCGCATATTTTCTGACCATGCCGGCAATGCTGGGCCGCTGGATGGTTTCCGGCGGCGGATATTGCCCTTCCTTGATCTTGAGACACATGGAAGTGAAACTGAACAGATAGATCAGCGCCACTCCGGTGAAAATCCACGGGATGTATTCACGATAGTCGGCCAGCGGCAGCACCCAGCGCGAAAACACGATCCCGGCCGCCGTGCCCACCACCCGGAACAGCGCCATGAACCGGCCGATAAACGGTTTCGGCACCACGTCGGCGAAAATATAGTAGAACACCGACGCCACGAACAGATTGAAAACCTGAAACCCGACCGAAAAGATCGCCAGCATGGTGATGATGACCAGCGCCGGACTGCCGACGTCGCCGTAAGCCAGCCGGTAAAGCCAGGCGCCGATCTGGTCGGTCCATCCGACCAGAATCAGGAACAGCACCACGAACGGACTGGTGAAAAGCAGATAGGGGATGCGCCGCCCCCAGCGGCTGCGGGTCCGGTCGCTGGAGGTGCTGACGATGGGGTTGATGATGAAATTAAGCGCGGCGGGAATGCTGCCGACCAGAAGCCCGATGGTGAAATTGCTCGCCTCATGCTGCCTCAGCACCAGCGGCAGCAAAGTCGGGATCAGCGTCTCCATCATGGTATAGCAGAAATCCCCCCACAGCATCCAGATAAAGAGATTGACCAGCCCGAGCCGGGTATAGGACAACGTCCCGCAGCGATAAATCATCCGGCCGTCAATCTGTTCGATATCAGGCCGCCTAACTGGTTCCGGAGAAATGTCTTCCGCCATGATTCAACTTTCTGTTCCATAAGATTTCATCGACAAAAAAACGTGACATTCTCATAAGAATATCACGTTTGTAAGACACTGTCAAATTCTGAACCGGTGTTATTCCGAAAATTATAATCCCAATAATGAATCCCGGACACCGGTTCCGTCATCGGCTTGTCAGTTATTCCAGCGCGCCCGGCGGAACGGCACGTCGGAGTAGAAGCGCCAGTCGACCGGATCGCAATTGAGTTCCGGCAGCAGCCACGGCGACACCCCGCAGTTCCAGTAGCCGCGCCGCCACAGGAAATCTTCTTCCGGATAGGCCAGCACCTGAACCACGATGCCCGATACCAGGTAATTGCCGGTGAAGTTCACCCGGATTTTGCCGTCGTCAATCCGGACCGGGAGCACCGCGGTTTCGACCTCTCCGACAGGGATGTCGAACGCCTGCGCTTTGCCGCCGTTGACCGCGACCGTACCCCGGATCGCACCGGCCTTGCCGCTGAGAATGACGTTGACCAGCGCCACCGCATCGGGATGATCGAAGGTATAACTGTTATCGCCCTCGCCGCGCGCCCCGGAGTTGAACAACGGATCGAACTTCTCATCGCCGATACGCACCAGCTTGACCGCCTCCGGCCGCTGCCAGAGCTTCATTTCGGCAACGGTGAATTCGCGGTCGAAATTGAAGCCCGGACGCACGGTGAATCCGGTCGCCGGATTGCCTGCGGTGAACTGCAGTCGGGCCGAAATCGGACGACCGTACTGATATTGAGTCAACTGCTGCGGATGAATCTGTTCAAAATTGCTTTTGCCGTTGCGGAAAACAATTTTGGCCGAATACTTCCCGCCGTAGCGAATATCGTTGCACGGCAGAATAAACCAGTAGCAGTCGCCTTCCTTCACCAGATGCGCCTTGTACTGGCTCATCAGGTCTTCCACAAAGAGTCCCCAGGGCCCCATACAGGCGAAGTCGATGCTGAAATCCGCCGCGCCGCCGGTGAACTGGACCGAGCGCAGCGAATCGGCCACCAGACCGTCCGATTCCTTGCCGGTCAGCGCAAAGCGCCGCGGCGGCCGGCCGGAGCGATGCATCCCGATGTAGGCTTCGACCTGGGCCCCGCGCAGCATTTCGACCGGCACCCGGAACGCGTAGGAGGCGTTGGCCCCTTGATGATCTTTGGGCATCACCGTGGCCGCCAGCGTGACTTCCAGCCGGTCGGGCGACAGACGGGCGACCTCGCACACCCATGGCATATCCTGACCGAATGCGCGTCCGGCGGACAGCGTTCCCAGGGCATCGCCGCCGCGCCAGCCTTTCAGCACGGCGGGGCGCAGCGGTTCGCTGCGCAGCCAATCCTTGTATTCCTGCTTGCTCTGGCGCAGTTCCCCGCCGCTCACCAGCGGCTTGCCGTTGAGCGTAATCGCGCCGTCCGCGGCCAGACCGAACCCGGAAGCGGGAACGTCCACCGGAATTTCCGCCGCAATGGTTCCGGTCAACGCCGGTTTTTCATACAATTTTTCCAGATTGATTTTCGCCGCCGGAGGCAGCGGTTTGACCGCGTCCGGCTCCGCCGTCGGCGGCTCCTGAATGGCCATGAATGCATATGGCTCGGCCGCGATCTTGAGCTGGGCGAAGCCGCCCAACGCGCTGCCCGGAACGGTGAAGACGGTGGCATCGCCCTCTTTCCGGCCGGCAATCGCCACATCGGGACGTTCCGGCGACGCCAACACCGCCTTGTCCGCGCACGGCGTATTGACCGTGATCTTCAGATCGCCGGCAATGGCCGGGAAGGTAATGTTTTCCGGCGCGCCGTTGTACAGTTTGTCGCCGGGTTTGATCTTGCTGCCGGTGAAATTGTAGAGCTGAACATAGAGATTGCCCTTGCCGGGACCGTCCTCAAGCTGGTTGGCGATGGCAATCACCTTGTCCGGCAGCTGCGCCGTTACCGGCGGCGCGCTGCCGCGATGCGCCGCGTCGTACAAACCGTTCAACAGCGCCGCCAGATCGGGCTGCGGCTGATAATTGTAGGCGCGGCCGTTGCGCATTTCCAATTCATAAAGCACCCGGCCCAGCGGCGCGGCCAGATACAGGAAGCGGCCCTTGCCGTAAGCGGTCTCCACCACCAGCGGCATGGATTCCCCGGATTCGGCGGTGTATTCGGCCAACACGTTCGACTTCTGCGGCTGAAGCAGTTCGACTTTGGTGTTGAACGGCACGGCGAATTCCGCCGGAACGCCCGCCAGCCGCGCCGTTCCGCGTCCCTTGCCGAAGGTTCCGGCCGTGCTCCTGAGATTCATCGCCTCACCGAGCTTGAAATCGATCCGGCGGTTGCCGTGCGCATCGTAGAGCGAGGTGTTGTTGGTCAGCAGCGCCACCCCGCCGTCGCGAACCCACTGTTCGAGATTGGCGCACTGCCGGTCGGACAGCGCCGCCTGACTCGGCAGCACCAGCACTTTGTATTTGTTCAGCCGTCCGGGATAAAAGAGATCGCCGTCAAGCAGCGTATCGAACTGACGGCTGGAACGGATGAAAGTGTCGAGCACACCGCGGAAATCCTCCCAGAAGAAACGCCGGTCGGCGGTCGCGCGCCAGGTCTGGAGCGAAAGCAGAATGCCGGTGTCGGTCAGCGTCCGGGCATAGCGATGGGGCATGATTTCCGGCCAGCGGCTGTAACGTTTGAAGTACTCGACATTTTCCGGCGAATTGAGCAGATCGCGCATGCCGTACCAGATCGAGTGACGCGTACCCTGACACATCGCCCAGGAAAGATAGTGCGCCTCACGGGTGACGGCCTCCCGGTTCAGGCTCCAGACCGGAATCTGGTAAAAATCACCGTAGCTGTTGCGCATCTTGAGATTGCACAGCATGCTGGTATGGCTTTCCAGCGGATTGTAAATCATATTTTCCCAGCCGACGAAGGGGCTGTAGAGCGCCGCGGCCTCGGCCAGGTCGGTAGTGGTCGAAATCGGATCGCCGTAATCCGAGCAATAGGTCATCAGAATGGTATCGGGCTTGACCTTCTGGAGCGCATTGAGCATCTGATTGTGGCGGTGGCCGATCATGCGCAAGCCCCAGGAGCGGAATTTCTTCTGGGCCGGAGCGGGATTGTTGTGATCGAGCCGGAGCGGCGCGCGGTCGCCGGTGTCGGCGGCGAAACCGGCCCGGCAGGAAGAACAGCCGCAGCAGTTGCGGTTGGCCAGGTTGAGTTCGTCGATCATGAATCCGGCGACTTGCGCCTGACGCTGGTAATCGCCCAGATAGCCGAGCATGTAGGCGGTGAAATCCTCGTTGCCGGGACAGAACCAGTAACTGCTTTCGCCGGAGCGGATGTCACGCTGAAGCCAGTCGAGTTTGTCCAGCATGAAGGGATAGCCGCGATAGCTCATGATGGTCGGATCGTGATGTTCGATCACGCTGATGCCGTATTTGGAACAGGCTTCGCGCACAATCCGCGCAGCGTCGGCGATCTGATCGAATTCCTCGATGAAGTTGGCCCGGAAATGGCGGCCGTTGTACAACACCGCGGTGAAGCCGAAGTCGCTCAACTCCCGAGCGCGCTTCTCCGCCTCCGCCGGATCGGCCAGGCCCATCCGGTCGCAGAGATTGTTGCCGGTGAAATTGGTGAAGGCAGAGTTATACAATGCGGGATTCACATTGGCGTATTTGCGGGGCAGCGTCGAACAGAATTCTTCGCTGTTTTCCGCCGTTCCGGATTCCGCCGCCACCGCTTTGACCACCGGGGCCTTGACCGTGATCTTCATGCCGTCGTTGCCGTTCACAGTGGTCCCGATCACCCGCAGCAATGCCGGGTTGAACCGCGGATTCTCCAGCGCCTGGTTTTCGGTGGTGAAAATCCGGTTCCCGGCTTTCAGAATTTCCCCGTACCAGACGCCTTGACCGCGGTCTACGGCAAGACGCAGGGTCATCGGCTCGTTGGGCAGAAATTGAAACGGAATTTCGTACTGCTTGCCGCCGGCGGTGAAAAATACCTTGCGGTCATTGTGATAACGTTTGCTGCCGATGGTAAAACCGCAGCTTTCCTTGCCTTTCGCATCGCTGAAATCAAACAGCAGCCGTCCCGAGACCTGCGCATTGCCGCCGGGCGCGGCGCCGCCGATCTCCACCTCGCACTCCGCCACCGTGACCGGCGCCGCAACCGGCTTCAGCGCCACGCTGAAACCGCCGGAAACGTTTTTGTTCTGATGCGGTTCGTATTCGAATACCAGCTGACTCCGATCCGGTTCGGGCCGGACGGGCAGACTCCCGTAAATCTTGATTCCGGCCGGGGGATTGACCGCGAAGTCGCAGCTCGCCGGATTCTCCGCGGCCCGGGCCGTCGCCCCGATTCCGACTGCGAGCACGGCGGCCCATTTCATGATTTTCAGCATGCGTTTCTCCTGCATTGATGAAGGTTATGCAATGATTGATGACCATTCCGATCCGGGAGTTCCGCCAAATCGGATGAAAGGGAAGGATATACCGGCCGAATGCCGCGCCGGCCGTACCGGAGTATATCCCGGAACGGCCGGACATCACCCGGCGACCCCGCTCCCGGCGGTTCGCCGGGAGCCTCGGTCCCGCCTCAGTAGCGGTCCCACATATCGCGATCGTCGGTACCGGCCTTGGCGGCGCTGGTATGGCAATAACTGAAAATGGTGTCAACGTAGGGATTGCTGGTCGAAGTATAGGTCTTCTGATCCGGCCCGACCTTGGTCGGTTCGCTGCTGACATGGCCGTCGGCCCAGGTCACATTGACCGCATTGTTGTGCCGCGCATGCAGACACCCGTAGCCCTTGCCGGTGGTAAAGTAGCCGAGCATCGCAAAGTAACCGTTGTTGGGCGTGCTCGCAATATCGGTAGCGTAAACTTCCGCATTCATGATCGTCGCCGAGGGGTTGGCAATGCCGCCGGCGGTCGCAGGCGCGGCGCTGGCGGTCTTGTCATGCAGTCCCGAACCGATATTCAAATAGTTGTAACCGTAATCCGGAAAGTTCTGCGCCCGGTACATGCTGCCGGTATCCCACCCGGATTCCTGATTGTTGCCGCGCCCCGATTGCATCGACGGACAGCGGAAGATCAGTCGCGCCTGATCGAAATAAGAGGCATCGCCGTTGCTGGCCTGAACATCCCCGATGTAGCCGTTGACCAGCAGTACCAACACCCAGGAAACCGAGTCGGTGCTGGGCACCTTGTAGGGCGGATTGGGCAGAACCCCGGCGGCATAGCGGTAGACGACATAAGTTTCCTTATTGTCCTGGAGATAGGTCGTCATGGCCAGTCCGATCTGTTTCATGTTGCCGATGCACTGAGCTCCTTTCGCCGACTCCCGTGCCGCCGACAGCGCCGGCAGCAGCATCGCCGCCAGAATCGCAATGATCGCGATCACCACCAGAAGCTCAATCAATGTAAACTTCCTGCCTCTCATAACTCATTTCCTTCCCTTTGCGTTAAATGGGCTCGTTTATTTTATTCGCAACCGGGTTTCGCGGGTTCCATTGCCGCCTTCCCGGAATTCACCAATTACCAGGCGACCGGGCGGGTATCCGTAATCAGATGCGGATGCGGAACGCCGGCGGTTCCGTCGCAAAGCTGGCGGAAAACCTTCCACACCTCACGACCCAGCGTCGTATAATCATTGTTGCGCCAGAAAAGCATCCGCGGATGCGCATCGATCATATCGTGATGCCCCACTATCTTGGTGGGAACATCAATTTCATCCAGGCGTTTCATCAACGGCGGCAGCAATGTATTGTTGGGAATGATCACCTCCGGAAACACCGGCTCATTGACACGCCAACGCTCCATGACCGCCAGCGGATCGGGTCCGAAGCAGTCGAGGCCCGGAGAGTAGTTGTGGATGCCGTAATAATCGCAGATATCGCACCACAGATCTTCATGGAACGGCGTACCCATCTGCCAGCGGATCAGCGGCAGATAGGCGATATGATGATAATCATGATCGAGCAGCTGCTTCACCAGGTCAAACAGCTGGCGGCGCCAGTCGAAGTCGATCCAGTGCACATTGGCGCCTTCCGGCAGCCAGTTGGCCACCACAAAGGGAATGCCGTTCACATTCAGATGCCGGGTCAGTACCGAGTAAAACGAACTGTACAGGAAAATGTAGCCGTCGGTCTGTCCGGCCTTCCAGAAATCCGGCTTGGTGAAAATTTCATCGCCGTCGACCCACATCAATACCAGCGTCACGCCGTCGCGTTCGGCCTCGCTCCTGAGCGTCGTCAGCAACGGGTCGCGCGCCGGATCGGTCAACGGCTGCTCGCCGAGCATGAACACCGTGACCACGCCGATCCCGGCTCGCCGCGGCATCGACGAGACGATGCGGGTTCCACCCGGACCGGGATCGAGCAGGCCTTTTTCCACCAGCGGCTTCAAGGCCTTGGTCATGGTCTGCAGCGCCACCCCGAAATCGGCGGACAGCTGCCGCACCGGAGGCAGTTTGTCGCTGTATTTGCCGGCGCGGATGGCATTCTCCAACCGATTGCCGATGGCGAGATGTTTTACTTCGGGCATTGTCGTGTTCCATAGTGTACTAGGTTTGTCTGGAGTAAGTATACATAAAATTTCCAGGATTGTCAAGGGCGGGAAAAGATTTTTTTAAAAAATAAAAAGAACACTATAGAACACGCATTCCATGCCGGAATTATCCCTGCGGTTTTTGCAATCCCGAAATCATATGCTATATTAATTGAGTTAGATTTTCTCAGACCGGATCCCGACCAGCTTCTCCGCAAAGACAACGGCAATACGAACCTCGGGCGCCTGGACGACTCTCGGGAAAGACGATTTTCCGCTGTTGGAGACCTCGACTGAGGCGGCAACCGGCGGCGAAGCCGCATGGACAAGGCGCGTCTGCGCCCATTCTCAGGGAAACGATCGCAAACGGATTTCCTGAAAACATGAATGACCCGATGACAATTCGTTCGGATATCTGGCAGGCATTGCTGCTGCTTCCGCTGCTGTTCTGGCCGCAATCCGGCTTCTGCGCCCCGGCAGAATCGGCCCTTGAGTCCGAGCACGGCGTGTTCTTTGTGCTGACGTTGGTGCTGCTGGGCGTGATCCTGCTGGGATGGTTTCTCCACATTCGCCTGATCCGCAAACTGATGCGCCGTCACGACGCAATCTATCACCGCCTGCCGCTGCGGACCGGGGTGGTCGACCGCAAGGGCAATATCCTGTTCTGGCATTCCGGTGCCAGTTCGGACCGCAAGCTGCCTCACCTCCGCACGCTGGCCGACCTGCCGGAAATCGATCCCGAACTCTTCCGGGAAAAATTCCAGCAGGTGTTCGACCGCGGCGAACCGCTGAGTTTCGAATACACCGCCGGGGCCGGCCGCCGCACTCTGACCGCGGCGCCGGTGGCGACGGAAGTATTCGGCGTCCCGGCGGTATCATGGGTTTCGCACGACATCAACGAACTGGTCGAAGTACGCAGTTCCCTCGCGGCCGCCCGGCGCCGGGAAACCGAAAGCCGGGTGATTCTTCAGGCATTGCTTGACAATCTGCCGGTGGCGGTGCTGGTCAAAAACGCCGATGACGATTTTCGCTACTTCCTGTGCAATCCGGCCTATTGCCGGATGACCGGACGCACCGAAGCCGAACTGATCGGCAGAAACGACCGCGAAACCGGACTGTTCCCCGGCCAAGAGGAACGGTTGCAACAGCTTGACGCCCGGACGATCGCAGCCAATCGGGTGAATCAAACGGTCGAAGTGCTTCATTTTCCGGACTCCGGCCAACGGGTGGTCGAACGATCCAAGATTCCCCTGCTGCTGCCTGACGGCCGCCGGATGCTCCTGATCACCTATCAGGATATCACCAAAATCACCAACTTCATCGAATCGGAGCGCGTGGTCAACGATTCGCTGGCGCAGATGGTGCTCGACGACGACTTCCAGAACAATATCGACTATGTCTTTGCCGCTTTGATCAAGCAGTTGAAAAGCGACCGGGTGACGCTGCTGATCCACGATCAGGAAACCGGACGATACCGTCTCGCCGCCCAGCAGCTGGGCAATGCCGCGCCCTATACTTTCGACAATGTGCTCGAAACCTTCTGCGCCATGCTCGACGAATCGCTCCGGGCCAACCGTCTGACCACCGTATCCGATGTGCCCGGCTCCCCCTACTGCGACATTCTCCGGACCGGCGGCGTACACTCGTTCATCGCCGCACCGATTTTTACCGGCAATCAGTTATATGGCGCGATATTGGTCGGATTCATCGCCCGCCGGCGTTATTTCACCGATATCGACGAAGGCATCGTCTGTTCGACCGCCAATATCCTCGCGCTGGCGGCCATCCGCAGCCGCCAGTCCGAGGAAATCCGTCGCGCCAACCGGGAAAAACAGATGATTCTGAACAATATCCGCATCCCGATCTGGCTTTATGACGCCGCCGGACGATTGCTGCGGGTCAATACCGCGGCCTGCGCGCTGGCCGGATTGCCGGAAGCCGAGGTGCTGCAACAGCCCGACGAGGCGCTCCGGGATGACGAAGACGTTTCCTGTCCGGTGCGCAATGCACTGTTGACCGGGCAAAGCGCCCGGCAGGAGGTCTCGATCGGCGACCGGGAATTCATCGTCAGTGCCGAACCGATTCTCGACGCGGACGGCCGGATTGTGAATGTGGTCAAAAACGCCGTCGACGTCACCGAACTCAATGAACTCAACCGCAACGAACAGGTGCTGAATTCCTGTCTGGAAATTCTGATGAAGGAAGGCGACGTTCCCGGCGCGATCGACCGGGTGCTGGAAATCATCGGCAAACATATGGACGGGGATTACTGTTACATCCAGCTCTATGAACGGCGGCGGAAGAGCATGTGTTTCGAATACGAATACAGCCGGCCCGGACGGAACCGGCTCCGCCAGTATTTTCCACGGCAGCCGCTGCTGCGTTCGGAATTATGGTATCGCATGCTGTCCTCCCATCGTGAAATCAATCTGTCCGACATCACCTCCATCGAAGGACGGAAAATCCTGGGGGAATGGGGGGCCCAACTGGTCCGGCGGAACTGCCGCTCGCTGTTCGCCTCGGGCATTTTCGTCGACGGAGTGCTGCGCGCGGCCTTCGGGCTGATTTACGACGGTTCGCGCCGGAATTTGTCCGAATCCTGCGTCAATTTTCTGCGTGGCTCGACCCATCTGTTCGAGCTGCTGCTGCAGCGGCTCAAGAGCCGGGAACAGTTGCTGGCCGCACTGAAGCAGGCTCAGGACGCGGACAAAGCCAAGAGTTTCTTTCTCGCCTCGATGAGCCATGAAATCCGGACGCCGCTGAATTCGGTGATCGGCTTCGCGGAACTGCTGCGTCAGCCGGGCATGGACGAAACCACCCGCAATGACTATCTCGACAGCATCGCCAGCTCCGGCAACGCTCTGCTCGAAATGATCAACGACGTGCTCGATCTGTCCAAACTTGAAGCCAACCAGATGGTGTTCAAGGCGGAAAAAACCGATTTTCTCCGTCTGGCCGCCGATGTCGCCAAGATCTTCAAGCCGCGGATCACTGAAAAATCGCTGGGATTCCGCCTCGCCATCGAAGCTATGCCCAAGATTTACATCGACAAGCTCCGCATCCGGCAGATTCTGTTCAACCTGATCGGCAATGCGGTCAAATTCACCCCGCAGGGCACGGTGACGCTGAGCGCGGTGTTTCTGGCCGGTCCGGATTATCGCGGGGAACTGGAATTCAGCGTGACCGATACCGGCATCGGCATCGACCCGGAAGACCAAAAGCGACTTTTCGAACCCTTCGTCCAGTCCAAAGCCATGCGCGGCACTTACGCCGCCAACAGCGGTACCGGACTCGGCCTGGTGATCTGCCGCCGGATGCTGGAAAAAATGAACGGCGACATCCGTCTGACCAGCACCCCCGGCCGCGGCTCGACCTTCACCGTCACGCTGCACGCCGTGAATTACGAGGACGAAACCCATCCCGATGCGCTGGCCGGCGCTGCCGAAACTCCGGCGCTGACCGGCGACCGCCGGAAAATCCTGCTGGTCGATGACGTGCGCATGAATCTCAAAGTGCTTGAAGCTCTGTGTCGGCGGCTGAAGGTCGACACCGTGTCGACGGAGTCGGGACTGGAGGCGCTGGCCCGTCTTTCCGAAGAAAAATTCGATCTGGTCCTGACCGATTTATGGATGCCCGGCATGAACGGCGCGGAGCTGGCCCGGGCCATTCGCCGTCAGCACCCCGAATTGCCGGTGGCCGCACTGACCGCCGACGTGGAAAGCCGCAACAACTTCGAGCTGGACGCTTTTGACAGCATCCTGACCAAGCCGGTCACCTCGGCCCAGCTGGGCGATCTGCTCCACGCCCTGGTCCGGCGCCGGACTTGACGCCCAGGACGCCTCAATCGCAGTTGCGGACCACCAGCTCCAGCGCCCCGGCGGGCATGGCGAGATTGCGCGAAACCACCGGGCACTTGATCCGCAGCAGATGGGCGATGGGCCGGTCGAAGTCGCTCAGCGTTTCAAAATTCCCCTGCCCCTTGGCAATCACCAGATCGGCGCCGCGCATGGCGTTGAGGAATTCCGGATTGGAATTCCGGAGCGATACGCCCGGTGTGCGCGTCCCGGTATCGAATACCGGCAAGCCGTCGAGGCCCGACGCCGCCAGCTCGCGCCGGGTGATGTCGTTGAGAATATATCCGCCGCGCACCCCCAGCGTGACCGCGCCGCGACAGCGTTCGATCAGCAGCCGGTCGAAAACCGCCTCGCCGCAGTTGTCCAGCACGTAAAACACCGAACGGGCCGCCTCGAACGCCCGCCGGAAACGCTGCACTTTCCCGGATGCCAGCTCCAGATCGAAGACGCTGCTCAGCCGCGGAATCGCCTGCTGAAGGTCGATTGAACGGTCGGCCCCGCAATCGATGATATTGCCCCCGATCGCCGCTTTGACCACGGCGGTGAATTCGTCCGGAGCGGCGGCGATCAGGCGGCGCATCTCGGGCAGCAGTTGCAACGCAAGCTCGGTCGAATGATCCTTGGCGTCGCGGAAACTGTCGACATGGCCGCCGCTGGCGATCAGATGCTCATAAAGTTTGCGGGCCAATTCCGGCGGAGTCTCGTCCCAGTCCTGAATCCGCGCCAGTTCGAGCAGTTCGCCGGAAACCTGCCGGTGGCGCTCCTCGGGCAGCTGCCGGATCATGAGTTCGATGGCGCTGCCCAGGATGCAGTGGATGCATTCGGCGGAAATCTTCATGGCGCGTCCACCCCGTCAAACCCCGCCCGGATCAGCCTCGCGGTATCGGTCAACGCCTCCGGTACGCAGCGGGTATCGGCCAGCACCGGCATGAAATTGGTATCGCCGTTCCAACGCGGCACGATGTGCATATGAAGATGGTCGGCCACCCCCGCCCCGGCGGCGGCGCCGAGGTTGAAGCCGATATTGAAAGCGGCCGGCTTCATCACCTTGTCCAGCACCACTCTGGCGGCGACGGCCAGGTCCATCAGCTCGTGAAGTTCTTCCTGGCCCAGCAACGCAATATCGCCGACATGGCGGTAGGGCGCCACCAGCAGATGACCGGAATTATAGGGATAGCGGTTGAGGATCATGAAGCAGCGCCGGCCGCGCCGCACAATCAGATCCTCCTCCGGGATTCCGGGCCGGGCCGTTTCATTGCCGCACAAAAAACACGCTCCGGATTTTTCGCTCCGGATGAATTCCACCCGCCACGGGGCCCACAGCGGCCGTCCCGGCTGATTTTCCGTCATCTGTTCCATGCGTCTTCCTCCGGGGGGTTACCGGCGGCCAACCGGCGGCGATGCCGATCCGGCGGCGCCATGCATGCGCCACTGCCGCTGGCGCGCGGCTTCGTACAGAAGAATGGTGGTGGCGGTCGCCACATTCAGCGAATCGATCTTGCCCAGCATCGGAATTTTGACCGGCAGATCGCATTCGGTCATCCAGCGTTCGGTCAGGCCGTACTGCTCGGTGCCGACCACAATGGCCACGCTCCGGGTGAGGTCGACCTCGGTATAGATGTTTTCGGTATGCGGCGTCGCCGCCAGAATCCGGATGCGATGAATGCGCAGCCAGTCGAAGGTTTCGGCGGTGGTCGCCTCCGCCAGCGGCACGGCGAAAAGCGCACCGGTCGAAGCCCGGATCACATTCGGATTGTAAATGTCGGTGGTTTTGTCGCAGATGATCAGGCCGTCGACGCCGGCGGCGTCGGCGCTGCGCAGCATCGATCCGAGATTGCCGGGCTTCTCCACCCTCTCGGCGACAAGGTAGAGGCCGTTTGCCACCACCGGCAGATCGCCCAGCCGGTGGCGCAGCATATGCGCGGTCGCGATCAGCCCTTCGGGACGGTCGCGGTAGGCCATTTTGACCAGCATGAATTCGGGCACTTCATACAGCCGGACGCCTTCCGCCGCCAATGTCCGCAAAAGATCATATTCGTTTTCGCCCAGAAACAGCCCCGGAGTGAAAAAACACTCCTCCAGCTTCATGCCGTACTCGCGCGCCCGGGTCAGCTCGCGGTAGCCTTCCAGCACGGTCATCCGGCGCTCTTCGCGGTCGCGACGGTCCCGAAGCTTCATCGCCGCCTTGAACGCGGCATTCTGAGTGCTGGAAATCGCGGTTGCCGGCAAATCCGCCATCGTCGTTTTCCTCCGTTCCATGTCCTGAAAAATTGTCATCTTGAAAATTTACCGCCGTTTCCGCATTTTGCCAAATGAGTTTCCGCTTTTTTCCCGCAATCGGGTTTGCGAAAGCGACCAACCGCGGTTATTTTAAACGCCATGAAAGCGGCATTTTCCATATTCCGGTATTTTCCCTACGGCGGCGTCCAGCGCGACCTCGCCGCGACGGCTCAAGCGCTGCAGACGCACGGCTTTGCCATCACGATCTTCTGCGACCGCGCCTCCGGCGATGCGCCGGAAGGCTGCCGCCTGGTCGAACTTCCGGTGCGCGGCTGGTCCAATCACGCCCGCGCCCGGTCGTTTGAACGGCTCTTCCGGGAAGCGACCGACCGGGAAGCGTTCGACGTCAAAGTCGGTTTCAACCGCATGAGCGGACTCGACCTCTACTTCGCCGGAGACGACTGTCTCGCGCGCCGCTGGCGGCACAAGGCGTTTCTGCGGCATTTCATCCCTCGGATCGGCGTCTTTCTGGCGCTGGAAAAGGCGGTGATGGAGCCTGACGGCGCACCGGTCATCCTGACCTTGACCGCGCGGCAGGAAGCCGACTACGAACGCTTCTATCACACCGACCCGGCGCGGTTCCGGCGGCTGGGGCCGGGCGTGAACTGGCGGTTCTACGGCCTTGACCGTTCGCCGGAGCACCGCGCGGCCATCCGGGCCGGGCTCGGCATCGGGCCGGACGAACTCCTGCTGGTTCAGGTGGCATCGAGCTTTCGCACCAAGGGCGTCGACCGGGTGCTGGCGCTCGTCGACCGCTACCGCAACACCTGGGGCGCGAAATTCCGTTATCTGGTCGCCGGCGGCGATCCGCAACTCGAACGCGACCGCGCCCGGGCGGCCGGACGCCGTCTTCCGGTCGTGTTTCTGGGATTCACCGCGGAAGTTCCGGAGCTGCTGCTGGCGGCGGACCTGATGGTTCACCCGGCGCGCGACGAAGCCACCGGCGGCGCGCTCGCGGAGGCGCTTTGCGCGGGGCTGCCGGTGCTGACCACCGAACTCTGCGGCTATGCCGATCTGGTCCGGGATTCCGGCGGCGGCGTGGTGCTGCCGGAGCCCTATTGCGAAGAAACGTGGCGCGAAGCGCTGGCGGAACTGCTGGACGGCACCGGGAAACTGCGCGAACTGCGCCGCGCCATCGCCGATTATTATCGCGATCAGACCCTGTACAACCGGCCCCGCCGGATCGCCGAAATCATTGCGGAATACGCCCGGCGGAAAACCGGAGAACGTCCATGACCGAACAACTTTATCTCGACGCCTTTTTTCAGCGGCTCTGGCAGGACAGGGAACCGTTTGCCGAGGTGGAACGGCTGACCGGCGAACTCTTCCGCCGGGTCAAGTCGCGCCGGACGCTGCGCATCGAGCTCGAGGGCCGCGGATTTTTCCTGAAGCACCATCTCGGCGTCGGCTGGCGCGAAATTTTGAAGAACCTGCTTCAGGGCAAACTTCCGGTACTGGGCGCGGGCAACGAGTTCGCCGCACTGCAGCTGCTGCACCAGATCGGCGTTCCGACCATGACTCCGGCCGCCTATGGCGAGCGTGGCGGCAACCCGGCGCGCCGGGAATCATTCCTGATTACGGAAGAGCTGACCAATACGATTTCGATGGAGGATCTGGCGCTGGAATGGATGAAAGCGCCGCCATCGTTCCGCACCCGGCAGGCGTTTCTGGCCCGGCTGGCGCGCAGCGCGCAACTGCTCCACGATCACGGCGTGAACCACCGCGATTTCTACCTCTGTCATTTCCTGCTCGACCGCGTCACCGCCGACGCGGCGGAGCCGGTGCTTTACCTGATCGATCTCCACCGGGCCCAGATCCGCAAGCGGATTCCTTTCCGTTACCGGGTGAAGGATGTGGCGGGGCTTTACTTTTCCAGCATGGATGCGCCGCTGACGCGCCGTGACTGTTTCCGTTTCATGAAGCTCTATCGCCGGACGGATCTGCGCCGAACCCTGCGGGAGGACGCGCGATTCTGGCAGGCTGTGGAGCGAACCGCCCGCAAGCTTTATGTCAAAGTTCATCAACACCCCGCCCCGGAGTTTTAATACCGTGAACGAATCCGCACCGACCGCCGCCGAACCTGTCGAATTTGAATTGCGTCCCGGACGGACGCTGGAGGCCACCGGCTACGAGCCGGTCGGCCGGGTGCTGCTCGAAATCAGTTACGACGGCAGCGAATACGGCGGCTGGCAAATCCAGCCCAACGCCGCCTCGATCCAGGGGGTGCTTCAAGAGAAGCTGACCAAGCTTTTCGGCGGCCACGCCATCCATCTGATCGGCTCCAGCCGCACCGACGCCGGAGTCCACGCCATCGGCTTCGCCGCGAGCTTCCTGACTCCGGGCCGCCCGATCATCCCGATGGACCGGCTGGCGCGGGCGCTGAACCGGCAGCTGCCGCCGGCGATCCGGATTCGCTCGCTGCGCGAGGCGCCGCTCGATTTTCACACCCGCTACGACGCCGTCGGCAAAGCCTACACCTATGTCTTCAACCGCGGTCTGGATACGCCGTTCGCGGGCCGCTACAGCTGGCAGGTTTATCCCGATCAGAATCTTGCGGCCATGGAGGAAGCCTGCGCCGTCTTGACCGGCACCCACGATTATTCGAGCTTCGTGGCCGAGCGCAAGAATATCGAAGACGCGGTCCGCACCATCTATTCGATCCGGATTCAGGATTTCGGGCAATACCGCTGCGTGACCTTCATCGGCAACGGTTTTCTGTATAAAATGGTGCGCGCCCTGATCGGCGCCATCGAGGCGGTCGGGCGCAACAAACTCACGCCGCGCGAACTGGCCGCGGTCCTGGCGGCGCGCGACCGCACGGCGGCGCCGGAAACCGCACCGCCGTGCGGCTTGTTTCTGATGAAGGTTTTTTTCGAGCCGGAAGATCCGCGCGACTATCGGCTGGAACAGGTTCCGTTTTTTATGTGACATGCACCATTGCAAAATGATCGGAACGGAGGTATATTGAAATATGGAACACAATTCTATCACCCGGGTGAGTCTGGCGCTGGATGAGTCGCTGAGCCAGAAACTTGACGCCATGGTGCGCAGTTCCGGCTACGACAACCGTTCGGAATTCGTCCGGGACATGATCCGCGAACAACTGGTGGCGCGCTCGTGGGAAGCCAGCGGCAGCGAGGTGCTGGGCACGATCACGCTGCTTTACAATCACCATCAGCGCGAATTGTGCGCCCGGCTGACGGAGATTCAGCATGACGCCCATGTCCGGATTCTGGCGGCGACGCATGTCCATCTGAGCCATGAACTGTGTGCGGAAATGATCATGGCGGTGGGCAAGCCGGAGGCGGTGCGCGAACTGCATCTGGCGCTGCGGCGGCCGCGCGGCATTCTGCACGCGGCCTTGAGCATGAGTTCGGCCGGGGATGAGTTGCGATAATCCGAACGCGGAAAAATCTGGAAGGTAAAATCATGTCGGGAAGTTTGATCATCAGTCGGGACAACGAAAAATGCGGCATCCAGCTGGCCGGACGGGTCAATTTCGAAACGGTGGTGCCGCTGCGTGATTTTGTAAACTCCCTGCCCGTGGAAATCCGGGATTTGACCGTTGATCTCGGGCCGTGCGTGAGCATGGACAGCACCTGCATGGGAGTCCTGTCCATGCTGGCGCTGAAAGGCATGAAGCTGAAACTTGCCATGCGGCTGTTCAACGCCGGAAGCAACCGGCAGCTGCTCAAGGGGCTCGGGGTTGAAAAGCTCTTCCATTTCGCCGAAGGCGAATTCGCACCCTATCGGGAAATCATCTACCCGGAGCCGGATCAGGAAGCGGCCAAGGATCTCGAAACCGCGGCCGAAACCGTGCTTGACGCCCATCAGACTCTGATCGACGTCGACGAGGAAAACCAGAAACGCTTCGGCGCGGTGGTGGACATGACCCGGCAGGATATCGAACGCCTGAAGCAGCGGAAAAAGTAGCCGGACGGGAAATGTTGCAGCATGTCGGAGCTGGTCATTTACATGTTCGATATCTTCGGCACCGTGGTATTTGCGGTGACCGGAGCCTTGTGCGGCGTCCGCTACAAGCTCGATCTGCTGGGCGTGATCGTCTTCGCCTGCACCGTCGGAGTCGGAGGCGGGATGCTGCGCGACGTATTGATCGGAGCGGTGCCGGTGGCGGCATTGACCAACGAAACCTACCTGATCGCCTGCATCGGCGCCGGACTGCTGGTCTTCTTCGTCGCCCGCTGGCTTTCCAACCTCAGGCAGTTGATCGCCTTCTGCGACGCGATCGGCCTCGGCGTGTTCACCGCCATCGGCGCGGCCAAGGGCTGCGCCTACGAGCTGCATCCGATCGGAGTGGTCCTGAGCGGCGTGTTGACCGCGGTCGGCGGCGGCATGATCCGCGACATCATGGCGCGCTCGGTGCCGGTGGTGCTCACCAGCGATTTCTACGCCACGGCGGCGTTGCTGGGCGGCATCGTGTACTATGCGCTCGACGGGTTCAGTCGGCTGCCTCAATTTATGATTTTCATGATCGTGTTTGCATTTGTAACCGGCGTAAGGCTGGCGGCGATGCACTTCAAACTGCGGCTGCCGGTGGCATCCAGTCAGGAGGATGAGTAAGTCATGACCACGAAGACATCCGGGATTTCAGGAGTCATGCTCCGGGTGAAGAATCTGGATCAGGCGCGAATTTTCTACCGCGATCTGCTGCGTCTGGGCGAGCCGCTGGTGGACAGCGGCTTCTGGGTGGAATTCCTCGCGCCGGGCGGCAGCCGGGTGATTCTGGAAAAATCCGAGGCGCCTTACCTGGAGCACGAAGCGTCGGCCACTACGCTGGTCCTGGCGACGCCGGCGGCGGAAGCCATCCGCCGCGATCTGGAAGGCCAGGGCTATGCCATTACGGCGGAGGTGAAAATCCATCCGGGAGAAGCGTTTTACCGGGGGCAGGACCCGGAAGGCAATGTATTTTATCTATGCTGTTGACCGTAACTTGCGAGGAGAACATGGCTTTTTTGGACGAGAATTATCTGTTGAGCAATCCTTCGGGAGCGAACATCTTCCAGGCGGTCAAAGACCTGCCGGTAGTCGATGCGCACAATCACGCCAACGTCAAAGAACTGGCGGAAAATCTGAACTACCGTGACGCCTGGCAGCTCTTCGCCGCCACCGACCATTATGTCTGGAGCGTGATGCGCCGCTGCGGCGTGGCCGAAGAGTACATCACCGGCAATCGTTCGCCGCGGGAAAAATTTCTCGCCCTGGCGAAAATCTTCCCGCAGCTGGTCGGCAACCCGGTCTATGAATGGGTCCACCTCGATCTGCGCACCCTCGGCATCCCCAAACTGCTCAATGAGGCCAACGGTCCGGCGATCTTCGACGCGGTCAACGCGGCGCTGGCCCGGCCGGAAATGAAGCCGCTGGCGCTGCTCAAGAAGCTCAAGGTCGTCGCCATGTGCTCGACCGACGATCCCTGCGACACGCTGGAATACCACCGCGAAGTCAACGCCGTCTGGGGTGCGACGCTGGTGCGTCCGACCTGGCGGCCCGACGCGGCGATGAATATCCGGCAGGCCGCCTGGCGCGACTACATGGAGCGCCTCGGCAAACGCTTCGGCCTCAAGCTGGCGCATCTTGACGACCTCTTTCTGGCGCTGCGCCATTCGCACGACTTCTTCGCAGCCAACAACTGCGTGGTGAGCGACCACGGCGTCGAAATCATCCCCGGCGCCACCGCGGATATCGCGGCAGCCGGTGAAACCTTCCGCAAAGCGCTTGACGGCAAAGAACTAAGCATTGCCGAGGTGCTCAATTACCAGCGTGCGATCATGGCCTTCACGGCCGGACTGGACGTGGAGAAGGATTGGGTTTTCCAGCTTCATTTCGGCGCGACGCGCAATTTCCGCAAGACGATTTTCGAGCAACTCGGACCGGATTCGGGCGTGGACGGCGGCAATTTCTTCCAAGACCAGCAGCCGGGCATGGTCGATTTCCTGAACGCCTTCGACGGCAAGCTCAAGACGGTGCTTTACTGCTTCGACCCGACTCATATCTCAACGGTGGCGAGCGTGGCGCGGGCGTTCGGCAGCAAGGTCAAAATCGGCGCGCCGTGGTGGCAGTGCGACAATCCGATCGGCATGAAGCGCCAGCTGGAGTATTTCGGCAGCGTCGATCTGCTCAACAATTGCGCCGGCATGGTTTCGGACTCGCGCAAACTGCTGAGCTACGGTTCGCGCCATGAAATGTTCCGCCGGGTGCTTTCGGATGTGCTCGGCACGATGGCCGAACTGGGCCAGGCCCCGTATGAACTGCTGGAAGAGCTCGCGGTCAGACTGAGTTACGAAGCGCCGCGCAAATTCTTCGGCATCTGAACCCACATCACCTGCTCGAGGGCCGACCGACACCGGAAGGCCCTTTTTTGATCTGCATCATGCGGCGCGGGCCGGTCTCTGCGGGTCGGCCGCCAACCCGTGCCGACGTACTGCGCGACCGGCTGCAATCCGCATAAAAAAATCCGGCCGACTTCGAATCAAGTCGGCCGGATGACAATGCGGCTTCGCGCTTTTTACAGAATTCCGCAATGCTTCAGCGTCGCCGCCAGCTTTTCACGGCTGGCCGGGGCGAGTTCGCACAGCGGCAGACGGTATTCTTCAGCGATCATCTTCTTCATCGCCAGCGCCGCCTTGATCGGAATCGGATTGGTTTCGATAAACTGATCGCGGAACAAGCCGTAATACTTGCGGTGCAGCGCCTGCGCCGTCTTCAAATCGCCGGCAAGGAACGCCCCCACCATGCGGCTCATTTCCGCCGGGATGATGTTGCTGGCCACGCTCACGATCCCCTTCGCGCCCACCGCCATCATCGGCAGCGTCAGCGAGTCGTCGCCGCTCAGCACCGCGAGCGCATCGCCGCAGAGATCGAGAATCGCCGACACCCGGTCGACGCTGCCGGCGGCTTCCTTGATCGCCACGATGTTGCTGTTGGAAGCCAGCCGCGCCACCGTCGACTCCGCGATCGGCACCCCGGAACGGCCCGGGATGTTGTACAGAAACACCGGCAGCCCGCCCTTGTCCGCCACTTCCGAAAAATGCCGGTAGAGGCCTTCCTGCGTCGGCTTGTTGTAGTACGGCGTCACCTGCAAGGTGCCGTCGGCTCCGGCCTTGGCGGCTTCCTGGGTCATTTCGATCGCTTCCCGCGTGCAGTTGGCGCCGGTTCCGGCAATGACCTGACAGCGGCGGCCGGCCGCTTCGATCACGGTCCGGATGACCTTGGCGTGTTCGGCGTAGGTCAAGGTCGGCGACTCGCCGGTCGTCCCGACCGGCACCAGCCCGGTGACGCCGCCGGCGATCTGGAACTCCACCAGTTCGCGCAACGTATTGAAATCGACTTCGCCGTTGCGCATCGGCGTGACCAGCGCGGTGTAAACACCCTGAATATTCATGTTTTTCAAACTCCTGATAGCATTGTAATGATTCGACTACTCCAGCGAACGGATCAGATCCCGGACCCGTTCGAGCTTGCCTTCGAGTTCCGCCAGATGCTCCTCGGCGGCCTTGACCACGGCCTCCGGCGCCTTGGCGACAAAACCGGCGTTGCCCAACTTGGCTTTAGACCCTTTGATCCACCCCTCAAGTTCCCCCTGCTGCTTCCGAAGTTTTTTAAGTTCTTCGGGGATGTCGATCAACCCGGCCAGCGGCAGGCGAATGACTCCCGCCGCCGCCAGCTGCGACGGGGCGGCCCCGTGCATGGCGCTGTCGAAATCCGTCTTGGCGACCTCCAATTCGCCGGCATTCAACAAACTGGCAAGCGACGCTTGCTCATCCTGCAGGAATGCGAAGGTCGCGTCGTCCGCGGCCTTGATATGGAAATTGACCTTCTTGCCGTCGGCAATCTGGTAATTGGAACGCAACGCGCGCCCCGCCCGCACCAGTTCGAACTTGGCGTCGACCCGCGCCGCCACGATCGCCAGCGCCTCGCGGCGCGCTTCCGGCACCGCATTGTCCGGCCAGGGTTCGAACATGATCGAACGCTCCTCGGGCACAAAGCCCATCCGGTGCCCCAGCTCCTCGGTGATGAACGGCATGAAGGGGTGCAGCAGACACAGAATGCGGTAGAGCGCATAGTCCAGCACCGCCAGCGCATGGCGGCGGGCTTCGTCTCCGGCGTAAAGCTGAACCTTTTCCGCTTCGAGGAACCAGTCGCAGAAATTGCTCCAGACCAGTTCGTAAATATCGTGCGCCGCAGTGTGGAAGCGGAAATCCCGCAAGTCCTCATCCACGCTGCGCACGGTCGCGTCGAGCCGGGAGAGCATCCACTGTTCGTCGCGGGTGAGGCAGTTCCAGTCCGCCGCGGTCAATTCCCGGAATTCCGGCGAAACCTCGCCCTGCAGCCGGCGGAACCGGCAGGCGTTCCAGAGCTTGTTGGCGAAGTTGCGGCCGATTTCGCACTTTTCATTGGAGTAGCGGATGTCCATGCCCACCGGCGCAATATAAGTGATCGAGAAGCGCAGCGCGTCGGCGCCGTACTGCGCGATCACATCCAGCGGATCGGGCGAATTGCCCAGCGACTTCGACAGCTTGCGCCCGAGGTCGTCGCGGATGATGCTGGTGAAGTAGACGTTGGAAAACGGGATTTCGCCGGTGAATTCGCACCCGGCCATGATCATCCGCGCCACCCAGAAGAAGATGATGTCCGGCCCCGTAACCAGATCGTTGGTGGGGTAGAATTTGGCCAGCTCCGGGGTCTTTTCCGGCCAGCCCATCACCGAAAAGGGCCACAGCCAGCTGCTGAACCAGGTGTCGAGCACATCTTCTTCCTGACGCCAGACGCCGCTTTCCCGGGGCTGTTCGAGGCTCACACGCATTTCGCCGGTGGCGTCGTTGTACCACGCCGGAATGCGGTGGCCCCACCAGATCTGGCGGCTGATGCACCAGTCCTGGATATTTTCCATCCAGTGGAAGTAGGTCTTGGCCCAGCGTTCGGGATGAAATTTGATCTTGCCGGACTCGACCGCGGCGATCGCGGGCCGGGCCAGTTCGGCCATCCGGCAGAACCACTGGCTGCTGACGAAGGTTTCGATCGGCACGTCGCCGCGTTCGGAATAGCCGACCGCGTGGCGGATCGGCTCGATCTTGATCAGCAGCCCCTGCTCTTCCATCATCTTCACGCACTTTTCGCGCGCGGCGAAGCGGTCGAGCCCGGCGAATTCCGGCCCGGCGGCGGCATTGAGGCTCGCATCCTTGTTCATGATCATCACGCACTCGAGCCCGTGACGCTGCCCCACGGCGAAGTCGTTCGGATCGTGGGCCGGCGTGATCTTGACGCAGCCCGTGCCCTTGGCCGGATCGGCATGCTCATCGCCGATGATCGGAATTTCACGGTCGGTCAGCGGCAGCCGGACCATCCTGCCGATCAGCTTCCGATAGCGTTCGTCGGCGGGATTGACCGCCACCGCGGTATCGCCGAACATGGTTTCCGGACGGGTGGTCGCAATTTCGAGAAAGCCGGAGCCGTCGGCCAGCGGATAGCGGAAGTGGTAAAACTTGCCGTCGACCTCGCGGTAGATCACTTCTTCGTCGGAGAGCGCGGTCTGCGCCTTCGGACACCAGTTGATCATGCGCGCGCCGCGGTAGATATAGCCCTTGCGGTAAAGCTCGATGAAAACCTTCTGGACCGCGGCGGAGAGGCCGTCGTCCATGGTGAAGCGCTCGCGCTCCCAGTCGCAGGAGCTGCCGAGCTTGCGCAACTGCCGGATGATGGTCCGGCCGTACTGTTCGCGCCAGGCCCGGACGCGCCGGATGAATTCGTCGCGGCCAAGCTCGTCGCGGCCGGTGTTCTCATGCTGGCGGAGGTGCTTTTCGACCCGGGCCTCGGTGGCGATCCCGGCATGGTCGGTGCCGGGAAACCAGCAGACTTCGTAGCCGCGCATGCGGTGGTTGCGGACCAGAATGTCCTGAAGCGTGTTGTTGAGTACATGCCCGAGAGTCAGGATGCCGGTGATGTTGGGCGGCGGGATCACCACCGAATAGGCCGGCTTGCGCGAATTCGGATCGGCGTGAAAAAGACGATTCTTTTCCCAGAAGTCGTACCAGAAATTTTCAATATCCGCAGACTCGTAAGCCTTCGGCATTTCAGCGGTCATGCTCATGATGAAATTCATACCCCGATGGTTTCAGACAGTTCAAATCAAGGTATAATATAGCACTGCAAATCGGATTTTAAAATAAACCGGCGAATTATCCGCGGGAAAATCCGATCCGGCCTTGAAACATTGCGGAAAATCGATTATTTTAAAGATAGGATTATGGACCGGAACCCATGGAGGACAATCATGACGTTGAACGAATCGCTGCTGGCGGAGATCCGGGCGGCCGACCAGGAACATTTGCTCGCGTTTTGGCATGAGCTCGACGAAGCGGCGCAGGAAAAGTTCGCCGCCCAGCTGGAAGCGGTCGATTTCGCATTGCTGGCGAAACTGATTCCGGAATATGTGCTCCGGCGGCCCGCCGCCGCGCTGCCGCAGCGGCTTGCGCCCGCGCCCTATTTCCCGCTGGAACCGCGCAACGCCGCCGAATGCGATTATTACCGGCAAGCCGATCGGCGCGGCGGCGAACTGCTGTCCGCCGGCAAAGTCGCGGTGCTGACCGTGGCCGGAGGACAGGGCAGCCGCCTCGGCTATGACGGCCCCAAAGGTACCTATCCGATCACGCCGGTGACGGGCAAGTCGCTGTTTCAGTATTTCGCCGAATCGCTTCAGAGCGCCATGCGCAAGTACAATCATGCAATCGACTGGTATATCATGACCAGCGAACTCAACGACGCGGCCACCCGCCATTTCTTCGCCGAACACGATTATTTCGGCCTGGCGCCGGAACGGGTGCGCTTTTTCACCCAGGGCACGATGCCGGCCATCGGCTATGACGGCGGACTGCTGCTGGCGGACAAGGGTTCGCTGGCGCTGTCGCCGGACGGCCACGGCGGAACGCTGCTGGCGTTGCGCAAATCGGGCATGCTCGACCGGATGCGGCAGGACGGCGTGGAGTATCTGAGCTATTTTCAGGTCGACAATCCGCTGGTGCCGGTGGTCGACAAACGTTTCATCGGGCTTCATGCGCTCGAAGGGTCCGAGATGAGCGCCATCATGCTGGCCAAAAACGATCCGCTGGAGAAGGTCGGCAATTTCTGTGTCGCCGACGGCAAACTCTATGTGATTGAATACAGCGACCTGCCGGAGGCGCTGGCGCGCGAAACCGACCGCGACGGACGGCTGCGCTTCATCGCCGGGAGTCCCGCCATCCATGTGATTTCGCGCGCCTTCGTCGAACGGCTGACCGCGGCGGGGCGGCTGGAGCTCGGCTGGCACCGTGCCGACAAGAAAATCAAATGCCTCGACGCCGCAGGCGATCCGGTCGATCCGGCCGCCCCCAACGGCGTCAAGCTGGAGTCGTTCATTTTCGACGCGCTGCCGCTGGCGGGCAGGACCATGATTCTGGAGGCGGCGCGGCGCGATGAATTCGCGCCGACCAAAAACGCCACCGGGGTCGATTCGGTCGAAAGCTGCCGGGCCATGCTGATCGACCGCGACGCCCGCCGGCTGGAAAAAGCCGGAGTGAAGATTCCGCGCCATGCCGACGGCACGCCGGCGATTCATCTCGAACTCTCGCCGCTGACGCTGTGGGACGACGACGATGTGCGCGAATATGTCCGGCAACAGCATTTGACGGAACTGGTTTTCGACGGCGCCGGTCTTTATCTGGGGTAGCCCGGGGTTCGGGCGATCCCGGCGGCCGGGCCGCGGGCTCCCGGATGAGCGAGGGGGAAATGATGTTCAAGCTGATTGAAATCGCCGCCGATGAAATTCGGCTGGATGAGGTCGCCGTGTCGGCCATGCTGACCAAAGCCTGCCGACGGCGCAAGCCCCTGTGGATCGAGGGCGTCGCCGCCGACTGCGAACGGGTTTATTTCGTCTGCACCGACCGGCCGGCCGGAAAGGGCGATGTCTGCTACCGGTTGAGCCGGCCGGCGCTGGGGCTGGCGGCGGAATTCCGCATGCGCTACGATGCCGGATTCCGGACGGTGGGCGGATTCCGATTGGATGACGGGTATTGGATCTTGACGGAAACGACGGAAATGACGGAGAAGACGGAGAAGTAATCGATGCTGCAGCAGGTGGAGGTGGCCGAACTCCTGGAAGATATCAATCGGCATCGTTCGGAACGCTCGTTTATTTATGCGGTCGGCAGCGGCTTCAGTGCGCTGTTGCTGATGATGTTCGGATTGACGATGCTCTATTCGACTTCCTATGCGACGGTGGGCGAACGCTTTTTCTATGCCCAGCTGGTATGGGCGGGGATTTCGCTGGCGGCAATGGCCGGAGTAATCATCCTCGGCTACCGCAAACTCGGCAACTGGAGTTTCTGGCTGATGCTGATTCTGATGGGGCTGCTGGCCTGGGCGTCGTTTCTGTCGCCGACGATCAAGGGCGCCAACCGCTGGATCATCATTCCCGGCCTCGCCATGCGCTTCCAGCCGTCGGAAATGGCCAAGGTGGTGCTGGCGCTTTACGGCGCGAAGGTGATTTCGGACAATCTGCGCAATGTGGCGGATTGGAAACAGTGGAAAACCCTGTTTCTGCCGGGCGCCATGATCGCGGCGGTGCTGGCGCTGGTGATGGCGGGACGCGACCTCGGGACGACGATGCTGCTGTGCGCGGCGATGGTGGCGCTGCTGGTGGCCGGAGGCATGCAGAAACGTTTCTTCATCATGCCGCTGATCGCGCTGATCCTGATTTTCTTCGCCATCGAGGCGTTTTCGCCGGAGCGCATGTCGCGCATCACCTCGTTTCTGAACCCGGAAGACGTGGTGGTTCGGGACGACGACGGCTATCAGCTGTGGAACTCCCTGCTGGCGTTGGGTTCGGGCAACTGGAAGGGCATCGGCTTCATGGAAAGCCGGATGAAAATGCGCTATCTGCCGGAAGCGCACACCGACTTCATCCTGTCGATCGTCGGCGAAGAGCTCGGCTTCATCGGAATGATCGGAGTGATCGCAGGCTATCTGCTGCTGGGCTGGTTCGGGATGAGGATCGCGATGAATTCGCGTTCGCGGTTCGGCATGCTGCTGGCGACGACGATCACGATGATCATCGTGCTTCAGGCGGGCATCAATATCGGCGTGGTTTCGGGCGCCTTGCCGACCAAGGGCATCTCGGCGCCGTTCATCAGCTACGGCGGCAGCAATCTCTTGATGAATATGATCATGGCGGCGCTGCTCATCAGCGTCGGGCTGGAAAATGTGCCCGGACTGACCGACAACTGGTGGGGCCGCAAGAAATAGCGTCTCCGAAGGCCTGCCTCAGCGATGCAATACGCGGCAGCCGTAGGGCGGCAATTCCGCCGCGGCCACCCCCCATCCCTCTGGAATCGGCACGCTCCGAGCTGCCCCGCTCTGGTTGATCAGAAACGCCCATTCGCCGCTTTCTCCCCGGCGGCGCTGAATCTGAACGCCCTCGGGCGGCACCACCCCCGGCAGCCCCATCGCCAAATCGAGCTCGTCGCGCAATTTCCCGATCAGCATCCGGCGGAATTCATCGCACGGCAACCCCGCCACATAATAGACCCGGCCCTTGCCGCAAGCATGGACCGTCACCGCCGGCGAGCCGGCAAAAAATTCGTCGTCCCACTCCGCCAGCGGCTCCGCTCCTTCCATGTGCAACAGTTCGGCGATGCCGCGCGAATAGAATTCACCGCTTCCGTCCTTCATCCGGAAAACGATCCGGCTGGTGTTCCGCGGCGGATACTCCGCCGCGCCCATGGCCAGCGCCACGCTGTGGATTTCACCGTCGTCGTGGGCGTCGCAGGCTTCGATCCGCACTCCCGCCAGGCGGCGCAACCGCCCTGGAAAACCGCCAAGTTCGCACAGACCGTGCTCCTCGGTCCAACCCGCGAACGCCCCCAGGACCAGTGTGCCGCCCGCCGTGACGAATGTTTCCAGCCGCGCGGCGGTTCCGGCGTCGAGCATATAACACAACGGCGCGACTACGAGCTTGTAACGTGAAAACATTTCGGGGTCCGCGGTCGCGTCGGCCAGCACCCCGCAGGCGAGCATGGCCCGCATCTCCGCCGTCGCTTCAGTCAAAAGATGAATGCCTTTGCGCGGCAGCGTGGCGACGTCGAGCAGCCAGCTGTTTTCCGGATCGTAGAAAATCACCGCCTCGGCGGGCGTCCGGCAGCCCCGGACCGCTTTGATTGCCTGAAGCGTGCGGTCCAGCGCAGCCACATCGCGTCCGGTCCGGGTGTCGCAGCGGCCGTCATGGCCGATGATCGCACCGTGATATTGCTCGATGCCGCCGCGTCCGGCGCGCCATTGGAAAAAGGAAACCAGATCGGCGCCGTGCGCCACCGCCTCCATCACATTGGCTTCCAGCTGGCCGGGCCGTTTCTGGCGCGAAGCCGGCGGCACGAACGCGGTCGAGGCGGTGGTTTCCATCAACGCGAAATGGCCGCTTTCCTGCATTCCCCGATAGATCGAATAGAGCAAGGCGTAGTACCCGGCATGCATCCAGTCCCCCGGCTGCTGCTGGTACTGCATATAGACGTCGGCGGACATGAAGTCGAGCTCCGGCGCAAATTTCCGCCAGTCGAAATTGCCGAAAATCCGCCAACTGTTGTGGGTAACCGGCTTGTCCGGCGTCAGCGGCGTCACCGCGAGCTTTTCGGTCAAAAGGTAGTCGAGCTGCTGCAACGTGGTGAAGCGCTGCCAGTCGAGCTCCATGCCCGGCAGCACCTTGTACCCCGGTCCCGGCGCCGGAATGTCGGCCCAGGCGGCGAAGCGGTTGCCGGAAAAATCGCTCCACCAAGCGTGATTCAGCGCCTCAAGCGAACCGTATTTCTCTTTCAGGAAGCTCCGCCAGCGCGCAGCGCACAGCGGACAGCAGCACTCGCCGGAAAGCTCGTTGTTGAGATGCCAGCCGCGCAAGCCGTCGCGATAACGCACCTCGCGCGCCAGATTTTCGCAAACCAGGTGAAGGTTTTTGCGCAGCACCGGCGAAGTCAGGCAATAATTGTTGCGCCCCACCGGATTTTCCCGCGAGCCGTCGCGGTTCATGCGCAGCACTTCCGGATACAGCGTCGCCAGATAGGGCGGGTAAGCCGCGCCCGGCGTGGCCATGAAGTAGCCGATCTGTGCCGCTTCGAGCGCATCGAGAATCCGGTTCAGCCAGTCGAACTCATAGTCGCCGAGCGTCGGTTCCAGCCGGCTCCAGGAAAAAATCCCGAGATTCACGGTATTGATCCCGAGTTCCTTCATCATCTCGATGTCGCGCGCCAGAATCTCCGGGCGATCCAGCCATTGATCGGGATTGTAGTCGCACCCGTAGAGAAACTCTCCGCCGCGGAACCATTGCTCCTTGTCCATGACCGCCTTCACTTTCCGCCGTTATTTTTGCCACCGAAAAGCATCAGGATCAGACAAAGCGACACGCAGATGCTGAAAATCCAGAGCGGCGGACTGTCGAACGCCCAGAGACCGTGCGGCGGTTCGAGCGAGCTCTCCATCGGCGCGCCGTAGCGCCGGATCAGCTCGCCCAGCTGGTCCCGGGCGGCGTTCACCACCGGAATTGCCAGCAGCATGCCGATCAGCACCCAGATCGTATAGAACCTTCCCGCGCCCAGCGCCGCCACCGCCGTTACCGGCGTCAGTCCGGCGACACCGAGCCCGACCCCGGCGATCACCCCGCCCAGCAGCGACCCCCAGAAGGTGCCGCCCGAAGTCTGCTGCTGCACCACTCCGGCCATCCGCAGCAGTACGAAGAACATCACGCCGACGCCCAGCGCCAGCACCACGGTTTTGGCCAGCGAAAATTCGCGCAGGGTCAGCGCGTCGCGCACCATGCAGCGGTCCATCAAGCCGGTTTTGGCCAGCGCCAGCCCCAGCAGCATGCCGAACAGAATCGCCGCCGCCAGCCGGTAGTTGCCCTGCAGCGCCAGCGGCTCCAGCGCCGCGGGCAGTAAGATCATGCCGGTCATTTTTTGCCTCCTTCGCCGCCGCCGGTTTGACGGCGTTCCGCAAAGAGCGCCGTAACCCCGCCGCACAGCAATGCCGTAATCAGAAAAAGCCATGCGCCCGGCGAAAGCTGCATCGCCGCCGCGAACTGGCCGAAAAAGACCTCGCCGGCCAGCAGCGATCCGAGCATGATCAAAAACCCCGACGCCACGCCGAAGATCGCGGTTTTCAGCAGTTTCCAGCCGAACTGCTTCTCTTCCTCGAAGGCGATCGCGAATTTCCACGAACCGTTGAGCAGTCCGCCTGAAATGCCGCCGATCAGCACTCCGGCGAGGATGCCCACCAGCCAGTTCAACGGCGGCGGCGAATCGGGCACTCCGCCCTTTTCGACCGCTTTCTCGGCATAGCCGGAAAGGTCGTTGAACGCCTTGGCCAGCCCCAGCGTATCGTCAAACAGATACAATCCGAGCATGACCAGCAGCGCCAGCATGAACGCATTGACCACGAACGGCCATTTTGCGGTCAGAATGTTCATAATCGTTTTTTCTCCCGTAGGTTTGATCCGCCGTCACCCGGCGGCGGATTATTTCGCCATCGCCAACTTTTCACCGAGCAGAGTCAGCGCCCGCGCCGCCGCGAGCGTCCGGATTTCCTGCCGCGAACCGCTGAAATAATTGATTTCGTGCCAGCACTTGCCGTCGATGCAGATGCCGATGCAGACCATTCCCACCGGTTTCGCCGCACTGCCGCCGCCGGGACCGGCAATACCGGTGGTGGCCACCGCGCAGTCGGCCCCCAGCCGTTCCGCCGCGCCCCGCGCCATCGCCTCGGCGCATTCGGCGCTGACCGCGCCGCGGGCGGCCAGAATTTCCGCCGGCACCTTCAGCAGCGACTGCTTGACCGCATTGTCATAGGCGATCACCCCGCCGACATAAACCGCCGAAACCCCGGCCACGCCGGTCAGCAGCATGCCGATCATGCCGCCGGTGCAGGACTCCGCCGTCGCCAGCCGCCGCTTCTGAAGGGTCAGCGCCGCCGCCACCGCCCGCGCCGCCCGTTCGCCATTTTCCATGTTCCATTCTCCGTCTCCGGGCGTCCGCCCGGCAATCGCAGTCACACCGACGGCGATGCGCCGAGCCCGGCGATCACGCCGCCGCCCAGCAGCGTCCGTCCCCGATAAAACACCGCCGCCTGACCCGGCGTCACCGCCCGGGCCGGATGCTCCAGCGTCACCCTCGCCCCGCAGGCGGTCAATTCCACCCGTCCCGGCGTCGGCGGGGTACGGTAGCGGATCTGGATTTCGAGCCGCTCCGCCGGATCCGGCGGCACCGGGCACTGCCAGTTCAACTCGGCCACCCGGAAAAACGCGTTTTCCAGTTTCCGGGGATCGGTCGTCAATTCCACGGCGCCGGTCGCCGGATCGATCGTTCGCACATAGCCGGGCACCCCCAGCGCCACGTTCAACCCCTTGCGCTGCCCCAGCGTGAAGCGGTGGATTCCGCCGTGACGGCCGACCACGTTGTCCTCATACCGGAACGCACCCGGCTTCGGGTCGCCCTGAAACAGCCGGAACAGCGTCTCGGCGAACCCTTCGCCCGGAAAGCGGAAACAGGCGTCCTGGCTGTCCGGGCGGCTCGCCGTCGGCAGCCCGGCCGCTTTCGCCAGACGCCGCACTTCATCCTTGGCCATCGCGCCCACCGGAAATTCCAGCAGCGCCAGCTGCGCGCGGTCAAGGCGGTAAAGGAAATAGCTCTGGTCCTTGACCGGATCGTCGCCGCGTTCAATCATATGGTCGGCGTTGAGCCGGGCATAGTGGCCGGTCAGCAGCCGCTCCGCGCCGATTTCCCGCGCGAAATCAAGCAGGATGCCGAATTTCACCTCCGGATTGCACCGGCAACAGGGATTCGGCGTCCGCCCGGCGGCATATTCCTCGAAGCAAGGGCGCAGCACCCGCTCGGCAAAGCGGTCGTAACAATGCAGCACATGGTGTTCGATGCCGAGCTTGCCGACAATCGCGGCGACGGCCTCGAGCGCATCGCCGCCACAGCTCCAGGCGGCGCGCCAGGCCGGTTCCTGCGGCGTCATATCCAGCGTCGCTGCGACCACTTCATCGCCGGCCTCTCTGGCCAGCAGCGCCGCCACGCTCGAATCGACGCCCCCGGAAAGCGCCACCACCACTTTGCGTCCGCCCATGTCACGCCCTTCTTTCTCAATGCAAAGATCAATCGATCTCGAGAAATGTTTCCATTTCAGTCAGGCACTCCGCACCGTCGGCGCGGACCACGACCACGTCTTCCAGCCGGACGCCGCCCCATTCGGGGTAATAGACCCCCGGCTCGACGGTCACGACTTCTCCGCCGGCAAGCACATAATCAACATTGCGCGAAAGACGCGGCGGTTCGTGCACCTCAAGCCCCAGACCATGCCCCAGACCGTGAAAAAAGCCATGGCAGCCACGTTCGGTCTCCCCGGTCGGAAACCCCATCTCGGCCAGACGCCGCAAGGCATGATCGTAAGGCACATGGCCGGCGATTCCGGCTTTGATCATCCCCCTGCATTCGTCACGTACGGTCCGCACCGCGTCAAAGGCCCGCCGGACGATTTCCGGCGCCCGCCCCTTGACCACGGTCCGGGTCAGATCGCCATGATAACCCGAATCGCCCAGCCGGGGGAAAATATCGATCACGATCGGCGTCCCGGCGACAATCGGCCCCGTGCCCCGCCGATGGGGACAGGCGCTCTGCAGACCCGATGCGGCGATGGTGCCAACGCCGGAAGCCCCATGCAGCGCCAGCGTGGCGTCGATCTCCCCCCGCAGCTGTTCCGAAGTGAAATCCGCGCCGTCAAGCCGCAGTTTGCCGTCAGCGGCGATCGCGCACTGCCGCAGCAATTCCAATGCGCGCGCCATCGCCAGCTCGGTCACCCGCATGGCGCGGCGCAATTCCGCGATTTCAGATTCATTTTTGAGCTGACGCTCCGGAAAAAATACCCGGGGTGCGATCCGAATCGGAATTCTGGCCGCGGACAGCTTCGTCGCCAGTCCCAACGGGAAATCATAGGGCACCCGGAATCCCGGCAAAGCATAATGTTCACGCAGGGCGTCGACCAGCGTCGCGGTATCGGTTCCGGGCGGACCGAAATCATTCTGGCGGACCACCGTGACCCCGGCGGCCGCCTCCATTCTGGCGCGGTCGAATTCGAGGTCGGAAACCACCGCCAGGCGGTGTCCTTCCCACCCGATATAAAGGAACGGATCGGGGATCGCCAACCCCGTGGCGTAACGCAAATCGGCATTGCTTTCGCTGTCGGCGACGATCAAATCGGCAAAACCATCGGACATAAATCGAACCTTCGCTTGAAAAATCGTCATTCACGGGTAATATTGTAATACCAGTTTATAAAAGTGCAAGCCCGACAACAGGATTTTCAATGGCTTTTGAACAAATTTGGCTCTATGCCGGAATTCTTCTGGCAGGTTATCTGATCGGCTCGGTGCCGTTCGGGTTCCTGATCGGCAGGATGTACGGTCACGACGTGCGCAAAGAAGGCTCCGGCAATATCGGTGCGACCAACGTGACCCGGGTGGTCGGACCGCTGCCCGGCAAAGTCTGTTTCGCGCTCGATTTTCTGAAGGGGCTGCTCCCGGTGGCGCTGCTCCGGATCGCGGTCGCCCGGGAATGGCTGCCGGAACCCGCCGGCGGGCTGGGCGAAGCGGCGGTGACGCTGGCGGTGGTCGCCGGGCACATGTTCACGCTCTTCCTCGGATTCAAGGGCGGCAAGGGCGTCGCCACTGCCGCGGGTGCGATCGCGGCGATCTCGCCCGGCGCGGCGCTGGGCGCGTTTCTGGTCTGGCTGGCGGTGTTCAGGTGCTCCGGCTATGTCTCGCTCGGCAGCATCGTCGCGGCGCTGGCGCTGCCGCCGCTGGCATGGGCGTTTTCGTACTCCGGGCTGCCGGCGCTCCGTCCGGCGATGCTGATCTTCTTCACGCTGCTGGCGCTGGTCGCGGTCTGGAAGCACCGTTCCAACATCCGGCGCTTGCTGGACGGTACCGAGAACCGCTTCACCCGCTGATCCCGAGCCGGAAAGGCCGATTCTATTTTTCCGCAACCGCCGTGCTTCGCCCGCGAACTTCGGCGGCCGGAAGGTTGTCCGAATATTGATTTTCTCCGCCGGAATGGAATGGTTATGAGTCACGAAGTTTCCACCACCTATCTGAAACGCCTGCTGGGGCTGCTCGACGACCCCTCCGAAACCGTCGGCACGGGCGCGATGGCCGGATTGCTCCAGCATGAAGCCGAACTCCTGCCGCTGCTGGCCGAGCTTCAGGAAGCGGACAACCCGCTGCTGCGCAAGCGCGTCCACCAGCTTCAGGCGATCCTTACCGTGCGGGAACGGCGCCGCCGGTTCCTGTCGCTGCTGCAATCGCGCCGGGTCGATCTGTTGGAGGGAATGGTCGAGGTCCATCTGCTCTGGTTCGACAACGATTCCCGCCCGGCGCTTTTCGAACTTTTCCAGAGCTTTCTCGACGTGGCGTCCAACAACCGGATCAAGACCATCGAGGACCTCGGCAGTTTCATGCTCCGCAGCGGATTCAACGTGCCGCCCGCCGGTGAACTGACCGATCCGGAAAATTACTGCATCGGCACCATCCTTGAAGACCGCATCGGCGCGGACATCATGCTTTGCGTGATCGCGCTGCTGGTCGGAGCCGAGGCCGGACTGGAGCTCGGCCTGGTCCGGGTCATGGGCAATTTCGCGGTGCTCAACGTCGCGGGCGTCATGATCTGCCCGACCAACGACTGGGCGGTCGACCGGGCCTCGAAGTTGAAAAATGGCGATTTCTGGAACGATCCGGCGGCGATCCTGAAATATGCCTCGCTGATGCTGTTTCTGTACGCGGTGGGCTCGGACAGCTTTCGCTACATTCACACCATCGGTCACTCCCTGAGCGGTGTGGATGAACAGAGCGGCCTCGATTTTCTGCCCTATCCCTACGGCGGCGAAAAACCCTCCGGGGAAGCATCGCCGCCGGAAACGGCAGCGGACGCCGGCCACGACGATCCCAGGCAATAAACCACCACCCCGGCGTTCCAATCGTTCCCGACAGGAGGGCCATGAAAACCAAATATCACAGTCTCGGCAACCTGTGGCGTTACTTCCTCCACCGCATGGTTTCGGAAAAGGGCGACGTCGACTATATCGCCCGCGGCTGGGCGCTGGGCATGTTCATCGGCTGCCTGATTCCGATGGGGCTTCAGCTGGTGATCGCGGTGCCGCTTTCCTTTCCGCTCAAAGGATCGAAAATCGGCGCGGTTTTCGGTACCTTTCTGACCAATCCGCTGACGGTGTGGTTCATCTACCCGGCGCAATGCTGGCTGGGGGAACGGCTGCTGGGCCAGGGCCATAACCTCGACACCATCCGAACTCTGCTGAAAGATGTGGTTCAGGAACAAAGCTTCGCGGCGCTGGGCGCGTTGAGCGGACAATTGCTGCTGGCATTTTTCATCGGAGGCCTGCTGCTGGCCCTCGTACTGACGCCGCTGACTTACTGTCTGGTGCGCGCCTCGGTGCTGCGCTACCGCAAAGTGCGGGAAAAATTGCGCCAGCACCGTCTGATGCGCCGGGCCTGACTCCGCAACGGAGAAAAAAAGGGGGATTTTTAAAATAAAAATGGCAGCCCCGTAAGGATTTGAACCTCAACAAAATGAACCAGAATCACTTGTGCTACCGTTACACCACGGGGCTGCGTTACGTCTCCATTTCCGGAGACATGCCTTTAAATATACCTCCGAAATCATAAAACGCAAGCAGGAAAAGCGCTTTTTTGCAGGATTTTTGCCGCCCCGGAGCGTCAAAACAGCTTCGTGCCGAGGTTCAGGAACAATCCCGCCTGATAGACCACCAGCGTCGCCGCATAGGCCAGCAAAGTCAGCCCGGCCAGCTGCAACAACGTCAGTTTCCATGAACCGCTCTCGCGGCGCACCACCGCGACCGTGGCCACGCACGGCATCGCCAGCAGACAGAAAAGCATGATCGCAAACGCCTGAAGCGGCGTATAATGCTTGCGCAGCTCTTCGCGCAACGGCAGCGGCGCGCCGTCGGGTCCCACCGCACCGGAATAGAGAATGCCGAGCTGCGATACGAACAACTCCTTGGCGGCAAACGCCCCCACCAGCGCCGAACTCACCCGCCAGTCGAAGCCCAGCGGCGCGGTCACGACGGCCAGGGTTTTGCCCACCCGGCCGGCGATGGAGTATTCGAGCAGCTCCGCCTGCCGCCGGGCATTCAGCATCTCGATGCGCGCGGTTTTAAGTTCCGGCGCGCTGTCGGCCTGTTCGATCCGGACGATTTCGCGCGCATAATCGCAGGTCAAATCGCGTTTGACCGGCCAGGTATTGATGATGAACAGCAGAATCGACGCGCCCAGAATGATCGTCCCGGCCTTGTTGAGGTAAAGCACCGTGCGCTCCCACATGTGCAGCAGCAGCCCGCGCAGCGTCGGCATGCGGTAGGGCGGCAATTCCATGACGAAAACCTCGTCGCCGCCCTTGAAGATCGTACGCTTCAGGAAACCCGCCAGCACCAGCGCCGTCGCCACCCCGATCAGGTAGATCACCCACAAGGTCAACGCCTGATAGCGGGCCGGAAAAAACGCCGGAATGAAGAGCGCATAGATCGGCAGCCGCGCCCCGCAGCTCATCAGCGGCAGCACCATGATCGTGGTCAGCCGGTCCCGGGTCGATTCGATCGTGCGCGTCGCCATCACCGCCGGCACCGTGCATCCGAACCCCAGCAGCATCGGGATGAAACTCTTGCCGTGAAGCCCGAATTTGTGCATGAATCCGTCCATGACGAAGGCTGCGCGCGCCATGTACCCGGTCCCTTCCAAAAACGCGATCGCCAGAAAAAGCAGCAGAATATTGGGCAGAAAAACCAGCACGCCGCCGACGCCGCCGATGATGCCTTCGGTCAGCAGCCGCCGCAGAAAATCGGCCTGGCCCGCCGGCCAGGCGACATTGATCGACTGCGCCAGTTTTTCAAAGAAAAGCTCCAGCCCCGCCATCAGCGGCTCGGCGCCGACGAAAGTGAACATGAACACCAGATACATCACCCCCAGAAAAATCGGCAACCCGAGAAAGCGGCTGACCGCCACCCGGTCGATCGTATCCGAAAGCTGCCGGCGTTTTTCATTGGTGATCGAAATCGCTTCCCGGCAGGCTCCGGCGATCACCCCGTAGCGCCGGTCGGCCATGAACGCATCGTTGTGCATGCCGTGATGGGCGGCAATGCGCTCGCGGCAGGCGCCAACCTGAGGCTCCAGCGCGGCGAATTCCCGCATCCGGCAAACCGTCGCGTCGCCCTCGAGCAATTTGATCGCGTAATAACGCGCCGGAATCCGGCCCGGCGGCGGATTTTTTTCGACCAGCGCGGTGATTTCGGCAATGGCCCGGTCGATGCGTTCGCCGAAACTCAGCCGGACCGGCCGCCGGGGCTCGGCCGCGGTCAGCATTTCATGCAGAGTCTGCCGCAATTCCTCGGTGCCGACGCCTTCGCTGCCGACGGTGGCGACGATCCGCGCCCCGAAAAACGCCTCCAGCATCCCGTAGTTGATTTCCAGACCGCGCCGCCGCGCATCATCGCTCATATTGAAAACCAGCAGCAGCGGGATGCCGAGTTCGCCCAGTTGGGTGGTCAGATAGAGGTTGCGCTGCGGATTGCTCGCATCGACCACATTCATGATCAGGTCGGGCGGATTCTCAAGTAGCTCCTGAAACGCCACCCGCTCTTCGGGCGAGGAGCTGGACAGACTGTAAACCCCGGGCAGATCGACCACTTCCAGCGTGAGTTCATCGATCTTGAGCACTCCGCTCTTGCGTTCGACGGTCACGCCCGGATAATTGCCGACATGCTGCCGGGCGCCGGTCAGCAGATTGAAAATCGTGGTTTTGCCGCAATTGGGATTGCCGGCCAGAGCAATGCGGAAATGATGCGTCATAACCCGCCTCCGTCAAGCCTTGAAATACCCCGAAGCGACCGGATGTTTTTTCAGCAGGATATAGGCCGCGTCGCCGGAACGCAGCGACAATGTGCTGCCCATCACCCGCACCCGCAGCAGATCGCCGAAAGGCGCCCGCCCCTCCATGGTCAAGACCGTCCCCGGCACCAGTCCGAGATCGGCGAATTTCTTCCGCCCCCGGAGCGCGGCGCCGACATGCGCAATCATCCCGGAAGCCCCTTCGGGCAGCTGATCCAGCGCAATCAGAATCTCGGTTTCCGCGTCGGGCAGCGCGTCGAAGGTCTCCTCCAGATAAGCGCGGAGTTCGGCGCAGTCCTTGCGTCCGGCGATGGCATCGCCGAGGATGGTCAGCCGCGCCATCTCATTTTCCCCGATGACATGCTCGATCTTGCAGGCGGCGGCGTCGGCCACATGCTCCGGCAGCCGCAGCGTTTCGGAGAAAAACCGACGCAGCCCGGCATGGCGGCGGCGCACCAGGTCGGCGACCCGCTTGCCCTCGTGAGTCAGCACCACCGGCAGATGGGACTGGTAAACGATCAGATCGCGTGCGGCCAGAGCCTGAAGCGCATTGGTGACCGACGGCATCTTCACCTTGAGGCGCGCGGCAATGTCCTTGCTGTGGGCATGCCCATTTCCCTCATTCAACTCGGCGATCGCTTCCAGATAATCCTCGAGGCTGCTGGACATGAATTCGCTGGCCATATATTCTCCGGCACTAAAAGATTGACGACGCTTTCATGCGTATAATATAGCCCGCGATTGCCGCCGTTGCCACCGGCCGAAGCCGGAAACCAATCGATTTTCAGTCCGCGCCGCGCACACCGGGGGCGGCGTCACTTCAGTTCGAGATAATTCGCCCCCGTGCTCAACGATACTTCCAGCGGCACCTTGAGCTCGATGACATTTTCCATCGCCTCCTTCAGGATGCACGTCGCCGCCGCCGCCTCGCCCTGCGGCGCGGCCAGAATCAGCTCGTCATGAATCTGAAGCACCAGTTCGGTCCGCATCTTCGCCGCGGCCAGATTGCGCGCGGTCCGCACCATCGCCAGCTTGATCAGATCGGCGGCGGTGCCCTGCATCGGCGCATTGAGCGCCGCGCGCTCGCCGAAGCTGCGGACCGCGAAAATCGGCGACTTGAGTTCGGGCAGCCAGCGGCGGCGGCCGAAAAGGGTTTCGACGTAGCCGTTTTTGCGGGCGTCGCGCACGGTCCGGTCAAGGTAGGCCCGGATATGGCCGTACTCCTCGAAATAATGGTCGATATAGTGCTGCGCCTCGTCGCGCGAAATCCCCAGATCGTCGGCCAGCGCAAAGGCGGAAATGCCGTAAATGATTCCGAAGTTGACCGCCTTGGCCCGCCGCCTGAGCTCGGGCGTGACCGCGTCGAACGGCACGTTGAAGACCCGGCTGGCGGTCGCGGTATGAATGTCTTCGTGATTGCGGAACGCGGCAATCATGGCCGGATCGTCGGCGATGTGCGCCAGCAGCCGGAGTTCGATCTGGGCATAGTCGGCGTCGACCAGCACCTCGCCGGGATCGGCAGTCAGCATCCGGCGCAATTCGCCGCCGAGCTCGGAACGGATCGGAATATTCTGGAGATTGGGATCGGCCGACGAAAGCCGCCCGGTGGCGGTGGCGGTCATGTTGAAGGAAGTGTGAATCTTGCCGTCGGACCGCACGGCCTTGAGCAGACCGTCGACATAGGTCGAGTTGAGCTTGCTCAACTGCCGGTATTCGAGCAGCAGCGGAATCACCGGATGGGCGTCGCGCAGTTTCTTCAGCACGTCGGCGTCGGTGGAGTACCCGCTCTTGGTCTTGCGACCGGGCGCAATGCCGAGTTTCTCAAACAGCAGCGCGCCGAGCTGCTTCGGCGAATTCAGATTGACCGCTTCTCCGGCAAGATCGAAAATCGCCCGCTCCAGTTCCGCCAGCCGCCCGCCGAGCACGGCGCCGTAACGCCGGAGACCGTCGACATCGACCCGCATGCCCCGGCACTCCATCCGCGCCAGCACTCCGGCAAGCGGCATTTCGATGTCCCGGAAGAGCGCGTTGCCGCCATACCGCGGCTCGAGCACCCGGTACAGCTCGCGCAAGGCCCGGCACTGCCCGGCGAGGTCGTCGGCAGGCGGCTCGCGCTGCAATGCGGTGCGGGCGCATCCCGCCAGGGTTTTGCAGTCGGCGGCGGGATTGTCGAGATAGACGGCGAGCATCACGTCAAAGAATCCGCGCCCCGAATCGACCGGGGTTTCGACCTGACGCAGCCAGTTCTTGGCATGGTGAAGCACCTTCAGCCGTTCGGGCCGGAAAAACTCCCGCCAGAAGGCGGCGTCCGGAGCGCCGACGGCGAAGAATTCGTCCCGCGCCAGAATGCCGACGGCGGCGAACGCGTCATCGGCGGCGGCGAAGGCCGGAATTCCGGGAAGCCAGATTTGCCACAAGCGGCCGCAATCATCATTCATGGTCATTACCTCATTGGGGCAAGATGTGTCTCCAACAAGATATCCTTTTTTTCAAAAATTACAATATTGAGCTTGCATTTTTCAAAAAAAAGGATATTTTAATAAGACAATGTTTCGGGGCATTAGCTCAGTTGGCTAGAGCACCACACTGGCAGTGTGGGGGTCAGCGGTTCAAATCCGCTATGCTCCACCATTTATTCTCTTAAATATCAAGCACTTGCACAAGAATAAATGGTTCGCCAACTTCCCTTGTTTGTTCTCTTTTGCGCTATTTTACTCTTCTTGCACGCACGAAAATACAATAAAAATACAATAATGTGCGCCGGGAACATTCTCAATCCGCTGATTCCTGCAACCACTCATTCATTTGTCAACTCCTCGCGTAACGCTTCCAACGGCCACCAGGCTCTTGAATTTACTGTCGTAAGTCTTCTTCATAAAACGACCCTTTCCGGTTTAACCGACTGGTCGTTTTCCACCAATGCGAGTTGTCCAGCTTTTGGGGAGACGCGCAACCAGTTTATTAATTTAACACTTTTTATTCCAATTAAGGTTGATGATTGTCACATTATGATGTATTTTTCCTTCATGAGATAAACTCAATGAGAAACGAAAATCGGTTATGAATCATAATGATATCTGGGCGGTCGCTGATTTATTGCGTGGAGATTATAAACAATCGGATTATGGGAAGGTAATCTTACCGTTTACCGTTTTACGCCGTCTGGACTGCGTATTGGCGGCAACCAAGGAAAAAGTTCTCGAAACGGTACGAAGACTGAAAGTGGAGGATTCGCCTCTGCTGCCACCTTATCTCACCTATGCGTCCGGTCTGAATTTCTACAATATTTCAGAACTGGACATGAAAAAGCTGCTGGGCGATCAGGATAATATCCATGACAATCTGCTTGCCTATATTCAGGGATTTTCCGAAAACGCCCGAAGCATTTTTGAATGCTTCGAGTTTGCCGCGCAAATCGATCGGTTGCAGAAGGCAGGCCTGCTCTATCTCGTCACCGAAAAGTTCACCAACTTCGACTTGCATCCCGATGCCGTCAGCAATACCCAGATGGGAACCGTTTTCGAAGAGCTGATCCGGAAATTCTCCGAAATCTCGAATGATACCGCCGGAGAGCACTTCACTCCGCGTGAAGTGATCCGGTTGATGGTTGAACTGATTTTCAGTGCGGATAAAAAAGAACTTTCGAAATCAGCGAAGGTCCGTACCGTTTATGATCCAACGGCGGGAACCGGCGGTATGCTCTCCGTAGCGGAAGAATATCTGTATAGCAAAAATCCCAAGGCAAGCCTTTCCGTCTATGGGCAGGAACTGAATCCGGAGTCTTATGCCATTTGTAAAGCGGACATGCTGATCAAAGGGCAGGATGTGGATAAGATTATCCTCGGCAACACGCTTTCGGACGACGGACTGCCTTTGGATAAATTCGACTATATGCTTTCCAATCCGCCCTATGGCGTGGAATGGAAAAAAGTGGAGACGCAAATCCGGGCTGAAGCGAAGAATGGATATGCCGGACGCTTCGGACCGGGAGTTCCGCGCGTTTCGGATGGATCGCTGCTGTTTCTGCTTCATCTGATCAGCAAAATGCGTACTCGGCAGGAAGGCGGCAGCCGGATCGGAATTGTGCTGAATGGGTCTCCGTTATTCACTGGCGGAGCTGGTTCCGGAGAAAGCAATATTCGCCGCCATATCATCGAACACGATTTGCTGGAAGCAATCATTGCATTGCCGACAGACATGTTTTACAATACCGGAATCGCCACTTATGTCTGGATTCTCTCCAATCGGAAGGAAGAACGGCGGCGTGGAAAGATTCAACTTATCAATGCCACCGAATTTTTCCAGAAGATGCGCAAGAGTCTGGGAAGCAAACGGAAGGAATTGGGCTCGGATGACATTGAACGAATCGTCAGTCTATACGAGGACTTCTCCGAATGCAAAGAGAGCAAAATTTTTGACAATATTGAATTCGGCTACACAACGATCACGGTAGAATGGCCCTTGCGTCTGGTTTATAAATTCGATGAAAAACATCTAGCGCAATTGGATCAGTGGCTTGTCGAAGATTGCAAACTGACCGATGAGCGGCGGGAAGAGTTGAAAAACTTTGCAAAATTGGTAAGAATGACGCAATCCGGACGGGAATATGTTTCAGAACCGGAACTCAAGGCTGCATTGAAAGAGGTGTCTACGCTGAAGCTATCCGCCGTTGAACAAAAGCAAATCGTCAAGGTGTTGGCGGACGAGGAAGAACGCGGGAAAGAGCGTCCCGGCAAAAACGGACATCCGGAACCGAGTTCCACGCTTCGCGACACCGAGAATATTCCGTTAAAAGAAAATATTGATGCATATTTCCAGCGGGAAGTTTTGCCCTATGTGCCGGATGCCTGGATCGATGATTCGACACGTGAAAATGTCGGCTATGAAATTCTGTTCAACCGATACTTTTACGAATTCAAGCCACCGCGTCCGCTGGAGGAGATTGATGCTGACCTCACTCAAGTTGCAGGAAATATCATGCGAATGCTGCAGGAGTTGGGAAAATGACTACAGCAGAAACCATTACGATTGTAGTCTCCATTGTCTCATTGGTAATTGCCGTAGTAAGTTGGAGTATATCACATTTTGTAAATAAGCGCATATTGCAGATTGAAGAAACCCGCGAAAAAGATCGTGTCTTGGAACGTAATTCTGGAAAAATTAAGGTGATCGCATGTGATGAAGGTGCGGGTACAGGAATGCTGCTTATTTACAATGAGGGTCCTGTAGATATTAGAGTTATCGATATCGTGTTAAATGGAATCAGCATTCGTGCGCATGAATGTTTTGATTTCAATCTTGATTGCATAAAAATTCCATCCGGAGATAATTTTTATTCTTTACCAATGAACTTTGATTTATCTACAAACAAAAAATACCTCCCACCGTATGATGTTGTGGTAAAATGGATTACTTTGAATGGAGACAAACAGCAGCAGGAAGTCACCATAAACTGGGTCCAGTCATGAGTAGTTTTAAAATATATTTGAAATATAAACCATCTAACATTGATTGGCTCGGGAATATACCCGAATCCTGGAATATTTCTGCTGCCAAATATTGTTTTTCTATCGTTACAGGTGCCACACCTCGTTCTGATGTTTCCAAATATTGGGATGGAAATATTTGTTGGGTCACTCCAGCCGATTTAAGCCAGCTTGATTCACAATATATATCAAGTTCCGCAAAGAATATTACTGTGGAAGGGCTGAATTCCTGTGGAACGAGTATTGTTCCTCCTGGAAGCATTATTTTATCGACTCGTGCTCCAATTGGTTCTTTGGCTATCAATACAAAGGAAATATGCCATAATCAAGGGTGTAAATCTTTAATCCCGTCTAAAAAGACATGCTCTCTTTTTTATGCATATTTTCTATCTGCGTTTACTGAAATATTAAATGCATTAGGGAAAGGTACTACTTTTCTAGAAATATCACGTAATGAACTTTCAATGCTTTCTATTCCAGTCCCTCAATTATCTGAACAACAGGAAATTGCATCTTTTCTTGATCGGGAAACAAAGAAGATCGACGATTTAATTGCGGAGCAACAAAAACTGATCGACTTGATTACCGAAAAGCGTCAGGCGTTGATTTCCCATGCCGTTATCAAAGGCTTGAATCCTGATGTGTCGATGAAATCATCAGGGATCGATTGGCTGGGGGATATTCCCGCACATTGGACTGTTCAAAGGTGTAAGGTTATATTTACAGAAATCGATGATCGTGCCACTGCGGATGATGACGAAACGTTGTTAACTGTTTCGCATATTACCGGAGTAACTCCCCGATCAGAAAAAAATGTCAATATGTTCTTAGCTGAATCACTGGACGGATATAAGAAGTGTACAGCAAATGATTTGGTAATCAATACCATGTGGGCTTGGATGGGCGCTATGGGAATTTCTCCATGTAATGGAGTTGTCAGCCCTTCCTATAATGTATATCGTTTTAGGAACGAGCAAAATCCTAAATATTTTGATATGCTTTCCCGTCTTCCTAATTTTGTTACGGTAGTTAAAGCTTATTCAACCGGTATATGGGAATCTCGTTTACGTTTATATCCAAATGTATTTTTTGATCTTAAGATTTGCATCCCTCCGATTTCAGAACAACGAGAGATTACGGCATTTTTACAGAAGAAGCTAAAAAAATTTGCATTACTGATAGCCGAAGCAGAACGAGGTATTGAATTATTACAAGAACGACGTTCTGCATTGATTTCTGCCGTCGTTACCGGGAAAATTTGTATCGTTGAACTTGCGGAAGAACAAAAAAGAGAGCAGAGTCACGAAGCAAATGCGTTCTTCAAGCGATCCGTGTTTGCTGCTGAAATCATTAAACGAATGCATCATGAACCAACTTTCGGACATGTGAAATTTCAGAAAATATTATTCCTCGCGGAAAACATTTGCAATATCGATCTTGCGACCCACTATCATCGCGACGCCGCCGGTCCGTATGACAACCGTGCGCTTCGTTCGGTTGATTCACAACTACTGAAACAAAAATGGTTCCGTTGTGAAAAGCAGGATAAGGGTTACCGCTATGTTCCGTTGGAAAACGAAGGCAAATACCGGGAATATTTCGAACGGTATTTCTCTGATAACGAGGAAAGACTCTCTGCTCTGTGCAAGCGTTTTATGACAGCAACTACGGAGCAATGTGAAATCGTGGCAACCTTATATAGCGCATGGAAGGATCTGCTTGCCACCGAACATCCTTCCGACGACCAAATTGTGGATGAAGTCTTAACCAACTGGCATTCGTCAAAACAGCGGATTCCACGTGACCGGTGGATGAAAGCATTGGGGTGGATGCGAAAAGAAAATCTTTGTCCTTTGTAAGGTGCAAAAATGAAAAAAATATCACCTGAGGCTATCGTCAAGCTCAAAAATGCACTCTGGAAAATCTATTGGTATAGAAACGATTTACGTTCTTTTGTTGCAGCCACAATCAGGGATGCAACGATTTTATCAACCCAAGATTGGAGTAATACCCCCAAGAAGGATTTAGTTGACGATTTAATAGGGCGTTTGGTAAAACGAGATGATCTTTATCAAGAAGACATTTTGGCGTTGATTGGAGCCGTATCGAATTTTTCAGATTTCTCACATTTGGAAAGGCTTGAAGATGGTGCAAAAAAAGCAAAAGATGCAAGAGATGCAGTTGCAGCTCTTAACAAAGTATCTTGCGGATTTTTAAACCAGTTGGAAGAAAAACAAAGAGCGGCGCAACAGCAATCTATAAACGAAGAGCGTTTGCGTCAATTGAGCATAAGACAGAGTAATCTCAATGAATTGAAAGATAATTTCTGCCAAATTATTGCCGAAAAAAATCCACAGAAACAAGGATTTTTATTTGAAAAGTTCCTATATGACTTATTCTTGTATTTTGAACTCGATCCCAAACGTTCCTTTAAAATCAGCGGAGAACAAATTGACGGAGCGTTCTCCTTTGATGGAATTGATTATCTGCTGGAGGCAAAATGGGAAAAAGTTTCCAATATAAGCAAAGGAACTCTGTTGGAATTTGGCGGAAAGGTTGGAGGAAAACTTGACAATACGCTAGGCGTATTTGTTTCCTATAACGGTTTTACAGCGGAGTGTCAAAGTTTGAAAACGGACAATGCGTTAAAGCCGATCTTCCTTATCAGTGGCAGTGATCTCATGATGGTGTTAGATTCAAAAATTACGCTTCCGGAAATGTTGTTGCGAAAAAGACGCCATGCCGCCCAACGAGGGGAACTTTATCTCGACATAATGAAAAATTCATGAGGTTATTATGACGACAATTCATCTGGAAAAATCTTTTGAAGAAGAGATCTGCGAGTATCTCGCTGGGCACGGCTATCTTTACAGCCCGGACGATACCGGCTATGACCGGGAACTCGCGTTGTTCCCAGATGACCTCGCCGGATGGGTAAGAGAGTCACAACCCAAAGCATGGGACGCGTTGGAGAAAGTTCATGGCGGAAAAGTGGCAGCCCTTCTCGCCAGACGGACACGAGAGCATATCGATCAGGTCGGCACCCTCACAGCCATTCGCGGAAGTATTGAGATGATGGGAATCCGAAAGGGAATTCCTGAATTGAGCCTTTTACTACCTCCTTGAATATAGGGTGGGCAATATTTGCACTTCTCTTTTTTAACTCCCTGAGCAAATCTCTAGCTTGATCTTCTAAGTTGCCTTTCGCTTTTTGACATGTTCTGCTCTCCCGTACATATGGTACAACTGAAATGTTGGGTTCTTGGGCTAATACCTCATCAAATTTTTCAATATATCCATTCACGTCAGCAACACTTAAGCTTCCCAAATGTGACATTCGGTTTATTTCCTGTATACGCTCTATGGGAAGTCGCTTCCTTTCAGACGTTTTCATTTTGATGCTGCCTATCAGTTACTAAATCTATGTGTTATCTTTTATTTTAAGCCATTCTCAGCGCGGTTATGCTTCTTCCGGGCATGTCTTACGAGCAAGAGCTTTCTTGTGCGTCTCGTTGCTTTATCGCGTTGATCTCGGCCTATGCATGTTTCTCCCTGCTCCAAAATTCTTTCGGCTTCAAAACGCGGAACTCTAACAACGCGCCCAACTCTGGAAAGAGTAATCTTACCGGAATGCTCCCAATTCCAGAGGGTTTGTTTTGAGATTTTTGCCAGCTTGCAAAATTCACTTGGGGTATATCCCGGTGCAAGTTCAGATGGCTTGGAAGATTTATTTAGGGCCTGTTCCAGTCGTTCAGGACTTAAATTAGAGATGTACGGAGAGAACATGCCGCATCCGGCAGGTAAAGTAATAACGTCACTCAACTCGGTGATTGTGGGGTAATTAGTTGACAGCCAATCGACAAATTCAATATAATGACGTTTGTGATTTTCCAACGTCCCAGAAGAGCTGTTAGGTTTGTCATCGCCCGGAGCTTTTAAATAATGCTCCCATCCGTCTTTCAGCTTTATGGCAGATGCTTTCATCAAGCGGCGGTTTGCCGCAATTTTAGTCAAGTAATCCTCTTTGGTTTTAAGCTCCGCGACTTCTCCGCGCAGTTCTCTGGCTTTTATTTCTGCGGTACGGAGGTTTTTGGTTTTCAGGGAAACTGTCTTGCGGCTTCCATTTTCCATATACTGGAAATAATAATTGCCTCCAGCCCGTTGCTGATAAACGAACCCGTTTCCCTTTGGGGAACCTTTTTTACTCCCCCGCTTTGCCATTGTGTGTGTCTCTTTTATTGTATTTTACTGCGCTGTATATAAGATACTGCAAGAAAACGAATAATACAATAAAAAAACAATAAAAATTTAATTTTTGTACTTAAAATTTTACACTGGTAGTGTGGGGGTCAGCGGTTCAAATCCGCTATGCTCCACCATTTATTCTCTTAAATATCAGGCCCTTGTGCAGGAATAAATGGTTCGGCAGCTTCCCTTGTTTGCTCTATTTTACTCTTCTTGTACGCACGAAAATACAATAATGAGCGCTGGAACCCATTTTTTACTTTTACAAACTAGTTGCACCTGATTCATGTTTAAAGCATTTATATGACAAAAAATTTCAATAAATTTGCGATCTTTAAAAAAATATTGTAAGCTGACTTGACAAGTTGTTAAATGATGTCTATTTTGTTGATATATTGATCAGAAACTAAATAAGTTGTAGTTTTTAATTTTATCTTGAGATGCAATAGCTACAAGCATTAAGGTTTTGGAGCAATAAGAAAAAGTTTGATAATATTTAGTCATGAATAAAAGATTGACGCCATATTTTATTGCTTTAACGCAAGATGCATGTTTGTGTGCATTTTGGCGCAAAGATTCTCTGCGGCTATTTCTTGCTCAAAATGGAATTAAGGAGAACTTTCTTTCAACTTGGGGAAAGGATGAGACAAAAGCTGGTTTCCTGCGGCGACTATTCACGAAACTAGTTGCGGCCAATGACTCGCTGGGAAATAAAGCTGTTTTCAAGATTTCCGAGTCCCTTGTTGAAATGAAATCTTTCCCGGATTTGAGTGGATGGCCTGATTCAGATGAAAAAATTTCCACCGCCTATCGTGCTGTTGAAAAGCTCAAACCGGAATACAACAAAATTATATCTGAGCTTGACAATATAAAAATCAAAGAAGAAAAGCAAAAAAAAGCTCAAGAAGAACGAGAACGTAATTTATATTCTTCACAAACATTGGAAAAATTTCAACATCGCCTTATTGAGCTAATAAAGGGCTTGGGTTCTCAACAGGCTGGCTATGATTTTGAAAAATGGTTCTATGAATTTGCTGTATTTCATGACATTCCGTCAAGCACTCCTTACAAAGATAAAAATGGGCGGCAAATTGACGGTTCAATAACAATAGACGGAACGACATTCCTTATAGAAGCAAAATTTACTAGGTCACCTGTTGGGTCTCAAGAGATTGATATCTTCGAGAGTAAAGTGCGACGCAAGGCAGATAATACGATGGGGCTACTGGTATCCATCAATGGTTTTTTACCAGAAGCAATTAAAACAGCATCGTGTGATCGAACGATGCTTATTTTAATGGATGGGAGGCATTTTTTCAATGTAATATTTACTGGAAGAATGAATCTAAGAGAAGTTATTCAAAATATTTCTATTCATGCCAGCAGAACGGGAAGCTCTTATCTTCCCGTAGAAGATTTTGGGGCCGAATTCTAACATGACAACTTCTCCAGTTCAGGTAATATTTGAAAAAATTTTTTCATTAGAAAACATACACAATAAGTATGAGAATGATTTTTGTGGGAAGTCTGTCGTCGGAATAGATGGTATGACGGGGAGTTCATTTGCAAAAAATAAAGATATGATTTCCCATCTCATTAGTAAAAAATGTTTAGAGGGAACATATAATTTTTCGCCATACCTTGAAGTTTTGATACTTAAGGGAAGAAATAAAACTCCTCGGATGTTGGCCGTGCCAACGTTAAGAGACCAAATGGTACTTTCTCTTTTAAAAGATGCTCTGCATCACAGGGATTGTTTTAGTTCATGTTTACAGAAAAAATTGCCCAATCAGATAATTAGGGAAATAGATGATTTTCACCGTGCGGAGGCAGAATATCACTTTTTAAAGACAGACATTTCTGGTTTTTATGATAATATTGAACGTGAAATTTTAATGAATATCTTGCGGAAAAAAATTCAAGATAAACCAATTCTAACTTTGATTTTCAAAGCAATTGTAAATCCGATAGTGCCGAGAGATTACGAAAAACAGCGAATTGAGATTTACCGAACGTCTAAGGGAATACCCCAAGGGCTTGCCATATCAAATATATTGTCAGATATATATATGTGTGATTTTGATCGTAAAATATTCTCTCTTGCCAAACATTATGTTCGATATGTTGATGATATTCTGGTTATGTATGATAAAAGTAGGGAGTTTCATATCCGACAGAGGATGAAGTCACATTTGACAATGTTATCTCTACAAATGAATGCCGCTAAAACATACACCGGACCCGCAAATCAAAAATATGATTTTTTAGGTTACATTTTCAATGGAGATAAAGTGTCTGTGCGTAAATCAACGCGAGATAAATTCATGCAGTCTCTAGCGAATATGTTTAAAAATGAAAAAAAATATGCCGAAATGGCGATAAAGAAATATGAAAATCGCATTGTAAAATATCTAGGGCAAGAAATTCTCACACCGAAGTTGACGATTGAAGACTATAAAACAATATTCGTAGAAGAGGTTAATGAAAAAATAACTGGTGCAATAGCAAGTGGGAGAACTAATAATGAATTACGCAGATATGGTTGGATTTTTTATTTCTCTCGTATAACAGATATCACAATGCTAGCCCAAATAGATGCATTCATTCAGAATTTATTCAGGCGTTCTGAGCTTTTTGCGAATACTGTACCCATAGACCTTAAAAGCATAGTTCAAGCCCATCGAAAAATCAATTACAGGTTGAAATCTAGATATGATGGTTATATCCATGATTATACTTCATATTCGACACTGATAGAAAAATTAAAATATATTCAATTCCGAATACCGTTACTGCAGTCAGTATACACTGAGGATGAGATTAATGAATTATTTAACCAGCTCATGGAGAGAAAGCTAAGAAAATTACATGTAGATATTGGTCATATATCATAACAATCGCTAATAGATTAGGAATGCCCCCATTTATGGGAGTTGCGATAAAATGGATTATTGCAACGTATGTTACTAGTTTTTTACAACACATGTTGTAGTGTTCTTATTCAACGGAGAATAAGAGCGATAATGTAGAATTCCTTTGGCATTCCTTTTTTTAATAATCATAGACAGGTATTATATGTTTTCAAGGGTAAAAATGAGTTTTTGGGATTTCTTTGTAAACTTACAATCTGGTTTTACCGTTGTATTTTTAGTAGTTGTGACGCTGCTAGCTACTCACACAATCCAGATTTCTGTATTCAAGGATATTCCTGTTGTACTAAGCGGTTTTTTATTCGTTATGTTACTTTGGCTTATCGGAATGCTATTAGAACCATTTGCAAATTGCATGAATAAAATCATTCCTTTCAAATGGAAAACTATCAAGGAGGACTTTGGTTTCAAGGGATGGGATGTTCAAATAAAGCATCTCGAAAAAAGAGCGGTCCAATACGCCAAGGAAGAGGAAGCCAACATTTATCAATATGCTAAAAATATGGTTATAGCCAACAATAAAGCTGATGATTTCAATATTTTTCTAGGCCGATTCGGATTCTATCGCAATCATTCATGCATATTTGTTATCTACGGTATTGTTGTATTTTTTGTGTTTCCCGGTAAGCAAGCGTTGTGGCTTGCTGTAATTTCATTTCTTTTTTCTGCTATATACTACCACCGAAGCTGTATATTTTACCGGCATATGTCTGTAACGGTATATTCTCAATTTATTATTCATATGTCTTTACAGAAAAAGGTGCTGACTTAATCAGTTCCAGCTCCAGACCCACAAAATTTTGTTGCCTAAAAAACAAAATTGACTTTTTTCTCGATGCATATTGCAAGACCAATTTGCAATAGTTAGGAATAATAACTTTAAATTATTGTTTCGCAGTGTAATAATCTTCTCCTGAAGAAGCGGCGGCCACGGCGTTACTCCCGATATCGTCCCCGGACGTGGAATCCGGAGTGATTTTCCGCGCTGCGCCAATCGGCCATGAAACCTGCGCGGTCGATCGGCGGTCTGATATTTACCCATCATGCGTATTCGTCGACGGTTGATAACGAGAGTCGATCATGAATATTGGAATGCCGCCCGATTATGTCTGTTTGAATTTCCTGTTCAACCTCAGCGGCCGGATTCCCGGGCTGGAGCTCGGCCAATATCTGCTGCTCGCGCTGCTGATCAATCTGCTGCTGTGGAGCGGTCCGTTCCGCAACCGGAAGTTTCTGAAAATCATGCTGCCGGTCGCCGCGGCGCAACTGTTGCTGCTGCTGTTGCCGCCGGCGATCGGCGCAGTGTTCGGTCCCGGCATCGGCGCATACAACTTATCGCTTTTCGGACTGTCCATCGGCAACATCATACTCTTCGCCACGCTCGCGCTGCTGCCTTCGCTGCTGGAAGACGAGCCCGTCCCGAAGCCGGCGCTCTGGCTGATGATCGGCAATACCATGGGCGGCATCTTCGCCCAGCTTGCCGTAATCTGTTACTTTTTCGTTTACTTCAACCGCTAGACGGCCGGCGCCAACACAACCGGCAACAGCACTGCCGGACGGTTATTGGGCGAAGTAGCTGGCTTCGAATTCGGCGGCCAGTTTCTTCAATGCGGCCGCCGCCGCGGGATCGACCGACTGCTTGACCTTCATCGCCTGAACCACCATCCGGTGAAGCAAGGTGAGTTCGCGGATGTATTTGTCATATCCCGGCGAACCCGGCTCGGCCGGAACGATCCGCTGGGTCATGAAATACTGGGTCACGATTTCCTGGAGCTGGTCGGCGTGGTTGTCCTTGTTGTCGATCCAGCGCACCAGCTGATTGTAGTTGGGCTTTTCCGCTTCCTGAAGATGTGCGATCTCATGGATTGATTTTTCCAGGGTTCCGATATGCTCGTAGATCATTTTCATCCGCATCGGATCGTCATAGATGCCGCAGGGAATCTCGCAATGCGCGCAAACCCACGCCGCAGCGCCGATGGCCAATGCACAAACAGCCAGCACGATCATGTTTCGTTTCATCCTGTGTCCTCCCCGTAAGATGATTGGAGTGGAATTCCACTTCGCAGCCGCAGGTCCGCCCGGCGCCGCATTCCGCGCCTTCGCGGTCAGCGCAGCACCCGGGGGAAAAGAATGTTATTTTCCAGATAAATGTGGTCGTGGAGTCCGGCGTCGAGGTTGGCCAGTCCCTGATACAGAATCTCCAGCGAGGCGCTGGCATAGCCCGGAATCCGGTAGCTGCTGGTTGCGATGCGCATCTGCCGCAATCGGGTTCTGGTGAAGGCATGCTCCTGTTCGAGCTGCTTGATCACGGTTTTGGCATCCGGCACCGGCTCATTCTGGCGCAACGCCGGAAAAACCAGCGTTTCCTCGCTGTCGATATGCGACAGCAACTCGTCCTTGAGCGCAAGGAAATGCTCCTGAAGCGCGCTGAGTTCGGCGGCATGTTCGCCATGGGCGAGCATGACCCGCTGGAACAGCAGTTCAAGATTCGGCAGTTGTTCGCGCAATGTCGTATGATAGATCTCAAGGACATAGTCGATCAACAGCGCATTGGAAGCCTTCTCCATTCCGCCCGGAATGCCGGCGCTCTGGACCGGTTCCCGATGCAGGCGGCTCAGCAGCATTTCCAGCGAAATGCCGATTTCGCGGGCGGTTTCCCCCAGCGGCATGCCGCCTCCGCAACAGGTGTCGATGCCAAGTTTTTCCAGTTCTTCCCGGTAATGGGGATCCTGCAAAGCCAGATCGCGCACCAGGCCGGATTCATAAATTTTGCGGATCCGTTCACGCTCGTCCATTTTCCATTCCTTTCAGTTCCGCATGGCTTGGCAAAAAGGATTATGGTTATGACCGCAAATTCAGTCGCCGGGTTCCCGAAAAAGATTTTTTTAATGAGCATCGCCTTCGCGCCGCACCCGGGACAGGTCGCCGCAAATCGTGATGCCGCCATCGGCGGGGAGAATCGCACCATTCACATAGGAAGCCTCGTCGGAAGCCAGGAACAGCGCGATGCGCGCGACTTCTTCCGGAGTGCCATAGCGCCGCAATGGCGTCCGCAGCTTGAGAAACGCCTCTTCGTCGAATTCGTCCGAGCCGTCGGCAGGATTGCTCGCCCGAACCATCGGCGTCATGATCGCCGCCGGGGCGATGCAATTGACCCGGATACGATAACGACCGTATTCGACCGCCATGGATTTGGTCAACTGCACGATCGCGCCTTTGGTGGCGGTATAGGCATCGCAGTTCGGAATGCCGATTATTCCGGCGCTGGAGGCCGTGTTGATGATGCTGCCGCCGGTTGCGAGCAGGTGCGGAATCACCTCGCGGCAGAAAAGATAAACGCTTTTGAGATTGACTGCGATCACCTTGTCCCAGACCGCTTCCGCAACGGCGGTGATGCAGCCGTCGCGGCCGGCGAGGTAGATTCCGGCATTGTTGTAAAGAATGTCGATCCGGCCGTAGCATCCCAACGTCGCCCGGACAGCGGAAGCCACCGCGGCGCCGTCGGCCACATCGCAACGGAAGAAGGCCGCACGTCCGCCGCCAGCGGCGATTTCCGCCGCCAGATTGACGCCTTTCGCTTCATCCAGATCGCAGATGGCGACTCCGGCGCCTTCCGCGGCAAACAACCGGCATGCAGCGGCTCCGATGCCGCTCGCACCGCCGGTGATGACGGCAATTTTCCCATTCAGCCGATTCATTGCAACACCGCTTCCGCGGCCCGGACGATGCCGGCAACATCCATGCCGTATTGAGTCCGCAGCCAATCCTGGGAGCCGATTTTCGAAACATTGACATCAGGCAGCGCCAGCCGCCGGAACCGGATACCGCCCGCACCCTCGTCCATCAGCACTTCCGCCACCGCGGAGCCGAAGCCGCCACAGACATTGTGCTCTTCGACGGTCAGGATCGCGCCGCAGTCGCGCGCCGCGGCGACGATCGCTTCCCGGTCGATGGGTTTGATCGTGTGCATGCTGACCAGTCGGACGCCGACACCGCGCTTTTGCAGCGCTTCGGCGGCGAGCTTGCAGGCGTAGCCGATGGTGCCGGTGAAGAGGATTGCGAGAGCCCGGCCATCGCAAACCCGGAGCGATTTGCCGATTTCAAACGTCACCGGGCCGGAGTGGATGTCCTTTTCGCCTTTATAGCCGCAACGGTAATAGACCGGTCCATCGTAAGCCAACATCGCATGGACCGCCGCTCGCGCTTCATAAAGGTCGGAGGGGGCGATGCAGACCATGTTCGGCAGGGCGCGCATGATCGCCAGATCTTCCGTTGAATGGTGGGAAATGCCCAACGGGCCATAAGCCATGCCGCCGCCGATGATGACGATTTTGACATTGGCATGGTGATAGCAGACGTCGTTGCGAATCTGTTCCAAGCAGCGCAGTGTCGGGAAATTCGCAATCGAATAGGTGATCGCGATGTTGCCTGCCATCGCCACGCCGCAGGCGACACCGGTCATGTTCTGTTCGGCGACGCCGCAGTTGATGAAACGGTCGGGAAACTCCGCGGCGAACGGCTCGATTTCGCCATATCCGATATCCGCCAGAACCATGTGAATGCGGCGGTCGCGCCGCGCTGCGGACAACAGCTCTTCGTTGAATGCCTTCCTCATCGTTGCGCCTCCACTTCACGCAATGCCCGTTCAAAAAGTTCGTCGGTCAACGGACCGTAATGCCAGCGATAATCGTTCTCCATGAACGACACCCCCTTGCCCTTGACGGTCCGGCAGATTACCGCGGTCGGGCGGCCGTCGGCGGCTGGAAACCGGGTGAATGCCTCATGCAGCGCCCGGCAGTCGTGACCGTCGGCGACCTCAATCACGTTCCAGCGGAAAAGCGACAGTTTTTCGCCGAGATTTTCAAGGTCGAGGATATCCGGCGAAGCGCCGAGCGCCTGCAAACGGTTGTAGTCGACGATCATGCAGAGCTTACCGAAACGGTGCTGCCCGGCCAGCATGATCGCCTCCCAAGAGGAGCCTTCATCGAGATCGCCGTCGCTGACCACGACATAGCAGTTCCACGGCCGGTGCTGACGCTGGGCGTACAACGCCATGCCGCAGGCCACCGGCAAACCGTGTCCCAGCGAGCCGGTGGAAAACTCCACACCGGGTACATGATGCGAAATGTGTCCGGAAAGCCTGCCGTCGTCGCGGTAATAGGTTGCCAGCCACTCTTTCGGAAAATAACCGAGTTCGGCCAGAGTGGCGAATACCGCCGCTCCGCCGTGTCCTTTGCTGAAAATCAGCCGGTCGCGGTCGGGTTTCCTCGGATCGTCCGGAGTCAGGTTGAGGGTCTTCCGATAAAGCACGGCCAGAATTTCGGCGCAGGAGAGCATGCTGCCGATATGGCCGCTCCGGCCGCCGTGAACCATGCGGAGGCAATCGATCCGAATTTGCTGTGCGAGTTGTTCGCATTCCCGGTACATGATAAACCGCTCCTGATTGTCAGATTTGCTCGAATGTTATTTATTTTCACTCATCTAATATATCTGAATTCTATCCCTTGTCAACCCCTCGAAACAAAAAAAAACCGCTTTTTTTCAAACGGCAAAAAAATATTGTCATTCCGACATTTCGACGGCATGATGAACGTTTCGACCTTGACAAACCCTCCGGCGCACGTTATCTTATGCGGAATCATTGCGAACGAGGAATGCCGATGGACGAAACGCCCATTCTGAAACTGAACGATATGAAAGGCGCCAATACGCTGGCGCTGCTGCGTGTCCTGCTGCGCCGCGACGGCATGTCGCGGGTGGAGCTCGCGCGCGCCTCCCGGTGCGACAACACCACCGTGACCCGGGCGGTCCGCGATCTGTTTTCCCGCGGCGTCATCACCCGCGCGGGACGCAAAGATCTGGCTCACGGCCGGCCGCGGGAGCTGCTGGCGCTGGCTCCCGACGGACCGCTGCTGCTTGGCGTGGCGCTGGAACCCGACCGCATCGTCGCCGTGCTGGCCGACTTGCGGGGGACGGTACGTTATCAGGCGGAGGCCGCACCGGACGGTCCGGCCGACTGCCGCCGTTATCTGGATGAATTGGAAACGCGGATCCGGCAACTGACCGCTGCCGCAGGACGACTTCCGGCGGGGGCGGGCATAGCGCTTTTCGGCAGTTTCGGCACCGGCGGGCGCTTGGAAACCGTCTCCAGCTTCCCGGAACTGGCGAACTTCGATTTTCCGGCCTGGTTCCAGGAACGCTTTGCGTTTCCGGTCGCGCTTTGCGACACGCTGATCGCCCGGATGTATCACGAGCTTTATCGCCATCCGGAATCGGCCGCGGGCAAGCTCATGTTGATTTCCTCGGGCAGCAGCGGCATCGGCATGGCGCTGGCGGAAAACGGCGAATTGCGTTTTTCCAATAATCTTCACGGCGGCGAACTCGGCCACAACATCTGCGAACCGGATGGGCTGCCATGCGCCTGCGGCCGGCGGGGCTGTCTGGAAACCCGGGCTTCGCGCCGGGCCTGGCTGGAGGCCGTGCGCACCGCCTGCGGCACCCCCGAACTTGGGTTTGCGGAGGCGGCGAAACGCGGTCAAGCCGGCGATCCCGCCGTGGTCGCGGCGACTGCGCCGATGATCTGTTTTCTCGGTACGGCGATCGCCAATCAGGTCAACAACCTGATGGTCGACAAAGTCGTCCTGACCGGTAGCATGATGGAGCTCGGAGAACGCTTTCATACGGCGCTGGAGACAACCGTGCGCAGTCTGCTTTTCCCCGCAATCGACCGTCGGCTGCAAATGGTGTTCCGCTCCGGGGAGGAGGAGAGCGGCGCCGTCGGGGCGGCTCTGGTCGCCGCCGAACCGCTGCTGCGGGATTTCACGGCCTTCCGCACCGCGGTCCCGGTGCGGGTTTCCGGAACGTAATCCGGGAATGGCGGCGGTCTGCTCTTTTCGGCGATATATTTGCCTCCGGCGTATGTCCGGTGTTTGTTTTTCAGGCCGGGAAGCATTATATTCTGTCATGACATGGAACGTTTTTGACGAGATTCGGAACTATGCTGTTTTCGCTCCTTGGCTCGGGCGCCGCCGCCCCCCTGACTCCGCTTGAAATCGTCGGCGGCAGGCCGGAACGGCTGACCGCCGCATACTGGATCGACCGGCTCCCGGCCCCGGACGATATGCTCATGACTCCGGCAAAGATTCAGGCTTTCAATCGCCGCAGCCTGAGTCTCAAAGGCGTACTGACCGATGTGACTGAATTGCCCGATGCGCTCCCCGGCGAGGCGCTGCGCGACGCCATTCGGCAACTGGGCGACCGGATCGATTTTCATCCTTTCCGCCCCGATGGCACGCCTTATGCCCAAACTGAAGTCGCCGAATGGCTCGCCAACCTCAACCGCAGTGCCATCGGCGAATCCAATCCGGTTAAATTCGCTCTGATCACCCGCCGCGCGCAGATGCGCCGGTTTCCGGTCTCCGGCCCGGTGCGGGATCAGAAACTCCACCCGGTGGTCGACAAATTCGACGAAACCGCGGCGTTCCCCGGCGAAGCGGCGGCGATTCTGCACGACTCACGCGACCGTCGCTGGGCTTTGGTCCGGCGCGGCAACTATCTGGCGTGGATGCCGTCGGACGCGCTGGCCGTCGGCGGCCGGGAAGCCGTCCGGGCTTACCGGAACGCAGCCGATTTTCTGGTCGTGACCGCAGCCGGAATTGCCGTTGCGCCGCCCCGCGGCGGACAATATGGCAAAGAGCGGCTGCAACTGGATATGGGGTTGCGCTTTCCCCTGCTCCGCGAACGAATCGATGCAGCCGAGGACAACGCTTACCGGATCGCGTTTCCGGTACGCGCCGGCGACGGATCGCTTGCGCTCGAACCGGTTGTCATTCCCCGCGACCCGGAAGTCCGCGAAGGATATTTGCCCTATACCCGGCGCAATATCATCGCGCAAGCCTTCCGCTTTCTCGGCGAACCCTACGGCTGGGGCGACGCCGGCAACACCCGCGACTGTTCGGGGCTGGCGCTCGCAGTCTATTCGTCGCTGGGATTGCTGATGGCGCGCAACACCGCCGATCAGGAATACGGCATGGCCGGACAGAACACCGACTTCCGGGATTGCACGCCGGAAGAGCGCCGGAAAATTTTTGCCGCGCTGCTGCCCGGCGATCTGCTCTATACCCCGACTCATGTGATGATCGTGCTCGGACGCGACGCGGGCGAAACCTACGCCATCCATGATGTGATCGGCGGCTGGTTCCGGCCCGAAACGGCCGCGCCGGAAGCGCCGCCGGAGCTGCTCTGGCTCAATGCGGTCACAGTGACGCCGCTGGAGCGTTTCTTCGACAGTCCGGAAGGACGGCCGCTGCTGTTTTCCCTGCGCACCGCCAAACGTCTTGTCCTGTCCGGAATGCCGACCCGATAACCGGCATACGGCACTGATACTATTTCGCTTTCAAACACAAACAGGAGAGCGCGGGCATTATGAATTTATCTTTTATTTTGTCCCCGCAGAGCGATACAGCGTATCGCGCGTGAACGCAGAGCAACAAAGAAACCGCAAGGACAAGCTCGGATCTATGTCTGAAAACGAAATAGTAGAAACGCTGATTCCCCGTCCGGGCTTGCCGCAGACGGGGAATCAGCGCAGAATGGATGCGCCGAATGGCGAAGATCAGAGTTTGACCGCGCGGCCGGCCCGGGCCGAATCGTAGATGGCGCAGATCAGCGCCACCGCCCGGCGGCCTTCGAGGCCGGAGAGCTTGACTTCGCGCTTGCCGGCCAGAATCGCCGCGGCGAGATCTTCGATCTGGTGGCGGTGGCCTTCGCTGGTGATCGCCATCGGATCGCCCGCGCCGCCGCCGGAAATCGTTTCCGCAATGCCGCCGTTGCACCGAATCTCCTCATCGCCGGGCGCGTCTTCAGTAAACTGCCAGCGGATGAGTTTATTGTCCTCCAGCACCACGCTGCCTTTGGTCCCGGAAATTTCGATCCGGCGCGGAAATCCCGGCGCGCACGAAGTCGATCCCTCAATGGTGCCGAGCGCGCCGTTCTTGAATTTCAGAATCGCAACCGCATTGTCCTCGACTTCGATTCCGGAGTGGCTGAGCGTGGCGGTATGGGCCGCAACCTCCTCGATGTCGCCATTGAGGTAAAGCAGCAGATCGATGGTATGGATGCTCTGGTTCATCAGCGCGCCGCCGCCGTCGAGCGCCCAGGTGCCGCGCCAGGTGGCCGAATCGTAATATTCCTGGGTCCGGAACCATTTGCACTGCGCGCTCGCCAGCACGATCCGGCCGAAACGCCCGGCATCGATCGCCTTTTTGATCAGATCGACGTTGGCGACGAAGCGCGACTGGAATACCGAGGAGAGAATCACGCCGTTGGCATGACAGGCGGCGATGATCGCGTCGGCCTTCTCCACGGTGACGTCGAGCGGTTTTTCGCAGAGGATATGCTTGCCCGCGTTGGCCGCCGGTATGGCCACCTTGCCGTGAATGCCGGTCGGCGTCGCAATGGTCACGGCCTCGACCTCGGGATCGGCCAGAAACGTTTCCAGATCGGCGGCCGCGCGCACGCCATACCGGTCGGCAAAACTTTTCGCCCGCTCGGCCACCTGGTCGAATACCGCCACCAGTTCCGCATTGGCGGCATTGTTCAGCGCTTCCGCATGCATCGCCGCGATCGCCCCGGTGCCGATAATTCCGAACTTCACCTTTTTCGCCATGATTCCGATTCCTTATATCAATGTTGCCTGTTCTTCACTATCCCGTGTCAGCAACGGCCTCAAAAAAAACACCGGGTCGCGCTCAACTCGTGTCAGCATGGTTCGCAAAAAAAACGAACCGCAACATTCCGGTCCGAAATTTTCCACAGAAAAAGATACTTCATCGCGCGGCAAAATGCAAGTATATCGACCTGATTTTTCAACATTTTTCGTAAATTTTCATCAAAAATGTCAAAAAATCACCCGGTTATTTTCCAGAATCGATGGTTTCGTCTCCCGATGCCGGAGGCGGTTCACTCCTCCCATCCGTGGGCCTGCTTCCGGAATACTCCGGGAGCGACTCCGGCCCGGCGCTTGAACCAGTTCGCAAAGTAGAATTCATCGCGGAATCCGACCAGCTCCGCCACCGCGCGAACCGTGTAGCTGGTGTTGATCAAATACTGGCGGGCGAATTCAAAGCGATATTGCTGAAGCCACTGCCCCGGCGTTATGCCCCATTCTCCGGCGAAAATCCGCAGCACCTGGGCCGGGCTCCGATCGATGTGACAAGCCAGATCTTCCAGTCTGACCGGTTCGCGCCAATGCTGTTCGAGGTATTGCTTGAGCCGGAGCGCCGGTTCGTTGCGGCGACCGGCGGCGCCGCCCCGGCGGTGCGCGGCCAATCCGGCGAAAATCCGATGCAGCGCCACCGCGAATTCCAGCGACGTATTTTCCGGGCGCTCTCTCACCACCGCCAGCGCCTGCCGGAATTCCCCCTGCATCGGACAATTCCGGAACCATACCGCGCCGTGAAGCTGATAGGCCGCCATCAGACTCTCCGGCAAGGCGCCCCCGATATTGATCCAGAGCTTTTCCCAGGGATCGCGCCGGTCCGACCAGTATTCGACCGGAACATGCGGCGGCAAAAGATAGCAGTCGCCGCCTTCCGGCCGAAAGTGCTGTCCCTCCAGCCGCAATTCGCCGCGCCCGGAAACCACATACTCGACGGTGTAGAAGTCGACCCCGTGCGGACGCCGGATACGGTAACTCGGGTCGGCATGGGTAATGCCGACCGACTCCAATTCAAATATCGGGAGGGTCGCGTTACGGTCCAGAAACCAGAGTGTTTCACGAAATTTCATAGGATCAGGCTCCGATTGAATTCCGCTGCATGCCCTCTTACCATAATCCCTCAAAAATAATTTGTCAATGCAAATTTTCCTCATAGTTTTTATTTTTTCCCCATTTTTTTTCCGCCTTTTATCCAGTATAATATAAACAGACCTGAACCATCACCGAAGGAAACAAGCGATGAATGCATCCTCTCAGCCGCGTCCGGAATACCCGCGCCCGTCATGGGTCCGGGACGCCTGGCTCAATCTGAACGGCTCCTGGCTGTTTGCCATCGATCATGAAGATCGGGAATCGTGCGCCGCCATCCGATTTTCGCAACAGATCACCGTGCCGTTCTGCCCGGAATCCACCCTTTCCGGGATCGGACATACTGATTTCATGAATGTAGTATGGTACCGGCGCGAAGTCCGGGTGCCGGCCGCGTGGCGGGGACAGCGGTTGCTGCTCCATTTTCAGGCGGTCGATTACGATGCCACCGTCTGGATCGACGGCGCGGAGCAGGTCCGTCACCGCGGCGGCTTCACCCCTTTCACCGTTGATCTCGGCTGCGACTGGCCGGAATGCTTCGAACTGACCCTGCGGGCTCGGACCTTGCGCGACCGCAACCGGCCGCGGGGCAAGCAATCCGACCGGCGGGAAAACTATCTGTGCTGCTATACCCGGACTTCCGGCATCTGGCAGACGGTCTGGCTGGAACCGGTGCCGGAAATTCATCTCCGGCGCCCCCGCATCACGCCGGAACCCGATGGTTTCAGCATCGCCCTGCCGCTTTCCGCCAATCGGCCGGACTGCCGGATCCGGGTCGCCATCGGCCACGACGGGCGAACCTTCGCCGAGCATACAGTCGGCGCCGATGCCGGGCTGATGCCGATCGCGCATCTGACGCTGGCGGAAAAAGATCGACACTGCTGGTCGCCGGAAACGCCCTTTCTCTACGACCTCGAATTCACGCTGCATGATGCCGAAGGCCGGGCGATCGACCATGTGCGAAGCTATGCGGGATGGCGTTTCATCACCGTCGACGGCATGAATCTGCGCCTCAACGGCCAAGCGGTTTTTCAAAAGCTGGTGCTCGACCAGGGATTTTACCCCGATGGCATCATGACCGCGCCGGACGACGCCGCGCTGGTGCGCGACATCGCACTGGCCCAGGCCGCCGGATTCAACGGCGCGCGGTTACACCAGAAGGTGTTTGAAGAACGTTTCCTCTACCATGCCGACCGCATGGGCTATCTGGTCTGGGGTGAATTCGGCGACTGGGGCTTCGATTGGGCGACGGAAAATCAGCCGCCCGCCGGAAGCTATCAGCCGGGCGCCGGCCTGATCGGCCAGTGGCTGGAGGTGCTGGCGCGCGACTTCAACCATCCCGCCATCATCGGCTGGTGCGGACTCAATGAAACCAAGGAACGCATCGTCGCCGGAACCCCGACGATCGATGTGGTCACCGATGTGACCAAAGCGGTGTTTCTGGCGGCCAGACTGGCCGATCCGACCCGGCCGGTGCTGGATGCCTCGGGCTATATCCACCGTCTGGCGGAAAGCGACCTCTACGATTGCCACGATTACGGCACACCGGAGGAGGTGGCGGAAAACCTGAAGAAGCTGACGCCGGGCGGCGACTATGTCTGCAACTGCGATCCCGTTCTGAATACGCCATGGCGCGGCCAGCCATTTTTCCTGAGCGAAATCGGCGGCATGAAATTCCCGCCGGATCATCAGGAGGCAAATGCCTGGGGATACGGCGACGGCCCCCGCACCCAAGCGGAATTCTACGACCGTTTCGCCCGGCTGCTGGCGGTCATCCGACACGACGCGCGCATGTTCGGATACTGCTATACCCAGCTGACCGACGTGTTTCAGGAGGTCAACGGTCTCTACAATTTCGACCGCACGCCGAAGTTCGACGCTGTAAAATTGCACCGGCTCCAGCAGCAACCGTCCGCCTATGAGCAGCAATCGCCAACCATCGTGAAGGAAAACGAAGCATGAAAACCATCCTGACGATTCTCGGACTCTCCGGCGCACTCCTGCTGCCGGGAGCGCCCGCCCTTTTTCAGCTGCCGCTGGAGCATGAAATCAAAATCAGCGACCTCAGCGTCCCCGAGTCCGGCGGCAGCCGGAGCGTCGACCTGCCGGCTCTGCCCGCCATCGGCGGCAAAAAAATCGTGCTGCGCTGCCGGATGGTCTCCTATGCGCCCCGCCCCAATGGCTGCAACAGCAACGGTGCGATCAGTTTCAACGGCATTGCACTGGGCCGGCGGACCGCCGCGGGAGATGAGCGATTGATCGGCTCAGAGGCCGGATTCCGGCTCAAAAGCCATCCCGGCCGGGAATTTCTGCGCTTTGCGGGGACAGCGCTGAATCTGGTCTATGCGCCGGACACGTCAAGCGGCGATGCCATGTCGCCGGATGGCCAGGCGGCCTCTCTGCTCTTCGACCTGAGCGATGTCGCCCGCGGCGTCGACGGCAACACGCTGACCTTTCATAACATCCGCAAGTGGAAAGCCGAACGCAACGATTTACTGGTCGGCGACATTTCCGTCGGCTATCTCGACCGGAAGTACCAACCCGTTCCGGCCGACCGGATTCCCTTGCGGGAACCGATCGCCGACCGGATCGGATCGGCCGGCTGGCAGCTTGCCGCCGGAACCGGCGGCGGATTCACCCTGATCACACCGACGGACACCCTGCATGTGGAAAGCGCCATGGGCATGACGGAAAGTACGCCGAGCGCCATGTTTGCAGCCGACGCCGCTTCCCCGGTCCGGACAAAAATCGAAAAACAAGCCGACGGCTTCCGTTTTCAGGCCGAATGGCCCGGGAAAATCACGCTGGACCGCACGGTGACGCTTCATCCGGACTGTGCGGTGTGGCATGAAACCTGGACCAATCACGGCGACCGGCGCACCGGCATTCCCTTCCGCCACCGCTTTTTCACCGCCAAAGCGCCCCAATGCCTGCTGTCGGGCGACGGCGATGCCGTCGCCATGACCAGCGCGCCGGGCCATCCGACCGTCTTTCTGGAAAGCCGGGAAAAACCCGGTACCGGCTTCGGCATCGCCGCGGAAAGCGACTGGCTGCGGCTGCTGATGGCGCTCAAAACCTCCGGCGGCGTGACGGAACTTTACACCGATACCCTGTCGCTTGCGCCGGGAAGCTCCATCGCCTTCGATCTGGTAATCCTTTCGGTTGCGCATGACGGGTATTGGGATTTCATCAACCGGCTGCGGGCGCGATGGAACCTGAATACCATGACGATGGCGGCGCCCTTCTTCTGGGACACCCGGCAACTGCGACCGGGCCGAACCCCCGCCGAACAACTCCGGAACACCTTCGCGCCGCTGGGCAATGCTTTCCTCGGCCACCAGCAATGGATTCCGAGCAGCTTCGATATCGACACCATTCGTACCGGCCGCTACCCCAAACTCGCGCCGGATGCCGCGAACGCGCCCGGCCCATGTCCGAATTTCGACGTGACGCAATTCCTGACCTTACGGCACCGCGAGCCTTATTATCAGGCGCTGAGCGAAAAGGTGAAAACCCTGCATGAGGTCGCCCCGCAAGCCAAATTGATCGCCCTGTTCCACCCCGCAATGGCTCCGGTTTACACTCCGCTGGCGGACCGCTGGAGCTATGCCGACTGCGAAATCAAAACCGCCGACGGCAAAGCCTTCGAGTCGGAAACCTACAGCCGCGGGCTTCTGCGCGAGGCGGCGAATCGCGGTTTCAGCGTCCGCTATTACCTGCCGTCCTCCGGCAGCCGCTATCTGGCGGAGCTGATACGGGACGCTCAACGGGTACTGGATCAATGCGACTGCGACGGCATCTATTTCGACGAATTCGGCTTCTGCGTAAACCATCGCGATTACAGCCGCTACGACTACCGCACCCAGGACGGTTACTCCAGCGACCTCGACGAGCAGGGCAATGTCATCCGCCTGAAGAGCGACAACGCCTATACTTCCGGCGTCATGCAGAACGCCATTCTGGATCTGGCGGAAGCGCGGCACAAGTTTTTCCTCGGCAATGGCGGCGCCGCCCTGATGGAGCTTACCCGCCGCCCCCATCTGCGTTTTATCGAAGGGGGCAATGGCGCGGGCGCGATGGCGCAGGCGCACTTGAATCATGTGCCGCTGGTGCTCGGCAATTTCGGCGACTACACGACCCGACAGGGGCTGTTTGACGGCGTCAAGAGCGCGCTGCGCGCCGGGTGCGTCTATTCGCCTTATCGGGGCCATGAACTGCTGGACGATGCCGACAACTTCATCAGCAAACTCTACCCGCTGACGGTCCTGCGTCTTGCGCCCGGCACAATCACCGGCAAAGAGCGGCTGATCACCCTGCATTGCGGCGAATTCGAGTGGCCGGTGCCGGACGGACGGGTGGCACTCTTCCGTTACGACCGGGAGGGCCGGCGGCTCGCCGCCGGAAACGCCGAAGTCAGAAACGGACGGATCGCGCTGGAAACGCCGCCGGAGGGATTGACCGTCGCCGAGTTGAAACCATGAATCATCCCGGATATCGCACTTGATTGACTGAAACAATCCGCTATAGTAAGAAAAGAGAGGTTTCAAAATGAAAACACGTCCCGCCTTCACGCTCATTGAACTCCTCGTTGTGATCGCAATCATCGCCATTCTGGCCGCCATGCTGCTGCCCGCGTTGTCCGCGGCCCGGGAGCGGGCGCGGGCTGCGAACTGTACGGCGAACCTGAAGCAGATCGGTCTCGGCTACACCATGTACGCCGGAGACAATCAGGATTTCATGCCGCCGGTGGTCAAGTACGCCGGAAACACCAACTCCACCACCTATGTTTATTGCCTGATGGCGCAATATGACATCTCCGGCAACACCTTCAGCTGTCCCTCCGGAAGCGGGTTTGACCGCTATGTCTACGAGAACATGGATGGCGAATGGGCCCGCAATCACGCCGACAACGCGGGTTACACTTATCCTCATTACGGATTCAACTGGATGCTCTCCGACGCGCGCTTCATCAGCAAGCCGTATCTGCTCGGCGGCATCGCCAATCCCGCCAAAACCATTCTGCTGGCGGACGACTACTATGCCAGCGCCACCGTCAACCGCGGTTATGTCTGGCTCTATTACTCCTTCCAGACCAGCAACTGGGGCTGCCTCGACGCCCGGCATGGCGGTGTGGTCAATGTGCTGTTCGCCGACGGTCACGTCGAAGGCCGCGCTACCTCAGCCGGCGCAGACCGGAGCACATACACCGCTACGACCAATCCATACAAATCATTCAATGCGCTGGAATTCTACGGCGACCAGCGCAATCTGTAGAGCATGAATCCCCCCCCCTGCTTTTCCAGCTTGTCCCAATCGTCCGGGTGCGGAAAAAGCGGGGGGAATCTCCCGGCGTGAAGTGGCGAAAACCGTTCCCGGATGTATATTAATGCGAAATCAATGTCGCATGCCGAGGATTTTGCTCATGTACAACGCCGTCATCTGCCGCTATCACGAAATCGCCACCAAAGGCGAAAACCGCAGCTTCTTCGAACGCAAGCTCCTGGAAAATCTGCGCTGGATGCTGCGCGAAATGCCGCAGCTCAAACTCAAGCGCATTCGCGGCCGGGTCTGGCTTGAACTGCCCGAACGCGCCGATTTCACGGCGGATGAACTCGCTTACATCGCCCGGGAACTGCGGCTGCGCGGGTTCGGCATCGAAAACTTTTCCCCGGCCATTATCGTCCGGCCGGCGATGGAGGAGATTCGCGCCGCGGCGCTCGCCGCCTGCGATCAGGTTTTCCCTCCGGCGCTCGAACGGGCCGCGGCGGCCGGCGCCCGGCTCGGGTTCCGCATTCGCGCCCGGCGCAGCGACAAACGTTTCCCGCGCCGCTCTCAGGAAATCGAAATCGAACTTGCCACACTGCTCGGAGAACGTTACGGCGAGGACAAGCTGAAACTCGACCTCAATCACGGCGAAATCACCGTCGGCGTCGAAGTCCGCGAGGAGATGGCGATTCTTTACTTTGAAAGTTTTCACGCTCCGGGCGGCCTGCCGGTGGGTTGCAACGACCGGGTGCTGGCGCTGCTTTCCGGCGGCATCGACTCGCCGGTCGCCTGTTATCTGATGATGAAGCGCGGCGCTCCGGTCGATTATATCGCGTTTCACAGCGCGCCTTACACTCCGGAAACCACCGTTGACAAAGTGCGGGGCATTGCGGATTACCTCAACACCTTTCAGAAGGACGGCAAACTCTTCTGCGCCAATCTCGCCGAAATCCAGAAGCTGATCCGCGACCGCTGCAATCCGCGTTTCCGCACCGTGCTCTACCGCCGGATGATGTTCCGCATCGCCGCCATGGTGGCCGCGCGGCGCAATATCGGCGCGCTGCTCACCGGCGAATCCCTCGGTCAGGTGGCGAGCCAGACGCTGGTCAATATGAGCACCATCGGCCGCGCCGTCGACATGCTGGTGCTGCGTCCGCTCTGCGGACAGGACAAGAATGAAACCATCCGCATCGCCGAAGCGATCGGCACTTTCGCACTTTCTCAAGTTCAGGTGCCCGATTCCTGCACCGTTTTCGCTCCGACCAGCCCCGCCACCCGGGTGACGCTGGAGGAGGCCGAAGCCGAAGAGTCGAAAATTCCCGAATATCCCGAAATCCTCGAACGCATCGTCGCGGCCATGGACGGGATGGCGTCCCGCTGAAACAGCGATGGCCGAACCCGGAGGATTCCGATTTCGGCCATATGATTTATCTCATCCGCAACGCTACCGGCCGAGCGACTGCGCCGTTCGATAGTAGTCGAGCAACCCTTCGAGAAATTGTTTCTCGGCGGCATTCGGCGCGGCCTTGACGCTCTCTCCGGCCAGAATGACCGCGCGTTTGATATCGCCCAGGCGATAAGCGTAGAGCGCCTGCGTCGCCAGATAACGGCTGCGCAACGTTTCCGGCGGCGGATTTTTTGCCGCCAGCGCCTCCAGCCGCGTCATCCCTTCCGCCGCCAGCTTCAGCGCCTCGGCCCGGAACGGCGCATTGGTCAACAGATTCCAAACCACGGCGTTGACCCCGGAGAAATCCTCGCCGAACTGCCGGTAATACCCCGCTGCCGCCTCCGGCAGCGCGTCCTGCAATTGCGCCACCCGGCAGGAGAGGTCGAGCAACATGAAATAGGCTTCCGGCTGAGCCGGATAGCGCTCGATCCGCCGCTTCAGAAACTCGCCCAGCGCGGGGTAGTTGCGGGCATTTTCCAAAGCAAAGGCCTTGGCGTTCAACGCGCTGATCTGTTCGGGCCGGACCGCGAGAATGCGGTCCGCCGCCTGTTCGATCATCGCCGGATCGCCGGATCGCAGCGCCGCCTGCAGATGGTCGTTGAGCACGCTCATGCGGATTTCATCGCGTTCGTTGTACTCGCGTCCGTAGATCCGCCGGAGCATCATCGCCAGATCGACCGGATCGCCGCTCCAGAGCAGTTTGCCCGCCGCATTCAGGATCGAAGCCCGGGAAAAGGCATTGGTTTTGCCGCCGGTCACCGCATCCAGCGATTTGAGCTGGGGATCGGAGCAGAGGGTGAAATCGAACTCGGGATGTCCGGCGGCAAATTTTCTGACCTCTTCGGGACTGTTGCCCAAAACTCCGAATACCCGCAATCCGCGTGCCTGATATTCCCGCTGGAGCTTGGCCAGCATCTCGCCGCTGTTCACGCTGAACGGCAAGTCGGGATAGAGCACCGTCACCACATAAATTTTCTCAAATGCCGCCGCCCCGGTGGCCTTGGCATCGAAATCAAGCGGCACGGCGCCTTCGATCACCTCGGGCGCGGCCGTCGCCGCCGCCAGCGCCGCCAACAGAGTCAATCCGGTCAGAAACCGTTTCATCGCATTCCGCCTTTTCCGATTGCGTCTTTATCGTGCCTGCGGTTCGGACGACAGGCGTTTGCGCCAGAAGTCGAGCTGGCTCCGAACCGCCTTGAAGCCGGTCGCTCCGGTAATTTCACGCTTGGCCACGCTCATTTCCGGATCGAACAGCTTCAGAAATTCCGGCGTCGCCTCGGGAATCGTAATCAGCATTTCATCCAACGCGATTTCATTCAACGCTTTGTGGTGCTCACGGCAGTATTTGACCAGGCTGCCGACCCGATGATGCGCGGTCCGGAACGGCACGCCCAACTCCACCAGCTTCTCCGCCACATCCGTGGCCATCAGCGCCGGATCGGACGCCATTTCGCGCATCCGCTCGGCGCGCACCGTCATCGTCGCCACCATCGGCGGATAGACTTTCAGAATTCCATGCGCGGTATCCAGGGCGTCGAAAATCGGCTCCTTGTCTTCCTGCAAATCGCGGTTGTAGGTCAACGGCAACCCCTTGCACAAGGTCAGCAACGCGGTCAGATCGCCGTAAAGCCGCGCCGTTTTGCCCCGGCTCAGCTCCGCCACATCGGGGTTCTTTTTCTGCGGCATCAGGCTCGAACCGGTGCAGAAAGCGTCGGCGAGTTCGATGAATCCGAACTCCTGCGAGCTCCAGAGGATGATATCCTCGCTCAGGCGCGAAACATGCATCCCGAACGTCGCCAGCGCCGCCGCCAGCTCGATCGCAAAATCCCGGTCCGCCACCGCATCCATGCTGTTGCGCGAAACCCGGTCGAAATGAAGCAGCTTGCACACCATTTCCCGGTCCAGCGGCAGCGTGGAACCCGCGAGCGCCCCCGACCCCAGCGGCATCACATTGATCCGGCGGCGGCAATCCTCCAGCCGCTCGATGTCGCGCCCGAACATTTCGACGTAAGCCAGCAGATGATGCGCGAACAGCACCACCTGGGCGTGTTGCAAATGGGTGAATCCGGGCATGATCGTCTTGTCGTGGCGCAGTCCCAGATCGACCAGCGCCCGCTGAAACTCGATGATTTCCTGCCGGAGCTGATCGATTTCATCACGCAGATAGAGCCGGATATCCAGCGCCACCTGATCATTGCGGCTGCGGGCGCTGTGGAGACGAGCGCCTTCGTCGCCGATCGCCATGATCAGCGCCGACTCAATGTGCATATGAATGTCTTCAAGCTCGGCTTTGAATTCCATCTCGCCGGCTTCGATCCGGGTTCGGATCAAATCCAACTGGCCTGCAATCGCCTCCGCGGTCGCCGCCGGGATGATGCCCCGGCTGGCCAGCATCGCCACATGCGCCTTGCTGCCGGCAATATCATGTTTGTACAACCGCTTGTCGAAGGAAATCGATTCCGAAAATTCGGTCAATTCCGCCCGCCCGGCTTCACTGAATCTCCCACCCCAAAGTGCCATATCTTCTCCCATCATCGCCCGAAAGCCGGGTTGTCAATACAAAAACAGGGGGAGTGAAAATCCGTTTTCACCGGATTCTCCTCCCCCGTTCCACGGCGAAGGTTATTTCCCGTATTTGATCACTTCCTGGGATACGATCGGCAATTCAAACTTGCCGCCTTCGCTCGGATGCCAGATATTGAAATAATCGGTCACCGCCACCGCCGCAATGAACACCATCAGCAACGCCGCCAGCGAGGCAAACACCGCAAAGGACGCATAGATCAGAGAAGAATTATCGCGCTTTTTCTTCTCGCGACTGATCAGCTGATCCGGTTTGCCTTCTTTCAGAATCGGCGCGGAACCGAGGTCGGCCAGCGCATCCGTATTGACCTTCAGTCCGCTCTTCTTCTTGGGCGGTTCCTGATTTTTGCCGAGATTGCCGGTGGGCTCGGCCGACTCCGCCGCTTCCGGAACCGCCGGAGCTTCCGTCTCGGCGGCAGGTTCGGCGGGAGGAGCCGCCGGAGCGGGCGCAGCCGCTTTCGGCCGGTTGAGCTTGATGCCTCCCACCGCGGGCGCACCGGGGCCTTGCGCGGCCGGAGTCACCGAACCCGGCATGGCCGGCTTCGGCGCGGGGCGCTGCAATTTGACCGTATCGTCGACATTGCCGGCCTTGAACGATTCGCTCGGCGCCGGAGCTTCGGGTTTGCGGATGGCGACCGTAGCGGTCGCCGGTTTGGCATTCAAATCGATCGTCGCCCGCGGCGACACCGGCTGGACCGCGATCTTTCCGGTCCGGGTATCCTGCGGATCCAGCGACGGCTTCGGCGGTTCTTCCGGCACCGCTTCCAGCTTCTGCGTCCGGCGGGTCCGGGTATCGTCCACGGATTTTTCCAGGTCTTCCGCCGTCAGCGCCACCACGTCCTGCGTATCAAGCGCCTCCAGTTTCTGCGTCCGGCGAGTGACCGTATCGTCGGCCGGAGCCGGTTCCGGAACGGAAGCGGGCGCGGGAGCCGGCGCCGGCGCAGCATGGCTCAGGGGCGTCACCGCGGCGGGACCAGCCGCCAGCGAAGTCAGTTTCACCGTGCGCCGGGTCCGGGTGTCGTCGCCGGCTTCCGCCGCCGGAGCCGGAGGCGGCGCCGCGGCGGGCTTCGGCGCGGGCGTGGCCAGCTGCGCCAGATTCTGCAGTTTCAAGGTCCGGCGCGTAACCGTGCTGCCGACTCCGGAAGCCGGAGCGGACTCCGCACTCTGCCCCGCCAGATCAATTTTCGGCGCGGTTCTTCCGGCGATTTCCAAGCCGCTCATTTTTACGGTCTTGCGAGTCCTGGTATCGTCGGAATCAATCGGAACGCTGTTTTTTTCTTCCGCCATAACTACTTACTTCCCGTTATATTTACGATTCAGAAAAATCATTTCATTGCAGAATATAATCCCGTTTCCCGCAAAATGCAATATCGCCCACCGCCGCAATTTCCCAAAATCACCGGTTTTTTTCAAAAAATCGCCATCCCGCCTCTTTCCGGGCGGGCGCCTTCACTTCATTTCCGCGCCGGAAGACTATTCGACTTCTCCGCCCAGCGCCTTGATCCGGGCGGAAACGTCCTTGAAACGGGCGTTGTTGCGATAGATTTCCTTGAACGCGGTCAGCGCCTCGTCCGTCTTGCCCAGTTGCTCCAGCACTTCGGCCCGGGTATACATCACTTCGAATTTATGGCGATCCATCCGCACCATCTCCGACAATGCTTCATCGCAATGGTGAAGCGCCGATTCATAATTGCCGCGCAGATATTCGCACGAACCCAGCAACGCCATCGACTGAGTCCGCCGCTGCGGACTTCTGCTCGCCTCGAGCAGTTCGCTGACCGCATCGTCATAACGCTGCGCTTCCATGTAAATGGCGCCGAGATCGAAGTGCAGCGGGGCTTCCCCGGGATAGGCGTGCGACCGGTTTTCGGCGCGCTCGATCCGGAATTCGAGGATGAACTGTTCGGCTTCGGTCAGGTTGTCCTGAAGCGAAGGATCGTTCTTGACCTTTTTGCGCAGTTCGTCGATAATCAATTTGTATTTGGCCAGATAGGCGCGCTCGATCTGTTTGTCGAGGGTGGGGTCGAGCGCGGGCATGTTCTTAGCGACCATCTCCAGAGTTTCGATGGCCTTGTCGTAATTGCCGGTAACGATGTAGGCTTCGGCCAGTTTTTTGCGCAATTCGTCGGAGTTGTTGCTTTCCAGCTCCTTGGAATAAAGCGCGATCAGCTTTTTGGCATGGTCGGCGTCGCGCAGGGTGCCTTCGGCCAGCTGAATGGTCAACGCGTCGTCCTTGACCGATTTGCCCTTGGTCGCCAGACTGGCTTTTTCCCACGCGGCTTTCTGCTGCGTCGCGAAATTGGCGGCCTCGCGCAATTCCTCCTGAATCTTCTTGTCCCGGGGCTTTTTGCTGGCCAGGAACTGGTAGACCTTGAGCGATTCCTGCGCCTGGCCGTCTTCGCGGTAATAACCGGCGAGCTTGCGCAGCACGGCGATATTTTCCGGCTGATAATCATGCAGCAACTGCATAGCTTCCACCGCGATATTGATCGCTCCGGCTTTGACTCCGGCTTCCGCCAGCAGACTCAGAATCGGCGGATTGTTGAGGTTGAGCACCAGCACTTCCTCGCACCGGGCCAGTGCGTCAAGCGGGCTGGAGGCAATCAGTTTCCGGATTTTCGGCGCCGCCAGCAATCCCTTGATTTTGGCGGTGAAGAGATCGAGGCCCTTCAAATTCCGGGTATACTGCCGTTCATATTCGCGCAGTTTTCCGCGAGCCTCGATGAAGGCCGGCACCCGGACCACAACCTCCTTCATCAGCGTGGCGGCGAATTCCCAATTTTCCTTGCGTTCGAATTCCACCGCGCGATTGTACAGATCGCGGATTCCGGCGTGGACGTCTTTGAGTGTCTTCTCTTTCATAAAAAAACCGGCTCCCGACCGCTTGCCGTCGGGATTCCGTCCTTCATAAAATAAATCATGATTTTACCAAACAAAATTAAATCGTCTTATCTATACACCCCGATTGATTTTTTTGCAAGGTCCGGAGGCCTTTTTTTCGGGTTTTTTCATCAAAAAATGACATCCGCGCCATCCATCGCCGGCATTGCCCAGAGCGGATGTCCGACGCATCATTCCAGCCTTTTTTTCCGAAATCCGCGGCTCAGTTCCACTCGGCCCGGTCGACGGTACGATAGGTGATGGCTTCAAGCAGGTGCCCGGTTTCGATGCCGGAAACGCCAGCCAGATCGGCGATGGTCCGCGCCACCTTCAGAATCCGGTCGTGCGCCCGCGGGCTCAAATGAAACTTCTGAATCGCCTGACGCAGCAGCAGGCGGCTTTCCGGCGCAATGGAGCAATGCAATTCGAGTTCGCGGGGACCCATCTGCCCGTTGCAGTAAATGCCGGTCGCGGCGAAACGCTCCGCCTGGCGGCGCCGGGCCGCCAGGACCCGGTCCCGGATCGCCGCGCTGGACTCGCCGGAGGGCGCGCCCAGCAACTCGTCGTCGGTCAGATTGAGCACCGGCACATGAAGATCGATGCGGTCGAGCAGCGGACCGGAAATCTTTTTGCGATAGCGCTTTTTCTCATCGATCTTGCAGCTGCATCCGAGCTCCACCGCTCCGCGGCCGCAGGGACAGGGATTCATCGCCGCTACCAGCATGAACCGCGCCGGAAAAAGACAGCAGCCCGCCGCCCGCGAAACCGTGATCTCGCCATTTTCCAGCGGCTGGCGCAACACTTCCAGCACATTGCGCTTGAATTCCGGCAATTCGTCGAGAAAGAGGACGCCGTTGTGGGCCAGGCTGATTTCACCGGGACGCGGATTTTTGCCGCCGCCGATCAGAGCCACGTCGCTCACCGTATGATGCGGTGCGCGGAAAGGACGGCGGTTCAACAGCGGCTCGCCGTCGGAAAGCAAGCCGAGCACACTGTGAATCCGGCTGGTTTCGAGCGTTTCGTCAAGGCTCATCGGCGGCAGGATGCCGGCCAACCGCCGGGCAATCATCGATTTGCCCGTCCCCGGCGGGCCGATCATCAGCGAATTGTGCCCGCCCGCCGCCGCAATCTCCATCGCCCGGCGCGCCGCCAGCTGGCCCTTGACTTCGGCAAAGTCGGGCTCGTAACCGCCGCGGCCGCCGAGATATTCCTGCAGATTGCCGGTATGGGGCTGCGGTTTCCGGCCCTGAAAGAAAGCCACGGCATCGCTCAGCCGGACGACCGGATAGACCGGAATGCGCCCCTGCGTCGCCAGCGCGGCCTCCTCGGCATTGGCCGCCGGCACCAGCAACGCCTTGACCCGCGGCGTCTCCGCCGCCATCGCCGCAATCGGCAGTGCGCCGCGCACCGGACGGACCGATCCGTCCAGCGCCAGCTCGCCCAGAATCAGGCATTCGGCCAACTCCGCGCGCGGAATCTGGCCGGTCGCGCCCAGCATCCCCAAAGCAATCGCAAGATCGAACCCGGCCCCTTCCTTGCGCAGATCGCCGGGCGCAAGATTGACCACCGTGTTGCCCCGCGGATGAGGCAAGCCCGAAGCCAGCAGCGCCGAACGGATCCGGTCGCGGCTTTCGCGGATCGACTGGTCGGCGAGTCCCACGATCGCAACCATTTCGACCTCGCCGCGACCCGAAGCATTGACTTCGAGTTCGACCGGATAGGCGTCGATGCCGATGACCGTCGCGGAGCAGGTTTGTGCGAGCATGGTTGAATTTCCGGTTTTGAACGTTCACACTATCGCTTGACCAGCAGCAGCCCTTTGAGGTAACGGCCCTCGGGGAAAGCGCACGGCACCGGATGGTCCGGCGCCTGGTCGAGCTCCATGACCGCGACCGCATCGCATTTCGCATCGAGCGCCGCATCGGCCATGACTTTGGCGAAAAGCTCGCGCTTCATCCAGCCCGAGCACGAAAAGGTGAACAGCATCCCGCCCGGCGCCAGGAGATGAAAACTCTGCAAGGCCGCATCCTTGTAAGCCCGCGCGCCGCGGGTCAGGGACTGCTGGGAATCGACCAGCTTCGGCGGATCAAGCACGATCAGATCGTAAGACTGCTTTTCGCCGCGGCAGCGCCGGAGATAGGAAAAGCAGTCCGCCGCGATATTGGTGCATCGTCCGGCAGCGATGCCGTTGAGCGCGAAATTGCGCTCCGCCGCCGCCAGCGCGGGTTGCGAACTGTCGACATTGACGACCTCCGCCGCGCCGCCCAGCGCCGCGGCCACGCCGAAGCCGCCGGTGTAACTGAAAAGGTTCAACACCCGTTTGCCCCGGGCAAAGCGCTGAACCAGCGAACGGTTGACGCGCTGATCGCAATAAAATCCGGTTTTGTGTCCGTGCCGGATATCGACCAGAAAGCGGCGGCCTTCCTCCGCGATCTCCAGATTTTCCGGCGGCATTTCGCCGGCCAGAATTCCGGTGCGTTCGGGCAATCCCTCCTGCGCCAGCACGGCCAGATCCGAACGCTCATAAATGCCGCGCCAGGAACGCAGTTGCAACAGCGCTTCCACCACCATGGCGCGATGCGCATCGGCCCCGGCGGAACTCAGCTGAACCACCGCGAAATCGTTGTAGCAGTCGACCGTGACCCCGGGCAGTCCGTCGGCTTCGGCATGGCACAGCCGCCACGCGCCGGTTGTTTCCGGGATGCCGAGCATTTGCCGCAATCGCCACGCCCGCGCGATCCGGTCGCGGAAAAAACCGGCGTCGACCGCTTCCGTTTCGCCCCAGCTCCAGAGCCGGAGCCGCAGCTGCGACTCCGGCGACCAGGCGCCGTAAGCCAGAAAACACCCCTCGTGATCGAGCACCCGGACCGTATCGCCCGCGGCCGGAGCACCCGCAACCTTCGCCACCGCCCCGGCAAAAAGCCAGGGATGACGCCGGAGCACCGATTTCTCCCGCCCCGGCTTGAGCCGAACTTCCGCCGTCATGATTGACCTGTCCTCACTCAAAACGGCAGCCGCTTGTTCAACGCTTCGGCCATACGATAAAATCCGAGGTCGTTGAGATGGATGCCATCCATGGCGCACTCGTCCCAGTCGTCACCGAGCAGCTGCCCGCCGTCGATGAAGAAGAGCCTGTCGTCGCCCGCGGCCCGCAGCCGGGCAATCAATTCCTTCTGAAAAAGCCGGCTTTCGTGCCGCCGCGGCAGCGCCTCGGGACCGTCGCCGCAGCCGAAAACAGCCTCCCAGCGCCCCGGCGGCACCATCGAAATCAGCGCGATCGGAACTTCGGGATGGTGCGAACGAAGAATGCCGATGAAGCGCTCCAGCGTATTTTGCAACCCCTCAAACTGGGCATTGGCCTCATAATCGAGCAGGAACGCGCCGGGATTCCGGACCCGCGACAGGCACTCCGCCATTTCCGGCTCGCCCCGGCCGTTGCCGGAAAAACCGAAATTGATGAATTCCCGATTGCGCCAGCGCGAAAGGATATTGCTCCAGGCGAGACCGGGCCGCGAAGCGCATCCGCCCTGGGTGATCGAAGTGCCGTAAACCACCGCCGGACGGTCCGAACTCCACGGCGTCGGACAAGATACCGTACTGCCGTCCTCGAGGCCGATCCACAACTCCTCAACCCCGTTGTAAAGCGGGAAATTCAACAGATATTCACGCGCTCCGGCTTCCGGACGATCGAACAACACCATGTTGAATTCGGTATCATGAAGCGGAAACATCACCGCGCCCACCGCGCGCCATGCGCCGGGACCGCCGACATACAGATCGAAACTGGAACTCCCGGTCTGGGGCATATGGGGCATCACCGCATCAGTACGAAGCCGCGCCCGAATCGCCACTTTGCGGCTGGTCGAACGAAACGCCAGCTGCATCCCCGCGGTATAATTGGCCAATTCCTCAACCCGCTCGTTGATCATGGGCAAACCGTCGCTCCGCGCCGGCAGCCGCCGGAAGCGCGTTTTCAGTTCCTCCCGGTACGCCCATCCCGACAACCGGAATCCCGGCTCGAACGGAGCGTGATATTCCAGCCCATTTTCCGGCGCCGGGCGCGCCGCCATATAACGGTCGAGCTCAAGGGCGCTTTTCATCTTCTTCGCCATAATCCAAACCTTGTCTTTCTCGTCTGCCCGCGTTCGGCGCCTACGCCAGATTCACGCCGGCGGGATTCCATGCCAGAAACGGAAAATCAGCGGCCAGCTTCGCCTTGTCCACCACCCGGCCCCAGCCGGTCATCGCAAAATATTCGCGGAACGCCTCGTCATCAAGCCCATGCCGGAGGTTGAGCTTGCGCACCCGCTGCCGGAGTTCGTTCCGCCACTTTTCCGGATCCCAGCCCAGATTCTCGCCATGGGGTCCGCGCCGATAGAGCGCGCCCGCCGGATCGTTGAGGCTGTCGACGAAGGGCAGCCACTCTTCGATCTGGGATTGGTGGCACAACAGCATGGCGATCTTGGTTTCGCGCACGGCGTCGGCATCGACCGCGAAGTGCCACAATACCTCCTGACTGTAATTGTCCGGGCAGTTCAGAATCACCGGCACCGGAAAACGCTGCTGTCGCGGCGCATTCATGGTAGGATAGGCGTTGGGCACGCCAAGCTGATAGGCGACCAGCCGGACCGCCTCGGCGGTATGCTGGTGATCGATGTGAATTCCGGCCAGCGGATTGGTCACCACCGGCGGCGCCACGATGTAATCGGGAGCGAAAGCACGGATCGCATTCCAGAGACCGCCGAGCAGATTGCGATCGCAGAAAACCTGAGCCGGGACATGAGTTCCGTCAAGCTGGCGCAGATTTTCGTATTCGGCGCCGACCAGCGCGGCGCTGGCCATCGCTTCGGCCTCGCGGCGGCGGACGGTTTCGTCGCCGGACATTTCGTGATGGCCGCTCACTCCGGTGCTGGTGGTCAGCACCTTGAGCTCCACCGCGTCGCCGTAATGCCGCCGCAGCATCAGGAAAAATCCCGCCGCCTCAAACTCAAAATCGTCCTGATGCGCCATAACGGACATCACCCTGAGCTTTTTCATCCCCTTGTCTCCGTTTTTCCAGAAAATCCTGCTTTTTATGGTTTGCGCCGATCCGGCGCGGATCACTCTCCGGGTGTTGCGCGAAGCGTATTACAGCCGCGCCGTCAAAACCAAAGCGGTTCGCCGGGCAGCAGTTCGCGGCGGCGGGTCATCAGCGCCGCGCCGACCGCCGAAGCGAATTCGTCCTGCGATGAAATTTCTACCTTGAGGTGCTCAATCGCACCATAGAAGCAATTGACGTTCAGCGCCCGCTTGACCGTATCAAGCAGCATGTCGCCAAGACCGGACAGGCGTCCGGCGAAAACCACCGCGCCGGGATTGAGCAACGTCACCACCACCGTCACCGCGTTGGCGATCGCATCGCAGATTTCGCTGGCCAGCAGCTGCGCCGCCCGGTCGCGCCGGGAAACCAGTTCGATAAAATTGTCCAGCGAGAAATCGGTCGTCCGCAACTCCGTCGTCACCTTGCCCGCGATCATGTCGGCGATCCGCTGCCGGATGCCATGCTCTCCGGCAATCGCCTCCAGGCAGCCCTGATTGCCGCACTTACACAGCGGTCCGCCGGGGCGGATCACCAGATGACCGAGCTCCATGCCGCGCGAACTGTCGCCCGCAAACAACCGGCCGTTCTTGATGAAGCTGCCGCCGATTCCGGTGTCGAGCTCGATCAGGCACAGGCTGCGCGGCACGTCCGGACGGCGGCCGTAATATTCGGCAAATGCCCGCGCCATGGTCGCGGGCGTCAGAAAAACCCGTTCGCTCTTCGACAGATCCCGCAGCCATTGGGCCACCGGGACATCGACCCAGCCGGTCACATTGTGTGCGCGCAGACTCCGCTGACGCTCCACATCGACCAATCCCGGATCGGCGAAGCCGACCCCGCGCCACAGACCGCTCCACTCCGGCGCCGCCTGGCGCAAAACGTCCAGCAGCTGCGCCAGCTTGCCCGGCATGGCCTGGGCGGTGATGCCGGCGGTAAAATCGATCGCACTGCGGGCCAGCTCGTTGCCGCCGCCGTCCAGCAGCACTCCCAGCAAACGCCGCGGCTGAAGTTCAATGCCGACGAAGGCGCCCCAATTCGGATTGACGGTCAAGGCCGGACTGCGCCGCCCGGTTCTGGCGCCGACCCGGTCGGGTTCAATCACCAACCCGGCATTTTTCAGCTCGTTGATCGCCGCCAGCATCGAAGCCGGACGACAGGAATGAAGTTCGAGAATTTCCCGGCGCGACAGGCGCGGGTAAAGCAACAGCTTCTGAAGCAATATGTCTTTTAATTCGTCGTTTTTCATAATTTTTCTGCAATTCAGGAACAAAAACGTATCACAATATAGTAGCCAAACCCCAAATTGCAACCCCGCCCGGCGACAAATACCGTTTTTTGATTCAGCGGCGCAATGCCACCGGCGGCGCCAGAATCTCCGCCACCGCCATCGCCGCCTGCCCCTCTTCGCGGAGGAAATCCGGCAGCACCTGGCTCCAATCATGCCGGCCGCCGGAATTTTCCGGAACCGCATAAATTTCATTTTCGGGCGGCGCCGCGGCGGAAGCCGGACGGCTCGCGGCGCGGCATTCGGCCGCCGCCGCCAACGCTGCCAGTTTCCGCTGTTCTTCGAGAATCGCCGCATCATTCGCCGCCGCCAACGCCGCCGATTCCCCGCTTTCCGCCGATTCCCCGCTTTCGGGTTCTCCGGCCGCCGGGTTGAATTCCGTATCCGGCCGCCGGCTCACACGCCCGCGGCTGCGCCGACGCAACTCCTCGAAGGGATCCCCATCCACCGGCGGCGCAGCCTCCGGGGCCGCGTCCTCATTCGCATGACGGCGCGAACTCAGAAATTTGACCAGCAGCCCGACGGCAACGATGACGACCGGGATGATGTCTTCGGTTTTCACGTCAGCGTCCCTTCGCCTTGCCGTCGCCGCCGGCAATGGCCAGACGCATGTCGGTATCGGCGATCACATTCTTCATCCGGTAATAGTCGAGAATGCCGAGCGATCCCGAATTGAGCGCCTCGGCGATGGACATCGGCACTTCGGCCTCGGCCTGAACCAGATTGGCTTCCATTTCGCGGATGCGCGCCTTCATCTCCTGCTCCAATGCAATCGCCATGGCGCGGCGCTCTTCGGCCTTGGCCTGCGCGATATCCTTGTCGGCATTGGCCTGAGCCATCTGCAGCTCGGCGCCGATATTCTTGCCGACATCGACGTCGGCGATGTCGATGGAGAGGATTTCAAACGCGGTCCCGGAGTCCAGTCCCTTGGCCAGCACGGTCTTGGAAATGCGGTCCGGATTTTCGAGAATGTCCTTGTGGCTCGCCGCCGAGCCGATGGTGGTCACGATGCCTTCGCCGACGCGCGCCAGCACGGTTTCCTCGCCCGCGCCGCCGACCAGCCGGTCGATGTTGGCGCGCAGCGTAACCCGGGCGACGGCCTGAAGCTGAATCCCGTCCTTGGCCATGGCGGTCACCATCGGCGTTTCAATCACCTGGGGATTGACGCTCATCTTGACCGCGTCGAGCACATTGCGCCCGGCGAGGTCGATCGCGGTCGCGCGCTGAAACGAGAGCTGGATGTTGGCCTTGTCCGCCGCCACCAGCGCATGCACCACCCGGAAGACGTTGCCGCCGGCCAGATAGTGCGCTTCCAGCAATTGCGAATCGACTTCCAGCCCGGCCTTTTTGGACTGGATCAGCGCCGCCAGAATCACCGCCGGCGGCACCCGCCGGAGGCGCATCCCGATCAATGAAAAGACCGAAATCCGGACTCCCGAAAAAACCGCCGCGATCCACAGCGGAATCGGAATCACCACCACGAACACCATCAGCACCGCGACCAGAATCGCCAGCACCGCGAACAAAATCACCAGCGGCCCGACGCCGTCAGCGACCGCCGGAAGCATGACTTGCAAATAATCTGCCGTATTCATCGTTTCTCTTCCTCCCTACGCCTTTTTCGCCTCGATTTTGCCCTCGCGGAACGCCTGGGCGATGGCCAGCGGCACCTGCGCCTCCATGGCGATGAGCTGAGCGCGCATCTCGCTGATCCGCGCCTTCATCTCCTGCTCCTGCGCGACGGCCATCGCGCGGCGCTCCTCGGCCTTGGCCTGCGCGATATTCTTGTCGGCGTTGGCCTGATCGGTCTGGAGCTGCGCGCCGATGTTCTTGCCGATGTTCACATCCGCGATGTCGATGGAGAGAATTTCGAACGCGGTGCCGGAATCCAGCCCCTTGGCCAGCACCACCTTGGAGATCAGATCCGGATTTTCCAGCACCTTCTTGTGCTGGTCGGTCGAACCGATGGTGGTCACGATGCCTTCGCCGACGCGCGCCAGAATGGTCTGTTCGCCCGCGCCGCCGATCAGCCGGTCGAGGTTGGTGCGCACCGTCACCCGGGCAATGGCCTTGACCTGAATCCCGTCCTTGGCCACCGCCGCCACTTCGGGCGTCTCGATCACCTTGGGGTTGACGCTCATCTTGACCGCCTCAAGCACATTGCGCCCGGCGAGGTCGATCGCGGTCGCGCGCTGGACCGAAAGGTCCATGTTGGCCTTGTCCGCCGCCACCAGCGCCGCCACCACTCGGTTCACGTCGCCGCCGGCCAGATAGTGCGCTTCCAGCGTGTCCACGTCAACGTCGATACCCGCCTTGCGCGCCTGAATCAACGCGTCGACAATGATCGCCGGGGGCACCCGCCGCAACCGCATGCCGATCAGGGTGAAAATCCCCACCGGCACCCGGGCGAAAATCGCCGCGATCCAGTGCCGGATCGGAATCAGATAGAAAAACAGCAGGATTACCGCGACGATCAACGCCAGCAGCAACACCAATCCGACCGTGCCCGGACTTCCGAGCTCGGCCACCACGAAACAATTCATCATTTCCATTTCTCCCCGGTTATGACTTCGATCAACCTTGTTGTGCTGTTAATATGACACGCCCCGGAGCCTTTGCTACTCCGAAAACGAAAAATTCGCTGCGGTTTTCCGGTTTTTTCCCGCCGGGCAAGTTCAGCACTGCCACAATGCGGCGCTCGCGTCCGACGGCATCCGCCAGTCGCCGCGCGGCGAAAGCGCGATGGTTCCGACCTTGGGGCCGTCGGGCATGCAGGAGCGCTTGAATTGCTGCTGGAAAAAACGCCGGATAAATACGCCGAGCGCCCGGTCGATCGTCTCCTCGCTGTAGACGCCGGCCCATGCCGCCGCCGCCAGCGCCCGGATTTTTTCCGGCTCCGCCTGATATTTGAGAAAATGGTAGAGGAAAAAATCGTGCAGTTCGTAGGGCCCGAGAATTTCCTCGGTCTTCTGTTCGATCCCCCCCGCCGCGTCGGGCGGCAGCAATTCCGGGCTGACCGGAGTCGCGATGATGTCGCGCAGCACCTCCGCCAGCGCGCCGCCCTTTTCCTCGGCCACGGTTTCGAGCATATAGCGGATCAGGGTCTTGGGAATCGAGCAGTTGACCGCATACATCGACATATGGTCGCCGTTGTAGGTGCTCCAGCCCAGCGCGATTTCCGACAGATCGCCGGTGCCGATCACCAGTCCGCCGGTTTTATTGGCCACATCCATCAGAATCTGGGTGCGTTCCCGCGCCTGAACGTTCTCATAGGTGGTGTCCAGCACCTCCGGATCGTGACCGATATCGCTGAAGTGGCGCAAAGCCGCCGGCGTGATGTCGACCGCCGTCAATTCGACGCCCAGCGCGGCGCAGAGCCGCGCGCCGTTGTCGCGAGTCCGCGCCGTCGTACCGAAACCGGGCATGGTGAACGCCTTGATCGTGCTCATCGGCAGCCCCAGCAGCTGCGCGCACTCCGCCGCCACCAGCAGCGCCAGCGTCGAATCCAGTCCGCCCGAAACCCCGATGACCATGCTTCGCGCCCGGGTATGGGTCAGCCGCTTGGCCAGCCCCGCGCTCTGGATGTGGAAGATTTCGCGGCAGCGCTCCACCCGCTCGGCATCCGGCGGCACCAGAGGTCGCGGCGGATTCCAGGCATAACGGAAATCCGGAGCCGACAATACGGCTCCGGGCAACTCGACCGTGCGAAAGCGCATATTCTCGGGCAGCGGATTGTCGTTGAAACTGCTCTCGGACAACCGCGCCGCGGTCAGCCGCTCGAAGTCGATGTCGGCGAAAATCAGTTCGCCTTCACGCCGAAAGCGCTCGCTTTCCGCCGCCAGCCGACCGTTTTCAGCGATCAGGGCATGACCGCCGAAAACCACGTCGGTAGTCGACTCGGTGACCCCCGCCGAAGCCAGCACATAAGCACCCAGAATCCGCGCGCTCTGCTGCTTGACCAGCTCGCGCCGGTAGGCGGCCTTGGCCGCCAGCTCGGTGCCCGCCGAAGGGTTGAACACGGCCAGCGCCCCGCCCAGCGCCAGCCACGAGCTCGGCGGCACCACGCCCCAGAGATCTTCGCAGATTTCCACGCCGAACCGGAAGCCTTCGCCGTCGGTAAAGACCAGATCGGTTCCGAACGGCACCCGGAAACCCGCCAGCTCCAACGTCTCGCCGGTTACGCCGCGGCCCGACTGAAACTGGCGTTTCTCGTAGAATTCGCGGTAATTGGGCAGCAGCTGCTTGGGCACCGCGCCCAGAATCTGACCGCCGCCGAGCACAAACGCGGTATTGAACAATTTGTCGCGCACAGCGAAAGGCGCGCCGACTACCAGCAGTGTGTCGGATTCCCGCGTGGCCGCCGCCAGCGCCGCCACCCCGTCCAGCGCCGCGCGCTGGAGCCGCGGCTGAAAAAACAGATCCCCGGCGCTGTATCCGGTCAATGTCAGCTCCGGGAAAACCGCCACCGCGGCGCCCTCTGCGGCGGCCAGTTGGTACAGCCGGAGAATTTCGTCCCGGTTGAACGCCACATCCGCCACTTCCACTTGCGGCACCGCCGCCGCCAAACGGTAAAATCCGAACATATCTTTGCCCTCCCGGCTCCGCCGTCAGAGTCGTTATGGAAAAATTGTCTCTGAATGATTCACCCTATACAATGCCACCGGAAAGCGGAATTTTCCAATCCCGAACCCCGGAAATCCGGCTATTCTTCAAGCAGCGCCGCCAATTCCGGCGGCAGCGGGCTGACGAACGCCATGCGTCGCCCGTCCCGGGGATGGCGGAACTCAAGGCGCGCGCAGTGCAGCGCCTGGCGGTCGATCATGAGCTTCGCGCGATCCTCCGCCGTGAGCCGGTCGCCGCGCAACCGCAAATAGATGGTTTCGTCCAGTCCGTAAAGCTTGTCTCCGGCCACCGGAAAGCCCAGCGCCGCCAGCGTCGCCCGCACCTGATGCAGCCGCCCGGTCTCCAGTTTCGCTTCCACCAGACTCAAATCACGGACGATGCGCGCCGGCGCGAGCCAAGTATGCGCGAATTCGCCCTCCGCGCCACCCGGCACGAAGCACTGTTTTTTGCGCACCGGACTGGCCTCGTCGCGACACAACCGGCCCGCGGCGTCAACCGGCGTCCGGAATTCGCCGTGGACGATCGCCTGATAGACCTTGATCATCTCCGGCAACTGGCGGCTCAGGCGACGGGCGCTTTCCGGATGCAGCGCCGCCAGCAACAGCCCCGAAGTTTCGCGATCAAGCCGGTTGATGAAATGCAGCGTCGGATAACGCTCATGCAGCAACGCCCAAAGCGTATGTTCAAAGTAAGGTCCGGCCGGATGCACCGGCAGATTGCCCGGCTTGTCGATCACCAGCAGATCGGCGTCGGCATGGCAGATGGCGTAATCGCTCCGCACCGGCGGCTCCACGATATCGGTGGGTTCATAGGTGAGCACCATGCCGGCGCGAAGCGGCGCTTCCGGGAGACAGGATGCCCCGTCAAGCCGGATTTCGCCCCGGTCGATGCGTTCGCGCCACTCTGCCGCTGTACGGTAATCGAACCGCCGCGTCAGGTACTCGATCAGCGTCCGCCCGGCGGCGTCCGCCCCGAGCTCGGCCGCCACTCGGCGTTTCATTCCGTCCCCGCGCCGCCGCGGAAGATGACCGCCACTTCGTCGCAATGATCCTGCTTCGGACACTGCGAGCAGTCATGCCAGATTTTCTCCGGAAACAGGTCTTTTTTCACCACGGTGAAACCGAGGCGCAGAAAGAAGTCCGGAGCCAGAGTCAATGCGAACAGCCGATAACTCTCCCGGCTCAGGTCAAGCCGCGCTTTGGCCGATTCGACCAGCCGCCGCCCGATGCCGGCGCCCTGCCGGTCGGCGTCAACCGCCAGGGAACGCACCTCCAGAAGATCGTTGCCGAAATCACGCACCGCCATGCAGCCGACCACCGTCCCCGAAGCGTCGACCGCCACGGTGAAGTTTTTCAGATAATGAAACAGATCGGCCTCGCTGCGGTCGAGCACAATGCCTCGTCTGGCATATTCCGACAGCAGCCGGTGAATCCCCGGCACGTCACTCTCCACGGCCGGCCTGATGACCGGAATGTCACTCATTCACGGATCGCCGCCGCGGTGTCGCCGGTCGGCATCATGCCTTCGGCGACGAGCCCCATCTGGCGGAATTTGGCGTAACGCTGATCTTTGAGCGTCTTGGCACTGAGCTTGCGCAGCCCGGCGAGATGCTTCTTCAGCGCGGTTTTGAGGTTTCTGGCGGTCACGTCGTAATCAAGATGGGCGCCGCCCAGCGGCTCCGGCACGATATCGTCGGCGATGTCCAGTTTCTGGAGGTCCTTGGCCGTCAGCTTCAATGCCTCGGCCGCCTTGGGCGCGAAAGCGCGGTTCTTCCACAGGATCGCGGCACATCCTTCCGGCGTAATTACCGAATAGTAGGCATTTTCCATCAGCAGAATCCGGTTGCCGACGCTGATGCCCAGCGCCCCGCCCGAACCGCCTTCGCCGATCACCACCGCGATCACCGGCACCTTGAGCGCAAACATTTCACGCAGATTGACCGCGATCGCCTCGCCGATATGCCGTTCTTCGGAGGAGACGCCGGGATAGGCTCCGGGGGTGTCGATCAGAGTGATGACCGGCACTCCGGCTCGATCGGCCATCTGCATCAGCCGCAGAGCCTTGCGATAACCTTCCGGACTCGGCCAGCCGAAATTCCGGAAAAGGTTGGATTTCATGTCCCGGCCCTTCTGGGTACCGATGACCATCACCGGGTATTTGTCCAGCAAAGCGAAACCGCCGATCATCGCCTTGTCGTCGGCGAAGCGGCGGTCTCCGTGAAACTCCGTAAAATCGGTGAAGATCCGTTCAATATAATCGAGCGCGTAAGGCCGCTCCGGATGCCGGGCCAACTGAACGCGCTGCCAGCGGTTGAGATTGGCGTAGGTATCCTTGATCGTCTCTTCCAATTGCTTTTCGAGCAGCTTGATGCAATCGGTCATTGCGATGCTCGGCGTATTGGCGCTGATTTCGGCCAACTCCCGGAGCTTGGTTCTCAGCTCGGCAATCGGCTTCTCAAAATCCAGATAAAAGTCCGCCATATGTTCACACGCTCCTGAAAAGTTGTGCGTTCACTCCAGCTCCCGTGCCCTGAGCGCGGCGCGGCGTCCCCGCCGCGGCGTCACGGCCGCACGTTCCTCCGGCAACCGTCCGGAGAAACGATGTAAAGGCGGCTATAATATAATGTTTTCGCCCGCTTTTTGCAATAAATGATTGAAAAAAAGTTGCGGAAAATACGATTGGTGGTATATTGCAGCAGAACGATTGCGGCGCAGGCCGCAGAAAACCCACGGCAGCGCCGTCCGGAACCGCGATGTTTCCGTCCGGGGGGGCACCGGCCGGAGCCGCCCTTGCCGCCACGCCTTATTTTCATGGAGCTTCAATTATTATGAATGCATCAATCCCGCCCAAAATCAGTCCCGCCAATCATCCCTGCCACCAGCAGTTCGCCTCGGCGCTCGAAGTTTCGCAGTTCGACACCTGGCGGATCTTCCGGATCATGGCTGAATTCGTCGACAGCTTCGAAGAGATGGCGTCGCTCGAAACGCCGATGATTACGGTCTTCGGCTCCGCGCGCACCCCGGTCGGCGACCGCTACTACGCCGAAGCCGAAAAGCTCGGCAAGCTCCTGGCCGAAAACGGCTATGGCGTGATTACCGGCGGCGGCAACGGGATTATGGAGGCCGCGCAGAAAGGCGCCCATCAGGCCGGCGGCCTCACCGTCGGACTCAACATCGAACTGCCCCATGAGCAGCGCCCCAACGCCTATCAGACCAAATCGCTGCACTTCCGTTATTTTTTCATCCGCAAGGTCAGTTTTGTGAAGTATACTCTGGGCATTTTCATCTTCCCCGGCGGCTTCGGCACGCTCGACGAATTTTTCGAATCGCTGACACTGGTCCAGACCGGCAAAATCAACCGGGTGCCGCTGATCCTGATCGGCCGCGAATTCTGGGAAGGCGCGTTGCGCTGGATCGAGGGCTCGATCAAGGAAAATGCCTACATTTCGCCGGATGACCTTGAGCTGTATCATATTGTCGATTCAGCGGAAGAAGGAATCAAATATCTGCTCGAATGTCACCGCTTCGGCACCACCGGAACAGTGCGTTACGATATTTGATCCATACCAAAGTTGACAAACCGGCCGTAATGGATTATATTATGCCACCGGAAGGGGTTTTCCCCTGACTAAAATCATTAGTTTCTTAAGGAGAATGAAAATGGCTGCCCAAGTTGACAAATCCGCCTGCACCGGCTGCGGTGTCTGTGCCGCGACCTGTCCGGTCAACGCGATCGAAGTCGTCGATGGTACCGCGAAAGTGAATGAAGCGGAATGCATCGACTGCGGCGCTTGCGTGGGCGAATGCCCCTGCAGCGCAATTTCTCTCGGCTAAGCTGACGGAAGTAAAAAAATCTCTCCGGCGGTTCGGTCTGTCGGGGAGATTTTTTTGTAAAAAAAGCGCCAATTCCGGTTTGCTTTTTCAGCTGAATCGAGTATATTAAATCTACGCTTTTTGATGGTGGTTGTAGCTCAGTTGGTTAGAGCGCCTGGTTGTGGCCCAGGAGGTCGCCGGTTCGAGTCCGGTCTCCCACCCCATTTTTTTCGACATGCGGCGGAGGTGCTTGACGGCCTCCGATTTTTTTTGCCCGGAAAATGCAACTTTCCGGCTCAAAAAACATCTTCGTCCGACCGCTGCGCTTGCCGGGGCGACGCCCCGGCGCACCTCCTTTGCTGTTGGCGGTTGCCTTCGCTTCGCTCAGGCTCGGCGCTTGCGCGCCGTGTGGCCCGGGTCTCCATGCAATCTCTTTTGCCCGGAAAGTATAACTTTCCGGCTCAAAAAACATCTTCGTCCGACCGCTGCGCTTGCCGGGGACAAAGCCCCGGCGCACCTCCTTTGCTGTTGGCGGTCGCCTTCGCTTCGCTCAGGCTGGGCGCTCATGCGCCGTGTGGCCCGGGAGGTCGCCGGTTCGAGTCCGGTCCGTTTCCGTTCTTCGATTTCATCTGAATCATTCCCTGGATTCAGCTTCTTCGTCGAACGCCGGATTTGCCGAACCGAACCGGATATCTTAACCGCGACGCCTATGTTTTATGAAAATCAGCAACAGCAATTGTAATTTTCATAAAAATGGCATATTGAACTTGAACCGTGGAACCGGTCGCCCGCAACTCCTTCCTGGAGGGCACGATGTCGAGAACCAATGGGGGAAGAAATGATGGAACAGGTCGATTTTGCTAAGCTATTTTCGCAATCAGAGTATATTCCATTGGAATATTCTTTACGGACAAACTCTAATTTTGACCATGATATTGTCTTTTTGGCCAGCTACTTACATGATACCAAAATCTTTCTTGAGCTTGATAATTTCCAAAAGGGGAAGTTGACATTACACCTTGAGCGAATAACCTGGGAATTGCTCACTGAGACCAATCACAATATGCTGCTTTGCAGCTCAAGATTGGAGTTTTTTAACGTCGTCGATTATTCCTACTGGATAAACCGTGCCTTCTTAAAGAAAAACCGAATCCCGAAATTTCTGGGAAGCGAACGTTTTATCGTAGAAACTCATGAAAAAAATATAGAGGTAAAATTCATATCCAGAATTGCAGGAGAACGAACCGGATTTGTGCTTTCTCTTTTCCTCAAAGGTAAAATGGGCAAATACCTCACCTTGATTGATGATGCCATCCTGCCCTGAAAACAAGAAACCATTCATTTCTCCTCTTGGATGACAATGACACTGAAAATGAAATCTTTTCAATTATCGAAACCTTCTTGTCCTCAATGCGGGACATGTAATGTTCGTCCATCATTTTCTTTTTTCTCAGTAATATTGTTGATAATGCAAATGTTTACAGCGTGTTCTTTGGGCCTTTTTTATGTTTGTAGAAATTGTCATCACAAGTGATGGGATCGCTAGAATACGGCGAGCAACCTGCTGCGATGAAATGCTTTGCCGATGCCGCAAGCAATCGCCGAAACTTCTGTTAAAATTCGCAGTCCCCCTGCGGACTTTCTGTCCAGCGGGAACGGCGTTCGGCGTGATCGGCCCCACGGGAAAATCCCGAAAAGGTCTGCATGCTACGGAAAATATCCCCTTTTGATGACGGTCCTCCGTTGAAAAGCGCGGCGGCGCTCGGAATGGCCACATCCATGAAACGGGGTATGCTGAAAATGGATCGATTTCAGGCATTCCGGTTGGCAAACGGCCGGATATCGGCTTATATTACAGGAGAGTGGTGAGGGTGAAAAAACGGCAGACAGAACACGATATGACCGCAAAAGACTTAAACTCCCGTGAACGCTGCATTCTCGATAAATTGCTGGAACAGGCTTACGAGGGGATTGTGGTGGTTGACGCCGACGGCGTGATCACCTCCATCAGCAAGGCCTACGCCGAGTTTCTGGGCATCAAGCCGGAAGACGCCGTGGGTCAGGCGGTCGGCAAAGTGATCGAAAACACCCGCCTGCCCGAGATATTGAAGTCGGGCAAGGTCGAAAAAGCGCATCTTCAGTTGATCAGAGGCAACCCCATGATCGCTTCGCGCTTTCCCCTGATCAAAGACGGTCGAATCATTGGCGCCATCGGCATGGTGCTCTTCCGCAATATCGAAGAACTTGACACCCTCCGTCGCCGCATTGCCAATCTGCAGCGCCAGGTGGAGAGTTTCAGAACCCTTCCGCCGGGACGGGTCAAATATTCCTTCCAGAGCATCATCGGCGGCAGTGAAAAGATTCTTCAGGCCAAAGCCATGGCTGAGAAAGCAGCGGCAACCGATTCCAATGTGTTGCTGCTGGGTGAAAGCGGCACCGGCAAGGAGCTCTTCGCGCACGCCATCCACCACGCCGGCGCACGTTCCAACAAGCCTCTGGTCAAGGTCAACTGCGCGGCGATTCCGGCGGAACTCCTCGAATCGGAGCTCTTCGGGTACGAAGCCGGCGCGTTCACCGGAGCCAGGCGCGGCGGCAAGGCCGGAAAATTTGAAACCGCCGACGGCGGCACCCTGTTTCTGGACGAGATCGGCGACATGGCGCACGGCATGCAGTCGAAACTGTTGCGGGCGCTGCAGGAAAAGGAGATCGAGAAAATCGGCTCGAATTACCCTCTGGCGGTCGATGTCAGGATCATTGCCGCGACCAATCAGAATCTTGAGCAGCTGGTTGATTCCGGTAAATTCCGGGCGGATCTGTTCTACCGGCTGAATGTGGTTTCGATCAAGATTCCGGCCTTGCGGGAACGGGTCGAGGATATTGACCTGCTGGCCCCAGCGCTGCTCGACGAAATCTGCAATCATCTCGGCCGATATGTCGACGAAATTTCGCCCGCGGCGCTCAGGCACCTGAAGCGGCAATCGTGGCCCGGCAATATCCGGGAATTGAAAAATGCGCTCGAACGCGCGGTCAATCTGATCGGCAGCGAAGGCGTCATCGAGCCCGGGCATCTGGCCGGCAACGGCGACGGCCACCCGGATCAGGTCGCCGCCATGCAGTACAATCTCGAGCAGACGGAACGGCTGGCGATCAAACAGGCGCTGGCAGCCTCGGGCAATAAAAAAGCGCGAGCGGCACGTCTGCTCAAGATCAGCCGCTCCAACTTGTATCACCGGATGCGCAAGCTGAAAATGTAGCTTTTACGGAACACTTTTTGCGATTTATTTCGGAAAAGTGTTTTATTTCCAGAACACTTTAGACACATCCGGTATAAGTGTCCTTTTCAGAGGACACTTTCCTCTCTTTTTCGTCCCGCCGAACCCTGCTTCCGGTATGGCTGTCGCAACATTTCCTTACTGAAATTACGCAGCGCCGTCATAGTTGGCATCAATATTGCTACATCCGAACCCGAATATCGATTCCAATCATTCCGGGAATTCAATCAGTAAGGGTTCTGTCATGAAAAAAGTATCGGTGATGACGGCGGATGAAGCAGTCGCCATGATCGCAAGCGATTCCACCATTGCAACCGGCGGGTTCGTCGGCTGCACCCACCCCGAGGCGTTGACCGCGGCGCTGGAAAGACGTTTTCTGCGGGAGGGAACCCCGCAGAATCTGACTCTGGTTTACGCCGCCGGACAGGGTGACGGCAAGATTCGCGGGCTGAACCATCTGGGCCATGAAAAATTGCTCAAAAGAGTGGTCGGCGGACATTGGAATCTGGCTCCGGCCATGGGACGGCTGGCGTTGGAAAACAAAATCGAAGCCTACAATTTTCCACAGGGCGTGATCAGCCATCTCTTCCGGGAAATCGCCGCCGGCAATCCGGGCCGGGTTTCGCACATCGGGCTGGGGACTTTCGTCGATCCGAGAAACATGGGCGGAAAACTCAATGACCGGACCCGGGAAGATCTGGTTGAATTGATCGAACTCAGGGGTCGCGAATATCTGTTTTATCACGGGTTCCCGATCAACTATGCGCTGCTGCGGGGAAGCGCCTCGGACTCGTTCGGCAATATTTCCTTCGACGACGAGGTGATTACCGCGGAAGCGCTTTCCATTGCGCAGGCGGTCAAAAATTCCGGCGGCAAAGTGATTGTTCAGGTATCGCGCATGGTTGCGGATTATTCGCGCGACCCCAAAAGCATAAAAATCCCCGGCATTTACGTCGATGCGGCAGTCGTGGCCGAAGGCGCCGAAGACATGCAGACCTATGCCGAAAAGTATAATGAGAACTATCTTAAGCAGGGCGATATCAACACCCTGAACCTGCCGCCGCTGGAAGATGGCGCCAGACGTTATGTCTGCGGTCGCGCCTTCCTCGAAATCGCCCCCGGCGCCATCGTCAACCTCGGCATCGGACTGCCTGAAGGCATTGCCATGATCGCCCGGGAAAAAGGCCAGCTCGACCGCATCACGCTGACCGTGGAATCCGGCCCGATCGGCGGCTTGCCGGAATCGGGCTTGAGCTTCGGGGCCGCCCACTATCCGCAGGCCGTCATTGATCAGCCCTACATGTTTGACTTTTATAACGGCGGCGGCTTGGATATCGCCTTTCTGGGCATGGCCGAAGTCGACCGCCAGGGCAATGTCAACGTCAGTAAATTCAGCGGCCGGATCGCCGGAATCGGCGGCTTTGTCGACATTACCCAGACCGCCCGAATCCTGATCCTGACCGGAACTTTCACCGCCGGGGGACTGGCGGTGGCCTTCCGCGACGGCAAATTGCAGATCGACTCCGAAGGCAAATTCGATAAATTCGTCGACGCGGTCGAACATGTGACCTTCAGCGGCGAATATGCCATGCAACGGGGCCAGAAGGTATTTTACATCACCGAACGCGCAGTGTTCGTCCTGACCCCCAGGGGTCTTTTGCTGACCGAAATCGCACCGGGAATCGATTTGCAGAAAGATATTCTCGATCATATGGCCTTCAAGCCTGAAATTGCGGACCAGCTCAAGCTGATGCCGAATTCCATTTTCGCAGCCACCAACGGGGAGGAAAGAATATGAAAAAAGTATTGATTGCAGGCGCCGCACGAACTCCGATCGGCGCGCTGAACGGCTGTTTTGCGCAATTGTCGGCAACGGAACTGGGCCGCATCGCCGCCATGGCGGCTTTGGAGCGTTCCGGCTTGAGCGCCGAGAGCATGGATGAAGTGATCATCGGCAATGTGCTGCAGGCCGGTCTCGGCCAGAATCCGGCGCGCCAGATCGCCATCGGCTGCGGCGTGCCGGTGACGGCGTCGGCATACACCGTCAACCAGGTTTGCGGTTCGGGTTTGAAAGCGATCGATCTGGCGTTCCGCGCGGTACGCGCCGGAGAAGCCGCCGCCATTCTGGCCGGCGGGACCGAATCCATGAGCGGCGCGCCCTATATTCTGCCGGCGCTGCGTCAGGGCGCACGCCTGGGTGACTGCACCGCCTGCGATACGGTAACCCATGATGCTCTGACCGATGTTTTCGGACAATACCACATGGGGATGACCGCCGAGAATATCGCGGAGAAATTCGCCATTCCCCGCAAGGCACAGGATGCTTTCGCGGTGGAAAGCCAGCGCCGCGCGGCGGCGGCAATGGCCGCCGGATTATTCCGGGCGGAGATGGTCCCGGTGACGGTAAAACAGCGGAAACAGGAGATCGTGATTGACGCCGATGAATATCCGCGTCCGCAAACCGATCTGGCGGCGCTGGCCAAACTGCGCCCGGCATTCAAACCGGACGGCACGGTGACGGCGGGCAACGCTTCCGGAATCAACGATGGCGGCGCGGCGGTGGTGGTGGCGGCCGAAGATATGATCCAAACGCGTTCGCAATGCGTTCGGATCGTTGATGTCGCCGGCATGGGCTGTGCGCCGGAACTGATGGGTCTGGGACCGATCGGAGCGGTCCGCAAGCTCCTCAAAAATAACGGCATGAATCCCGGTGACATTGATTTGTGGGAGCTCAATGAAGCGTTTGCGGTTCAGTCGCTGGCGGTGATCGAGCAGCTCGGCCTTGATGCGGCGAAGGTCAACGTCAATGGCGGCGCCATCGCGTTGGGACACCCGGTCGGGGCCAGCGGTGCGCGCATTGTGGTGACGTTGATGTACCAGATGAAGCGCCGGAACGCGGCGCTCGGCGTGGCTTCATTGTGCATCGGCGGCGGCATGGGTCTGGCGATATTGCTGGAAAACATTTAACAGCGGAGGAAGCGTTATGAACAATCCGATTATCGGTGTGGCCGGAAGCGGCGTCATGGGCGGCGGCATCGCTCAGATGTTGGCCGAGCATGGCTTCAGAGTGGTGCTTTGGGACGTGGAAAAAGAGTGGGCGCAAAATGGCCTGGGCAAAATCCGGAAACGTTTGTCCGGCAGTGTGGAAAAAGGCAAACTCGCCCCTGAGAGGGCGGCGGAAATCGTCAGTCTGATTGCCGTCGCCGACGGAGTCGAAAGTCTGGCGCCGGTGGGATTGGTGATCGAAGCGATCGTCGAAAATCCGGAAATCAAAAAAGAGTTCTACGCCCGGCTTGAGGCCGTGATCTCCCCCGAGGCCATCATCGGCACCAATACCAGCTCCCTGAGCGTTATGACGCTGGCGGCCGGACTGGTCCGGCCGGAACGGTTTCTCGGGATTCATTTTTTCAATCCGCCGACCAAACTCGAACTGGTCGAACTGATTCTCACGCCAATCCTGAGGCCGGAAGTCAAAACCCGGGTCAACGCCATTCTCGACGCCTGCGGCAAAACCGTAGTCGAGGTCAGGGATTCTCCCGGTTTCATCGTCAACCGATTGCTTCTGCCGTTGATCAACGAGGCGGCCAAACTGCTCGACGAAGGCGTCGCCACCCCGGAAGCGATCGATACGGCGATGGAACTTGGCGCGCTCTATCCGGCAGGGCCGCTGAAGGTGGCCGACCTGGTGGGGCTGGATGTCTGCAAGCACATTCTCGAAGTGCTTCAGCGCTCAACCGGACGGGCGGATTTCGCCCCGGCGGCGACCATAAATCAACTGGTCGCGGCGGGCAGACTGGGACGCAAAAGCGGCGCCGGATTCTATCAATACTGAGGAAAGGCTTTGCTTTATGGATATTAAAAATAAACATTGTCTGGTCACCGGCGCCAGCCGCGGTCTGGGGCGCCGGATCGCCCTTGAACTGGCCGCCGCCGGAGCGATCGTCCACGGCTGCGACATCAACCGGGAGGCGATGGAGGCTTTGAGCCAAAGTGCCGGGCCCGACGCCGGAATCATCCCCCATGGTTGCGACGTGCGCGACGAATCTTCGGTCAAAGCGATGTTTGCCCGGATCGCCGAAGAGGGAGGCCTCGATATATTGGTCAACAACGCCGGGATCACCCGCGACGGGTTGTTGCTCAAAATCAAAGATCAGGCGGTTCAAACCCTGCCGCTGGCCGACTTCCAAAGCGTCATCGAGGTAAATCTGACCGGCGTCTTTCTCTGCGCCCGGGAAGCCGCCGCCGCGATGGCCGTTTCCGGCAACGGCGGCGTCATCATCAACATCTCTTCGGTCTGCCGCGCCGGGAATTTCGGCCAGACCAACTACTCAGCCGCCAAAGCCGGAGTCGACGCCATGACCGTGGTCTGGAGCAAAGAACTTGCGCGTTACGGCATCCGCTGTGCGGCAATCGCGCCGGGCTACGTCAAAACCGAAATGGTGGCCGCGATCAAACCCGAGATCCAGGAGAAAATCGTGGCTCAGGTGCCGTTGCGGCGACTGGGCGAAATGACGGAAATTGCCGCCGCCGTCAAATTCATCATCGAAAACGATTTCGTCAACGGCAAAATTCTGGAAATCGACGGCGGACTGCGGATTTGAAGCGGAGCTAAGATTCTGCCGGGCCTCGCTCCTGCGGGTTGGGGCCCGGTTGAATACACGAAGACAACAGGATTGCGGGCTTTTTCCGGCCGCCCGCTTTTTCTTTGCGACTCTATCGTCCGATCGTCTTCGCCATCGCCTTCCGATCCGGCGGTCTCGCCCCCGGGTTGTCATGAACCGGTCAACCTGTTTCCGGTTTTTTTACAGTTACCCCTCGGGATGCGGTTCCGCAAGCGTCATATCGGAAACTCCGCGATTTATTTCACCGGATGTTTCACCGGGCGGCAAGATCGTGATTTCGGCGGAGGGGCGGAAGCCATGATCCGCTCCCAGTCGCCGGTGTGCTGAACGCGGTTTCCGGGCGGAACGACGAGGAAGTCTGCTTCCGGCCAATCCCCGGCCAGCAGCATCCGCACCAGCCGCAAACTGCCCTCCAGTTCGCGGAATTCGCGCTCTTCCTGCGCGGCGCAGGCCCGGCAGGCGGCGACCGCCTCGGGCGCAGGCACGGTGTGGATGAAGAAAATCGGCTGCAACCGGCCGTCGAGCCGGGGATGGAGCGCGTCGCGGAGGTATTGCGCCGCCTCCTCGCCGTATTGCTCGACCCATTCGGCGTAGGTTCCGCCGCCGGCGGCCATGCCGTCGCTGAAATACGGTTGGCCGGCGGAGACCATGCCCGCCGAAGCGAACGGCGTACTCGGCATCGGCCGGAATATCTGTTCGAACCGGCAGCGGCTGCCGAGCAATACGCCGCCGCAGTCGTGACTGCGGAAAAGCACCAGCGGAATCCGCCGGGCGCACAAGCCCGCCGCCGCCGTGCCGCACAAGCCGTAGCCGAGCAGAATCGCATCGCCGGCGCCGGTTTCATTGATCCGCTGTTGCAGTTTCCGCCGCAGGACCGCCGGCTGGAGATGTTCGGCGATATCCACGAACTCCAGCTCGAACTCGTGCGGCGACTCCGCCCGCACGGCCTCGAATTCGGGTTGAAAGACCCGGCAGCTGAGTACCTTGAATTTCACGGCAGCAGCAAGCCGTCGATGAAGTTGTCTTCGAAGCCGGGCAGCGTGTTGAGCGGAACTTCGCGCGGCAGATCGATCAACCGCTCCAGTTCAGCCATCGTTTCCGGCGCGGCGGCGAGGCGCGCCGCCCCGCCCAGACTGGTGTTGCCGACGATTTCATAAGTGCGCTCGGGCAGCATCCCGATGGCGACGGCGCGTTCGAGATCGAGATTCTGCGCAAATCCCCCGGCCAGATAAATCCGGTTCGCCTTCCGGCCGCAATATTCTTCCAGGGTGCGGATGCCGGCCCAGACCGCGGCCTTGGCCTTCAACAGCTGCTCGATGTCGTATTCATGGACGAAAATTTCCGGCGTGATCGTCATGGTTTCCGCCCGGGGCTGGTAACGGCCGAATTCATTCAGATGGCCGGCGGCCCGTTCCACCGCCAGAAAATCGATGAAGGCCGAACCGCAGAGTCCCCGCGGCTCGCCGCCGCCCAGCACGGAAAAAACCCCCGCTCCATCGTAATGATCGATCGCTCCGGCCGCCGCGCGGCAGCCGAAATGGAGTCCGGCGCCTTCAAACGCGGGCCCCGCCGCCGCCGCGCTGCAGACGATGCCCGAGGCGGTATGAAACATGATTTCGCAGTTGGTGCCGATATCGACCAGCATTTCGCCGACGGCGGGCTGCGTCTCATGCCACCCCGCGGTGAGGTCGCCGCCGACATATCCGGCGATGCACGGCACGGTCAGCAACGGAATGCCGCGCCATGATTCGGGCGCGAAGATGCGCGCCGGCGGCGTGAACGGCAGCACCCCGATCGCTGAGGGATCGATGCCGTGAAAGAGCGTGGTCATCACCGTGTTGCCGGCCACCGCAATCCGGCATACATCGTCGGCGCCGAGCTCTTGAAGCAAACCGTCGACGGAATCGCGCACCGCCTGCCGCAAGCCCGCCAGATCGGCGGCAGCGGCGTTGATCCGGGAGACGACATTGTCGCCGTAACGGTTCTGGGCGTTGAAGCACCCCGCCCGGCCGACGATCCGGCCCGCGCGGATTTTGACCGCGGCAATGGTGGTGGTACCGAGATCGACGCCGATCACGCTTTCGGCACACTCCGGCAGCGGCCGCGAATGCCACCCGGAAGCAACGTCGCCATGGGTCGGGGCCGGCGTGAATTCAACCTCGCCCGCCGCGCCCGTCAGACGGGTGCGGCAGGCCAGAGCCTCGGCCGGAGCACTGATCCGGCGACCGTCCGACTCCCATTCGCCGGAAAGCAGCCGCACCCGGCAGCGGCCGCAGGTGCCGCGCCCGCCGCAACGCAGATCGGGCGCATGCCCCGCGCGGGCCAGCAGCCGGGCCAGATTCTCCGGTTCGGTTACGGTAATGCGCATAACGGAGCTTTCAATCATCGGTCAACAGGCTTTGAGCAGGCTGTCGACCAGCTTGACCGCGCCGTTGGCGTCTTCGCTGTAGCCGTCGGCGCCGATTTCATCGCAATAAGCGCGGGTGACCGGAGCGCCGCCGATGATGACCTTGAGCCCCCGGCCCCGGAAGTGTTCGACCACTTCCTTCATGTAGGGCATGGTGGTCGTGAGCAGACTGCTGCAGGCGACGATCTGGGCGCCCTGTGCGGCGCCTTCCTCATACTTGGCCACGTCGCAATTGACGCCGAGGTCGACCACATCGTAACCCGCGCCGCGGAGCATGATCGCCACCAGATTCTTGCCGATGTCGTGCAAATCGCCCTTGACGGTGCCGATGGCGACTTTGCCCATCGACTTGCGCCCGGAAGCGGCAATCAGGGGTTCGATCAGCGACAGCCCGGACTGCATGGCGCGGGCGGCGATCAGAAGTTCCGGGACATAGGCTTCGTTGCGGCTGAAGCGTTCGCCGATTTCACGCATGGCCGGGATCATGCCCGAATCGAGAATGGCGTTGATGTCCTCCCCGGCGTCGATCGCCGCCTGGACGATGGCGGTCACATCGTTGCGCCGGCCCTTGATCACCGCGGTTTTGAGAGCTTCGAAATCCGTCATGATTCAGTCTCCGATTTGATTGTTGTAAACCTTCAAGGCTTCAAGAAACGCTTTCACATTGTCGAGCGGCACCGCCGGCGGCAGGTCGCAGCCGCTGGAGAGCACGTAATTGCGATAAGGCGCGGTTTTGCGGAGCAACGCCATGGTGCGTTCGAATACCGCGTTCGCATCCATGGATTTGAACACGCCGACCGGGTCAAGGTTGCCCATGACCGGAACATTTTCCGGAACTTGAGCCAGAATATCGAGAATTTCGACGGCGTTGCCGACATGCAGCGCATCCGCTCCGGTGGAGAGCAGCGCATCGACCTGCTTTTCGGTTTTGCCGCAGTTGTGCAGAATTACCATGAACCCGTCGTCCCGGACCGCCGCGATGATCGGCCGTAGATAATCGGCGGCGAATTCCCGGCACATGTCCGAGGAAAGCAGCCCCGCCGCCGGTTCGGCGATGATCGCCCCGGCTACGCCCGTCTCCTTGACTGCCAGCAGATATTCCTTCAGAAAAGCGGAAGTTTTGGCCAGCAGCGCGTGCGCGGTTTCCGGCTCGGCGGCGGCCAGCATCATCATTTCGGTCATATCCGCCAGCCGTCCGGCCAGCGAATAGGGACCGATGATGCCGCCGAAGGTCGGCCGTTCCAGCCGTTCCGCGCAGAGCCGGGCGCACTTCAGCACCTCGACGGTCCGCCCGGAACCCACTGCCGGAATCCGCAGGGCGCGGATCGCCGCCGCGGTGCCGGCGAGCGGCCGGGAAACGGTCGGGTTCTCGTAATCCGAAAAGGTGATTTCGCTGCCGAAGGCTTCGGCTTCGATCGACAGATCCATGAAAGTCACCTGAGCGTCGACCGGAGCGGCCTCGCTCAATGCCCGAATGCAGCGGAACTGAAGTTCCCCGTCCTGAAAGACCGCGCGCGGCTTCGCTCCGATCAGCTCCGCGCCGGGCGAAGTCATGACCGGTACGGTTTTGCGCCGGGGAGAGTTCAGAACCGAAGCGATGAATTGCCGTTTGTCGAAAACCATGGGAACCTCCGCAATGTTGTGCTGACTATAAATTAATCCGTTTATTTTTCCATGCTTCCTTGTCAATCTCTTTTTTTTGCTCTATATTATCATTGTGATGGAAATCGCAACCGCGCAGGCGCACACTCGGAGGATGATCCTTGGACAACAACCGTCAGACCGCCGAAGGCTGGCTCGATCCGGCGCTGGGCGCCCGGATATCCTGCCATGAAATCACCTGGACGCAGGAGAAAGAGTTCCGTTTCATGCAGACCGGCGGCGATCTTTTTTTCCACCGCATTCCCCAGGCCGGGACGCTCCGGCACTGTCACGATTTCGCCGAAATCGTACTGGTCAATTCCGGTGGATTGCTGCATAATGTCAATGGCGACCGGCAACAGCTGACCGCCGGGGACCTGGTGTTCATGCGTCCCGACGATATCCATGGCTTCGCTCCCGCCGAAGGCTTCGGCAAGGCCGAGATCGTGCTGCTCGACTTCGATCTGGAGCTGTTTCTGAGCCTGAGCGTCTATCTCGAAAACGACGCCTTTCTCCAGCAGCTGACCGCGCCGGTGCTGCCGCCGTCCTTCCGGCTCGACCCGGTGGCCACCGGGTCGCTCTATGCCAAGCTGCTGAAATTGAACAATCCGGCGGAGTCGCCGCAATTGCGCCGGATCAAGCTCAAGATTCTGCTGGGCGATCTTTACAGCCGATTTTTCATCGACGAAATCAATCTGCTGAGCGAAGCGCACGTCCCCGAATGGCTGGAGAAACTCTGTTCGCAGATGCGCCGCGAAGAAAACCTCCGCGCCGGAGTCGAGCGCATGCAGAAGCTGGCCTGCCGGACCCCCGGCCACCTCTGCAAATCCTTCCGGCGCTATCTCGGCAAAACCCCCACCGATTTCGTGAACGAGCTCCGGATCAATCACGCCGCCCGAATGCTGGCCGACAGCAACGTTGACATTCTGGAAATTGCCGAACAGCTCCGCTTCCGGAGCCTGAGCCGCTTTTACAGCCTGTTCAAGCGCTGCTACGGCATGTCGCCGGCGGCCTATCGCAAACTGCGCGGCGGCAAACGCGCCGTCTGACCTTTGCAGTCCGGCGGGCGCCCGATCGCGCTATTCTTCCTGCCAGCAGCGCTTGCGGTAAGCCAGCGGCGACAAGCCGGCGTATTTGCGGAAGAATTTGTTGAAATAGAGCAGATGGCAGAAGCCCAGCCGCGCAGCCAGTTCGCTCATGTTCAGACTGGTGTATTTCAGATGGTTGCGGATGATCGCGATGCGTTCCTTGTCGATAAAGGTCTTGGTCGGCTCTCCGGTCCGCTCCCGGACCAGAACGCGGAGATGACCGGTCGAATAGCCCGCCTCGGCGGCCAGCTCGGCCACCGTGACCGGCGCGCCGTTGCGCCGGGCGATGAGCTCCCGCAGCCGGAAAAAGATTTCGCCGCCGGAACGGTGCTGCGCCCGCGCCAGATAGTAATAGCGCAGCACGCCCCACAGCATGTCCTCAAGCGGCAAATGCCCCATGCCGCCGGCCGGCACATTGAATTCGCGGTTGGGCGTTTCCAGCGCCTGCGGCAGAAAGCCCCGGCAAAGCTCCGTCACCGCCGCGATCAGGCGGCGGCTGGCGGCGTCGCCGCGAACCAGCAGAAACTCATCGTCCGGCGGCGCATGGTCCGCGGTCAGGTCGAATTTGAAGGTCAATCCGCGATAAACTCCACACCGGCTGTAATCCAGATAGTGCGGCGCACCCGGCGGGACGACCAGCAGATCGCCGGCGCAGAAGCGCTGCCGGGTATGCTGGCTCCAGAGGCCGATCTCTCCGGCGCAGGCCAGATTGATCTGCCAGAAACGGTGGCGATGCAGCCGTTCCGATCCCGGCAACGGCTTCCGGATGTCGATCAGCCCGACCATATGCAGATTGAGATGGCGTTTGATGAAATCTCCGGCGGGATTCATGGCGTCCTTTCCGGGTTTGAAGATACAATATGCGATTTTTATATAATTTTCAAGCTTTATTGCCCTTCTTTTTGAAAAAAAATGCGATATACTTATATTTGACCAAACCAAAGATGCGGGTTGATCCCGCCGGAAAGGAATCGTTGCGGTGAAGAAATTGAAGATCGGAGTCATCGGACTCGGCCATGCCGGACAGGTCTATCATCTGCCGGGTCTGAGCCGTTTCGACGATGTGGAACTGGCGATTTGCGACATTGACGATGCCACCCTGCGGCAGTGCGGAACCCAGTTCGGCGTTCCCGCCGGACGCTGCTACCGCGACGCCCGGGCCATGCTTGAACAATTCCGGCCGGATGCGGTGGAAGTATTGATCCCGCAGTATTTTTTGAGCTCCAAGCACAATCCGCCGGAGATTGGCCGCATCTATCTGGAAACCGTGCTCGACCTGCTGGCGCGAAAGTGCCCGGTGCTGGTCGAAAAACCGCTGGCCATGAACCCGGACGATGCCGCCAGACTGGCCGCCGCCGCCGCGCGCGCCGGTGTGGTCAACATGGTCAGCGTCAACCGCCGCTTCGCACCGCTGGTGACCCATTGCCTGGCCGAGGTCCGCAAACTCGGACCGGTGCTCAACTGCGACTGCCACTTCTACAAGGGCTGGCTGCCGGAAAAGAACACTCCCGGCGTCTACCTCGACCGGCTGACCAGCGACCTGATGCACGCGCTCGACCTGATGCGCTTCCTCGGCGGCGAAATCCGGAATTTTTACCCCAAACAGCAGCGGACCGCGGCGGACGAAGTTCCGACCGCATTCTTCGCCCTGGCCGACTTCGCCGGCGGCGCCACCGGCTATTTCGCCGCCAACGGCCGGGTCGGCGGCCGGGTGCAGCAATGGGACCTCCACGGCGACGGCATCTCCTGCTACATCATCGACCGTTTCGACCCCTACGACCCCCGGCAGAAAACCGGAATGCGCATGGAAGCGCGCATCGTCCGGCGCGGCATACCCGAAGTCGAGAAAATCCGCGATGAAGATCTGGTTGAAATCAAGGATCTGGCCGGATGCTGCGGCTTCACCGCCGCCGACCGCTACTTCGTCGACTGCGTGAAAAATGGCGTCATGCCCCACTGTTGCTTCGCCGACCAGCTTGAAACCATCCGTTACTGTTTTGAAATCCTCGCTTCGCCGCTGCGGACGGTCGCCGCTGCCGCCGCCGGAGCCGACCCCGAAAGGAGCCCGGAATCATGAAAAAGTTTACGCTCATTGAACTCCTCGTCGTGATCGCGATCATCGCCATTCTGGCCGCCATGCTGCTGCCCGCATTGGCGGCGGCGCGGGAATCGGCGCGGCGAATCAACTGCCTGAGCAACCTCAAGCAACTCGGCACCTGCATGACTCTGTACCGGACCGACAACGACGGTTATTTCCCGGCCATCGGACATCCGCTCGGCAATGGCACCACCTATCTCAAATGGGTGGAAACGCTGATCGTCTATATGCCGAACATGGACAAGGATGAGGAGTATTTCGGCACTGCGAGCGCCTTCATCTGCCCGAACTCGCGTTACGACGCCGGCAGCCGGGTCAAGGCGACCTATGTCAGCTACGGCATGAGCCGTTACGGCATGGGCAACGGCAACACCCCCGGCGGAACCGTTTCCACCGGTTATGTGAAGGAGCCGCCGAGTCCCCCGGACGACACCCTGGTATTGGTCGACAACGGCACCGCGGCCGCGCCTCACGGCTACTTCATCGCCTACTGCGACGCGGCCTTCCAGTATTTCCGCCATGCCGGGCTGGCCAATGTGCTCTATGCCGACGGCCATTGCGACAGCGCCGACTACCGCAAGCTGGTGGGCGATTCGCCCTCGGCCAAAACCAATGCCTCCCCGTGGTACGGCGGCAATGCCGCCATCATCAAGAAAGCCTATCCGTAAGGAGATCCCCATGTTCAAAATTCTACTGGCTTTATTCCTGCTGCCGCCGCTGACCGGCTTCGCGGCCGATGCCCTCAACTCCGACAACGCCCGCGCCGCCGCGCGGCTGGCCGAATTCACTCCGGACACGGCTCCGCCGCCGCTCTTCAGCATCGGCCGGGTCGACCGCGCCCCGGACCCCGACGGCAAGATCGCCCCCGGGGAATGGGAGGATTGCGCCGGCTTCGCGGCCATGCGCGACTTCGCCACCGGCCGGATGCTGCCCGGCGGCGGCACCGCCGTGATCCGGGGCGGCTATGACGACCGGAACTTCTATTTCCTGATCCTGATTCCCGGCGCGCGCCCCGACGTGCCGCGCCGCGCCGACGACGATATGACCATCTTCAGCGACGGCGGCGTCACCGAACTCATGTTCGCCGCGCCGGGCGACGCCCTGCCGCGCCGGATCGCCGTCTCCGCCGCCGGCAGCATGACCGACATGACCGGGCTTGACCGGACGTTCGCCAGCGACGCCCGTTACGGCGTCGGAACCGCCGCCGACGCCAAGGCGCCATGGCTGAAGAACAGCGGTGTCGCCGCACCGTTTTACTTCATCGAGTGCGCGGTGCCGCGTCAGAACCTGGCGCTGCCGCAAGACGGCTTCCGTTTCAATGTCTTTCATCAGGGCGCGCAACCGAGCACCCTTGCGCCGGTCAAAAACAGCGCCGCCGAGGTCGAAAACTTCGCTGAAATGCGGCTGCTGGAATCCGGCAGAAACCGCTTTTTCTGGTTCGGCCTGGGCGATCCGGCGACGGGCGACTTCCGGCTGCCGGGTTTTCTGCTCGGGGGCGGTGCGCAGCCGCCGCAGGCCGCGGTGGAGCTGATGGTCTTCAAACGCGGCACCGCTTTCCGTGAAAACACCGGCTTCGACGAGGTTGACGGCGCGCTCGAAACTTATGAGCAGAAGGCCAATGGCAGCTGGCGGCGGCTCAAATTCCGGACTGAAAACCGCGCCTGCGACTGGTTCGAGCTGACCTACCGCATCGACGGTGAAATTCAGACCCGGCTCAACGGCCCCCTCGCGGTCCGGCCGCCGCTGGCGCTTCAGGTGCGCAAATTTCCCTCCGCGGGACAGATTGAGATCGTACCGGAATCCGACTCCGGCGCTCCGGTCAAAGTGGAGATTTCCGATGGCGCCAAAACCCTGTGCGCGGAAACCGTCCCCGCCGCCGGTACGCTCAAAGTCGATTGCCGGGCATGGGCTCCCGGCCAATATCGGGCCGTGGCCGAAGCCGGCAAAGATAGAGTGGAAACCGCCTTCACGCTGCCCGCGCCGCCGGCCTGGCGCGGCAACCGGCTCGGACTTGACGAGGAGGTACTGCCGCCTTTCGAGCCGATGACCTGCACCGGACGAACCGTGACCGTCTGGAACCGCCGCTATCAGTGGAACGATTCGGTGATCTTCACTGCCGCCGACGGCCGCATCGCGCCGCAGCTGGTGCTGATCCGTTCCGACCGGAAGGAATCGTTCCGGCTGGAGGATTTCAAGGTGCTGAAAAGCTCTCCGACCGCGGTCGACCTCGCCGTGACCGGACGCGCGGACGGAGTCGAATTGCAGGGCACGGTCCGGATCGAATACGACGGTCTGGCCTGGTTTGAATTCGACCTTGCCGCGGCGGATCCCCTGCCCATTGAGGGTCTCGCATTGGAAACCGAACTGCCCGAAACCATGGCGACGCTCTTCCACGGCGCACCGCTGCGGTCGCTCAACGGCTACATTCCCGACGGAACCCGGCAATATCCGTGGCAGATTTATTTCTGGATCGGCACCCCCGCCGGAGGATTGGGCTTCGTGAACGAATCCCGGGAATGGTTCGATACGCCGGAAACCGCCGCGTTCGCCACCGGCAAAGCCGACGGCAAGGTGCGCTTCACCGTCGCCTTCCGGGGCCGGGAAACCTTCACCCGGGGCAAACTCGCCTTCGGCCTCCAGCTGACGCCGGTGAAGCCGCTGCCGCGCCGCTCAAGCGATTTCGTCACCGAAAACTGGGGCAACCGTTCGCGCGGCCAGTTTCCGCAGCTCGCGAAGTATATGGATTTCACCACCGTCTGGCGGCTGAACTGTCCTTATATGGCGAAAATCTGCGATCCGGGCGGGATCGACTTCGCTCCGCTGGCGGCGGCGGTGGCCGACAGCCATGCGCGCAACGTGGCGGCGATTCCTTATTTCGCCCCGCTCTCGTTCACCGAAAACGCCCAGCCGGAATTCGTCGACTACTACGAAGAGTGGATTCAGACCCCGGCCAACCGCTGGAAATCGGAAAATACCATTCAGGTGCGCTGCTGCGTCGCCAGCGAATATCTCGATTATCTGCTCTGGCAGCTCGACCGGATTCAGCGGAACACCCATTGCGACGGCTTTTACTTTGACGGCGCCTTTCCCGTCGCCTGCGCCAATGCGCTTCACGGCTGCGGCTACGTCGACGCCGAGGGCAAACGCCAGCCGACCTACGCCGTGCGCAAAATCCGCGAATTTCTGCGCCGTTCCGCGATGATCGCCCGGCAGAACAACCGCGCCGAAAACCGTACCGCCGAAAGCCGTTTCGGCTCGCCGCCCTATCAGGTCTGGATCCATATTTCCGGCGCGGTGGCGCCGCCGATGCACAGTTTCGCCACCGCGATGTTCGCGGGCGAGTGGTTCAAGCAGGCAATCAAGGCCGGGGCGAACTATGACACGCTGCTGACCATCGAAAAGTTCATCCCGCGCTATCTCTCCGAACCGTGGGGCATTCCGAACTACTTCCTGGCCATCATCAACAAGGATAGCGACCCGGTCCGCCACACCGACACCGCGCTGGCTTATATCATCCCCCACGGCACCGGGCTTTATCCGCGTTACCTCGATCCCGGGCAGGTCCGCCGGGTGCTGGAAGCCAAGGAACGTTTCGGCACCGCCGACGCCCGCTTCTATCCGCCCGGCACGCCCCCCGAGGGCATCCGGCTGGAGGCCGATCCCAAACAGGTGGCGATCGGAGCGTGGGAACGTCCCGACGGCCGCATCCTGCTGGCGCTCGGCAATTGTTCCGCCCAACCCCAGACGGTCGTCTGCCGCGGCGCGGCCGCCGGTGTCGAAGCGGTCCACGGCCGCGCGCAGTGCTCCGCATCGGACGACGGAGCCCAACGCTTCGAACTGCCGCCCGATTCCCTTCAACTGCTGATCATTCAGAGAAAGTAGAGTCACTGTTTCATGCAACGCCGCATTCTTTATCTCCATGGCGACGGCCTCATCCGCGAGGCGGTGGAAACCCTGCCGGAACCGGACGCCCATGAAATCACCGTCGAAATCAAGGCTTCGCTGATCAGTCCCGGCACCGAAATGGTCCCGGTCCGGGCGCTGCGCGAAACGCCGCGGCCGGATGCGCCGCCGCGCACCTTCGGCTATGCCGCCGCCGGCATCGTCCGCGCCGTCAACGGCGACGGCCGCGGTCTCGTCCCCGGCGACCGGGTCGCGGTCATGGGCCCGAACGCCCGCCACGCCGACCGGGTCAACGTACCGGTCAATCTGGTGGCGAAACTGCCGGAAAAAGTGGCTTTCGAGGAGGGCGCGTTCGCCTGTCTGGGCGCGACGGCGCTTCATGCCCTGCGCCGGGCCGAGCCGCAGCTGGGGGATTACATCCTGATTCTCGGCGCCGGCATCGTCGGCAATCTGGCCGCTCAGCTGGCGCGCATCGCCGGAACCCACGCAATGGTCTGGGAAACCATGCCCGGACGGCGCAAACTTGCCCGCCGCTGCGGTCTGGCGCCGGTGCTCGATCCCTCCCGTGCGGATTGCGCCGCGCGCACCGCCGCATTCGCCGGCAACTGGGGGTTCGACGCCGCGATCTTTGCGTTCGGCGGCCGGGCGGAGCCCGCCTTCCGTCAGGTCGAGCCGGTGATGAAGCTTTCGGCCGACGGTCACCGCATGGGCAAAATCGTGCTGGTCGGCGGCTGCAAGCTGGAATTGAACGGCGGTGCCGCCGGAGGCAATCTGGACGTCCGCGCCGCCGCCCGCACCGGCCCGGGATACCACGACCGCAACTGGGAATACGGCCAGGACTACCCCCATGCGATCGTACCCTACACCACCCGGCGCAACCTCGAAGAAGTGCTCTTCCTGATCGCCGCGCGGCGGCTTCGGGTGCGGGAACTGATCACCGACCGGATGCCGCTGGGCGAGGCCGACCGCGCCGCGGACCTTCTGCTCAACACCCCCGATCGGGCGATGGGGATTGTGCTTCAGCCGTGAGTTCATCCGGCTCCGGCAGCCAAGCGCCGGACGGCGTCGAGCCGCCGGGAGCACCATCGCTCCCGGCGGCCGCGAGCGCCGCGATCAGACGACGGCCGGCAGTATCACCGCGCAACAACCGGAATCCATCATCCGGTGGCTTACCTTCTGATTCGAAAATTCAAGTCTAAAAATCTCTTATCACTTGCAAAGCCGGAGTTTTCACAGTATACTTCTGCATCATTGGAGAAGTAGAATGTCTGTGACTCGCTACAAAGCTATTGCAACTGAATTGAAAATGCGGCTTACCTCCGGTTTTTATGCCGACAGCGGCCGGCTGCCTTCGCGCCGTCGGCTGGCCGAAGAATTCAGCGCCTCGAGCCGTACGATTCACAAGGCGTTCGCCGAACTGAAGCACCTGGGAGTTATCCGGACCTCCTCCCGCGGAACCTCCGGAACCGAAATCGGATTGCGTTCGGAAAGCCGCGTAGTGGCATTGGTCACCTGGGAAAATGATACGTTGGATTTTGCCGGCGATCCCCTGAAAAGGGCTCTGTTGCAATGCGCCCGGGCGGATGGATACGAACTGGTTCTGGTTCAGATCACCGGTAATAACCTGGCCCGGCAACTGGCCTTCTGGGATGCTCCGTTTTGTGAAGGATTCATTTTCATTTACAGCACCGCCTACGAATTGATTTTCCGTCACCTGATGATCAACCGGGTGCCATTCATCGTAACCAACTGCTTACCGGAAAATAGCCCCGCTTACTGGATCGGCTTTGACTATTTCTATACGGTTTTTCAAATTACCGGAATGCTCTTCGCCCATGGCTGGCGCCGAATTGTTTACTGCTCGTTTTCCGTCCACGGAGTCGGAGCCGAAGAACAGGCGGAGCGCTGGCGCGACATTTGCGATTATTACGGGCTTGCCAATTATTCGCCCGGCGTTGAATTTTTCCAGCGTTCCATCTGGGAAAATCTTGAGAGCTGGTTTCAGCCTGGAATGGCACCGCCGGAGTTGATTGTCATTTTTGAAATCGTTCCTCACGCACGGATTCCGGAACTTGTACGCGAACTCAAAAACCGGAACCCGGCTTTAAAAATGCAGGTTGACGACAGCTGGCGGCGATTTCACGATCCGGGATTCGTCTACCGCGGCGGAAACGACGACCGTTTCTACGAGGAACAGGGGCGGGAAACATGGCGGTTTTTTCGGGAAATCAAAGCCGGACGCGGCGGCAAACCCCATGGCAAAACAATTCGTCATATGCCGCAGCTGGATTTTATAGATTCGGCAATTAAATAACTTGCATTTTTGTTTTTCCGAGATATATTACCTATTATGGAAACAGCAGATGCCAGAAAATTAGTGAGTGCCGCTCTAGAAGAACGGCGTAA
>JAVBVS010000023.1:0-79537 GCA_036677805.1 Victivallaceae bacterium | reverse complement strand
GGCGCCCGCCGGAATCATGATCCGATAGCCGCTGCATTTCTGCTCCGGCACCGGATTGCGAATCGTCACGCCTTCCGGAAAACCGCTGATGATATAGTCCCGGTCGCTCCATGGCTTGGCACCTTCCCCCATCATCCGGTCGGCGCCGGACGCCGCGCCGCCAGATAACAGCAGAAACGCCGTTATGCCACCGATCCATCCGCACCCGGCCATCGCCGCCCGCCAAGTCCGCATTCCTGCCATGTGACCTCCTGAAAAATGGGAAACAATGCCCTCCGGCATCGTTTCCCAATCCTGATTTATTCTTCCTCTTCCTCGGCCTGATGCGCGGCGATAATTTCGCCGGCGACATTGGCCGGGACCTGCTCGTAACGGGCAAACTCCATTTCGAAGGAGCCGCGGCCCTGGGTCATGCTGCGGATTTCCGTGGCATACTTGGCCATTTCCGCCAGCGGCACTTCGGCACTCACGATCTGCATGCCTTCTTCGACCGACAACCCGAGAATGCGTCCCCGCTTGTGGTTCAAATCACCCGAAATATCCCCGGTATAGGCATCCGGAATGATGATCCGGACATTCATCACCGGCTCGAGGATCACCGGTTTGGCCAGCTTCATCGCCTCACGAAAGGCCATGCGCCCGGCGATCTTGAACGCCATTTCATTGGAGTCGACCGGATGGTATTTGCCGTCATAAACCGTGACCTTCACATTCTGAACCAGACAGCCGACCAGCGGGCCCTTGACCAGCATCTCGGCCACGCCTTTTTCCACCGCCGGGATGAAGTTCTTCGGAATGGTGCCGCCAACCACTTCATTGGCAAATTCATAGCCCGTGCTGTTCGGCGCAATCCGCAGAAAAACTTCGGCGAACTGTCCCGCGCCGCCGGTCTGCTTCTTATGCCGGTAATGCCCCTCGCCGTTGGCGGTAATGGTCTCGCGGTAAGGCACCCGCGGCGTCGAAAAATTGGCCTCGGCTTTGTACTGATCTTTGAGTTTCTTGCTGACCACGCTCAAGTGCTGGTCACCCATGCCCGAAAGCAGCAGTTCATGGGTCTCTCCGTGCCGGGTCAGAGTCACGGTCGGATCGCTTTCGGCGATGCGGTGCAATCCGGTCGCAATCTTTTCATCCTCGCCGGGCTTGACCGCGGTAATCGCATAGGACATGACCGGATGGGGAAATTCGATCGCGGCCAGCGGCTTGACTTCGGCCGCGGTAGCCAGCGTCTGATTGAGCCGGGTCGCTTTGAGCTTGGCAATCGCAATCACGCTGCCGGGACCGGCTTCGGTCACCGGCGTCGAATTCTTGCCGTTCAGCAACAACAACTGGCCGATGCGTTCCTTGCCCTGAGTCGACACATTGAAGATTTCACTGTCGGCTTTGAATACGCCGGAAAAAACCCGCAGAAAGGTCAGCTGTCCGATAAACGAGTCGTTCAGTGATTTGAACACCAGTCCGACGCCGGGACCGCTTTCGCTGATCGTCAGTTCGCCGCCGTCGGCATCGGGCACGGTTTGGCGCTGCAACGGATCGGGGAAAAGCCGGACAATGCCGTCCATGAGCTCGGTCACGCCGATATCCTTGGCCGCGCTGCCGCAAAAAACCGGAATCGCCTTGCAGTTGCGCACCGCCGCCACCAGCCCCGCGGCGATTTCCTCATCCGTCAATTCCTCGCCATCGAGGTAGCGCATCATCAGCTCTTCATCGGTTTCGGCGATCACGTCAAGCCACAGTCCGCGGCATTCGGCCACCGGTCCGGCAATCTCCGCCGGAACGTTCTTTTCGAACAGCACATTGATCACCCGGCTGAAGCCGCTTTCGCTGCCGACCGGATAGTATAACGGGATAATGACATTCTTGCCGTGATTGCCGCGCATGATTTCGAGCGTTGCGGCAAAATCGGCCCGGTCCCGGTCCAGACGGTTCACGAATGCCGCGCGCGGCTTCCCGGCCAATCGGGCAAACTTCCAGGCGCGGGCAGTCCCGATCTGGGGGCCGTCGACCGCATCGATCACCACCAGCGCGGCATCCGCGGCGGCATACGCGGCGGTCACTTCGCCAATGAACTCGCCATAGCCCGGAGTATCGGAAAAGAAGAATTGATGGTCATTCCAGTTGCAGTTGAGCGCCGCAGCATAAATCGAACCGCCGCGTTCCTGTTCTTCGGCGGTGAAATCCGACGCGGTATTCCTGGCGTCAATGGAACCTTGACGGGAAGTCGCCTTGCCCTTGAAAATCAGCAGTTCGGAAAGAGTGGTTTTGCCGGCGCCGGCGTGACCGGCAATAACGAAGTTGCGGATCTCAGCTGCTTTCTTCATATTCTTCCTTCCTTAAAGAAAAACGGATGCATGCAATCACCCTCCTCACCGACGGCAGAGCCGACGGTTGCGGCGCGCGCATTCCACGCTTCCCGGTTGAAAAATGCCAAAATCATCCCGCCGCAAAACCTGCGGCTAAGGTTTTATCAACCAATCATGGAAATGCTATGATAAAGTGCCGGATATGCAGTCACGCAGTCGAAAAAATTGGGGATAATGTAAGGTATCTGCAATTTTTTCCGACCAGTGAATGGCTGTCCGCCGCAAATCAGAGCGTTTTCGCTGATGGTTGATAAACTCTTAACTTCCGGTTGCCCCCTTTCGAAACCTTGCGATTCCGAGGTGTGCCATCTTCACAATAGCAGGATATTACAAAAAATCAAATGGAGAACATTGGAAAAAAATCAAAATAAGTAGGGCATTTTTAATTGTCATATTGCAAAACAAGTGCTATCTTGTTAAAGATAATCAGGTTTTTTGCATTTTCGACCGCAAAAAATCGAAAATCCGTATTGCAAAGAGGTAGTTATGGCGCACAGTACCATGCCGCGACTCCACGCGGCCTGCGAAAGCAACAACGGCAGCGTCCGCGAGCACAACGAGGACAATTTCTGCTGTGCCGCCGAGCCGGATGGTTATCTCTTTGCCGCCGTCGCCGACGGCGTCGGCGGCCACTCGGGCGGCGAAATCGCCAGTTTTCTCTGCTGTCACCGCCTGCTGCTCGACTGGAAGATGCTCGTCCGCGGCAGCTCAAGTCTGCCCGATACGATTATGCCGCGCTTTCTGGTCGATTCGATCCGCGGCGCCAATTCCGATATTTTTCGCGCCAATTTCGAGCAGCGCAAGCGCGTCCCCATGTGCACGACCGTCGCCGCGGCGGTATTCACGCCGCAGATGGTGATCGCCGCCCATGTCGGCGACAGCCGGCTCTATTGCAGCCGCAAGGATACCATCATGCAGCTGACGATCGATCATACGCTGCTCAACGAACTGAACGAACAGGGGTCCCTCCCCTCCGAATATGTGCGTCCCGCAGCCAACATCATTTCCAAAGCGGTCGGGCCGCAGGTGCGGATCAAGCCGGAAATCCATACCTACTTCCGTTGTCCGAACGACCGCTATCTGCTTTGTTCCGACGGTCTGACCTCCTATCTCAGCGACGCGGAAATCAAGCACATTCTGGACCGGTGCGCCACCCCGCGCGAAGCCACCAATACGCTCGTCCGGGAAACGCTCCGGCGCGGCGCGGCCGATAATGTAACCGTAGTATCGATTTTTCCCCAGACATGAAAGTTGCCCATACAGTCGAAGGCTCCGAATTCCGTTTTTCCCGAATGAACGTGTCATTCCGGAGAAGGGTTTTTCGGCGGCCTTCCGCCTTATAAAAACACAGGATTTTTTATGAAGAAACATTTTCGCATCGCCGCGTTGCAATGCAACTTCCAGACTCCGGAACAAACCCTCGCCATGCCGGATTTCTGGTCCGAAGTCGGCTTCAACACCGAACAGCTGCTTCACACCCACGCCGACATGTACAGCGCCATCTATGACGAAACGCGCCATCGTGAACTGATGCGCGAATATCTGGCCAATTCACGCAAAAACGGCCTTCAGACCATTGTCTATATGAACTGTCACATTCTCGGCCCTTCCATCGCCGGACGCAAGGAAGAGTGGGGCATGCGCGATCTGAAGGGCGAATATCCGCTGTTCTACGGCACCTATCCCGGCTGCTGCCTCAATTCAAGCTGGGTCGATTACTTCCACCGCTGTCTGGAAAATCTGGCGGAATTCCCGATTTACGGTTTGTTTTTTGACGGTCCCTTCTATACGCCCTGCGCCTGTCCGCGCTGCCGCGCCAAATTCGAACGCCAGCATGGCAAATCCTACGATGAAGCCACCGATGCCGAACGCAGCGATTTCGCCTATGAAAGCGTGATCGAATTCAAGGACAACCTGTACCGGAAAATCAAATCGATCAATCCGGCCTGGCAGATGTATTTCAATGAAGGCCTGTTCACCGGCCGTGCCGATGCGGGCAACTTCAAACGTCAGCTGGCCAGCGACGACCTGGTCGGCACCGAAGGCGGATTCTTTTTCTACAGCGAACCCAAAAACCATCCTTACTGGCACTGCGCGGTTGCGGCCAAGCTGGCCGAGGCGGTGGCCGGCGACAAACCGACGGTGATCTTCTTCGCCGGCGACCACAAACCGTGGGGCTGGTTCATGCACACTCCGGCCGAAACCCGGCTGTGCTACATGTCGGCTATCGGCAACGGCGCCAGCGTCTGGTACGGCATTCACTGCAATCCCGACAATTACGCGACCGCCACCGGCCAGACCGTGCGCCAGCTGGTTGCATTCGACAAAAAGTACGATGCGCTCTATCAGAAGAGCCGCAGTCTGGCCGATATCGCGGTATTTTTCAGCTACGACACCGCGCGTTACTACCGCAAGTCCGGCACGGCTTCGGATTTGTACGATGACGCGGGACGCCAGTCCGATTTCCCGGGAGACTATCATGCCGCCTGCGAAGGCGCTTTCGGCATGCTTTCGCATCTCAATTTGCCGTTCGACATCGTGACCGAGCTCAATCTGAACGATCTTCCGCGCTACAAAGCAGTCCTGGCGCCGTCGCTGGCCATGGTCGGTCAGGAGGTCAAAGAGGCGCTCGATGCCTATGTCACGGCAGGCGGCGTAGTGATCGCCGACGGCGAATTCGGGTTGTACGATGAAAAGGGCGCCCGGCGGAAAACCGGCGCCTTTACCGCCAGCGCGGGCTTTGCGGCCGCCGGCAAAACCAACCCCAACCAGACCTTCAACTATTTCGGCGTCGAACCCTCGATCTACGTTCCGGACAACGCCTTCGGCTGGATGCCGATCCCGCCGTGGAGCCTCGCAATCCGTCCCGAAGCCAAAGCCGAAGTCATCGGCCGCGCCAACCCGCCCATGCCGGGATGCTACTTCAGCCATCCGGGCAAACTGGTCAATCCTTTCGCCGTGCGGACCCGTTTCGGCAAAGGCCGGTACTATTATTTCGCGGGCGGCTGCTTTGAATTTTATTTCAACTTCACCCATGTTGCCCATCGCGAGCTTTTCGATGCGATCATCCGCCGTTATGCGGGCCGCGATTTCGTGCTCCGTCACGCCTCGACCGGCGTAGCCGTGACCGTGCGCGAAAGCATCGAGTGCGTACTGGTTCACCTGACCAATTACACCAGCGCCACCCGCCCGGTCACGGCCGCGGCGCCACAGCGCGGACTGACCCTTCAGGCACCGGCGGAATTCGCGCGCGCAACCGACTTGACCACCGGCGAAGTGCTGGGGCGCGGCGGCGACGGGTTGTTCCATCTGCCCGAACTTCATGAGTTCGCGGTGTTCAAGCTCGAACGGTAGGTTTTCCATGCCGGGGCGCGCAACCGAAAATTCCGGCGTTTCGCCGTGGCGCGCCGCCTGGCAGCGCTTCCGCAGCGACCGGATGGCACTGGCGGCGCTGCCGCTGGTGGCGCTGCTCTTTCTGATTGCGCTGCTGGCGCCGTTTCTGGCCAATCCGAGACCGTTTCTGGCGTACGCGCCGGACACGGGCTGGAGCATGCCGTTCTGGCGCAGTTTTTTCGCGCCCGAAAGCACCGAGTACCTGATTGAGCAGGGATTCAACTATCTGCTTCTGTGGCTGGCCTGCGGCGGTTTGCTGCGGCTGCTGTGTCCCCGGTTCCGATGGCGGCGAATCTTGCTGATCGTCGTGGCGCTGCTGCTGACGCTGCCTTTCATCCTGGTCAAACCCAGACTCGAACGGGTCAGTTACCGGGACGGCGAACGCATTCCGGGCACGGTGATAGTGATGGCGCTGCTGCCGTACGGCCCTTATGAACAGATCGCCGCGCCGGGAGCGCCGCCGGACGCGCGCCACCCGCTGGGCTGCGACGAACTCGGACGCGATCTGGCGACCCGGCTGATTTACGGGGCCCGGGTTTCGCTCGCAGTCGGACTGCTGGCGACGCTGCTGGCGCTGGCGATCGGAGCGCTGGTCGGAGTGTCGGCGGGCTACCTCGGCGGCTGGTATGACCTCACCGTGATGCGGCTGGTGGAAATATTGATGTGTTTCCCGATTTTTCTGCTGCTGTTGATTCTGATGGCGATCTTTCAGGATCATAAATTCGAGCAATCGCTGTTGATCGTGATCGGCGTCATTGCCGTGACCGGCTGGATCGGCATGGCGCAGCTGGCGCGCGGCGAAGTGCTCAAACAACGCGAAATGGCTTATGTTCAGGCCGCAAAATCGCTGGGAGTTTCCGCCCCGCGCATCATGCTGGTGCATTTGCTGCCCAACATCGCGGGCACCATTTTGATCGCCTTCACTTTCGGCGTCGCGGGCGCGATTCTGGCGGAAAGCGGCCTGAGCTTCCTGGGCTTCGGCGTCCAACCCCCGACGGCAAGCTGGGGCGGCATGCTGCGCACGGCTTTTTCCGACCCTTTGAGTTACTGGCATCTGACCCTGTTTCCGGGACTGATGCTCTTCTGGGCGGTGGCCGGCTTCAACTTTCTCGGCGAAGGCTTGCGCAAGGCGCTCGACCCCCGTCACAACTGAGCGTCCCTACGCTTCCGGCGGCGGATTGTCTTTTTCCATCAGCAGCATGACCGTTCCGCCCATCTCCTTTTTTCCCACCGTATGATAGCCGATTTTCGTATACAAATGGAAGGTGTTGGGCGTCTCCTCGCTGGTAAAAAGCGCAAATTTCCGACAGGATGGGAAATACGATTCGATGGCCGCCATCAACGCCCGGCCGACGCCGCGATTCCGGCGGTCCGCGGCAACAATCAGCTTCCCGATGCGGCAAATATCTTCGCCATCGGCAAAAGCGCGCACCGAACCGACGATCCGGCCATCTTCGGCCACATATTTCAGAATGACGCCAATTTCGTATTCTCCGTCAATTTCGGCCTCGGTCTGAAGCAACGCCGGAAGTTCGAATTTGCGGATCAGTCTGGCCACATCCATGAACGCCGCCTTCTGCAGCGCCAGAATCTCCGCCAGATCGTCCCGGCACGCCTTCTCAATTCCATATTTGCCAAAGGATTTCATCTTCACCCGTTTTCCGTTATTTTCAATCGCCCCCACCCTCGCCATCTCCGCCATACGATAAACCCGGAACGACGCAAATGCCACCGTTCCGGGCGAGAAAAAGCGAGAAAAACGTTGCCGCCGGAGCCTTGCGGCAACCGGCGGCAACGGGAAAAACATCCGGTCCGGCGCAGTCTAGGGTTGCGCCAGCTGCCGGGAAAGCGCGGCCGCCGCTTCCGCCGTGCCGAAGAAATAGAGCGCACTTTCACCGGCTTCCAGCTTCAGCGGAAATTCCGCAGCCTCCGTCGCCACCAATCGGTTGGCGTAGAGGTCGAGCACCGTCGCCCGGCGCGGCAGCCGGAGCGTGGTGTCGATGCGTTGCGGCGCATGAATGGTGAGCAGACTCCGGTTGGCATTCAAAAACAGCGGAACATCCGTGTAAAAATACACTCCGGCCCGATGGCAGATATCGCGCAGCAATGCTTCATCGGCAAACGGCAGTGCACAGTAATAGGAATTCAGCGTCCCAACGGCCTTGAACGCCAGCGCCGGCTTGCGGTCGGACTGATGGACGCCGAGCACCTTCGCCGCCGGATCATTCACCACGAAAATCGGTCCGACGGCAAGCGCGCCAACCGCATGCGGCTGCTTGGTCGGCTGCATCGTGTGGGACTGGAATCCCTCCGCGGCGACTGCGATTGCCGGATTTTCGCGCAATTCCGGCAAAACGTCAACGCCAATCCCGGTCAATTCCGCAATATGAGCGCCATCCAATCCGGTTTCAGGATCGGCATAGCCGGGAGCGAAGAGCCAGAGCACGGTTTTACCCTGTTTCTCCAGAACCTCGCGGATTTCCCGGCGCCGGGCGGAATCCATGAAAAAGGCGTTGAGCATCACCACCATCTTGTACGGTTTGAGCGTCGCCTCGGAGAAGTCGCTCAACAAATAGCAGTCGAACGGCACGCCCAGTTTTTCCAGCTCGTTATAGACCGTATTATGCTGGGTATTGTAGAGCACTCCGGCGCCGGTCATCACGTCAAGCGTGGCAATGTCGCGGTTGTTGACGAACAATGCGATCTCCGCCGCCGAACGGTTGTCCACAGCGCTCACGGCTTTGCCGATCCGCACGAAACGGTTCAGATTGTCGATCAGACTATCCTCGGCGAACCAGCCCAGCGAGCGCCGTCCGGCATAGCCGGAAGCGAATCCGCAAAACCAGCTGTTGTCGCCGCGGACCAGACTTTCGCCGAAATCGCGCCGCATTACATTTACGGTTTCAAACCGGCTGGTGGTATGGTGATCGGCCACATAATTGAGGTCGACGAAGAAGGTGCGGACATCGAACTCTTCGATGAACAGCTTGCCGTTGCGCCTCATCGACGCCGTCGGCATGCTGGTCATCAGCGGCATTTTGCCGCGCACGGCGCTGTAGGACTGAATGCAGGCCAGAAAATCGATCGCCGGCTCGGCCAACACCTTGTCCAGGCTCATGCCCGCAATCTGCTGCAAGGCGCCGGGATAACGCGACGCAATCGCCGGATAGATCGCCAGACTGTAGAAACCCCATGCGCCGATCAGCCACTGATCGCCGGAAGCCTGCTTGAAAGCGGCGGCAATGCGTCCCACCGCGGCGGCGGAGGCGTCGGAGTGGAAATCCCAGTAATCCATCGCCATCCGACTGTTGGCGGGATTGCGGAAATTCATCATTTCGGCCTTGCGCAACTCCTCGATCTCTACCGTCGCCTGATCAAAAGTCACCGCGGGACGACGCCACGCCGCGCGCAATTTTTCCACGTCGCTGCCATAACGCTGTTTCAGGAATTCCCGGAACCGCTGCTGCGCCGGCGGTGAGAAATCCCCCAGCGCCAACTGTTCGCGCGGCGTATTGCCGGGATTGGCGGTATAGCCCCAGTGCATGGTTTCGCCGCCCGCGCCGGTAGTGATGCAGACGCCCATGATATGTCCGGCATAAGGACTTTTGCGAAGGTGTTCGATGATCCGGGTGCCGCCGTCAATCGCTGCGGCGAGCCAGCGTTCGCTTGAATTGGAATACATCAATTTCTGTCCGTCGGAAAGCAGGACTGCGTCCTCGGGACGGGTCGTGGCATAGTTGATCCGGCAGTCCAGCGGCAGCAGCAGATAAGCCTCAGGATAGAACTTCAGCACTTCCATGATCTGCTGGTCCATGCCGGAAAGCATCCGGGTGAAATAGGCTTCCGGATCGACGCCCTCCGGCGGAAACAAACTGCAATCCTTCGGGGAAAAACGGTAAATGCCGGTGGCGATCGGCGCTTGTTCGCCGAGTTCGCGGTAAGTGGTGAAACTGCTGTTCAAACTGAAAATCACCGGCGGCATCAGTCGTCCGTCGATATAGATGCGCATGGCGCCGTGGTCGTTGCGCACCTCGGCTTTGACCGGCTGCGAACGCAGCACCGGATCGGCGGCAAAGCGCTTGATCTTCAACTGCGCCTGCTCCAGACCCCGGATCGGAATTTCACCGCCGGAGCCCAGCGCCCGGATTCGCAACGGCGTCGCGCCGTGCGGAGCCCAGCTCGGCAGATAGAATTCAAACGGAATGCGGTACTCTTTGCCGGGTTCCCAGCGCGCGGTCGGAATTGCCGGCATCAGGTCGAAGGTGAGAATCGCATAATCCGCATTGTCGCTGACCGCCTCCGGCCCCAGAATGAAGCGGAAGCCGCAGTCGCCATCCGGCGCTTTTTCCGCCTTGAAGGTCACGGCCCCGGCCACCCGCCCGCCCGGAACCGCCGGAACGTCCGGCAGCTCAAGCTTGATCGCATCCAGGCCGCCGTCGGCGCCGGAAGCCCCGGAATAATAGCGCATGTTGCGGGCGTAATCCTTCAAGCTGAGCGACGGCGCGGCCGGCGCCCAACGGCCGGAATACTCCGGTTTGAACCAATTCGCATCCGCCACCGCCGAAGCCGTCCATCCGCCGTCGGAAGCCAGGCATTCACTCCGGCCGCGATCGTCGACCAGGGTCATTTCCGCCAGCAGTCCCCGGGGACCGCTGAAGTTTTCGGCCCGGATGGCAAGCACGTTTTCGCCGGGCCGGATGAATTTGGCCAAATCGTAACGGCCGATATCAAAACCGCCGGCGCCGATTTTCTCGCCGTTGCAGTAAAGTTCGTAGGCATCGTCGCAGCTGACCTGAAGCAACGCCGACCGCGGCTGGCCGGAGCCGTTGTAACGGAACGTCCGACGGAACAACGCCACCGGCGTTTCCTGATCGGCGGCCCAGAGATACCCGCCTTTCCAGGTCGGCTCCTTCAGAAATTTTTTCGGTGCGGCACCCGACGCCATCAGTTCCCGGATGCCGATCTGGGCGCGCGGGCCGGGCGCGAAATAAAGCCGCAACCGTTCGGTCAGCACCGGTTCGAAAACGGTTTCGGCCGTCACGTCGGATTGTTGCGCAATACTCCGCCAGCCGCCCTCCGGCTGCCATGACTTGACCTCATACGACCGCGGCGCCAGCGTTTCATACGGCAGCACCTTGACCGAACGCAGCGTAACCGGCGCCGGATAACGCAGCTCGACCCAGCAATCGGGATCGTCTTTTTCGTTCACGAACCAGGTTTCGGCCAAGCCGTCGAACATCATCTCCGCCGATTTGCTCTTGTCCGGCTTGAACTGGGAGCTCGGCAGCATGATCGCGCCGAACTCCGGCCGGAGAATATTGTCGGTTGCCGGTTTGAACTCCGCCTGGGCGGCGGGTTTTTCCGGCGCGACCGAGCCGGAAAAATCGGCCGCGGTATCGAGTTTGAGATAATCGACCGCACTGTCGCCGGCCGCCGGGGCCCAGATCGTCCCCCCCAGCCAGAAAAGTTCGTCGAACTTCAGCTCCCGGTAGCGACGTTTGGTTTCGCCGACCTTGCGGCCGTCGACGAACAGCGCCAGCTTTTCTTTGTCCCAGACCGCCTTGACCGTATGCCATTGGCCGGGCTGCCAGTCGGCGGCATCACTGAAAACCTGATCGAGCTGCCCGGGCAGCGTGCCGATGAAGAACAGCAGCCGACCATCGTTGTTTTTGCGCAGCTGAATAATGTCGTTGCCCTTGGGCTGGCGACTGTAAAACCAGTATTTGTGGCTGTTGTCGTCGCCGTACCAGTCCAGCGGCTTCAGCCGCAGTTCCAGCGTGCCAGAATCCGGCGAAAGCTTGCCGTAATGCCGGACCAGAAAACGCTTGCCGGCGCCGATCGCCACCGATTCGCCGTCGGGAAATTCGGGTGCGCCCACGGCGGCGGCGGTATCGACGCCGACGCCGCGGATTTTCATATTGCCGTTACAATCCAGCTCCAGCGGCGAAGCCGTGGCGCCGACGGCAGAGATTGCGGTCAGTCCGCCCAACAGATATTGTACGATTCTTCTCATTTTATGATTATGATTCCTCATCTCATATTTTGTTATATGCCGTAATCTATGCCCAATCCAGTTCGGCCCGGATGAAAAAATGGTCGCTGGGAAACCGTCCCGTCGGACCGGCGTCGTCAACGATCCGGCTGTTCAGCGTCCGCAGCGGGCCGCGGCGAAAAATCCAATCCATTTTTCCACTCCAATTCTCGCGATCAGGAACCCGCGCATAGGCGTAGCCCAGAAAGCGGTGGAACGTATGGCCCGGTTCTTCCACGCCGGAAGCTTCGGCAAAGGTGTCGATCCAACCGGCCGTGAAAAAATTTTGAATGGCGGCGCTGCCGCGATCGCAATTCATGTCTCCGGTCAGAACCAGCGGCCAACGGGGACCGAATTGGGTCGCATAGGTATTGATCAAAACGGATTGCGCCTTCCGCGCAAGCTCGCCTTTGTGGTCGAGATGGGTGTTGATCCACACCAGATATTTTCCGGAACCCCGTTCCCGCAAAGTCAGCACAACCGCATATCGCGGGCACCAGCCGTCTGCCGAAATCGATCCATTCCGAAGCGGCAACTCCGAAAGCGCAAACGACTGAATGCTCATGACCTCGAACCGGTCACGCCGGATCATGACGCTGTTCATCGGATGACCGCCGGACAATGTCCGGACCACCGTCGAGGAACTTTCCGGCACCGGAGCAATCTCCTGCCGCTCAAACCCGCCGACACAGTCCAGCACTCCGATCAGCTCATATTCCGGAAATTCCTCGCGGAAGCATTCGCGCTGCGGCTCCTGCATTTCCTGAAATCCGATCAGGTCGGAAGCATGTTTTTTCAGCACTTCCAGGCAAATCGACTTCCGGAAACGCCAGCTGTCCTCGCCGTCGTCAAGCAATACGCCGCGCAAATTCGCCGTCATCATGCTGAACATGCCCCGTCTCCTTTTTATCGTCCGTCGAAAAGGTCCATCCGAGCCTTGGTGATACGGCTGCCGGCGATCTTTTCGGTATTGGCAGTCATTTCACTGCGCACATGGCCGCCGAGCGCCAGGATATTCAACAGCGTCGGATGATTGTGATATGCTCCGACGGTGCCGCCGATAATATAACTTTTGTCGAAAGGCCAGCGGTCGAAACAGACGGCATTGTTGGGCGAATCGCTGATCAACTGCCGGGCATATTGATCATCGATCAACAGGCTGCCGTCGGTGGTCACGCCGCGGTCCCATACCCAGAACCAGTAGGAAATGTTCGGAACATTGGCGTAGGTGCGCGGATAACCGGCATCCGAGGGACATTGCCAGAGCACGGAGAACGCTCTTGTCAGCACATCGGTCGTGGCGCTCGGAATCGGTTCCACTCCGGTGTAACCGCCATAATACATGACACAATTCACCGAGGAGGCATGGTAGCTGCCCCCGTTGGAATACGTTCCAAGTTGATAATGCGGCAGGAAATCCTTGTTCTCGCCGCTGTACAGAAACAGTGCCAAGCCGGTATTTTTCAGCTTGGACGTACACCCGGTGCTCCGGGCCCGTTCCCGCGCCGCCGACAGTGCCGGCAACAGCATCGCCGCCAGAATTGCAATGATCGCGATCACAACCAAAAGTTCTATCAATGTAAACCCGCGCCTTTTTCTCATCGTCATCCTCCTGTCAAATTCATGGTTTCTTTTGATTCGATATCAAACCTGACGCAATGGTTCATGATTCTTCCGCATAGGCCGGGACAATCGCGGTGTCGACCTCGGTCCGCAAGCCTCGGTAGGTTACCGCCGGAAACACGTGCTCCAGCATGAAACCGGCGATTTTCGGCGCTTTCGCCCGATAAACGTCGTGCTGTTTCCGGCACAGCAGCGGACGATTGAGCCGCCGCAGCGCCAGGGTTGCGGCGATCCAGGCATTGGTCCAACCGGTTTCCACGCACCACGGTCCCCAGCCCGAATCCGAGGCGTTGCCGAAAAATTCCCACAGTTCGAAGTCGAAGCCGCGCAGCCACGCGCCGTCGAGATAGGATTGCGCCTGCGACGCGGCCTGGACCCGGCAGAAAAATTCGGCCATCCCGTCGCACGCGGCCTTGTACCGGGAATCACCGGTCGCCATATAGGCTTCGTGCATCCCGGCGAAAGCGTAATTCATGGTATAGAGCAGATCGCACGCCGGATCGCCGTCTTTCTGGACCAGCGCCGCTTCGCAGGTGCCGTGATCGGCGTTGCAGCGCGGCGACGGGTATTTGCCCAGCTCCACCTTGCCCATCAGCTCCGGCACCACATGATGCGCATTCATGTGGTCGATGAATTGGGTGCAGACCTTATCCAGCCAGGCGCGATGCTCGGGCGTGTCTTCGACTTCGACCAGCATCGCAAAGGGCAGCAGCAGCCGCGCCCAGTCTCCGGTCGCGCCATTCTGCCACAGAAAATCCGGAAACTGGCCGATCGCCCGGGTCAACGCCGCCACCGCATGGTCGCGGAACCGCCGGTCGCCGCTCAGGACATACATCTGCAGGTCGAACGCCCAGTGCCAGGCCTGGTAGTGAGGACGACACTCGTCGAACTTCCGGCCATGGTAATATTTCCAGGTCCGGCCTCCGGTAAAGCTCCGGGGCTGGAAAAGGCTCGGTTCGCGCAAGCCGTTTTCGCCGGTAGTGCGCCAGAGCGAATAGGCCAGCCGGAGGACCGATTCGGCATAGCGCTCATCGGCCAGCAGTTCGCCTGCCAACACCGCGCCCAGCGCCGCCCGCGAATTGTCGTCGCCGTAGACGCTATTGAGATTTTCGTCGAAAAACAAACTGCCGTAAGTCTGGCTGGCCGGATTGTCGTCCAGCAGCAGCGAAGTCGTGAACAGCGTCTTCAACAGACCGTCGGCCATTTCGCGTCCCGCCGCCTCCTCGTGAAGCACCGCATCCAGCGCGCCCACCGCGGCGCATTCGCCCATGCAGTCGCCCCGCATTTTCGGCATCAGCCACTGGCGTCCGGTCACATCGATGACCGAGCGGTAGCCTTCGAAAACACCAAGCTTGCCGTGGTGATTGAAGAGCATCTCCCGGTAGAACCACTCGGCATTGCGTTTGAACGCCCGAAGTTCGAATTGTTCCGGCAACGGTTCGGACGCGGCATAAGTCGGATGGACCGAGGGCGAAAATTCGACCGGCAGGATCGCATCATCGCCGGAGAGAAATCCCAGAATCCGCCCGATCACCCGCCGCCAGTCGGCGACCGGCGCGAAACGGCTCTGGATGAAACTGCTCAACGGCGTGGTGGCGATCAGAATATTGGCGCATCCGGGATGGACGAAAAGCAGCGGATGCACCTCCGTGCCGGTCAGGCCGAAACAGGCGTTGCGATACCCCGCCACCCGCGCCGCCGCCAGATGCGCCGCAACCGGCGTACGGACTTCCCGAAAGACGAAGTTGTGTTGAAGCAGAATCCGGTGCAGCGGCAGTTCCGGTCCGAACCAGCCGTCCGCCACCACTGAACGCGCCTTCAAACTTTCGGCGTAACGCTCGGCGCCGAACTCGATACCCTCGACCGTCCGCGGACACTCCAGCAGCACCCGGCACTCGCCGCGCCGCGCCGCCGCCAGATGGGCATCCAGTCCGGCGTCACCGGCGATGAAAGCCACATTTGCCGGCAAAAACGCCTGGATGTCGTTATTGGCCCGCGGCTGAAACATCTGATGAAAAAAACCTTGCATGAAAACTCTCCTGAAATGGCCTTGAATCCTTTTCAATCCGTTTCCGGCTGCCCCGGCGCGGCACGATCGTTCGCCGCAACGGAATTCCGAAAATGGTCGCTGCATAAATAATACTGGATTTTGGAGCCGAATACAAGGGTGACAGGAGAGTTTCTGACGTCAAAGATGATAAAAAAACTCAGGACACTCAAGTGCGCATTTTTCGACTCCCTCCGCAGCGGAATTCAGTGCGTCCAGCGGGAAAAATCGCACTCGCTTTCAAGTTTGCGCTCCAGCTCCGGATCGAGCCGGTCGAAGAAGTTCAGCCCGGTCACGCGCTCCACGGCGTCGACCGTGACCGCGAATTCCCGGAGCGGCCGGTCGCTGCCGCGGTGAGGCAGGATGAAGCCGATCGCCCAGCAATCGGGCGGCGTGGCGTCAAGCACCACTTTGTAATAGGCATGCGGCACCGCCACGCGGCTGGCGCCGATGGTAACGACGGGTTTGCCGGGTTGGAAAATCGGACCGGTGACCACATAAACTTCGCCATTGGCCGCGGCGAATTGCCGGACCTGCGCTTCAAGCTCCCGCCAGATTCCGGCGTTGAACTCCGCCTTCTGAGGCGATACATTGGACAGCAGGAAACTTTCGGACATCGCCTGAAGCGAAAAGGTCATGTCCGCCGCCGGAGCCAGATGGCCCCGGTCATAGAATGCGCCCTGATAATCCTCCGGCGCCGCCGAGCCGCCGGGAATCATCGGATCCGTCCGGAAATTTTCGGTCCGGCGCGCTTTGCCATTGGACGCCTCGGCGGCGGTCAGTTTGTAGCTGACCCACAGCGGCTGTTGGTAGTGTTTCGAATACCCCAGCGCATATCCTTCCCGGTCGAGAATGATATCGCAATTCCAGCTTGGAACGCCCATTTTCAGATTGTCAAAGGGCGAATGCAAAGCTGCTTCGGCCGTTTTGACGACAACCGCCGAATCCGCATTTCCGAACAGCCGGAGTCTGGCGTCCAGCAGCCGGACAAGGCGCAACGCCGTCTTCTCCACTTCGCGCGCCCGCCCGGCATAGCCTGGCCACCACTGCCGCAGCGCCGAATGCACCCCGAAAACGGCCAGCAGCCACAACAGCAGGAATCCCGCATTTCCGAACCGGCCCCGCCGTTTCCCGCCGGAAGAGCGGCGTGAGGGCGCAGACCTCTTGGCGGTTCCCGAATTTTTACGGCGCAGCGCCATCTCCGGCAACTCCTTTGGCCTTCGGCATGGTCATGATCCGGAAGAAATCGCCGATCCATGCCGGAGTAATCGGCGGCTCGGCATTGCTCAGATAACAGGCGTCCGAATCGCTATCCTCCGGGGAAAAACCGTGCATTCCGGGCAACGCCGTCCGCCCCATGTCCGAAGGCGCAAACTGCCAGCCCGCATCCAGCAGATAGATGTCGTCGCCATAGCTGCGTCCGGCAAAATCGACGCCGAATTCCCGTTTTTCGGCTTCAGTCAGAAAGTGACCGTGTCCCAATCCGGCAATCCGTTCCCGGATGACATTCCGCGCGGCATCCTCCAGCCACCAGACCCGGACCATCGTCGAATCCGTCACCGACGCATATTCCCGTCCCCAGCGATAACCCGCGAATGCGCCGCGAACGTCAAGCGTACCGCAAAGCCGGGTCATGCCATGATCGGAAAAAACCGTAAGTCGAACCCGTTCGTAGTGCTCCCGGGCCAGCGCCAGCAAGCGGCGCAGATGCGCTTCATAATGCTGGAATTCCGCCGCAACCGCCGCCGAATCGCCGACATATTGATGCAGGAATCCGTCCAGCGCAGCACTGTAGAGAAAGCCGCATTCGATTTTTTCCGCGGCGATCAACTCTTCAAATTCGGCAAAATTATGGTCGCTGGAATGGCGCCAGTTGGAAATATGCCACTCCCGCCCCTGCTCCTGCCAGACATCGGCCAGATTCTTCACCTGCTCCAAGCCGCCCGGAATGAAAATATCGCGTTTCTCGGTATAGTCCATATACGGCAAATGCTGGAACGGCACCCGGTAAAGCTGGAAATACCCGGTGTATCCCAGTAACTTGCCGAGCCATTTGGAAAGGTGATGCCGAACCCGGTGACGGCCGAAAACGCAGTCCGGCATCAATCCGGACGGCAGCCACTTCAGCCGTTGGAAAGGCGACCGTTCCGGCTCATAGCGAAAAAAACTGAAATGTCCGTGTTCCGCCGGAGTCCGGCCGGAAAGAATCGTCGGCACCGCGCCGGCGGAATAACCAAGCTGAGTTTTGACTTTGCAGCGCACCGGGAGAAAATCCGATCCGAAATGATACTGCTCCACCAGATTCCAGCCCAGCGCATCGATGAACACATACAGTTCCAGTTGTTCGCGCATTTTCACTTCTCCTGATTGTCCGGAACCTTGGCGGTCAGCGGAATACTGAAACCGAAACACGCCCCCTCCCCGCCGGGATTGTTCTGCACGTTGATCGAGCCGTGAAGCAGCGCGATCATCAGTTTGGCGATGGCCAGTCCGAGCTCCACCGTATCGCCCTGAGTCCAGAAGCCGCTCCCGAAGGGTTCGAAGACCCGCGCCTTCTGTTCGGTCGTCAGCGTTGAACCATTGTCGGAAACATAGAAATTCACCCGTTCTTCGGCCACGCTGTAACCGATTTCAATCCAGCCGCTTTGGACCCGCTGCACGGCGTTTTCAAGCAGCCGCTCAAAAATCCGGTCGATGATCGATTCATCGCTGATGATGGCGGCATCGACATCCCGCAATGTTTTGCGGCAGCGCAGTTCGATATTTTCGTTGAGCAGCGGCCGCGCGATATTCTGCACATTGGTCATCACCGAATTCAAATTGACCTCGCTCGCTTCGACGTCGAGCATGCCGCATTCCAGAGTGGTCAATTCCAGTACGCCGGTCCACAATTTGAGCAGGTGATTGCCGCTTTGAGTGATGAAATTCAAATATTCGCGCCGCTCGTCCGGCGGCAGCGAATCATCCTGGAGCAAATCGGCAAAGCCGAGAATTCCGGTCAGCGGCTTGCGCAACTCGTAATTGATGTTGTTCAGCAGTTCCAGGCGTTTCTGATTGGCCTGCTGTTCGGCCGTCAGCGCCCGCAGCAATTTATTTTCCTGTTCGATGTTTTCGGTCCGGTCATTGACATAAAAACAGAAAAAACCGTCCGATACCGCCAGGAAGTAACAGCTCACCTCATAGTTTCTGCCGCCGGTATCCCAGCGCAGGGAATAGGTGCCGCGCGCCTTGGCGGTTTCGGCTACCGTCCGGAACGCATTCCTGTCGAGTTCGGGAACCAGATTCCAGATCTTGCTTTCAGGCTTGACCTCGCCGTTCGCCAGTTTTCGGACGACCGCATTGTGATAATAGACGGTGCCGTCCTGGCGGGCAATGAGAATGCCGGTCAGCAAATTATCCGAAGCCTGTTTCAGCAGCAAAGTATTCAAGGCCGATTCCCGTTCGCTGGTCAAATCGCGGATATTCAGGGTCAGGGCGTTTTCACCGGAAATCCGATTGAAAACCAGCCGGGACGGAATCGTCAGCCGGCTGTTGAGGCGAAACATCGCATCCATCACCAGCGGCGTATTCTCTCCGCCGAAGGCCGTCGCTTCCACCCAGTCGGTCAGGCGGACGAATGGTTCTGTTTCCAGCATCCGCCACAATTCGCAACCGACCAGATTGTGCCAGTTGACGCCGGCGATTTTCCAATGCGGCATCCAGTCGGAACTGATGACAAGGCCCGGCAGCTTGATCTCGAGCAACCCCTCGCCTTCCGCCACAAAAGTGGAGTGAAGGCGATTTTCCAACTGGCACAATCGCTGTTGCGCCGCCAGGTCGCCTGAGATATCGCGCACGGTGCCAAGGATATAGCTGCACCCGGGATGCTTTTCATCCGGCCGTGCCAGACCGCGGATGTGGACCGGAAAATAGTGCCCGTCGGCATGTTTCAGCCGGATTTGAAAATTCAGCGCGCCGCCATTTTCCATCGCCCCGGACATCTGGCGGTTTTCATGCGCGACGTCGTCGGGATGGATCATCTTGCGCCATTCGGCCAACGTCATGAATTCGCGCCGGGAGTCAAGGCCGCACATCCGGAAGAAACTCTCCGAAAGCGACATCCGGGCTTCGCGGTAATACCACTCGAACACCCCTTCGTTGACGATATTGAACGCTTCGTTCAACCGGCGCTCGGAATCGCGCAACCGCCGTTCCAGCTCCATGTCCTTCAATATCTTGAATCCGAAGCCCAGGCCGACGGCACAGGTCAGGATCGCCAAAAATCCCTGAAGCCACCAGTATTCCTGAAAACAGGAATCGGGATTGAAGACAAAATGCCGCAGAAAACTTTCCCGCCGGGTCAGTTCCAGATGCGCCGGATCGCTGCACAGCAAGGTCATGATCAGGCTCTGGAGCAGCAATCCGACAATGCCGAAAGCCGCCGCCATTCCGATCGGAACGGTGATTCTTTTCGAGCGGGAAATCGTTCGTGCCATAATTCCCCCTTACTCCTCGCGTACGTGATATTCTTCTTCGATGAAACGCGGGCGCTGCTTGGTCTCCATGTAAATCTTGCCTACATATTCGCCGATCACCCCGAGCGAAAACAGCTGAATGCCGCCCAGCAGCAAGCTGACGAAAATCAGGGAAGTCCAGCCGGCCACGGTCTGCCGGTGAAAATAAATGTACAGATAGTAGAGCAGCATCAACGCGCTGAAGGAAAACATGGAGAATCCCAGCACGGTAATCAGCCGGATGGGACGGACACTGAACGAGGTGATGCCGTCCCAGGCCAGAAACAGCATTTTCCCCAGCGGATATTTGGTTTCACGGGCTGCCGGAAGCCGCCGGTAAGACACTTGACTCTGCTTGAATCCGATCAGCGGCACCAGTCCGCGCAAAAATAAATTGACCTCACGATAACTGCTCAACGCCGCCAGCGCCCGGCGGCTCATCAGCCGGAAGTCGGCATGATTGTAAACAATCCGGCAGCCCATCAGCTCCAGTATCCGGTAAAACGCCAATGCGCTGTTGCGCTTGAAAAAACTGTCGCTCGAACGATCGGAACGCACCCCGTAAACGATATCACTGCCCGCCAGATAGGCGGCCACGAACTCGTCAAGCACCGTGATGTCGTCCTGCAGATCGGCATCCAGCGAAATCACCGCATCCGCGCTCAGTTGCGCTTTCATCAATCCCGCGAGCAGCGCATTCTGGTGGCCGCGATTGGCCGCCAGTTTCAATCCGGCATAAACCGGGTCCTGCGCGATCAATCCTTTGATGATCGCCCAGGTGGCGTCAGTGGAGCCGTCATCGACAAAAAGGATCCGGGAAGCGGAGGAAAGGCCGAACCGCTGCCGCAACTCCCGCAACCGCGAACTCAACTTGGCCGCGCTGTCGGTTAAAATCACCTCTTCATTGTAGCACGGCACCACCAGATAAAGCACGGGTTCGGTCTTCATGTCGATTGCTTCCTGTATCGTTTCGCCAATATCCCGGTATTTTGCAGTATAATATAATCTTCCGGGCGGATTTTCAAAATAAAAACTTGCAAATTTCGCCACAGCATTGTATCTTTTCAACAGTTTATCCCGGAAATCCCGGTTGCCGGCGGTGATTTTCCGGCCCCGACGGGCCGGACCCGTGCTTGCCGCCGGCGGATTTCCGCCATCTCCGGTAACAAGATTTGATTTATGCGTATTCTGCTGACCCTGATTTTTTCGACCCTGCTTTCCACTCTCGGCGCCGCATCCGGCATGTTCCAGTCGCCCGGAGGACTGCCCGGGGCGCTGCTGCTCCGGCGTGAAGCAACTCCGGAGCTGGCCCACCCCTCGGGCAAGCTCCGGCTTTTCTGGCTTGACGACCGCCATCTGGCGATCATGGGCGACTACAACGACTTCCTGCTCGGCGAAATTCAGAAAGCCTACGGCAAACGCCTGAACTTCATCGACGGCGAACTGGCGTCCGGCAAAATCAAGGATTTTTCGCATCGCTTCCTCTATAACTTCGCCGCCATCGAACTCATGGGGGAACTGCATCCGCTGCTGCGCGATGCGTTTGAACGCAAGGATCATTTCACCCTGACCGTGGACGGTCAGCCGGCGGCCGTTGCCGCCAGCGGCTCCTGGATTCAGGCGCTCGGATTATTGCGGATTCCGCTGACCATGCCGCCGGGGCGCAACCAGATCACGCGCGCCGCCGAACTGGTTCACATCGCCTATCTGGAATTGGAAAAACCGATGCTTAACGGCCAGAAAGTCGAAGTGACAACCCGTTTCGGCGAACATGCTTCGACCGTATTCGACGACCGCAGTCAAATCAGCCGGGCCATCAAGGTCAACCAGGAAGGATACCTCTCCGACGCCGGGCGGAAATACGCCTATCTCGGCCTCTGGCAGGGATCGCTCGGCGAACTTCCGGTGGGATCCCGGGCGGGGGAACCCTTCCAGCTGATCGACGAAACGACCGGAGCAAGCGTTTATCAGGGCAAAATTGCCCTGCGCAGTCCCGATCAGAGCATAACCCGCAACCAACAGCCGGTCAAGCTCTACGGCGAAACCGTGATGGAGATGGACTTTTCCGATTTCACCCGGCCCGGACAATACCATATCCGAATTCCCGGCGTAGGCCGCTCCTGGAGCTTTGTGATCGGCAATGACGCCATCGGCCGGGCTTTCTACGTCCAGATGCGCGGTTTTTTCCATCAGCGCAGCGGCATCGCCAAACCGCCGGAACTCACCCGGTGGCCGATGGGAGCCGATCATATGGTTTCCTATCAGGGCGGCTTCGTCCCGAACGACCGGCATTATCAGGACAAGACCACGCGCTTCAAAGACCAAAACAACAAGAATGTCGCCTTCCGGCATTTCGACATGGTTTCCGCCACCAGAACCGAACAGGCGCTGCCCGGGGTCCATGGCGGTTGGTGGGATGCCGGAGATTTTGACCGCCGGACCTACCACTTCACGGTGGTTGACGCGCTGTTGTCGGTTTATCTGCTCGATCCGGGCAAATTCACCGACAATCAGCTTGACCTCCCGGAATCGGGCAACGGCATCCCCGATATCGTCGATGAGGCCGCCTGGGGCGTCGAGGTCTGGCGCCGGGCCCAGAATGCCGACGGCGGAGTCGGCTGCTGGCTCGAAGCGACCAGCCATCCCGAGAATCCCGATCCGGAGAAAGACGTCCAGCGCTACTATCTGGCGCTTCCGACTCGTGAAAGCACCCTGGAATACGCCGCTTATGCGGCCAAACTGGCCCGCGCCTATCAGATCGCGGGTCGCGATGACCTGAGCTCAACCTTCCGCCAAAGCGCCGAACGCGCCTGGAAGTTCGCCATGAATCCGGCCAATCGCCTCAAAACTTCCTTCACCCATCCCAAACTCGGACCGCTGACCTACGAAGAACCCGAGGAATTACCGACCGAACTCCGCTGCAAGGCCGCGCTCAATTTATTCCTGCTGACCGGCGACGAGGCCTATGAAAGCCAGCTCGACGACAAGACGATTCAATATACGGTGCAGGAAATCCGCAATCGGCTCGGCCCGTGGTTCCTGAGTGAATTTCTGGAAAAGTCGCCCTATGGGAAAATATTGCTGCTGCGGGCTTCGCAATATCGGCAAATGGTGCTGGAGGAAGCCGATAAATTGCTGAAAAGCCAGGAGGAGCTCGCCTACCGCAATGTCAACTGGCCGCTCGGCAGTCCTTATTTCACCTTCCTCGCCTGGGGACAGGGGCTGCCGTTGCGCCGGGGAATGTTTTTCATTCTCGCCCATCAGATCACCGGCCAGAAAAAATACCGCGACGCCGCCTTGCTGCTGGTCGACTGGATGCAGGGAGCCAATCCCATGGGACGCACTTTCACCACCGGATTGGGCAAAGTTTATCCCGTCCGGTTGCTCTCTTTGCCCAACTGGGTGATGAGCGACCGCCTGCTCGACCCGATCCCCGGGTTGACCATCTATGGATTCGACGGCAAGAGTTTCTCGATCTCCAACGCCAGCATCAGCATGGTCTACACCTTGACCTGCGAACCCCGGCGCGATCATCAGTTCGCCGGAGTCAATGTCGGGCTGCTGCCGCACAAACTCTATCACGCCGAGCCGATGGTGCTTGATGACGTGAAGCAGGTCGTCATCGCCGAAATTCCGCTCTGGCGCCGCCACAACGCTCTGGAAAGCTATGCCGTCACCCTCAATGAATTCACCGTCTGGGAGACCATGGCGCCGGCCGCGGCGGTCTATGCCGCACTGCTTCCCCCCGGCTGGAAACCGCCGGCGGACTGGAAAAAGCGCGAACCCGTGCGCGACAAGGAACAACTCCCCGGTTACTACTTCCTGCCGTAGACGACCGGCGGCTCACCGGCGGCCGGGACACAGCCGCCGGTATTCGGCATCGTAAATCTCGACCAGACGGCGATAGGTGAAGTCGCGCAGAACCTTTTCGCGGCCGCAGCGGCCGAATTCCGGCAGTTTGTCGCGCTCGCCGAACGCCCGGATCATGGTACAAGCGAGCGCATCGACATCCTGCGACGGAAAAAGATAGCCGTTGCGTCCCGGTTCGACCAGATTGGGATCGACCGCGTCGCTCTGAATCACCGGCGTACCGGCGGCCCAGGATTCGACCACCACGGCTCCGGCATTCATGAACCGCACCGGCACCACATGGATATCGGACTGGGTCAGAAATGCCGTGACCTTCTCGCGGGCGATCATGCCGGTAAAGAGCACCCGGTCCTGAAGCTGATGCCCGGCTATGGCGCGGCGGATGGCATCCACGAATTCCGGCTCGTAATCGTTGCGCCCGACGAAAACCAGCCTGCTCCCCGGCATGGCGGCTGCCGCCTTGATGAAGGCCTGGGCGGCGATATCCTGCCCTTTGATGCGCGAAACCCGTCCCAGCACCAGAAACAGCATGGCGTCTCCGGCAATGCCGTATTCCCGGCGGACATCGGGCAGCGCGATTTCATACTCTTCCGGCTTGACCGGCACCGGCGAAAAGCTCACATGGTCGTTGTAGCGGCGGAAAAAGTCGATCTCACGCTCTGAAATGGCGAAAATGTGATCGCAATGGCGCAAAATCAACTGCTTCCACTTCCGCGGTGTATACGAGGCGAGGATATCAGGATCGATAACGCCGGTCCGCTTCTCGATCTCGGCATAGTCAAGCAGATCGAATGAGCACAAAATAAATGGTTTACGTCGAATTTTAGCCGCCAGAAACGCCAGCAGCGTATTGAGATGCAGCGACGGAAACGCCTGAATCACGTCATGGTTGCCGAAAAGAATCCGGAAGAATATTCCCGGCATGAACGTATCGCGCCCGAGGTTGGGAAAACGGCGCCGGATATTGCGCCAGTCGCAAAGCCGGAACACCCGGAACCCGGCCACCGTCTCCCGCTTCGGCGCTTCCGCCAGCCGCCGGGGCGTAAACACCTCCACTTGATGCGCCAGCGCCAGTTCGGACGCCTGAAAGAAGAGATTGATCTCGGCGCCGCCGATTTCCGGATAGAAACGGTTCAGCACGATGGCAATGCCAAGCGGCGCGGATGCGGTCTTTCCCATGAATGCTTCTCCAGTGATTGTTGCTGACATCAATTACCGCCGGAAATACGGCCCCCGGCGAGGGGACCGCGAACGCCGGCGCAAGGCGCGGCGCTCCGCCGCCTGATAAACCTCCGGCAGCGGTTCGGCCGGCGGTTCGGATTCCGATTCGGGCGACTCCGGCGGCCGCGGCAGAAAGCGGGCGACCAGCAGAGTCAATTCAAATAAAAGATAACACGGCACCGCCAGCATGACCTGACTGAGCACGTCGGGCGGGGTCAGGATCGCGGCGAGAACCAGAATAATCACCAGCACCGTCGGGCGCTGGCGGCAGAGCGTATCCAGCCGGATCACGCCCAGCAGCAGCAGCAACAGCAGCAGCAGCGGAAACTCAAACATCACCCCGAACGCCAGACAGATCGTGAGAATCAGCATCACGAAGTTCTCCACTCCGATCAGCGGTTCCAATCCGGTCCGGGCGAAGCTCAGGGAAAAACGCAACAGCAGCGGAACCACGGCAAAAAGCGCCAGACAGACCCCGGCCATGAACAATCCCCACGCCGCCAGCGCGCCTCCCGCCAGCCAGCGCCGCTCATGCCGGTAAAGCGCAGGCGCCAGAAAGTGCCAGATCCGCCAGAAATAAAGCGGCATGCCCGCGCCCAGCGCCAGCAGCACTCCGGTTTTGAATTCCACCACGAACGGCTCCATCAGCGCGAAATAACGCAGTGAAAATTGCGCTTCCAGGCCGCTTGCGGCATAATGCTGCAACACCGCAATGATTTCCGCCGCCCAATACCATCCCGGAATCAGCAGCAGCACGAAAATCGCCAATACCTCCAGCAGCATGCGCCGCAGGGCTTCGAGATGGGAAAAAAATCCGTTCATGCCGCCGCCGTCCCGAAATCCTTCACGCCTTTTTTTCCGGTTCGCCATCCTTGGCGGCGTCCGACTTGGCCGCATCGGCCTTGGCCGCGGATTTTTCAGCTTCGCGGATCAACTCCTCGGATTCGCGGGCGATTTCGTTCTTGGCTTTTTTGAATTCGTAGCTGGCCCGACCGAGCGAACGCGCCAGATCGGGAATGCGCCTGGCGCCGAAAAGCAGCAGCACGACCACGATGATCAACAGCCATTCCATACCGCCGATACCCATAAAAACCTCCGGGATTTCGCTGAAAAAATCAGGCATTGAAACTTGCAAATTTCATTTAACACGGTAACTTTATCACCGGAGGCCTGATTTTGCAAACCGCCAAGCTGGAGAAACAAGATGAATCGACGCGATTTTCTGAAAACCGGAGCAATGGGAGTCATCGGAGCCGGAATTCTGGGAAAAAGTGCACAAGCGGCGGAAAAAGCCCTGGTCGGGGTTCCCGATCTGGTCGCAGTTCACGGCGGCGAACCCGAAGCCATGTGGAATGCCGGAATCACCGCCCTCGGCGGCATGGAACGTTTTGTGAAACCCGGCGCCAAAGTCGTCGTCAAGCCCAATATCGGCTGGACCCAGCCGCCGGAACGCGCGGCCAACACCAATCCCGAACTCGTGGCCGCGATCGTCAAGGCGGCGCTGAAGGCCGGCGCGCGTGAAGTTGTAGTCTTTGACCACACCTGCGACAATGCCGCGATGTGCTACAAAACCAGCGGCATCGCCGAAGCGGCGGCCGCCGCCGGCGCCCGGGTGGTCATGGCCGACAAGGAAGGCGATTATGTCGAAGTCGAAATCCCGAACGGCCAGGTGCTCAAAAAAGCCAAATGCTTCAAGGAAATCATCGATTGCGACGTGCTGATCAACGTTCCCATCCTCAAGCATCACGGCGGCGCCAAAATGACCGCGGCGATGAAGAATCTGATGGGCACCATCTGGGACCGCGGCGCCATGCACAAAGGCGGCCTGACTCAGACCATTCCGGACTGGGTGAGCTACCGCAAGCCGGATTTGAACGTGATCGACGCCTACCGCATGCTGATGGCCGGCGGTCCCCGCGGCGGCAATATGCGCGATGTGGCGATCGGCAAATTCCTGCTGCTGTCGCCGGATGCCGTGGCCGCCGACGCGGCGGCGGTGAAGCTGCTGAAATTCAACGCAAACGACGTCCGCTATATCGCCGAAGCCGACCAGCGCAAACTCGGCAACGGCGATCTGGACAAAGTCGCCATCAAACGCATCGAAATGTAATCCACGATGAAACCGATTTCTCCCGGACGTTGCTGGCGCTGGCTGCGGATTGCAGTCGCAATCGTCGTTTCCGGCGGACTGCTGGCGCTTTTCGCGCTGCCCGCGCCCTTCAACCTGAAAGCGGAACGGCTGGCCGAAACCCAGTTTCTGCCGGCAGTGATGAGCGCGGTCAGCTGGGGGATTGTCGGCTCGCTGGGAGCGTTTTTTCTGCTGGCGCTGCTGACCGCGCTTTTCGGCCGGGTCTACTGTTCCTGGCTCTGTCCGCTCGGCATCCTCCAGGATGTCATCGGCTGGTGCGACCGCGTGATTCGGCATCGCGCCCGCCGCAATTACCGGCCACAGAAAAATTACAAGACGCTGCGGCTGACGGTGCTGACTTTTCTGGCGGTGCTCTGGCTCAGCGGGCTGGTGCTGCCGCTGGCGGTGCTGGAGCCTTATACCGTGTTCGGCAAAATCGCCGGCACACTGGTCCGGCCGCTGAATGCGGCAATCAACCGCCTCGCGCTGCATCTGCCGTTCGAGCTTCCGGTAATGACCGAAGGCATGGCGATCAATACCGCGCTGGCGGGCGGATTGCTGCTGGCGTTGTGCGCGGCGGTGCTCTGGCGCGGCCGGATTTTCTGCAACACGCTCTGTCCGGCCGGGGCGCTGCTCTCCGGCTTGACCACCGGTTCCAGCTGGATGCTCAAAATCGATCCGGAACGCTGCGTGCATTGCAATCTGTGCGTCAAATCCTGTAAAACCGGCTGCATCGATCTTGAAGCCGGGGGCATTGATTTCGAGCGCTGCGTGATGTGTCTCGACTGCGTCGCGGAGTGCCCGAAAGCGGCAGTTCGACTGGTCAGCCGCCGCCGGCAGCGCAAGGCCGAGCTGACCTCGCCTCCCCGTGCCGACGCGCCGGCCGATCCGTCGCGCCGCCGGGCGCTGGCCATGATCGGCACTGCGGGCGCGACCGGATACCTTGGCGCCAAAGTTACCCGCCACTTCACCCGGCCCGCGCCCGGAGCGGTGATGCCGCCGGGAGCCGGAACGCTGGAAAATTTCACATCCCGCTGCACCGGCTGCGGCTTGTGCATCGTCAATTGCCGGGGCAAGGTGCTGCGTCCGGCGGTCGATGAATACGGACTGGCGGGCTTTCTGCTGCCCACGCTGCAATTCAGCGGCGCCAATCCGGGCAAATGCGAATACGAATGCAACAATTGCACCCGGCTTTGTCCGACAGGCGCCCTGTTCCACCTGACGCTGGCACAGAAAAAGCGCTGCCGCCTCGGACTGGCGCATTACGAAAAAGAGCTGTGCATCGCCTATGTCGACGGCGAACCCTGCGGCGCCTGCGCCGAGCACTGTCCGACCGGAGCGCTGAAGATGGTGCCTGGACCGACGCCGGGCGCGCCGATCCCGCAGCTGGTGCCGGAGCTGTGCATCGGCTGCGGCAACTGCCAATATGCCTGTCCGGTCCAGCCGCTTCAGGCGATCCGGATTCACGGCGCCTCGCCGCAGACACTGGCCGCCGATCCCGAAAAGTATCATCGCAAAGAAACGCCGAAAGAAGCGCCCGCCGCGATTCCATTCTGATCCGGCAACGCAACAGCAAAAACCCGGAGCGATGCCCTGCACCGCACCGGGTTTTTTAATAGCCGATTCCGAACATTGTCCGGCGCGGCTCAAACACGAACCAGCGTCACCGTCGCCATATGGCCGTTGAGGTCCACATCTCCGACAGCGGAGGCGAGTTCCAGAACCCAGCCGGTCGCCAGCACTTCCGCTTTGATATATTCCTCGTGCGCGGCCAGCGCCGCCAGCAGTTCGGCGTCGCCCTTGACCGTCAGGCGAATCCGGTCGGTCACTTCCAGCCCGGTATCCTTGCGCAGATTCTGGACTTTGCTCACCAGCTCCCGCGCCAGCCCCTCGGCTTCGAGTTCCGGCGTGAGCGCAGTCTCAAGCGCGATGGTCACGCCGTTTTCGGTCGCTACCACCAGCCCGGCCTTTTCGGAACGCTGAATCACCAGATCGTCGACGCCGAGTTCGCAGACCGTCCCGTCGGCCAGCGTCAGCGACACCGCGCCGCCGGCCGCAATCCGGCCGATGGTCGCCGAATCAAGCGCTTCAACCAGCGCGGCGGCTTCCTTCATATTCTTGCCGAGCTTCTTGCCCATCACCTTGAAATTGGCCTTGGCCGAGCGATGCACCAAGGCATCTTCGTCGGCTCCGAATTCAAGCTGCTTGACATTCAATTCTTCGCCGATGATATCGAGCGTCTGCGTCAACAACCCACGCGCCTCGGCGTCGGGCGCCAGCAGCACGGCACGCGCCAGCGGCTGGCGCACCTTGAGGTTGTGCTGGGTCCGGAGAAACCGGCCGAGCTTCACCGCGGTCATGGTCAGCTCCATCTGCTTTTCCAGCGCTTCGTCGCGCACCGCGCGGTCCGTCTGCGGATAATCGCAGCAATGAACCGATTCGGGCATGCCCGGAGTGCGCAGATTGCCGTAGATCGCTTCGGTGGTGAAGGGAATGAACGGCGCCGCGGTCCGGCAGAAAGTCAACAGCACATGATGCAGCGTCGCATAGGCTTCCAGCTTGTCCTGGTCGTCGCTCGACTTCCAGAAACGGCGGCGGCTGCGGCGGATGTACCAGTTGGTCAGATCGTCGACGAAACGCTCGAAGCGGTTCGCCGCCTTTTGAAGATTGTAATGATCCAATTCAAAGCCGACCTCTTCGACCATCTGTGCGCAGGAACTCAAAATCCAACGGTCGAGCGCATTGGCCGGACGTTCGGGAGCCGGCGCGCCCGGCCGCGGCTCATAGCCGTCGACATTGGCGTAGGTTACGAAAAAGCTGTAGGCATTCCACATCGGGATCATCACGTTGCGGAGCACTTCCTTGATGCCGTTTTCCGAAAACTTCAAATCTTCGGCGCGCACCACCTGCGACCCCAGCATGAACAGCCGCAGCGCATCCGCGCCGTAACGGTTGACCACATCCATCGGATCGGGATAATTCTTCTTGCGCTTGGACATCTTCTGCCCGTCCTCGGCCAGAATCAACCCGTTCACGATCACATGCTTGAAAGGCGGCTTGTCGAACAGCGCCGCGCCCAGCACCACCAGCGTGTAAAACCAGCCGCGGGTCTGATCCAGCCCCTCGGCGATGAAATCGGCCGGGAAGTTGGCTTCGAAATGCTTCTTGTTTTCAAACGGATAATGCTGCTGCGCATAAGGCATCGAACCGGATTCAAACCAGCAGTCGAGCACTTCCGGAATCCGCCGCAACGGGCTTTTGCCGGTCGGCGACGGAATGGTCATTTCATCGACGAAATGCTTGTGCAGGTCGGTCACCTTGCAGCCGGTGAGCTTTTCCAGCTCGGCCACGCTGCCGACGCAGATCATTTCACCCTCTTCGTTGCGCCAGACCGGAAGCGGCGTCCCCCAGTAGCGGTTGCGGCTGATCGCCCAGTCGCGGGCGTTTTCGAGCCACTTGCCGAAACGCCCGTCCTTGAGATGGGCGGGGAACCAGTCGATCTGCCGGTTGGCGGCGATCATCTTTTCCTTGATCTCATCGATCCGGACGAACCAGGTCGAGATCGCCCGGTAGATCAGCGGGTGATCGTCGCGCCAGCAATGCGGATAATTGTGCTTGATCGCGCCGCGGTGAATCAGCTTGCCCTCGGTCTTGAGCCGCGCGATGATGTCGGCGTCGACCTCCTTGACATAGCGCCCGGCGTAATCCGGCACCTCGGCGGTAAAACAGCACTGTTCGTCGATCGGACACACTTCGGGCAAGCCCGCCGCCCGGCAGACCGCCGAGTCGTCCTCACCGAAGCCCGGCGCCATATGCACGATCCCGGAGCCATCCTCGGTGCTCACGAAATCGGCTGTCAGTACCTGAAACGCCCCCTGTTTGCCGAGTTCCGCAAAATATCCGAACAGCGGCTCGTAGCGCCGCCCGGCCAGCGTGGAGCCCTTGAAGCGGGCCACGATTTCCGGCTGCTCGTTGCGGTAATAGGCGCCCATGCGCGATTCGGCCATGATGTAGCAGGCGTCGCCGTCGCGCAATTTCACATAATCGATATCCGGCCCGACCGCCAGCGCGAGGTTGGACGGCAGGGTCCACGGCGTGGTGGTCCAGGCGACGAAATAGGTCCGGTCTTCGCCTTCGGCCTTGAACCGGATGGTGATCGCCGGGTCGGTGACCTCCATATAACCCTGATTGGCCTCGAAATTCGACAGCGGCGTGGCACAGCGCGGGCAGTAGGGCAGAATCTTGTAGCCCTCATAGATCAGGCCGTTGTCCCACAGCGATTTGAACACCCACCAGATCGACTCCATGTAATCGCGGTCCATGGTGCGGTAGCCGTTGCGGAAATCGACCCAGCGGCCCATGCGGTTGACCACCCGTTCCCATTCGGAGGTGTAACGCAATACGATCGAGCGGCAGGCTTCGTTGAAACGGCCGACGCCGTACTCTTCGATCGCTTTCTTGCTGTTGAGCTTAAGCTCTTTTTCCATTTCGTTTTCGACCGGCAGTCCGTGACAGTCCCAGCCGAAGGTGCGCCTCACGAATTTGCCGCGCATGGTCTGATAGCGCGGCACCACGTCCTTGATCGTGCCGGCCAGCAGATGGCCATAGTGCGGCATCCCGGTGGCGAAGGGCGGACCGTCGTAAAATACGAATTCTTCTCCGCCCTCGCGTTGCCGCAGCGATTCGGCAAAACTGCCGGAGCGCCGCCAGAAATCCAACACCCTTTCCTCAAGTTCCGGGAAAGAGACCTGACTGTTGACCGGTTTGAACATAAAACTATCGCAACCTCATTTTTCGCGCCTGGTTTTTCTGATGAACATATCCGTGTAATATAGCACAAAAGATGCTATTTTGCAACCACTTTGACCAAAATCGTCCGGGACGGCTCCGCGCTCAGCAAACGTTGCGCCGCGCCGATCACCGGATATTCGGCGGCATTCAGAAAAAACGGCGCCAGCTTGACCTTGCGCTCGGCGGTCAGGATATTGCCGTCCACCTGACTCCGGGCCGTAATCCCTCCGGCCGCGCCCGGACATTCCCAGCGCCAGTCGCCGCCGGCAAGCTCATAGCTTCCGATATTGTCCGGCAGCTCCACCCGATAGAGATATTCGCGGTCGATGCCTTCCGGCTGCCAGTAAGGCTGCGTCCGTGCGCCGGCGCTGCGCAGCAATCCGCCCGCCCCGCCGTCGGGCAGCGTCAGGCAGAGAAAATCGCCGCTGCGCGCCGCAAAGGCCGGAATGCGGACCTTGATCACGATCTTGCCGGGATAGCCGGAGAAATCATCAGACGCATCCAGCAGCTCGGCGCCCTGCGCCAGCTCCGCCGCGCGTTCCTGGAAATAGCGCCGCCTCAGCTCCGGCGTCAACTGCGTCATGCGCTTGTGCGCGGCGCCGTATTCCATGCCATAGAGCGTTTCGGTCAGCTCCACCTCGGCCGTGCCGTCGGCAGCACAGACGATATCGTACCCCGAAACGATGCTGCTTTCGCATTCGGCCTTGCTTGCGATCGCAATCAATTCGCCGCTGCTCAGATCCAGCCCCAGATCGCCGTCATGGGCCGTCGCGCCCGGCACATCATACTGGTTGGTGTCGTTGCAATAAAGTTCCTCCTCGCCCGCCGTGACCCGCAGCAGCACGGCGGTAAAGACGTTGCGCGGCACCGCTTCAAGCCTGGCCGTCACCTCCGGCAACGCGGGCAGATCCGCCACCGGCACCGGAGTCGCCGCAATCCCGGCGGCCTTCAACATCGCCCACAGCAGAATCGCCCGGTCGGCGGAGTTGCCATAACCCTCCTTCAGCGTCACGTCCGCCGGAGACAGTTCCGCCAGCCGCATCCGGTTGAGCGCCGGACCGGCTTCCCGGATGTTCATCGCGACATAATCGCGCAGCTTGCGCAATTTCGCGTCCGGCTCGGCCTGGCCGTCGACCAATTTCAAAGCCAGTTGGGTTGCCTGTTCCTGTCCGGAGCTCAGCTGATCGAACTTTTTCGCCAACGTTTCGGCGTAGTCGGCGTACTGAAAAGCGGATACGCCGAATTGCGGCGCATAACACCACGCCGGGGGAGCGCCGGGCTCGAGGTTGCGCATCGGCAGATTGCGTCCGGTCACCATCAGAGTTTTGCCGTCGCCGGCGGCGGTTTCGACCGCGGTAAATCCGGCCTCCGGTACATTTACGGTCAAATTCCGGGCCAGCTTTTCCGGATAGGTCAATTTACAACCGACTTCAAGCGCCGGATCATTGCCGTCAAGCTCCCAGACGCGATCCAGCGCCGCGCCGCCGCGCGAAACGCTGCGCCAGGCGGTTTCCACCACGCTGCCGGGTTCGACGCCGGGCAGCGAGACCGCCATCATTTTTTCCCCGGGATAACGCGGCGCGGCGCTGTTGCCCGGCAGATCCATCACCTGAACCGAAGCCGGATCGACCTTCCGCACCGTGCCGTCGGGCAAGGTTACGGAGCCTTCCAGAAATTCCACCTGCTGCCAGGACGGCGCAAACCGGAGATTGAGTTCGGAGAACGCCTTGACGCCGCCGTAATTCAAAACCCTGCGCCGTTGCCGGGTAGTGATCACATACTCGTCCGACGCGGTGACCGTGCACTCGACCGAACTTTGCTCCAGTATGCTCTGGGCATTGGGAAACAGCTGCGCCGCGCCAACGGTAAAATCACGTTTCACCACCACCGTCTGGCGGTCGCCGGCATCCAGTTCGCGCAATGTATTTTTCAATTTCCGGTAATCGTCCGGTACGATCGACGACTGCGCCAGCCGGATGCTCTGACTGCCTCGGATTTGATTTTTTTCCGCTTCCACCTTGCGTTCGGTCAACAGCGGCCCGGCGGCATTGCCGCGGTATTGCGGCAGCGCCGCCACCGTCAGAAATTCCGGCAGGGTCAATTCAAACTGCTCCACAATCCCCGCCGTCGACGTTGTTTCCAGCGGATAATGGCGCTCGTCCAATCCCGTGTCTCCGAGCAGGAAGTTCAACGCACCGAATCCGCCCCCCAGAAACGGCGGCTTCAACACCCCGTCGCCCCAGGCGATATTCACGAAGTCGGGCACCGAAAATTCCAGCTCCAGCTCCAATTTCCGTCCCAGATCGCGAATGTCGGCCGGACGCAGTTCATAACGGACCAGCTCCGCCCCCGGCACCAGACGCTTCAGCGTCGACGCCAGAAATTGCTCGAGATATTCCCGCGGCCAGCGCGAGAACGCGCCCCGGTAAATATTGTCATTGATGCCTTCAAACCCGAATACGCTCCGGCAATGGAGCCGATTCTCCCGGTCGACCGAACCGGTGGAGCGGATGGACAGCAGATTCTTTTCCGCCGGAACCTCCGGGGTCCGCCGCAATCCGTCGCCCTTCGGCGTCGCCGCCAGATAGCTGCGGTTCATGGCATAGGATGGCAGCAATTCGGTGGTGGTTTCATCGGTAGGGTCCATCAATACATATTCGCCATCGACGGTTTTGACCGCGGCCACGGCGTGATTGAAGTAATTGTTCGGCACTTCGGCATCCTTGGGCGTCCCTGCCATGAACAGCACCGGATACGCATCGAGTCCCGCCGCGCGGAGCATCGCCACCAGCAGCGCGGCTTTGTCGCGGCACACGCCATAGCGCTGCCGGAAGGTCAAATCGACATCGTGCGGTTCGTAACCCGGCGCTTCGTCCTCGCGGGTGATGCCGGTATACCGGACCTGGGTCGATACAAACCGGAAAATCGCCTGAATGCTCTCCATCTCCGACTTGGCACCGGCGGCCAGTTCCCGGCTCTTCGCCACCAGTTCAGGCGAAACCTTTTCGATATGTTTGCGGCACAATTCGTCGTACCAGCGCGAAACCGCCGCCCAATCCGGCGCGGTGCTGACCAGGATCCGCATCGCATGCAGATACAGGGGCGGCATTCCCGGCTCCGGATGAAGCTGCGGCACCTGGGAAGCTTCCCAGACATAGGCGATCCGGTCGCCCTTCTTGGTGACCGTGATATTCAATGCGCCGGGAACTTCGTTCTTGACCGCGATCGCCGCCAGCGGACATTGCTCGGGCGCACTGATCTCATAACGATAGGAAAGCACCGGACAATCGGACTGGAGCACGGCAATGTCGCACCAGATGCCGCGCATCCGGGAACGGATGGTGTCGCAACGGTAGATCACATGGAGAACATCACCGACCTGAAGGTCCGGCACTCCGACCTGAAGCACTTTGTTCGCCGGATCGAAAATATTGCTCGACAGCTGATCCGGCTCGGTCACGGTCCGGCACTGGATTTCCGGCTTGACGATCCGGCCGTCGGGTTTGATGATCTCCAGCAGCAGCAAATCCGGTTTCTGATAGAATTCATTGAAATGAAAATCCAGCGTCCGGTTTTCATCACGCCCCTTTTCGGTCACGATCAGATAATAGAAATCATCGATTTTAGAATCGGTGCCATCGCACTGATAGGCCACTTTTTCGTAATCGGCGAGCAGAATCGCCTCGGCGTCGGGAAACTGTTTCAGGTCCACCGCGGTACGTGCCGCCATGATCGCATCGCGGTCGAGCAACGCCCCCGGCGGCACCGCGGCATTCACCCCGCAGCTCAACAGCAGCAACAGCACTCCGATCCGAAACCAGCGATATCCTCTCATAAAACCCCTCGTCGATCCATTGCAAAATTGTCATTATGGAAATTTACTGCCGAAATCATGAAAAATAAAGTTTTTTCAGGAGAAACTTGTCACTTTTATTTGAAAAATTCGCTCCCGGAGTTACATTAAAGTCTGATCCATTTTCATTGTATTGCTTTTGGAACACAACATCGAGGTTAAAACATGGGCCAGCAGCTCAACAAAGTCGTCAAGCGTCGTCGTCGGAAATCCTATCTCTCCCGCTGCAAAGCGCGGGTGGCGGCGCAGATCAAAGGCGGCGCCAAGCGCAAGTAAGCGTCCGCAATCAGACACTCCGGGCCAGCCCGGTGGAAAAGCCCGGATTCTTCCGGGTTTTTTTATGCCGTTTTCAAAACTTTTCAATCAGCTGCTGCAATATTTCATCGAATTCCCCTGCCCGCTGTGCGGAGAGGCAAACGCCATGCCGCATGAAATCAACGGGTTCTGTCCAAGCTGCCTCAAGGACTTGCCGTTTCTGCACGGTCGGCGCTGTCCCGGATGCGGAGGGGAGCTGAACGGAGTATTGGAGTTATGCGAAAAATGCCTCCATATGCCGCCACGGCCGTGGCGCCGGGCCATGGCGTTGCTGGCGATGCGCGACAGCGCAGAAACCGCAATCTACCGCCTCAAATTCGGCGGCGCCACGGTGATGGCCCGAGCCCTGGGCGATCTCGCAGCGCCCTTGTTGAACGAACCGGCGTTTGCGCGGTCGGAGCTGATCGTGCCCGTACCGCTGCACTACCGCCGCCAATGGCTCCGCGGCTACAACCAGTCGGAACTGCTGGCCCGAATGCTCGGCAAAAGACTTGCCATTCCCTGCCGGACGCCATTGCGGCGAGTCCGCCCCACCCGGCGTCAGGCGACCCTGCCCCGGGCCGAACGGTTGAAGAACCTGTCCGGAGCGTTCCGGGTCAAACCGCCGGATGCGATTGCAGGCAAGAGGATTCTGCTGATCGATGACGTACTCACCACCGGAGCCACGCTCCATGCCGCCGCCCGGGCGCTGTTGGATGCGGGGGCGGCGGAGGTCAATGTCTTCGTCGTCGCCCGGCGTTGAATGCCCCCGCTTAAGGCGCTACTTCACCCGCGACTTCCAGCAGCCGGGAGTTGTCCTTGACCAGGTTCAGCACCATTTTGACCGGATAACGTTCTCCCGCAACAAAGGGAACCGTCGTCCGATAGGCGAGAACGCCGGGGCGAAAAGGATTCATCGCCGCCATTTCGCTGCGCTGGTTGATCAGACTGGTACCCCGCTGATCGTTCAGATTGAGGTTTACCGAAATCCGGTCGGTCGGCGCCAACGGCGCGCTGACCATGCGCAGGGTGTCTCCGATCGGCAGGTAGGCAAATACCCAGCCGTCCTCAATGTTGTCATATCGCTCCAGCCCGCGCACCATGATTGTCCGGAATTTGATTTCCCGGTTTTCTCCCGGCTTCAGCACCGTCTCGATCATCGGCGTCATCTGGGCAATATCCTTTTGCCAGCGCAATTCCAGCGTCCCCATCTTCACGTCCTCCGGGAATTCAAAAATCAGCGCCGCATTGCCCCGCAGCTCCACCAGACCGAACGATTGCGGCGGAAGAATCCTGGGATGGTTGAATTCGATTTTTTCGAGATAAAGGTTCTGGATATAATTCGGCTTGACATCCTCGGCCGCTTTCCGCCACCAGTATTTCTCGTAGTCGTTGTCCAGCACCGTGAGTTCATTGCGCCAGAATTCGACCTTGCCGCCGATCTGATAACGCACCACCATGCGCGGCAAAACCAGCCGCAACGGGCGCAATTCCTGAATCAGAGTATACGCCGTGGGCAGGAAATCAACAATATATTCCTTCTCCCCGCGATTGACAAATTTCACCACCCAATCCAAAGTCGAACGCCGCCGGTCCAAAACCATGTCAACCGTAACTGCAACCCCCTGGTTTTCGGGGCCGAAAGTCCGCGCCATTGCCACCCCCGAATCGCCTGCGGGCTTCAGACTCCATTCGCCGTTGCCCGCCAGCGTCCGCCGGTTCTTCCCGACCATGCCGAAAACCTGACAATCGGCCCTGAGCAGGAACCGGAACATGGCTTCATTTTCATCCAGCGTACGGGATTGATCGGACCGGGTCAACGGCATGATTCGAAAATCACGGGCGCCGAATTTACCGTCATTCCTCGACGGATTCATGACGGCCACATAGGAGTACTCATTGCAGATCACCAGTCCCTGTTCGACTTTATTCCGGTCGACAATCGACTGCGGCTCCGCAATACCGTTCCAAGGCAGGATCGCGGCCAGCGCTATCAGACTCCACGCATTCCAATTCATCGGCATACACCTCTGCGTTCAGTAAAAAAATCATGCCGCCCCCGCAAGCACGATCCGGCACCTCATCCCCGCACAAAGTATAAAACAAGTATAATCGAATTTTGTAAAATGTCAAGTATCCGTCACCCGATTTCCAGCAATTTGAGCAGAAAAAAACCGCCGGCACGCTTTCTGCGCTCCGGCGGATCGGCTATCGTCATGCCTTGCCGCAAATCAACGCGTGTCCTTGGCGATCTCCTTGTCCTGAAACACCAGCACCGCCCACAGCGAACACAAACCGATATACAACACCACATAAAGCCCGGCCCAACCCAGATAACTCAGCGGAATGGCCTTCCGGGCGGCCAGCGCATCGGCCAGCCAGAACATCTGCCAGTTCGGCACCAGCGCATAAATCAGCGAGGCGAACGGACTGAAGGTATCCGCGGCCGGCTGAAAGAGGTAATTGGACATCAATCCCAGCACAAACAACACGGTCGATACACATAGATTCGAAACCATATCCAGCCGGGTGGCGAACACTACCGTCAAAGTCGCCATTGCGGCCACCGCAAAGAAAAGCAAGGTGACGGCCAGCAGGAAATCACTGAGCACGATTTCGGGCGGAGCCTTCTTGACCAACATCGTCCCGAGCGCCAGCAGCGGCATCGACACGGCCAGAAACAGCGTCATCACCGCCGGAAACGAGCTTGACCGGGCAAAGTTCATCGCCATGCCGCCGACCGCCCCCAGCGCCAGCAGCGTCAGGAAGAAATAATAGAGCTTGAAATCCACCCGGAACGGATCGATGGCAATGTAGAGCGCCACCACCGAAACGGCGTTGCACACCAGCACGAAGAGCAGCGACGCCACCATGATCCCGGCGATCTTGGCCAGAATGAAATTCCAGCGAAAGACCGGTTTGGAAAAGAGCAGCAGCACCGTCCCGTCGCGCATTTCCCGGGAAACCGTATGGCTGGAACATAAAACCGCGGCAAAAAGTCCGAACAGCATCGTCGTCGCCATGGAACTGTCCACCACCAGTTTGACCTGGTCGTAGAAGACAAAGATCGCAACGAACGGGAAATTCCCGATCAGCAGCACGGCGCACATCAACAGAATGGCGAAAATCGGCTCGCGTACCGACTCCTTGAATGTGTTGGCGGCAATCTTGAAAAAATTCAGCATGGCTGTCCCGGTATTGATGAAACCGGCCCCGGAGGTCCGGGGCCGGAAATGAGCGCTCTGGTTACTTGGCGGCGTCAGCCGCCGGAGTCACTTCGCCGGCGGCCGGATCGGGCGTGGCCGGAACCGCGGGAACTTCGGGCACGGCCGGAGCATCCGGAGCCGCCTTGGGCGCGGGCACCGATTCCACCGTTTCAGCCTCGGCGGGCGCAGCGGCCGGCTTGGCCGGAAGCGGCTTGTACAACGCATTGGGTTCGAGCTGGCGGCTGATCTCCGCATAGTCGGCCCGCAGATTGTTCAGATTGAGCATCGTGCCCAGCGTCGCCGCATTGTTTTCCCAATTGTCGGAGTCGATCCGGATCACCGGAATCCGGCCGTCAAGCACCGGCATATACTGCGACGCGACATAACGTTCATCCCCGAGCACAATCACCCGGTCGGGGTTGAGCAGACGAACGAAACGGCTGATATCGGCATCACGCAGTTTCATCGCCGGAGTCCGTTCATTGGCCGGGCAGAAGAATACTTCCTTATTGCCGGATTCCACCGCCGGGACCAGCAGATAAGGCTGGCGGCTTTCGACGCGAATCAACTGCGCCAGCGCCAGCGGACGCTTGTAATTTCCGGTGATCACCAGCGTGGTCACATAACGTTCCGGCCCCTGAAACGGTCGCGTCCAGTCCCAGAACCCCGCCATCGCCGACATTGCAAAAACGCCGCACGCCAGCACCGACGCCAATTTACCGAATCCGCCGCCAATACGCATAGTGCACCTCTTTGTTTTATGTGAAAATCTATATGGCCAAATTCGTATTGATATTAAATATAACCAGTCGATCCGTCCGGTGCAAGTCAAAAACCAAGAAACTTGATCATTTTTTACGAATTTTCCGTTCAACCCAAAGTCAATCCGGGCTTTTTTCGGAAAAAAACTTGCAGATTTGATTTTTTACGTCATTTTAAATAGACAGTCGATTTTTTTCATTGCGTTCCCTGAAAGTTGAAAATTCAGCATGGTTTCCGAGATTACGGTGTTTCTTGGTTCGCTGCCGCAATCCCGGCCGGCGCGATTTGCCATATTTCTCTCCGGCAGCGGCTCCAATGCCGAACATCTGCTGGAAGATCCCGAAGTACGCGCCGCCGCGCGGCCGGTGGCCTTGGTCACCGATGCGCCGGAGCGGTCCCGCGCCAGTGAAATCGGCCGGCGCTTCGATCTTCCGGTGGCGGCGCTGGACATCCGGGAATTTTATCGCAGCCATGGAGCGGCTTCAACTTCGCTCGCCACTGTTGCGGGACGCGAGCTCCGGCTGCGCTGGACCGATGAACTGCGCCGGCTGCTGCTGCCATTCCAACTCGATTTCGGCGTACTGGCGGGATTTGAATCGTTGTGCAACATTGCCGCCGATCTGCCCTGTCTGAATATTCACCCGGGCGACCTGAGCGTGGTTGACGATGCCGGCCGGCGGATGCTGGTCGGATTGCATACCAAGCCGATCGAAACGGCGCTGCTGGCCGGATTTCCGGCGCTGCGCTCCAGCGTCATCCTGGCGTCGCCCTATACCGGAAGCGGCGGCGACATGGACAACGGACTCCTGCTCGGAATTTCCGCTCCGGTACCGGTCGAATGGGCCGGACGGACGCCGGCAATGCTGCGCGCCATTCAGGCGGCGCGGCCGCCGCGGCGGCCCGCCGGAGGTTGGGGCGACGAACTGTTCGCGTTTGCCCGAAGCGAGCAGGAGCGGCTGAAGCAATTCGGCGATTACCGTCTGTTTCCCCGGGTGGTGCGGGATTTTGCGCTGCGGCGGTTTGCGCGCCGGGGCGATGAACTGTTTTACCGCCGTTTGGAATCGGAACCCTTCCGGTCCGCGGGGGTGCTGGAATATGGCGACGACGGATATGCAAGAAGCCGGCAATGATTTTTTCCGGAGGCAAGAACCCATGATGAGCAAACGAAAACTGTGGCTGTTGACCGGCGGCGTGGCGATGGTGCTGCTGGCCGGATTCGGCCTGCTGGCATTTTTCTACCTGCTGCCCCGCCATCTCCGGCAGAATGAATTTCCCCGCTGGCTGGAGCGCAACCAGAGCCATTTCCGGGTGGGCGGCATCAAATCGGGCAACTACAACCGCATTGAAGTCGAACAGCTCTCCATCGGAGACGGCACCCGGCCGCTGCTGGCCGCGCCCAATGCCGTACTGATTTTCGATTATCCCGCGGAGCGCAATTTCGGCGTCCCCCGCTTCCGCGAACTGCGTTTGCTCAAGCCGCGGATGAATCTGGAGATGCGCGATGCGCAACTGCTCGTCAACGGGTATCCCGCGGCGGATTTCATCACCGCGCTGACCGAATTGCCGCCGGGACCCGACGGCAGCGCCATCCCGCTGCTGCTCGACGCCGCCATCACGACTCCGGGGCGGGCGGATCAGCCGTTCGCCTGCCGCATTCAAGTGCGCCGGGAAGCGGAAGCCGGCTGCTTCCTGTTCAGCGGCAACTGGCAGGCCGCGGACGGCCGCACCGGAGAATGGGAAGCCCGCCTCGACCGCGGCAAAGGCGAAATCGTATTCAATATTCAAAACGAACTGGGAATCCTCTTTCTTCAGGAATTTCTGTTGCGTTCCGGCGCGCCGGTGCCGCTGGCCGCATTGTTCCGCAGCGGCAGCATCTCCGGCACCGGCAGTTTTCGCCTCGAATTTCCGGCGCTCAAAGTTTCTCACCTGCGCTATGCCGGAACATTGCGCGACGGGACGCTGGAATGGGGCCGGCTCAAATTTCAGCCCGAAACGCCGGTGACATTCAATCTTTCCGGTACTCCCGGGAAATTGGAATTCAAGATTCCGGAACTGCCGCTGCAATCGCCGGTGCCGCTGAAAATTCAGGAGTGGCAACTGGAGTATCATGAAAAGTCCTCCATCAGTCGCTTCTCCGGCCGGATCGATTTTGGTCCGGCCCTGGTTCACATGACCAACCGGCGCTTCGGATTTGCAGGCAAAAATATTTATCCCGTTGTCCGGCAGTTCACCGGCAGCGTCGATTGGCAGACCGGAGCCTGGCGTTGCGAAACCGCCGGCGGCGAAGCGGCGCCGGAAAACTGGGTGGTGGCCGGCGAAGCCGGAAGCCAGCTGGCGCTGAATGCGGAAAACTTCACGCTTTCCGGGGAAGGCGTCGCCGAACGCGGCAGTCTGGTCGCCCAATTGAAATTCAAGGGTCTTGAACTGAAAAACAGCACCGGAAGCTGGCGCAGCGACCGGGGCGAACTGCGCGCCAACTGGCGGTTCGGCGAAGGCCGTTCCGGTTCGGGCGACACGTTTGAATTCAACTTCGACAAGCTGGTCTGCGATACGCCGCGGGGACAGCTGGATTTGCGCAATCCAGCCGGTGAACTCAACGTTCGCATGTCCGAAGCCGGTCAGTACGACTTCTATCTGATTGCCCGGGCGCAAAGCTACGCGCTGCTTACGCCGCAATTCAAACTCGACAGCAGCAAGTTCCAGAGCGAGATCGTCGCCACGCGCCGGATCGACGGTCCGCGCTGGACAATCCAGTCTTGCGATTTCAAAACCGACGATGCCATTTTCCGGCGCGGCGATCTGGCGTTGCAGCTCGCGACGCCGGAACTGCGCGGCGCCGGCGTCTTCACCTCCGCCGCCAAGCCGGACAATGCGGAACTGCACTTTTCCGCCCGATCGATCCGAAGCGGCGACTGGAATTTTACCCGTCCGCAGCTCCATCTGATTCATCCCGACAATGACCGGGCGCAATCCTGGCGCGGCAATTTTGAATTCAGTCAGGGCGATGTCCGAATTCTGGGTCAACCCTGGAGCGCCGTCGACGGCAAGCTCGAACTGGCCGGAGAAAGCTTTACCGCCCTCCCCGACGAATTCAAGTTTTCGGCCGCCGCGTTCAAGCCGGTGTGGAAAAACTGGCAGGGCGATTTTCAGAACAGCAGCTGGCAGATCCGCCGGGAACCCGACACCGACCAGTTCGCCTGCGAACTCAATGCCGAAGCATTCCGGGTTCGGGGACCGGCGGGATCGGGCAATTTCGCCGGTTCGCAGGCCAGGCTCCATTGCCGACAGGGCAGCGACGGAAAATTTCTGGATTTTCAGGCCGAACTCGACCTGGCGCATCCCTCGTGGAGTTATCAGACCATGCATCTCGGCAGTGAAACGCTGAAAGGCCACTTCGCCTTCCGCAATCCGCAACGGCCGCTTTTCCAAACCGCGCTGACCGCCGGCAATGCCACCTTGATCACGCCGCAATTTTCGCTTCTGGCGCCGCAGTTCGAACTGGAAGGCGAGCACGATGCCGGAGCGGGCGCCACCGGCCATCTGCGGCTGGTCGACGGCAGCGTTTCCGCCACCTTCGCCCGGCTTGACGCCGGCGCTGTTACCCTCGACCTGCCCTGGCGGATCGGCAAAACTCCGGCCGGAACGAAACCGGACGCTTCCGGTCGCCTCACCGTCGGCCGGATCACACTCGGCGGACAGAATGAAGGCGCCCTCGAGGCCGTGCTGACCCAGAATGACGAAGGAATCGCCGGGACCGGCGAACTGACCTCTCCCAGATTGCAGGACGGCAAAGTCAAACTGGAAACGCATATCGCATTGCCGCCGCGCAATCCGCAGCTCGAGCTGGCCTTCGATCTCGCGCCCGCTAGTCTGGCCGGTCCGCTGGACCTGAGCAATTGGTATTCCGATTGTCCGGCGGTGATCACGGCCGGGAAGTTCAGTCTTCACGGTGTGCTGAAAAGCGATTTCGAAACCGCCGCCGCCACCGGTACGGTCAGCGCGACCGACAGCGACTGGATGCTGGGCAACGGCCTGCTTGAAGGCGCGGCGGCGACGGTGGAGTTCCATGACCTTATCGGTCTGATTTCGCGGCCGGATGTGCCGCTGACGGCCAAACGTTTCAAATGGAAAAACTGGGAATTCCGGGACAACCGGTTCCAACTGACCTTCAACGCCGGCCATGAAGTATCCGTTTCCGCCTGGGAAGGGTCCTCCGGCGGCGGCAATCTCCGACTGACGGCCCCGGTGCGCTTCCAGACCGCCGGGCAGAATGAAGTTCCGCTGATGCTGGCGGTATCGCAGATGCCGCTGGCCCCTTTCCTGACCAACCTCGGCATTGACGCGATGGAGGGCGGCGCGGTCGTTTCCGGTACGGTCAACGCCAAATATGCCGACGGCACCCTGAACTTCGGCGACTCTTCCCTCGGCTTCAAAACGCCGTCGGGCGAACTGCTCAAATTCGGCGCGCTCGAACGTTATGTAGTCAAGGTGGGCGACCCCAATTACCAGGCCTTCACGCTGGCGGTGCTGCGGGCCATGCGCTGCACCTCGGCGCAATTCGATTTCGCCGACCGGGACGGGGCGCTGCGGATGAAAATCAAGGCCGACGGCGTCCCGGACGCCCCGGTTCCATTCGTTTATCAGGGAAAAGACGCCGCATCGCCGTTCCGTCCGGCCAGTTCCGGAGAAGAAGGCTTCAGCGGCGAACTCGAACTTCTGGTCGATCTGAAACTCAATGCCGACAAAGCTCCGGATGCTCCGCGTCCGAACGGCGCCAAACTCTAAGGATTTTATTGCCATGCCCGAAAACTCCACCCCGGATACTGCGCCGGTGAAACTGCCGACCATCGCCATCGTCGGGCGGCCCAACGTCGGCAAATCGTCGTTGTTCAACGCCATCATCGGACGGCGCATGGCGATCGTCCACGAACAGAGCGGCGTCACCCGCGACCGGGTGGCCGCCGTCGGCAGCTTCCGCGGCCGTCATTTCCAATTGATCGACACCGGCGGCCTCGGCACCCTCGGCGCGACCCGCGGCATCGACCGTTGGGACGAACATATCGCCGAACAGGTTTTTACCGCCGTCGCCGACGCCGATCTGCTGATCATGGTGGTCAATGTCCAGCAGGGCATTGTTCCGCTGGACGAGGATGTGGCCGGGCGGCTCCGCGCCACCGGCAAGCCGATTCTGCTGGCGGTCAACAAAAGCGACAATTCCAACCTCTCCGGCGAAGCGGTCGAATTCACCCGGCTGGGCTTCGCCGACTATGTGCCGGTTTCCTGCCTCCATCGCATCGGCATCGACACTCTGATGGAAACCGCGCTCCGGCAGCTGCCGGAGGTCTCGCTGGAAGAGGAGGAGAATACCGTCAAGCCGCTTCGGATCGCCATCATCGGACGGCCCAACGTCGGCAAATCGTCGCTGGTCAATGCGCTCCTCGGCGAAGAACGGGTGATCACCAGCGAAATCGCCGGCACCACCCGGGACGCGGTGGATGTCGATTTCCAGATCAAATATCGCGACGAAATGCGACCGGCGATTCTGGTCGATACCGCCGGATTGCGCAAAACCGCCAAAGTTCACGACGCGGTGGAAATGTTCAGCGTAATGCGGGCGGAGTCGGCCGTTCAGCGGGCGGATCTGGTCATCATGGTGACCGAAGCCGGCATGGACGGCATTACCGCCCAGGACCGCCGGATCGCGGGCCTGATCGAAAAATCCCAGAAAGCGTGCATCATCGCCGCCAACAAATACGACCTTTGCCTCGGCGAAGAAAAATTGAAGGTGCTTCAGGCCGACCTGCGGCGCAACCTGCCCGGTCTGGCCTATGCGCCGGCGGTCTTCGTCAGCGCGGCCAAGCGCCTCCATCTCAATACGCTGCTCGACAGCATCACCGCGGTCGCCGAGCAACTGGAACTGAAACTTTCGACCGCGCTGGTCAACCGGGTGCTGCTGGATGCGTTCGAAAAGCTCTCGCCGCCGGTGGTGGGAGTTTCGCCGCTCCGGCTGTATTACGCGGCGATGACCGGCCAGATGCCGCCGCGCTTCCTGCTGTTCGTCAACAAATCGGCCAACTGCGCGCCGAATTATCTGGCTTACCTCAGGAATACCCTGCGCCAGGCGTTCGACCTGACCGGACTGCCGATCATCCTCGAATTGCGCGACCGGCCCAAAAAGGTGGTCAATTTCCACACCCCGAGCCGCAACGAACCCCGGCGACGGAAATAATTCGCGGCCTCACGCCAGAGGCCGCCAGAATTCCGGCGCGATCAATCGCGCCGCGCCGGCGGGGCCTTCGCTGCGGGCGGGATAAAATTCCAGCGCACAGTGCGTGCACTGCCGGTTCCACGCCTCCAGCACCGGGGTCAGGAGCTTCCACGACTCTTCGATGAAGTCGCTGCGGATAAAAAGCGAAGGATCGCCCAGCAGCGCATCGAGCAGCAGCCGTTCGTAGGCGTCGTCGCCGTGGCGCGGCGCCAGCTCGTTGTAGTTGAAATGCAGCGTCATGCGGCCGAGGCAGAGTTTCGGCCCCGGTTTCTTGGCCTGAAGCGCCAGCTCGGCGCCCTCGGTCGGATGAATCTGGAGCACCAGCGTATCGGCGCAAAGATCCTCCGGCATGATATTCTGAAAGATCGAATGCGGAATCCGCTTGAAAATAATCGCGATCTCGCTTTTTTTGGTCGCCAGCCGCTTGCCCGAACGCAGGTAAAACGGCACTCCCTTCCACCGCCAGTTGTCGATCATCAGTTTGGCCGCGACAAACGTTTCCGTCATGGAATCCGGCGCAATCCCCTTTTCCCCGCGATAGCCCGGCAGACCGTCGCCCGCGACATACTGAGCGCGCGCCAGCTGTTCGTCGAGCCGCTTCAAATCAAACGGCCGGATCGAACGCAACAATTTGGCCTTTTCATCACGCACCGCGTCGGCATCGAAGGAAACCGGAGGCTCCATTGCCATCAGACTCAACAGTTGCAGCATGTGATTCTGGAACATATCGCGCAACGCCCCGGCCCGGTCGTAGTAACGGCCCCTTTGCTCCACGCCGAGTTCCTCGGCCGCGGTGATCTCTACCCGGTCGATATACTCCGCCCGCCAGAGCGGCTCGAAAATCACATTGGCGAAGCGCAGCATCAGAATATTCTGCACCGTCTCCTTGCCCAGATAGTGATCGATCCGGTAAATCTGATTCTCCGCAAGCATGGCATGGAGTTCGCCGTTCAGCCGTTCCGCCGAATCGTAATCGTATCCGAACGGTTTTTCCAGCACCACATGGCGCCAGGCGCCGTCGCGGGTTTCGGCAAGCAGGCCGTGACGCGCCAGCGCCCGGATGACCGCCAACGCGTCTTCCGCCCCCAGCGCCATGTAAAAAAGGTGGTTGAAATCAAAATCCTGCCGCGTCGCGTCGATCTGCCGCAGCCGCCCGGCCAGTTGGTCATAGATCGCATCCTGCGCGTTATCGCCCTCGAGATAAAAGACCCGGCGTAAAAACTTCCGGTCGCCGCCGAGATGCTCCCGGAAAGCCTCATCGCTCCACGGCTGCCGGCCGCAGGCAAGGATCATCGAATCCTCATGCAGCAGCCCGCGTTTCGCCAGATTGGCCAGCGCCGGAAACAGCTTGCGCTGCGCCAGATCGCCGGTCGCCCCGAAAATCACCACCACCCCCGGCAAGGGTGTAACTTCCACACACAAGAGCTCTTCCCAATTCATCTTCTTCATGGTCGCGTCAATACCCCGGTTACGAATTCACGGTAAATCGGAAAATATTTCTGGAGCGAATATTCATACGCATTGGCACGGGCCGCCGCCGCGCAATTGCAATAAAGCTCCGCGCCGTCATGCAGCCACCGCAACGCCTCCGCCCATTCCCCAGGCGTTTCCGGCAAAAATCCGTTTTTCCCGGTCGTCACCACCCGGCAATTTTCACCGACCGGCGAAGCCAGCGACGGCAGTCCGGCCGCCTGATACTGAATCAGCTTGAACGCCGATTTGCCGACGGAAAATGCGTCGTCGACCAGCGGCATGATCCCGACATGGCTGCGGCAGAGATATTCGGCCTCCGTTTCCGCCGACCAGTCGACCCAGCGCACCTTCACCCCCGCCAGCGGCCGCCGCGCCAGCTCGCGGCGCGCCACCACCAGCAACTCGAACTCGACCGCTTCGCTCATCGCCTGAAGCGCCGGGAGCATCCGCTCCAGATAATCATAAGTAACCGGGGTGCCGATCCAGACCACGGTGAAAGTTTCGTATTTGGGCTCATCCCGGCGATAGGCGTCGAGATCGACCACCGTGGGAATCAAGCAGAGATTGGCATTCAGCGGCCGTACTTTTTCGTAAAGAAAACGGTTGGCCACGATCACCCCCGCGGCGTTCGCGATCAAAGCGTCGTACTTGCCCCGCAATCGCGGCCGGTCGCGGTATTTCTCCCAGACATTGTCGTCGAAATTGAGCACATAACGCCGATGACGCAGAAACCAGGCTTCCGTCCGGTAGGATGCTTCCGGGAGAAGTTCATACTCGATCACCAGCGCATCCTCCAAAGCCAGCAGCCGCAGCCCCAGGCGGCACCATTCCCAAAATTTGCGCACGGCGCCACATTTCCCGGCATACAAGGCGCGCAAATAGCCGTCACTCAAACCGGGATGAATGGAAAGCACTTCTCCGCATGGCGCCACACATCCGGAACAGCTTCCGCCACAGGATTTCGGTTTCGGTTCCATCTCCCGCCATCGGTCGAAATAGAGAAAAAAGCGCGTCCGGCTCGACGCTCCCAACCGGTTGTAACGCGGATAAAACCCAATATGCATAGCCGGAATACTTCGTAAAAAGATTGATTGCGGCAACCGGCTTCCGCCAGACCGCTGCAAAAAAACAACCGCGCCCGACGATCATCCGTCCGGCGCCTCCCGCTGTCCCCTATTCTTCGAGAAAGAACATGGCGACCGTTCCCTTGCCTTTGACCTGAATCGCACCGCGGTCGATGAATTTGAATTCCGCTTCGGCCAAATTCCGGGTGGTGTCGGAAACATTGATCCGCATCGCCTCCGAGGACTGTTCCAGCCGTGACGCGGTATTGACCGTATCGCCGAAAACGTCATAGATGTACTTTTCGCGCCCGACAATCCCGCCGACCACGCTGCCGGAGTGAATGCCCACGCGCATCTCCCAGTGCCGGGCGCCCGGTCGGGCATTGCGTTCCTTGAGATAAGCAAGCGCCTCGCGCGCGGCGTTGAGAATATTGCGCCAGTGGCCCGGATCGGGGTCCGGCAATCCGGACACCGCCATGTAGGCATCGCCGATGGTTTTGATCCGCTCGCAGCGATTGCGCACGAAAATCCGGTCGAACTCACCGAAAATATCGCTCAATTCAACAATTACTTCCGACGGATCGAGCACACTGCAGGTTTCGGTAAAGCCGACGAAATCGGAAAAGAAAATCGATACGTTTTCAAACCGTTCCGGCGCACTCTCCCCTTTTTCGCTCAGATCGGCGATCACCCGGTCGGGAAGAATATTGTGCAGCAGCCGGTTCGACTTCTCTTTTTCCAGCTCCAGCTCTTCCTTGAGTTCAAGCAGCTTCAGACTCGCTTCGGCCAGCTCGAATTTTTGCTCCTCAAACTGATCGCGCTCCAGCCGGAACGCCTCGGTCCTCTGCCGGCTGCGCTTCCACCAGCAGCGAAAACACAACTCCACCGCAATCATCACCGCCAACAGAAAAATACCGATGACGATCAACGCCTGGCTGCCTTCAAACCCCCGGGAACACCACGTCGCTGTCATGGTCCGTCACTTTTTCCCCAGCGCCACCGAACGTTCATAGGCGGCAATTTCCGCTTCGATGACCGCACTGCTGAACGCATGGCGGGCCAATACGTTGACCCCCTGAATCGTAGCTCCCCCCGGCGAACAGACCTGGTCGCGCAATTCCGTCGGATGGACCTGGGTCTCCATCACCATCATAGCCGCTCCGCGAACCGTCTGCGCCGCCAGTTTCAATGCGAGATGACGCGGCAGCCCCAGCGTAACCCCGCCGTCGGCCATCGCCTGAATCAACTCGTAAACATAGGCCGGACCGCAACCGGAAACCGCCGTCACCGCATCGAGATGACTTTCGGCCAGTTCGCTGAAATCGCCGATCGCCGCCAGAATCCGCTGCGCCAACACCCGGTCGGCGTCCGATACCGCATCGGAAACCGCATAGGCGCCGCACCCGGCGCCGACCAGAGCCGGCGTGTTGGGCATGACCCGAATCACGCGGCGGGCTTCGGTCAACGCCGCCAATTTCTCCAATTTGACCCCGGCCACGATCGAAATGATCAATTTTTCCCGCAGCGCCCGCCCCAGACCGTCAAGCGCGGCCGCCAGATATTGCGGTTTGACCGCCAGAACCAAAGCATCGCACCGTTCGGCCAGCACCGCGGCGCCGCCGACAGCGGCGACTCCGGTCGCTTCCGCAAACGTCCGCCCCGCTTCCGCCGAACAGTCGTAAGCCATCATTTGCGCCGGATCGAATCCGGCCTTGACCATGCCGCCGGCAATCGCCGTCGCCATCCGCCCGGCCCCCAGAAAGCCGATTTTCGCAGTATTCATCATTTCCCAACTCCGCAAAAAATCTGCACCGCAGCCACAACGGCCGCGACCCCGTAAAGATAGTAAGCAAAATAAACCAGCCGCCCGCGACGCAGCATCGCGATCAATCCCGACAGCGCCCCGTACCCAACGACCGCCGAGATCATGAATCCCAGTGCCAGAATCATCACCTGCTGCATATCCACCGCCGCCAGCGCGCCGGGCTTCAGCAACTTGCTGCCCTCTTCCACCAACGCCGCGCCGCCGATCGCCGGGATCGCCAACAGGAAGGAGAATTCGGCGGCATCCTCTTTTTTCAACCCCAGCCCGGCTCCGGCGGCAATCGTGCTTCCAGCACGCGAAATGCCCGGAGTAATCGCCACGCCCTGAACCACGCCAACCCAGAACGCCCGCCGCCAGCTGAACTGCACCAGTTCCACGCCGGCATCCGCCGGTATCTTTTCCCGCCGGCCGCCGAAGGCCCATTGCAGCAGCAGCGCGGTAATCACAAATCCCGCCGCCGGCACCCACAGCGAGCCGAATATCCGGTCGGACAATCCCGACACTTTGATGCCCACGCCGATGATCCCGGTCGGAATGCTTCCGATCACAACCAGCCAGATCACGTGCCGAACCGCCGGATCGACCAGGAGTTTCCACAACTTTTGAAAATAGAAAACCACGATCGCCAGCAGCGTCCCGGCATGAAGCACGATATTCAAAACCAGATTGGAGTCGGCATCAAAACCGAGCCAATGTCCCAACACCATCAAATGCCCGGAAGAACTGATCGGCAGAAACTCCGCCACCCCCTGGACCACAGCCAACACCATCACCTTCAAACAATCCCACATCGCCCGCAACCATCCCGTTCCGCCCGGTCAATACCAGGACTCGACTTTATCTTTGCCTTCTTGAGTCTTTTCCGAAACCGCATCCACCGTCTGCGCCGCGCCTTCCCGGGCCGACCGGTAGCCGTCCGCAGCCTTTTCCTTGGCGGTATCCAACAGTGCCGGCGCTTCCGTCCGCACCTTGTCATAGCCGGTCTTAACCGCCTCGGCAGCCTTGTTTCCAGCCGCCTTGGCCCCCTCGCCCAATTGCTCCAACCGGGTGTCGACATCAACGCCGCGCTCTTCCAGCCGGGGCTTCACCACAAAATAAAAAATTACCGCGGCGGCGACCAGAATCAGTATCAGCAATCCCAGCCAGCCGCCGCATCCCAGTCCGGAAGATCCGGAACCGTCGGATTTCACATCATTCGTTTCGGATGCCATACTCCGCCCCGCATTCATGCCGCGCCGGCGCGGCATCCCCGCTTCGAACCGCCGCGCCGCCCAGACGCATGGTCAGTCCCTGCACCACCCAGCACCAGCGCCAGCCGGTCACCGTTTCCCCGTTCAACAAACGCACGGCGGACCCGTCGGCGTTCATCTCGCCGATCACCACCCCCCGTGCCGCCGCCGCCAGCACCGCAGTGCCTTTATCCGGCGACAAATCGGGCGCAATCATCAGTTCCAGCTCATAACGTTCCGGCCAGCCCAGATCCCGCCCGTCCGCGCGCACCAGCAGCAATCCGCCGTCGGCCACCGAGCGGACCTCCAGCAGATGACGCCAGGCGAATTCCTGCGGCGTGTCGTATGCCGGATCGAAGGCCGGCAGCGAGCCGAAGCCGACGACCGGGACCTTATTGACCGGTTCGGCCCGATAGGCCGAGGGCTCGCGCAGCTCCACCGCGCCGCCATAAACCGGCACCGGCGGCAGAGACTGCCACAACTCGCCGATTTCGCATTCCAGCACCGCCGCCAGACGAACCGCCTCGGTCGGGCTGGGCTGCACCCCGACCCGGGTTTCGAGCGTCGTGATATCGGACGCCGGAATCCCGGTCAGTTTGGACAACTGTCCGATCGACAGTCCGCGCCGGATCCGGGCCGATTTCAGGAAATCGTTCAACGGCGAACGGATTGTCGCCTCACCGGTCCGGATCCGGGCGAGGCAATCGCGCAATTCCGCAGTCTGGTTGCGATCCAACGCCAACTTTTGCGCAATGACATCGAGTTGAGGCAAACTGGGTACCATGCGTCCCGACAACATCTGCGATACCGCCGATGCCGACACATTGAGTGCATGGGCAAAATCCAGTTGCCTCAGCTTTGACTGCTTCAGATGAGCACGAATCAGTGCGCCGAGCTTGATCTTCAATTCTGTAATCGCCACACCACAAACTCCCTGAGTTATACCGCCTCAAACTACAATATAATCCAAAACCATCGGAGTTTCCACATTTGAATCAAAAAATCTTGTTTTTTTTTAACTTTTTAAGAATATATATCGTTTTTTTACCTTTTCACGGTTGCGGAAAACCGGTCTCCGATATATCTTTTGTCGGGATCCGGTTTTCCGCCAGTTGATTCCAGCCGCCGAAAAGCGGTTTTCGGAAATCATGGCGATGCACAGGGGTTTTTATGGGTACAGAAGCATTTCTGATTATTTTCATGGCGTTCTGGGCCATTATCACCATCGTGCCGTTGTTGTTCCGCCGTTTCAAGATCCCCGGTGTAATCGTGCTCCTGGTCACCGGCATGGTGATCGGCCCCAACGGATTGGGCCTGCTGAACTTCCTCGCCACCCACCTTAATTTCCTCGGCGTTCCGCCGGAAACCATCCGCGCCCATTCGCTGACCATGGTCAACTCGCTGGGAGCGCTGGGACTGGTGTTCCTGATGACTCTGGCCGGGTTGGAGGCGGATTTCAAGCTGATCAATTCCGTGCGCAAGCCGACCGTGCTGCTCAGCATCCTGACCTTCCTGCTGCCGGCCGTTTCCGGGTATCTGGTTTACGGGTATTTCGAGGCCGATGATTTTCCCGGCAAGCTGCTTTATGCCTCGCTGTTCGCCTCGCACTCCGTCGGGATTGTTTTTCCGGTGATCCGCGAATTGAAGCTGGCCCGGAGCCGGTTCGGCGCGGCAGTCCTGATTTCCACCGTCGTCACCGATATCGGCAGCATCATCCTGCTGGCGGTCAGCGTACAGCTCAAGCGTCAGACGACCATCGCCGGCGGCGCCACGGTCAAGAGCCTGTCCCTGTTCGATTACGTGAATCCGGATATTTTCGGATCATGGTTTCTTGCGGTTTTCCTGCTGATCGCACTGACTTACCTGGCACTGGCGTGTTACAGCGTGAACCGGCTCGGCGCCAAGGTGCTGCAATGGCTTGGCCCCGGCGAAGACGCGCTGCTCACCTTTTTTCTATTCATCATCATGGCCACGGTGATGGTCGGCGAATTTCTGGGCATCAACCTGGTCGTCGGCGCCTTCATCGCCGGACTGGGGTTGTCCAAAACGGTCAAATCAATGGGTTCGGACCTGACGCTTTTCGCCAAAATCGAAGGCATCGGCTACAGCTTCCTGATTCCCTTCCTGTTCATTTCCATCGGCATGAAAACCGATTTCACCCTGCTCTTCAAGTCCTGCGCCGATCTGAACATCATCCTGCTGACGGTAATCGGATTGGTCGCCAGCAAGCTGTTCTCGGGCTGGCTGGCCATGCGTCTGGCCGGATTCGAGTCGGCCCAAGGCTTGTGCGCCGGATTGATGACCGTGCCGCAGCTGTCGGCGACGCTGGCCGCCGCCGCGATCGGCAAGGACCTCGGCATGCTCTCCGACGACTTTTTCAATGCCATCATCATTCTCTCCATCGTTACGACCCTGCCGATCCCCAATCTGGTGCGGTTGGTGATTGAAAAATATAAACTGGATTTCGCCGCCGTCGACAACGAAGAAGCGCCCTACCTGGTGCCGGAAGAGGCCGACCAGGATGAATTGTTATAATTTAACCCGGAGGTTTTCATGAAACACATCACACTTGCCGCAATGATCGCCGGAACTGTCGCCCTGAACGCCGTAGGCGCTTCCCCGGCCTGGCTCTGGAGTCCGACCGATCGGGAGTCCATGCAAGGCTGGAGCGAAGCGCGCAACGCGGAAGTCGCCAACCGCGACGGCATGCTTGAATTCAAAGTGACCGGCAAGGACTGCCAGCTGCTGCTGCCGTCGGTCCGGCTCGATCCGGCGCAATACGACCGGCTCGCGATATATTACTCCAGCGGCAATTTTGACGGCCAGGCGCTGAGCGGGCAACTCTATTTTGCCAATGCCGACCACAGTTTCACCGACGCCGATCATATCCGGCTCAACCTGAAGGCCGACCAGAAGGATGCCGTGCTGACCGCGTCCATGCCCGGCGGCTGGACCAAGGGCGGCACCGTGACCTCGCTGCGCTTCGACCCGGTCGATCAAACGCCGGGCAATGTCGTCATTCGCGGCCTCGTGCTCTACAACAGCGCCGACTTCCCGCAACCGCCGCCGCTGGCCGCGGCCAAGGCCGGAAGCGACAGCAAACTGGTGTTGTGGGACGGCAATTTCGACGCCTGGAGCAATCCGGCCAATATGACCGCAACCGAAAAAGACGGCCATCTGCTGATGACGCTCAACGCCAAAGACGCACGCATGAGCTGGCAGGGCAAGGCGTTTGCGCCACAGGATTACACCTGGCTTGCGATCACCGCCAAAGCCACCGGCTTTGCCGACGGCATGGGTTCGGGACAACTTTATTACATTAATTCCAATCATGGCGTCGACGGTAAATTTTTCTTCGTTCTGCCGAATTTCCCGACCGACGGCACGGAATACACCCGGATGATCGAACTGCGCCGCAACCTCCGCCACGGCACGGTGGAGGATTTCGAACAGGGCGGAGCCATCACCGGCTTCCGTTACGATCCGACCGACAGCGCGCCCGGTGAAATTGAAGTGTCCCGATTGGAATTGATCGGTCCCAGAGTGTATTGAAACAGTGTTTCCGGAATATCATTCAACGCCATCCGGGCTACACTCCGGATGGCGTTTTTCATCAAATGCTGGATATTTTTTTCGTCATGTCTTGAATTTATACAAAATAAGTATAAATTATATCTTTATTCCTTTGGACGCGTATTACAACAACCCAGGTGCCATTTATGAAAAAAGTATTAATCCCGACCAAGCTGGATGAATTTGCAGCGGAGCTGCTGAAAAACAAAGGCTTTCAGGTCGTTCAGGATGCCAATACGCCGATTGACGATCTCCTGAAGGCCAACCGCGATGCCGCGGTCGTGATCGTGCGCAGCGAAAAAATCGGTCCGGCCCAGATCGATCTACTGCCGGAACTGAAGCTGATCGTGCGTGCCGGAGCGGGATTCAATACCATCGATACCAAATACGCGCGCAAGAAACACGTCGACGTGATGAACACTCCCGGCGCCAATGCCAACGGCGTGGCCGAGGAAGTCGTCGCCATGATGCTGGCCGCCAGCCGCCACCTGATTCCGGCGGATATTTCCACCCGGGCCGGGGAATGGGAAAAGAAGAAGTTCATGGGCAGCGAACTGACCGGCAAAACCATCGGGATTCTCGGCCTCGGCAATATCGGACAGCTGCTGGTCAAGCGCCTGACCGGGTTTGAAATGAAAGTGCTCGGCTACGACCCCATGCTCAGTCCCGGACTGGCCGAAAAACTCGGAGTTGAAATCACCGATATCGACCGGATTTTTTCCGAATCGGATTACATTTCGCTGCATATTCCGGAAAATGACGAAACCCGCGGCATGATCAATGCCCGGCTGTTTTCATTGATGAAACCCGGCGCCGTGCTGGTCAACTGCGCCCGCGCCGGAGTGGTCAATGAAACCGACCTGCGCCTGGCCAAAACCGATAAATCGATCATCTACTGCAACGATGTCTATCCCAAGGATGAAGCCGGACCGAAATCGGTGGCCGATGTGGCCGACATCATGCTGCCCCATCTCGGAGCCAATACCCGCGAAGCCAACTTCGTCGCCGCCAAGCGCGCCGCCGAACAGACCATTGCCTACTTCGAGCAGGGCATCACCACCTGGGTGGTCAACAAGGAACTGCCCGACGGCCTCGATCCGCAATATCAGCGTCTGGCCTACGCGCTGACGCTGATCGCCCACCGCTACCTCAACGGCCGCCAGCCGAGCCGGATCGAAACCAGTTTTTACGGCAATCTCAAGCCGTTCGCCAAATACATGACCGCGCCGATCGCGGCGGCCATCTGCGCCTTCGACTCGGAAGACCTGCCCGCGCCCGCCGCCGCCGAAAAGCTCCTGGAAAGCCGCGGCGTCGAACTCATCAACCGGGAAGTCGACGACAACAAGCACTATGGCGAGTCGATGACCATCGATTTATCGGCCGGCAGCGGCGTGATCCACCGCGCCAGCGTACGCGGCACGATCACCGAAAACAACCTGATGGTGGCGCGGGTCAACGATTTCGACAAGCTCTATCTCGATCCGATCGGGCACAATCTTTTCGTCGAATACGCCGACGAGCCCGGAGTCATCGGCAAAATTGCGAGCCTGCTCGGCGAAAAGAACATCAATATCATCGACCTGCGGGCACCGCAGAACCTCAAGATCGGCCATTCGCTGGCCGTGCTCAAAACCAATGTCGCGGTGCCGGAGCTGCTGATTGCCCGGATCAGTGAAGCGGTCCGTGCCAAGATGGCCTTTCAGGTCAGCTTCGAAGGCTGACGCTTTTCCCCCCGCCTTGCCGGCGGGGGATTTTTTGTCTTTCAAATCCGAGGTAAGCTATGAATGTGATTGAAGGAGTGGAAAATATCTGCGAGCGTCTGATGCGCAAAAAGCCGGCCCGCCGGGTTTATCCGTTGCTGCTGTTACTGCTGGTAATCATCGGCTTCCTGCCGCTCTGGTGTTTTTCCGGCGTTCCCGCCGGCCACGATCTCTACTATCACATGTCGCGGCTCAACAGTCTCGCCCTAGGCCTGAAAAGCGGCGCCTGGACGGTTCCGATCAGCGCCGATCTGCTGGGCGGCTACGGCTACGCTTCGGGATTGTTCTATCCGGACCTGTGGCTCTATCCGGCGGCGCTGCTTGCGGCCGGCGGGATTCCGCTGGTCGTGGCGTATAAATTATTTCTGATGTTATGGGGCGTCTGGATTGCATTCGGCGCCTATTACGCCGGGTTGCGCATCGGCAAAACACCCTTCGCCGGATTCGCCTGCGGTTTGCTCTACAGCTGGAGCAGCTATCTCGCGGTGGTGGTATTGATCCGCGCCGCGCTGGGCGAATATCTGGCCTTTGCCTTCTTCCCGTGGGTGATTCTCGGCTGCTACGAAATTCTTTACGGCAAGTGCCGGAGGTTTTATTACCTCGGGTTCGGGCTGGCCGGAATCGTCCTCAGCCATAATCTCTCGCTGGTGATCGTTGCCATCGCCATGATTTTCTGGTTCGGATTGAACGTGGTGCGCCTGTTGCGCGAACCGCGGCGGATTGCGGCCGTCGCCGGCGCGGGAGTGATGGCGCTGGCGCTGAGTTTGTATTACCTTGCTCCATTGGCCGAACAGCTGATGAAGACCCGTTTCATCGTACATTCCATCGCCGGCGGCAGTTCTTCCATCGCCGACCACGCGGTGCCCTTCACCCGGCTCTTTCTGGAGCTGCCTTATATGAAAATGGCCTTCTGGATACCGTCCGGGATCGGCCTGATCCTGATGATCGCCGCGGCGCAGCGGCTGCGTTTCCGCAGTCAGGGCGAAAGCGCGGATTGCTGGCGCGACAATCTGCTGCTGACCGGGTTGTTCGGCCTGTTGTGCGCGACCAGTTTTCTGCCTTGGGAGGGCGCGATGCGGGCATTGTCCATACTGCAATTCCCGTGGCGTACCTATCTGCTGGCGACCGCGGCGCTGGCGCTGGGCGGCGGTCTCACCCTGGCGGCCTGGACCGACGGCCGGTTGAAACGGGAACGGCGCTGGCTGTGGATTCTGCTGCTGGGCTGCGGGTCGGCATGGTGGCTCAACACCGCCTATATTTATGCGGCCAAAGTCCATGAAGGCAATATGTTCACCCGACTCGTGCCGGGAGCCAAACAGGAAGCCAGCGGTCTGGCCTATCTGCCGGCTGCCACCCGTCCCGAGCAGTTCGCCGAACGCGGCGATGCGGTTACGGCCCGGGGCGCCTTGACCGCGCTTGACTTCAGCCGCCCGCGCTTCGGCGTCGTCCATGTGGCCTACAAGGGCAATCACCAGGCCACTCCGGTCGAACTGCCGCTGGTTTATTATCTCGGGTATACCGCGGTGGCGGATGAATCGGGCGCGGTGCTGCCGTTACGCCCCGGCGCAAGCCAGCTGGTGGAAGTGGTATTGCCGGAAAACCAGGCCGACGGCGGATTCACCGTCCGTTATACCGGCACCCGGCTCGCCCGTCTTGCCCGCTGGATTTCGCTGGGCTCGTGGCTTGCGGCATTGCTGCTGTGGCTGGCGATCCGGCGCACGGAACGCGAAAAGAAGAATGCGCGGCAGCCCCGTTCCCGACGCGCCCGGCGTCCCCGCCGGCAAAACGTCAATCAGGCTCCCGTATCCTCGGGCGACCTGACGCAACCGTAACGCAATCCGACTTCGTCGAGATGCAACCGGACGCCGTTGATCCTTAACGCCTCCTGAACCGCGCCGGGAGCCACCCGGCGCGGAATGGTATTCTGCTCCACCGCCAGCGCCGCCGTGATTCCGGCCGCCTCGCCGGTCATGGCCGCCGCCGGAATCACCCGGTAGATTTCCCACGCATCGTGAATTGCGCCGTTGCAGCGTCCGGCGGCCAGTACGCCGTCGACGGTTTCCGGCAGCAGTGTGCCGAACGGCGTTTCCCACACCGGCCCGGGCACCCGCCAATCCGCGGCCATGCCGATGGAGTCGTCGAAGCGCCGGTTGCCGTCGCCGCTGTCGAGCATGGTGGCGGCGCGGATGGCGGCAATCTTGCGAAACTGCGCCATAGCCGGCAGATGAACCGGGAAATGGCGGTATTTGTCGCTTTTCCCGGATGCATAGTTTTCCCGGTAGAATTCCCGCAATCCCTTCCAGCCCAGCCGGGCGAAATCCGTCACCTGACGACCGTCCAGACCGGCGCCGGATGCGAATTCCTCTTTCCGGAAGGCAAACGACTGTACATGCAGCGATTCGCGGATATGATAAAAAGAGCTGTCCGGCGCCATTTCCATGATCCATGGAGTATGGTGATTGATTTCCGTCTCGACCGCGCCGCCGGCCCGACGGATCAGCAGCGCCTCCCCGGTGGCGTCAATGAAACAATCGGCCTCGACCACACCGCGTCCGGAGCTGTTTTCGACCTCGATCGCCGCAATGCGCCGCTGGTCCATCCGTACGGCGCAAACCCGGCTGTCAAGCCAGAGATCAACCCCGGCCCGCTCCAGCATTTCATCCAGAACCAGTGTGAATCCCGCCGGGGAAAACTCGATTTCAAATCGGTCCAGCCGGGTGCGGATGCGTTCGGCCGGACCGCCCCAGCGCTGCGACACGTCAAAAGGGCCGAATTCGGTACAGGCGCGCAGCATTTCCTCGGCGATGCCGAACGTCACCTGAGTGCCGTATCCGTCGCACAACGGCAGGAAAATGTAGATCAGCCCCGAAGTGGCCAACCCGCCGATCAGAGTCTGTTTTTCAATCACCGCCACCTTGCGTCCGCGTCGGGCCGCCGCCAGCGCGGCGGCGACGCCGGCGATGCCGGCGCCCGCGATCGCCACATCATATCGTTTCATGAAATCCATGATTGAAGTTCCTTTCTTCTGACCATACCATATCGCCACAGTATTTTTTCCGCAACCGGAAGTTGCCGTCGCCGATGTTTTTTCGCCGGAAATCTTTCTTAACCGAATGGTTTTTTGAACAATGATAAAAAAACGCTTTTTTTCAACCGGATCGCTTGATTTTTATTTTATCTGATTTATATTTATACTAAACATTGAACTAAACAAGAAAGAAATCTTCATGTTTTCCGGGCTGAAACACGTATTTCTGGATATGGACGGTACCATTTACCGGGGAACGACCTTATTCCCGACGACGACGCCATTTCTGAATTGCCTGAAGCGATACGGAATCGGTTATACGTTTCTGAGCAACAATTCCTCCTACAGCACGGTCGAATACGTGATTCGGCTGCAACGACTCGGGATTGCCGCGCGCCCGGAGGAATTTTATACTTCCACTGACTATGCCATCGACTGGCTCAAACTGCGGAATCCGGCGCCGCGGCGGATTTTTCTGCTTGGCATGGCAAGCATCCGGAGCATGTTCGAGGCGGCGGATTTCATCATCGACGAGGCGAATCCGGAGGTCGTGATCGTTGCCTTTGACCGGTCGCTCACCTATGAAAAGCTTTGCCGGGCCGCCTGGCACCTGCATTGCGGAGTGCCGGGAGTGGCGACCCATCCCGACTGTTTCTGCCCGACCGACCAGGCTACCCGGCTGCCGGATTGCGGCAGCATCACCCGATGTCTTGAAGCCGCCGCCGGAGTGACGCTCAAAGTGCTGGGCAAGCCCGATCCGGGTATGCTGCGGCTGGCGGCCGCCCGGCGCGGAGTGCGTCCGGAGCAGACCCTGATGGTCGGCGACCGGCTCGGGACCGATATCCGACTGGGACGGAATGCCGGCGCGCACACCGCCTGGATCGCCGCGACGGAATCGGAATGGGAGGATTGTTCCGGGGTGATCCCGGATTGTCGAATTCAAAATCTGGGTGAACTGCAACAACTGCTGGAGGCAGAATTGGAAAAATGAGTGAGATGATTCATCATGTGGATTTGCAGACGCTGGAAAACTTCATGTGCGACTGCCTGAGCGGGGCGGGAGTGCCGTCCGCCGACGCCGCCGTCTGCGCCGAAGTGTTGATCACCGCCGACCGGCTCGGCATTGATTCGCACGGCATCGGACGGCTGAAGCCGATCTATCTCGACCGGATCGCCGACGGCATCCAGAATCCGGTCACGCAGGTCGAATTCGTGCGCACCGCCCCTGCGACCGCGGTGATCGACGCGCATGACGGCATGGGCATGGTCGCCGCCAGGGAGGCGATGGAGTACGCCATCGCCAAAGCGCGGCAATTCGGCCTCGGCATGGCGGTGGTGCGCAATTCGACCCATTACGGAATCGCCGGATATTACGCCTTGATGGCGGCCAAACAGAATATGATCGGCATCACCGGGACCAACGCCCGCCCTTCGATCGCACCGACCTTCGGAGTCGAAAACATGCTGGGCACCAATCCGCTGACCTTTGCGATGCCGAGCGACGAGCCATTCCCGTTTTTCCTCGACTGCGCCACCAGCGTATCGCAGCGCGGCAAAATCGAGGTTTACGCGCGTGAAGGCAAGGCGCTGCCACCGGGCTGGGTGATCGATGAAAACGGCCGGACCCGGACCGACACGCTGCCGATTCTCGACGACCTGATCGCGGGCAAGGCGGCGCTGACGCCGCTCGGCGGACTCGGCGAGGAAACCGCCGGATACAAGGGCTACGGCTATGCCACGGTGGTCGAAATCCTGAGCGCCGCGCTTCAGCATGGGACGTTCCTCAAGGGCTTGCTCGGCTTTTCGCCCGAGGGGCGCAAGCAGCCCTATCACCTCGGCCACTTTTTCATCGCCATCGATATTGCGAGCTTCATCGAACCGGAAGATTTCAAGCATACCGCCGGGGAAATTCTGCGGCAGCTACGGCAGTCGCGCAAGGCTCCCGGCTGCGAACGCATCTACACCGCCGGCGAAAAGGAATACCTGACCAGTCTGGAGCGGGAACGCAACGGCGTCCCGGTCAACGAAGCGCTGCAGAAAGTGCTGAAAACGCTCCAGAAGCAATATCATCTGGAGCAATATCATTTTGACTTCTGATCCGTGACGGCGTTGACAAACTCCGGGTTGGCCAGGATCACTTTTCAACCGGGAGTCTGATGTCATGACGGAATTTGCCTCACTGCTCGAAATCGGGGATTTTTATGTCGAATACGCCGGAAGCTATCTGGGCGAAGGTGAAATTTCGCTGAGCTTCGCGCCGGAGTTTCAGGAGGTGCGCGGCGACGCCATGAAGCCGTTGCAGGGCAAACGGGTGCGCGCCCTGCGCCTGAACGTCGCCGCCGCGCTCGGCGGCGCCGCTCCGGTCATGACGCTCCTCGACGGCGGCGGCGATTTCACCGCCGCAAGGTTGGATACTTCGCTCTTCACCGGCGGTGCGGCGCTCAGGCTTTACCCCGCCGACCGGCAAGGCAGTCCGGGCTATGAATTCCCGCGCGCCTATTTGAGCGAACTCCGGCAGCGCCACTCCTACCTCAACGCCGGCGGCGCCGACGTGAATTTCCGGATCGAAGCCGACGGCGACGGCCGGACCTATTGCGCGCGGCTGACTCCGGGAACGCTGCCGCAGGGGCTGACCATACGCCCCCTGCCCGATGCCGTCGAACTCACCCGGCAGGTTGCCGCCGTCCTGGCCGGACCGCTCGCGGCGACCGTCGATCAAACCTTATGCCGGGGACGTTTCGCGCCGGGCGACGCCGGCAGCTACGGCTTGTTTCTGGACGGCTGTTCGGAATGGAGCAGCCGCCACCCGCGCCGCTTCGATTTCACCCTGATCGCCCGGTTCCCGCTGGAGGACAAGGACCGCATCGATGCCGCCATGCTCGCCGCCGCCGATTTCCTCCACGGCCATAATCTCTCCCTCTCCACCATCGCCATCGCCTGCTGTCGAATTTCAGGATTGACATTCGATTCTCTTTCGGCTCAATATGGACAATATACAGCCGACACGCGCTTGAACTTCAGTTTAATTCCGGCATAAAGGGATCATTCTTATGGGAGTAGAGTAGTGATTGGAATACACTGGCAAATCAGGTATTTCTATACAAAGGACAAAATGTAGCATTATTTGATACTTCATGGCTGGGCATAGAGTAGTAGTAGGCTTCATTAAATTATTTTGTTCCTAACGTATAACTTCCGATGAAAAGAACCGATTTCGTCGGCATGTGAAACACAACGAACACAAATGGCCGGTCCGCGATAAAAGATTCCACCTCGACGGGCATCGTCTCCAACGCGGCGCAACCGAACCCGAAACCCTGAGCGGTCGTTTCCGATTGCCCTCTGGCTCGGATTTCGTTGATTTCAAACTCATTGTTCTGGAACATCCGGGCAATCTCCATCCTCTCCGTCCGTATCGGCCGGACCGAAAGAATATTCTTCCAATTCAAAGGCTCATACAGATTGGAAAAATCAGCGCCGGAATCCAGCGGACAGCCCATAGCCTGCGCCATGCTTCGACAATCCAGACGATTTTGCATCTGAAATTTCGGCATGCGCAAACGATAAAATCCATACTGCCGGTTTTCCACATGCCGGATGATGGTTTCCGTGGTCAATCGGGTTCCCAATTCCCGCGCCGGAACGACGGTCCGGGGCTTCAGCAGCAGCATCTCCATTTTGCCATGTTGAAACGGCAGCCACACCGACTGCCAATCGGCATCCGCATACCCCGCAAGCATGGTCTGATTCATCGCCATCATAAGGCATTTTTCGCCCGGCTGCCCGGGAGCGCGATAGAAAAGCTCCTCGACATTGTCCGGTTCAAACGGCGTTTGCCATCGATCTTCAAACCGTAAGGTACTGATCAATTCAAATACCTGCCAACTCGAGCCGGGGTCAGCGTCGGAAAAATCGGCACTCCGAACCTCGCAACCGTGTCCGGCCTGAATATCGGCCAGAAAATCTTTTTTCAAGCGGGTAACCGAAGCATCATACACCAATTCATTGCGATAAGAAAATGTGGGATCGGATGGGCCGATTTGCCCAATGACTTCCCGGATTCCCGCCAAAGGGGAACCGTCCTGCCCACACGGCAGAATCCGACAAAGTTCCCGGAGGGTGTTTCCGGCGCTCCCGCGAGCCAACACCGCCAGATTCAGATTCAGGCCAAAGGGAGAAATCAACCGCTCGGAACCGGCGGCGGCAAAACACTGTCGCGCGAACTGAATCCTCTCTTTTTCGGGACCTGACAAACAGTTTTCATTCCGGGTCACGCCACAGCAGAGCAGCGTGGCAACCACCGCCACAATGCGAACCATGCATTTTCCCGATTTTTTTTGTTTTCCCACGGTTTTTCCCCTCTTACTCCTGAACGATGGCTTCAAATTCGCCGGTGACTTCGAATGATTCCGGCGAGAATCCATAGAACGCCAGCGGCAGGCGAATCATCCCATTCCCATAGGACAAACGATACGGCATATCCAGAACGCTACTGCAGAAATACCGGATGCGCCGCGGCGGTTGGCCGGCTTTTTTATCTGGCGGGTACTGCAGTTCCCGCCAGATCGCGTCAATCCATCCCTGCCATACCATTTCGCCATTGCGTACGCCGTAAACCACCTTGATGTTTTTTTCCGCATTCGCCCCCATGATCGTTTTCGCTTCTTCCACAATCTTCGCCACCAGGGAGGCATCGGCAGGCAGCAACACCAGCAGAGCCCGGGCATACTGAACCTGATATGCATCCTGATACTTCAAGATAACATCCGATTGCATATCCCATCCCTGAATTTCGACCTGGGAAACATATCGATGAATGATTTTCTCCAACCGTGCCCGCTGCTCGGCGATGGCTTTTCGCGTCGAAGTCATACTGTCGCCTTGCGCCGTCAGCAACAGTACCAGACAAGCCGTATCCGGCTTAAAACCGCAGGTGAAGTTCTCTCGGATCAGGCGCTCCGGACGTTTGGTCGCTCCAGCAACTGCATCCTGAGGCAGTTTGACGGCGAAAGCCAGGTCAATAGGGCAAACAACAGTAATTTTTTCCGGATCGGAAGTAAAAAACGGATGCGCCTCATTCCCCCACATATAAGATGGCTTACTTCCCTGATACTCCGATCCGCAATCAATCGAATAACGATCCAGAAGCGGGGACTCCGCTAACGAGCCATGCACCCGTTGCACCAGGCTCGCCAGTAATTGTTTCCCCTGAACAAAACTCTTTTCCCTTATCAATGCCTGAAATTGAGTCGTATCGTCCAGTGTATAAAAACAGGAGAGGGACAGTTGGCTCATCCCGCCATCCCGCAATGTCCACCAATCAATCAATTGATCTGCCAATAATATTTTCCCGACCGGAAGCACTGCTGTAATATCCTGCCATACAATATCTTTAGTTGGATCTTTTGCCGGTTTTTTCGGGATTATTTCCGGATGAATTTCAGTACCGGGACAAATTTTCCGAATCTCTTCGTAGATGGCATTGACTTTCAGCAAATAATCTTCTTCGTAAAATTTTTCGACAAAATAAAAAACAACATACTCCTTCGTCGGCGGCAACACCATACGGTGCTCGTACTGAATGCGCACCACGGTCTGATCCGCCGGAGGATTCCAGGCCTCCTTATCCAATTTGCCCCAGCCCAGATCGCTGAAACGCAAATCCTGGAATCCCGAGTCCGCCCCCCGGCATCGCCACGCCCCCGCCAGCAACAGCCCGAGCAAGGCTGTTTTCATCATCGACTTCATAACAGTTCCATCTTTTTCAACACCCCATGACTGCTATAGTATAGCATCTTTATCCGCCGGAAGCAAATTCTGAATCGGCTGAATTTCCGGGTTTCCGGGTCGGGAATTTTCACGGCTGAAATGCCCCCATCGAAAAATCAGCGGTACCGCCGGTTTCCGATTTGCAAAATCATGCCGGCCGGGATATCGTAACGCGTCATCTTAAAAATCACCGGCGCCAACACAATCACGGATCATACGCCATGAATGTCGCTCCCAGAAAACGCATCAGTCCGGAAGTGTTGTTTTACGACAAAGCCGAAATGCTCAAGGGGATGCCGTTCAACGTACGTTTTTTCCGCCATGAGGAGTATACGCCCCATTATCACAATTTCTGCGAATCGGTCATTGTGCTCGGCGGCAGCGGATTGCACCGGAGCAGTTGCGGCGACTACCGGATTTTCGCCGGCGACGTATTCACCATTTCCCCCGGAATCGTCCACGGCTATGACGAATGCAGCAATTTGTTTCTGGTCAATCTGATGCTTGATCCCGAGCAGGAATGGCTGCCGGAAGCGGATTTGCGAAACATTCCCGGATTCGCCGCGCTCTTCGACTTCGAGCCGCAATTCCGGCGTCAGACGGAATTCCGCGCCAAACTGACGCTCAATGTCGAAAAACTCACCCATCTTTGCGCCATGATGCAGTCTCTGAACGATGAATTGCGGCTGCGGCCCGCGGGCTACCTTTTCACCGCCCGCGGCTATCTGGCGCTGATTCTGAGCGATCTGTCGCGCTGTTATGGGGCGTCGGGGCGGACCGGCTCCTACAAAATGACGCAATTGACCATGATGCTCCAATTCATGAAGGAAAACCACCGCCGCCGGATTACACTGGAGGATATTGCCCGGCACGGCAATACCTCAACCCGCGGCGCCAACCGGATTTTCAATGAATTTCTCCAGATGCCCCCGATCGAACAGCTTCTCCGGATACGGCTTCACGCCGCGGCGGAAATGCTGGCGGTCCAGGGTTGTCCGGTGGCGGAAACCGCTTATGCCTGCGGATTCAACGACAGTAACTACTTCTCCGTCCAATTCCGGAAACTGTTTGGTCTCTCGCCCCGCGCGTATGCCAAACGCGGCGGCCGAATCGCCGAGACCCTGCCGGCGGTCGAAGCGTAATCCCGTTCCGCCCCCGCGCCGGATCAATCCAACTTTCCAGCCAATAAAACCAGTTTTTTTCCGAAAAACATTGATTTTGGCAAAATAAAAAGATTAATGATCTTTATTATCAAGGTTTTTTACTATTTTTCCAAGTATACTATCACCAGACTATCAAAAAGTCTGATGCCACGGAAAAATCAACGCGAAAAAAAGGAAACGGCAAATGAAAAAGTTTACATTGATTGAACTTCTTGTGGTTATTGCAATTATCGCGATTCTGGCGGCAATGTTGCTGCCCGCGCTTTCGGCGGCACGGGAACGGGCGCGCGGCGCCAACTGCCTGAGCAAGCTCAAGCAGGTCGGTTTGGCTGAACTGATGTATGCCAGCAGCAATGATGATTACCGGCCGTTCGTATTCGACGACTGGAGCATGGATTATCAGGACAGTGTCGGATTGACGGTTTATGGACGTCCGATCAATCTGCTGCTCGACGGCGGATATTTCGGCGAACCGGCGGCAACCACCGTCGATATCCTGAAACAACAGGCGGAACGAGCCTTCAAGTGTCCAAGCGATACCGCCTGTTTCGGCAAAGCCGGCAGCGGGACCATCTGGACCAGTTATCTCTATTTCTACACCAGCGCCAAAAACAATCTGGGCAGCAATCTCCGGGTCGGCCGCGACAACCCATCGGCGATCACCTTCCACGATATGGCCGGAACGCTTGACTACGGCCCGAATCACCCGGCGGCGGCCAATGTGCTGCATCTGGGCGGCGACGTCAAATCGCACCCCCTTTCGAAGAGTCAGATCGACGCCTCGATCAAAAACAACTGGTGGGGCGTCCGCCTGCTGTTCGACGACACCAAGACCAACTGATCCACGAACCCGGAAGGCGTTCGAGCGGTCTACGCCCTGGAACGCCTTCCGAATCCTGCATCCGTTTCCGGAATTTGTCTGAAAAATTCCGGAAACATATTAATTGGGAAGGATCGTAATTCTTCCTGAAATCGGTTTACAGGCGCAGACCGCAGCGGTCTGCCGGAGAGAACAAGGATGAAACATTGTTGGATCACAGGAATCATGCTGACGCTGGCATTCACCCTTCATGCCGACGGCACTTGCTGGGACTTCCGCCCGGAAGCGCGTCACAATACGCATTGGAGCGGAGTCGAAAACATGACCGCGACGCCGTCTCCCGACGGTCTGCTGCTTACGCTTACCGGAGCGGATTGCCATCTGGTGCTCGACCGGCCCGACATCGATCCCCAAAAATTCCAGCGCATCCGAATCGTCTACCGCGCCTGGGACCTGCCCGGATCGACCCGCGGCGAACTCTTCTTCGCCAGTAAAAAAGCCCCGGTTCTGGATGGAGACCACTATCTGGTGATCCCGTCGCTGCTGGCCGACGGTCAGTGGCATGAACTGATCCTCGATGGCAAGGGCAACATCGCCCGGAGCAATGCGCCCTGGGATGACGGTTCGCCCGTCAACTATCTCCGGCTTGATCTGGTCAATGAATTTCCGGGCCGGATCGAATTGCAGCGCGTCGAATGCCTGCCGCCGGCGGCGCCGCCGGTCGACTCGGTCTCGGCAACCGTTCTGGAACAGGGATTCCTGCTGCCGCGCGAGCTTTTCCGCGACAACCAAATGACGGTTGCGCTGCCGGCCGGCAACTATTACCTCTGGGCGCGTTGCGGTAACGATCGGACGCTCTGGAGCCAACTCGATTCGCTCACCGTAACACCGGGCAAATTCACCGCCGCTCCCCGCGCCCGGCGAAAATGGCAGGACAACTGGCTTTATCTGGGCGAGATCGTCTGCGCCGCCCCCGCTGAACAGCAGTTCAAGCTGAGCAATGCTCCGGACAGCGAAATCGCCGGATTCCTGCTTACTCCGGAAGCCAAAATTCCGGCCCTCCGCCCCTCCGGCGTACCCGAACGCTATTCCTCCGAAATCGTCATGAATGCCGGGAAAACGGCAGTAATCCCCTCCCCTTACTGGAAGAGCCGGATGATCACCGCTCCGGGGCAACAGAGCAGAGAAGGCGCATCAACGCGTTTCCGCCGTCATTTCACGGTTTCTCCCGATCACCCGGTAACCCGGGCGATGCTTCAGGTCACGGCGGATGATATGGTCGAAGCAGTGGCGCTCAACGGCAAAGTATTTCCGCTGGACCGGGCTTCCGCCGGCGACTGGTCCAAAGTCTCCACGGTGGATATGACCGATGCCGTCCGTCCCGGCGAAAATGTGCTGGCGCTGCAGTACCGCAATGCCGGCGGCTACGGCGGTTTGCTCTATGACCTGGCCCTGGTTACGGCGGACGGCGGCGAATTGATCGCCGGCGACGGCAGTGAAAAAACGCTCTTCCGGGAACTGCCGGAGGATGCCGCCTGGCTTCAAAATGACTTTGACGACTCCGCCTGGGGCAAGTCCGAAATTCACGATCCGCCGCCGGCCATGCCGTGGAGCATCGCGCTGCCCTATCAGGCCTATCTCGCCAGCCGGAAAAGCTGGGAAGTCGTGGCCGTGAAAACACCGGAAAATGTTGCCGCGGCCGATGAGTTGACGGCGGAACTCACCTTGCGGGCGACGCCGGAACCGGAACCCGGCGAACCGGTTCTGGTCACTGTCCGCAACGCCAGGGGCCTGGAACTCGACAAAGTTCAGCGTCCGTTTTCGGATTGGGAAAGCCGGAAGAATGCCGATGGCAGCATCACGCTGACGCTGCGCGATTTGCCGCTCTTCCGCTATGGTCCGGCAATCAAGGGCGCGGTCGAAGTGACTCTGCCCGACCGCGGACCGGCGCTCGGCGGCAAAACGGCCGCGGCTCCCTTTGCGGCGGCGGCCCGGCCGGTACCGGCGCGCCCCGGCGACTCCCTGCCGCTGCGGGCCGAGCTGGTGCGTTCCACCCAGGGTGACGGCCATGAAATTCAAATCAACGGCCGCGCGGTTTATCCGGTCTTTCTGAGCACTTTCGACGGCCGCTATCCGGTCGATTTGAATGACCGCAACACCCCTTATGATATCCGCGAGTGCTGCGCCGGCAACTGGTGGATCGGTCCCGGCGAATACGATTTCAGCGAAATCGACTGGCAGATGAACATGATGCTCAAGCAGACCCCGAACACCTATCTTGCCGCCTGGGTCTGGTGTCAGCCGCGCCACTGGTATGACGAAAAGTATCCGGACCGGATTTCGCGCGACAGCGACGGCGGGGTATTCCCCTATTATATGAGCACGGTCACCTTTTCGGACCCGGATTACCGCCGGGAAGCCGAGGCCGCGATTCAGGCGTTCGTGCGCCATTGCGAAACCTATTACGGCAATCGGATCGTCGCCTACAATCTCTGCGGCGGCATCTCCTTTGAATGGCAGGGCTGGGGCTGCCACAGTCAGAGCGAACGCAAGGTATTGAACGACTACGGTTCGAGCGCCAGGCGGGACTTCGCCGCCTTCGTCCGCAAAAATTATCCCGGGCTGCCCGAGGCCGTGCCGACTTATGAAGCCCGGACTCTGGCGCGGGAAACCATTTTCCGCGACCCGGTCGCCGACCATGCGGCGATGGCGTATGATCAGTATTATGCGTATTCAATCGGCGAATGCATCGCCGGTATTGCGAAAGCGGCCAAAGCGGCGATGAAGGTGCCCAAATTGCTCGGCGCGTACTATGGCTATCAGTACGAATATGCGGGCATGGGATTCTGCATCAACACCGCCGGCCACAATGCGCTCACTCCGGTGCTGGCGTCGCCCGACATTGATTTTCTGGTGAGTCCGCCTTCCTACGGCATCCGCGGCCCCGGCGAACCCGGCGGCGATATGAAACCTTTCGGTTCGCTCGCCGCGCATGGCAAACTTTCGCTGATCGAGGATGATATCCGCACTCACCTGACCGGACCGATGGGTTATGGACAGGGGGTCAACGCCGAACAGACCCGGATGCTGCTGCGGCGCAACTGGGGCATGATGCTCGCCCGCAAAACCCCGATCCTGATGCTGCCGCTGTGCGGCGGCAACGACCTTGATTCGGACGATATCCGGACCGAAATGAAGCAGGCGGCGCGGGCGGGACGGCTGATGATCGATGAACCGCGCCGTTCGGGCGTCGAAGTGGCGATGGTCACCGACGAAAACTCTTTCCGCACCCTCCGGACCTATTCCGACATCCGCGATTCCCGGGAAAAGAGCTGGGTGGTCGAACCCGACGGGCTGGTCTGGCAGCGTCCGCGCAAAACCCAGTACCTGACCGGAAACCTGCTCTGCTATCAGCGGATTCCGCTTCAGCAGTTCGGCGCCGGGGTGGACTGCCTGCTGGTCGACGATGTACCCGCCGCAGCCAAACGCTACAAGCTGTGGATTTTCGCCGGCGACTTCGCCGCCAATCCGGGGCTCCGCCAAGCGCTGGCCGCGATCCGGGCCGAGGGCGGCACGGTGCTGGTCGTATACGGGGCGGGTTTCGTGACCGACACCGAATCAGTCGACGCCAACATCATGTCGGAACTGCTCGGAATCCGGCTTGAACGCATTGCCGCCGGGCCGCTGTCGACCGTGGTGGACAACTTCGCCGATCCGGTGACGGCTCAGATCCGGCAGCCGGTGTTCGGCGCCGAATATGCAATCAACCCGCGTTTCGCCGTGGTTGACCCCCAGGCAACAGCGCTGGGGCGCTACGTCCACGGCGATGCGGTTTCCTTTGCGGTTAAGCGCGAGGGCAGCTATACGGTCGTTTTTCTCGGCAGCGAAACCCTGACCCCGGACCTGATCCGTTCCGTCTCCGCCGCCGCAGGCGTGCCGATCTACAGCAATGCCAACGATACCTTTTTCGCCGGATACGGCTTCTATACGCTTCACGCCGGCAGCCCCGGCGTGAAAACGATCACCTTCCCCGAAGCTGTCGATGCGGTGGATCTTTATTCGGGCGAAGTGCTTGGACGCAAAGTCAATCAAGTCAGCCGGGAAATGAAGGTCTTCGACACCTGGAGCATCGTGACCGGAGACGCCGACAGGATTCTTGAGGCGATCAAAAAACCGTAATGCGACCCTTTGGGCGCGCGGCGGCCGGAGGATTGAGGGTCTTCCGGCTGTCGCGCATTTTTTTATTCCGGCAGAGAAACGCCCGGTCTTCTCATGCAAAAAACCTTTTCCGACTGGCATCCGACATGATGGTGTGATAAATTAATACGATATGCCGGTGATCGGCATAAATGGCGCCGATTGGCGGCAGCGGTAAAATCACGTCGGAGACGAAAGGCTCCTCAGAAAATTTTCAACTCATGATAACCGGCATTCTTTACGGACTGGCGGCGGCGTTTCTCCAGTCCTGTTCCTACGTTTTCTCCCGCAATTTCGTGGTCCGGCATGCCGACCCGATTCATCTGATGATCTATTCGCAGGTGGTGATGGGCGGTTTCGCGGCGCTGCTGCTGCCGCTGACGGCGCCGCCGGGACTCTTCGGACATGCCGACTACGTGCTCCCGGTGGTCCTGTGCGCCGCCGGTTATCTGGCCGGACAGGGCAGCTTTTTCATGACCCTGCGCGAACTCGAGGCGTCGCGCGCCTCCTCGCTGCTCGGAGTCAAACTGGTAGTGCTGGCGCTGATCAATCTGGCAGTCTTCGGCGTCGCCATCAGCGCACTGCAGTGGCTGGCGGTCATCCTCTGCATGGTCGCCGCGGTGATGATGAACTTCAGTGGCGGCCAAATGAGCGGCAAGGCCGTGCTCTGGCTTTTCGCCACCTGCATCGGCTACTCCTTTTCCGACATTTACGGCAAGGAAGCGGTATTCCATATCAGCGGCGATGCTTCGCTGGCCAGCGCCATGACCAGTACGGCGCTGTGCTATCTCCTGCTCGGGCTGATCGCGTTCCCGGCGATATTCTTCATCCGACGGTCGCGCTCGGCATTTCTCGCCGCCATTCCGTTCGGCATCTGCTGGTTCGGAGCCATGCTGGTACTGTTCGGCAGCTTTGCGCTCCTCGGCGTGGTCTTCGGCAATATCATCCAGTCGCTGCGCGGCTTGATGTCGATCGGGCTGGGGGTGCTGCTCGCCCATGGCGGCTTCACCCATCTGGAAGCCAGAACCGGCGGCGGCGTTTTCCGCCGCCGTTTGGCTTCCGCCATTCTGATGATCACGGCCATCGCCATTTACAGCTACAGCAAGCTCCGGTGAGAAGCCCCGGCACTGGCCGAGCCAACGCCGATCCCACCGGCTACTTCAGCGGCTTTTCCGGATGCAGGCTCAGGTTCCACTGCTCATGGCACACACGCAAAGCCTCACTGAAACGCGCCGGATGGGCGGCTTCAAGAATCTGGGGCGGAAAATCCCGACACGCACGGAACCGGCTCACAATGTGAAACGGCGCCTTGATCGCACACGGCTGGAACGCCTTCGGCGTCGCAAAGAACTTCGCCAACGCCGCTTTGGCCCCGGCGGCGATCCGCTTGCAGGCCATCGCCGGAGCCAGATGCTCGGCCGAAAGCTTGGCCTTGGCATACTGTTCCGCAGTCAGATTCACGCTGCCGTCGTCGGGCAGCAATCCCCACTTGACCGGGACGGTCACCACTCCCGGAGTCAACTCTTCGGCCTCGCGACAGAAGGCGGCTTCGCCGGACGCGAAAATCACCGGGATGCCGTTTTCGGCGGCCAGTAGCGCGCCGTCGCCGTATTCCCCGACGGCCACGCCGTTGACGGTCCGCTCGACCACCGCGAAGGTTCCGGTGTGGGTGAGGTGACTGTAGGGAGTGCCCGCCTTGGCATGCTGCCCCACATAGGCGACGGCATCGCAATCTCTGGGAATGGCCGGAGTTTCGCCCGGACCGCGGACCACGGTGGCGCGCTCGTCAAGCAGTTCGAGGTCAATCGCCCCCGGACCGTGGCCGTCGATCACCATGACGGCGTCGGCGCCGCCGGCGAAGAAGCCGTCGACGGCCGCGTTGACCTCGCGGGTAAGCAACCGTTTGCCGATTTCATAATAACGGCTTCCGGGCGAACACCAATCCTCGAAATTCAGAATTCCCGCCACGCCTTCGATATCGGTCATCATCCAGATTTTCATCGTATATGCTCCTCCTCAAATTATCAAAAAACTTTTAAAATTACCCCTCTCGACTCTTATTTATCCCACAATGCAGTCAATGCCGCCTTCAGACGCTCCTCACAGCGCTCATCCGTCACAGTTACACCGAGCGTGGTTTCATACCCCCCTTCGGCAAACATCGAAGCCGTCGGAATATAACCGCAGGCACTGCAACCATAGGCAGCACAGGCGATGAACTCTTCCGGCGCGATTTTCTGCAGGTACAACTGATATTCCACCATCGGTTCCCCCGGCATGAATACCAGATTCACGGCAGGCGCCAGTTCTATCCGAACCACTGGAAATTTCCGATAATACCGGTCATAATGTTCCAGAAAAGGCAACTTCGCGCATTGCCATTTTTCAGGATCATACTTCGATGCGAATGGCCGCTGCAGGCGTTCCCGGAGCCGTTCCGGGTTCAGCGCCTGATGCAGCGGGAACTCGAATTCGCGTCGAATTATCCGCAGTTGGCCCAGCGATTGCGTCTCTTGAAGATTGAAATTACCATATAACGCATCGGCCAACCGTCGACCGATAACCCGAGATGCTTCATAGCCCGGCGCATCACTGCTGTATTTACCGAATGTCACATCACCGCCGGCTCCTACGAAAAAAAATTCCGCACAACCGGGAATGCGTGTTTCCAATTCAGCCAAGGCGACGCCGGGCGCATCGCTATTGACCACATCGCGACCGTATTCAGCCATGGGATGAGAAGCATAGAAATGGAGCGCCGTCAATAAATCACCTTTCGGAGACCGTAAAAATATCGAACGCAGAATCGGATCGATTAAACCGATTTCCCGCTCACGGATATCCGGAGCATTGCCGAAGCTCCAGCGCGAAAGCATACCTCCTCGCCCATCCGGAAGACGTCGTGTCGACGCAAGGTTCCGAACCCGCCGTTCCGCGACGGACAAACCGCCCACTTTCCGCATTGCGCCCACAGCCTCCGCCACGTCTTTCGCCAGTCGTCCGGCAATGCGTTCCAACACTTCATCGGTCATATTGCGAAGATTTCCCATTTGGCGATTAACTTCGCGAGCCTCCGGATAAAGCGCCAGACTGCCATGCAGGTGCATGGTATGGATAAAAATATTTTCTTCCGTCGTTCCGGCCGGACCGGCAACCGCCTGCCGCAAAATCCTCAGGGCAGTTCCATCATAGCCGATGATCTCGGCATTCAATAATACGATCCGGGTCGTGCCGTCATCCAGAAGCATCCCCCGGATATAAATCGGCGATTCAACCGCCAGCGCATAACCATATGCCAGGGGTTCTCCCGGCAACGGAGTAATATCCGTTTTGAACGTCGCGATTTGCCAATGGTTCATTATGATCAGAATCCTGTTTCTGTCATTACTTCTGCTTTTTATTCATACCGGAAACCGATTTTCACAATCATGTTTCCGGTATTAATAGATCATCATTTCCGGCGTTCGGCAACCGTCAAACCGCCATCCGCTACGGAAATCGCAATTTTTCCGGATACAACTTCCGCCGCCGGCAGCGGCCGCAGCAGGTCGCCGTTGCCGTCGTAACGGTAGAGCGTTGCCGGACCGTCGGAAACCGCCCAGTCGAATTCGCCCGAACGGGTGGTGACCAGCCGTTCCCTGCCCTTGATCAGCCCCGGACCGATTTCCAGAATGGTGATCGGATAGAGCTTGCAGACGAAGTTGTCGCTGCCCTCCAGCAGCAGATTGCCGCCGTAGGGAGAGTAAATCGTACCGATGGCCAGCGCCGATTTGACCGCTTCGAAGATTCCTTTGCGGCTCTTGTAATCGCCGTAATTGCCCAGCGCCAGCGGCACCTGGGTCAGATGCGCCCCAGCGAGATGGCCGTGCCCGTTGCCGCCTTCGGTGAAATACAGCACCGGCAATTTCTGAACCGAAGTCAGCGCGGGGCCGCCGTTGGCGTAGAACAACCTGCCGTTGCGCGAGGCAATCCCGACCAATTCCTCCTGCGCGGTTTTGGCCGCCATGGCATTGTCGCTCTTGAAGCGCAGCACTTTGCCCGCGGCATCGAGATCGGCGGAATAACCGTCGCTTTTGCCGTAATTGTAGCGGCTGTAACCGCGACTCGACCCGCCGAAACTGAATTCGTCGAAATAGATGCCCGGAGCATGAAGCGTTTCGAGATAGCGCCGCACATCCTGTTCGAGCAGTTTCAAATAAGCGCTGCCGGCCGACGGCACATAATAATAGATCGCCCAGCCGTCTTTGACCCGGTCATAGAGGTAAGCCCGGCTGTAATAGGAATCGTTGAAACATCCGCCCTGCGCGGTTTTGATTTCATCGGCGGCATAGGGCCACTTCGCCGCTTCCGGCGCATAGACAATCTCCATCGCCGGATGGGTGATCATGATCAGTTTCGCGTCCGGCGCCGCCGCGGCGAACTGCGCCAGACGGTCTTGAAACTCGCGGTAAAACGGCTCGCGATGCTCAAACGTCACGAATTTTTCAATGTCGGGCTTGCCGTCCGGCCGCAGCGGACATTTGCCGCCGTGAATGGTGCGCGTATCGTAAATCAGCCGCGACCAGTCACGGTTGGCGACCACCACCGGACCGAGATGAGCGTAGCTGTTGCGGATTTTCTCGGCCTCGGTCGCGCCGGGCGCCTGACGGTAATCGGTATTCCAGAAATAGGGCGCGGCGGCGGTGATGGTGTCCTCTCCGAGCCAGCGGCGGCGCAGCCGGTTGATGAAGCCCCAGTAGCCCTGCTTGCCGGTTTCGGGATCGATCGTCAGGTCGAACTCAATGCTTTTGCCCGGCTCAAGCGCCAGCTGAGTGCTGTAAAGCTCGCCCATCCCGCCCGATGCCCGCAGCCCCATCAGCAGCCTGAGCCAGTCATTTTCCGCGGCGATGCCGAAGCCGTTGCCGTCGGCCTTGTCATTCAGAAAAAGAGTCGGATTCTGGGCCGAACTCAACTGCGCCCCGGTATCGCCGTCGCCGCCCAGATAGAAGCTGACCGCCTTGTCCGGCAAACAGAAGCGGTGGCGGAAAGGCACTCCCAGCGGCCGGTCCGATGCATTGCGCCAGACTTCATGCCACAAGAGGAGTCCATGCTCCAATTTCAGCGTCCGCTTCAACTCCAGACCGTCGGGACGAACGGCCGTCAACTCGAATCCGCCGGGAATTTCCCGGGTCTGCAACGTCATACCGGCAACGGCCGCGCCGCCATCTTCCGCCCGCAATACCGCCGGCGCCTCCGGCGTCATGCCCAGCGCGGTTTCCACCCGGAGAGACGGCCCGCCGGGTATCCCCTGCAAAGTAAAGCCGCCCTTTTCGCCCTGGCGCAACTCCAGATTGCCGGCGGTCGCCCGGCGCGCGATGGCGCCGCGTTCAGCAATCAGCGACACCGGTTTCGGAAAATGCGCCGTACTCAGATAGCCGATCACGATATCGCTTACGATCAGATCGGGGCGCGGCGCGCCGGGAGCCCGGATATTGCGAAAGGTCACGCTGTTGCCGTCGACGCCGCGCACCCGGTCGCCAAGATCGAAGAGAAACGTCGCGCCCATTTTGTCGGCCGTCGCGCGGTCTCCGGCAATGACGCCGGGCGCGAAAATCGTCATCAGGTTATCTCCGGCGAAGACCGGAAATTCCCGGACTGCCCCGCCATCCTCCAGCAAGCCGAAGGTGGAATTGCGGCCGATCAGTCGTTCGTCGCTGCTTTCAGTATAACGGTTCAGAAAACGATCGTTGATCCGGATTTGCGCATTATAGTTGCATCCGCCCGCGGTGGCGGCGTAGGAAACCACCCGGCAGCGCAAGACCGGCACATAACCCGGCTTCGCCGGCATCGCCGGAAAGTTCACCGTATGTTCCTGCTGCACCTTGTCAATGGTGAAGTCGGGAATGATCGCCACTTCTTCCAGAGGCAGTTTGAGCAAGGCATTGTCAGCATCCTTCGTCGCCGGCCGGCTACCGATGACGATATCGCTCATCACCACTTCCGGCGGCTCGGGATTCCCGGCGCGAACATTGGTCAGCGCCAGCTCGTTGGGTCCGTCGGGCTTGACCAGATCGGAGATATCCAGCTCATAACCGGCGCCGCAGCCGTCCGCCGCTCCTTTGTCGCCGGTCGCGGCGTCGGGCGCAAACATGGTCAACAGCTTTTCCTTCTGAAAACGCCGGATGCTCAGCGGCGGCTTGCCGCTTTGCAGGAGTTGCAACATGCCGTCGCCGGAGAGGCGCGGCGAACCGTCGGCAGTGAATTCTTCCACCGGCCGGCCATTGATTGCCAGCACCGCATTGTAATTGCACCCGGCCAAAGTGGCGGCGCGAGCCACCAGTTTGAAGCGCAGTATCGTCGCCATGCCGTCCTTCGCCGGCCAAGCCGGAAAGGTCGTCTTCACGGTTTCTCCCGGCTTGGCCGCCGTCATATCGGAGAGTTTCGCCATATCGGCCAAGTCCGCTCCCGCAACCGTCAAAGCCATCCCCGTGATGGCTGCCATCATACCCCAGATTCGTTTCCGCATTATTTTGTTCCTGCTTATGATTGAACCGACTGCATGCATTGCCTATTGACCGCTACACTCGTCAAGAAAGTTCTTGACCAGCGGATAATCGAATGTCGTGGGCATGTTGTTGTATATCTTGCTTCCGACATGACCGCCCAGATAGAGCACGTTGGCCTGCGAGGGATGGTTGGGGGTATTGGTCCCGGCAGTCGGTTTGTACGGGGTCATGTCCATCCAGATATAGCGTCCCGGATCGTCCCGGCCGACGATCTGCCGTTCCAACCCCGCCCAGTTGGCGTTGAAAGGTTTGAACATATAATAATATTGATAGGAAATGTATTGACTCGCCGGCGCTTTGAAGTTAGCGGTGTCGGACGGACAGCGGAAATTGCGGCTGAGATCGTCCCAATCGCCTTGGACGGCGAAATATTGTCCCGGCAGCAGCAATCCCGGCGGAGTGGTATAAATGTTGTAATAATTGCCGTAGCTGCCGGTGGTCGCGGCGGTTGCATCACGATTGGACGGAATATTGTCGTGATTGTCAGTGGCATACATGAAGGTGGCGGTACCGATCTGCTTGAGCTTGGTGGTGCAATGGGAGTTGCGCGCCCGTTCGCGGGCTGCGCTCAGCGCGGGCAGCAGCATTGCGGCGAGGATGGCGATGATCGCGATTACCACCAGGAGTTCTATGAGGGTGAAAGCACGGGGAGCGGAAACGGCGGTTTTGTTCATTTTCTCAGGTCCCTTTCGGTTTGGTTGCAATGGATTCAAAGTTGTGGAGATATATTTCTGATTCCGGAAAGAAATTA
>JAVBVS010000022.1:0-138850 GCA_036677805.1 Victivallaceae bacterium | reverse complement strand
TATTTTAATCGTTAATGCGCCTTTGGATTCGCCGAAGGTGGTTAACATAAAGGTGAATTATGAGACGGCAAACATATTCGCTCAACCAATTTGCCGCTTATTTTTCTTATACACCCGTGATTCGCTTCAGGCACAGTTGAACGACCTGAAAAAAAACGCGCTTGACGGCGAAGCGGATTTCGAAGAGATCAAGAAGGCGGGGGAACGATTGGTGGAGGTGAAACAGCAACTGCGGACCCTGAAGGAACCGGTTTCCGAAGAAGAGGTCATCGCCGCCTTGAGCGACACGGCCGGTTTGTGGAATTTTCTGTTTCCCGGAGCGCGACGGGAACTGTTGCGGCTGTTGCTTCGTTCGATTGAAATTTTTGAAGACCGGATTTCGCTGACCTTGAATCCCGACGGGCTCGGAGAATTGACTTCGGAGATGTCCCAGACCGGTTATTTCGCCATGGAGCATGAGAACGCCCGGGAGGAATTGCCGGAGATTGCGCAGGAGGCGCTGCCGGACGGTTCGCTCAAACTGACGATGAGGCTTGCCGCGAAAAAAGTCGATGGACACCGGTGCGTGATGATCCCGGCTCCGGGGGCGGAACGGCCCAGGCAGAGCGCGGTTTTGCGCGCAATTCACAACGCCCAATGGTGGTCGGAGATGCTGATCGAAGGAGAAGTGAAAAGCATCAGCGAATTGGCCGCCCGTTTGGGAAAGAAGCCTCCGTATGTGACGCGGATTCTGCGCCTGAACAACCTCGCGCCGGATATCATCGAAGCCATTTATCGCGGCGACGAGCCCGAGGGACTCTCCCTGGCCCGATTGGAGAAGGGATTACCAGACGACTGGCATGACCAGCGCCGGGAATTCGGCTTTTAATTTTGCCTTGAATTTGCGGCCATACGCCTTCCTCACAATAACGCCTTTTGGGTGCTTTATTTTACAAGTCATTTTCGACTGATTCAAGTTGTCCAGTTTCCGGGAATAATCACAGATTGCGTTTTGTCCATGGTGGTATGTGCGATTATGAATTGTGGTCTAGCTCGCGTGTTCAAGTGAATTTTTCCGATGTACTCCCCGATAAGCCCTAGCGCGGCAAATGTTCCACCGGTAAATACAAATTGGACGGCGAATAGCGCGAAGATGCCCTCCGCGCCCCAATCCTTGTCGATTTGGGAAAAGATGAAGATTGCGATGCCGAAAAGAATTCCGCCGACGGCCAGTAGAAAGCCGAAAATCGTCAGCAATCGGAGCGGAAACGTTGAAGTCCCGGTCAAAAGATCGTACTGTAAAGCAATAAGTTTCCAGAAATTGTACTTGGATTGTCCTGCGGTACGTTCGGCGTGGTTTACTTCAATTTCCGTGACGCGGCGTCCGAAAGACATGGCGAGCATCGGGATGAACTTGCCGTGTTCTCCACATTTCAGAATGGCGTCGACCACGGGACGACTGTATCCCCGAAGCATACAGCCGTAATCACGCATGGTGCGTCCGTGACAAAGTTTCCTCGCCATGCGGTTTACGATACGGGAGGCGAGTTTACGGAAGAACGTGTCCTGACGATTTGCCCTGATGGTTCCGACAACATCATAACCTTCGCGTAGTTTTTCGAGAAGTTTGTGCAGTTCTTCCGGCGGATTCTGCAGGTCGGCATCCATGGTTATAACGTATTTCCCGAAAGACGTTTGCAGCCCGGCGGTTACGGCTGCATGCTGCCCGAAGTTGGTGGCGAGAAACACGCCCCTGACTTTTTCAGGGTTCTCCTTCGCCGCCTGTTCGATCATGGACGCGGACAAGTCGGAACTTCCGTCATCGACAAGAATGATCTCATAAGTGGCATTCAATTTGTCGCACGCTTCCAGTGTACGCGTCAGAAGTTCCTGAAGATTTTCCTCCTCGTTGTAAACGGGTATGACGACAGAGAGTTCCAATGGTGAAGTTGTTATTTGCATTCGTTATCTCCTTTTTCAAATGATTTGTTTTGGCTTTCTTGAGAGGGGAAAATATATACCAGAAATTTCTTTTTCCTGACAGATGCGACTTTGTCGGAACGGGAGACCTTTTTCATTTCCGTAATATCGTAGGGTTCCATCAGGAGAATCGCATGATTCAACCGGAGCTTCAAATCCTCCGGCATCATTTTCATTCGGTCGACTCTGGAAATGATTGCTCCGCCCTCCTTTTCCAATTTTACAAATTTCAATCTGAAATCCGCAAGCCCGTAAACCATCGCGTTGTCATCGAAAAAAGAGCGGGAATTCTTATTTTGTGCTTTCAGAGCAAATATTGCCGCTGGTTTTGGAAGGTCAAGATAGAATACCAGATTGGAGTAATTGCCGGCCCAGAAAATTACGTTTTCAGAAGGAATGCGGTATTTATTAAACATCAGAGAATGCGCTTCCCGACAAAAAGGCCGTTCGGTGCGGAAGAAATCATTTCCGCTGATTTTCGGAATCATGATCCCAAAGATCAGAAGCAAAGCGCAGGCGGCGAAAATCTGAATCCGTTCCAATATCGGCAAATTTTTGCGTTTTGCAACGAAATAAAACATCCCGAGAAGAAGTCCACATGTCGGCAAAAGAATGCAGAACATCCCAATGAACCATGTCGGAGTCGCGGCATAGCCTTTGGTTCCGACAATCGCCGGATAGATTGGAAAGAAAAATGCCGGAGCTGCAAGAAGTACCACGGCGGAAACCGGAATCAGCCAATCCAGAATCCGAATCAGCCCAAATGCAAATTTTTCAAGGAAATTTTTGTCAGCCAACTGTTCTAGAAACCTTCCGGAAAGCATGGCTCCGAACGGAATGATCGGCAAAATATAATAAACTCGCCGGGATTTGGAAACGGCAAAGAAAACAAAGATTGCGACGAAAGAAAGCAGCAGCCACAGTTCCTCTTTGTCGATGTTTTTTTTGATGGCTTTCCATATTTCGGAGGCAAGTGCAAGGACAAGGAACGGCGTCCACGGCGCGGCCAGCTGTGCAGTATGCCGGAAATACATATACCATGCCTCGTCCTTGTGATCCCACGGATTAAAAGCCCGAACGATATTTTCCCTGAACACAAGAACCAGACCATTCGCACTGTAATCTCCGGAATTTATGGAGGCTGCAAGAAATGGCAGAATGTATATAATAAGTCCGAACAAGAATCCGGCATAACTCCGCCAGTTCAAAACATGTTTTGTAAAAGTTTTTGTCAGGCTCATGTCAATCAATGCGAGCATGCCCGGAATGATAAACGCCGCCAGTCCTTTTGTTTGAGCTCCGACCGCGCAAATGCTCCAAAAGAATGCATATTCCGTAATCCCGGTATTTTTTCTCACTTTCCAATACCACGCGGTTGCCGCCAGGATAAATGCCAGATTTTCCATGTCCGCTTCGGCCAGGCGCCCCCAAAAAACAAACGAATAAGTCGTCATGAAAATCCAAGCGGAAATATATGCGGTTTGGGCAGAAAATAATCGTTCGGCAATAGATATTACACAAAAGAGCGCCAGCAATGCAGCGAGTGCGGAAGGAACTCTGGCTGAAAATTCAGAAACACTTTCCGTGGGAAAGGAAAATATATTTGAAAAAGCGGCAGTCCCAGTGATCAGCCAATAACTTACAAGCGGTTTATCATAATATGCTTGTCCGTTGATGGTGGGATGCAGATAATCATGATTCGCAATCATTTCATGTGAGATGGAAAGCCATCTTCCCTCGGAACCGGAAATTGCTCCGGTTCCGAGATTGACGAAAAGAAGCAAAATGGTAACGGCCCAGAGAAAAATCCATTTGCGTTTTGTAAAGATATATTTTCCCCAAGGACCATATTGTTCCTCGGTTATCTTTAAGAAATTCATCGGATCGCACCTTTTGCACGCTTGCGCTCCGCAATGGTCAGATAAATAACCAGACCGATGATCGCAATCAGAAACAGCACGCTGGTTCCAGTTACTCCGAGCCCGAGGCCGCCGTGCGTGGCGTCTTGGGAAAGCAAGTCGCCGCAGGACGCTCCAAACGGACGGGTGAGAATGTACGCGATCCAGAAGCAAAGCACTGAATTAACCTTGAAATACCGCCACGCCAGCGCAGTCGCGGCAATCAGAACACCGAACAGCAGTGCGGCATACGCATAGCCGATTTCAAAACCTTCGGCGACCCAATCTCCGGCGGCCGTGCCGAGTGCGAAGGTAAAGAGCACCGCCGTCCAGTAAAACAGCTCCCGTTTGATGGAATCGACGTGATGGATCGAAAGCGTTTTTTCCCGTGCATACCAAAATGCAAAAGTTATCAGTAAAAGGACACTGAAAACAATGGTGGAAAGAACCAGCGGAACTTCAAAATGATCGGTTAGATTGTCGGTGATCAATGTCCCGAAAACACTGATGAACACTACCGACAGCCAGTACAGCGACGGAATATAGCGGTTCGTTCGAATCTGAAAAAACAGGGCGACGGCCAAGAGAATTCCCATGAGGATAGAAGTGTTGGTCAAGCCAAAACACAGATTGACGTCAAGATAATCCGCCGCCGTTTCGCCGACCGTCGTTGACATCATTTTGATGAGCCAGAATACCAGCGTCACTTCCGGCACTTTGTTCATCCATGTTTTTTGCGGTTCTTTTTTCGCTGTTTCCATAACAGAACTCCTTATGTGGGTTGTATTTTTTCCCGTTTCAGTCACCGATGATGGCATGATGATCGGCATAGCTTTTTCTGTTGGCAATCTTTTCCTTTTCTCTGACAATCCAGCGCTCATTTGTTTTTCTTTCCGTTCCAATGGATTGCCGTTCCGGAAGACTGTGGCGCAAATAAAAATAGGCGGCTCCGCGTGTCCGTTCCGAGGCATCGACTAGAAACAGAGGATGTCCATTCTTTTCCAGTTCCGCGCACCGTTCAAACAGTGGGCGGAGCGATTTTTTCTGGTTCATATGTATGGCGATTCCCACGTCAATGCTGATAGTCATAAGGATGACAGTCACCAATACTGCGATTCCGAGTCGAATGGGATGATCTGAGAATTTTTGTAAAAATCCATAACTGAAATTTCGTACCCTGTCCGGCAGATTCCCAAGATACCATCCACATAGCAATGCACAAGGCGCATAGAGGGGAAGCAGATAGACGACTCGTTTCCCAGATGCCATGCAAAGTACCGCAAAAGGAACCAGTACGCCAAGGGTGAGATAAAACAACGCCTTATTTCGTTCTTTTCGGATTTTCCGGAATGCCGCAAAAAATGCGAACGGCAAAACCGGCAGCCATGGCAGGAACAGCGTCGGCAATTTGATGAAGTAGTAGAAAATAGATTCTGCGTGATCGGACTGACTGCCGGAAAAACGTCCGAGATTATTGGTCCAGAATGCTGCGTTAAACATGGCTTCCCCTTCCGAGTGCCACAATAGCACATACCAAATTCCCGCAAGTCCGAGCGCCAGAATTCCGCCACCGAATGCGGCGCAATAACGCTTCCTGGCAATCCTGCGGGCAGGCACATCGGAACCAATCAGCCAGCTTCCGATGACGGCGGCGGGCAGGACGATTCCGATCAGTCCCTTGGTATAAATGCCTCCGGTCAATCCAAGGACAAACAGCCCCCAATACCCGGCCCGTTTCCTGAAAATTTCCGACTCCGTCATGGCGTAAAAAGCGAACAGGCTTAGTTCGATAAAAAATGCGAGCATCATGTCGACCCGGCAGGTCCGGCTTTCGGAAAAGAATTGCGCGCTGAATAGCAATATGATTCCGGAAAGGAAGGCTTCTCGTTCCGAAAATTTGAGTTTTCGGGCGAAAACGAATGTCAGCATCACCATGCCGAACGCGGCGAGAACCGAAGGCAGTTTTGCCGCGAAATCATTGATTCCGAAAAGTGAATATGCGCCCGCCGCCGCCCAGTAATAGAGCGGCGGATATTCCAGAAACGGACTTCCGTTCAGGCGGGGGACAAGATAGTTTCCTTCAAGAAAGGTTTCTGCCGCGATCCCGGCGACGCGCGTTTCATCTCCGCTTTCGAGTTCTCGAAATCCGAGACCAACGAACAGAACGAGCAAAGTTAATCCGGCCAGCAGGGTGGAAGCTTTCCAAATATTTTGGTTTTCATGCATGACAAATTCTCCAGATTGTTTTGGAAAATAATAAACAATTGCGACTTCGCCGGAACATTAAACACGAATTAAATCTTGTTCATTTTTCCTAAATCAGCGATTTTTATGACATGAACGTCTTTTAATTTTTCCATCATGGAGACTTCAGGTGGTGGAGATATAATGAATGCATACGTTAAAAAAAACGCTCAAAGAGGTTAGCGGTTCATGAATAGGGTGAAATCACAAAATATATATTGGAGGCTATTATCGGCGGTGGACTGCCGAGTGGAGCCTTTTCTTTTTTTTAAAAGCCTGACATTCGGACAGAAGATGCGGCGGCGGAAGAAGACTCCATCTCGGTAAAATATATAAATGTACCCTTGAAAATATATTGAGCGAACCTGGGAATGGCATTGTCGCATCAAAGCGCAGAGTTGGTTTCTCTGGTTTCAGAATACACCAAAATGGTTTTGACGCATAAGAAAATGAGTTATGAACAAGAGAGAAATCAATATTTTTGAAATAGATTCAAAAGGTGGATAATTATGATTCGAAAATACATCGTCCCATTTGCCTCATTATTAATCTTTGTTGGCATGGTGATATTGATCTCTCAATATTTCATTTTTCTTGGTTTGAGTCAAAACGTGTCCCATCTGTTTCCGCCGGCTGGACAGGCATTGAATCCGGAACAGACATCCTTTTCCGTGGCGATATTCAGCGATTTTGCCAGTCGAGTCGACTCCGTGGAAAAAATCGGCATGAATATTGCTAAAACGGATACGTCGTTTGTGCTTTGCCTCGGTGACGTGGTACGAAAGCGGACGCATCCGGATTTCATCCATGTGGTAAATGAAATTCGTGAACACATCAAACTTCCAGTTTATGCGGTGCCGGGAAACTGGGATAGGAGCGATTCTGATCGTTGGGAAACCTATCGGTCATACTTCGGACAGGATTACTATTTTTTCGGATATGGCGATACCTTGTTTCTGGCACTGAATACCGCTGAGGGCAATCTGCCAGAGGCGCAGAGGTTTTTCTTGGCGCAAACGTTAAAGCGGGAACGTCCGCATTTCTCGCGCTGTGTGATTTTCTGCCATATTCCACCGCAATTTCCTGGTAGCGGAAATAATCATGTAATGAATCCGCAAGACGCCGAGACTTTTATGGAAATTATTAAGCCATACAAGATTGATTTGATTGTCTGCGGCCATGTTCATCGTTTCACGGAGTCTTCCTTTGCAGGAATACGATTGCTGACCACTCCCAGCGCAGGGCAGAATATTCGGGACCCGAATGATAAAATGTTCGGCTATCTGCTTTTGGATTTTTCCGCAAACGGATCAATCCAGGTTCGCCGGATTGATGTTACCTCGGACACCGGAATCGAGGATTGGGATTATTTTTTTTCTGTACAACTGTGCGGAATCGGATGGTTTCTCACGGCGATTGCCGTCGTTGTCTCAGGAAGTTTTCTGCTATGGCGGAAGACTCGAACTGGTGGCAGCGCATTGTTTTGAATTGTGGGAGGTAATATGCCACGCTTCTTTGTTTCGCACTGACTACTGCTGTTCTCCTCGGCGGCATAGGCGTTGAGATAACTAAAAATCGATATCGGGTTCGCGATGGTTCAAGATATACCGCACTACGGTGCGAAGTTGTTTCCCACGATCAACAGTATGTAATATAGCGATTGTTCCTCCGGTCTGATTTTTGCTTGAGGCTATGGCATTTTAAAATATCGCATAGTGATCATATGATAATGGTGGCGCTGATCTGCCAATCTAGTGGACGGAATTTATAGACTTTGGAATAGATTTCAGCACGGCTATGACTCTCATCAGTCACAAAACGATGTTTGTTCTTTCATGGGTTGATATTGATCATGGGGGGGAAGTTCTTTCTTTATAAAACTATAATACCATAAATTGTGAGAATTCACAACCTAATTAGAGTTTAGCAACCAATGGTTTCTATTCAAAAAATGATCGTTGAGCGGGTTCAACTCTATATTCGTAATGAGATCAAGAAATACTTACGGTGGCATAATGACGAGACCCGCAAAATGCACAGGGAACTGGTAGAATGCAAAAAAAGGCTGTCAAAACTCGAAGGTAATGTTAAAGAAGGAGACGAAAATAAGATTTCCCACTGGTTGGATCACATGAGAACAAACGGAACAACGCTGAAGGCGCTTCGTAAGAAGCTCGCCATCTCCCAAAAGGAACTGGCAATTTTACTGGGCACCAACCCAGCGACCGTCAACCGCTGGGAGTCCGGGCGGGTGAAGCTTTCCCGCAAATCTTATGAGAAGGTTGCAAATATCCGCTCTCTCAGCAAGAGCGAGGTAAAAAAGTTACTCGCAACTAAACGCATTCTCAACAGTGCCGAATAAACTGGATATCGTATCATCAGAATGATGCGATTGAACAAGTCATTTTCTGATTGTAGTTCAATTATCCCCAAAAACATGATATTGGAAAGGTGGGGAAAGATGCTATATTAACATCAGCAAGGAGGATATATTATGAGGATCTTGATCGTTGAAGATGATGCAAAAACATCGAAATATATTGCGCAGGGGCTCCAGCAAGCCGGATTCCGCACCTGTAATGCGGCGGACGGTCAGGACGGGTTACGCAAGGCCAAAACGGAACCGTTCGACCTGGCGGTGGTGGACATTATGATGCCGAAACTGGATGGTTTTTCCGTCATTGAAGCGATTCGCGCCGCTGGGCTGAAACTGCCGATCATAGTGCTCAGCGCCAAAGATTCCGTGGAAAACAAGGTCAAAGGTCTGGAGAAAGGCAGTGACGATTATCTGGCGAAGCCGTTCTCATTTACCGAGCTGCTAGCACGGATTCAGGCGCTTCTGCGCCGGGCGAACTCGGTTGCGGAACCTACATCGCTGGCCTATCAGGATATTACTCTCGATCTGCTGCGCCGCAAGGTCTCGCGCGGGGGCGAAGAAATACCGCTGCAGCCGCTTGAGCTTCTACTGCTTGAGTATCTGATGCGCAATCACGGGCGAGTGGTTTCCAAGACGACGATTCTCGAGCATGTGTGGGAGTACAATTTCGATACGCAGAGTAACATCGTCGAGGCCGGAATCTTCCGCTTGCGCGAGAAGATTGACAAGCCGTTTGAGAAAAAACTGATTCATACCGTACGGGGATTCGGCTATGTTCTCGAATAGCTTCCAGTTTGTGCGAACGGTAAAATTCCGGATCGCGTTATGTTACGCCACATTGTTTGTAGTCTCTTTTCTAATTATTTTTGTGGTGATATTTTTTCATGTTTCCACCGCTAACCGCAATGCGACCGATACCCGGCTGAATACACTTTTCAATGAGATAGAATATGAGTATCTGATCGGATCAGAACCCAGCCCGGGGCAAATTCCGGTGTTCAAGCTGGACAAAGTTCCCGAAGATATCTATCGGCAGATCGCCAAGGAACTTGCGGGCTTCACTCCGATCATGGCGTTCCGAAATGCGGAAAATAAGGCACGGTATACGCTTTTCGGGAAGTGCGGCCAAGAGTTATTCCAAGTGGATGGAGAATCGGGAGCTTCGCACATTGCCGTACAAAAGATCGATTTTGTCGCCAGAACCCAAACCATCGCCGCCGAGCTGACCGGAGAGGCTTTCGGCGATAGCGGAAGCCATGTTTGTCGTCTGCTTTTGGGAGAAAACGGCAAGGTGTTGGGGCGTTCGCCGTTTCCGGGGGAAGAACTGCCATTTTTTTTGAAGCATTGTACCAATGCCGATTCCACTCGAATCCGATATGAAACCGTCAATGGCTCGCGCCATCGCATCCGGATGGCATACCGCAAACTGTTGAACGGTGAAACCTTGATATTGGGCATCGACATGCACAGCGAAGATGAAATGCTGGAGCGGGTCGTCAATTCTTTTTTATGGGTGGGAGCGACAGTATTTCTACTCAGCGCGCTGACAGGATGGATTCTTGCCCGACGGATGTTCGTCGGGGTTGACCGCGTTGGAGCAGTGGCCCGGAAAATCGCCGCCGGGGACTATTCGCTGAGGGTCGTATCCGGCAACGAAGGCTTGGAAGTAGAAAATCTGGTTGCCGATTTCAACTTTATGGTTGACAATACCGAAAAGCTCATGACCGAACTGCGCACGATATCCGACAACATCGCGCACGATCTACGTACGCCGCTCACCCGTATGCTGGCCTGCGCCGAAGTCACGTTTTCCGGCAAGCAGAGCCTTTCCTGCTACCGCAATGCCTTGGCCGACAACGCCGAAGAGTGCCGTCGCATGTTGACATTGATAAATACGATGCTGGAAATATCCCGTACCGAGTCTGGAACCGATCTGATCAAGCCCGAACAGTTCGACGTCGCCGGGTTATTGCGCCATTGCGTCGAGTTGTTTCAAATGGCCGCGGAGCAGAAGGCACTGACGATTTCAGCTCGGATCCCATCCGAAGCTGTAAGTTTTTTTGGCGACAGGATAAAAATTCAGCAGATGTTCGGCAATCTTATCGACAACGCCGTCAAATTTACTCCAGCCGGGGGAGAAATCGATATTGCACTGACGATCGACGAAACCAAGCTGACCTTTTTTGTTGCCGATACCGGCGTCGGGATTTCGGATGTCGACAAAGGCAAAATATTCAAACGCTTCTATCGTGCCGACGACAGCCGCAACCAGCCCGGCAATGGCCTCGGCCTTAGTTTGGTTCAGGCGATCGTCCAAGCCCATGGCGGAACGGTTGAGCTGGAAAGCGTTACCGGCAAAGGCAGTCGTTTTACGGTCGTTCTTCCCCGGCGTCCGCTTTTATGAACAATCTCTAATTTTACGGTCATCCTCCGCTCAAGGCACCATCCTATATTGATTGGTGCAAGAGGAGACATGGTGTTTCCTCGTAAAAGTCATAATCCAGGAGGTGAATATGCTGAGGCAAGTGCTCGTAACCGTCACGTTGCTCGCAGTGGTGGCCATGACCGGATGCGCCGAATTCACGGGAGAAAAGGATCACATCGATTCCAATCCCGCGATCGTGGCAAAATTCGACGGGAAATGGAAGGTCGAAAAACAGATTTTCCAGAAAGACAAGGCCGTTACCACGCAGACCGGCACCGCCGTTGGTGAAATGGTGGGAAAAACCGCCAGAATCTGGTCTTCCGACCTGAAACTGGAAGTCCTATTCGGCATCCGTCAGGATGGCGAATATGCGCTGGTGGATGCCAACGCCGCCCGCGACCACATACTTATCGGCAGGGACTCCGATGAGGAGGAAGAGGATGGTGACGAAGTGGAGGTCAACAATGACCTTAATTTGAAATTTGGAAGGGATTTACTCGGCGAAATCAAATTTATCGGGAACGACGTTATTGAGATAAGTTATTTCAAAGAACACCATGACAAAGAGATTCCGGTTGAGAAAATCATCTTAACCCGTCTCCAGTAGTTACAATCCGCAACCTTTTTCGGGAAAGTCCGGACAGGGACTTTCCCGGAACTGGGAGAATTCCATGCTTTCCCCCTATCGCATACACCTTTTTGCGGCTGGATTTCTGGCGGTGTTCTTCATCGCAACCTATCTTATGCCGCTGGGCGCGCGTCCCATGATTCGCCCGGATGAATTCCGCTACGCTGAAATTCCGCGTGAAATGCTGGCGACGAATGACTGGGTAACACCACGCTTGAACGATGTCCGCTACTTCGAAAAACCGGCGCTCGGATATCAGATGACCGCGTTGAGCTTCTCAATATTCGGAGAAAATGCGTTTGCGTTACGTCTGCCGTCGGCTCTTGCGGTTTTGTTAACCGCCGTATTTATCTATTATCTCTTGCTTCACCGAAGTCGGGATCCATTTCTGCCCGGACTGGCAACCGGGATATATTTGACTTTTGGAATCGTCTTCGGTGTTGGAACCTTCGCGGTGATGGACAGTCAGTTGACTGCGGCACTGACCTTATCCATCGGCAGCTTCTATCTTGCCTGTGGGACAAAACAAAAAACATTCATTCTGCTATGGTTACTCTCTGCCGGCTTTTGGGCGGGATGCGCCTTCCTAGTCAAAGGATTTTTGGCGTTTGCGGTGCCGGTTGTCGTACTGGTGCCATTTCTGCTGTGGCAGCGTGACTGGCGGCGGTTGTTCCTGTACCCATGGTTGCCGTTGTTTGTCGCGATTGCGGTGGCATTGCCGTGGTCGCTGATGATTCATCACGCCGAACCGGATTTTTGGCGCTATTTCTTTGTCGAGGAACATTGGCATCGCTTTACCAGCCATACTTATGACCGGAAACCGCAGCCGTTCTGGTACTTCATTCCGATTCTGCTGGGCGGCATCATGCCGTCCGGCCTGCTGGCGATTCCCGGTTGGTTCGGGGTGAAGCGCGACTGGCTGAAAACGCCACTTACCCGTTTGCTGCTTTGCTGGACGATCATGCCATTTCTGTTTTTCTCCGCGTCCAGCTGCAAGCTTGGTACTTATATTCTGCCCTGTTTTCCGCCATTGGCGATGCTGCTTGCCATCGCGGTTCGGAACGCGATGCTTGAACGACATAAGCTGTATCAACTTATCACCGGCAAAATCGCGCGAATATTCGGCTGGATTCTTATGCCGGGGGCCGTTCTTGCCGCAGTCGGGCTGATCGTATGGCATCTCATGCCGAAATTACCGCGACTCTACGATGGTTTTCCGTGGTGGCCGTGCGCCGGAATGGTATTCGCGGAACTTTTGGGAATCATGCTGCTTCGCCGCTCACGCATTCAGCCGCTTAAGGAACTGGCATTGTTGCTTGCTGCCATTGTTCCGATAATCTTCTGCGGCTTGCACTCTCTGCCGACAGCCGCTTTAGGGAACAAAGCAACGGAGATTGGCCTGGTTAATTGCAGCAACTTCATGGTTCCAAAGCCGAACGATCTGATCGTGGTTGACCGTGGCGTTATGGCGGCGGCATCCTGGGTGTTTAAGCGAACTGATCTGATCGTGCTTGGAAAGCCGGGCGAGTTGGAATATGGCTTCCAGAACTATCCGGAATACTCCGCCCGGCATTACCAACTGGATGATTTTCCATGGTTACTGAAAAAGATGCATCGAGGACATATATTTTTCATTACGTCGCAAGATCTCAAACGCAAACCGTTTCCGTCCGACTGGCCGGTTCCGGAAATTGTTATCGATCATGGTGTAACCATGGCAAAATTTTAAAACCGACGATTTAAAAATCAAACTGCGAGGAAGAAAGATAATGATTGAAAATAAACAGATTGATGTCCAAACAACCGACTCGGAATTAACTACGGTCGGCAAGTTTTTCTGTAAGTTACCGGCAATTACGGCCGGATACTGGGTAATCAAAATTTGCGCAACCACGCTTGGCGAAACCGGCGCCGACCATCTTTCCATGACCTTGAATTTGGGTTATGCCTTGAGCTCGCTGATCTTCATCGCATTTTTCCTGATCACGCTGGGATTTCAGCTGACGTCACGAAAATACAATCCGTTGGTCTACTGGCTGGTTTTCACCGCCACCAGCGTGGCCGGTACCACCATGTCCGACTTCATGGACCGTACCATGGAAATAGGCTATATGGGCGGTAGTATTATCATGGTGTCGCTACTGGCAGTTACACTTATGATTTGGTATGTTTATGAAAGATCACTGTCCGTGACCAACATAAAGACGCGCAGGGGTGAGATATTTTACTGGGTTGCGTTCCTGTTCGCCAATACATTGGGAACGGCGCTGGGCGATTTCCTGGCCGATGATTCCGGACTCGGCTTTGCCGGGGGAGCCACCCTGATAAGTTTGTTGCTGGTATTGACGCTGGCATTGCACTATTTGACTCGTATTTCGTCGATCGCGTTGTTCTGGATCGCGTTCGTCCTGACCCGACCGTTCGGCGCAACGTTCGGCGACCTGTTGACCAAGACCAATGCTCAAGGCGGTCTGGGGCTTGGCACACTGGGAACCTCGCTAGTGCTGATCGTACTGCTGGTCGTCTTTATAACCAGAAGTTTGGTACTGCTCAATCGCACCCATACCAATCCACTAAGAAATTGAATTATGACTCAATCTATTGTTGAATGTATTGCTGTCTTTGCCGGATATGCCCATATATGGGGATTTCTCATAATCTTTGCATTCATGACCATTGAAAGCTCGTTCATCCCGTTTCCCAGCGAAGTAGTTATGATTCCGGCAGGATTTATGGCGGCGCGCGGAGAACTCCTTACCGGCAACCTGTGGTGGGATGGCATTTTTGCAGTCATCTCCGGCACCCTTGGTTCGCTAGCGGGCGCGTTTGTCAATTATTTCCTGGCGCTGTACCTTGGCCGCAAGGCGCTGTACAAATATGGAAAATATTTCTTTCTCTGCCCCTCGACCTTACAGCGCGCGGAGGCGGTTTTCCGCGAATACGGCGCGGTCGCCACCTTCGTATGTCGGTTGCTGCCGGCGATCCGCCAGCTGATTTCGTTGCCGGCCGGCTTCGCCAGAATGAAATTTTCCACATTCTGTCTGTTCACCGCGCTTGGAGCTGGCATCTGGGTTGTCATACTCACCGCGACCGGAGCATGGCTCGGGCATCTGACCGGGGACATCGGGTACGCCGAGCTGGTGGGAAAAGGCAGACTGCTGCTCTCGGAAAATTATATCTGGATATTCTCTGGCACCGGGCTGGTGATCGCCGGATATATCATTCTGCACCGCAGTATCATGAAACCGCTGCCGCAACCTTAATCATGGAGTCAAATCTTTTCCTTGTCGTTGTTTTTGAAAGTTTTCCTCTTTTTATGAATACATATAATACCTTAAAAACAACTTTCCCCTCCATTTAAAATCAAGAGAAGTTATAGTAAAAACGGGTAAAAAAAGAAAACAAGCCAAACGGAATTCATGCTTGAACTTAAACAGCCGTCGGAAAAAACAGAGAACATACCCGACACGGAGAATCTCCAGTCGCAACGATAACGAAAATCTTCGCCTCGTGTGTTACTTTCTACGCGAAGCACTCACTTTGTTGAATATTGATTTGAATCAGGAACGGGGTTATTTCGGTTCTAAATAGAGAGATGAAAATGAATCAGCGTCGAACTCCCGAAAAAATCGCATTGTCGTTTCTTATTCTGATGGGCGTTGTCAGCATGTTTTCGGATATGACGCATGAGGGCGCGGCCAGTATCATCGGCGCCTACCTGAGTTTGGCGGGCGCTTCTGCCGCCATGATCGGCTTTGTGACCGGGCTGGGCGGATTCATCGGCTATTCGCTGCGTATCGTCACCGGAATCTTGGCCGATCGCACCCGGAGTTACTGGCCGATTACCATCGCCGGATACATCGTGGACTGCGCGGCGATTCCGGCGCTCGCCCTGATTCCGAATGGCGGATGGCAGATTGCCTGCATCCTCATCGTTGTTCAACGGATCGGCAAGGCCGTCAAGAAACCGGCAAAAGATACCTTGTTGTCGTTTGCCGCGGCCCGATACGGTGCGGGAAAAGGCTTTGCCATTCAGGAGGTTCTGGACCAGATCGGGGCGTTCGCCGGCCCGATCATCCTCTTTTTTGCGCTTTTGTTTCAAAAGGGGAGCGATACCTTTTCGGGCTACCGGTTTTGTCTCGCCATACTTGGAATTCCGGCATTCATAACCATTCTTCTGCTGTTCTACGCGAAGCGGAAATTTTCCAATCCGGAGAAGTTCGAACCCAAAGCGGAAACGCGCGATACCGCCGTCCGGGTATCGTCGGCATTCTGGTTTTATATCGTGGGGATTTCTCTTTTCGCGTTCGGATTCCTCGGCTTTCCGCTGATCACCATGCATGTGCTGAAAGCCGGATTGCTTTCGGAAACGACGCTTCCGCTGATCTATGCCGGCGCGATGGCGGTGGACGCGGTCGCCGCGCTCATCTTCGGCTGGCTTTACGACAAATACGGATTGGACATTTTAATGCTTTCGACCCTGCTGGCGGCCCCGTTCGCGCTTTTCGTGTTTTTTACGCAGAGCGCCACCATGCTCTATCTCGGCGTGGCGTTGTGGGGGATCGGCATGGGTGCGCAGGAATCCATCCTCAAAGCGGCGGTCGTCACCATCATTCCGAAAGAAAAACGGTCCACCGGGTACGGGATTTTCCAGACGTTTTTTGGGGTCGCTTTTTTTCTCGGCTCGTGGCTGGCCGGTTACCTGTACTCCGTTTCGATAATCGGGATGATTGCTGTTTCCTGTGGGATGCAGCTGGTCGCAATTCCCTTCTTCCATCAGGCTTGCCGTGCGAACCGGATGAAGAAATTGGCGTAATCGGGCAAGGCCGCTTGATTTCAGGCTTGATCATGGGTATAGTCGAGTTTGTGGAATACCGGAATCAAAAGCTTGCGAGTCGTTATACTCCGATTTGCCACTGGGAGAAAGGTCGATTCCAGCCGATGCCTCGACGGTACGGATTTTTGAAGAATTACGGCACATGACGCATGATGAAATCACGGCTGAACTGAAGACACTTGCCGCGGCCAAGGACCAGAACCTTCATGCCCTTGAAGGTCTTATTAAGCAACAATTATGCTGGTAACGAGAAACAAATTCAAAGCCACTATTGCCCCCGAGAACCCGGAGTGAAGCGATAAAGGCGAAAACACGGCTGGTGTTTTGATAATAATTCGTTAAAGAGCACGGCAATGGCTTCCATTCAAGAAATCATCATTGAACGACTTCCGGCCCTGATTCGTATAGAAATCAATAAAGCATATACGATTTGACATCCATAATCGGCTGAAAGCGGATTTGATCGAATACCAGAAAAGACCGCTCATGCTCGAAAAAAAACAAGGAAATATTTTTCTTTGCCGCATGAGAATAAGCAGAACAACACTGAAGGCGCTTCGTAAGAGGCTTGCCATCTCCCAAAAGGAACTGGCCATTCTCCTGGATGCCAATCCGGCAACCGTCAACCGTTGGGAATCAGGGAGAGTCAGGCTTTCTCGAAAATCATGCGAGAAGGTCGCCAAAATCCGTTCCTTTAGTGTCACAGAGGCACGTCGAGCTCTCCAAGAAAAATATACTCTCCAAAAGAAAACCTGAACAATATTGCTGAAATCCCTTTGAGAGCGATAAATTAAACTTTTGGTCATGTCCCAACGAACCCGGGAATGGCTGACTCCACTCCCGGATTCGTTGGTACGTTCGCTTACTTTCCGGCCATGATCGCGGCGACGTCTTCGGCCACCTGTCCGGTCGGTTTGATGTCGAAGTTCTTGACCAGCACGGCGGCGACGTTCGGCGAGAGAAACGCCGGGAGGGTCGGCCCCAGGCGGATTCCCTTGACGCCGAGCGCCAGCAGCGCGAGCAGCACCGCCACCGCCTTCTGCTCATACCAGGCGATGTCGAACGACAGCGGAAGGTCGTTAATGCTCTTGAGTCCGAACGCCTCCTGCAGCTTCATCGCGATCACCGCCAGCGAGTAGCTGTCGTTGCACTGACCGGCGTCGAGGACGCGCGGGATGCCGCCGATATCACCGAGGTTGAGCTTGTTATAGCGATATTTCGCACACCCGGCGGTCAGGATCACCGTGCCCTCGGGCAACGCTTGGGCCACGTCGGTGAAGTACTGGCGGTCGCGCTGGCGGCCGTCGCAGCCAGCCATGACCACGAAGCGTTTGATCGCCCCCGATTTGACCGCGGCGACGACTTTGTAGGCCAGCGCCAGGACCTGGTTGTGGGCGAACCCGCCGACGATCTCGCCGTCTTCGATCTGGGTCGGCGGCGGGCAGCTCTTCGCCAGCTTGATCAGCGCGGAGAAATCCTTGCGGCCGCCGGGCTGCCGGTCGGGAATGTGAACCGCGCCGGGATAACCGGCCATGCCGGTGGTGAACAGCCGTCCGAGATAGCTGCCCTTCACCGGGATGATGCAGTTGGTGGTCATCAGGATCGGCCCGTTGAAGCTCTCGAAGTCCTGGTTCTGGTGCCACCACGAGCTGCCGTAATTGCCGACCAGGTTGGGGAACTTCTTGAGTTCGGGGTAGTAGTGGGCCGGCAGCATCTCGCTGTGGGTGTAGACATCGACACCGGTGCCCTGAGTCTGTTCCAGCAGTTCCTTGATGTCGAGCAGGTCGTGGCCGGAAACCAGGATGCCGGGATTCTTGCCCACGCCGGTTTTCACCCGGGTGATCTGCGGGTTGCCGTAAGTGCCGGTATTGGCCGCATCCAGGAGCGCCATGGTTTTGACCGCGACATTGCCGCACTCCAGAACCAGCCCGACCAGCTCGTCGGCGGAGAGATCCTTCGTCGTCGCGGCCAGCGCCTTGAAGACGAATTCATAGATCGCATCGTCCTCCTTGCCCAACACGGCCGCGTGGTCGGCGTAGGCGGCGATGCCCTTGAGCCCGTAAGTCAGGAGTTCGCGGAGCGAGCGGATGTCTTCGTTTTCCGTGGACAGCACGCCCACCGGAACCGATACGGAGGTCGGGCCGATGAGTTGTTTGGCCCTGGCGATCTGCACCTGGAACCGCGCGTCGTCGAAATTGGCGTTGGTGATCGTCATAAACAGCGACTGAATGGCAAAGAGACCGAGTTTCCGGTCCGGCTTGTGAGTCAGCGCCAGGACCTTGAGCTGGGCGACCAGCTCATCCATCAGATTGGCGGTTTCCGGCTGTTTGCCGCACATTCCGCGGAGCGTACAGCCGGAATTCCTGCAGGTTTCCTGGCATTGGAAACAAAACATTTTCTCATTCATGGACTTCTCCTCCTCTTCTTTGGTTGAGAGCGGTCTTCATACCACCGCTCTTTTATGCCGGGCGATTTCCCGGTAATTCAATCAAATCGCGAATCGTCCGCCACTGCTTCATGCCTTCGGCGAGCAGCTCGAACCGGTATCCGGACAGTCCCCATTGCTTGATCAGCAGCCGCAGCGGCCCGAAGATCAGCCGGAACAGCACGGTCGGGTCGATTTCCGGACGGATTTTCCCCTCGGCCTGTCCGCGAAGAATCAGCGTCTCGATCCGGACCTTGTGACTGTGCATGATGCCGAGGACCTTCTCCGCCAGCCGCGGGTCGTCCTGGAACAGCTCCTCGGAAAACATCACCTTCGCCAGCGGCGGATTCGCGTTCATCCGTTCCAGGCGGTCTCGGATGAAGACCTCGATCCCGGCCAGCGGGTCCATCGTATCGGCCGGTAGTTCGTCCAGCACTGACTGCGCGATCTCGGCGAACGAATCGAGCACCGCATCCAGAATCGCATACTTGCCGGTGAAATGACGGTAGATCGCCGGCTCGGAAACCTTCAGCTCGGCGGCCAGGTTCTTCAGCGTCAACTGCGGCATCCCCCGTTCCGCCAGCAGCCGCACCGCCACGGTAACGATTTTCTGCTGCCGGACTGTCATCGCCATGTTTCGCTCCAATTACTCATGTTAGTTATCGTTAATTAACATTGCATCTCAAACGCAATTTGTCAAGAGGGAACGATGAAATAGCAAAAACAAAATCGTTTTTCGACCATCTCATCGGGATGCGGTAATTTTTTCCGTATGGAATTATACAATAATCGAGCTGGGATGCAGTTGCCCGTCTTCCATTTCATATGCGCGGTCGAATACATCCAGCGCACGATGATCGTGCGTCACCACCAGCACCCCCGTGTCCTGCTCGTGCGCCACCGTGCGGAAGAGCTCCATCACCTGACGCCCGCGGATGCTGTCGAGCGCCGCGGTTGGTTCGTCGGCCAGCAACAGGGCGGGCCGGTTGACCAGCGCCCGGGCGACCGCGACGCGCTGCTGCTGGCCGCCGGAAAGCTTCGCGGGCAGGTGCCCGGCCCGGTCGCCGACGCCGAGATAGTCGAGCAGCTCCCGCGCCCGCTTCCGCGCCGCGCCGGGAGGCGCGTCGTTGATCTCCATGGCGAGCTGAACGTTTTCCAGCGCGGTGAGGAACGGGATCAGGTTCGCCTTCTGGAACACAAAACCGAGATGGCGGCGGCGAAACACGGCCGCATCGACCAGGAGCCGGCCGTCGAATACTGTGGTTCCGCGAATCCGGATCATTCCATGATCGGGAGGGCGGATCAGGCCCAGCGCGGTGAGCAGCGTCGATTTCCCGGCCCCGCTGGGGCCGAGCAGCGCAACCACTTCTCCGCGCGAGATGGTCAGCCCCACCTCGCGGAGCGCGACAACCTCGGTGTTGCCGCTGCCGTAAGTTTTGGTCAGATGCTCGGCTTCGACCACGAATTCGCTCATGACAGCACCTCGCCCGGATCGACCCGCAGCGCCTTGGCGATCCCCAGCAGGCTGGCGAGCACCGAAATCATCAGGACCACGACCGCAAGCTGCACCAGGTCGTCCGGCATAATGACCACGCGGCGGGGAAAATAGGGAAACAGTCGCTGTCCGACGAGGTAGGCGATGCCGAACCCCAGCGCGCCCAGCAGCAGCGCCTGCTCCATAATCAGCCCGAGAATCACCCGGTTGCGCGCACCCATCAGTTTGAGCATGGCGATATCGTGGATTTTATCCAGCGTCAGGGTATACAAAATCAGCGCCATAATCACGGCGGAGACGATGATGAGCAGAATGCGGAAAAGTCCGAGTTGGCGGCGCGCCTTGTCCACCATCCCGCGCAAAAGGAGTTCGCGTTGGGCGGCGTGGGTGTAAACGGACACATCCGGCCAAGCGGCGATCTTTTCCGCGATCGCCGCCTGGTCGTATCCGGGCGCCACGTTCACCAGAACGGCGCTGACCATGGAGGCGCCGAGCGCCGGGATTCCGGATGACGTGCCGCCGGCGCGTTCGGCCATCTGCGGATTGACCATGCCGAGGTCTGTCGAGTTCAACCTCCCGATTCTGGCGGAGCGCTCGATCCTGATCGCTTCGCCGGGAAGGTCGAACTGCACCGCCTGCGCATCGGCGCGGGTCAGGAACGCCATCGCATCGCCGGAGGACGAATTCATGTCGGAGGTCAGGCCGACCACGGTATAGACGTTTTTCCCGAGCGGAATGCGATCTTCCAGTCTCAACCCGGAAGAGCGGTCCGCGACCAGTTCGTAATGGGCCTGTCCCAGCGGGCGGCCGGCGACCAGCGGCAGCCATTCGCCCCGGTCGGCGGGCCAGGCCAGCCCCTGGACGGTCAGCCGCAGCGGCCGGCCGCGGTATTCGCGCTGGATGGTGTGGGAGACAAAAGCGTCGGCGCGAACCACTCCGGGAACCGCCAGAATTCGGTCCTCGACATTGCGGGGAATCCGGGAAATTTCGGCGAACGGTCCGCGGGTGCCCTTCTGCACCACCCACAGGTCCGCGCCGCTCCGGTCTACCAGCAGCGTCGCCTCCTGTACCAGCCCGCGGTAAATGCCGCCCATGCCCATGACCAGCATCAGCAGGAGGCCGATTCCGAGCGCGGTCAGGAGAAAGCGGCCGAAATTATGCCGTATATCCCTGATTGCCAGATTCATGGTTTTACCGCCTCCACTCGGCGGCCGTCGCGCGGCAGTTCGCGGCCGGGCAACGCGCCGATGACCGATTCGCCTTCTTTGAGGCCTTCGGTCACTTCAACGTGAGTCCGGCCGGTCAGTCCGAGTTTGACCGGACGCCACCGCGCCTGTCCGTCCCGCGCGACGAGAACTCCGGACTGGCCGTTGCGCCATAGGACGAGCCGCGAAGGAATTGTCGGCACGTCCTCGTGCCTGCCGGTCCGGATGTAAACTTCGGCCCGCTGGCCAACCGCCCAGTTCGCCGGCAGTTGCAGCAGATCGACGTCCACCAGGAATTCGCGGGTTTCCCGATCGGTCTCGGCGCCGAGGCGGGCAACCCGGCCGGGCAGTGAAATTTCCGGCTGCGAACGGAAGACGATTTCGGCCGGTTGCCCCACCGCCAGCCGGGCCATCGCGGTTTCATCGACCCAGGCGGAAACCCACAACTGATCGAGCGAAATCACATCGAGAATCGAGCCGCCGGGAACGACTACGTCGCCGGGGTTGCGGTTCCGCCGCACCAATAGGGCATCGAAAGGGGCGCGAAGCTCGGCGTCGCTCCATTGCGCCTGCGCGTATCGCAACGCGGCGGCGGCCCGGTCGATATTGCGTTCGGCCTCGAGCCGGGCGGCCTGGATTCGCGAGAGGGTCGCTTTGGCGACATCGTGCGATTCGGTGGCCTGTTCGAGCTCGTTCTGCGCAATCACGTTGCCTTTCCGCAAGGCAACGACCCGCTCGAAATTCTCGCGGGCCTTGACCGCGGAAGCGGTCGCGGCGACAATTTCGGCGTCGAGTCGCGGGAGCGCGGCGCGCGCCGCCGCGAGTTCTGCCTCGGCCAGTTCCACCTGGCGGCGCAGATTCGAATCGTCAAGCCGGGCGAGCAATTGACCTTTGACGACCCGGTCGTTCTGGTCGGCTTTCACCTCGGTCAGCAGACCGGAAATCTTCGGACTCACCGCCGCCCGCACCCGCGCTTCGAGGGTGCCGGTTCCCATGACCTCGTTGACGACGATGCCCCGGGTGACCGGGTATAAATTCACTTCGACCGGGGAGAAACGCATGAAATAAACAGCGAAGGCGATCACGCCAAGCACCAGAAACACCTTGATCGCGGTTTTGACCCGCCTTGGTGTGACAAACGATTTCATCATTTTTTCCACCTTGTCATTGTTATTTTGATTATTCATGTTAGTTATCGTTAATTAACATTACTCCTCAAAAAAAAATTTCAAGAGGAAATTGCAAAAAAAGCGAAAGTTGTTGCGCGCAAGAAATCAAACAGAAAAAGAAGCTCCCTTACCGGATGACGGCAGAGAGCCTCCTATCACTCAATGTGAAATCGGGGATTCCACGGATTTGTTGTAAATTTCGTTCTTGTATCGGGAGGAGATCAAACGAATCGCCTCTCCCAGCCAGAATATCGGCGAGGTGGCGGCCGCAATCCACAGCCAGTCGGAGAAACCGAGCGGAACGGTACGGAACACCGCGCCGCCGAATTGGGTGATGAGAACCTGCCCGGCCAGAATGCCGAACACGATCCAGAAAAAGACCGGATTGTGCGGGAGCTTTCGAAGAAGCGGCCTTCCGAGTCCGAAAGCACGGACATTCAGCAGATTCCAGAATTGCAGCAACACGAATCCGTTGAAGATGATCGTGAGTTCGCGCAGCGTGATTTCCCCGTCGCGCCGGTAAAGCTCCGCCGCTACGACGAAAAGCCCGATGAAAACCAGCGCGGACAGCAGAATATTCCAACCCATCGCCCGCGTCACGATAAACGCATCCGGGCGGCGGGGCGGCGAATCCATCACTCTCGGCGTCGGCGGTTCCGTGGCCAGCGCCAGCGCGGCGAACGTGTCCATAATCAGGTTGATCCACAGCATCTGAATGACGGTGAAGGGCATATCGATACCGAGGGACGGACCCAGAAGAGCGATTCCCGCCGCCGCCACGTTGATGGTGAGCTGGAAGATCAGGAAGCGCTGAATGTTGAGGTAGAGCGACCGTCCCCACAGAACCGCGTTGACGATGCTCCGGAAGGAATCGTCGAGCAGGATGATGTCCGAGGCTTCGCGCGCAATCGCGGTGCCTGTCTTCCCCATCGAAATGCCCACGTCGGCGTAATGGAGGGCGGGGGCGTCGTTGGTCCCGTCACCGGTGACCGCTACCACTTCGCCGTTCTTCTGCAGCGCCTTTACCAATTTCAGCTTATCCTGGGGGCGGGCACGGGCGATGATGCGGAGGTTCTTCACCGCTTCCAGCGTTTCGGATTCGGAGAGCGCTTCGAAGTCCCGTCCTTCGAGCAGAAGCCCCGCGTCGTCGCCGAGACCGATCTGACGGCCGATCTCGTCGGCGGTGACGCGGGTGTCACCGGTGACGATTTTCACCTTGACCCCGGCCCGGCGGCAGGCCAGGACCGCGTCGGGAACATCAGGCCGCACCGGGTCGGAAATGGCGGCGAATCCCAGAAACACGATCCCGCCTCCGGCTTCCCGAACGGCGAAGCCGAGCGTGCGGCATCCTTTCGCCTGTTCCGCCCGGAAGGCGGCGAGAAGCGCTTCCCGGACCGGTTCCGTCAGCGGCCGGGGACCGTCCTCCGCCATCGCCGCGGCGCACATGCCGAGGACGATTTCGGGCGCGCCCTTGTAATGGGTTCGCCGTTCGCTTCGCGTGGACATGTATTTGCGTTCGGTGTCGAACGGAATTTGTTCGACGGCGGCGAAGGCTTCGCGCACGGTCCGATAGTCGGCGCCACGCTCCGCGATAACGCGCAGCAGCGCCCCCTCGGTCGGGTTGCCGATCACCTCGCCGCCATTCAGATCGGCGGTGGAGTTGACCGCGAACGCTTCCTCGACCAGCACATCGTCCGCGCCCGGGAAGTGGAGGGAGCTCACCCGCATCCGGTTCATGGTGAGCGTGCCGGTCTTGTCGGTGCAGATGACGGTCGCCGCGCCGATGGTTTCCCCGGCGTGCAGTGTGCGCACCAGGCAGTTGCTCTTCGCCATCCGCCGCATGTTGCAGGCGAGGCTCAGCGTGACGCTCATCGGGAGCCCTTCCGGAACGGTGACCACAATCAAGGTGATCGCGATCATCAGGAATCCCAACAGCAGCCGCAGCGGTTCCGGATGCAGAAGCGCACTCCACTCCGCCGGCAGCCGCCCGTGAAGGAAAGCCGCCGCAATCAGGATGACGAAAAGCAGCGCCGAAAGCGAAATCCCGACGGCGGCGATCCATTTGCCGAGGCGGATCAACTGTTTCTGGAGCGGCGTTACCGTGCCGGTGATTTCCGCCGCCGCGCGGGCGGTCCTGCCGATCTCGGTTTCGCTTCCGACGGCGGCGATGCGCAGCCAGGCGTTCCCTTCAAGCACGGAAGAGCCGCGCAGCAGCCGGTTGTGCGGATAAGTCGCTTCACCGAGCGTTGCGAATGCCGGATCGTTCGCCGCGACTTTCGGCACCGGCTCCGGTTCTCCGGTGAATTTGGACTGGTCGACATGAAGACGGACCGATGAGAGCACTTCGGCGTCGGCGGGAATTTCCTCGCCGGTTTCAACGAAGACGACATCTCCCCGAACCAATTCGGAGCGGGGACAGAGCACGGTTTCTCCGTCGCGCGCCGTCTTGACCGGACGGGCGTCTTCCGTCCGGTTGAGAAGATCGAAAGCCTGTCCGGCGCGATATTCGCTGAGGAAGCCGATTCCGGTGGAGAGCAGAATCGCCAGCAGAATCCCGGCGCTCTCGACAAGGCCGCCGGTCAAAATGGAAACCGATGCGGCGAGAATCAAAACCAGAATCACCGGATCCCGGAATTTCCCGAGGAACAACTTCCACGCCGATTCCTTCGGCGGCGGTTCGAGGACGTTGGTCCCGTATTTTTTCCGGCTTTCCTCGACTTCGGCCGGAGACAATCCCTGATATTGCATGGTGCAGACACTCCCGATGAACTTCATTCGCTTTTTTAAACGCGGCGGACGGAATCCGCCTCATCTTCCGTGAAGTCCTGAATCCGCAGAATCCGCTGTAACCGGAGCGCCTCCCGGATTCAGGAGACGACGGACGGACCGGCACGAACCGGCGCGGAACGCCAAAAACGGGCTGAATCATGCCGGACCGTGCCGGGACCTTTCTCCCTGCGGAGATGACTGGCTATGATGGGGATGCCGTCACAACGGCACGGCGGAAGAAGATTTGCGGAGGAATCGGATCGTTCCCGTCGAAGGATCTGGGAAAAGCGCCGAGCTCCGCCGGACCGGAATGCCGATTGCGGCAGAGGCTTCTTCGGCGTGGAGACACGACAATCCGGCGACTGCGATTGCGGTTCCGGCGGAGGCGAACTCCGAGTCGAAACTGTAATCCAGCCGAACAGAAGAAATCCCGGGATAACCGGGAGAAGGATGTGACGCTGTAAATCGAAGATAAAACGCCTCTCAAAAGGATGATATTTACAGTTAATATATCGTTCAGGTCGGACATTTTCAATCCGCAATCGCAGAATCTCGTGTGAAGCGGCTTTGCATTTGGACTCCATTTTCAAAACGCTACCACTTCTCGCGTTTTAAGTTAACACGATCTTTGTTGATCATAAGAAAATTACAACCTTAACTTGCTCGGGGGACGCTTTTTAAAATGGGCACGGCGCGGGATGCGAACCCTCGTTATGTTGCGGATAAGCCAAAAATCAAGTTATGCTTGCCGAGCTCAAAACTTCGGCGAGCGTAACTTGATTTGACCCAAAAAGTCTTGTTTTGAAAATGCAACGGTTGGGATTCGAACCGCTCGTTACGGCAGAAAGCCGTTTTGAGCTCAGAATCGGCATTAACTAGTTTTCCACCAGGGGCGCTGTTTCTCAGAATTCTCAGAATTTATCGGCGGAATCATCGGGAGTAGAGGCGCTGACGCGATTCTGAGTGTGCCGGACGCACAGCCGCTCAGAATGCGTAAGTGCCGCAACAGTAGTGCCTTTTGGCAAAACAACGCAGGGATTAACTTTTTCCGTAGAATCAGGGGGTGGAAATGAAAATGGCGGAGAGAGTGGGATTCGAACCCACGGTACCTTGCGGTACACCACATTTCCAATGTGGCGCCTTCGACCACTCGACCATCTCTCCGCTGGGGAGCCGCGCGGGAACGCATTCCCGACGGCATGTTTATCAATATAGCATCCGTTTCCGGGAAAAACAAGCAGGAATCACGAGTTTTCCATAAAAAAAGTCTCCGGTTTTCAGCCGGAGACGCGACTCGATTTCAGACGATTCATTCCGCTTGGCAGAGCGGAGTCAGTGAGGTTTCGAAAATCCGGCGCACCGCGGTTTCATTGGCCATCGTCGGCGCCAGCGACAGCAGCAGCGGCAGCGACGGCGTTTCAAAGGTCAGCTTCACCAGCTTGTCCACATCTTTGGCGGTGAACCCGACATCGCTCAGTTTTTCGGTTACGCCTACCGAGTGCAGCCAACGCTCCACTCCTTCGGCGGCCCGGCGCGCGGCCAGAGCCTTGGGCGGCAGGCCCGACACCAGCGGCTCAAGCAGGCCCGAAAGCCGTTCCGGCAGCGCCGCGTAAATATTTTCCACCACCGCCGGCAGCAGCATCGCCAAGCCCAAGCCATGGGCGAGGTCCGGCTTGACCGCGCTCAGCGGATGTTCCAGCGCATGAGTATAATGCAGCATGCCGTTGTCGAAACCCACGCCTGCGCTCCACGAAGCGTAAAGCAGGAAATAACGCGCCCGCAGATCTTTCGGATCGCGCAGCGCATCCGGCAGATATTTGGCCACCAGTCGGATGGTTTCGCCCGCCAGCGTCAGGCTGAAGGGATTGGCCACCTTGCTGGTCGCCGCTTCGATCACATGATTGATCGCATCAATGCTGACATAGCGCGTCTGTTTTTCCGAAAGCCCGGTCATCAGCGCCGGATCGTCGATCGCCCAAAACGGGTAAATGCAGTCGTAAGCGATAGCCGGCTTATACTCTTTGCCCGGAATGGTGACAACCGCGAACCGGTCGCATTCCGTCCCGGTGCCGTGGGTCAGGTTGATCGCCACGACCGGAACCGCCTTGGTCGGAGTGAACTTATATTCGTACAGCGTTCCGGCGTTTTCATTGGGGTACTCCAGCAGGATTGCCGCGCTCTTGCCGGCGTCGATCGGGCTGCCGCCGCCGATGGCGATCACGGCGCGCGCCTGGGCGTTGCGGCCGAGTTTCACCGCCGCATCAACCTGCGGAGCGGTAGGATTGGGCGTCACCTGATCAAACAGCACGAAACGGATTCCGGCGGCGCGCAATGCCGCTTCCACCTGGTCCCAGGCGCCTGTAGTGCGATATGCGCCGCGGCCGGTGACGATCAGCGCCGATTTGACGCCGCGACCGGCCAGGTTTTTGGCAATGTCGTGAATTTTGGCAATGGCGCCGCAACCGAACCAGGTCGGGTTGGCGGCGCGCAAGTTCTGGACCGAATGAATATCAAAGGTGTCGTCCCACATGTTATGGCTCCTCGGGTTGTGGAATTGGTCAATTGGCCGGCCGAAATTCAAGAATCGGTTTGTCGCCTTCCAGCAATTCCAGCCGGTCGCCGACAAACCGGTAACGATCGATCTTCTGAAGCAAGGCAAGATAGTAATTTTCGAATTCCATGCCCGGCCCCGCCATACGGGTGACCGCCGGCGGTCCCGGCAGACGAAAAACTTGCTGCTCGGGAACGACTTCAACCCGGCCGGTATAACGATTGACGCCGGAACATCCGGCAATGCGTCCCTCCGGCGTGATCTGCATGGTCACGATGCGCATTCCGGCCGCACGGGCAGGGGCGTCCGCCAGAGGGGTGGCGGACAGAATCCAGGTCACGTTCGCTGGCGACGGCGCGGTGGCGGCGGATTCCGCCGTGCGGCATCCGGCGCCGCTGAACAGCAGTACGACCAGTATCAGCGCCGACCAGATCATTTGGATACGCATGTCGTCTCTCCCGGTATTCTTTAGAAAATGGCGAAGCAGTTGCAGCTGCCCAGAAAAACCAGCAGTACCAGAACAGCCAGCAGCAGCGTCAAACAGCCGCCGCAGCCGGTTTGGATCTGTTCCGGACGTCCGGCGGGCCAGCGGGCGCCGCACTTGGTGCAGATCATCTCCACATCGTCGAACCCCAGCAGTCCCAGCAGCAGCCCCCACCAGCCGAACAGCAGCAACCCGAGGCAGCCGCAGCCGGGATTGTAGGTTTTGCGCAGGACCGCGACATGCCGTGAGCCGCATCGCGGACAATGCGGCGTCGCATCATGTGCTTCGGCGCCGGTATCGGCATCGATTGTGATGGGATCTGACATGCAATGAACTTTCGGGTTGTCATTTTGACTCCACGGTAAAATAATATGTTGCACCCGAAATTGCAAGACAAAAAACCTTGTTTTTATTTTTTTTCAATGGCGATTCCGCTTCCCGACTCTATATTATATCCGTATGCGATTCGACAAACAGGAGGACGGGCAGGCATCGGAAGTCCGGCGCCGCCGTTCGGGAGCATTTTCATGACCAATGTGTATTTCATTCCGGCGACTATGTCCGATGGGGCCGGAGAGGTGGCGGCGCGGGCGCGGCGCCTGCTCGAACATCTGCTGGCCGCCGAGGCGATTGCGTTGGCGGACCAGGTGCCGCTTAAAACCCATTTCGGAGAAAAAGGCAACCGCAGTTTCATTCCGGCGGCGGCTTATGACGGAATCGTCGATCTGCTGGCGGAACGGGAACGGACAAGCTGTTTTGTGGAAACTTCGGTTTTATACGGCGGACGCCGTTTCGAACGCGACTCGCACTGCGCGTTGGCCAGAGAGCACGGCTTTACCCGGTTGCCGGTGGTGATGGCCGATGGCGCGACAGGGGAAGAGACAGTCGCGGTGGAAGTCGGCCTCAAGCATTTCCGGCATTGCTATCTCGGGCGGATGTTCGGCGATTGCGAACAGGTGATCGTATTGTCGCATTTCAAAGGACATGCGCTGGCCGGATTCGGCGGCGCGATCAAACAGCTGGGCATGGGATTCGCCGCCAAAGGCGGCAAACTCGCCATGCATATGGGCGTTAAGCCGCGGATTCGGAAACATCGCTGCCGGCGCTGCGGGATATGCGTCGGCCGTTGCCGGGTCGGAGCCATCGCCTTGTCGCCGGTCCCGCGGATCGACCATGCGTTGTGCGTGGGCTGCGGCGGCTGTTTTGCCGCCTGTCCGAACAAGGCTGTATCGGTTCTGTCCTGGGATGGTCTGCGCAATTTAATTTTCGGCGGCCGGATATTCCGGGAAAAACTGGTGGAGTATGCTTGTGCCGCGCATCGGGGGAAGCGGAACATTTATCTCAATTTCGCTCTCAATATTACCCGCGGCTGCGATTGCGAACCGCTGCCGATGCGAGGGGTGGTTCCGGATGTCGGAATTCTCGCCGCCGTCGACCCGGTGGCGATCGATGCCGCCTGTTATGATTTGACGGCGCGACAGGGAAAGCGTTTCCGTGGACGGGAACAGCTGGCTTACGCGGAAAAAATCGGAATGGGCAATACCCGCTATCGTTTATTTGAAATTATTTGAAAAAAAATGTAAAATATTGCTTTTTTTTGGTTGACAAGCCGATTGATTCAGTCTAATATATAGTGCAAGTCAACGATATCGAGTTATTTCAAGAGACGGTGCGGAGGTGTGCGATGATAACCAAAGAAGAGATATGGGCCGGGATGACAGCGATACTTGGCGACGATCCGGAATTGCTCAACGATATCTACCATGATTATCTGATCGCGGCGGAAAACGTCTTCCGCGAAGCGCGGGCAGCCGAACAGGCAGGAGACTACAACGAAATGCGCCGCGCCGCACATACGCTCAAGGGCTGTTCGGCCAATGTCGGAGCCGAGGTCTTCCGGGCGCAGGCACTGGCTTGGGAAATGGCCGCCCGCAGCGCGGATCTGACGGCCTATCGGGAACTCGGCGCGGAATTGCGCAAGGCTTTCGCAGCACTTGGCGTACCGCTCAACTCCTGACCGAAAACTCGCAGCCGCAGTAATTCTGCCGGTATAAATTCAATGCCCTGGCCCGGCGGATTCCTTTCAGAAACCCGTCTTTTTTCTTGAAATTCAAGGGCATGAAGCGCTCGTATTCCGCCCCCAATTCAAAAATAACGGCGCTGTTTTTGTGGGGGCTGACCGTCAACGATGTGGCGAAGTTCGGATAATCAAAGAATGCCGCGGTCCGGGCCGCGCGTTCCAGCGCAAACGCAAAGCACTGGCGGCAGCGCAGTCCACCCTCCGGTTCGCGCGCCCGGGCAGCGGCGCGCTCCAGCCAGGCGGCATGGTCGTAATCGTCGGTCAGGAGCGGGAAATTCTCGGCCCGGGCGAGCGTTCTGACCGCATCCAGCCGCCGGGCGTACTCCGCGGCGCTATTCAGATTGGAATTAGAAAAATAAAACGTGACGGCGAATCCCGCCTCCCGCAGCAAATCGATGCAGCCGGCGGCGCACGGAGCGCAGCAGACGTGCAGTAAAAATTTCTTTTCTGACATGGTATTTCGCCGGTACGAGATTATATTATCACACGGAAATCGAAAACAGTCCGGGGTTAATGTAATCTGTCGTCAAGGAATTGCAAGCGTTTCATGTGGTCTTTCATTCTGCGCAAACTGGCTTATTCGGTCCTGGTATTGATCGGAGTCATGTTCCTGACCTTCGTGATGTTTCAGATGGCCGCCGGCGATCCCGCCGCCGCGGTGCTCGGCAAAAATCCGGCGCCGGCGGAAATCGAAGCATTGCGACGGGAGCTCAAAAGCGACTTGCCGCTCTTCTGGGGCCATTGGTGCGCCAGCGAAGTTTTCGCGCCGGTGAAATTTGCCGGCGGCGAGCGGAGCATTCCCGATATGGCGTTGCCGGAAGGACGTTCCTTCGACGATTTCGGCATGCTGCCGCCGGTCGGCGGCGATATCCGCTTCACCCGCCGTTTCGATGTGCCGGAAAGCGTCCGGGTGAGCTTGCAGGGCAAAGGTCGCTGGCGCATCGGCGGACAGGAGGCGGAAGCCGGACGTGACGGCCTGATTGCAGTGGAGTTGAATCCGGCGCCGGAGACGCTGACGCTGACCGCCTTGAGCCAAGGAGCGCGGATCGACGGGATCGAATTTTTCCGCCGGCAGGCCCGACCGTGGAACAGTCAATTTCTGGGCACGTTGGGCGAATTGTGTTCTTTCCAATCGGATTTTCCCTACATCCGGTTCCTGAACTTCGGCCGGACCATCACCACCCGCGAACCCATCGGCGACATCATCCGCCGCGGCGTGGGACCGTCGCTTACGGTGATGCTGCCGGTATTTCTGGGCGAACTCTTTCTCGGCATTGCGCTGGCATTGCTGGCGACGGCGGTCAAGGACAGCTGGTTCGACCGGTTCCTGCTGCTCGTTTCGGTGGCGGGGATGAGTGTGAGTTATCTGGTGCTGATCATCGCCGGACAGTGGTTTCTGGGGTATTACTGCAACTGGTTTCCGGTCTGGGGCTGGGGGTCGTGGCGCTGTCTGGCGCTGCCGGTGATCATCGGCGTGGCGTCGGGACTCGGCGGCGGAGTGCGCTTTTACCGTACCGTTTTCGTCAATGAACTGCAAAGCGAATACCTGCGGACGGCGGCGGCCAAAGGCTGTTCGCCCTTCATTGTCTTCAACCGTCATCTGCTGCGCAATGCGTTGATTCCGATCATTGCACGGGCGTCGGCGCTGCTGCCGTTCATCTTCACCGGCAGTCTGCTGCTGGAGTCTTTCTTCGGCATTCCCGGTCTCGGTTATGCTTCGATCGATGCTTTGAACAACTCCGATCTGGCTTTGCTGAAAGCGCTGACGGTGGTCAATGCGTTGCTCTTTGTGGCAATCAATCTGCTGGCCGACCTGGCTTGCGCCTGGGCCGATCCGCGTATCCGCGTCGCGGCCTGAAGCGGTCGCGGCGAACCCCGACAAACGGGCATCGACCGGAATAAAATGGCGCTTTTCCTGACGGACGGACTGGAAAAACCGGCATTTCGGGGCTATATTACGCTGTAAAGGTTTTTACATCTCATTTCCCGCCGGAGAAGACAATGAACCAGTTCCTCGATGATTTCATGTCGGCCTTCAAGTTTGAAGGACTCACTTTTGACGACGTTTCCCTGATTACGAGTTACGCCGATTTTCTGCCGCATGAAGCCAGCGTCGAAAGCCGTTTTTCCCGCAATGTCAAGCTCAATATGCCACTGGTTTCGGCGGCCATGGACACCGTGACCGAAAGCGCGATGGCGATCGCGATGGCCCGGCTCGGCGGTTTGGGCGTCATCCACAAAAATCTGGCGATCAAGCGCCAGGTGGAAGAAGTGCGCAAGGTCAAACTCTATCTGAACGGCGTGATCAAGCATCCGGTGGTGTTCTCCCCCGATATCACGGTGGCCGAGATGCTCCGGCAGAAGCGGGCCAAAGATTATTCTTTTTCCGGATTCCCGATCGTCAACGACCAGGGCAAGCTGCTCGGCATCCTTACTTCGCGCGATATCAAATTTCTTTCCCGTTACGATGTCAAAGTCGGCGATGTGATGCGGACCGATCTGGTGACCGCGCCGGAAGGAACTTCGCTTCAGGACGCCTATCGGATCATGCTTGAGCGGCGCGTCGGCAAGCTGCCGACGGTCGATGTCGACGGCAGCCTGACCGGGCTCTACAGTTTTCAGGATGTCCGGACGCTGATCGAAAACGAAGAGCCGGATTACAACCGCGACAGCCGCCATCAGCTTCGGGTCGCCGCCGGGATCGGCCCCTATGACGAGGAACGTGCCGAAGCGTTGATCAAGGCCGGCGTCGACGTGCTGGTAGTCGATACGGCGCACGGTCATACCAGGGGCGTGATCGAAACCGTGGCGATGATGAAGAAGCGTTACGGCGACGCCGTCGATATCGTCGGCGGCAACATCGCCACCGGAGAAGCCGCCAAGGCGCTGGCCGATGTCGGCGCCGACGGGGTCAAGGTCGGAATCGGTCCCGGCTCGATTTGCACCACCCGGGTGGTGGCCGGGGTCGGCGTGCCGCAGGTCACCGCAGTCTACAACGCCGCCAAGGCGCTGCCGGCCGATGTGCCGGTGATCGCCGACGGCGGGATCAAGCAGTCCGGGGATATCGCCAAGGCATTGGCGTTCGGCGCCAGCTCGGTCATGATGGGGTCGGCTTTGGCCGGAACCGCGGAAAGTACCGGAGAAGTTACCCTGCATCAAGGCCGCCGCTACGTAATTTACCGCGGCATGGGCAGCCTGGAAGCGATGAAAAATGGCAAGGCCAGCCGCGAGCGTTATGGCCAGCTTGATGTCGACAACGATAAGAAACTGGTGCCGCAGGGCATTGAAGGATTGGTGCCGTATCGCGGCCCGGTGGCCGACGTGGTGTTTCAGATGGTAGGCGGGTTGCGCTATTCGCTGGGTTATTGCGGCGCCCGGACGATTGCCGAACTCCAGGAAACGGCGCGGGTGGTCCGGGTCACTTCAGCCGGTTTGCGCGAAGCGCATCCGCACGATGTCACCATGCTCAAGGATGCGCCGAATTATTCCAACAGCATCTGATTGAAATGAAGAGCTCCGGGGCGGTTTCCGTGATGGCGGCCGCCCCGTTTTTTTTGTGGCGCTCGCCGAACGCCGGAACCGGCGGATTCAGCGCAGCCAGCGCCCCAGCAATATTGGCAAGGCGACCTCGGTCCGCAGTGTCCGGCGGCCCAGCGTCACCGGCAACGCGCCGGCATCCATGAAGCAACATACTTCATAATCGGTGAAGCCGCCTTCCGGCCCCACGGCCAGCAACGCGGGACGTCCCGGCCGGTCGGGCAGCGGCGCGGCGCCGGCGGGATGCGCGAGATAGGCCGTCCGTCCGCGAGCCAGTTCGGGATAAATATCCTCCACAAAAGGCTTGAAGCGGCGATAAAAGGCGATTTCCGGCAATACGGTGTCGCCGGCCTGTTCCAGCGCCAGACGCGCTTCGCCGGCAAAGAAGCCGGGCTCCAGAAACGGGCTCGCCCAGTAGCTCTTGTCGACTTTGAAGGTCTGGATCATCACCAATTTTTTGACGCCCATGGCAATGGCCGCGTGAAGCAGTTTGCGATAGGTTTTGGGCCGGGGCAGTGCCGCGATCAGGGTAACTTCGGCTTCCGGCGGCGGCGGCAAATCGACGGCGATACGCAGTTCGGCGTAGTCCGGCGTCATGGCCAGCACCTCGCCGCAACCGACGGAACCGCCCAAGACACCGACTTTGCAGCGCATTCCGGCGGCGCAATGCAGCACTTCCGCCATATGTTTCAGTCGCCGCCCGGCGACTCGGACCGTGTCCTGAGTAATAAAATCGGAATTTTCAAGCAAAATCAGGTTCATTGACTGGCAACCGTCCGATTGTGGGATAAATTATGGTAATATAATCTGGAAACCGAGGTTTGCAAATCATGATCATCGGCATCGGCACCGATATTGTCAGTATCGCCCGGTTGCGGCGGGCGCTGGAGCGGGGAGGGGCCCATTTCCGGGATCATGCCTTCACGCCGGAGGAATCGGCTGCGGCTTTGGCGCAAAAAGATGCCTTGCCCCGATTTGCGGGACGCTGGGCGGCCAAGGAAGCGCTGGCCAAAGCGCTCGGCACCGGTTGCGGCGAACACTGTTCCTGGAATGAAATTTCCATCACCAATGCCAGCAATGGCAAACCCGAAATGCGATTGTCCGGACGGACGCTGGCAACCTTTGAACGGCTGGGCGGAGAGACGCTGCATCTTTCGATCAGTCATGAACAGGAATATGCCTGTGCCACCGTGGTGATCGAAGGCAAGGTCGAAAAACATGAATGAACTGCATCCGGCGGCGGCCGGGAAGCCGCCGCGCCGCCTCTTCTCGTGGCGGCAATTGATTTATCTGATGGCGATAGCCGGCGTCGTGACCACGATTACGGTGATGTTTCCGGCGCAACGCACCGTGCGGATGGCGCTGCGGGTTGCGCCGGAAAGCCGGTCGGTCATGCGGGTGAGCGTACCCGAAAAATGCCGGATCAGCGCATTTTATCTGCGGGTGCGCGGCGAAGTGTCCGCCGCCGGCGAGTTGTTTGAATTGAAATTGAACGATCAGCGCGACCCGGTAGGTGATATCGGGTCGCTGAAAGCCGCCGCCGCGGCTCCGGCGGAAGCGGGAACCCGCAATTTTCTGCTGCCGGTGGTCCTGCCGCCGGGGACGGCGGGGGCGGTCTGGCGAATCGGCTTCGACCGGGTCCGCGCCGGACTGGGTGACGATACCTTGGAATTGGTGGTGGAAGTGACCGGCCCTGCCGCGCAGTTGGAGCGTTGGTCGGAGATCGTTACGTTGGAAAACGAAGGAACTGAGTTATGAGAAAAATCGCTTGCCGGGGAATGATTTTGCTGTTGCTGTCGATCGGAGTGTTGACGGAACTGTCGGCCGAGGTGACGTTGCCGAACCATTTTTCCAGCCGCATGGTATTGCAGCGGGAACAGCCGATCCGGCTGTGGGGCAAAGCCGCCCCCGGCGAAACCGTGACCGTGGAATTTCACGATTCCCAGGCAACGGTCACGGCCGGGGCCGATGGCAAGTGGAGCCTGGAACTGCCGGCCATGGCGGCGGCCCCGGGTGCGGATCTCAAGATCAACAATATTACGCTCAACGATGTGGCCGTCGGCGAAGTCTGGCTCTGCGGCGGCCAGTCCAATATGCAATGGACGGTGGCCAATACCAATCATGCTCCGGCGGAAATTGCCGCCGCCGCCAATTCCAATCTGCGGTTGCTGCTGGTGCCGCACAAAATGGCGGCGGTCGAAGAATCCGATCAGGCCGCGCAGTGGCAGTATTGCACCCCGGAAACCATTCCTCCATTTTCCGCGGTGGGCTACTTTTTCGGCCGCGAATTGGCCAAAACGCTGAATGTCCCGGTGGGGTTGATCGCATCCAACTGGGGCGGGACGTCAAGCCTGGTCTGGACCAATCAGGCCGGATTCGACAGCGTTCCGGCGATGAGCAAATTCGGTGCACTGATGCGGGAGCGCACTCCGGGTTCCCCGGAAAATCAGGCGCGGCTGGCGGCAATCCGCAAGACTTATTCGGATTGGCAGGCGGAATTCGAGGCGGCGGTCGCCCGGAAGGAATTGCCGCCGGCGCCGCCGGAATATCCAGCCGACATTCTGCCGCTGGACACTTCCATGCATCCGCGTACGGTCGGCGTGTTGTACAATGCCATGGTGGCCCCGCTGGCCCCGCTGGCGGTGCGCGGCATGATCTGGTACCAGGGCGAAAACGACCGGCGGGCAGGGAATCTCTATGAGAAATACATGGAGGCGTTGGTCAACAGCTGGCGGCAGGCGTTCCGGAACCCCGATATGCCGATCTACTTCGTCCAGCTCGCGCCCTACAACTACAAGGAAAATCCCGATTTCCTGCCGGTTTGCCAGGAAGCTCAGGCGCTGTTTGCCGACCATGACCGCAATGCGCACATGGCGGTCATCAACGATATCGGCACCCTCGACGATATTCACCCGCGCAACAAGCAGGATGTCGGACGGCGGCTGGCCGATCTGGCGCTTGAATATACCTATGGCAAATCAACCGGAAGCGATTCCCCGGTCATCTCGGGCGCCGAGTGCCGCGATGACAAGGTGGTGATTTCCTTCAAGAATGCCGAAAAATTGGCGACGCGTGACGGCAAGGCGCCGAATTGGTTCGAACTGGCCGGGACAGACGGCAAATTTTATCCGGCCGCGGCGGAAATTTCGGGCAATCAGGTGATCCTGACACCGGATGCCAAAACCGGCCGGCCGACCCAGTTGTTGTTTGCGTGGAGCATGTTGGCCGAACCCAATCTGGTGAATGAGCGGCAACTGCCGGTCGGACCGGCGCGCCGGATTCTGGCCGCCGGAAACACCGAGGCGTACGGCAAATTCATCCCGGAAGTCGGTCGGTATCAACTGGCGGCCGAAGCCGACCTGCTGGACGGAATGAGCGACGACCGGAGTCGGATGAACTACCGGCAGAATTACAGCCGATCCCTCGGCGGAATTCCGGCCCGGATCGGTTATCTGATGCTGCTGGAAAAATCTTCCGGCCAGATCGATTATGTCTGGTGCAGTTTTACCGCGCCGCAGCGTCCGCTGGCCGATTTTCTGGTGCCGGACAAAGCATCCGGCGCGATTGTACGCGATCTGGTTTCCGAACTTGAGGTGGCGTCCAATGTGGCAGGGGTCAAGACCGGAAAATTTCCCCTCGGCAATCTGGAATTTTGGCCCAACAACTACAGCCAGCCCAATCAGCTCAGGATTGCGGGCGCTTCCGATGCCACGTTCGATTTCGGTGATTACTGCCAACCCGGCAGTTCCGCGCCCGGCTATGGTTCGATGCAGTTGCACAATACCGGAGAAAAAGCGACCGTTTTTGCTTTCAACGGATTTCGGAACAAGGCCGGCAGCGATATCGGCATCGGCAATAATCCCGACAGTGCCGGCAATCCGGACTGGACCCACAGCCGCAATGCCGCTCAGTACCAATCGGCACGGCTGCTGATCTTCGTTGCAATGGAAACGGCTACCGCTGCAACAGCAGTCCCAGCAGCAGACTGATCCGGGCGGGCAGGAATTCGATCCTCAGGTTGCCGGATTCGGTAACCTGAAGCGATTCGACCACTTCCACCGCCAACCGGTACTGCTCGCTCTTTTCCAGTTCGCGCAAGGCCTGCTCGGCAATCGGGTTGATCAGGAAGTCCGGTACCGGCAGCCATCCGGCCCGGACGCCGGTGATCTGCAGCACCAGTTTCCGCGCGGCCAGGTCGGGGCGGACTCCGGCGTGGATATTGACGGCTCCGGCCACCGGCAGCGGCAAAGAGACATCAAGCGCCGCCAGTTTATCGCGCCATTCCGCGAAAATCACCGGAGCATCGGCGCCGGAATTTTTCATCTGATAGGCGCGGATCGCATTGGCCAGGATGGCGTTCAATTCATCCGGCGTCAGTTCCACCACCGCCCGGGAAGCGACCTTGCTGTCGGGGTTGAGCATGGCGCCGGAAAGTTTGCCGATTGCCGTCATCACCGCCAGATTTTCCGCCGGGGAACCCAACGGAGCAATCCGGGGTTTCCGGCGGGCGCCGATCAGCAGTACCGCCAAGACTGCCGCCAGAAGGATAATGGAGAGGATCAGGCGCTTGCCCCATATCATCAGCCGATTTTTCTTTGATTTTTTGCGGGTGCTTTTTTTTACCATGGGATCACCTCGCGGGCGCCGGAGCGATGGGGGTTTGGAGTGTGGACGAGAATTTTTCACGATTGCCGGCATAAAACCGGCTGATTTTTTCGATCAGTTCGCTGCTCCAGACCGCATCCATGACTACCTCGGAATTCCGGGGTGTGGTATGCAGCGTCGCCGCGACCTGCTGAAAAAGCTCAGGGTCGGACCCGAAAAATGAAACCAGCAGAATCCGGGCCAGATTCTGGACCATTGTCGCCGTATTCTGCGCGGCTTCCGGCGAAACGGTCTCTCCTCGAACTGCCAGCGTCAGGTCGGTGCCCTGTTCCCGGACTTCGAATTCGATCCGGTGCAATCCGGCGGCGATCCCAAACGGATCGAGCCGGAAGGCGGATGGATTGGCCGCCACGCCGGAAACCAGAGCCTCCCCCTGGAGCAGTTCGCGATAGGCGGAAGCATACTGTGCGTTCAGCTTCTGGCGGGGCAGGGGATCGTTTTTGCTGCCGATGGCAACCACATCCGAAGACAGATAAACCAGTTCGCAGACCCGCCACACCCGATTGGTTCGGATGCTGCGGACTGTGATCTTGAACGCCGGCAGTCCGGCAATCGGAGTGTCTTCGATATCAACGTTTTTGGCCTTGCCGTAACGTTTCTGAAGCTGTTCGCGCAAGATTTGATATTGCGGCGCGGCCGTCAACAGCATCCGGTCGCGGACGCCGAAAAACAGCAGTACGACATCCGGAACGTTGCGCTTGTCGAACTGAATGCCGGATACCTTGAGCGATTTCGTAATTTCCCCGATTTCGCCGGAATCGGCCAGAGTGGTCAGCCCGGGATGCCGCAACAACGCACCCAGATGAATGCCGATCGCCGCATCGGCTCCGGGGGGCGCCGACGGACCGGCCATGACTGCAATCAGCAGTCCGGACCCGAGCAGGAGTACGCCCCATATCTTCAATGCCGTTCGAAGGGTCAGCACAGCACCATCCTTTCCTGGTTACGGTTCCCGGGCGGTTTCGTCCAATGCCTTGATCAAAGGATAGATCAGATATTCGATGATCCGCCGCCGTCCGGTTTTGATTTCCGCGGTGGCCTCCATGCCGGGAATCAGCCGGAATTGGTCGGTCTGTCCGCGGAGTTGACCGCTGACGGTAATGCGCGCCCGATAATAGGTCTGACTCTGGCCGATGTCCGCCGGGCGGTTCTGCTGAGTGAAGGTATCCTCGGAAATATTGCGGACAAAGCCCTCCAGCGTACCGTATTTCTGGAAAGGATAGGCATTGAGCTTGATCCGGACTTCGGACCCGATACTTACCTTGGCAATGTCCTGAGGCCGGATTTCGGCCTCCAGCTCGGGATGTCCGTCCAGCGGAATCAGGGTAATCAGCGCTTCGGCCTCGCGCACGGCGGATCCGGCGGAGAAAGAGGCGATTTCATGAACCACCGCTTCGCAGGGCGCGCGCAGATACTGCGATTCGACCCGGAGCTTATTCTTCTCGTACTGCTTCTGGTTTGAGGAAAGTTCGCGCTCGGTCTCGACCAGCTTTTCCGAAATCGAATTCCGCCACTCCTGAATAAAGGAGTTTTTGGCGGAATTCGTACTTTCGCGCTGATGTTCGAGTTCCTGCAGACTGTTGCTCAGGTCATCGACCGTCGCCTCCATCTGCATGCGCGACATTTTCATTTCAGTCAAGTCTTTCAGGGTAACCAGCTTGTGTTCCTGCAAATTATTGTAAGAGTCTTCCAGTTTCAGGACTTCCATCAGCCGTTCGCGCTGTTTTTTGAGGTTGTCCTCTTTGCTCTTGCGTTGAGCGTCCAGTTGCTTCAACGCTTCATCATAATAACGGATTTTCTCCGCAAAATATTCGTTGCGCTGCTTGAAAATCGCTTCCTGAAGCTGCGGGAACCGTTCCTTGCTCTGAGCTTTGTAGTCCGTACCATTGAATTCCGCCTGGAGACGACCGAACTGGGCGGAAAGGCTTTCGACTTCCAATTCCAGCCGCCGGGCTTCAGCCATATTGACCGTCGGATCGAAGGTGATCAATATCTGGTCCGGCTTGACCACATCGCCGACCCGGACGTTGATTCCCTTGATTACGGTCAATTCCAGCGGCTTCATCACGATCGTCTGTTTGTCGCTGACAATCTTGCCGTTGCCCTGGACGATGACGTCGACTTTGCCGATCGTCGCCCAGACCAATACTCCCGCCAGAAACAGGAATGCGAAAAATACACTGTAACGCGCCAGAAAAGGCAGCCGCGAATTGGCTATTTCCAACGCATCCGGCTGGTATTCGACCGCTTCCGTCGGGATGGTTCCTGTGTTCCATCCCAGCAATGTCTTGAATTTCCGCCACAGGGTAAACGGCGATTTCAGAATCGCCTTGACGATATGCCATATCTTTATCATGATCGTTTTGCACTCCCGGATTTAGATGTCGTTGCGCATCTGCTGGCGCCAGAATTCCTGATAGGTGCCCGGCTGGCTCAGCAGTTCGCGGTGGGTTCCCAGCGCCGTGATGGACCCGGAATCAATCACCACAATCTGGTCGGACCCGCTCACGATACTCAGGCGGTGGGAAATGATCAGCACGGTCCGGCCCTTGGCAATCGACTTCAAATTGCTCTGGATCACGAATTCACTTTCCGGGTCGAGCGCGCTGGTCGCTTCATCGAAAATCAGAATCGGCGGATTGCTCAGCAACGCCCGCGCGATGGCCAGACGTTGTTTTTGACCGCCGGAGAGGTTGGAGGCGTTTTCTTCCAGCACCGTATCGTAGCCGCGGGTCAGTTTCTGGATGAATTCGTCGGCTCCGGCCAGCTTGGCGGCGTAAATGATTTCTTCCAGCGTGGCGCTGCGCTTGGTCAGGCTGATATTTTCCCGTACGGTGCCGCTGAAGAAATAGTTTTCCTGCAGCACCACTCCGATGCTGCTGCGGAGATGGGATTTGTCGATTTCCCGCAAGTCGATGCCGTCGATCTTGATCAGGCCCTGAACCACCGGATAGAGTCCCTGGAGCAGTTTGGTGATGGTGGTTTTGCCCGAACCGGAACGGCCGACGATCCCCAGCGTGGTGCCGGGTTTGATTTCCAGCGAGAAATCGTTGATCACCGACGGCAGATCCTGCCGGTACTGAAAGGTCACATGTTCAAAACTGATGGCGCCGCGCAGCGGGTTGCGGACGCCGCCGCCCTGGGGTTCGACCGGGGTATTCATGACCACGCCGAGCATGCGCACCGACAACGCGATCTGCTGATATTCATGGATCAGTCCGACCATCTTCACCAGCGGTCCTGTGACCCGTCCGGCCAGCATCTGAAACGCAATCAGCGCGCCGACCGTGATCTGGTGCTCAAAAACCAGCCATGCGCCGAACCAGATTACGGTGATGGTCATCATCATTTCCAGCACCTGGCTGATGCTTTTGGCGGTCATGGAAATCTTGCCGACCTTGAAGTAGGATTTGACCGCATAAGCGGTGGAGTCATCCCAATATTTTTCCTCGACCGGCTCCAGCGCCAGCGATTTGACCGTACGCACGCCGTGAATCGATTCGACCAGCATGCTCTGGCGTTTCCCTTCAGCCTGATAAAGTTCATTCAGCCGCCGCTGGAACGGCTTGATCAGACAGGCGATCACCAGCGCCATCAGCAGCGAATAGCCCAGCACCACCAGCGTCAACTCCACCGTGTAGAGCAGCAATACCGGAATGAAGATCAGCAGCGAACACAGATCGAGGATGGTGAAGAACAGATTTCCGGAGAGGAAGCCGCGGATTTTTTCCGTCTGCTGCATATGCTTGAGCAACACCCCGGATGGAACCCGCTCGAAAAAATCCACCGGCAGCCGCATCAGGTGGCGGAAGGTCTTGGTGGCGGTGGAGACGTCGATTTTGTTGGTCGCAAACAACAGGAAGTAACTGCGCAAATAATCGAGCAATCCATTGAAGACGACCGCCGCAATGATGCCGATGCCGAGCACGTTCAGCGTGTTGTACGATTTGTTGACCAGCACTTTGTCGACGACGATCTGGAAGAAAAGCGGCACGATCAGCGAAAGGATCGTAATCATCGCCACCGTCAGCGCGATCTGTCCGAAGACGCCGCGCAATTTGTAGAATTCCGGCAGAAACCAGGTCAGTGAAAACGGCCGGTCCTCATCGGAAAGCCGATAACGTTTCTTGACCAGCATGACGTGCGGCGAAAGCTGTTCTTCGACCTCCGCCCGGCTCATGAAGGCGAACCGCGAATCGGGCCGGGTGTTCTCGGGATCAACGACCACCAGATCGACGGTTTCGTCCTGATTGTTCCGGATGCCGCAGATCACCAGATATTTGCCATTTTTCTTGCGGCCGAGGGCCGGGTAGGCCTGGCCGAGCGCGATCAGTTTTTCCCAGCGCATCCGCACCGACCGGGTATTGAGTTCGTAACTGTCGGCGATCGAACGCAGCAGCGCGGAGCGCGGCTCTTCGGCGTCGATGGCGAAGTCATGCATGACCCGGCGCAGGTCCATCGCAATATTGTGGTGGCGGGCGATGGCGCAGAGACAGAACAGCGCACTTTGCTCGCGGGCGTCGATTTCCTGAAGGTTGCGGAAGATGACCACGGTGTCGCCGGCACGCTCAAGCAACTGTGCTTTTTTGACCAGCAGCGCCTTATCGGCAGCCGGCTCGAAAATTGCCACGGCTTCTTCCTGTGCGATCTGCCTGGAATTGAGTACCAGAATCCAGCTGCCGGTGGTGAGCCGGAGCAGGGCCGGGCCGACATAGGTTTTGGCAATTGCGTCCAGATCGGCATGTTTTTCGGGCCGCAGATCGTGGAGATTGGACAGTTCGACGATGACGTTCAGTTCTTCATCGTGATTTTGGCAGCGGGCACAGAGCTCCTCGGTCAGGAGCGCGTCGAAATTGACGGTACGGCGGAACTGGCTGAACAGTCGCCGCAGACACTCCAGACTGCTGATTTTCGGTATGTCTGACATAACCATCCCGGATTAAAATTTTGACGGTAAAATACCCTGGGGGCTTTCCGTGTTCCGCATGACGAAAAGTCCCCGCCCCCGAATTGCGCCCAAGCGCAGCATGCGATAGTTATCTGTAACATACCACGCGATCGGAGAAATTACAAGCAGGGAACCGAAATTGTGAGAGTGAAAGCATTTTCCTTCAAAAAAATGTTTTTTTGCCGCGAGAACCGATTGCAAAAAATGAAATCCCATGCTACATTGCGTGTGTGCTGAATACTGTTGTAACCAAAAACAAGGGAGAGTGGCGGAAAATGTCGAAAGTCAATAACTACTCCAATGATTATATCGTCGGAACTTGGAAATGGTATAACAATATTGTTGTAGGCCAGGTTGCATCCAATCTGGTGCTTACCGGCAACACCAACACCCTGGAGGCGGGCGGCCGTCTGGTCAGCGTGGAAACGGACCGCTGGTATATCGGGTATGTTTATTACCCCTACAACAACAATCCGTTTCGCGGCGTAGCCAACATGGGCGACAATACCCTGATCACCCTTGGCGGCAATTACGGCAGCAGCGGCAATTTAAACTATGACGGCAACTGGGTGCAGGACAATGTCGCCGCGGTTCGTTTTCAGAACGGTTCAGGCAATGGCTATGTCAATTTTACCGCCCATACCGGGGCCGATGTAGTCGGCACCAATCAGCCCAATCCGGATTCGTCTGTAAGCGATGCCGGAATTCAGATCTATGTAAAAAACGGGGTCGATGATACTGATATACCTTTTGTGGATCAAGCTTCCCGCATAGATGCGAGCATGGATGTCAGCGCCTATGGCTTCCGCGCCAATGGCAATTTGAACTTGATCAGCGATATGTCCGCTTCGATTTTCACCGAAAGCGGCATTACTCATGCCAATAACATGCGCGGATACGAGTACCCGAGCGGCACCACGATCATGTGCGTGAACATGTCGGATAACAGTTTTATCGAAGTTGCCGCATTCAAAGCCGCCAGCGTGACATTCGAGAACAATTTTACCGGAACGCTCAATTCTCAAGCCCGCATCAATGCAACCGCTTATGCCAAAGCGACAGCTGACGGCAATACCATTACCGCGGCCGGCATTCTTGCCACCGGCGAGGTATCGTTGACCAATGGTTATTGGGGCGGCACCATCGTATCAACCAATTCCAATAACAACCTGTTGGGCGATTACAATTACACTCCGGACACGCTGAGCGGACGAGACAGTTTGGTCGCCTCGGTGTCCGGCAATACGATCGACGTTTACGGGATCAAGGCCGGCTCGCTGACACTCAAAGAGATGAACGGATCCATTACCGCCATTACCGAGCGCAACACCTTCAGAGGGGTTTCGGCTCCCGGTGCGGCAGCCACTTCGGTCCGCAACCTGATTGACAATACCATTGCCGCCGCGGGGATCAAAGCCAACAGCATCACACTCACGGACGATTTTTCAGGAACGATCCGATCCGAAAACAATTATCTGTGGATTTCCGATTCCGGGCCGGCGGCGAAAGTCGTATATGGTTTTACCGTCACCAATCATGGGCTTGATGTTGCCGGAACGATCAGTTGCGGCGGCAATTTCAAAGGGGCGTTGACGGTCAACCAGACCGATATGAATATCGCCGACTGGGTCAGTACGCCGTCGCGAACTTTTGGTATCGAATCCAATCGGCTGGAAGTTCGTGAGGGATACATGTCAACCGATATCAGTATCAATACCGTCAATACTGATAACGTGGTAACGACAGGGATTTACAGCCCTTACATCAATATGCTGGCATTTACCGGAACCATTTCGATTACCAGCACCTCCAGCCTCCAGCGGGCAAGCGGCATTCACGTTTCGCAGTTGACCAACGACAACGATGGCATTTTCGACATGGCCGGAGATATCGATATCGGCGGCAGTGTCATGAATGCGGGCCTGGAGGGGTTCAGCAGCGGCATGAGCTTGCGGATTTCCGGACTGATCGACGTGATGCCGACCAATACGTTCGGGTATGCGGTTTTCGCCGGGTTGATTCAACCGGCAACCGGTTCCGCCGACGAAATTGCGGTGATTGGTGGATTTGATGCACTGCTGTACGACACCAATGACTATCTGGAGCTGGCAGCCGGGTCGTACATCATCGGTGATATCGACCTGACCAACGGCGAAAACACCATGGTGATCGACAGCAATGCCCGTATGAACGGTACGATTGATTCCAGTTTCGGCAAACTCAATCTGGCTTTCATGCTCAACGACAAGACGATGGCCGGGGTGGCACCGGCCCGTGCCGGAGCGGTGATTGTGTCCAATGATTCCGGCGTGGCGTTGGAGAGCGTGGCGTCGATTACGATCAACCTGAACGATGTGGTGCTTGACGTCGACGGCAACGGCGACCAGATTGCCAAGACTTATTATCTGGTCGATGACAACAGTGCGGCCAAATGGCTTCAGCGAACCGTGACGTTTGCCTATCAGGGGCAGATGATCACCGCCAGAGTCGGGACCACCGCGATCGCCCGGGACGGCAGTTTCACCGTGACCAGCGGATATGACGCCAGCGGGCTTTATGTGACGGTGGAACATCTGGTGGGGAAACCCGAATACCTGACCCCTGTGGCTCATGCCAGCTGGGACGACGACGCCGGGACGATCACCATCTCCTGGGACGAAATTTCCAACATCGAAAAATACGAACTGGAGTACCGGATCGCCGACGCCGGCGGAAGTTATGGCAATACCATCACCGTGATGGTTGACGGCGGCCTCAATAATTTTGAAATTGCCGGCATTGAGGACGGCCAGAGTGTCGAGTGGCGGGTGCGCCGCCATTACGGCGAACGCACCACCTTCAGCAACTGGACCGATACGGCTGAAGTCGTTATGGGGCAACACAGCTCCAGCATCATCGACGATCAGGCGGTGGCGCTGATCAACAATCCCGACAGCAGCCTCAACACTTCGAGTTCGGTGATTGAATTCCAGTGGTCCGGATTCACCTGTACCGACGGACTGGGGCATTATGAAGTCCGCTACTATCTGACCAATGACGAGGACGCGCCGGACTGGAATGCGATGGCTTACGGCACGACCGCGAATTACTACCACAAGTACACCACCGCCAGCGAACTGGTGATTTCCGGCTTCAGCAATGCCGAATTCGTGCACTGGCAGGTGCGCGCGGTGGATATCAACGGCGCCCAGGGCGACTGGATCGACGGCGATTTGTTCCGGGTCTTCATCGGCGACAACAACCCGCCGGTGTTTCTGGGCGCTCGCAGCACGGTGACCTACGACATCCACAAAGCGCCGGATGAGGATGGCTTCCTGAAGGTCACGCTTACCTGGGATCCCGCCATCGACACCGACGGCAAATCCGGTCTTCGCGGATACTATATTTATTATCGGGAATCCGGTTCCACCGCCTGGTTGCCGCTGGGCATGGTTCCGGCCGGGACCAATACGTTCAGTTACAACCTGCCCAACGGAGTTTATGAATGGCAGGTGTTCGCCACCGACTACGCGGGCAACAAAAGTCAGACTTATACCGGACTCTGGAACGGCGATGAGACGCCGCCGATTTTTACCGGGACCGCGGTCTGGACCGGCGTCTGGGATGCCGACACGGAAACTGTGATTTTCTCCGGCAACTGGCCGCGGGCCACCGATCTCGGCTCCGGCGTGGAAGGCTATCGGCTGCGTTATACCGACATCAACGGCACCGGCACCTGGCATACCGTGATTTTCGACGCGTCCACCCAAGGTACGTCGGTGGTAGTCCAGAATGGCGAATACCGGTGGGTTCTCGAAGCCTTCGACTATGCCGGAAACTACACCGCCATCGACAGCAGCGCGAATTGGGTCGGCGACCTCGTGGCGCCGATTTTCAGCACCGGATTCACCCCGTTTTCCAATGTCCGGACCGACGGTGACGGCGATACGGTGGTCGATTTTGTCTGGAATACCGCCTATGAAGCGCCGACTGCAATCCGGACCGGATTCTCCTATTACAAACTTTGCGCCCTCATTGACGGCAATACGGTCACGCTGGCAACAATCTATGACCAGCGGATTACAAAAGCCACCATCGATGCTTCGCAATACGGGCTCACCCCCAACAACTACACCTGGTGGGTTGAATCCTATGATGTCGGCGGCAATATGTCGCAGGAAGCCAATCAGAACTTCATCATTGACGTGACGCCGCCGAGCGGTTCTTTCGGCGACACCACGTCCAATGTCATCAATGCCACCTGGGCGACCCGGTACATCATCAATCCGAATACCAAGCTGCCGGAACAGCAGTACTATATCAGCAATATTACGATCACCCTTGACTTTGAAGCGTCATTCACGGACGATCTGAGCAGTGTGATCTATCTGGTCGAAGTTTGCGACAATGCCAACTTCATCGGCTCCGGGTTACAGACCTATTATACTTCGACCGACAGCCTGGTTTTCGGCGACGGCACCAACGGCACCGTCGCCGCCGGTGAATTGCTGGGCATGAAAAATGTCTACTGGCGGGTTCAGGCGATGGACTCCAGCGGCAACAAGGCGTATACGTGGCTGCTGGGCAATAACGGCAATCCGTTCCAGCTGATCGATTACAACAATCTTGACGATGAAGGCAATCCGCGCAAGATTATCGACAATGTCGATCCGGTGAGGATCGGCGGCGGTGTGGTGATGTTCACGTCATCGCTGGAAGGCGACCTGAATTTGTCCTGGGATCCGGGTTCGGATCCCCTCGGCGTCGCTTACTACAAAATTCGTTTCTATCGCAAAGGCGGATTCCCCACGGATGAACCGATCATCCCGGCGGATGATCCGGAAAATTACTATTCCTCCAACATTGCCACGATTACCAAGACCAGTGCCAGTACTTATATCATCACGACCAAAACCAGCGATCCGTGGCTGGCGTTGATGAATGTCGCCGACGGCATTTACGATGTCGATATCAAGACGTACGACTATGCCGGACACAGCAGCGAATGGGTGTTTCTGGAAGAAAACGCCACCATCGACGTGCACGGTCCGACGCTGAATACCAGGTCGGTGGCAAGTCAGGTGGCCGGACGGGATGTCTATTTCAGCTGGGATCCAGCGATCGACCTCATCGGCGTGGACCACTACGAATTGGTCTACAAGATGTTCAACGAGCAGACCCAGGTGTATGAAAAAGTCCAGACCATCACTATCAGCGGCAGCTCCACCGGATTCTGGCTGCGCAATCTGGAGAATGGGTATTACAGCTTTACGCTCCAGGCGTTCGACAAGAAATTGTACGAAAGCGTGATCTTCGGTTCCGACATTTCCCCGTCGAGCCGGTTCACGGTCGGCAGCACCGGCGACGGCAGCAACTATCGCAACAATCCGACGATGATTACGGTCGGTGATACTTACAATGACGCCGCCGGAGGGTCGGATCAGGCCGATTATTATGCCGTGACTCTTGATGAAAACAGCGGGGTGGTGTTTAACTTCTCCAACGTGGCCGCGGTGGGCGGCGGCAAGGGCGGAATCCGGATTGCGTTCTATGATGAAAACGGCAAGGTCGTCCAATCCACGACGCTTTCGTCCGGTGCCAAATCATACTCCTTCGCGTGGACGGCGGGCACCTATACCGTCGGCATCACGCCCGCCAACGCGTCCGCCACTACTGCATTCTCGTTCAATACCGAGGTTAATCCGTTCCCGGCTCCTTCGCTCAACGATGATGAAGCCAACTTCAAGAACGGAACGTTGGCGCCGCATACGCTGACCGACAATCCGGTCACCGGCAACGGCGAACTGGAATTGTCCGGCTGGGTCGGATACCAGGATGCCGCGGATTATTTCTATATCGATGCGGATCGGACCGGCGGCGTAACGGTTAATCTCAGCGGCTTGGAAAGCAATCTGCTGGTTACGCTGTATGATGCGAACAAGAAGAAGATCAAGTCGGTGACCATGAAGGCTGACGGTGTGGCGTTCAACAATCTCCTGACCGGCGGTGCCTTCTATATTTCGGTGGCATCTCCGGACAAGGGGAAGGGCGCATACAACAGCAACTATGTTCTGGACATCACGGAAGATTACTTCCCCGCGGCCAATCATCAGGACGATACCTTCTCCGGAGCCCAATCCTTCGCGATCGACGGAGAAGGACAACTGATGATTGCGGACTGGGTCGGATATCAGGACGGCGTGGATTACTTCGCCATCACCGCCGACCGCACCAGCTCGCTGTCGCTGGTGATGAATGACCTTCAGAGCAATCTGGTGGTCACCATCTATGATCAAAATCGGAAACGGATCAAGACGGTCACAGTTTCCGAAGATGGCGAATTCCTCAGTGATCTCTGGATCGGCAGCCACTTCTATCTTTCGGTGGCGGCTCCGGACAAAGGGAAGGGCGCGTACAACAGCAACTATCGGATCGATTTTATCGCCGATTACGTGCCCGCGGACGTAACGCCGAACAACAGTTTCAGCGATGCGGCGGCTCATCCGACGACATTTGCGCCGAACAGCACAGCCGAAGTCGAAGGCTGGGTTGGCGTCGGCGATCCCGATGACTATTATTTCTTTGAAGCCGGTCCGGGACGTCTGGGGATGACGCTCACCGAGGTGGAAAGCAAGTTGAAAGTTTCGGTTTACGACGAGCGGCGGCAGTTGGTCAAGAGCATCACGGTCAGCCGGAACGGCGAATATTTTACGGATCTCCTGATGGACGGTAATTTCTTCGTCGAGATCAGTTCCGCCGACGGCGGACGGGGCAAGAACAACAGCAATTACAAACTCACGGTCAATGCTTCGTTCTTCCCGACCGAAACCTACGTCAACAATACCCGGATAACCGCGGGCAATCTGGCTCAGGCGTCCGGCGGCGGCGATCCATCTTCGGCTCAGGGCGTGATCACGCCGTGGGATGGCGCGCAAGCGGTGGTTGACGATTGGGTCGGATTCGCGGATTCGGCGGATTACTTCGAGTTTGAATTGGCACAGGGCGGACGGTTGGACTTTGATCTCAATCTGGATGATACTTCGTTCAGAGTCGGCAAGCAGGTCAAAATCACCCTGTACAATGAAGACGGCAAGAAACTCAAGCTCGACCGGAATTTGATTTCGGGCGAACTGGAAGCCGGACATTATTGTGTGGCGGTTGAAACCAGCAACGAAAAACGCTACAGCACCGGCTATCGGCTGGAAATGGCGCTCTGCTGAGTGCGACGGTTTTCAGATCAAGCACGCCATGCGTTTTATGCGCATGGCGTGTTTTTCTTTCCATTTTTTCAACGGCGTTGCTCAACGGGCTGGAAGTTTTTCGTTCCAACGCGGGAATCCAATATTTCCGGCGCGAGGTTTTTTTCAGGACAATCCAACCGTCATGGTCGGAACACATGGCGGAATGATAAGCCCGCGCGGCCAGCGCAGCTCTGAATGCGACGCCGAGAGTGTCACAATCGAGATTGTTGTTCCCGAGCGGCGCTCTCCAAGCCGAATGCACCGATAATGTTTGCGGTCGGAAAAAAATCAAGGTTAGTAATCGGTTCAGCATCTTGCAAATCATTTCTTCCCGATTATGTTAATGGCCATGATGAAACTCCGCCGGAAAATTCTGTGGGTTGCTCTGGTCGTCGTCATCCTGACGGCGATTGCGTATGAATTTCAGCCGTACCGGATACTGGCCATACGCGGCGATTCCATGTTCCCGACGCTGAAAAATGGTGACTGGATGCTGGTCGACACCGCCGCCTATCGCCTTGCCCCGGTACGGAATGGCGATGTAGTCGTATTGCACCACGGAGACACCACCTATGTCAAGCGCGTCGTGGCGGTACCCGGAGACGAGATTCTGATGGTGCGTTCTCCGGAGGCCAGCGCGGTACTGATTCCGTTGCGCATGGTCATTCCGGCCATCGAACTCTGCCGCAATCACGCCGAAACCCGGCTGGAACGACTGATCATCGCGGATAACGAATTTTATGCCATCGGCGACAATCGCACGGCATCGTTCGACAGCCGGGATTTCGGTCCCATCCCGTGCGACGAAATTATCGGGCGGGTGGTATTGCCGCATTTGCCCTAGAGCTTGCGGCCGTCGGCGGCGATCAACGGATTCCAGATCGCATCATGCCGGGTATGCCCCCTTCCACTACTGGTAGCGCTCAGCGCCGACAACAGCATCGCCGGCAGAATCGCGATCATCGCAATTAGAACCAGAAGTTCAGCAGTGTGAATTTCTGTTGTTTCATGATTTTTTCTTCCACTTTATTTTTCCGGATACCGCCACCGGATTTTTATACATGAGCAATCTTCAATCGGCGATTTCATTCTCGCTTTCAGGGGGAAATGCAGCCGATGGTCCAGTTGCTGAATTTTACGGCAGCCAATAAAGCGCATCGCCATTTGATTGTGGTTGGGAATCGCGGTATTCAAAAATCCGTATAAGGAAAATATTGAAAAAAGGAACATCCTTCGATACGTTGACCCAAGCGGAGATCAATCTTGCATTGTCTCTCCCACCAACGGTTTTGCCCGGAAGAGTCTCAATGATGTTTCCTGCCATCACCAAAACAGCCTGAGCGTAACACCATGGAACGGTATTACCTTTGGGGCAGGACTAAACGCACAAGCGACCGACAATAACAAAAACAGTCTCAGAAAAAAATGGCTGAAAAAGTCGTTTGTAACATTAAACGCACAACTTTTTGAACCGGATGTGCATTTAGTCTTGCAGATGTACGTTTATTTTTTCAATAGACCTATTTGGCGGATCAGGCCCCCGGCCCGCGCCGCATCCGGTTCATCCAATGCCGCACCAGCCCGTCGATGATGAAATCTTCCAGTTCGGGATTGCTTTCCAGCCGGGCGTCGCAATAGGGACACCGGTTGAAGTTCTCCACGTCGATCGGATAGAGTTCTTCATGGCAGACCGGGCAGACCAGCCGCTGCCCCTGGTCATCATGGTTTTCGATGTGATATTTCATGCTTTCATCCCAGATAACGTTCCGCATCAATCGCCGCCCGGCAACCGGCTCCGGCCGCGGTAACCGCCTGACGGTAGCGCGAATCGGCGCAGTCACCGGCCGCGAAAACGCCCTGAAGCGAGGTCAGCGACGTATTGCCCGACAATTCGATGTATCCGGCCGGATTCATCGGCAACTGTCCTTTGAAAAGCTCCGTATTGGGCACATGGCCCAGCGCGACGAAAAGTCCTTTGCAGGCGATTTCGGTTTCCTTGCCGTCATTGATATCCTTGACCCGGATGCCGGTGACTTCCGCATCGCCGAGCACCGCCACGATATTCGCATTCCAGACGAAACGGATTTTCGGGTGATTGAGGGCGCGGTCGGCCATGATTTTGGAGGCCCGCAACTCGTGACGGCGATGGACCACCGTCACCGAGCTGGCGAACTTGGTCAGGAAGAGCGCCTCTTCCATGGCCGAATCGCCGCCGCCGGCGACCACGACATTCAGATCGCGGTAAAAAGCGCCGTCGCAGGTGGCGCAGGCCGAAACCCCGTGATTTTTCAGACGGTCTTCCGACTCCAACCCCAGCCAGCGCGGCGAGGCTCCGGTGGCGATGACCAGCGCCCGGCATTCGATGACTTTGCCGCCATCGAGCGTCAGCTTCTGGATGCCGCCGTCGCTCAACTCCACCTGAGCCACGGTTTCCATTTCAATGCGCGCCCCGAACCGCTCCGCCTGCGTCTGCATGGCGAACATCAGATCGAACCCGTTTATGCCTTCGGGAAAACCGGGGAAATTCTCAACTTCACTGGTCTGGGTCAGCAAGCCACCCGGCAGCATTCCCGCCAGAAGCAACGGTTTCAGATTCGCCCGCGCACCATAAATCGCCGCCGTCAGTCCGGCCGGACCGCTGCCGATAATCACCATATCTTCCATCGATTTATTTCCTTTCGTCTGTAAAAATTTTAATCCCGATCCAACCATGCGTCAAGCATCCGGCGGGCGATGCTTCCCGGCTGGGGAATATCCGGCATCGCATTACGGCGGTAGAAGCCCGCATCGGCAATCTCCGCACCGTCCGGACGAACTTCCCCCGAGACATAATCGGCCATGAACCCGAGCATCAGCGAATCCGGGAACGGCCAGCTCTGGCTGCCCCAGTAACGAATGTTGTCGATTTCGATACCGACTTCCTCGCGCACTTCACGCCGGACGGCCGCCTCCGCCGATTCGCCCGGTTCGACGAATCCTGCGATAAAGCTGTAGATCCGGCTCCGGAACTTGTGATTGTGCGCCAGCAAAATCTCATCTTTGCCCCGCTGTACGCCGACAATGACCGCCGGACTGATCTTGGGAAAAAAGAGAGTCCCGCAATTCGGACAGCAGCGCGCCTCTTCCTGTTCGGAGTCGCACAGAATTTCTCCGCAGACTCCGCAGTAACGTCGGATATTCAGCCATTCCAGAATCGGCTTGCCGCGCAGCAGCAGATGATATTCGGCCTCGTCCACCCGGCTGAACGCTTCCCGCAGATCGCAGTAGATCAGTCCTGCCGTCGCCGCCGGAAATTCCGCTGCGAGATAACCGTAACACGGCCGCCCGTGCAATTCGCCCAGTACTATCAGCTCTTCCGCCAGCAGCATCGGAAAGCATGACGCGCAGGGCACCGCCAGCCGCCCGCTCTCGTCAAGCGGCAGCAGCGCCGCCTGGCTGCGGTTCAGCACCAGAATCGGATCGGTCGGCGTCGGCCGCGCCCGCTTGACCGTGTACCATGGCACAAAACTCATTTATTCCTCCGTTTCCGCAATGCCGAAGGCCCGCAACCCGTTGGATACGGTCAGCGCGGCCAGATCTTCCATTTTCATCCCGCGCAATCCTGCGACAAATTCCGCAATGACCGGCAGCAGCCCCGGATGGTTGGCCTGGCCGCGGAACGGCACCGGCGCCAGATAAGGCGCATCGGTTTCCAGCAACAGCCGGTCATCGGGAATCTGCCGCAGGATTGCGCGGATATTGGCGCTTTTGGGAAACGTGACCATCCCGGTCAATCCGATGTAACCGCCCAACGCCAGAAATTTTTCCAGATCATTGCCATCGCCCGCGTAGCAGTGCAGGATGAACCGGCCGCCGGCAGCGGCAAAGTCCTTCAACATGGCATAGCATTCCAGATAGGCGTCTTTGCGCTCGGCCTGATCCCGGCAATGCACTACCGCGGGCAGATTCCGCTCCAGCGCCAGCGCCAGAAATGCCGCGAAACAATCCCGCTGTCGGGCGCGCGGCGCGAATTCATAGAAGAAATCCAGTCCGATTTCGCCCACGGCGCGGATTTTTGCACCGCCGGCAAGCAAATCCGCAAATCCGTTGAGGTCGCCGTCAAAACCTTCCGCTTCATGCGGATGAACGCCGCAGGCGGACCAGACCCGGCGGTGCGCGGCGGCAAACTCCGCGGCGCGGCGGCTGCTTTCGAGCGCGCCGCCGATCGCCATCAAGCGGAATTCGTGCTCGCAGGGCAGGGGGGCCAGGTAGTCGGCGCAATCGCCGCTCTCCGGCAGGTGAAAATGCGTATCGAAAAAGTTCATGATCCTGTCATTGGCTCGATTTGACCGGGGAAAATCATCATTCGATAAATGTAGCTGTTTTTCCGCCATTTTCAACTCGCCGGGGTGGGATATTTTCGGAAAAATACGCCCCGGCCGCTTGGCAATCGCGGGTGAATGTGCTAGATTAAAACCATATTATTTTCTGAAGGATGGAGTCATGTCAAAAAACCAGAACGACTTTGTGCCGGAAACGCCGCCGCGGGACTTCGCGGAGCGGCTGCGCAATTTTCATATCGATTGTCCGGAATATTTCAACTTTGCCAACGATGTCGTCGACGTCTGGGCGGAACGCGACCGCAACAAGCTGGCCATGATCTGGGCAGACCAGCACGGCAACGAACGCAAATATACCTTCAACGATCTTCGCCGCCTCTCCAATCAGGCGGCGAACCTGTTGCTGAAGCATGGCATTATCAAAGGCGACCGGGTGATGATCATGCTGCCGCGGCTGCCGGAGTGGTGGATTTTTTCACTGGCGCTGATCCGGCTTGGCGCGGTACAGTGCCATGTGCCGACTTTGCTGACCGCCGCCGATCTGCAGCAGCGCATCCGCTTCGGCCGCTTCAAAATGGTCATCAGCGACGAGGGCAACGCCGACAAGCTGGATGCGGTTTATGACGAGTGCCCGACCTTGAATGCCCGGCTGCTGGTCGACGGCGAACGTCCCAGCTGGATCAATTATCAGGCTGAAATCACGTCTTCCTCCCGACTTTCCACGCAGGAGGTCAAAACGCCGTTCAAAGCCCGGACCAAAGCCACCGATCCGCTGCTTCTGGTCTTCACTTCCGGGACCAGCAAATATCCGAAACTGGTCGAGCACGATCATGCCTATGCGCTGGGACATCGGATTACCGCCGAACTGTGGCATGGACTGAACAGTGACGACCTGCATTACACCGTCTCCGATACCGGGTGGGCCAAGAACCTTTGGGGCAATTACTTCGGGCAGTGGATCGTCGGCGCCTGCGTCTTCATCTACGATATCCGGGGCAAATTCGATCCCGACGCGGTGCCGCCCATGCTGGAAAAATACGGCATCACCTCGTTTTGCGCGCCGCCGACCATTTATCGGATGCTGGTGCTGCTGGATTTGAGCCGGTTCGATCTGAGTGCGCTGCGGCAATGCACTTCCGCCGGAGAGCCGCTCCATACCGAAACCATCCGGTTGTGGCAGGATGGGACCGGCGTCACCGTCCGCGAAGGGTATGGCCAGACCGAAACGGTTTGCATGATCTGCAATCCGGCCGGGATTCCGCCGCGCGCCGGCGCCATGGGCCTCGCTTCCCCGGGCTGGCAAATCGAACTGCATGACGAAAACGGCGAACCGATCGCGCCCGGCGAGGACGGCCGGGTGGCGATCCGGGTCAGTCCTGATCGTCCCTGCGGATTGTTCTACGGCTATCTGTTCAGTCCCGATGAAAACAAACAGTGTTTCATCGGCGATTACTACTACACCGGTGACAAGGCGCGACAGGATAGCGATGGATATTTCTGGTTCGTCGGCCGCAGCGACGATATCATCAAGAGTTCCGGCTACCGCATCGGACCGCTGGAAGTCGAAGAAGTGATGATGCAGCACCCGGCGGTCCATGAAGTGGCCGTGGTCGGTGCGCCCGATCCGTTGCGCGGCGCCAAGGTCAAGGCCTATGTGGTGCTTCAGGACGGCTGGGAAGCGACGGAAACGCTGGTGCGGGAGCTTCAACAGCATGCCAAACGCCTGACCGCGCCTTACAAATATCCGCGCGAAATCGAATTTGTGCACACGTTGCCGAAAACATTTTCCGGCAAGGTCAAGCGCGATATTTTGCGGAAACATGCCGAAAACGGCGAAGGTTCCTGGGAATAAATCATTGGGTGGATCGATCCGGACCGCAGGAAGTGATTCCTGCGGTTTTTTTTATTCTGCTTGATGGAAGCGGGCAGGGGGATTCCTCCCTGCTCCGTTTCAATGAATTCTTTCTGTCACACCATCGTCGCCTGTCCCTGCACTTTTCCCTGTTTTCTCGTTTAATACAGTCGATGTGACAACGTGACAACAGTGTCGCACGGCAACCCTAAACGCCCAAGCGCCGCAGAACGGGGTGTAAGGCTGCTGGATGGATTGCCGCCAAGGATGCAATAGAAAGCTCATAGCCTCGCCTTTATTTGTTTTTCCCATTGCCCACCATTCAGTCGTCGCATCCCAATCGCCACCACGGGCAGGGTAATCCTTTCCGGGAGTCAGCGGATGACCAATCCCAATCGCGATTGTAGCCCCCTTTCCGGGCTTTTAATAACGTCGCATAATCTATGTTATGTTAATCCGAGGGGGCGTCATTCATTGTTTGTTGTTATTGGTAAATCTTTTATTGTAAAGTATATAAATATGTTAACGCGCAGGCCTGTTAATAACTTGATGATATATTTACAGCGCTGTCGACACGGGATCAACCATCAAACGTATTTCTCACATCCCCGGTAAAAAAGCCGGTTTGTCAATGCGGGCTGGACGATCCTGTCGGAAAAACCGTAAAAACTTACGGGAGCAGGTTGCATTTGTCAGGCTCTAATTGTATATTAGCGGACAGCTTCCGTTCCGGGCGATTAGCTCAGCTGGTTAGAGCGTCACGTTTACACCGTGAATGTCGGCGGTTCGAATCCGTCATCGCCCACCAATTTCTCGCCTGGACTTCCAACAAACAAATTTCCACTCGGGTTGTCTAATTTTCCCAAAACATGTTTTTCACGGGAAGGGATCCGATCATGAGAATCATTTCAACTTTTTTGTTCTTGCTGCTGGTTGTCGTCGGCTTGTCCGGTTGCGGCGTGACTTCGAGTTTCGATATGCCGAAATGCACTCACGATGCGACGCTGTCGACCAAATATTCCGGCCAGTGGGTGGCACATCCCGCCAGGGAAAATGATCCGACTACATTCCTCGAAATTTCGCCCTATCAGTTGTCCGAAAAATTTCTGCGGCAATTTTCGGTGAAGCAACGGCAGGAAATCGTGGACAAATGCCAAACCGAGCTTTTCGACGTTGCGGTCCGGGTGCGCACCGTCCGTCCGCAAACGGCGGAAACCGACGGCGCCCTGCCCGTTCCTGACTGGGCGCCGCTGGCCGGTTTTTTCTTCAAGTATGGCGAACATGAATACTTGTGCATTACCTGGGATTTTCCGGGGTATGTCGGCGGCGATTACAATCTGGGCGAATCGCTGCGTTTCATCGCACCGCGCTACTATGTACTGGAATTGACCCTGACCGCCGAGAGCAAGCTCGACGCTCGTTGCGTAACCCTGTTGAAACCCGGCGAAAAAACCGATTCCGCGCCGTTGCCGACGGTCGACGGTTTACGGCTTTACAACGGCGATATCATCCTCAATTCGGGAGCGGAAATCGCCGCCTGGATTGAACATGGCCAATACCATTGCCAACCGTATGCCGTTTTTGTTCGTGAAAACTGGCGCCAGGAGAAGGAAGCCAGATAAACCGGCGGATATCGATTCCCGGACGACGGGTTTTTTGCATCGACGATTGTAAAATACCCGGCAAGGCGGTATATTACAGAGATGTAAAATCCTGTTTTATGCGAGGAATCGGTTGTGAAGCATTACGATGTCGTCGTGGTCGGCGCCGGACACGCCGGGTGTGAAGCGGCTCTGGCCGCCGCCCGACTGGGCGCCGAAACGCTGCTGCTTACCATCAATATGGATCATATCGCCCAGATGAGCTGCAATCCGGCGGTGGGCGGTGTGGCCAAGGGGCACGTGGTGCGGGAAATTGACGCACTGGGCGGAGCGCAAGGCATGGTCACCGATGCCGCCACCATCCAGTTTCGGCTGCTCAATCGCGGCAAGGGGCCGGCGGTCTGGTCGCCACGCGCTCAATGCGACAAGGTCTGCTACCAGCGCGGAATGAAGTTTTATCTCGAAAATACGCCGAATCTCGATATTCTTCAGGGAGAGGCGGTGGATTTCGCTGTCGCCGACGGACGCATTGCGGGTGTCAAAACCATGCTCGGGCAGGAAATTCCATGCCGGACCGTGGTGTTGACCACGGGCACATTCCTGCGCGGCAAACTGCATTTCGGACTGCAGCATTTCTCCGGCGGACGCACCGGCGACCCGGCGTCGGAAAAACTCTCCGCCGCGTTGCGGGATACCTTGGGATTGCGATTGGGGCGGCTCAAAACCGGCACGCCGCAGCGCGTTCTGGCCAAAACCATCGATTTTTCCCGGATGGAGCTGCAACCCGCCGAACCCGCGGATGAACAATTCAGTTTCTGGAGCGAACTCAATCATGCGCCATCCCTGCCCCGTGCCGAACACCGCGAAATGCCCTGCTATATGGTCTACTCCAATCAGGAAACCGCAAAAATCGTCCGGGAAAATCTCGATCAGGCACCGTTGTATCAGGGAATTATCGAAGGCATCGGAGCACGTTACTGCCCGTCATTCGAGGACAAGGTGGTGCGTTTCGCCCATCATGAGCGGCATCTGTTGTTTCTGGAGCCCGAAGGCGAATATACCGGGGAATATTATATCAACGGCTTCTCGACCAGTCTGCCGCCCCGGATTCAGGACCGCATGATCCGTACCCTCCCCGGTTTCGAGCACGCGGTGATTTCGCGCTATGCTTATGCCATCGAATACGACTTCATTTTCCCCGATCAGATGGAGCGGACGTTGCGTTCGCGGCGCTGGCCTAATTTATTCACCGCCGGACAGATCAACGGAACCAGCGGTTATGAAGAAGCCGCCGGGCAAGGTCTGGTGGCGGGATTCAACGCCGCGCGTCTGGCCGCGGGCAAGGAGCCGGTCGAGCTGCCGCGCGATGCCAGTTATATCGGAGTCATGATCGACGACCTGATCAGCAAGGAGATTGTCGAGCCCTATCGGCTGTTCACCAGCCGGGCCGAATACCGGTTGCATCTGCGTCAGGACAACGCCGACTTGCGGCTGTGCGATTTCGCTTTCGAATACGGATTGCTGCCGGAGCATCAATACCGTCGATTCCTGACCTACCGCGAACTTTGCCAACGGGCGCTCGACCATTGCCGCAACACCAGAAAACAGGGCAAGACACTGCTGAGCCGGATGAAGGTCTACGAAGGTGAATACGATCCGGCGCGTCCCCTGCCCTTCGAGGAGGCGGAATTGGATTTTCTGACTGAAGCACCGTGTCGCACCCGTGTGCTCCGGCAACTCGCGGTCAATGCTCATTACGAAGGCTATCTCGAACGTGAGACCGTAGCGATTCAGCGGTTGAAAAAGCTCGAAGCATGGCGGATTCCGGCCGATTTCGATTACCGTACGATTCCGGGGTTGCGCAATGAATCAAGGGCCAAGCTGATCAAGGCCGCGCCCTCGACGCTGGCGCAGGCCGAACGGCTTGACGGCGTGACCCCGGCGGAGATCGGATTGCTGCAAATACACCTGACCCGGCTGCACCACGCCCCCCGGCTCCGGGAGGGATGAGCGATCATGCAGCCCCATGCCGACAAACCCGTCACCGAACCTCGGAAACGTTTTTTCAGCCGTATCCGGGGCCATCGGACGGCTTTGGTCGCGCTGGTGGTGGTAGCGCTTTATTTTCTGTGCGCCATCGGCGTGGAGATTTACGATATCGCTTCGGAGCGCATGAATTTCACTCCGGTTTATGCGGTGGAAAATGCCGAGGCGGTATTTGCTCCGCCCTCCGGCGAACACTGGCTGGGGACCGATTATCTCGGGCGGGATTGCTTCTGGCGCGCGATTGGCGGTGTCGCCACTGCGGTCAAAGTCGGCGCCATCGCGGCCTTGATTGCGGCGGCGATCGGCGTGGTTCTGGGGACGATCGGCGGCTATTACGGCGGCCGGTGCGATGATTTCGTGGTCTGGCTTTACAGCATCTTCGCCGCAATGCCGACCTTGCTGTTCATTCTGGCATTTGCCTTGCTCTTCACCCGCGGTTTCCTGACTCCGGCGTTGATCGCGCCGCTCCGGGCGCTGGGGACGGCGCTGCATACCGAACCGGGAATGCTGGCGGTCTATCTGGCAATCGGACTTACCGGCTGGGTGACGCTGTGCGGAGTGGTCCGGGCGGAAACCATGAAGCTGCGCGATCAGACCTATGTGAAAGCCGCCCGGGTCGCGGGCGTCGGCGATCTGGCGATCATCTTCCGTCACATCCTGCCCAATTTGATGCATCTGGTGATCATCTATTTCACGCTGCGCTTCGCGTATGCGATCATGACCGAGGTTATCGTCAGCTATCTGGGCCTTGGCGTCCAGCGCGCTCCCAGCTGGGGCGTGATGATCGCCGACGGTCAGGAGCGGTTGTGGCGCGGCGTCTGGTGGGAGGTCGGAGGCGCGACACTGTTCATGTTCATCCTGGTGCTGGCGCTGAACGTGCTCGGCGACGGGCTGCGCGATATCTTCGATCCCCGCAGCGAAAAGCGCGAATAGCAATTCAGAGTTTATCAACCAATAACGCAAACGCTCTGATTTGCGGCGGATAGGCAGTCACTTTGTCATAGCATTTCCATGATTCGTTGATAAACGCTTATTTCCAGGCTTCGGAAAATTTCCGCTCCGCGAAAATCTCCGCCAATCCGCCGACCTGACCGAGTCGCAACACTTCGTCGGGCTCCATGCCGAGATTCCGGCCGATCTTCTCATCGTTCCAGTTGCGCCGTTTCAATTCCAGCACGATCTTGCTCATTTCGGCAATCTGATGCTTGCCGCGGGCGCGATTGTGGCGGATGGTGGCGGCGATCCGGTCGCCGCGACTCTGTTCGTCACGGTTGATGATCACGCAGGGCAAATGCGACATCATGCGTTTCAGCCCCACCTGAAAACGATGAAAACCGTCGACCACTTCAAAATAGCCGTCCTCACGCAGCCAGACCACCAGCGGCTGGGTATAGCCGTCCTCGGCGATGGACAGCTCCAGCAGATGCATTTCCGGCGGCGCCACGACATTGGGATTGTAATCGTTGGCTTCGATCCGCTCCAGCGGGATCCAGTAGACGTGCGCCACCGGATGCTCTTCCGCCCAAGAGGGCGGCTGCTCGAATTGTTTCAGATCAGTTTCCATATTTTTCTTCGCCTCCGCATGAGATCGCAATACTTCTGGTAAGCCAGAGTTTTGGTGGGGGAAAAGCAGAGCATCTTGCACCAGTAGTCGTTTTTGAGAATGCATTTGGCAATGCGCCGCCAGCTGGGAATATCCTTGCTGCCCAGATCGTCGGGTTGTTCGTCGGGGATGCCCGCCGGACATTCGCCCCGGGTTTGCCACCAGTGCAGATAGACCGCAATCTTGTTGCGATAGTGTTCGGCGGTGGTTTGCGGCATGGAGCCGAGCAGCAGCCGGACGAAATTCTGCCAGGAGAGATGCTCGGGTTTGTCGATGGCGTAATTGCCCAGTATGACGCCGCGTTTCCGGGCGTAAAGCGCGCCGAAATTGGCGCCGTTGACCCGCGCCACCATCCGCCCCCAGGTGTCGGGCTCGATCACATGAAAGAAATCGAGCGCCTGGCGCTGTTCGTTGCCGAACGGTTCGCAGATCCGCATGCGGCTGAGCGGAATGCCGGCCTGAAAAAAATAATCGTACAGCCGGTTGTAAGCTTTCCGGAATTTTCCGCAATAGGTCCAGATATCCTCGGTCCGCCAATCGTAGAGCGGATAGGCGTTGTAGATGCCCTGCCCGACCCGCGTGGTCCAGCGCTTGTATTGGAATGTATGCTTGAACCGCCGGCTGCCGACGCTGGCCCAGCGGTTCAGCGATTCCGCGGCGCGTAGCCCCACCAGGCAGGCGGTGCGCTTGCCGCGCGCATACCAGCCGGCGAAATCGACGACGAATTCCTCAAAGGTCATGGCGTCGCGGTAGAACGGAAAAAAATTGCCTTCGGTAATCGCGCACCCCGGTTTTTCCCGAATCCAGCTTTTGCCGGGCTCCCAGGCGATCCACTCCGGTTCGAACATGCTGACCGCGTTGACCGTGCGCAACGGAATGCAGCACCAGTAAAGTTTGATCACATCGGCATAGCTGCGGACCATCTCCGCCACGTGGTCGATGGTCAGCCGATATTGACACTCCCAGTCGATGAACAGCAGGCCGAACCGCCGCTGCCGGCGCCGCGCTTCCTCGGCGCAAAGATGAAACATCACCGTACTGTCCTTGCCCCCGGAAAACGAAAGGTAAATATTTTCGAAATGATCAAAAATATATGCGATCCGATTCCGGGCGGCCAGCAGGACATCATACCCGAGATAAACCCGTTTTGCCCCCGCGCTGAACAATTCGCCCCCCCCGCAATCCGTTAGTTTTACCGTTGTCCGTTGAGTTTACCTTTGAATTTCGAAATCACAAGATTGGATATGGTAATATACGATTGATGCGGGAAATTTCCAGTCCGATTGCCGATTTTCATTGGGATTCCACAATTATTTTTACCGCAATAAAAATAGCATGTTAATATTCCGCTCCGGCTGTGGACAGAGATTTTTCGGACATGGGCAAAAAAACAGCTCCGACGCGACTGCGCCGGAGCCGGGGGCAACTTGCCGAAGCTTATTAAGGTTTCACCAGTTTTCCGCCAGTACTTCAAAATAAGCCTGAGGATAGGCGCAGGCCGGGCACAGGCCGGGGGCGTCGACCGCTTCGTGCAGGAATCCGCAATTACGGCACCGCCAGACCACCGGCTGGGATTTCCTGAATACCGTGCCGTTCCGGATATTGTTCAGCAAAGCGCGGTAACGGCGCTCATGCTGTCGTTCGGAGACACAGATATGCTCCCAGATCGCGGCAATGGCGCCGAAGCCTTCCGCCCGCGCCTGAGCGGCGAAGTCGGGATAAAGTCGGTGCCATTCCTCATATTCTCCGGCAGCGGCTTCTTCCAGATTTTCCAGCGTGGTCCGCAGTACTCCGGCCGGATAAGTCGCGGTGATTTCGAGGTTGCCACCTTTCAGAAAATTGAAGAAACGCCGGGCGTGTTCCCGCTCCTGACCGGCGGTTTCGTCGAAGATGTCGGCGATCTGGATGTAACCTTCCTCGCGGGCCCGCTCCGCAAAATAGGTATAGCGGTTGCGGGCCTGGGATTCCCCGGCAAACGCTTTGAGCAGATTTTTTTCCGTGATCGTGCCTTGTATCGATTTCATCGCCGACCTCCTGTCTTGGGCAAATTTACGGGCGGTAGCATAACAGACTGTCGGCATAACGGAATGGTTCGATGCCGCCGCTCTCCAACCGTCGAACGCAGGAGCTTACCGGCCCTCCCGGGGCCTTCCGGTCTGCGCGGAGGGTTCCGGGCGTTTGTCATGTTCGAGCGTCTCGATGCGTTTCTGAAACGCCTGCCGGATTCGTCCCAGCGCACTCTGCCGCAGGGTTCGGACCGCAGTACGGTTGATGACGAAGCCGCGACCGGCGCAGATCGGGCACGGGATATTTTGTCTGCCGTTGCAGGCCGCGCAAAGGCTCCGGCCATGACAGAGCGGACAAAGTTCGGCCCCGATCATGCCCGAGCCGCCGCAGCGTGAGCATTTCCCGTCACGGCACTCTTCGCATGGAATATGGCCGTTCCGGCAACGTCCGCATGGTGAACGCAGTTGCTTTTCCGCGTTTCGGACGGACTCTGCCGCCCCCATATTGCGGGAAAAACGGTTCAGATAATCGATCCCGTCGTGATCCAGAGCATACGCCAGCGCGAAAAGTCGCAGCTCTGTTTGCAATTCGGCCGCCGTCTCCGGGCATTCCCGGTTGATGCCGTCGGCGACCCGTTCCAGAATGATATCCGCCCGGACCATGGACAAGTCGCTTTCGTCGAGTTGCCGCAAGTCGGTTTCCATTTGCCGGATATGCTGCTGGCATTCATTCAGAAGCCGATTGCCGTGCGCAGTCGCTTCGGCTTCGGCGCCGGCGCGTTCAGCCGCCATCACTGCCAGTTCGCGCCAGGTGGAATCCTGCGCCAGTTTTCGCCCGAACTCCTGCAAACCGGTGAGATCGTTGTTTGCGGCCATGCGCCGGAGCAGCTCCCGGCCCTGCGCCACCGCCAGTTCCGTGGCTGCGGCGCGATTCGGAGCCTCCGGGCATTGCGGCAGCAACTTCAGGAACGCATCCATCTTTTCGAGTGAAACTTGATCGATGCCAAGCTCTTTCATCGCCTGCGCCAGTTGATTGAACTGCGCCGCCTCCTGGCGGCTCATCCAGCGATCCTGAAGCCGGATTTGGCCATTGTCATAATGGTTCAACAACTCGGCATCGGAGGTTGGATAGAGTCGGCCATGAAGCATGGTCATGCCTCGGGGACGGTAATTGGCAACGGCATCCGAACGGGCATCCCACCCGGCGGCCGAAGCCCGGATCGACTGATGCACCGCCATATCGGTTTCCGCCAGAACCCATCCCGCCGAGTCGGCATCGTAATCGGCGAAAAGCATAACCGTGAATTCGTTCCGCCGCTCTTCCCCTCCGGTTTGGAGCAGATAGGGACCGTCGACATTTTCGGGCGGCAGAAACGGCGTCAGCTTTTTCTCTACGATTTGCGCCGGTATTTCAGCCGGGAGCTGTCCGGCTTCAACAATACCGTAAACCGGTAAGCCCGGGGCGGAATTCCAGAAGCGCTGGATTTCCCGGAGTTTAACGCTCATGGAGCCGCGCCGGGGAACCCGCGGATTTCCGGACGGATGGATGGCACCGACGGTGATTGCGAGCACCTCATAACGCAGTTCCGCCGCCATGTAGAAGCTGGCGAGCCGGAATTCCCGCAATTCCGGGTGGCGGTTTATGGCCGTTTCCAGACCGATGCGTTCCTTGGCGATAAAAAAGATGCCATTGTCGGGCATGGCAAAAAATTGCAGACCCTTGCCCTGATTCTCCTGGAGCTGACGGTTCAACCGGCTGTTGAGGTAAATGCGGACCAGCTTCGGCGCTTCGACCGCCAATTGCTTATCCGCCGTGCCGTCCCGACCGCAACCGGTCACGCTCAACAGCACTGCGGCGAATAAGGCGATACGCCGAATAGCCCCGGTCATTTTTCTGCTCTCTCCGGCTCGGCAACGGACCATTTTCCGGAGAGATCGCGCATGATGTCAACCGCATCGAAACCGGCCCGCAAAAAATCCGCCAACACCATGACGGCGAAGGCCGCCGCCAGGCTGACCAGCCAGAGCAGGACCAGCCATGCGCTGCAATGCCGGGTCAAGGCCGCTCGCTTTTCGGCGATTTTTCCGTACGCGATTCGCGCTTCACTCAGTGCCGTTGCCATCCGCTGCATCGAGGAATCAATCCGCCAGGAACCGGAAAGGGTTTGCAGTGCCGCGGTTACAGTGTCGTTGACCGCTCTGGACAGGCGGGATTTCCGGTCTGACGGCGCTCCTTCGGCGAAGTCGGCAGGGGCCGGTCCTTCCCCGGATAGCAGTCGACTCAGAATGAACTGCATTCCGGCCGCCGTCCGGCTGCACTCGTTCCGGATTGCCGCCGACAATACGCCATCCTGCCGCGACGCGGCGTCCAGTGCCAATTGAAGTTTGTCAATGGCATTGCGCTGTTCGGTATGATCGACATAAAGTCCGGCGTGACTGTCACCGGACTGGAAGGTGACGGGATGGGATGCTTCCCGACGTTCCGGTTTGTCGGCCGGCGTCGCGGATTGGCCGCGGCGGGCGATTTCCTGCTGCAAAAGCGCGGGCAATCGATCGAAATAACTGCGGAAGGATGATTTGATTCCGGCGATATGATCTTGGTATTCCGCCCAGACATGTTGCGATGCTTCCACATCACCAAGATTTTCATAGACGGTATGGAAGGGCCGCGGCTGGCTGCAATCCGCGGCATTGAGTTGGAAGACACTTCCCGGTCCGGTCAGGAGAGTCACCATGACGCCGAATTCGGCGGGAATCGCTTCCTGAGCCTTCAGCAATGCCGCGGCATGATCCGCGATGCGGTATTGCTCCGGCAGACGTTTTACCGCCGTGCGGTATTCCTGATACCAAATTATCGAAAGCAGCACGGCTCCGCCCAGAATCGCCACCGCCGGCACCCAGGCCAGCACAACGAACAACCGTCCGAAAAAGCAGCCGCGCCAACGGGACGGAGTCTGAACGGACCGGGGCCGGGGATCGCGATTTTCTGCGGCGGGTGCAACACTCGGCGGAACTTCGGATCCGTTCGTATCGCCGGAAGAATTCACTTCAGCGACCTTGTTTTCATGGTCAGCTTCAATCGGCAATGAGGCATTCGCCACCACAGTCGGAACCGGCGCCGGCGGCGGATCGGGCGGTGAAAATGTGATCTCTACGCCGCAGGATGGGCAGTTGGTGGACAAACCGATCCAGCTGTTGTCGACTTCCAATTTGCCATTGCAGTGCGGGCAATAAAAAATAAATGCGCCCATGGTTTTCCCCCCGTTTGCTGATTGGCGTCAGGAGAACTTTATCATGATTTGCCCGGTTGTCAAGCGGGCGACGGGAAAAAGCACGGAATCTTGTCTCAACTCAAAAGTTCTCGGTCTCGCTGACCATGCGGCGATATTTGCTGAAAATCGGAGCCTTTTCCAGAAATCCGAGGAATTTGCCGTCGGTGGCACAGACCGGCAATACTTCGATTTGATACAGATCGAACGCCGCCATGGCTCTGGCCAGATCGTCGTCTGGGTTCAGAATTTCGGGCGGATTTTCCATGAAGTCGTAAATCAGCAGGAAATCGTAGTCGTCTTTGTTGAGCATGGCTTTCAGAACCCGTTCCAGATAGACTACGCCGAGCAAGCGTCCATCGCCGTCGAGCACCGGATAAACCGCATTGCCCGGAGACGCCTCCACCTCCTGAATCAACCGGGCCAGCCGGTCGCCGGGATGCAGCACCCGGAACTTGCGGTTCATGCTGAAACGCACCTGAAGCCGGCGGAGCATGGTCTGATCGCGGTCGTCAACCAGCAGGTTGCTTTCCGCCAGCGCCTTGCGATAAATGGAATTGGGTTCGAATAAACGGGCAAAAAAATAGGCTACCGACGACACGATCATCAACGGCACCAGCAGAATATAGCTGCGCGTCACCTCCGCGATCAGAAAAATTCCGGTCAGCGGCGCCCGCATCACCGCGGTGAAGACTCCGCACATGCCGATGGCCACGAAATTATTTTCCTGAAGCTCCACCAAGCCGGTCATATTGACCACTCTGGCGAAGGCAAATCCGGTGAAGGCTCCGATGAACATCGACGGCGCGAAAATCCCGCCGTCGCCGCCGCCGTCGACCGTCAAGACCGAAGCCACCACTTTGAGCAGGATGATCGCCGTCAACAAGGCCAGCAACAGCCAGGTGCTTTCCGGCAATCGGCCCAGAAACGTGGAATGGGCGCGCAAGCCTTCCATATCGCCGGCGAAAAGCCGCTCGATGAACCAGTACCCCTGACCCCGCAGGACCGGCAGCAGCCACAGAATCAGACACAGCAAACCGCCGCTCGAAGCCAGCCGGATCCAGGGATTGCGCAAGCGGCCTTTCAAGATTCCGGAAAGGCGGTAGGCGGTTTTGATCACATAGACGCCGACCAGTGCGCAGACGCCGCCGCAGAGGAAATAACTGGGAACCGCATCCGTGCGCCACGGCGTCGTGACCGCCAGAAAAAATTGCATGTCCGGCACCAGCAGCCGAGCCACCACCGTCGCCACCGCGGAGGACATCATCATCGGCACCAGCGCCGACACGCTGAACTCCGGCAGCAGCACTTCGGCGGCGAAAAGCACCCCGGCCACCGGACTGTCGAAAATTGCGGAAATGGCCGCGGCGGCGCCGCAGCCGAGGAGCAGGGCCCGGCGTTTCTGGGCGATAAAGCAGAAGGACCCGGTATTGGCGCCGATGGCTGCGCCGGCAAGTACGCTGGGCGCTTCCAATCCGGCCGAACCGCCCAGACCGACGGAAAATGCGCTCGAAAGCATATGGGTCACGGTTTCGGAGAGCGGGATTCCGGTTCGTTTGCGATGCAGCGCGAGGATCAGCGGGCTCAGGCTTTTGGCATAGCGCTGGCCGCCCAAATAACGTTGGATCAGATAGGAGATTGTCATGCCGAACAACGGCAGCAAAATAACCGCCGCCGCGACGAGCATCATCCGGCCCGACAGGAGCGCCGTCAAACGGGCGGGCATTTCCAGACTGAAGCGGGTCAAAGAGGTCACGCCGACATGAAGCAATCCCGCCGCTACCGCGGCCAGCGCGCCGATGATGATGGCCAGCAACGCCAGAAAACTGTGCTCGCCCCAGCGGGAATACCAGAAGTTGATGCCGGACAGGATCAGTCGCCGATACCAGCGCACTACTTTGATTTCCATGTCTCCGGGCATAACAGCGATCCTTATGGCAAGAGGGTTATTCCCCGATGATTTTGATCAAAATCCGTTTGGCCCGGCGGCCGTCGAATTCGCCGTAGAAGATTTGCTCCCAGGGGCCGAAGTCCAATCGTCCGTCGGTGACGGCGACGACGACCTCGCGCCCCATGATCTGGCGTTTGAGATGGGCGTCGCCGTTGTCCTCATAGCCGTTGTGGTCATATTGTTCATGAGGTTTCTCCGGCGCAAGTTTTTCCAGGAAGCGTTCGAAATCCCGATGGAGACCGGGTTCGTCATCGTTGATGAAGACCGAGGCGGTGATGTGCATGGCATTGACCAGCGCCAGCCCTTCACGGACGCCGGATTCACCGAGTGCCTTTTCTACCTCCGGCGTGATATTGAGAAAGCCGCGCCGGGCGGGCAATGTTACCGTCAGCTCTCTGCGGAAACTTTTCATCTTCGAATTGTTCGATTCCTGAAAGATACATCTAATTATTCTGTAATATACATCAAATCCGGAAAAAACGCAAGCTTCCATCTATTCGGATACGGTTAAAAAAAAGAATGTTCCCGGCGGAACTCGGAGTTTGATGCGGGCAAGCTCCGTTTCAGAAAAAAGCGCCGTTGCCGGCAAGCCGTCCTGCCGATTCAGATGGTGACTTTCATGTCGCATTTTTCGACGGTGCTCAGCCGATGGGCGATCACGATCGTGGTCAGTCGGCCATGGAGATTTTCCAGTGCTTCGACAATGGCGGATTCGGTTTCCTGATCGAGCGCGCTGGTGGCCTCGTCCAGAATCAACAGTTCCGGTTCGCGATAAAGCGCGCGGGCAATGCCGAGCCGCTGGCGCTGGCCGCCGGAGAGCTTCATGCCATTGTCGCCGATCGAGGTCATCAGACCGTCGGGCAACGCATTGACCGTGTCTTCCAGCTGCGCCAGCTGCAAGGCTTTCCAGACCCGGTCCAGGCTGATTTCGCCGCGGGGAACGCCGAAAGCGACATTGGCCGCCACCGTATCGTTCAACAGGTAGATGAATTGCGGCACGTAAGCAGTGATCCGGCGCCAGGCTGCCACATCCTGATGAATGTCGGCGCCATCCGTGAGAATAGCCCCCCCCTGCGGGCGCAGAAGACCCAGCAGCAGATCGGCCAGGGTTGTTTTGCCGCCGCCGGTCTGCCCCACCAGAGCCACGCTGGAACGCGCCGGAATAAGCAGGTTGAACTCTTTGAACAGCGGTTTCTTGGCCGGATAGCCGAAGGTCAGGTTTTGGATTTCGAGTTGCTGTTTGAGATGGAATTCCATGGTCGAATGCGCTTCGCGGTCCTGTTCCGGCCGCAATGCGGTCAAATCATCATACAATTCATCGAATGCCGCTCCGACCTGCCGCAACCGCATGAGGTTGTAATGAATCCGGCTCAGCGCCGGGAGCACCCGAAGCATCACCGCCGTCAGCAGCCCGAAGATCAACGCGATGGTTCCGATCGGCATTTCCGCCAGCACCATCCCGGCGAAGATGCCCATCGCCAGCAGTACCGCCAAAGTTTCCAGCGCCAACCGGGGCAGTTGCCCGAGCTGATACAAACGGCATTGGACCGCAGCAAAGCGTTTGCTCTGCCCGGAATACCGGCGCGCGAAAAATCCTTCCGCTCCGGCCGCCTTGACATCCTTGACGCCGCGCAATCCGTCGAGCCGGGTATCGGAAACATCGCGGTCATACGCCACAAAAGCCCGGCTCAGGCGCTGATTGATGCGGCGGAAGGGCCAGTAAAACAACATGCCCAGCAGCAACAGTCCGCCCAACGCGATCCCCACCGTCCCGGGAATCAGCCAGAACATCACCGCCACCAGCGCCAGCACCGCCAACGCGTCTCCGGCGAGCATCATCAGCGGCAGCAGGGTCCCGTCGCAGACCAGTCCGACCCGGGCCAGCCTCGCGTTCAATTCCGCCGACGAGTGTTGCAGATGGTAGGAAAAATCCGTCTGCAGGAGAGTCCGGAAAAGACGTTCGCTCCATTCGGCCTGCCGGGCGTAGACGAATGCGGCCTGAATCCGGATGACAAGAAACATGTAGATGTTTTTGACCAGGAACACCATTGCCGCCAGCAACGCGCTCCAGACCATGAATCCGGTATGGCTTTGGAACGGGGAACAGCGGTAGAAGAAATTCAGATAAGCATTCTGTTCCAGAAGCTGGGTGTTGACCACAATGGCCACCAGCGGCATCAGGACGCCCGCCCCGACGACTTCCGCCAGCGCGGCGCCGCCCATCAGAATGGAAATCCCCAGCAACCGGTATTTGTCACGCGGAGTCAGCAATACCCTGATTTTACGGATTACATCAATCATAGACCACCCGATCGGTTCGCACGCATTGGATCGGGCAAAATATATCATCGTTTGACTGTGATTGCAACTCTTTCACTGCGAGAATAAAAAAACTTCACGCAATTTGTAAACGGGAGGTTTTGATGCTATATTAACAGTTCGTTTTTTACATGATTTTTTTATCGAAAGTTTGCCATGGAATCACCTTCCGCCGCCTTCGCCGATTTCGGCCTGAGTCCGGAGACTCTGAATATTCTCCGCAGCAAAGGGTTCGAGCAGCCGACGCCGATCCAGTGTCTGACCATTCCGGCGTTGCTCGAAAACCGTTGCGATCTGATTGCTCAGGCCCAGACCGGCACCGGCAAAACCGCCGCCTTCGCCATTCCGATCATCGAGGCATTGTTGAACTCTCCGGCGTCGCCGGCGCCTCGGGCGCTGATTCTGGCGCCGACCCGCGAACTGGCGATGCAGATCGCCGTCGAAACCGAGTCGCTGTGCGGCAACCGGCCATTGCGCTGCGGCGTATTCTACGGCGGGCAGCCCATCGAAATTCAGCTCGCCCGGCTCAAAAACGGGGTTGACATCGCCATCGGCACGCCGGGCCGGGTGATCGACCTGATGGAGCGCAAGGTCCTGCGGCTGGAGCGGCTGCGCTTCGCCGTGCTCGATGAGGCCGATGAGATGTTGAACATGGGCTTTGTCGAAGATATCGAACGCATTCTTGATGCGACGCCGCAAGATAAACGGATGCTGATGTTTTCGGCTACCGTGCCCGCACCGATCCGCGAAATCGCCAACCGCTTCATGCATGACGCCGAGTACGTTTCGACCCGTCCGGTGGCCCGCGAGGAGCACTTGACCGAACAGATTGCTTATGAAGTCCGGTGCGAAGACAAGCTCAAGGCGCTGGAACGCATTCTCGACGCGGCCGACGATCCCTATGCCATGGTGTTCTGCCGCACCCGGGTTGATGTCGATGAGTTGACCGTGAAACTCCAGAACCGGGGTTTGCCGGTGGAGTCGCTGCATGGCGAACTGGCTCAAAGCCAGCGCACCCGGATTATCGGGCGTTTCCGCAATAAATTGTTCAAAATATTGATTGCCACCGATGTCGCGGCCCGCGGCATCGACGTCAACGACCTCACCCATGTGATCAACTATTCATTGCCGCAGTCCTCGGATATTTACACCCATCGCATCGGCCGTACCGGACGGGCGGGCAAAAAAGGCACTGCCGTAACACTGTATACGCCGGGGGAATACCGCAAGCTGATCCAGATTCGCCGCGCCACCGGCAATGACATTGCCGTGCGTCCCCTGCCCGACGGTCCGGCGGTGGTCGCCGCCAAAAAAACCCGGTTCCGGGCGTTGCTGGCGGAGCGGGAGCAGCCGCATCCGGTCTATCTGGAATTTGTGGAGGAACTGGCGCACAGCGGCATCGCACCCGAATTACTGGCGGCGCAGCTTCTGGCCATGCGTTTTGCGCGGGAGCTTGACACCGAATCTTATCCGGATCTGAGCAACAGCGCCGAGCGCCGCCGCAATGCCGAAACGGTTCGGCTTTATCTCGGCGTCGGCAAAGCCGAGGGCTATGGCGTCGGACGGATTCTGGATATGCTTTATCAGGAAGCCCGGGTCTGGAAATCCAAAGTCGGGCGCATCGAATGCAAAGATCACTTCAGTTACGTGGAGCTCCCGGAAGACGCGGCCCAGGCGGTGTTGCGCCAGTTTGCGGACAGTCGGCTGAAGGTTGAAATCGCCCGTCCGGCGGAAGCCGAAGACGGCGCTTCCGAGGCGGCGCCGGAACGGCCGACCCCGGCCAAACGCATTCGCCGCAGTCCCGTGGCCGAACGCGCCATCCGCAACCGGGAAGCCGCTCGCCGCGGCGGCGCCAAGCCGACACTGCGGCAATGGGCGGCGGAATTCGAGCAGGAAGCCGCAACCGTTCCCAAAGCTCCGAAGCGGCGTAAAAGCGATGGCGATGCGGTTCCGGAATCGGTTCCGGACCGCGGGCGAAAACGCCGTCCGCGGCAATAATATCCGCGTCCAGAGCGCCGTCCATGATCAACATGGGCGGCGTATTTTTTCAATGCGCGGGCGGATCGATCAGCAGCGTCTTCATCTCGGCCAGGCGTTCCTGCAAACGGGTGTAACGGACCTCGCGCCGGGTGTTGGCCACCGCCGTATGAACGGCGCGGACGCCGCCGATCAGGATCAGGAGTTTCTTGGCTCGGGTCATCGCCGTGTAGAGCAGATTGCGCTCGAGCATCAGAAAATGCTCCTTGAGCAGAGTCAGGATCACCACCGGAAATTCGCAACCCTGCGCTTTATGCACCGTAATGGCATAGGCGTGAACCAATTCGTCGAATTCATCGCCGCGATAAGGGACGATGCGTTCGCTGTCGAAGCGGACCGCGATCTCCCGCTTGGCGGCGTTGAGATAACGGATGCGCCCGATGTCGCCGTTGAAGATATTTTTATCGTAATTGTTGGCGATCTGCATAACTTTGTCATCGAGCCGGAAAACCCGGTCGCCGACGGTCAGACCTTCGCCGGATGCCGGATTGAGCAGATTCTGAAGCTCACTGTTGAGCTGAATCGTGCCGCAGGCGCCGCGATTCATCGGGGTCAGCACCTGAACTTCGTCGACCGGATCGTAACCGAAGCGCTCCGGAATCCGGCGCAGCAGTTTGCGGATACGATCGAGCACAATTTCCGGATCGTCCTGTTCGATCCAGTAAAAATCCTGCAAGGCGTCTTTACCGGCATCACCGGCCGCCATCGGCGGCAGTCCGGCATTGACCCGGTGGGCATTGGTGACGATCGCGCTTTCCGCCTCCTGCCGGAAAATCCGGGTCAGCCGGGTGACGGTGAACCATTCCGAAGCCAGAAAATCGGCCAGGATCATCCCCGGCCCGACCGACGGCAACTGGTCGGCGTCGCCGATCAGCACCACCGTGGCGCCGGTGGGGATTGCCCGGAACAGCGCGACCGCCAGCGGCAGATCGAGCATCGATACTTCGTCGATCAGAAACAGATCGTACTCCAGCGGCTTTTCCTGATTGTGCTGGAAATTGCGGGTTTCGGCTTCATAGCCGAGCATCCGGTGCAGGGTCTTCGCGCTCTGACCGGTCGCTTCGCTCAGCCGTTTGGCCGCCCTGCCCGTCGGCGCGGCCAGAGCAAGCCGCAGCCCCGCCCGTTCGGCGCGGCGGACGATTTCGCCCAGGACGGTGGTTTTGCCGACGCCGGGACCGCCGGTGATGATCGAAAGCGGCGCGGCGGAGACTGCCGCCACCGCCTGCAACTGCTCCGGCGAAAACTCCATTTCAGAGCGCAACGGCAGTTGCGCCAGACGTTTTCCGGCAGGTTTGGCGCAACGCGCGAGACGGGCGATCTGGCGCGGCAATTCACATTCGGCGCGCAGCAATCCGGGCAGATAAAGCAGATCATGGTCTGCGGCGAGCTTGCGCGCCGTCACCGCCTGATCGACCCCGCTTTTTGCCAGTTCCGGTACAATGCTCAGCAGATTGCCCAATTCCTGTTCCAAAGGCCCCCGTGGATAACAGCAGTGGCCGCGGGCGCAGAGTTGCTCAAGCTGATAAACCGCGCCGGCGATCAGGCGTTCGGGCGCCTCCTGGCCGATGCCGAGGCTGGCGGCGATCCGGTCGGCCCGGACGAAACCGATGCCGTCAACCTCCTGCGCCAGCCGGTAAGGATTCTGCCGCACCAGCTGCGCGGCATTGTCGCCGTAACGTTTGTAGAGCCGGGCGCAATAGGCCGGCGTAATGCCCAGCCCCTGAAGGAAAATCGCTCCATTGCGCCGTTCGGCGTATTGCTCCCACGCCTGACGCACGGCGGCGACCTTCTTGGGCCCGAATTTGGGAATTTCCCGGAGACGGTTGACATGATTGCTCAAAACCTCGACGGTCTGTTCGCCGAAATAATCGACGATCGTCGCCGCCAGCTTGGGGCCGATGCCGGGAATAATGCCGGAGCCGAGAAACCGCTTCAGTCCCACCGTGCTTTCCGGCAGCACCACGCGACATTGTTCGGCGCGGAACTGACGCCCGTATTCGGGGTGCTCCACCCAGCTGCCGAGGGCTTCCAGAAATTGTCCGGGTTCGATTTCCGGCACGCTGCCGCACACGGTGACTTCGCCGTCATCCGGCGACAACAGCTTCATGACCCGGTAGCCGTTGTCCGGATTGACGAAAAGCTCGTGCACCAGCTCCCCGGTCAGCTTGACCCGGGCGTCTCCGGCAGCCTCCCCGGCCATGTTTACATATTATCCAGCAGATAGGTGAAGTCTTCGACCGCTTCGCGGAGGGTGCCCGGATAAGTGCCGCCGCCGCCAAGCGCCATGAAGCCGTTGAAATTACGGCAGCGCAAGATCGAAATCAGTTCCTTGATTTCACTGTTGCCCATGGCCAGCTTCTTCGGCGCGCCGTCCCAGGTCTGATCCAATACATCAAGCTGCGCCAGCGTTTTGACGAAGCGCCCCAGCTTGAAGGATTGCAGAAAAGGCATTTCTCCGGCCAGCACGAATCCCGCCGGATTGAAAACCAATCCGAACTGCTCGGCGGCGGTCGCCCGATGGCGTTCCAGTTTGGCCGCGGCGTGAATGGCGGGCTGCGAGGTGTTGAAATAGGCTACTTCCAGTCCGGCGTTGGCCGCGGCGTTGGCCGCCATGCGACTGTCGTTCAGCGGCAGCAGCAATCGTCCGATGCCGACGCCGACTGCCAGATCGACCAGTCCCTGAACATCGTCGGGCACACTGAAACAGCGCGCCGCGCTGATGGCGATGCCGGCATCGTTGAATTCGGCGATCCAGGCGGCGAGTTTTTCCCGTCCCCACGTCCGCCACGCCTTGCCTTGAATATAATCGAGTTCGACGTACTGAATACCGGCATTCTGGAGGTTTTCAATGATTTCCGGAACGTAACGTCCGGCCAGACGCGCGGAAGCCGACAACCGGAACGTCTCTTCGCGTTCGATGCGGGTGCGGAAAATGGCCGCGCGCTGGCGCACACAGTCGGCGCAGGCGGGATTGTCGCACAGGACGAAAGCGGGATCGTTTTTGCCGACCGCGAGGGCGATTTCGTAGAGTTCCTTAGCCCGGATCAGCCGCACCTGAGCGCTGCCGATGCGTCCCTGCACGGTGGCGGCTTCCAGCAACGGGTCAAGGCCGATGAAGTCACGGTGGGGACCGGGATAATATTTCCAGGTTTTGGTTACGGTTTCGCCTTCCGGCGTGGCGAAAGTCCGGGTGACGTTGCCCAGATAAGGCAGTTCGAGCAGCGCCTCGACGCTGTGCAGCGTGGTATTGCGGTCCTGATCGACGCCAAGCAAACAGATATAGCCGTTGCGTTCCGCAATCCGGGTGTAGGGCGTATTCTGGCCATGCACCGTGTCCGCTTTCCAATGATCGCAGCAAAGTTCTTCCGCATCTTTGCCGATGGCCGCCAGGGTTCCCGCCGGACAGGGGCTGATCACCGCATTCGGACGGTTTTTCACTTCATCGGTCAGAATGCCCAGAGCGCCGAAAACCGGCACCAGCAGTGTGCCCTTTTCGGTCAGCACGTTCAAAAACGCGTCGATCACCGCGGCCGGGCCGCCTTCGACCTGCCCCAGACTCAACAGCGAACTATGCAGCAGGACGATGTCGCCTTCCTTGAGCCCGAGCGACCGCAATCCGTCGGCGATGTTTTTCTGATTGATCATGATATTCCTCCTCCGTTCGAATCGGTTAAAATTCCGCCACCAGTGCGCAAGGCAGCTGGGTCACCGGCAGTTTGACGAATGTCACCGTCAATTGGACCACAGGCGCGGTCAATTTGTGCAATTGATCCGGCTCGCAGACCGTAGCAATTCCGGCCTGAAACAGTTTCAGGAAAACCCCTTCCAGCGCCCGGCTTTCGTAAATATCCGAAACCAGCAGGCGGCAGCCGGTCCGTTTCAGCCATTCGACGGCGTCAAGTTCAAGCCAGACGCTGCGTTCGGGAATATCCATCGGACCGCGTTCGCCCAATGCGTTGACGATCACTGCCGGCGTTCGGGGGATGCCGCCCCAGGCGGCCTCCAGCTCCGCGCCCGAAACCCCTCCGGGCCGCCCGGCGCGATCCAGACGGATCACCGCGGCTTCCATGCGGTAAAAATCGGCCAGATCGGTCGAATCGGCGCGCCGGCCGTCATCGGTTTCAAGAATATGTCCGGGAAAGTCGATGTAGGTGCCCTGCATGCTGTCCCCGGAAAAATGATAAATTACTCCGGTATAGGCGGTCGACGCCGATTTCAACGCCACATGGCGGGTTTCAATGTCGGTATGCTTGCGTCTGCCCCGATGGGGAAAGGTCAGATCGACACAGGTCATGATGCGGATTCCTTATGCTGTTGCTCCGACAATATAAATCCGTCTGGGGTTTTCAGCAAATAAAAAACCGGATTTTTCCGCCATTTCCACAGAAAATCCGGCTTCAAATGAACCGCATGCGTTGTTCAAAGCGCGATCCAGGCGCCATTCCGTTCCGCCGAAACGATTTCGGCCGTCACGATTCGCAGGGAATCGAGGGTACTTTCCGGCAGACACCGTTCCGGTTCCCGGTCGTGGAGAATGCATTCGGTGAAATAGGCCAGTTCGCGTTCGTGCCCGGTGCCGGAGGCGAGCGCGACCGGTTCGTCGGGCATGCCGACCCGGCGGATCATCACGCCGGCGCCATTGTCGACCGTCTCCATCACCGCGTTTTCAAAAATCGCCTGATAGCCCATGGAGAACGCCGTAGCGCCCCAGCTCGCCTGCGCCGCCACGGTAATGCCCGCGCCGTAACGGTAAATCGCATGCACGTTGTCGAACGCGCCGGTATGGCGGGTGCAGGCGGTCGCGGTGACCGCGGCGGGTTTGCCCAGCAGGCAGTTTGCAAAATCGACGTCATGCAGATGCATGTCGAAAAGCGCGCCGCCGGAACGCCTGCCGTCGAACATCCAGGGCTTGCGCGAAATGACCGAAATCCGGTTCATCGAAAGCATTCTCAGCGGCCCGAAGGCGCCGCCGCGCACGGCGTCGATCAACACCTCGTAACAGGGCCAGAAGCGCAGACATTGCCCGATCATCAATTTGCGTCCGGCCCGATGCGCGGCCGCCAGCATCCGCTCGGCTTCCGCGACGCTCCGCGCCATCGGCTTTTCGCAAAAGACATGGAGTCCGGCCTCCAACGCCCGCACCGTGTACTCCGCATGAAGATCGGTCGGCAGCGCGATATCCACATAATCAAGCTTTTCCGCCGCCAGCATGGTTTCAAAATCAGCATAGGCATGAATCCGGCTCAAATCGACGCGGGCGGGAATGCCAAGATTGATGTCCCCGGTTTCCGCCGCGCGTTTGGCCGGATCGGGATCGGCCGCCGCCACCAGTTCGCAATGCGGCAGATTCTGGTAAATCGAACCGTGCAGATGACCGATGCCGCCGAACCCGACGATGCCTACTCTGAGTTTTTTCATGGAGGAGAAACTCCGACTGCGTTAAAAGTTGTGACAGACCAGCCCGTCGCGCAGTTTCGGCTCGAACCAGGTCGACTTGGGCGGCATGATCGCGCCCGCGTCGGCAATGTCGATCAACTGTCCGACGGTGGTCGGATACATGGAAAACGCGACCTGGAACTTGCCGGAATCAACCAGCTTTTCCAACTCTCCGGCGCCGCGGATTCCGCCGATGAAATCAATCGCCTTGCTGGTCCGCGGATCCGCGATGCCCAGAATCGGCGCCAACACATTGTCCTGCAATACACTCACATCGAGCCGCTCGATCACGCCGAGGCGCGCGGTGTCGAATTTCGGCGTCACCGCGTACCAGGCGCCATCCAGATACATCTGAAACCGTCCGCCTTGTTCCGGCGTTTTGACCGTGCTTGCCGCAACCGTGAATTTTTCTTCCAGGCGCTTCAGGAACTCCGCCTTGTTCAAGCCGTTGAGCGTCCGCACCGCCCGGTTGTAGGGCAGAATCTTGAGCTGCGAAGCCGGAAAGGCGGCGGCCAGAAAATAATTGTAATCTTCCTCGCCGTTGTGGCGGGGATTGTCCGGACGGCATTCCTGCATGGTACGGGCCGCCGCCGCGCTGCGGTGATGGCCGTCGGCGATGTAAAAACAGGGAATGGCGGCGAACAGTCCGGCCAGTTTTTCACTGGTCGCGGCGTCGATGCGCCAGAGGGTGTGGCCGATGCCGTCGGCCGCGGTAAAGTCGAAGAGCGGAGCCTTTTTCAGCTCGGCCGCGACGATCGCGTCGATGGCGGGCGCATCCTTGTAGGTGAAAAAAGCCGGGCCGGTATGCGAACGCAGCGTCATCACATGGCGGGTCCGGTCGTCTTCCTTGTCCTGCCGGGTTTTTTCATGTTTTTTGATCCGGCCTTCGGCATAGTCGACCGCCGACGCGGCGCCGAAGATGCCGATCTGTTCGCGGCCGTCCATCACCAGCTTATACAAATACAGATGCGCCTGAGCGTCGCGCTTCAGCGGCACTTCGGCGGTCAGCCGTTCAAAGGCCCGGCGCGCCTGAGCGTAAACCGCGTCGCTGTACAGATCGGTTCCCGCCGGCAGATCGATTTCCGGCCGGGAAACATGGAGAAAGCTGTAATGATTGCCTGCGGCCAGAACGGCCGCTTCCTCGGAGTTCACCACGTCGTATGGCACTGCGGCCACCTTGGCGGCGCGTTCCGGGACCGGGAGCAAACCATGGAACGGTTTGAAAATCGGCATGACCACTGATTCCTTTTACTGTTGAATAATGTATCACGAAAACGATTGCTGTAAATGGAGATTCCGGCAAAGGGATGGACTTTTCTGCAATTCCGTCGCTTAAACTTCCAATGCGCCGATGATTTCATCGACTGACTTGCAGCCGTGCCGCTCAAGGTAGTCGCGGATGCCGTCGATCACTTTGAGCGGCGCATAAGGATCGTTGAAGATCGCCGTGCCGACCGCCACCGCCCGGGCTCCGGCCAGCAGGAATTCGACCGCGTCGTCACCGTTCATGATGCCGCCCATGCCGATTACCGGGATCGCCACCGCCTGCGCGGTCTCGTAGACCATGCGCACGGCTATCGGCTTGATCGCCGGACCGCTGAGTCCGCCGGTGCGGTTGGCGATTTTCGGGCGGCGGGTTTCGATGTCGATCGCCATGCCGGTGACGGTATTGATCAGCGAAATCACATCGCTCCCGGCGGCTTCTGCGGCACGGGCGAAATCGCCGATGCGGGTCACATTGGGGCTGAGCTTGGTGATCAAGGGCAAAGTCGTCGCGCGGCGCACCGCAGAAACCACCTGCCCGAGCAGATCGAGATCGGTGCCGAACGCCACGCCGCCGGCTTTCACGTTGGGACAGGAGATGTTGATTTCGAGCGCGGTCAAAGCATCGCGTTCGGCCTCAAGCCGCTCGGCGACTTCACAATAATCGCGGATGGTTTTGCCCCAGATGTTCACGATCACCGCCGCACCAGTGGTGCGCAGAAACGGCAGATAATGCTCGCCGTGGATGAATTGATCGATCCCCGGCCCCTGCAAACCGATGGCATTGAGCATGCCGCTGGCGGTTTCGGCCACCCGCGGCGTCGGATTGCCGTGGGTGGCAAACGGCGCGATGCCCTTGACCACCACCGCGCCGAGTTGCGCGATATCATACAGCTGGTGGTATTCATAGCCGTAGCCGAAAGTACCGGATGCGGTCATGACCGGATTCTTCAGCTTGAACTTGCCCAGATCGACGCTCAGATCAATCGCCATAGTACACCTCGTCCGCTCGAAATACCGGGCCTTCGGCACAGCTGCGCGCATAACGCCAGGTGTCGCGGTCCCGCACTTTGACCACGCAGGCGAAGCAGGCGCCGACGCCGCAGCACATCACATGGTCGAGACTCAATTCCGCCTCCGGCCGGCCGGCTTCCATCAACATCGCTCCGACCGCCATCAGCATCGGGGTGGGCCCGCAGGCGTAGAACCGGTGGGATGGATTCTTTTCCCGGAGCAATTCCGCCAGCAGCGCGGTCACGAAGCCCTTGCTGCCGGCGCTGCCGTCGTTGGTGGCAATCCGCACATCGCAGCCCAACAGTCGGTAATCCTCGGCCAGAATCAGGTCGTCCGCACTTCGCGCCCCCAAGAGCAGGATGCCGGGATTCGCCGCACGTTTGGCGATCAGGTACATCGCGGCCGAACCGTAGCCGCCCGCGATCATGACCGGGATTTCACCGGGTGCGGGCAAGTGATAACCGCTGCCTTGCGGCCCCAGAAGATCGCAGACGCTTCCGGATGGCAGCTCGGACAGCGCCCGCGTGCCGTCGCCGACGATCTTGTAGGTGACGGTCAGGACTCCGCTGGCCGGATCGACATCGTTGATGGAAAATGGCCGGCGCAGGATATGCGCCTCCAGCCGGGCAATGCGCACATGCACGAATTGCCCGGCCTGCGCTCGAGCGCAAATCTCCGGCGCATGAAAACCGACCTGAAAATAGTCGCCTTTCAGCCGCCGGTTGCTGACGATCTCACCGTTCTGCATGGGTTGATTCCACTGGGTTCGCGCCGTTGAGCAGCCGGAACAGATTATCGGCCTCCGGCGTATTGTTTTTGCCGACCTTGCAATCGTCGAAAGCGATCCGGGTGCGCCATTCGCGTCCCAGAATCGCAAAGTCGGTGACTACATAATAGCGGTCGATTTTTTTGAAACCGGTCACTTCCAGCGTTCGTTCCGGCTTATCTTTCAGGTAGTGTCCCGGCGCGTAAAATTCGGCCCGGACCGGGAACAGATATTCCCGGCTGATCCACGTTTTGACCGTACCGCCATCGGGCGCATCCAGCAGCAACACCCGGCAATCCACCGTCTTGATCCGTTCGGGCGGTTCTTCCCCCCGGACCGGATAGTCGAGAAAGCCCATGGCGAGATCGCTGATCTCCATGCCCAGCCGATTCAGCAGCGACTGTTGGTCCCGGGTTGCGGCCGCGGCGGAAATATTCGGCGCGCCCACCACCCGCCGGATATCGTAGGTTTCCTTGCCGTCGAGCGCCAACCTTCCGCGCATCTCCGCGGGGCGGAACAGCACCTCAAACACAATCGGGTAATATTCGGCCCCGCCGGCATTTTTGCGCAGATGGCTGATCTGGCCGCGAAGCACGGCGTAGCTGTCGTTGAGTGCGCTGCGCTGCGCCGCCAGGCGGAGGAAGTCGCCCGCCGACAGATCAGCGCCTGCGGCGTTCAGCGCCAACGCCGCCATCACGGCCATGATCGCCAGTACGACAGCGCATCTCATATCGCCTGCCCTCCCGGCCCGAAAATCACCGCCAGCGCCGTATCGACATCCGCCACCGGCTTGAATTCGAGCTTGCTCCGAACCATATCCGGAATCTCTTCGAGATCTTTCACGTTTTCTTCGGGGATCACCACGGTCTGGATGCCGGAGCGCAACGCGGCGATCACCTTTTCCTTGAGTCCGCCGATGGCGGTCACCTGCCCGCGCAGATTGACTTCGCCGGTCATCGCCAGCGCCGGACGCGTCTGGCGGCCGGTCAGCAGCGAATACAGCGCCGCGGTGATCGTGATCCCCGCCGAAGGGCCGTCTTTGGGTGTGGCCCCGTCGGGCACATGAATGTGAAAATTATGCTTTTCAAAAATATCCTCGGCAATCCCGTATCCCCCGGCCCGGCTTTTGAGCAGCGAAAACGCCGCTTCGGCGCTCTCGCGCATCACTTCGCCCAGCCGTCCGGTCAGCTTCAGATCGCCCTTGCCGGGCAGGATCAGGCTCTCGACGGTCAAGATTTCACCGCCGACCGCGGTCCAGGCCATGCCGGTGGCGCTGCCGACGGCAGGCGCATGGGCGGCCTCGTCGATCAGGTAGCGGCGCGGGCCGAGGCATTCGCGCACCAATGCCGGTTGCACCGTGGTACGCCCGGCGGCATCGATTTCACCTTCCACGATCTTGCGCGCCAGTTTGCGGCAAACCGCGGCGATCGATTGTTCCAGATGGCGCACTCCCGCTTCACGGGTGTAATAATCGATGATTTCGTCGATGGCGGCCATCGAAAAATAAATCTGCCGGCTCTTGAGCCCGTTCTCCCTGATCTGGCGCGGCGCCAGATAACGCCGGGCGATTTCGCGCTTTTCAAAATTGGTATACCCCGGCAGCCGGATGATCTCCATGCGGTCGAGCAAGGGCGGCGGAATCGTTTCCAGCACGTTGGCGGTGGCGATGAAGAACACCCGGCTCAGATCGTAATCGAGTTCGAGATAGTGATCGTTGAAACTGTTGTTCTGGGCCGGATCGAGCACCTCGAGCAACGCCGAAGCAGGATCGCCGCGCTGGTCGCTGGCCAGCTTGTCGATTTCATCGAGCATGAATACCGGATTGGCCACTCCGGCTTTTTTGAGATTCTGGATGATCCGTCCCGGCAGTGCGCCGATATAAGTCCGGCGGTGTCCCCGGATTTCAGCCTCGTCGCGCACCCCGCCGAGGGCCACGCGCACGAACTTGCGGTTGGTCGCCCGGGCGATCGACTGTCCGAGCGAGGTTTTGCCGACGCCCGGTGGTCCGACCAGACAGAGAATCGGGGATTTGCGGTCGGGTTTGAGCGCCAGCACCGCCAGAAATTCCAGAATCCGTTTTTTGACGTCCTCAAGACCGTAATGATCGGCGTCGAGGGTTTGGGCGGCGCGTTTGATATCGAGATTGTCATCGGACACCGTTTTCCACGGCACCGCCAGCAGCCAGTCGATATAATTGTAGGAGACATGATATTCCGGCGACGCGGTCGGAATCAACTCCAGCCGGGAAAGTTCCTTGTTGACGGTATCGGTCACCGCTTCGGGCAGATCCAGCGCCGCCATCCGGGTTTCGATATCCGCGATGTCGGGATTGCGGCTGTCTTCCTTGAGCTCTTCCTTGATCAGGCGCAATTGTTCGCGCAGATAGTATTCACGCTGATTCTGGGTGAGATTCTGATGCACCTCCGCCTGAATCTTGCTGCCGAGCTGCATGACTTCGATTTCCCGATTCAGAAGACCGAGCAGGAAATAGAGCCGCGCCTCCACCGTACCCAATTGCAGCAGGCAGATTTTTTCCTCATAGGAGAAGCCCAGAGTATCGGCGATCATATCCACGATCCGCAATGGATTGCCGAGATTGATTACGCCGAGTCGAAGCTCCTCGGGAAAATTCGGCAGCATACCGGCCAGCATATGAAACTGCTGGACTGCCTGCCGCACCATACCGTCGATCTTGGCCGAATCCTCTTCCGGATCGGGAATCACCGGAAAGATCGTGCCGTCGCTTTCGGCCGGCGGCGCCACATAGCCGATCCGGGCCACGCCCCGGAGCAGTACGCGAACCGCGCCATCCGGCATATTCAGCATTTTCACAATCCGGGTTTTGCACCCGACCGCCGACACCAGTTCTTCGCCGTAATGATCGACTTTCAACGCCTTGTCGGGGTGTTGCGCGGCGAATTCGCGGGTATTTTCGGGTACGACCGGAAAGGTCGCCACCAGCCGGTTTCCCGCCAACGCCCGCCGGAGCCGTTCAACCTCTTCCGGCTTGTCCACGAAAACCGGCGTCAGCACAAACGGAAACAGCACCACATGCCGCAGCGGCAGCAATATCGCGCCATCGGTTTTGTTCAAACTGCTCATGGTTGTCCGAATGGTAAAATTGTTATCCATAAACTTTCTTTCGGCTGATCCATCACAAATCCAGGATGCGCGATTCTTCTTCCAATTCCGCCAGCGCCTCGCCCGCCAGATAGAGCGACCCGGCCACCACCAGCGGCGGCTCGCCGGGTTCCGGCGTCCGTTCCAGCCAATCCTGGAGAATGGCGGACAAATTCCGGCCGCTCCGGCAGTCGGCAATCCCCGCCTCGCGGGCGCACCGGCATATTGCTTCCGGCTCCGCCGACAATCGGGAGCCTTCGGCGAAGCCGACTGCCTCCAGCGTCGCCGCCAGCGGGGCAATCAACTTCAGTCCGCCGTCGAAATCCTTGTCGGCAAATGCGCCGAAGACCCAGTGCAATTTCCGCCCCGGATAGAGCGACCGCAGCGCTTCGCACAAAGCCAGCAAGCCATCGGGGTTGTGGCCGCCGTCGACCAGCACCCGATTGTCGGCGCACAGTTCGATCCGGCCCGGCCAGCGGGTCAGCGCCAGCCCGCGCACCGCGGCGTCATTGAGCAATCCGATCTGCCGTAATACGGTCAATGCGACCTGCGCATTGCGTCGCTGCATCGGCCCCGGAAGCATCAATTCAATCTGCCGGTCGCCGAGGCGAAAACGCTGATGCCCGGGCATCTGCGACGATGCGATTTCCGGCCGCTCCGGATACTCTTCCTCCGCAAACCAGAGCGGGCTGGACAACTGATGCGCGCGCTCGGCGATTACGGAACGCGCCGCCGTCGGCATGGCCCCGGCCACCACCGTCCGCCCGGGTTTGACAATCCCGGCCTTTTCCCGCGCAATTTCGGGAATGGTGTGGCCGAGGTATTTCTGATGGTCAAGCGCAATTCCGGTGATCACGGCGATTTCCGGCATCACAATATTGGTCGAATCGAGTCTGCCACCCATCCCCGTTTCCCAAACCACCCAATCGCATCGGTGATGGGCGAAAATCAGCAGCGCCATGACCGTCAGAAACTCGAAATAGGTCGGACAGCGCCCGGCCTGCCGCATGGCTTCGGCGGCGTTCCGGACGATGGCGGCGGTCGCGCCGAACTCCTCCTCCGAAACCGCCTGCCCGTTGACGCGAATGCGCTCCCGGACCGAAATCAGGTGCGGCGACGAATAGAACCCCGTAATGCAGTGATTTTCCCGCAACGCCCGTTCGAGCATGGCCCCGACCGACCCCTTGCCGTTGGTTCCGGCCAGATGCAGAAACCGCAACTTCCGGTCCGGCGCTCCGCAGCGGTCGGCCAGTTCCCGGCTCTGTTCCAGTCCGAGCTTGATGCCGAAATGCTGAAGACTGTCGAGATATGCGCATTCCTGATGAAAAAGATTTGTCATCGCCTCAGCGTTTTCTGATATCCGACCAATCCGGGGAGCTTTGCGAATACTGTAAATTGACCAGTTTGCGGGAAACCCCGGTCTTGGTGTCGACCACATAAATTTCCGCTTTCCGGCCGTTCCGGCGCGAAGCAACCACATGGCGCGAATCCGGCGCCCACGCCGGCGATTCCCAATCGCCCGCGGGCAGGTTCGGAATCAGGCCGCTGTCGCCGCCGCCGGAAAGATCGAGCACCGCCAACTGATAATTGCCGCCAACTTTGGCGGCATAGACGATCTGATTGTCCGGCGACCAGTTCGGCGTCACCGCTTCGCTGCCCAGCGTGGGCAGCGTCTGGATCGACCCGCCGTTGGCGGGAACCACGCAGAGCTTCGGCCGTCCCGACTGGTCGGAAACGAAACAGATCGATTGACCGTCCTGGCTCCAGCACGGCGATGCTTCCACCGCCTTGCTGCTGGTCAACCGCCGTTTTTCCCGGCCGTTGACCGATTTGACATAAAGCTCAACCTGACGGTCGACGCTCATCACCAGCGCCAAAAAATTGCCGTTCGGATGCACGGATGCACCGACGTTCATGCCCGGAAACGAGGTCAGGCGGCGGGTACGCCAGGGATCGAGCATGGTCTGACAGACATCGGTCCCGGAAAGATTGTAACGGGTATAAACCACCGATTCGCCATCCGGCATCCAGCCGGGTTCGACGCAGCTGGTGGTGGAATCGGTAATTTTGCGCAGATTGCCGCCGTCGGTATCGCAGACGAAGACCTCCTTGATTCCCGGTTTGGTTTCCGCGGTGAAAGCGATCCGACTGTCGCACAGTTTTTTCTGGAAACGCGCCATCAGCACTTCATCGACCGCCCGCGCCGCCGCCCGACGCGGATCGCCGGTGTAGCGCATGCTCTGGTTGAACACCGGATTGCCGCCGAACGCCAGCACCATATTGATCGTGCCGCCGCCGGCTTTGGCCTGAAGGTTGTAGTCGGCTTCTCCGCTTTCGACTACCCGGAACCAGCCCGAAGTCGCCAGATAGCGGCGCAACGGCTCGGTTACCACCGGATCGCCTTCCAGCGACTGGATTTTCAGCGTCGGCGGGGCAAAGCCACGCTGCGCGGATTTCGCAATTTCAATCGGTTCCGCCGCGGCGGCGGCGGAGACGGCCACGGTCCCGAAGACCACGAACAGAGCGGCAATTCGCAGAATATTACGCATAAACACCCTACCCTCTTTGTTTTTATCGTTGATGATGACTGGATTTACTTGTTACAGACGTTCGCGCCGGTCGATTACCCGCTTGGCCTTGCCTTCCGAGCGTTGAATCGTCTGCGGCGCCACCAGCTTGAGCCGGACCCGCAGTCCGATGGTATGCTCGATGGCCGAAGCCAGTTTTTTCTGCAATTCTTCCATCGCCCGGACCTTGTCGGAAAAAAGCGCTTCCGTGACTTCGACATCGACTTCGAGGTTGTCCATCCCGTTTTCCGTGTAGAGCACGATGTTGTAATGCGGCGTCGTGCCCTCCACCGAAAGCAGCGCAGCTTCGATCTGCGAGGGAAATACGTTTACGCCTCGAATGATCATCATGTCGTCACTGCGGCTCGAGATGCGATCAATCCGCCGGATGGTCCGCCCGCAGGGACAAGGCTCGCTGATCATCCGGGTCAGATCGCGGGTGCGGTACCGGATCATCGGAAACGCTTCCTTGGTCAAGGTGGTGATCACCAGTTCGCCATACTCGCCGTCGGGCAATACTTCCTCGGTATCCGGGTCGATGATTTCCGGATAGAAATGATCCTCGAAAATATGCAGTCCGCGATGTTCGGGGCATTCGATCGCCACGCCCGGGCCGATGATTTCGGACAGGCCGTAGATATCGAACGCTTCGATGCCGGTGGTCTCTTCAATCTGCCGGCGCATGGCGTCGGTCCAGGGTTCCGCCCCAAAGATTCCGGCCTTCAACGGCAGTTCGCGCAGATTGACGCCGCTTTCGACGGCCTTCTCCGCCAGAAAATTGAAATAGCTTGGCGTACAGCAGATCGCCGTGACGCCGAAATCCTGCATCACCATGATCTGCCGCTGGGTGTTGCCGCCGGAGGTCGGCACCACCGTCGCGCCCAGCGCTTCGGTCCCGTAATGGGCGCCGAGTCCGCCGGTGAACAAACCGTAGCCGTAAGATACCTGAACCACATCATTGCGATCAAGGCCGCAACACTGGAATGCCCGCTTCATGACTCCGGCCCACAATTCGATGTCGGCTTGGGTGTATCCCACGACGATCGGCTTGCCGGTGGTGCCGCTGGAGGCATGGAGCCGCACCACCTCGGACATCGGCACGGCGAAAAGACCGAACGGATAGGAATCGCGCAGGTCATTTTTGACCGTAAACGGCAATTTGCGCAAATCATCAAGAGCATGGATGTCTTCCGGCCGCAGCCTGCGTTCTTCCATGCGTTGCCGGAACACCGTCACGCGATCGTAAGCATGCCGTACAATTTTCTGCAATCGCTCCAGTTGAAGCCGGGCCAGCACTCCGGCATTCAAATAATCTTCCGGCGCGCCAATTTTCGTACTCATTTCAGTTCAGGTCTTTCCCTTGTTTGCCGCATTGCGGAAGAACGCCTTCCGGCATTCATTCCCGGTCGGCGCTCTCCGGCGGGAAATTCTCCCGCAGATATTGCAGCGCGCCGGCCTTGTCGGTCAGGACGCCGTCGAGTTGTTCATCCATGATCCGGTCCAATATTTCCCGGAACTCCGGTCCCGGCTGATACCCTGCGGCAATCAGATCGTCGCCGGTCAGCAACGGTTCCGGAAGTACGATTGCATCTTTCATGCCGGCCAGCCGGTCGCGCAGAAATTCATAGCAGCTCATCATTCCATGGGAGGCCAGGCAGTCAACCCGGTGCAGTTCCAGCTCCAGCGGCAGTTCCGGCTCGGACAGCAGCCGTTTGACCGTGGCTTCGCGCATGTTGCAGACCGCGGCCATGCGCATATGGTTGCGCACCGCATGAACCACGCGATCGCGCATCGCATTGGAAAAGCGCAGCCGCTCGGCAACCGTCGCCGCAATTCTGGCGCCCTCGACCTCGTGATTGTAAAAATGCGGCACCTTGTTGTCGTCGACGGTCCGGGTGACCGGCTTGCCCACATCGTGCAACAGAATGCTCCATGCCAGCTCCGCGTCCGGCTGTTCTTCGAGAAAATCGAACATCAGCAGCGTGTGGGTCCAGGCATCTCCTTCAGGATGGAATTTTTTGGGCTGTGCGACTCCGGCGAGCGCTTCCACTTCCGGCAGCACCACCGCCAGCAATCCGGTGGATTTCAAAAGGCGCAGCGCCGTGGCCGGCGATTCCCCGGTCAGCATCAGTTCAAGCTCCTGACGCACCCGTTCCGGCGCCAGCAACTTGATTTTCGGCGCCAGCTTGCCGATGGCATTGAAGGTCGACGGCGCAAGATTGAAATCGAGTTTGGCGGCGAAGCGGATTGCGCGCAACATCCGCAAATAGTCCTCGTTGAAACGATCCAGCGGATTGCCCACCGTCCGGATGTTGCGGTCGTCCATGTCGACCAGCGCTCCGACATAATCGATGAGTTCGCCGGAGTTGGGTTCATAAAGCATGGCATTGACCGTGAAATCGCGGCGCATGATATCGAGTTCGAAGTTTTTGGTGTAGCGCACCGCGTCCGGGCGACGGCCGTCGCTGTAGCCGCGCTCTTCGCGGCAGGTGGCCACTTCGAACACGAAGCCGCCGGCCTTGACCAACGACACGCCGAAACAGGCGCCCACCAGATCGGCGTCGGGATAGACCGCCTGAATCGCCTCCGGAGTCGCCACCGAGACCAGATCGATATCATCGGGCTCGTCTCCGCGCCGGATATCGCGCGGAGCGCCGCCGACCCAATAGGTCTGATATCCGGCTTCACGCAGAGTTTTGACGACGCTTTTCGCTGCGTCGTAAAGCGGCCCTTCCGGGCATTCCATTTTTACTTTTACCGGCATATATCACACCCGAATTACAGTGATCGGACAGTTTCCCTGCACGGCGCCGGAGGTTTGATCTCCGGCCGCCGCAAAACTATTTCAACACAACTTTTCTCATATTCTTTTTTCCCGCTTTGAGCAGCAACGCGCCATCGCGGAAATCGGCTTCCGTAATCACCCGGTTGAAATCGCCGACCCGTTCGTCGTTGCAGTAGGCCCCGCCGCCCTCAACCAGCCGCCGTGCTTCGCTGGCTGACTTGGTCAACCCGATTTCGGCGAAAAGCGAGGTCAAACGCAGTCCCTCCCCGGAAAATTTCACCCGCTCGACTTCCACCGTCGGCACATCGGACTGCGCGGCGGCGGCGATATCGATCCGGGCAATGGCGCTGGAAGTGACGATTTTGCCGGCGGGATCGGCAAAGCCGAATTTGCTTCCGGCGGCCAGATAGGCGTCTCTGGCCGCGGCTTCGCCGTGGGCCAGAGACGTTGCTTCATAGGCCAGGATTTCCTTGGCGCGGTTGATGCCGCTGTCGGTCTGCGCGCTCAGGCGTTCCACTTCCGCCATCGGCAGCGTGGTGAAAAAGGCCAGCAGCTTCCCGAGCTGCGCATCGTCGCAATTGCGCCAGAACTGGTAGTAGTCGAAAACCGGCGTCCGCTCCACGTCAAGCCAGACATTGTTGCCGCCGGCGGTTTTGCCGAACTTCATGCCGTTGCTGTCGAGCAACAGCGGAAAGGTCATGCAGAAGACTTCATTCTGCGACATGCGGCGGACCAGATCGACTCCGGAGACCATATTGCCCCACTGATCCTGGCCGCCGAACTGCATCTTGCAATGGTAATCGCGGTTCAGGACGTAAAAGTCATATGCCTGAAGAATGGAGTAATTGAATTCCAGAAAACTCAACCCGCTTTCGAGGCGCATCTTCACCGACTCCTGGGCCAGCATTTTGTTGATGCTGAACTTATTGCCGATTTCGCGCAAAAAATCGAGATATTTCACATCGGCGAACCAGTCGGCGTTGTTCACGAAAACCGCCCGGTCGACGGCGATGAAGCGCGCCAGCTGGCCGCGCAGGCAATCGACATTGTGCGCCACCTCTTCCTTGGTCAGAATCGGCCGCGCGGTCAGCTTGCCGGACGGATCGCCGATCTGTCCGGTAGCGCCGCCGACCAGCACGATCGGCTTGTGACCGCAACGCTGCAGCAACCGCATGGCCATGATCGGCAGCAGGTGGCCGACATGGAGACTGCTCCCGGTCGGATCGAAGCCCACATAGAACGCGATTTTTTCGCTGTCGAGCAAGGCGGCGATTTTTTCGGCGTCGGTTTCCTGGTAGGCGAAACCGCGGGCTTTCAACTCATTGTAGGCGTTCATACCTCATCCACAGTTTTTGATGTTCAAATTCGACGTTTTCAGGCGTCATGCGTATAATATAACCCCGTACATGGGGAAGCGTCAAACTTTTCCAGCCATTTTTTGCAAATATCCTAAAAAAAAATCCGCCGGAAGGCGGTCCGGCCTCCGGCGGGTGATTTTCCGGCCTCTCGATGTCAGGTCAGGAACCGAGCTGGCGTTCGAGCAGCGCCACGGCGCGTCGCAACTCCTCGCTGCGGCCGCAAAGTTCCGGCACCTTGTTCCAGGCGTTCATGATCGTCGCATGATTGCGGCCAAAGGCGCTGCCCAGCTGCGGAAAAGATTGGCCGGTCAGCTTGCGCGCCAGATACATGGCGATCATGCGCGGCTCGGCGATGCATTTGGGCCGCTTGTCGCTCAGCAGATCGCTCAGCCGCAGATTGTAATGCTCGGCCACCTTCTTCTGGATTTCCTCCACTGTCACCAGTTTGACCGAATGTTCTTCCTCGAAAACGGGGTGAAGGATATCCTCGACGTTTTCCAGCGTAATCGACAGCTCCGGATGCAGCGACACCCGCGACAGGAGGCGCATCAGGGCGCCGCGCAGCCGCCGCACGTTGCTGGAGATGCGCGAAGCGATGAACTCGAGGATATCGTCGCCGAAGCGCACCATGAATTCCTCCTGCATGCCGCGCAGAATCGCAATCCGCACTTCCAGTCCCGGCGCGTAGATTTCGGTCGTCACGCCCTGTTCGAAGCGGGAAATCAGGCGCGCCTCCAGTCCGACGATTTCCGAGGGGCGCTTGTCCGAGGTCAGAATGATCTGCCGGTTTTCGGCATAAAGGACGTTGAAGGCGTTGAAAAATTGTTCCTGAAGTTCGCCTTTTTTGCCGAGCATGTGGATGTCGTCCACCAGCAGCATGTCGACATTGCGCAGCTGCGCGCGGAAGGTGGCGTAATTGTGACTCTGGAGCGACTCGACAAAGCTGTTGAGAATCTCTTCGCAAGTGGCATAACGCACCACCGCCCGGGGATTGCCCTGCCGTACCTGATGGGCCACCGCGTGCAGCAAATGGGTCTTGCCGGTGCCGGTGTTGCCGTAAATATAAAGCGGATTGAACACGCCGGGGCATTCCGCGGCGCGGCGGGCGGCGGTGTAGGCATAGCGGTTTTCTTCGCCGACCACAAAATTGTCGAAGGTATAACGTGAAATGATTCGCGCCTTCCCGGCCGCGGCGGGCGTTTCGGCCAAGCCGCCTTCCGGGCGGCCTGACGATGCGGAATTCGCCGGCGGGTGCGCCATCATGCCGGGCTCATCATTGACCCGATGATCGATTTTCTCGATCAGGGCAGCGTCCGCAGGCGGCGTTTCGTTCGCCGGCGCGGGATAATGTCCCGCTTCCAGATCGAACGTATAGGTATTGCCGTCGATGTCAGCCAGGGCCTGATTGATATCGATCGAATAGTAATCGCGCAGCCAGTCGCCGAAAAATTCTTCCGGCACGCCCAAGACCAGACGTCCGGCGCTCAGGCGCACCGGGATCAGATTGGCAAACCACTGCTGATACGTATTCGGATGCACCTTTTCCTTCAAGCGCCGGGCGGCAATCCGCCACACTTCCGCCGCCAATTTTTCCCCGTTCGACATTGACTCAATATACCTGAATTAAAAACGACTTAAAAATAAAAATTCCCTGCCCCGCATCAAAAACATCCCCCGTTCCCCGTTTCGGATCGGCTAAGTTGTTCACAATCTGTTTCCCGCGTATTCCGGCCGTGCCGTCGCTCGTTTCCGGCGGTATTCCACGGCTTTCCCGCGGGGAATGCGCATCATTTTCCGCAAGTTGCAATCAAACAATGATTTCCACTGTTTTCAAGCTCAAAACGGCGGGCCCGCCGGCCGCCGCGGGATGCCATTGCCCCCGCCGGAAACCGGTTTTTGTCGTAACTGTGCGATTCCTGCCGATGTTGCACCGAGTTACATCAAAATGCACCGAGTTGCGCATAGTTTATCAACAGGTTATTAACAGCTTCTTCCGGGTTTTCTCGCGGAGGACAATTTTCAATCTACCCGCAGTTTGTCAATATTTCAAATCGAAAATCAAAAGTTTTTTTGAAAAAAAATCATGTTTTTTCCGCCCCGCCCCCTTGACAAAAGAATGTCTTCGGAAAACCGGGAAAAAATTACCGGCAAAAGGCCGGCGGCCATTGTATTTTCGGTAAAACAGGATACATTACCATACGAGTCCTTTATGAAAACTGCAAATGACAATTCAATTTTATGAAAACGAAAAATCGGTTGCGGCGGCTCTACACCGTGGCCTACTGCCTCACGCCGCAGAAAAAAATCGAACATTGCGCCATATTGTGCCAGGACGAACGCATTCTGGCCATCGGCGGCGTTTCGGCTTTCAGCATCGACCCCGAGCTGGAGGTCTATGAATTGACCAACGCCTATGCGGTGCCCGGTTTCATCGACACGCATATCCATGGCGCGGGCGGTTTCGACGCGTCCCTCGCCGGCGGGGCGACTGTCGGCATGGAAGCGATGAGCTCGATTCTCGCCGCGCGCGGCGTAACCAGTTTCGTGCCGACGATGGTGAGTCTGGAGCGGAATCTGATGCTGGAAAATGCCGCCAGGCTTTCGGCCATGCTGGAGAAGCCGGTCGCGGGCGCGCAGCCGGTGGGAATTCATATTGAAGGTCCCTTCCTGAATCATATGAAGCGCGGCGCTCAGGACGACACGGCGATCGTCAATATCGACCTCGGATATGCTCGTGAATTACTGGCCGCGGCCAATGGCCGGATCCGGCGCATGACCTTTGCGCCGGAGCTGACCAATGCCGACAAGCTGGTGGAGCTTCTGTGCGAATCCGACGTGCTGCCGTCGATGGGCCATTCGCTGGCCAATGAAGAGGAAACGTTGCGGGCGATCGACGCCGGAGCGCGTTGCTGCACCCATCTGTTCAACGGCATGCCGCCGCTGGAACAGCGGCAGATTTCAATCACCGCGGTCGCCTTGACCGACAACCGGGTGACGACCGAGCTGATCATCGACGGGCGGCACATCCACCCGCGCATGATCGACCTGGCCTGCCGCTGCAAACCGGGCAGCAAGCTGGTGGCCATCAGCGACGCCACCATGGCTTCGGGGATGCCCGACGGCCATTATTGGATCGGCAGCGCGGAGATTCTGGTGGAGAACGGGTTTTCGCATACCTCGGCCGGCACGCTGGCCGGGACCACCACCATGCTGGATACCGGCTGGCACAGTTTGATGACCTACGGCAACACCGACGAAACTTATGCGGCGGGCACGGTGAGCTACAATGCGGCGTTGTCCCTGGGCTTGACCGATCGCGGCATTCTCCGGCCCGGCACCCGGGCGGACATTGCCATCTTTGAACAGGAAACCAATCGCCTGTTGATGACCATTTGCGCCGGAGAGATCGTATTTCACGCGCCCGGCGTCAAGCCGAGTCAGATTCCGTCCATGCCCGAGGAGGCTCGATGAGCTCCAACCTTCCTGCATACCGGCTGCTGGACAGCGGCGGCTTCCGCAAGCTCGAACAGGTTGGTCCCCACCGCCTGGTCCGGCAGGCGCTGAATGCCAGCTGGCGGCCGTCACTGGACGAGCGTGAATGGCGGGTTGCCGATTCGGAATTCGTGCGTGACAGTTCGGGCCATGGCACCTGGCGGAACCGGCAGGCGCCCCTGCCTGAAAGCTGGGGCGTCAGCTGGGCCGGATTCGATCTCCAGGTCAAGCCGACCGGCTTCGGCCACCTCGGATTTTTTGCCGAACAATATTGCAACTGGGAATTCTTTGAACAGGTGATTCCGACACTCGGACCCGAGGTCAAAACACTGAATCTGTTTGCCTATTCCGGCGTCGGCTCGATGGCGATGGCGCGGGCCGGAGCGAAAGTCGGGCACCTCGACGCCGCGCGCGGCATGATCGAATGGGGCCGGATCAATCAGTCGCTCAATGCCGACGTACCGGACAACATCCGCTGGATTGTCGACGACGTGGTGAAATTCTGCAAACGGGAAATCCGGCGCGGCAGCCGCTATCAGGGGATTGCGCTCGATCCGCCGAGCTTCGGCCGCGGCAGTTCTGGCCAGCTCTGGAAAATCGAGGATCAGATCATCGAACTGCTGACCATGTGCCGGGATCTGCTTGATCCACAATTGCCGGGATTCCTCACTCTGAGCTGTCATTCGCCGGGATTCACTCCGATTGCGCTGGAGCGGCTGCTGGAGTCGGTGCTGGGCCAAGCCAGATTGAGCAGCGGTGAGATGACCATCCCGGAAGCCTCGGGACGGCTTCTGCCAGCCGGCATCACCGCCACCTGGCTGCGGCGCTGAGACGGCTTGCCGCAACGGCGATCCCGCCGGAAATTCAGAATTTATCCAACATCCGGCGCACCCGGTCGACTCCGGGATAATTGCTGAAGAAAAACCCATGCCGCTCCAGCATCGGGTGGCGCGCGGTGAAACCGGCTTCGCCCTCCTTGCCCAGCAGCGAACGGTCGATGCCGAGCAGCAGCGGAACCTCCGGGTGACATGCCAGCCATGCCAGCCGCGCTTCCAGCGGCCCGGAGTGCCAGCGATGAAACAATTCGATGTGGATGATCTTCTTCGGATCATCGGCTGCGGCAAAGGAAAAATCCGGAAAAATGCTGCCCTCGCCAGGCATGTCCGGCAGCGGCGCATCCGGCACGCTGCGCCATTGCGTCACCTCGCGTTGGAAGGCCTTCAAAAAGAGCGCCACCTCTTCCGGCACATAACTGCTCCAGCGCTGATAATGGGAGCGAAGCGGACATTTTTCATGATTGAGCGAAAGAATTTCACATTCGCCGTCACGGAGCCGCAATTCCGCCCGGATGCTCCAACGTCCGGCAAGCAGAATCACCGGAAAAAACGCGGCCAGCTGCAAGCCGTATTTGCGATTTTCGCTGAAAAGCGCAAAGGGACCGCTCAGGCGGAGTTTGATTTTGCGTCCGGAGCATTTTTCGACCTCGGCGAGCAGACGGAAGAATTTCAGCCGCCGGATGAATTTGCGCAATTCCATCGGGGTGGCAGCCTCCAGCGTCACTTCGAGACTGGAGGCATAGAGCAGACAGCCCTGGACCAACGCCACATTGTAGCGGTTCAGAAATTCCACCGCCGTCCAATCCGGCATTCCGGTCAGGGTTTCGTAATCCGGCAGATCGCCGTAAAAGTCGAATTCCGCTTCTCCTTGCAGCACCATTTTGCGGTATTGTTCAAAATCCGCCGGCGGTGCGGCCAGTATTCCGGCGGCGCGGCGAAAGATTTCCTGCCGGAGTTCGGCGCAATTTTCGGGTGCGCCGGTGATTTTGAATTCACAATGATCGTCGAGTATTTTCTGCAATCCGGCCGCCAATGCGGGCGTCGGGCCGCCTTTCAGCAGGGGTTCGAGCGCTTCGGCCAGTTCCGCGCGGGTCTGGCGGGTTCTGACGGCATGGGCATAGCAATCGAGGAAGGCGGCGCAGAGATTCAGCCCCGCGCCCTCCGGCGATTCAAAGCTCAAATGGACGTGATGATCCCGGCGGGTCAGCCGGAGCAATTCGCGAGTCAGCATAAATCCCCCGTCATTTTGTTCTGATAGGCCCGGTGCTCGCGCCTGCGGTTGACCACACCGAGTTCCGACGTGCCGGAATTGACCAGCTCGTACAGCAGCGCCTGCTTGCCCGGCCGGGCGCGCAGAATGCGACCGAGACGCTGAACGTGTTCACGGGTGCTCGCACCGCCGGAGACGATGATGCCGATGTTGGCTTCGGGCACATCGACGCCTTCGTTCAGGACCTTGCTTGAAACCAGCACCGGACAGAGTCCGCTGCGGAAATTTTCCAGCATCGTTTTACGTTCCGCGGCCTTGGTGTGGTGGGTCAGCACCGGCAGAAAATAGCGCCGGCCGATGGTATAGGCGGTTGCGTTATCGGCGGTGAAGATGATGATCCGGTCTCCGGCGTGAGTGGTCAGGAGCTCCCAGATCTGCTCAAGCTTGGCTTCGCCGCCGCGGGCGATGGCGCGCTGCCGGAGATAGGCCTGAAACGCACTCCGGCCCGGCGCACCGGCGCGGACGACACTCATGATAAAGTTGCGCCAGCCCAGTCTGGAATTCATCACGATGCCGCGGGAACGCAAAAATTCCAGATAAAGCTGCCGGTTGCGGTCATACTCCGCCTGCTCCGCCGGCGTCAGCTCAAGTTCAATCGTGCGAACGTCGTAGGCGGCGAGAATCCCGCCCTCAAGTTCGTCGATATGTACCCGGCAGCTGACCGGACCCATCAGCTCGGCCAGAATCGCGTCGCGCTCGGCGTCGCCTTCGGGCGTGGCGCTCAACCCCAGCCGATAAGGGGCGATGGACCATGCCGCGGCCAGCCGGTTGACCGGTCCCGGCAGATGATGACACTCGTCGGCGACCAGAAAAGCGAAACGGTTGCCGTGGAACTCGAGCTTCAATACCGCCGAATTGTAAGTTGAAACGGTAATCGCTTCGGTGGTATTGCCGCCGCCGCCCCAGATGCCCACCGGACCGCCGAAAAACCGCTCCAGCACCGCCGCCCACTGGGCCAGCAGATCGATGGTCGGCACCAGCACCAGAGTCGGCCGCCGCAGCCGGGCGATGGCCATCACCGCGAGGATGGTTTTGCCGCTGCCGGTAGGCAGGGCCGCCACCGAGCGATACCCGCTTTCGCGCCAGGCCTCGAATGCCGTCGTCTGGTGGGGGCGCGGAACGATTTTGGTCTTCAGATTCAGTTCGACCGGCGCAAAGGCACAGGCGGAATCGGTATAGTCGAGTTCAAGCTCGCGAAGAACTTTGATCAATGCGGCATAGTCGCAGCCGCGCGCCCGGAAACCATTGCAGCGGGAATCGAATTTCAGCAATCCCGGAGCGCGGACGGCCAGCTCCACCACGCCGTCGCCATCCAGAAGCAAAGTGCCGTTGTCGAATTTCAGCTCCATAAAATCAGCTCAGAGGCAGCGCCTCGCTGCGTTCGCGGCGATCCGGCCATTCGTTTCGCAGCCGCTCAAGGTCGGCGGCGTCAAGCATCCAATCGGTGGCGCCGAGATTTTCCCGGCGGTGTGCGGCGTCGCGCATGGCGGCGATGGTCACCACCTGCGGCTGGGCGATCAAAAAGTTCAAGGCAACTTGAATCGGCGTCTTGCCGTATTTTTCACACAATTCCCGCATCAGCGGAACATCCAGCGCCAGCGTCCCCTTCTGCAAGGGCCGCCAGGCGATCAGCATCCGGTCGTGTTCCCGGCAATAGTCGAGCAGTCCGGCGTGCTCGGCTTCGCGGCAGCACAGATTGTAGTGCACCTGATTGGCCTCCAGCGCCAGCGGCGTCATGGCCTGGAGGTTCTGCCAACGCTCCCGGGTGAAGTTGCTGACGCCGAAGTGGCGGACGCGTTTCTCCGCGGCCAGCCGCTCGAAGGCGCGCAACACACCATGCCAGTCGGCCTCCGGCGCGACCTGATGAATCAAATACAAATCGAAATAATCGCAGCCCAGCCGCCGCAGTGAATCATCGCAGGCGCGCAGCACGCCGTCATAAGTCAGATGGGTTTTCCAGACCTTGCCGGTAAGCCGCAGTTCTTTCCGCGGCCAGCCCCGCAGCGCCTCGCCGAGCAGTTCCTCGGTGTGCCCGGCGCCGTACATTTCGGCGGTGTCGAAGTGGCGGAATCCGTCTTCGAGCATGCCTCGCAATGATGCCACGGCTTCGCGGTCGCAACTGCGGTCGGCCTCGGTCGCGCCGCCGATGCGCCAGGTGCCGGCGCCGAGAACCGGCAACGTCAGTCCGGATGCGATTTTTTTTATTGGAACAGGAACCATTGCCAGCTCGCTTTTGTCGTAATAACGGTTATAGTAAACCTACACGCTGAAGCGATTTTTGCCAAGCGGAAAACCGAAAAAACCGAGGAATTTGTCCCGATGAAATACTTTGGAGCCCATGTCAGCATCGCCGGCGGCGTGGCCAATGCCCCGCTCAATGCGGCGCGCATCGGCGCGGACGCCTTCGCCATGTTCACCAAAAACCAGCGTCAATGGAGCTCTCCGCCCCTGACCGCGGAGGAGATCGCCGCATTCCGGGAAAATTGCACCGCCCATGGCTTCGCTCCGGCCCATATTCTGCCGCACGACAGCTACCTCATCAATCTCGGCCAGCCCGATCCGGTCAAACACCGGAGTGCGGTCGCGGCGTTCATCGACGAAATGCAGCGTTGTGAACAACTCGGCCTGGTCAAGCTCAACTTTCATCCCGGCAGCCATCTCAACGCCGTCTCCGTCGAAGAATGCCTGAGCCTGATCGCTACGGGCATGAAGGCGGCGCTTGAGGCCACGCAGCAGGTTCACGCCGTAATCGAAAATACCGCCGGACAGGGCACCAACCTCGGTTTCGCGCTCGAGCATCTGGCGCGGTTGATCGAATTATTGGATGCCTCCCCCCGCGTCGGCGTCTGCATCGACACCTGCCATACCTACGCCGCCGGCTACGATCTGGACACGCCGGAAGGCTACGAACGCTTCTGGGCGCGTTTTGAAAAATTGATCGGTTACGAGCGGCTCGAAGGCATGCATCTCAACGATGCCAAGGCCGGTTTGAACAGTCATCTCGACCGCCATGAATCGCTGGGCGCAGGGACGTTGGGCTGGGATCTCTTCGGCCGGATCGCGACCGATCCGCATCTCGAAAATATTCCTCTGGTGCTTGAAACGCCCGATGAGGATCTGTGGGCGAACGAGATCGCCCGGTTGAAAGAGTTGGCAAAAAATACCGACTGATGCTTGAGGAACTCCGGTTGGCGGTGTATATTAAATTCAGCCAGACAAGTTTTTTATTGCAAAATTCCGGAGTGCTATTTTGAAAAAACGTCCGACTCTTCAAGCCGGTTGTATTGTTGCGCTGTTGATTGCCACGATCTTTCTCTTGGGTTGCCGGCCTGATAAAAGTACTGAAGAAATCGACCAGATCAAAATTTTTTCCGGCGACAACCAGTATGCCCTGCCCGAAACCGATTTTGCCCGTCCGCTGGTGATCACGGTCAACGGACCGCTGAAACCGGGGCTTTTCGGCGGCAAGGGCGAACGCAATCCGGTAGCCCATGCGGAATTGAAGGCGCAGGTTTTGCCCGGGTCCGATCTGACGATAACGCCGGAAAGCACTACCACCGATCCGGGCGGCGCGGCGCATTTCACGATCCGGGCGGGCAAGCGCGTCGGAGATCATTATCTGCGTATCGTGCCGACGGCAGCTCCCGATCTGGCGGTGACGGTCCGTTTCACCGTCGGCGCCCAGATCAGCGGCGGTCGTCAGGAGGCGGCGGTCGACTCTCTGGCACCGCGTCCGGTGACCATCAAGCTGGTCAATGCCGACGGCCGGGCGGCGGCCAACATTCCGGTTTATTTCAAGATTCTGGGGTCGCCTTCAGGTGGCAATGCCGGTGCGGAAATCATTCCCGAAACGCTCCATACCAACAGCGAAGGTGAAGCCGCGGCCCGGATCAAGCTGGGCAATGTCAGCGGCGAGTACCAGATCGGCATTGAAGTCGCCGATCCGGCGTCCAATTACTTCATGCGCCAGATCACGGTGAAAATGTTGGCTCTGGATTTGTGGAAGGTGATCGTGAACGTTCTCGGCGGACTGGCGCTGTTCGTTTTCGGCATGAAGCTGATGAGCGACGGTCTGATGAAAATCGCCGGCGACCGCATGCAGAAAATCCTTCAGTTCTTCTCGCGCAACGGCGTGGTCGCCGTATTCGCCGGAACCGCGGTGACCGCGGTGATTCAGTCGTCGAGCGCCACCACGGTAATGGTGATCGGGTTCATCAATGCCGGTTTGATCAATCTGACTCAGGCCATCGGCATTATTTTCGGCGCCAACATCGGCACGACGGTCACGGCCCAGATCATCTCCTTCAATCTGGGGGCGCTGGCGATGCCCGCGATTGCGCTCGGCTTGCTGGTGAGCTTCGCCAAAAAACGGACGATTCGGGGCTGGGGCGAATCGATCTTCGGTTTCGGTTTGATTTTTTACGGCATCGGCTTGATGAGTTCCGAACTCAAGGTGCTGGGGGTGCTGCCGAGTTTTCAGCACTTTTTCCAGTTGTTCGATTGTACGCCCGCGGCGGGAAGCTTGATGCCGCTGGGGCCGGTGCTCGGTGCTATTATCATCGGCACGGTGCTGACGATGCTGGTCCAAAGCAGTTCGGCGGCGATGGGGATCGTCCTGGCGCTGGCCGGCGGCGGGCTGATCGACTTCTACACCTCGGTGCCGCTCCTGCTGGGGACCAATATCGGCACGACGATTACGGCGTTTCTGGCTTCGCTGGCGGCCAACCGGACGGCCAAACAGGCGGCGCTGGCGCATTTTCTGTTCAACGCCTTCGGAACGGTCTTCATGGTGATCTGCTTTTATATTCCCTACGGCGAAGCGCGCGTTCCCATTTATCTGATGTTGATCAACGCGATCACACCTGGGGATGTTTTCGCGGAGATACCGCAGAATATCGAACGGCACATCGCCATGGCTCACACCTTGTTCAATGTGGCCAATGCCATGATCCTGCTGCCCTTCCTCCGGCCGTTCGCCCAGTTGTGTGAATATCTGATTCCCGGGCGCGCCGATCAGGAGCCTCCGGTCCGCGTTCTGGAGCCGTATCTGCTGGCGACTCCGACCGCCGCGTTGGAGCAGGTGGTGCTGGCCATCCGCGGCATGGTACGCGATTCCTGGCGCATGATCGATGCCGCGGTCAACGAACATTTCATGAAGCTGAATCTGGACAAGAACGCTTGTGAAAAATTGGCGGAGGATGAGGATAAAATCGACCGGATGCAGGCCAGCGTCACCGATTACCTGGTGCAGATTACCCGGCGGCGCAACCTGACCGACCATCAGTCCGATCTGATTCCGCTGCTGATGCACTGCACCAATGACGCGGAACGCATTGCGGATCATACCGCCAACATTCTGGCGCTGACCGCGCGTCTGGCGAAAAGCGACAAGAAACTTTCCGGCGCCAGCGCCAAAGCCATCGAAAAGGTCTGGAACATTTTGAACAATGAAGCCGCCAGCGTGATCGAAGCGTTGGACAGCACCGATGCCGCCGAAGTCCGGGCGGCATTGAAAAGCGAACGCAAAATCAATAAATTGACCAAGGAATTCGAACAGGAAAATATCGACCGTCTGCGCAAGGGCAGTTGCAGTCTGGTCAACAGCGTGATTTTCATCGAGTTGCTGGGGGAATTGGAAAAATTAGGCGATCATCTTACCAACATCGCCGAACGCACTCCGGAAATTCAGAAACATTACCTCAATCTTTGAGGGAGTCTTGAGCTATGAGTGAAAAATTGAAACCGGCGCTCAAGTCCGGCCGATCCATCGCCGACTTGATGCGGGTCGTGCCTTTCGCCGACGTGGTGGAAGCGGTACGGTTGTGCTGCCTGGCGGCGGCGACGCGCCTGCCGGACGATGTCTTGACGGCGCTCCGGCAGGCACGGGAGACGGAAACCCGTGAGCCTGCCCGCGAGTTGCTGCGGCAATGTCTGGAAAATGCGGAAATTGCCCGGTCGGAAAATATGCCGATTTGCCAGGATACTGGATTCGCGGTATTTTTCGTGGAGATGGGGTCGATGCTCAAAATCGAGGGCGGCACCGTTTACGAAGCCATCGCCGAAGGCACGCGACGGGGATACCGGGACGGGTTTCTGCGCAAGTCGGTCGTCAGCGATCCGCTGTTCAAGCGGCGCAACACCCAGGACAATACGCCGCCGATCATCCATCTGACGCTGGTTCCGGGCGACAAGCTCAACGTGATTCTCGCGCCCAAGGGCGGCGGTTCGGAGAATATGAGCGCGCTGAAAATGCTCAAGCCGTCCGACGGACGCGCTGGTGTGGTGGAATTCGTGGTCCGGACCGTGGTCGACGCCGGCGGCAATCCCTGCCCGCCGACCATCGTCGGGGTCGGCATCGGCGGCACCTTCGAGAAGGCGGCGTTCCTGGCCAAAAAAGCATTGCTGCGCACCATCGGCAGCGTCAATCCCGATCCGGAATATGCCGAACTGGAAAAAGAAATCCTGGATAAAATCAATGCTTCTCAAGTCGGCGCCCAGGGCTTGGGCGGTGATGTCACGGCGCTCGCGGTTCATATCGAAAACTTTCCCTGTCACATTGCCAGTTTGCCGGTGGCGGTCAATCTGAACTGCCATGCGGCGCGGCATGCCGGGTTCGAACTTTGAGGAGCGGATGGATATGATGGTCGCCATTGACACGCCTCTTACCCTGCAGAAGGTTCAGATTCTTCGCGCCGGAGATCAGGTTCAGCTTTCCGGGGTCATTTATACCGCCCGGGATGCGGCGCACAAGCGATTGATCGAATTACTGGACGCCGGCAAGCCGCTGCCGGTTGAGCTGCGCGACCAGATCATTTATTTCGTCGGCCCCTGCCCGGCGCCGCCGGGACGGGCGATCGGCAGCGCCGGACCGACCACCAGCGGACGCATGGATGCCTATTCCCCCCGCTTGATTGCGGAATGCGGATTGCGCGGCATGATCGGCAAAGGGGAGCGCAGCCCGGCGGTCATCGCCGCCATGAAGCAGTATGGCGCGGTTTATTTCGCCGCCACCGGCGGCGCCGGCGCACTGATTGCCCGTTGCATCAAAAAGGCCGAAGTGCTGGCGTTCCCGGACCTCGGCCCGGAGGCGATTCACCGACTGGAGGTGGAAAGTCTGCCGGTGATCGTAGCCATCGACTCCGAGGGCAACAATCTCTACGAAAGAAGATAATCTTGGCCGCTCCGGTTGATTACGATCCCCAGGCATTGCCGGCGCCGCTGCCGCCATCGGCGGCGGAAGTCATTCGCCGTCTGAACCTGACGCCGCTGGAATACGAGGGCGGCAGTTTCGTCCGCACCTATGAGCATATCGGCTTTCAATTTCCCGGCCGCAAACTGGCGAGCGCCATTTTTTATCTGCTGAGCGGGTCCGAGCGTTCGGCCTGGCACCGGGTGCGCGGCGCGGATGAGTTGTGGTTTGCGCATGGCCCCTCGCCGGCGTTCCAGATGATCGTCGCGCCGGACGGGTCCGGCTGGGAAACCCGATTGCTGTATCCGCTGCCCGTCGCCGGCGGATTGCCGCAGGCGATCGTTCCGGCCGATTACTGGCAAAGTACGCGGCTTCTGGAAGCCGGACCCGACTGCTGGAGCCTTTTCAGCGCGGCGGTGATTCCCGAATTCCGACCGTGCGACTTCGAAGCGCAAACCGCAGCCGGCCTCTGTCGGCTGAATCCGCAACTGGCCGCCGCAATTCGGGAATTTGAGGCATTTACGGTCCCAGCCGATGTTTTCCCAGCCGGGCGGCGTTGACCACCACCGAAATCGACGACAAACTCATGGCGATACTGCCCGCCACCGGGCTCAGAAGCCACCCCCACCACGGGTAAAATATTCCGGCCGCCACCGGGATCATCGCCATATTGTAAAAAAATGCCCAGAAGAGATTTTCAGCGATGTTGCGATAAACCGCGCGACCGAGCCGAACCGCTACCACCAGTTTGGCAATTTCGCCCCGCAGCAGTGTGATTCCGGCATTTTCCAGCGCGACATCGGTGCCGCCGCCCATGGCGATGCCGACATCGGCCGCCGCCAAAGCCGCGGCATCGTTGACCCCGTCTCCGGCCATGGCCACGACATGCCCGGCGGCGCGAAGCCGCCGAATCAAATCGAATTTGTCCTCCGGCAGCATTTCCGCGTGAACTTCCGCGATTCCAAGCTTTCGCGCCACATCCTCCGCCGTACCGCCATGGTCGCCGGTCGCCAGAATCGGAGTGACATGGAGTTTCCGCAATTCCCGCAGCGCCTTCGCCGCGCCTTCCCGGATGGGATCGGCAATCAGAATCATGCCCAGCAATACGCCATCGCCGGCGACAAAAACCCGGCTTCCGGTCGAATTCGGGGCGCGTTCGACCAATGCTTCCAGCGCCGCTGTTGGAATGTCCTGTTTTTCCATCCAGCCGGCATTGCCGACGGCGACGGCGATTCCATCGAGCATACCGGCGACGCCGAGACCGGGGTGATTCGAAAACCCGGTGACTTCGGCCAATGCCGGTTGCCTCGTCCGCGCGGCGGCAGCGATCGCCTGCGCCAGCGGATGCCCGCTGCCGCTCTCAACCGCCGCGGCGGTTGCTAAAACCGCTGCCGGCGTACTGCCGGCGGTCGGGACGACATCCGTTACGGCGGGACTGCCGACGGTCAGGGTTCCGGTTTTGTCCAACACGATGAAATCGACCTTGCGCAAAGCCTCCAGTGCCTCGGCGTTTTTTACCAGAATTCCATGCCGCGCCCCCACGCCGATCCCAACCATTACCGACATCGGTGTCGCCAGTCCCAATGCGCAGGGACATGCCACCAGCAATACGGCGATGGCGTTAAGCAAGCCGAATTCCCAGTTGCCGGCAATTGCGCCCCAGACCAGCAGCGTCATCGCCGCCGCCGCAATCACCAGCGGCACCATTGCCGCGGCAACCTGATCGACCAGTTGCTGAATCTTCGGCCGCGAGCTCCGGGCGTGGGCGACCAGTTCGATCATTCGTGCCAGCAATGTTTCGGTCCCGACCTTCCGGGCGACCATGACGAAAGCGCCGTTCCGGTTCAAAGTCCCGGCATTGACCCGGCCGCCTGCGGTTTTAGCCGCTGGCGCCGACTCGCCGGTCAGCATCGACTCATCGACGTAACTTGAGCCGCTTTCCACCACGCCGTCCACCGGAATCTTGCTTCCGGGCAGTACCTTGAGCCGGTCGCCGGGTTGAATGAGATCCAACGAAATGGTCGCAGTTGCACCGTCGGCTTCGACCCGCAGCGCAGTCGGCGGGGTCAGTTCCATCAGTGAACGAATCGCGTATTCGGTGCCGGCGCGCGCCCGGGCTTCCAGCAGTTGCCCGAGGATAATCAGCGCGGCGATCATTGCCGCCGATTCAAAATACAGTTTGGCCAGTCCCGAATTCGACAGCATGTCCATCGGCAGCGTCCAATAAAACAATACACCGTAGACGCTGTACCCGTATGCGCTCAGCATTCCGAGGCTTACCAGCGTGAACATATTGAGATTCCAGCCCCGCAGCGAAGCCGCTCCCCGCCGGAGCAGAAATCCGCCGGGACCGAAGAGCACGACGGAAGCCACCAGCCACTGGACGAAATCCATCCAGCGCATCCGGGTCAATCCCGGAATCTGCGGCAACCACATCACTCCGGTCAAAATCAGGGTGAATCCGGCGGCCAGACAGAATTTTTTCCACAACATGCGATATTCCGCACGATTCTCCTCGCCATCCGGCGCACTCAGGTCCATTCCGCAGCGAGGACAGCTGCCGGGATGCGTGGAACGGACTTCCGGATGCATCGGACAGCTGAAAACCGTCCCCGGCGCGGCCGGCGGATGCAAAGCGGCGGACGCGGCGGCGTTTGGGCGGTACTGTTCCGGATGGGCGGCAAATTCCCGGCGGCAATGTTCGCTGCAGAAATAGTAGGTCCGGCCCTTCAGTTCCACGCTGGCCGCCGCTGCCGACGGATTGAATTTCATCCGGCAGACCGGATCGGTGACATCATGTTGCGACATGGGAAACGGAACCTCCTTTCGCGCGTGAAACCCCCGCTTGGTATTCAGACCGGATTTTCCTCTGAAATGCTCCCGATGATATTTTTTTCGATGTTTTTTCAATTCGGGACTTGAAATTGTTGACTAGGCAAATTATACTTATAGCAAGATGACTAGCTAAACCGCGTTAACACCCGAAAAAGGGAGGTCATGTCATGAAAGAACAGAAAGTCACCATTGGAATCATCGGCTGCGGAGTGATCGCGCCCACCCATGCGGCAAGTCTGGCCGAGTTGCCGGATGTGGCCATCAAATGGTGCTGCGACCTGCTGCCGGAAAAAGCGGAAAAATTACGTGCTCAATTCCACATCGAACGAGTTACGGCCGATTACCGGGAAGTATTGAACGATCCGGAAGTCGATCTGGTCACCATCGGCACCGACCACGCGTCGCATTCGGAAATCGCCGTGGCCGCCATGCGCGCCGGCAAGCATGTGGTCTGCGAAAAGGCGTTGAGTTCCAGCCATGCCAAGGTCGAAGCCATGACCGCGGAGCATCTGTTCCATCCGGAGTTGTGCTTCAGCGGCATCTTTCAGCACCGGTTCGAACCGACCAACCGCTATTTGAAGCAGTTGATCGCGGAAGGCCGGTTCGGCGCCATCCAGACGGTGGCGATGAATGTGAGCTGTCTGCGGACCGCCGAATATTATCAGGCGGATCCGTGGCGCGGCACCCGGGCTTGCGAAGGCGGCGGCGTGCTGATCAATCAGGCTATTCATCACATCGATCTGATGCGCTACTTTTTCGGCGAGGTTGAAGCGGTGAGCGCCGTGACCGCCAACCGTACGCATGAAGCGGTGATCGAAGTCGAAGACGCCGCCGCAATCGCGCTGAAATTCCGTTCCGGGACACTGGCGACGATTACCGCGACCAGTTCCAGCGCCGGAATGCCGTGGCGCAACCTTTTCGCCATCACCGGCACGGAAGGCTATCTCGAATACATCGACATGCAGCCGGGATTCGTGAAGTTCCGGGATGAAACCGCCGAAGCGGCGGTGCGCCAAGGATTTGCCGACTGTAAGCTCGATCCGGCGCTCCGGGTCGCCAAAAGTTATTACGGCGGCGGCCATCCGGCGCAGATGCGCGACATCATCGCGGCGATCCGCGAGCATCGCGCTCCCTATGTGACCGGAGAAGACGCCGCCGCCACTGCGCATCTGGTACTGAGCTGCTACGATGCGCACAAGTTCGGCGGGTGGATCAGACTGTAAGCCGATGCGTCCCCGCCGCCAGCCGCCTGCCGTCGCTCAGGACGGCGACGGTCTGGGAGGGAACGGTCAAGGTGTAGTTACGGCCTTTGCGCACGACCTTGATGCATCCCTGCGGCGTCGGCTGGCGGAGCTGAAATTCATCGGAAACGCCTTTGCCCGGCGCGAATGAAAATTCAGCGAAACCCGGACGAAACGGGATGATTCCAGCCAGCGTCCGCGCCGCATAGGAGAGCGGCGCCGCCGCCCAGGCATGGCAGAGACTCTGCGAAATGCCCCGGGCCTTGGGGCCTTTGAGCGCAATTTCCCAAAGCGTCGGCGATTTCGTGTCGATCATCTTTTTCCACAATGTGTTGATGATTCGTTCCGCCTCGGCGTACAGACCGCGTTTGCCCATGGCCTCCAGCACATAGCGCTGGAAATAGGGCTCGGCGGGAATGGCGCCGGGATCGACCAGCGTCCGGGCGAAATCATCGTGATATTCCGGAAGCAGGTCGAATGTCAGCAGCAGCGCGGCGGGATGGACGCTGAATGTCTCATAGCCGAAGCCCGGCCGGTCGCTGTCGCGGAAACGCCGGTTCGGCGCATCCCAGAGCACTTTCACCATGGCTTCGCCAATCGCGGCGCTCTTGCGGCGGTAATACTCCTGCCGAACCGGATCGATATGGAGTTGCGCCGCCTGGTGACAGGCGGTCATGCGCAGGGCGTTGAGCAGCGTGCTGTGGCCTTTGATTTCGACCTTGGCGTCGGCGTAGCCAAGGTCGATGAAGTTCCACCAGACTTCGTGGTTGGGGACCAGAATATCGCCCTGTCCCAGCCGGTCGTATTCCCCCATGATGTCGTCGATCGCCTGCGACATTTCGCCGCGTATCGATTCGTCGCCGCTGTACATGTAGTAATCGTAAACTCCCATCAGCCACAGGCTCGGCATGCTCGGGAAAAAGAGCGGATCGCCCGCCGGATAAACCGCGGGCATGTCGCCGTAGTGATAGAACCCGTCGACCGCCAGCGCAAGGCAATGGCGGACCAGTTTCGGATCGGCGGTCAGCATGAAATAATAAAGCCCCGAAACCACGAAATCATTGATCCAGAAAGCCTGTTCGCGCCACGGACAATCGATGAAACGATCGCCGACGCAGTGTTCGACCGTGTGCCGGGAAATCTGCCACAGCCGATTGTAATATTCGTTGCCCGAGCGGAAACTGCCGCCGCCGTCGGCCAGCGGATAGACCCGATTGTCAATTCCGAAATCGCGAATCACCAGTTTCGGACCGAAATTCCGAAAAAGCAGTTCGACAATCCGGCCGCCGCGTTCCTGAAGCCGCAATTCCACCGTATTCCGGCCGGGCCGCAGAATATGGCGGTCGGCGAAAGTGTGTCCTTCGGAATCGGTTTTGGCACGCGGCTTGGCTTCAAAGGGATAGTAGGCCTGAAGCCGCCCGTCTTCCAGCATCTCGCCGTAAACCATGTCCACTACACCGCCGGACGGCGCATCGACTTCGAGGATCACGCTGCCGTAGAATTCGCGGCGGAAATCATAGACCAGATAGGCGCCCTCGCCTTTTTCGGCATGAAGCGCTCCTGAGCCGGCATCGAACTTCGAGGCATCGGGGGTGCGTTTTTCCCCGTCGATATGGAATGCGAAATCCACGCTTTCCGCCGCGATCCGTTGCGGCGGAAGAATTCCGACTGCGACCGGTTTTCCCGGCCGGAGAAAATCATCGGTAAGCGGCCGGATATCACGCCAGCCCAGCGGAACGCGATTGGGATTCTCCGCTTCTCCCGCGGCCATCCAGCCTGACAGCAATTCCGGATTCACACTCCAGCTTTCGGGCAGACGGCGCAAGTCGCGGACCACGGTATAGCCCATCTGGAAGGTGAATTCGGGCGAATTCGCCACCCGCGACGGGTCGCGGCAGACCTGCCACGCCCCGGGACCGGCGCCAAAAACATCTTCCGGAGTGAGACGGCACCAGAAATCGGGAATCGACGGTACGCAAGTCCGGAAATGATCCCCTTGATGGCCGATTTCGAGCGCAATCATATTTTCGCCCGGACGCAGCAGGGCGGCGACATCAAAAGTATCGATATAAACGTGCCCGTCGCTGCCGGTTTCCGGCCCCTGTCCGACCCGGACGCCATTGACGTAAAGGACATAGCGGGTATGGGCGGTGACATGAATTTTCGCATCGCCGGGGATTGTCGCAAGCATGGTCTTGCGGCAGGCCAGAAAATAGAAGTTTCCGGCGGTGACATCCGCACCGGGAAAGGTGGAAAAAAGCTCGAACTGACTGATGTTTTCCGGCACGACAGGAAAAATTTGATTCATGCCCGACTCCTTACTGACTGATGATTCGCCGCGCAACACCGTATTCATCACTCGCCGGCCAATCCTGCAGTTGTCCGACATGGTACAGCCCCCCATTTCCGCCCGGCGGCAAAATGACGGCAAGGACGCTGCCCGATATTCATTTCCGCGATGAAAAACGAATGTTTATCCGCTTAATATAAACCGGATTTTTCAAAAAGCCAGAAGAACAGCGGAGAAAGAAATGTAATTTTCTGATGGATAAGGAGTCCTGTTGACAACCTGGCCATGGCTCCGCGTTTTTATGTCGGGAACGCCATGGCCAGGAGCCGGCAGTTCGGCCTATTCGGTCAGTTCGACAATGGCAAAACTGTGAAATGCGAGCTTCATCTTCAGGATTTTGCCGTCGAACGCGATGATTTTGCTGCCGAAATCACCCAATGCCAGCGGCGCCCGTACCGCCGGCACATTTTTTTCCCGGCGACGTTGAAGCAGCCATTCGTAATCCGGGTCGGGCGCGGTCATCAGGTCGACCGCGTGGTGCAGATCGTGCAATTTGAGTTTGGCCGGATCGAGTTCCAGAGTAATATCCTGATCGGTATGCGGCTTGCCGACATGGCCGATCACCAGCAGCGCCCGGTCGGCATTCTTGTGGCGGTAGACGCTGACATAGACATCCTGGCCTTCAATCACCTTGACCGGGTTTTCCCAGTAGCCGAAGAAATGGGCTTCGGGCACCTCGAAGCGGGCGTAATGGCGCAACAGTTTGTCGAAAATTCCGTAGTGCATCCGCCAGAGGCAAGGCACGGTGTTGTGAATCAATGTCGCAGCCATCGCCGCCTTGGTCATGCGAAATTTATAGGGTTCATCCTCCTCGTCGCCGCCGAAACGTTCGCTCAATCGGTCGAACGGCATGTAAACACTGTTGGCGATGCCGAAGGGCAGCGTCGCAAGCTCGCTGGCGAAGACCGGCAATTCATAGGAGTCGAGAATATCCTTCTTGTTATGCAGAATGGAGCTGGAGGCCTGCCGCACCCGTTCACCATTCAGCAGATGGGTTGCGAAGGTGAATGCGGGCAGCAGGAGCTTATCGGTATTATGCACCACAATGACCGGGTCCTGAATCCCGGCGTCAAGCTGCGCGAGCGCGATACGGCGATAGAATTCGCGTTGAGCCAGAAGCGGATAGCGCTGGGAACAGCCGTGCAGCTCATTGTTGCATTCCCCGGCGTTCCCGAAGTCGAAATACATACCGCGCAATTCGGGAATCGCCTTGAACATGCCGGCGGCGTGCAGTGCGAAAAATGCGCTTGCGCCGGTGGTCGGGCAACAATCGTAAACGAAATGTCCGGTGTGATCGTAATCCATGGCGATTTCGGGGAGGATTTCCCATTCATCCTTGAAAGCCGCCATTTCCGGATAGCGTACTGAAAGATATCGGGCGCAGGTATAGGGGACAGGACGGCTGCCGTCGGCCAGCGCCGCTTTCGCAGCCTTGCGGTTGCCCTCCAGCGAAGAACGGCATTCCGGGGTATTCTGATCGCCGAAGAAACTGCCGAGATCGCCCGCCGACTGATTGGCGATATAGGCGATCGCGTTGACCGGAACCTGGCCGGAGCGGTTGAGCGGCGTACAGTAATTCCAGGAAAATGTGTTCAGCGGATAATTCGCCGGCAGCGGACGGACCGGTGAAGCGAGCAGTCCGAAGCCGAATTTCAAAGTTTTTCCGGCGGCGAGCTGCGGCGCCAGCTCCACTTGCAATACCAGGGTGTCACCGACGGGATCGAGCACATAGCTTTGCTGGACCGGCGAACTCCAGGTGGCGCGGCTTTCGGTAAAGAAGCACAGCCCCTTGTCCTCCATGCCCAGCCAGACCACCGGCTGAAACGGCAATGCGCGTTTTTCATCTCCCACCGGCGCGGTAATCTGGCTGGCCCAATTGCCGACGCCGCAGGCATGAATGTATTTGCCCAGCGTCCGGGGCAACGCAATTTTGAGACGAATATTTTCCAGCGGTTGTTCGGCCGTGACGCTCACTTCATTCCAGCTCACGCCGTCATATTCGATCCAGCCGGAATTTTCGACCTTGCAGACCGCATCCCGGGCCGTGGCGGTGAATTCGGTCCGGTAATCGGCGATTGTTCCGGGCCGGAATTGAGCTTCGCTCACAGGCTTTCCGGAAACCTCCAGAATGACGGGCGCAGCCAGCAGCGGCGTCCCGGCGCTGACAATCTGCGTCGGGAACAGCGAATGATTCCAGGTGTAAACCCGATTCCACATCGCACCGGTCATGCCCTGAGCGGCGGTTTGCGTCTTCAGCGCCGTGAACGGCGGAATAATCCGGTTGTCGAAAACGACCTTTTCCCACTCTCCGATGCCCGGATACTGAAAGTCCCGGGTATTCAGCACCGTCCCGTCGGCAGGATTAAGCAGCTCAAGCACGCAATTTCCGGTGGTATTGGCGCGAGCGAACGGAATTTCGATGCTGCCGCCGGCAGCGGACTGCCGATACAAAACCTTGCCGTCGGGGCCGGTCAACCGGAGTTCGGGGATGAATTCGCTGCCAAATTTGTTTTTGAGCATCGCCGGTTTGAGTCTGATCAGCAACTTTTCTTGAAGAAATAGTTTTTGCAGCGAAAGATAGTCCTCGGAAAGTTTGAACGGGACGATTTCGCGCATGGCGATTTTGCCCCCTGACGAGAGCGTATACAGCAGACAGTCATACCCGGACGCCATAATTCTATTGGTCAATTTTTCGGTAAAGTACTCGCCCGGCTGGAGCGTAAAATCACGATTGAAGAGTTCCAGCGGCTCGGCGCTGCCGTCAAGTTTGGCCAATGCCAACGTATAATTGACTTTGCCGCCCGCAACGCTGCCAAGCGCAAATTCCTCCGTATATTCTCCCGTGCCCGGATCGTTCTGGTCCAGTATCTGTAATGTCGGCGCGGGACCGAACGTGAGCTTCACAAGATTTTCATCATACTGCTTCCCGTTGTAATTCAGCGAACTATGGGTGCCGACTTCCGGCAATTTCCAGCTGCGGCAGAAATTGAATCCGATTCCCTCCCGGGGCGGCCCGGAAAGCTCCAGCGTCGACCATGGGATCGCGATTTCCCCCGACCACAGCAAAGAATCATCGATGCGCATTTTCAGAATGGTTTTGTATTCCCACGCGCCGTCCCATCGGGCATCGACGCCGCGCCATTCGGTCGTGCCGCCGGCGACATTTCCGGCAAAGCGATACAAATTTTTTCCGACCTCAAGATACAACTCGAACGATTCGCTGCCCCACACCTCGGGTTCGCTCTCCTGCGTCCGGAGGTTTCCCTGCCGAAGCGGTGCTCCGCCGGGGAAGGCAGTGGTGAACGCGCAATAGAAATTCTTGTCGTCATAGGTCACTTTGAAGCCGTGCGGCGGCAAGCTGCCGCTTTTTTCCGGAAAATTCCCGTAAATCAGGCGCGGCATGGAGGCGGCGAATTTCCAGGTTTCTTCGGTGAGTTCGCCATCGATTGCCGGAACGACGCCATGGCGGGCCGGGACCGTCAGCGCCGCCGGTCGGGTTTCGGTCAGCGGGGTGAATTTCACGCCGGAAAGTTCCGCGATTTCAGCCGGAGTCAGAGCTTTGTCCCAGACGCGAACCTCGGAGAAAAGCGTATCGTTCCCCCAGTTTTTAGGTGCATTCCAACCGTCTTTGTAAGGTCCGAGATTGATATTGCGGACTTCGGCTTCGACCGGCAGCGGCTGGGGGTATTCGGCGGCCATCCTGCCGTCCAGAAAAATACGTACCGCCGTGCCGTCATACGTGAATGCCAAAGTGTAGTCGCGGTTGAATTCCAGTTTCTCCTTGAACCGGTGATGGAACTGCCTGTCGCGATCGCCGAATCCGAACTGGAGTTGCCGATCCTGCGGGAAGAAAACGAATCCGGCGCTCAGGCGGCTTGCGGTCCGCAAAGTCACGAGATATCGCGGCACGATCAGCGGCTCTCTGGTCGGCAGCAGCTTGACCCTGACCAGCACCGTCCCGGCATCCTTCAACAATCCGCGTACCGGCAGCATCAGCCCGCGTTCGCCGAGTACAAGATATTTGCCCTCGGCGAATTCGCCATCCACGGCGACCCCCTGTCCGAGCGGCAAAGTTCCCGGCTGGTCGAGTTTGGCATTGACCACCTCCGCCGCAAATCCGAACAATCCGGATACGGCCAGCAAAAACACCAACCCCCATTTGCGCTTCATGGATGCTTCCTTTCTTATGATTGGGTGAACACTAAAACAATTCAAATCAGATAAAATGGCGTCGATGCCGCGAATGCACCGCGCTCTCCGGCGATTTCGACCCGGATGAAACCTTCCGGCGTCATGCCGGTCAGCGCAAATTCGAACGCCACGGTTTCGGCAGCGCAACTTTGGCGACAAAGGATTTTCTCCGCCGCATAAATTCGTATTTCCGTTAAATTCCGCCCCTCTTCGGCGCGGGCCGCGATCCGCAAGATTCCGGCAGTCGCAACTTCCCGCGCAATTTCGTCGCCCGGCAGAAAATTCCCCAAAGCAATATCACATTCCGCGAAGTGAATGGCGGCAATGCAATGTCCGGCTTTGACCGCGCGCACCACGGCGGCGCGGTCGGGCGGATTGACATCGGTATAGAGAAAGTTGACCGCCGGATTGTCAAGCAGCCGTTGGGCGCCGAAAAGATCGACCGAGTTCATCAGCGCCGCCCGACCGCCATTCAGATAAAACCGTTCCCAATCGGTTCCGCTCAGCGGCCGGAGTTCTTCCATGTCCACGCCGTCGATCGGATAATGATGCCAGTAATCGCAATAGGGATGCGTCGCACAAACCGCACCGCCATGCGCATGGACGTAAGCGATCGCCCGATTCAAATAATCATCGATTTCCGCATCGGAAAAAAGGCTGCGGGTGAAGCCCGGGGTGTAGGCATCCGGATCGATGCCGATCGCCAGCAAATGATAGGTGTTGTGGCCGCAGTCGTCGTGCGAATCGTGCCAGTTGAAAGGATGATATTCCTGGCCGTGAAGGAATAATACCCGGTCGTCGCAGTAACGGTCAAGGTCCATATTGCCGTGATAAGGCTCCGCCGATTTGACCGCGAGTGACGCAATATCGAAATTCCTGGCGCGCATCATCGCCTGAATAGTCCCGAGCGAACTGTCGCCGCCGTACCATTCCAGACTGTGAAGGTGAATGGCCATGCGGTAATTGCGCTTGACCGGACGCACCGTCGGCGCCGACGGCAGCGCCGTCGGCGCTCCGGCGCGGAAACGCCGAAAATGAGCCAGTACGTTCGGCACGTATTTTTTCCAGAAATTCAGAACCTGCCCGGCATGCTCGTCCAACATTTCCGGAAACAGAATCTGGTTCCAGAAATAGAGCCCCCGGCCGTATCGGCTTTGCAGGATCAAGGCACCGTCACGTACTCCGGGATCGCAATAGCTTGCCAGAATTTCCCATGGACCATCCGCTTCCGGTATCGCGCAGGCGGTGGCGGTGCCGGCAATTATTTCGGGCGGATTCCGCTCCTCGCCGCGGGCAATGCCGAAGGAGTTTCCCCGGACCCGCCAGAAAATCAAATCTTCGGGCAGAATCCGTTCGGGTTCGGCAAAGAGCCGCCGTCCCGCCGGTTCCACCGTGGGCATCATATAACACTTGTAGTGCCGGTTGCCGGCGGCGATGGTAGTGACATAACGATGGACCAGCATGGCATATCCGGCTTCGGGCGGGATGAAGTAAGGCGCCCAGCGCCGGTAATCCTGATGCATGAACCAGCAGATGCCGCCTTCGCGGACGAACTGTTGAAAATAAGCGTCATCATTCTCGATATAGTCATTGAAACCGTTCTGCTCGATGATGACCGCATCGAAACCGTCCAGATAACCGGGACGCGAGTAATCGATTTTCTCGACCGTCAGCTTCAACTCGTCGCGCAGGAAATCGACCAGACGGTATTCCGGCTGACTCCAATGTTCAAAATATCCGATCCGCATAGCTGTCGGATTCATTCTCATAGACTCCGTTAAATTATTTGTTGAATACCCAGACCGCGTCCTTGAATCCCTTGACGTAGGGGTTCAGTGTGCTGGTATAGAGATTGTTGTCGCTTCCGGCGCCGCCGTCCCTGCCCTCGGCATGTCCGTCGAGGAACAGCTGATTCACGCCGCCGCCATGCCGGCCATCCAACGCTGCCCAGCTGCCGGAAGTCGGAAAAAATTCCGCCAGATAATAATAACCGCGTTTTTTAAGATTCCAGAGATAGCCGTCGGCCATGAAGATCGCACTGATCACATTGGTCTGATCCAGTTTGCCCGGCGTGGCGAAGCGGCTGTCCCAGATGTAACGGTTCATGGCGTAACTCGGATACGCCAGGGCGGTAAGGTTCATTCGTGCGCGCACCTGTTCGGCATCAAGATTTTCCGGCTTCGACTCGCCATCCATGGATTCCGGACAGGTAAATGTTTTGCCGGGGATATCGGTGTAGGCCATCAGCAAACCGACCCAGGTCACCAGATTAGACCCCGGCAACGCATTGTCTTTGTAAGCGTAATACGGAATGGTGCCGCCATTGTCCGCAGCGTACAGGGCGACCGACAGGCCGGTCTGCTTCAGGTTCACAATGCAATTGCTGGCGCGGGCCCGGGTGCGCGCCGCCGACAATGCCGGCAGCAGAATCGCCGCCAGAATCGCGATGATCGCAATAACCACCAGAAGCTCAATAAGAGTAAAAACAGTCCGACCGGATTTCATGATTGCTCTCTCCTCTTGGTTCATTTTGTTTGCGGTTCATATAATTTGACTTCAGGTTGGAACACCACTTGACGGGAAACAAAACGGGGATTCTTCAACCGGGCCTGAAGCAGCTCCAGCGCCGTGGCGGCCATTTCCCGCAATGGCATCGAAGCGCAATACATCGGCACCGGGCGAAAAGAGGTAATCGTGCTGTAAACCGCATCCTGCTGCCGGTCCACCGTCAGGGGCCATTGCAGCGAATCGTCGCAGGCCGCCAGCTGAATATCGCGCGGCACCTCAATTCCGCTTCGCCGCCATTCCTGGGCGATGGTCACCGCGGAGAGATCGCTGCGCATGACCAGCACCTCGGGCCGATCCTTCAGCGTCGCAAAATAATCCGCCGCCGCGCGGCAGACTTCGAAATGAGTGAGATCGCTGATTTCATGCCGGAAATACCATTCCGGGTGCCATTCCAGTCCTGCAATCTCGCACAATGGTCCCAGTTCCAGAAGGCCGCCCTGCAAATAGCGGAACTGAAGCGATTGCCCCGTTTCCTCGAAGAACCCGATCCGGGTATGCCCGATTTCCCGCAATGTATCCAGCAGCAGCAATGCCGATTCTTCCAGATTCTGCACCACCATCGAATGCCGGTGGAAACGGTCGCGGCGATTCAGAAATACGCAAGGGAACGCAGCGGGACAGTCGATCGCAGTCAAGGCAATGATACCGGCAATGGAACGCCGCTTCAATTCGGCGGCATAAGTCGCAGGCCAGGCGAGAATGGTTTCAATGCCGCTCTGTTCGCACATTTCCCGCAGGAAATTGAGCAGCACCAGGCCATGGGCGCTCAATTGCACGTCGGTTACCAGCAGAATGGCTCCCGCCACCCGGTCCGGGCGGGATAAGTATCCCGCATTGGCCAGCATCAGGCGCAACCGATCATGACGCGGAGTGCGGATTTTCCCCGCATTGCGGATGACCCGATAGACCGTCGACAATGAAACGTCATTGATCCGGGCAATCTCATCCAGGCTGATCCGGGCTTCCGAAACATTGAATAAGTCCATCGCGTCCCTCCGTTGTACAGTATATGATACTTTCGTTATTTTGTCAAGATCAGTTTATTTTACTTTCAAACTATTGTCAAATTTTGTCAATTTGCGGCGATGGGATTCAGCGCCGGATTAACGGATGAGATGACGACGACCGCCGGAAGAATACAAAAAAGCCCCCCGCCATCCGGCGGGAGGCTTTTCATCAAACCGGCGGTCAGGATCGATCAGAGGCCGCTCAACGCTTTGAGCAACACTCCAGCGGCAACCGCCGAGCCGATCACGCCGGAGACGTTCGGTCCCATCGCGTGCATCAGCAGAAAGTTGCTCTGGTCGCTTTCCAACCCGACCTTGTTGACCACGCGCGCCGCCATCGGCACCGCGGAAACTCCGGCCGCGCCGATCAGCGGATTGATCTTATCCTTGCAGAAGAGATTCATGAGTTTGCCAAAGATCACGCCGCCACCGGTGCCGACGGCAAACGCTATCGCGCCCAGCACCAGAATCCCCAGCGTCTGCGACTGGAGGAATTGATCGGCGGACAACTTGGAACCGACCGCCAGGCCGAGAAAAATGGTCACAATATTGATCAGGGCATTCTGCGCGGTCTGATTGAGTCGTTCGACCACGCCGCATTCGCGCATAAGATTGCCGAACATCAGCATTCCGATCAGCGGCGCGGCATCGGGCAGCAGCAGCGCGCACATCAGCGTAATCAACAGCGGGAAGCAGATCTTCTCGATCTTGGATACCGCCCGCAACTGGCGCATCCGGATTTTGCGTTCTTTCTGCGTCGTCAGCAGTTTCATGATCGGCGGTTGAATGATCGGCACCAGCGCCATATAGCTGTAAGCCGCCACCGCCACCGCGCCCAGCAGCGACGGCGAAAGTTTGCTGGTCAGGAAGATCGAGGTCGGGCCGTCGGCGCCGCCGATAATCCCGATGCTGGCGGCATCCTTGAGGTCGAAATTGATCCCCATGTCGAGACAGGTCAACCCCAGCGCGCCCAACAGCGCGAAGAAGATGCCGAACTGCGCCGCCGCGCCCAGCAATGCGGTTTTCGGATTGGCGATCAGCGGACCGAAATCGGTCATCGCGCCGACGCCCATGAAAATCAGCAACGGGAAAACGCCGGTGTTGATCCCGACCTCATAAACCATCCCGAGCAGCCCGCCCGGACCGGAAATCCCGGCCAGCGGAATGTTGCTCAGCAACGCCCCGAAACCGATCGGCAGCAGCAGCAGCGGCTCGAATTGTTTCACGATCGCCAGATAGAGCAGAACCAGTGCCACCAGAATCATCAGCATTTTGCCCGATCCGAGCACCCAGTCACCGTGGTTCTGGCGGATCAGGTCATAGATCCCGGTGCTTTCCCACAACCCGCGGAACATCGGTCCCCAATCGCCCAACTGTCCCTTGCCGGCGCCGGCCGACACCGAGTCGTGCGCCAGAAGCAACGGAATGAAGGTTCCGATGTATTCGTTGGGCATGATCTGTTCGGCCACCTGAAAATCACGATCCAGTTTCTCGAACTTGCCGCCCAGCATCTGCTTGACCTTGGCCTTGGACCGTCCCGGGACGCTCAAAATCATCAGTTCGGTTCCGGGCTTGCCCGAAACGCCGCGGACGATCGACCAGCTGTAGATTCTGGCCGGCCTGGCGCCGGTGTACTTCAGCCGGATCGCGCCGTCCGCCTGTTCTTCGGCGGCAAAGAGCTCATCGCCCTGAGTCAACGACATTTGCTCCGGTGACGTTGCCGACGTTATCACTGCAATCGCCCCCGCAGTATCGGCGGCGGTCACCATGATCGTCCCCAGACCAAACAGGGCCAACAACAAGAATTTTATCGGTTTTCGTCCCATTACTTCACCTCAAGCGTCGCGACCGTATCTTCGGCCGCCAGCACTTTGCCGGTTTCGGCATGAATCGCCGTAACCACACCGGCGCGATCAGTTTTGATTTCCTGCTCCATTTTCATGGCTTCCATGATCAGAATCACGTCGCCCGCGGCAACCGTATCGCCGACATTGGCCACGAGTTTGACCACGGTCCCGGGAAGCGGAGTCTTGATATCGTGCGCCGCACCGGCTCCGGCGCTCGCGCCGGCCGCGGGGGCCGCAGCGGCCGCGCCTTCGGCCACGCTGACCTTGAAGCTCTTGCCGCCGATTACGGCAGTATAGCTGTCGCCGGAAGGATCGACCTTGACCGCAACGGCTTTGCCGTCGACGGTGGCGGTGAAATCGCCGCCCTTGACCGCGTTCTTCGGCTTGTCGGCTTCCTTGTAGCGGATGCCCATCGGCTTGTTGCCTTTGAGAAATTCCAATCCTTTTTCATCGCAGGTGCCGACGATGAAGAGGTTCTCCTCGGTCACCGGCAACCCGGCGGCTTCCAGACGCTTGGTCATCGCCGCCACACCGAGCTTCGGGTTGCGGTCGTTGATCGCATGAACGTCTTCCGTGGTGGGCTCGAGCTTGAGCTGTTCGGCGGCCAGCTTCACGATTTCGGGATCCGGAGCCGCCGGCGTCTTGCCGAAATAGCCGAGCACCATTTTGCCGTAACCGTCGGTGATTTTCTTCCACGGACCCTGCATCACATTGCTGAAGGCCTGCTGGAAGTAGAACTGGGAGACCGGAGTGACCGAAGTGCCGTAACCGCCCTTGGCCACCACTTCACGCATCGCGCAAATCGCGTCATCGTACTTGTCGAGACAGTTGTTGTCGCGCATCATCTGCGTGTTGGCCGTCAGCGCACCGCCGGGCATCGGCGAGAAGATGATTTTCGGACTGACTTCCATCGATTCCGGCGGAATGAAATACTTGCTCATGCAATCTTCAAAGACCTGTTCGGCCTTCAGAATCTTGTCCGGGTCGATGCCCATATCATAATCGGTGCCGCGCAGACGATGCCACATCACGAGGATATCGGCTTCGCAGGTGCCGCCGGACATCGGGCTCATCGCCAGGTCGATGATGTTGGCGCCGGCTTCGATCGCAGCCATGTTGCAAGCCACCGCGCCGCCGGCGGTATCATGGGTATGGAACTGAATATCGACTTTGTCGCCGAGCAGCGCGCGGGCCTGCTTGACGGTTTCGTAAACGACGGCCGCGGTGGCAGTTCCGGACGCATCCTTGAACGCCACACTGTCAAACGGAACGCCGTCATCGAGGATGTTTTTCAGAGAATCGATATAGAATTTCGGCGTGTGGGCATAGCTTTCGGTAAGGCCGGGAGGCAAACTCATCATGGTCACCGTGACCTGATGCTTGCAGCCGTATTTGGCGATGCAGCGGCCGGAAACCGCGAGGTTACGCACATCATTGAGCGCATCGAAGTTGCGGATGGTGGAGATGCCGTGCTTTTTAAACAGTTTGGCGTGCAGATCGATCATGTCGGTGGACTGGCTGATCAGACCGACGACGTTGGCGCCGCGGCTCAGCGTCTGCAGATTAACCTCCGGACCGACCACTTCACGGCACTTGTCCATCATATCGAAGGCATCTTCCTGACAATAGAAGTAAAGACTCTGGAACCGGGCGCCGCCGCCGATTTCGAAGTTGTCGATCCCGGCCTCCCTGGCCGCCGCCAACGCGGGCAGAAAATCTTCAGTTTTGACGCGCGCACCGACGCAGGACTGGAAGCCGTCCCGGAAGGAGCAGTCCATGAAACGCACTTTTTTCATTGCAAAGGTCCTTGATGTATGTTATGAATTTTTAAATATGGGGAATCAATTACTTGTTGCGATAGAAATCGACCGCGGCCACTGCAGCCGCCGCCAGCTTGGCATCTTCATTGGATGCTTTGGGCGCGCTCTTGACCGCCGGGGGCGGTTCGAGGAAGCCGGCCAGCGGGGCCAGCACACGCGACATGAGGTTCATCATCCACACCATCAAGATCAGAAACACAAAGACCGTTACGGTCCCGAGCACCATGAGCTTGACGCCATCGAGCAGAAGCTGCATCTCCATAGGGTCAAAATCCTTACGCTGGGAGCCGGTACTCGGCGGCGTCGCGCGAACGGCACGACATTTTCCGCAGAACACCGTCTGGTTGATATTCTAATGATTATCGTTTTGCAAAATTTTCGCCAAATTCTGAAGCGAGGTGCGACGGATTGTCGCGTCGCCGCAGTAATACGGTTTTTCCTTGCCGGAGGCGTCTCGAATCAGCAACGCGCCGTCATCGGCAATCCCCGCGGCGACGCCGCGAATGACACCGCCGCCGACCTCAAGCTCAATCTCCAGTCCGACGAGGCGATTGGCTGCGCGCCATTCGGAGAAAAGCTCAGCCTCGGAATATATTCCCATACTATAGTACGATTTTACACTTTCCGCCAGCATCGAAGCGAAAAAATCCGGATTTATTTCTGTGCCGGCTGCCACCAGCACCGATGTGGCGGGGCGGTCGATGGCGGACAGTTCTGCCGCGGTGAGATTCAAGTTGACCCCGATCCCCGCAATCACCGCGCGGCGGCCGTCGGCCATGGCGACCGTTTCGGAAAGCACTCCGGCCAACTTGGCTTCGCCGACATAAAGATCATTGGGCCATTTCAGCCAGACCGGAAGCGAAGGTGCCAGTTTTCGCAGTGTCAGAAGCGCGCCCAGAGAGATCACCATAGTTCCCGCCAAAGGCCGCTCCAGCCGTTTCATGACCAGTGATCCGTAGAAATTCCGGCCTGCCGGAGATATCCAGCAGCGCCCCATGCGGCCTCTGCCCGCGGTCTGGCACCCAGCGGTGACCAGAGTCCCGTCCGGAAGCCGGGCGATGTTCGCTTTGGCATAAGCATTGGTGGAATCCACCGTTTCCAGGTGGTACAGTGCGATGTCGACGCCGGAGTCGAAAGTCATGATCAAGTCCTCGGAGTTTGAATAAGATAGCACAAACTTCGGATTTTTCAACCGGCTTCCGGAATAACTTTGCCTCAGGAACGAAAAATAACCGGAATCTGGCAGTTCCCCTGCTCAATCCTGCCACTGTGCGGTTAACTTATTAGATGGTGTTCACACTAACGAGTCAATAATTATCGCAAATAAAATAAAACCGGCGAATATGATATCCAACTTGCCATAGCGCGTAAAAACCCTGCGAAATCTTTTTATGCTCAAGAAAAAGCGCTCGACTTCATTGCGTCATTTGTAAATTTTCCGATCATATTCTCAGGGTTCCCTGCGATTCTGCCTGGGCGGCGCAATTCGGATTATACTCCAGGGAAATCGCCAATGCCCGAGTCTCATCTCGCTCATAAGCTCAATCCATACACCGGGGGCAATAAAGCCGATAAGTCATAAATGCGAAAATCACCTCATGACAGCATCCCATCGGTTCGCCATGAACACAACGACAGCCGAGCGATTCCAGCGTGACATTCGCAAAACCGCATCGATGACACTGAAACTTCGTCCGTTTCAAAGAAAATTTCACGCTCGTTGCGGTATATTTTACGGATTGCTGTTGAAATCCGCGAATCCTCTGCGTATAGTAAAGATTGACCGGCATTGCTTCCTCCTATCGTTCGTTTTGATCGACAAACAATAGGGGCCAGGTCGGTCTTTTCCTATCTCATCTCTGCAAATTTCATGTCTTAAACTCCGTTCTGTGAAATATCATCGATGAACCTTACTTTTTCCAATCTCACGCTGAAGAAATATGGAAATTTATGGGGATTTGAGCTTGCTTTTTGCCGAAACCGGCCTATATTAAGCGGTGTCCTGAATTCAGGGCGTATAGCTCAGTTGGTTAGAGCGCCACGTTGACATCGTGGAGGTCGTAGATTCGAGTTCTACTACGCCCACCATTTTTTTGCCCTCAAATCCCCGGTTTAAGCTCAAGCCGGGGATTTTTCTTTATCGCCTGAATCCCGTTTTTACCCCCTGATATTGCGAATAACAACAACATAACAACAAAAAAAATTGAGGGGGGAAACTGAAAACCTCGCCTCGAATTATGAAAAATGCGGGGAGGCAATATTTTTTCGCGGGACGATAACACGCCAAAAACGTGAATAATAAGAATTTTTTCTGGTTCCCCTGGCGAATAGGAACGGTTTTGAGGCGGGAAAACTCACTTTTGCGGGGATTTTGCCTTTTTTCAGCCATTTTTGACATCGTGTGAAAAAGAGTCCCTACTACGGTCGCAGGGGGAAAGCGTTTTGAGATGCTTCACCGCCCCGGCGGGGGTGAGGCGGAGGCGGGAAAATCGGGGTTTAAGCGCAAAATGTTCTAAAAATGTTCTAAATTCAGCTCAAATTCACGTCATACCGGGCTGTGCGCCCGGAAAAATTCCGTACTACATTTCACGGTTTTTTCTGAAATTATGCGATCTGTATTACCGGATTGCGTCCGGTGATTCGGAACCTGTGCCGACATTTCGTCGGGGCAGATGGGGCGCGTATCGAACATGATTTGAGATACATGTTTGATGCTATGGCTGGCGGATAAATTGTAATCCCGATGGCGTTTTACTTCTGCTGATTGTATTCGATTTTACCCAATATATAGAGCATTTTCGAAAAAGCAAACAGCAATGTTGCGGGAGTGAAAAGCGCCAATACGGTTATACCATAGGAAAGAAACTCTGAAACATACACGCGTTCCGAGTTCAACGAGCCCACCAAACCTATCAGACCTATTATAATAACAACGACAGCCGGAACAGCCAAAATCAATGCGACAATATCAATCACGACGCATTCCCATGGCCGGATAAACCGTCCTTTGGGGTTGCCGGTAGAAATCTCCCTTGCGCTTCGATGATTGCCAGAAAAACCGGAATTGTTCGATGGCGCGGGGGCGGGTTGAGGCGCTTCCGGGGGTGGCGGACTTTCTTTTAGCTGCTCCATTTCGACATCGGTGGCGTCGCGCACTACAAAGCGTTCTTCGCAGTCCGGGCAAGTCGCCGCGCGCCCGATTGCCGATTCATCGACTTCAAACTTTCCGTTGCAATGCGTACAGATGGTAAGCATGATTCCCCAATCCCCTGTGTTTATCATTCAAAAACCACCCTGCAAATTCCGCAGGTCGGTTCAAGCCTATTTTTTCCGATATTTCAGACACGCCACGCCGAGGAATATAAAAAGCAGAAATGCGATCAGAACCGGATAGGAAATTTCGTCGGCAAATGTCACATCTATATTTTCCGGAACCGGGATGCAAAAAGCTACGATCTGAGCATAAGCACACACCGCTGCCAGCAAAAAGAAAATGACGGCCCCGATTATGGCGATTCCTGATTTCTTCTGTGCGGTCGGCGCGCCGCATTTGGGACATTTGTTTGCCTGATTGGAAACTTCCGCGCCGCATTCACTGCATTTGATCAACATGCTCTTTCCCCCCGGAAAATCGTTATTGCAATGCTCCCGAAATGATGATTAGAGGCTGTCAGGGGCTCAAAAGTTGCATTTTTCGGGGCCTCCGCAAAAAAGTGGAGGCGTGGCGGTTTGTAAGGGGTATCCGGGCCGTTGAATCATTGCAAGTGCCTGACGAATGACTTCAAGCCAATTTGGGCTTGTCATCGAGCGGGATATGGCGGCGGCCTCCGAAAACTCCGGGGGCAAGCCGGAGTTTCGGAAGGGAAGCGGTCAGGCGATGGAGCAGAGAACGCCCAGCATCATATCGGCGTAGCCGCCCTTTTCCATTGCGGTTTGCATCCAGCGCGCCAGCCCGATCATGTCGTCAAACTCCTCCTGGGCGGCGGCGGCCCGCAGGAATGCCAGCCGGTTCCGATGCTCCTGCATCTCCTGAAAGCACTCCCGCCGCGTTTCCGGGTCATCGATGAAGCGCTCGAACTCCTGACCGTTTTCCTTGACCAGGCTGATTTCGGTTTCGATCATGCGCCGGATGAACTCCTGCGCGAATGCCCGGCCTTTCAGGGTGCCGGGGGGAAGCTGTCCGACGCCGCATTCCAGCGCCTCTTTCACGATTTGGCGCATGGGCTTGCCGGTGGCTTCGCTGGCCTCCTCGACGAAGGCCCGCAAATCTAAGCCGGATTGGCACTTTTGGCGCGGCTTGGCGGTTTTCGGCTGTCCGGTTACGCGCCGACTGTTCCGCCCCGTCAGCGTTCGCGGAATGGCTTGCTTCGGTGTCGCCGCCGGGGATGCGGGCGCAACGGCCCGGAAAGGCCCTTCCGGCGCGGCTTGGCCGCTTTCGGCTGTCTTGGTGTCCTTCGGGGGCAAAGTTCCGCAGGATTGCGCGTTGGCGGTTTCCGGCGCGACGGTGGCCGCGCCCCGGCTGGTGACGGTCGATTCGATCATGGCGATTTCTCCCCGGCCTCCGGGCATGAAAAAGCCGCTTCCGGTCGGTGCTAGGACACCTTGCGCCGGGCGGATAATTCCGGCGTTTCACGGAAACGGCAAAGCCCCAAGGACCATAAAAAAAAGTTTTCGTTTAGCGCCCGATCTTGCATCCCTGCAAGACTGAAAACACATGGCGGTCGCGGTTCCTAGGCCAGCGACAGGAAAACTATATCACCGGTCCGGCGGGTTGTCAAATCGCCGGACGCAAAAAGCCGGGATTCGCCGACGCCGGTTATTGCGCGCCGCCGTCCGGAGTTTGATTACCCGCCTCCCTTATGCTTTCCTCCGGGTGTTGGTCGACCCATTCGGTGAAAGCGCGGTCGAGTTCTTCGCGGTCCACGAATTCGCGTCCGCTCCAGCTATGGCGGATCAGGTGCGCGAACGGGCTTTTCCTGAACGCCTCCGGAACTTCTCCAACATAGGCCCCGGCCAGCGTAATCGGCAATACGCGCGGCCATTTCTCGGCGCAAATTCGCGCGACGGTTTTACTATTGTCTCGAATCATGATTCCCCCTGCTGTTGTTTGTCCGCAAGCTGCTGGGCCAGTTTCTTTTCACGCTTTTTCTGGCGCTTGACCCATGCTTGCTTGTAGAGAATCAGACTCTCACGGGTTTCCTTGTGAGGGATACGCCAGTTGCGGGCGATTTCGGCGGTATTGGCAATCCATCCATCAACATTAGCCATGCTTCATCCTCCTCCGTTATGGTTTGGCGTCAAACAGTTCGGTTCCGATAAGCGGATGGACCGCGCCGCGCCGGGGATTGTTACAAGCGGGGCCGGAGTGGAGTTCATATTCATACCCGCCAATTTGGGATTGCCCGAATATGAGGACGAACAAGGTAAGAAGCCGCCTGAACCAAGAGGGGGGGTGATGCTATCAATACCCTTGATGGGGTCATTGCTAATGATATCATCGTTACTAATGATGAAATTCATCGAATCAAAAGGGTGTCTGTAGTAATGATACCCTTGATGTTATCCGTACTGCGGATGTCATCGACGCAATCGGTCGCCGCCAGCAAGTTCCCGATGAATTCAGCCGACACAATTTTGTGTTGGCCGGATGCAATCGTCTCGAAGGGGTGATTTCAACCGACACAATTTTCCGTCCGTTGAATATCCCGTCGACGCCAGCCGGGGTTCCGGTAGACGGTAAGCTGACGGTCACAGCATGGCGGCGGCGGGCTTGAACGCCTTGATCAGCGCAAACAGCGTCTTGCCTTCGCGTTCGGCGCGCTTCAGGCAATCGAGCTCGTAATGGGCTTGAAGATTGAGCCACAGCTCGGCGCTGGTGCCGAAAAACCGCGAAAGCCGCATGGCGGTATCCGCCGTAATGCCCCGCTTGCCGTGAACGATCTCATTGATCCGGCGCGGCGGCACCTTGATTTCCCGCGCCAGCTTGTTCTGCGACAGCCCCAGCGGCTCCATGAAGTCAAGCCACAGGATTTCCCCGGGGTGAACCGGAGCGAGATATTCGATTTTTTCCTTCGCCATAATATCACCTCCTCGGGTTAATGATAATCCACGATTTCGACGTCATCCGCGCCGCTTTCATCCCACGTGAAGCAGATCCGCCATTGCGCGTTGATCCGAATGCTGAATTGCCCCTGCCGCTTTCCGCTCAACGCCTCGAAATGGTTGCTCGGAGGATTCCGCAAATCCAACAGATCGACCGCGCCATGAAGCAGAATCAGCCGCCGCCGCGCGGTCTGCTGAATATCGCCCGGCAGCTTCTTCGACCGCTCACCGTCGAAAATCTTTTCGGCTTCCCTGTCCTTGAATCCGCGAATCATGCTTTATTCTCCTGTCTATAATATAACGCATTCCGTTATAGTTTTCAAGGGCCGATTTCAAGAAAAATGCGATTCATTGTTTTCCCTGCCCGGCAGAATCATCGCTTCCAGCGGACCGCCTCTTATCCCCCGGTCGGGGTCAATGCTCCCCTGCTGAATCAAACTTCTTCATCCGTTGCACCCAATCTTTAACGCATCGATCCCATATTTCGCGCAAGGTTTTCAACTGCTCCGCATTTAAGCGCAAGCCAATAAGGTTGTTTTTGAATCCGGCAAAGGATTCATAAAACGTGTCGACCGCCATTGTCGAAAACTGCTGTAAAAGCTCGTTCTGGTAGCGATCCAGCTTCTGCTGCTGTGCCTCGGTATCGACATTGATTTTAGCCAGTCTCGCTTTTTGCAAAGCGGACAATGTCGAATCGTTGTATTCTTGTTGCGGAACGCGCAATCGGTTTTTTCGAATATCTTGCGACGCGTCGACCAGCCCCCCGCAAGACGGCAAACGCCCTGTTTTGAGCGCACGATTCACGGATGAACGGTTTACTCCGTATCTTCTGGCATATTCCGCTTGCGTCACAAATTCTCGCTTAACCATAATTTTGTTGCTTTCGTTGCTCTTGATTTTTTTCGGGAAAATTTATTTTTTACACACACTGACGCGGCCACCAACCACCCCCCCCACCCCCTTCGGAAGGACCCGCGACGGTTCGGTCATTGAAAGCGATCGATGTGCAACAGGTCGTCGAACCAGCGCGTCAACGTCGCAAAGCAATATCGGAATGGGTGTCTGCGGGCAAATGCGGCTATCTGTGATTTCATTGCCTCCGCTTCGTAGCTCAGCTTGGCTGTGTCGCGTTTCATGGCTCTGACCATTTGCTCCGCATCAAGGAAAATTTTTCCATCCATGATTTTAAAATCAATTTGCCATCTGACGGCTGATTGCCGAATAATTTCAGGGAAAATCGCCGCCGGAAAGAACGGTCGCCCGTCAATCGTGATGGTGTGAATTTTCAATTCCGTGATGAAATCATTGCTCATAATAATTCTTCCTCTTTTGGGATTGATAATAGCATCGCTTCCAGCGGCTCGACGATCACCGTGATTCCGGGTTCGAGGCTGTAAGTCTTAGCGCTGGCAACCTTGCAGATTCGCGCGTCATCGATCCAGACAATCCCGGTCAGTGCGTCGCAAAGCCCCTTCATCAGGTTGTCGGTCAGGTCCGGGCGGGTTGACTTCCACAGCATCGCGCCAGCCTCCAGCGCGGCGCGCTTGACTTTGGGAAATGCCGCCAGCGGCGGGAATGCAAACCCGACTGACAGCGCCAGCGGGCAATCCAGAAGCCGGAAGTCCTGCGGCAACTGTTCCAGCGCCGCCAGGCGGATATAGCCCTTCCAATCGGTCGTTGCCTTGGGCTGAAAGCGCCGTCCTTCCCGGGTGAAGCGGAACGACTGCACCGCCTTCGGTTCGCCGGGAAAGTAAAGTTCAATGCGCTGCATCATGGCTGTATCTCCCTTCAGTCGGGAACCGGGGCGCGCTGGTGTATCGTGCGCCGTCAAAGCCCAGCACAACTGTGAATGGCGCTTGGTTGCGAGTCTTGGCGGAAAAAAACACCGTCTTCGCGTCGTCGGCTTTTTGCCGATACAAAAATGCGACGGTATGCGCCAGTTGTTCAAGGCTGCTGGTATCCTTGAGCCAGGTCAGATTAGGCAATCCGTCATCGCCGCCGGCCATTTGTCCGGCGCGGTTGAATTGACTTATCACAATGCCCGCCGCGCCAGCTTGAATAAACAGGTCATGGAGCGCGGTCACGGTCCGGGTGATCTGTTCCAGCGCCGAAGCACGGGGCATATTCGGCATCGCGCTCAATCCCTGAAGAAAATCAATAATCACCACATCGCAGCGTCCGAATGCGATCCGCATCTTGCGCAATTCGTCCCGGACGGTGGCCGCCGTAATGATCCCGCGTTCGCATCCTCGAATGACCAGCCGCCGCGCTTTGAATGCGTCAATTGCGGAGCGGAAACGCTGTTTTTCCTCGGTGGAAGCCCGGCCAGCAGTGGCGCGGAAATGGCTTACCCCGGATTCCGCGCCCGCCAGTCGCGCCAGAATATCGGCGGAGCTTGATTCAGTACAGATATACAACACCCCGCGTCCCGCGCCGGTCAGTTCGGCGGCGAATCCAGCCGCCAGCGCGGTTTTGCCGAATCCCGTCTTGGCTCCGATTACCAGCATCTCACCGGGATGCAGCTGCACAGCTTCGGCGGCCTCGGACCCGACAGGAAAAAGCGGCAACACCATGCGCGGATGCTCCAGATTGTATTCGACTTCGGCCACCGTTGCGGTCATGTCGCCGCCTTGATCCGCCGCCAGCAAGCGCCGCGCGTCAATGGTCGCCGCCTCTATGTCATCCAGCAGCTTTTCAACCTCGGCGGGCGAGGAAGCGGCTTCACGCTGAATCCTGGCCGTTTGTGCGATCATCCCACGCGCCGCCTGATATTTGCGCAGCATCGCCAGCCATTCGGGGAAATTGGCGTCGGTCGCAATGGTTTCGGTCAATAGTTCTCCCAGCAGCGGCACATCGTCGGGCAGCAGCGTCAACAGCGCGACTTCATCAATCGAGCGCCCGGCGGCAGCCTCGGCACTCATCGTCTCAATAATCCGACGATAATCGGTCTGTTGAAATGCGGCGGCGGTCAGGCCTTCGGCTTGGGCCAGATCGAACAGCGCGGGCTTGCGCAAGATGGCGGCCAATACCTTCTTTTCGACGGCGGGCGCAGATGGTAAAACCTCATTATTCATGAATTCGGCTCCTCCTATTTCAACATGTTCAGGATTGCGGCTTCACGCGATCCGGGTTGTGGCGCGGAATTCTGGTGCGCTTGCGACAGTATAGGGTCATCATTCCAGCATTCCCCGGTCAACCATCTCAAAGGAGCTTTCCGGTATTGCACTTCCGGCGTTGCTGCAAGATAAGCCGGTAACTTGGCTTTGATTGCCGCCCGGTCCGGTTCTGAAATACGGCTGTATTTGGTCTGGCACTTTTTCCGATCGATCTTTTTTCCGTAGGCTTCCCAAAAAGCATTAAAAGGGAAAACACTTTCAGCGCCGAAAGACGCGGCAAGCGCAAAATCCGATTCAGGATTTTCGCGTATATTATTTCCTATTCCTTCTCCTATTCCTATATCCTTGGAAGAGGTTGCGTTTAAATCGCGTTTCAATCGTGATTGATTCGCGTTTAATTCGCGTTTTTTTGCGTTCGAATTACCGGGACGGCGATTATGATTCGATTTGTCAATAACCGGCTTGATCAGCAAAAATCCGCTTCGACATAATGAGTCATCAAATTCCGGTTCAATACCATCAAGCGCATAGCGAGCCAGGCCGGTATAAAATCGCCCTCTCATGTCGTCATTCGGCAGACCATCGGCAAAATCAACGAATGAACGGAAAAGGGTCATTCGGTCAATGGAAGTCTTGTCCATCTTACCACCTCCTCGGTACCGCGCGACAGCCGGGCCGACAGAACGGCGATTTCGTGCAGGGCAAGCCGATCCGGCAATTGGGCAGCTTGACAAATCCGTCATTACCCTGTATAGTCTGATTGTCGCGTTTTTCGCGCCCCGGTCGCCGCCCAGCTCCGGGGTATTTTTTATTTTCCATTTTGCGCCTCGCTTAATTCGGCATGATCTTGCTAAGAGTGCCATAGGCCCATCGGGACAGATACACAAAGCCGCTTGAGCCGGTATCGACCAGGGCAAATAGCTTCCAATCGCCCGATCCTTCCGTTAAGGTCCATTCCTCGGTTAACGAATTATAACCCATGCTATAAGTCGTCTCCGCCGGTGATTCTGTGCTTAAAATATCATTGTGCTCGAACGATTCCCCGATGGCCGTGACCGTATAATCGCCCATCATGCCTTCGGTTGTGACATGTACTTTACGAACGCTGATCGGAACGTGCATCGCGAGCAGATCGGTCCAGGTGCTTGTAACCAGCGATCCCTGTGTTTGCGTTTCCTTCAGTACGAAACACGGGCAGAAGGGGCCGGCCCCATAGTCCCGCAAGATCACATCTTTTCCGGCGTAATGGATATCCCACGGGATACCCTCTGCACTCATCGAAAAGCTGGCGATGATCACCTCGAAATAGCCCGGAAGCATGACGGTTTTGTTACCGGTTCCAGTGCGAAAAATAAATCCCGATGGTGTCAAAATCAACTGGTGGGGGCCAACGGATAGCGCCGCCGTCGAAACGAAGGTCGTATTGCTATAAGGATTGCTGCTGTAGGGCTTGGCGGGTTGAGCTTGGGCGTTTACGATAGTGTAAGCGTTGTAAATTGTTCCTGTGGAGACATTCAAGCCATTCACGCCGCCGGAGACACCAGCCGTCACTGCAAAAGGCAGCGTTGGCGCGGCAGCCGCAGCCGTCTTGATCACGGTTTTGCCAGGCTCCGCTTTTTTCCCGGAAAGCACTATCCCGGACGGGGTCTGATTCGCAAAAATCGTGCTGTTGTCAACCACAATTCGCGTGGCTTTGAGATAGTCAATGATGGCATTGACCGCCCGCACCACGCCGCCCCGGAATTCATCTCCGGAATTCAGTTTACCGGGAATGTTCATGATTTCAACCCTCCATTTTCGCGGGATTGAGCAGCGCGCGGACGGTGCCGGGATCGACTCGAATGGAACCGGTCGTGATCCGAATTCGGCGCAAGGTGCCGCGATTCAGAAGCCGGTTTACAGTCGGCAAGCTCACGCCCAATAGTTCGGCGGTCTGCTGCCTTGTGAGCGGCTTTTCGAATGTGCCTCCGGTGCTTGGGTGCGGCTGATAATCGCGAATTGCCGCGAGGAGAGATTGCGGCGATAGTTCCGGGCAATACGCCTGAAGCAACCCGGTTGCGGCAGACACTACGGCGGGAGTAACTCGATTTGACATTTCCATAGCTTTCATGACCTTTCTGGTGTGTGGTTGAAACTATGGAAATAGTATATATGAAATTCAGGAGAAGTCAATACCGTAACTTGTTTATATTCAACGATAATCGCATATATGCGAATCTGTCAAAATCGCATATATACGATGTATATGTGATTTTAAGCATTTTCTCCTGGTAGCTCTAAAAAACATCTCCATGTGGTTTTTGCCCATGGCTCTCCTTGTTTGCCAAAAAAGAGGCTCTTGTACCGATCGTTGTTTTCAAGTTCATATTGAATAATGGCATTTGCTTTCGTCTTGCTTTTTTTCTTAATCAGTTGCCGCTTCCGCTCATGTGCGTAGGCTTGCGCCTCGGCGCGCAAAGCATCCGGCTCTTTGGTAAAACGTGCGCCCTTATCGGCAAGCGGTTGCATTTCGCTTATCCGCGCGCTTTGTCGGGCCAATGTTTCGTCTGCCGCCGCATGTGCGATGATACAATAGGCAAGTTTTTGTGCTTTTGCATGCAACTTTTTGCGCTTGATAAACTCGGTTCGCCGTTGCTCGCTCCAAGCTGGTATCATGATTTTTACAACTTGCCGCAGCCCCCAAAATTTATCAAAAATAGCGCGCGCTAAATCCGCGTCACTGTCTATAGTGGCCTGAAAGTTATAACCGGCAAAGGTTCCGTTATGTTGCATGGGGTATGTGTTGTTACTGTGAAAAGATGCAATTCCAGCCGATACCAGCTGTTCGTTTTTGTCAAAAACTGGATCTGTAAAATCGTCCGATTGAAGGGATTCTTCATTGCTTGTTATTTGACGAAATACCGCGTTTGGGATACACAAAAACAGCGCCTTAAAATCCCGCAAATCGTTTTCATCGTATTTAGCCCAATCGATATGGTCAAACGCTGAAAGGTCGGGGCCTTCAAGCGCCAGCGTGTTGAGTGCGACAGATCGAATAGCGTCGATTAATTTTTGTTTGCATGCTTCCATTTTTACGCCCTTTCAATCGATTGTAAAATCTTACGAATTGATGCAATATCCAAAGTGTCGGCAAGCCGGTGCAGTTCAGCGCGTTCCGGCTCGGTGTGCGTTTCAATCACGGCCACCGGCGCGGCATCGGCCATAAGTCCACGGAATGCGCCGTCAAGTTGCTTCGCTGTTGCGGTGGCGGCGCTCTCGGTGCTGTGCTGGTAATACAGGGTCATCGCCGCCCGGCTGTGGCCCAAGAGCTTTTGCGTCACGCTTTCGGCAGTGCCGATTTCGCCGCAAATGGTAGCGAACGAATGGCGCAAGCTGTGAAAGCCGACTTCCGTAACCGCCCGTTTCCCGGTCCCCTTCCCGGTCCCTTCGCGGTGTATCCGGATTCCGCAGGATTGGAAATAGCGTTGCAGCCGGGCAATGAAATGCGGCTGTATTTTCGGGTTCAGGTATTCAGCGGCCAAAGTCGGCATCAAGTACCCCTGCCGTTGTTCCGGGGGCATCTGCGCCAGCAGTTCGGCCAGCACCGGCACAATGCCGATAATCACCTCCGCGCCGGTTTTGCGGTTGGTGTCGCGGATGGTCCCGCGATCCAGATTGACCATGCCCCATGTCAGGGTAACGGCATCCCCCAGCCGCAAGCCGGTGGTCGCGCCGATCCACAGCAAAAGCCCCTGCTCTCCCCGCGCGTTGCCCAATACCGCCCGGAGTTCGTCGGCGGTCAGGTCGCGCCGTTTGGCCGCCTTGACCTTCTCTTTCCGGCGAATGCAGGAAAACGGATTTTCATCGCCCCGGATAAACGGCGCAAGCGTTTGGAAGAACGCCAACAGAAACGCGCGGTATTTGTTGAAGGTGTTCCCGGTCGCGCCCGATTGCTCAAGGTGATTTGCGAACCGCTTCGCCAGCTCCTCGGAAACCTCGCGCATGTATTCCGGCTTCTCCGGCTGTTCCGCCAGCCATTCGGAGAATCGCCGCCAATAGCCCTGATAATTTTTCAGGTTGGCTTCGGAACAATCCGGCTTGAGGCGTTCACCGGGGTCGGTATACTTCTTCCAGGCGTCGGATACCTTCAAGGCCTTCCGGTCGGCTACGGCGGCGGTTTGCGCTTCTTCGCGGGCTTGGGCTTCGGCCTCGACCCGCTCCAGTTTCATTTCGGCGGTTGCAACGGCATCGAGGACTTTTTTCAGCTGCTCGGTCTTGTTCGCCGCCGTGACCGGCTGCAATATCTTGTCGGCAGCGATTCTGGCCTTATCCTCCCGGGTGATGATTTCGCCGGTTTCGTCTTTCAGGGTTACGACGAATTGCCGCCCGTTCACATAGTATTGCAAATGGTAAGCCCCTTTTTTGCCGCTCTTGTACAAGCGGCCCCTGGTCTGCCTCGGCATTGTCGCGCCTCCGTGATTTCGTTCGATTGCCTCTGATTCTCACGGAAACTAATATACACGTCAAATTCGCCATTACAACAAGAAAACAACAAAAAATTATAAAAATGAGCTTAAATAATAGATTCGAGTTCTACTACGCCCACCATTTTTATTTTCTTTCGTTTCAAGCTCCAATTCCTTATTTCCAAGCACGTTATCGGGCTTTTCACTGTTGGTGCCATTCGGGTCATGTTCTGCCTCGGAATGCCTTGAAAGAACAGTTGTATCGCCCCCGATAACGCCCCCGTCCTGGAAGAGCGAAGGGATGCGTTCGATCAAATCGCGCTTCGGCATCATGGTGCTGTCGGCATAAATCTCGGTGGTAAGGCGGGCATCCTGATGACGCATGATCTCTTTGGCCTGATAAACCGTCGCACCGTGCAAAAACAGCGAGGTACAAAGTCCCTTGCGCAAAGAATGAAAATCCGCGCAACTTCCGTCCGCCTTGAGCCAGACGATCCCGGCGGCTTGCCAATCCTTTCGGATGGTCTGATACTTCGGAAACGTCGGGAATACTTTATCGTGCAAGTCCGCTCCCTGCTGTTGCCGGAGCTCTCGGAGATGCGGAATCAAGGAATCATGCAAGGCGATGTCCGCCCGCTGCTTGTTCTTGGTGATTGCGGAACGCAGATGGAGAAAGCCTTGACCATCCCGCAGCCGTACATCTTCCCAAAGCAATTGCTTGAGTTCATTGCGCCGGAGTCCGGTATAAAAGGCCATGGCATAAATCAGGCCGCGATATTCCCCGCCCACAGCGATCAGACGCTTGACTTCCGCTTCCGAAAGCGCCCGGCGCTGGCGCTTTTTTATCTCCCGCCGAGTATCGACCGGCTCGACAATCGCCAACGGATTGGCTAAAATCAACTGCCGCCGCCACGCCCATTTCATAAAGCTGGAAAATCCACAGAGATACTTATTCAGAGTACAGCCGGAAATCGTCTGTTTATTGCGCCAATCTTCATAGCTTTCGGCGGTCACATCATTCAGATAACGCCAACGACAGGCACGAGCCACAGAAAGAATATAATTCCGGGTGTTGGCGACGTGCTTCGGGTTTCGGCCGATGGTCAACTTGGTGGCCAGATACTTTTCCAAATGGTCCACAAGGGGAACTTGCGCGGCCTTGCGTACCGAACTCGGAGCAATCAAGCCGGTTGCTTCCAATTCCAAATCCCGAACAATCGCCCGGAGCTTGGTCATGGCCGCCGCCTGATCGGTAACCCCGAGCGCAATGCGTTTTGAACACGGCATCCCCGGCAATCGGTATTCTCCGGTGTAAGTTGGGTCAAGCCTCCCCTGCCCGCGCGATTTCCTGAATACACGCATGAGAATTACGCCTCCCCGCCTTGCTGCCTGATATAATGGATCAAGGCCGGATAGCTGATTCTGGTTGTCCGTCCGACTTTCAGCAAGGGCGGCAACTTCTGCAATTGGGAAAGACGGCGGACAGTGCGAATACTGATCGACAGCAGTTCGGCGGCCTCCTCCAACGGGATTAAAAGGCGACCATTTTGCAGTCGGGGCTTGACTTTTTCAACTTTTGGAGCTACATTCTTCATGTTCAACCACCTTTCGTTGTTGGGCGTTTGCCGGGTTTGTTTTCTCAGGACTACCCCGGCAATTTTTTTATTTTTCCCGCGCGGCTTTTTCCAGCCGTTTGGCGATGATCAATTCCATAACCGCCCGGCGCATTTGCCGTTCGGTTGCTTTGTTGCACAACTTGATGATATTGCCCAACCCCTCGACATTGAGTTTTTCACTCGTTTCATCCTGGCGGTCCGCTTCTTCCTTGGCCCGCTTAAATGTCGGAACAATATTCTTCAACAATATCGGCAAACAAATCCGCATCACCTCGGAAGCGGTCACACCGGCTTCTTTCGCCAATTCATTCAGTTGGTCAGACACTTCACGTTCCGCACGAAACGCAATCGTCTTTTGGCTATCCGAAAGGATACTTGGCCGACCAGTCATAAAAACCTCCCCTATTTTGTCAAACAAAATGTATTCCGTGTTTTTACAAATATCAAGCCGAGTTTGACAAAAAACAAAAGAATTCCTGTGACACCAGAACTTTTCTTAAAAAATCCCGATTCCTCTTCTATTGATCAGAAACCAAATAAGTTGTAGTTTTTAATTTTATCTTGAGGTAAAATAGCTACAAGTATTATTGTTTCGGCAATTAATTAACTTGCATATTTGACTGTCTCTGCATGGAAGAGTTGGATTACGCGCTCTGAATCCTGGGTTACGCTTTCCATATGATCTTTGGCATGCTCT
>JAVBVS010000021.1:0-12737 GCA_036677805.1 Victivallaceae bacterium | reverse complement strand
TACGCCGTTCTTCTAGAGCGGCACTCACTAATTTTCTGGCATCTGCTGTTTCCATAATAGGTAATATATCTCGGAAAAACAAAAATGCAAGTTATTTAATTGCCGAATCTATAATAACAGCATCTTGCCTCGCCATTGGACAGAATATTTTCACCTATACGCCCAATATGCCTAAAGCCGGAAATCCTTGTTATAAAGAACAATATCAAGAGCCTAATTCATTATGGAACATTTTCACCGATGTATAGATTTTAATAATAGAGGAATTTTGCTAATCCATTAACCGCTCGCTTTGGAACTTTATTCTATCCGCAGAAACTTTCATTGGGAGACTGTTCTGTGGGGAATTCATCGTTGCGGTTGAGCGTCGGGGCCATTTTCACCAAGGGGCCGGGGAGGATTTATTTCTACCGGTATCAATTGGCAGGACGGCGCAAAACCGTCAGCCTGAAGACCACCAACAGGACCGAAGCCCTGAAACAGGCGCGGGCATTGATTCCGATCATTCAGGCCTCCACCCCGGAAATCGTGGCCGCCCATGTCGAATACGCCAAGAAGTTTCGGGAAGTTGAACGGAATTTAACGCTTGCCGATATCTGGCAATATTACTCCACTCATCCCGATCGGGCCATTCCCGCCACCGTCAACGAGCAGCTGCAATACCAATCCAGTTTGCAGGAATTCATCGACTATCTCGACAATCCCGCTCTCGAAGTCCGCCGGATCACCTCACGAACCGCCGAGGAATTCTCCGAACACCTGAAGACCACCGGCATCGCCGTCCACACCCACAACCGCAAGATCAAACGCATCCGCAAGATTTTCTCCACCCTGACCGAATTCTACAGCGGTGAGAATCCCTTCCGCTCTTCCCTTTTTCGCCGGGAACGCGAGGAACAGGGCCTCGGCGTCCGCAGACTGGCCTTTTCCAGAGAGCAGGAACAGCTGATCGGGGAAGTCCTCGACGATCCCCGCTATCTGGTCTTGAACAAGCCGGAAATCCGGGTGGTTTACTATCTTGGCATGTATACCGGCCAGCGGCTCAAAGACTGCGTTCTGCTTCACCGTCATAAATGAAACCGCCGTCAGTGATCTGTACGGCAATGTCGCGGTCTTTGTAATTCTTGCGAATGACACCGCCGGGTTCCAAAGTCGGAGCGGAGAACGCGCAGAGAATCGTTTTACTGCGATTTTTGGCGACCACGGGGCCGGTCAGCCGCGCTCCCGCCCCTTGCACCAGGTGTTCGGCGCGTTGGCTGACTTCCGGCGGCAACACGAGGTTCTCGCTTTGCGACTGGAGCTTCCAGACGATGCGCTTTAATGATGAAAGGCTTGTGTTTGGAAAAACAGGGTTCCCCATAGAGCGTTTCATAACGCTCGCTAAGCTCCGCGAGCTTCATGCCGCCCAGCTCGAGAATGACGCCTTCAATGGATCTATTCATGGTCTATGCCTCCTTGGTTTGACACTATGACATCATGGTCATAACTTTGCGTCATAGAAAATTTATTATCAACTATTTGTCTCTGATTTTCGTGTTTGGTGAACGTCAGGATCCCTCCGGCGAGAATTGCGGCAATCTCACGCCGCGCCTCTGCCCCGACCGGTAAACTGCTTCTCATAAATATCTCCGATGGTTTGGTTCGTTTTGTTCACCGAAGTATATTTGCATTTTTTCGTCATTTCCCTTACCGTAACCAGGGAAAATAGCAAAAAAAATAGAGGAGCCGTCCAGAATGGGCGGTCGTCTTTCGAGAAACTCTATGTTTGAGGAAAGCAGTGTTAACCGTATTTCAGGGTTGAGGCGGAGGTTCGTGAAAAAAGAATGGATACCCCATGTCGGAATGGCTGTTCACCACTTTTAGAGAGATTCAGAGATGTTTTCGCAAAACCTCTCTGTTCCGGCGCGGAAAAAGGGCGGTCGAAAAAGCGAAATAGAGAAACGTAGATGTTTTGAACGGGGGGGGAAATTGGTTTACCGTTTGGACGGGAGGAAATCAAAATAAAAAAATGGCTCCGGCGGCTGGGCTCGAACCAGCGACCAAGTGGTTAACAGCCACCTACTCTACCATTGAGCTACGCCGGAGCATCATCGGAGTCAATGGCGTTTAATATAGCAAAGTTTTTCGGAAAAGCAAGCCCGTTTTTAATTTTTGAGCTTATTTTTCGGACTTTTATTGCCGCCGGGCGAACTTCCGGCGGCGCCCAACAACCGCTCCGGGCGGTCCGGCGGTCACGGCATGGCATTCGCCAAACCCCGGCGACGCGACCGCAAACGAACCCACGGCAAATTTCATCGCGCCACTTGCATTTTCAACCATCGGGAGTTATGGTAAAGCAAAGTATTTGGGGGGAACTGGAATGTACCAACCTTGGAAATGGGCCGGAACCATCGGAGTACTTCTATCGTTAACAATACCTCTATATTGTGCCGATTTGACAACAAAATCCGGTAAATTTCTTACCAATGCTGCGCTTAAAACCGCAGCCGCAGGCTGTGTATTAATCCTCCATGATGGTGGAGAAACTAGTCTACCACTATCCGAATTACCAGATAATTTTCTTGTTGCCCTAAGCGATTATCAGCGTTCGGCCCTCCAAAAAGATTCTGATCTTGTCTTGGTCTCAGGTAAAACCTACCGACAGATTGTGGTGGTTTCGGCAGGTAATCATCAGCTTCAACTTACCCATGCCGACGGAGAAGCAATCGTTGCCGAAACTGAGTTGCCGTCATCTTTTCGGTCAATATTGACCGAAAAACAACGACGCCTCCTTACAGCCCCTTCTTTAACTCGATTGAAATCGCCTCTGGCGCCAAGCAACAACTTCTCAAGTTCCGTACAAACATCCGATTCCGTAGCTGTTTCATCTGCCAATGCCATCACTGCAACTACTTTATCCCAAATAGACCAAAACTCATCATCTTCTGCGACTACCTCAAATGGACGTACCATTTATACCGGTCCTCGCGGAGGACATTATTATATCAACAGTAAAGGTAATAAGGTATACGTCAAATCCTGCTGACTCCATTCAACGGGATTTGACGCCGGATTACAACCACAGGAGAAAGCATCATGAAAGTCCTGCTCATCAACGGCAGTCCCCACGCCAACGGCTGTATCTTCACCTCCCTTTCCGAAGTTGCGGGAGCGCTTGAGCGCCACGGCATCGCCACCGAAATCTTCCATATCGGCAGCAAGCCGGTTCAGGGCTGCACCGGATGCTGGCACTGCGTCGACCATCAGGACCTCTGCATATTCAAGGACACGCTCTATATGAACCTCGTCGAACGGGTCAAGTCGAGCGACGGCATCATCATCGGGACTCCGGTCTATTATGCCGGCCCGGCGGGATCGCTCTGCGCCATCCTCGACCGGCTCTTCTTCTCGGCCCGGAAATATGTCAAATACAAACCCGCGGCATGCGTGGTCAACTGCCGGCGCGGCGGCGCCAGCGCGGCCTTCGACCGGCTCAACAAATATTTCACCATCAATCAGATGCCGGTGATTTCCTCGCAATACTGGAACTCGACCCACGGCCTCAAGCCCGAAGAAGTCCGGCAGGACCTCGAAGGCCTTCAGATCATGCGCACCCTCGGCAACAACATGGCCTATTACCTGAAGAGCGCCGACAAGGCGGCGCTGGTCCGCCCCGAACCCGAAACGCCGGTCCATACCAACTTCATCTGACGGCACAGAGCGTCGCCGATTCCCGCCCCGGAATACGCTGCCGCGCACCGGGACGGGCAGTCGTAAATATTCAGTCGATTATGCAAAAGCCAGATGCGAGAAGGAAAAACCTTTTGAGGAAAGGTTGTTTCCTTCTCGCGCTCTTCCTTTTCCAAACCTTTTCAGGTAGCATTTTCGCAATTGGCAAGCCAATTGCAAAAATGCGAGCTTGAAAAATTGGCATAAAAATAGAGCGAACGCCCGTAACAGTTTTCGAAAGTTGAATTCGGCGGCGGCAAAGATCACATTCAATTCATCACCCAATTTTCCACGAAGGAGATTGCGATCCTGTAATGCCGCCCTTGAAAAACGGGGGGCATTACAAATACCAATCCATTAACTGCTCGCTTTTGAGATTTATTCTATCCGCAGAAACTTTTCACTTTTGAGATATTTCTGTGGGGAATTCATCGTTGCGGTTGAGCGTCGGGGCCATTTTCACCAAGGGGCCGGGGAGGATTTATTTCTACCGCTATCAATTGGCAGGACGGCGCAAAACCGTCAGCCTGAAGACCGCCAACAGGACCGAAGCCCTGAAACAGGCGCGGGCATTGATTCCGATCATTCAGGCCTCCCCCCCGGAAATCGTGGCTACCCATGTCGAATACGCCAAGAAGTTCCGGGAAATCGAGCGCAATTTAACCCTTCCCGATATCTGGCCATATTACTCCACTCATCCTGATCGGGCCATTCCCGCCACCGTCAATGAGCAGTTGCAATATCAATCCAGTTTGCAGGAATTCATCGACTATCTCGCCAATCCCGCTCTCGAAATCCGCCAGATTACGTCCCGAACTGCTGAGGAATTCTCCGACCATCTGAAGACCACCGGCATCGCCGTCCATGATTTTGTTCCGGTCACTGTTGCAGAACTCGGATGGAAGAATCACTTTCATATCCTTGAACTGCAATTCATATCCTTCCCGGCGCGGTTCAAAGCGGGAGACATCTTCCATTTTGATGACTCTGCGCCCCAGTATTTCGGCCGGTTTTCGCGCTTCATCCTGAAGTTTTTGAGCGGCAGCCGGATATAGACCGCCAAGCTCTTTTTCCGAATCTTTCAAGCCATAGAAAACAGCACCGAACGAACCATCGCGAGAGACTCCGCAGAAAGGCGTCAGACCGGATTTCACGCCAAAATCCAAAAACCTCACCGCCACGAGTTCATCAGACGGCAGGGTGCGGATCAAAACCTTTGCCATTGTTGGCGAAAAAGGATTTTCCACCGCACGAGAAGAGCCGCAATCCCGAGGATATCCGACAGTACTACGCACCACCCGACCGGGCCACTCCCGCCGCCGCCACGAACAGCGGCAATATCAATCGCGTCTCCCGGCAGAGTAAATAATTGTTTTTTATACAGCAGTGATTGCTTTTGAAAAACCTCATATTATATTACTATCGTAGGTTTATCAAAATAATCCATGATTCAGCCGAAAAGCAGTCGATACTCGAATTGATGCCCCTGCTCACAAAACATCTTCAGAAGGGAGTATTCCATGCTCACATCAACGGCATTGAAAACTCCGGAGACCGGCAGCAGCCAGACCGTGCCGCCGGGAATGGAATTTCCCGGAAAACCTTCTGTCGAAGTTTGAAAGCGCGCAAGTTTTGTCTTGCCTCCGGAAGTCATAACCTTTACCAAATTACTCTTCACCAAATTCAGGGATACCCTTACATTGTTTTGAACCAGACTTCATATCATGTTTCAAGGATTTATTGATCATTTTGCCAGAACGGGAAAAGCTGAACCTGCGATTTTTCGGGCTCTTGTTATATAAGGTAAGTTTATGAATACTTTGGGTTTATTGAAAAACATCATGGCCGGACGCCGCTGGTTGTCGGGATTGCTGATGGCGATTCTGGCGGCGGGAACGCTCAGTATCTGGTGGTTAACCGTCCGTGCCGAACACGAGATGCGCAAAGAACTACTGGGACGCGCGCAATTGGCGGCCAATGCCTTGAACATTGGCCGCGTCACCACCCTGACCGGCTCGGCCGCCGACCTGGAATCCGCAAACTACCTGCAACTGAAGGCGCAGCTCGCCGCCATCCGCGCGAGCCAACCGGATTGCCGCTACCTCTATCTTATGGGGCGCCGGGCGGACGGCGCCTTGTTTTTCTTTGTGGACAGCGAACCGGCTGATTCCGAGGATTATTCACCGCCCGGACAGACTTACGAGGAAGCGTCGGCAGAGGATCGGCATATTTTCAAAGCCCAAACCGCGTCGGTCGTCGGTCCGTCCTCCGACCGCTGGGGAACGTGGATCAGCGCCATGGTCCCGCTGACCGACCCGCCAAACGGTGCGTTGCTCGCCGTGCTGGGGATGGATATTGCCGCCCGCGACTGGAAGTGGCGTGTGGCCGCCCGGACCGCCTGGCCTGCGGGAGTGATATTGCTGCTGATGGTCGGTCTGCTGACGGCGTTGTCTGCCGTCGAGCGCGGTCCCGTCTCGCCCAAGCCGGTTATGCGCCGCCTGCTGCCGTTTCTGGCAGTGATATTTCTGGCGTTGGTGGTCAGTTCGGCTCTTCTTCTGTGGCGGCAGCATTACAATCGCGTGATCGGAAGAACCGCCCTGGTGAGCAACGCGGTTGCACAAGACTTCAAGAATGTGCTGAAACAACAGGCCGGCGGCCTGGCCATGGCCACACAACCCATCGCCCTGGACTCTCGTGTGCGCGAAGCCCTGAGCGTCAAAGACGCGGAACGTCTGCTGACCGACTGGAAGAGGCTGTTCGACGTGTTGCGCCGGGAACAATCCGTGACCGACTTCCTTTTTTACGATACCAATCGCGTCTGCCTGCTGAGGGTTCACAAACCGGAATTGCGCGGGGACAAAATCGAGCGCTTTACAGCCCTGGAGGCGGAACGCACGGGAAAGCCGGCGTGGGGAATCGAAATGGGATCGGATGGCACAGCCGCCTTGCGGGTGGTTCAGCCCGTCTTCGACGGCCGACATATCGTCGGCTACGTCGAAATGGGCAAGAAGCTCGACGGCATTCTGCGAGAACTGCCGATACCGCCTGGAGTTGAAATCGCCGTCAGCATCAAAAAAGACGCAATCCGGCGCGAGGATTGGGAGGCGGGAATGCGTCTCCAGGGCCGCGGAGCAGACTGGGCGCGCCTGCCCGACAGCGTAATCGTCTATGCGAGTCAGGGCCGCCTGCCTGATGTTTTTGCGCCGCTGGTAAACCATGATTTGCTGGGAGATCATCACGGAACGACGGGGCGGAATGTCGTCGATGGCAACAGTGACTGGAGTATAACGATATCGCCATTTGCCGACGCCTCCGGCAAAGAAACGGGAGACCTCCTGGTCATGAACAACATCGCCGAATTGAAGGCGGGGTTCAAACGCGATATCACTTTGGGCGGCATCGCGGGCGCCGTTATTCTGGCGACGCTGTTCGGCCTGAGCTTCGTGATGCTGCGCCGCACCGATGCGGGCATCCGAGCACAAGAGGAAAAGTTGCGCGAAAGTGAAGAACATCTCTCGGCGACCCTCCACTCGATCGGCGACGGCGTGATCGCCTGCGATACGGCGGGCGCAGTCGAAAGTCTCAACGCGGCGGCGGAAACGCTCACCGGCTGGACCAGCGCCGAGGCGGCCGGAAAGCCGATCACAGAGATATTCCGCATCGTCAACGCCCGGACTCGCAAGACGGTCGAAAATCCGGTCTTCCGCGCCATTGCCGAGGGAGTGAATGTCGATCTTGCCAACCACACCGCACTCATCGCCAAAGACGGTACGGAGCGGCAGATCGCCGATTGTTGCGCGCCCATCAGGGACGCCTCCGGCGCGGTCAGCGGCGCGGTACTGGTTTTCCGCGATGTGACCGAGGAATACCGGCGGCGGGAGGAATTGCGGGAGAGCGAAGACCGCTTCAAACAACTGGCGGCGCAAAGCCGGACGATTATCTGGGAAGTCAACGCCGAGGGACTTTACACCTTTGTCAGTCACATGGTCAAAGAAATCCGGGGCTACGACCCGGCAGAACTCGTCGGCAGGCTGCACTGCTACGACCTGTGTCCGGAAGAGCAACGCGAAACTTTCACGGCGGCGGTATTCGCGACCTTCGCCCGCCAGGAGCCGTTTTCGAATCTGATTAACAGCGCCCGCGACAAGACCGGAGAAACACGCTGGTTCTCAACCAACGGCATTCCCGTGCTGAACCCGGACGGAACCTTGCGCGGCTATCGCGGCTCCGACACCGACATCACCGCCCGCAAGAAGATGGAAGAGGAATTGGAATCGCAGCGCCTGCGGCTTGCCGGCATCATCGAAGGCACCCATGTGGGAACCTGGGAATGGAATATCCAGACCGGGGAGACCGTATTCAACGAACGCTGGGCGGAAATCATCGGTTATACCCTGGAGGAAATCAGCCCGGTATCCATCGCAACCTGGATGAAATACAGCCATCCTGATGACCTGAAACGCAGCGGCGAAGAGCTCGAAAAGCATTTCCGCGGCGAACTGGCCTATTACGATTTCGAATCACGGATGCGGCACAAGAACGGCGAATGGGTCTGGGTGCTCGACCGCGGCAAGGTCGTATCATGGACCGGCGACGGCAAACCGCTGCTGATGCTCGGCTCCCACCAGGACATCACCGAGCGCAAGCGGACGGAAGAAGCCCTCAGAGCAAGCGAGACCAGGCTGGCGAGCGCCGTCGATATCGCCAGGCTGGGCTACTGGGAACTGGATATCGCCAGCGGAATATTCACCTTCTCGGACAGTTTTTATGCGATTTTCCGCACGACCGCGAAAGCCATCGGCGGCTACCGGATGTCCATCTCCGATTACGCCAGCCACTTCGTGCATCCCGACGATGCCCGGATGGTCGGCGAGGAAACGCGCAAAGCGCTGGAGACCGATGCCCCGGAATTCAACCGTTACTTTGAACACCGCATGCTTTATGCCGACGGCAGCGTCGGCTATATCGCCGTACGATACTTCGTGGTCAAAGACAGCACCGGCAAAACGGTCAAGACCCACGGCGTGAACCAGGACATCACCGAGCGCAAGCGGACGGAAGAAGCGCTGCTCAAAGCCCATGAGCGGTTTACGCTTGCCGTAAACGGTTCCAACGACGGGATATGGGACTGGGATCTGTCAACCGACGAAGTTTATCTCTCGCCGCGGTGGAAACAGATGCTTGGCTATGAAGACCGGGAACTGAAAAACGACTTTGAAACTTACACCGGCCTTATCTGGGAAGATGATTTTGAGCGAGTCAAGGACTATATCCAGCACTACCTCAAGGGCGGGGTTAAAGAGTATGCCATCCAATTCCGCATGAAGCACAAGGATGGTTCCCTGCGGTGGATTCTGTCCAAGGGGGCGGCCATTCGCGACAAGGATAACAGACCGTTTCGCATGGCCGGTTCGCACAGTGACATCACGGAACAGAAAAAGACGGAGGAGGCGCTGAAAGCCGCCAAAGAACAGGCGGAAGCCGCCAGCAAAGCCAAGTCGGAATTTCTGGCCAACATGAGTCATGAGATCCGCACGCCGCTCAACGGTGTGATCGGTTTTACCGATCTGCTCCGGAATACCTCGCTTTCGCCGGAACAGCAGATTTATGTGGAAAATGCCAATGTGTCGGGACACGCCCTGCTCAACATCATCACCGATATCCTCGATTTTTCCAAGATCGAAGCGGGCATGATGACGCTGGAAATCATCAAAACCGACATGTTTCTGCTGTTTGAGCAAAGCGTGGATATCGTGAAGTTCGCCGCAGAAAAGAAAAAACTCGAAATCCTGCTGGATCTGGACGGCGCCATGCCCCGCTTTGCCCTGGTTGACCCGATCCGCCTCAATCAGGTTCTCATCAACCTGCTGGGCAATGCCGTCAAGTTCACGGAAAAAGGCGAAGTGGAGCTCAAGGTGCGCTATCATTCGCTTGACAATGGCCGGGGGACATTCTCGATCTCGGTCCGGGACACGGGCATCGGCATCACCGAGGCGCAAAAAGACAGGCTGTTCAAGGCCTTTTCTCAGGCCGACGCCTCCACCACACGCAAATTCGGCGGCACCGGTCTGGGGCTGATCATATCCGATATGGTGGTACGGAAAATGGGCGGCAGGATTCAGGTGGAAAGCGTTAAAGGAAAAGGCTCCACCTTCTTCTTTGAGCTGACCGCCGACACCGAATACGGAGAATCTCGCGGGTATGAGGATATCTCCCGGATCAAGCGTTGTCTGATCATTGACGACAATGCCAACAACCGGCTGATTCTGGAACATATGCTGGCCAATTGGGATATTGCCTGTGAATCCTGCGGCGACGGATTGACGGCGCTGCAAATCCTGAAAACATCAAAACCTTTCGATATCATCATCTGCGACTACAACATGCCCCTGATCGACGGGCTGGAAACCATCCGCCTGATCCGGGAAAAATTGAAACTGACGCCGGAGAAACAGCCGTTGATTCTGCTGTACTCCTCTTCCGACGATCCCGATGTCCATAAAAAATGCGATGCTCTCGGGGTTCGTTTCTGCATCGCCAAGCCGGTGAAGCAGGAACAGCTTTTTGCCTGCTTCGCCGCAGCCTGCGAACCGCCCCGGAAGGCCTCTGACGGACAAGATACCGCGCCTGCGCCCGCGGCGGATCCGTTGCCCGAGAATACCAAACCCGGCCTTGTGATCCTGGTGGCGGAAGATGTCCATGTGAATATGATGCTGACGAAAGTATTGCTGTCAAAATTATTTCAGGCCGTCGTGATTCTCGAAGCCGAAAACGGCAAGATCGCCATCCAGAAATACCGGGAATTCAATCCCGATCTGATTTTGATGGATGTGCAGATGCCTGAAATGGACGGGGTGGATGCGACCCTGGAAATTCGCGAACTGGAACGCGCTTCGGGCGGCCATGTGCCCATCATCGCCTTGACTGCCGCAGCGATGAAAGAAGAAATGGAACGCTGTTATCAGGTCGGCATGGATGATTTCATAACCAAACCGGTTGATACGAAAAAACTGAAAGCGATCCTCGACCAGTATTCCCCGGGCGGCGCAAGCGCGGATACGGGAAAAACCCCATAAGGAACCACAGAGTCATCCGGCCGTTGAAACTCTTGAACATACGCCGGCAGGCATGGCAATATCGACCCTGGCAGCAATGCTGGGGCGGGAACGCACTGCAACATCAATCACCGGCGGCCAAGCGCCCGGGAGAGTGTAATGCCGCCCTTGAAGAAAGGAGCATCGCATATCGATACTCCCCCGGTATAACGCAAATATAAAAGAATCTATCTGGAGTAATAATTTTACCTGAAATAACTTGTAAAAATAAGTCTTTCGATTATCTTTCAATATCAGACATCCGGCAGTTTTCACATTGTATCAACATCATCAAGAGATGCCTGAGAAGATGAAATTTTATCTGCGTAAGTCAATTAGTTTTGGCGGCATCCGCTTCAACTTTTCAAACTCCGGTATTGGTGCGTCGGTTGGTATAAAAGGATTTCGTATTGGAACAAGTCCCCGTGGAAACTATATTCACATGGGAAGGAATGGTATTTATTACCGTGCCGCATTGTCTGCGCCGAAGTCATCCAGTTCTAGCAATGATACCGCGACTATTCCAAGTTCCCGACAACAACCGGCCCAATATGAGGAAAATCATCTGTTGTTCCGCGAAATCGAAAGTGGTGATATCTCGTTGATCGTCGATACTTCATCCCGGGACTTAGTCGACGAAATCAACCAGAAATTGAAAAGAATCTCTTTCTGGCCATTCTCTTTGTTTTTTATCCCGGTTCCTTCTGTCGGTATTTTTCCGGCACTTATCGTGGCTGCAATACCAATCCATTAACCGCCATTCTTTGAGATTGCTCCTGTCCTCGAAAATTTTTGAATGTAGTTTGCGGGTCGATAGCCCATCGCCTCAAACGGGAGAGGCATCTTTTCAGATGCGCCGCCCGACGCCGGGGGGCACTGCAGGCATTCGAGGCGGGTTCCAACGATTTTCCTGGTTGTTTCGCTCGGGAATATGGGCAATGCCAAGAAAGGGTCTGTCGGAGGAGGCGAGGAAATTTCTTGCCAAAGGGGCAAACCGGTGATAAATTATAATGTTCAATCACCGCGAAGATAAAGGAACGACCGATTGAAATCGATCATGCCATTCAATAACGCCACGCTGGAAGTCATTCATCGACGTCACAGCATTCGTCAATACGCGCCGGAACCGATCAGCGACGAGCTGCTGATGACCGTGCTCGAAGCCGCCAATTGCGCGCCCTCGGCTCACAACAGCCAGTCCTGGCGGTTTATCGTGCTGCGCGGAGCGTCCAAAGACGCGCTGGCCAAACTGGTCTCGGAAAAAGCCGCGGAGTTTCCACGCCCGACCTCGGTTCTGATGCGCATGGGCGCCAAAAGTATTTTCAGCGCACCGGCGGTCATCGCAGTGGCCAACACCGGCGCGTTGATCAGTCACGGCACGGAACTCTTCAAGGTCGATCAGGAAAAGGGCCGGGATTTCTTCCGGACCATGGAAATTCAGAATTCCTCCGCCGCCGTGGAAAATCTCCTGCTGGCGGCCACGTCGCTGGACCTGGCCGCAGTCTGGCTGGGCATTCTTTATATGATCAAGGATGACGTTCTGCAATTTCTGGGCGAACCGGCCGGCGAATTCATGGCCGTGGTGCCGATCGGATATCCGGCCCGGCCGTCGGCCAGTCCGGCCAAATGTCCGATTGCCGAAGTCGTCAAGTTCATGGCATAGATCAGGTCGCCGCCAAGGCGCGGGAATGGCGTCATCCCCGGCCCTCAAAACGATCTGAAATCATCTCAAGACGAGGCTGTTATGCTGGACAAAACGTTGACTTATCACGATATCATCATGAAGCTGCGCTCGGAAAAAATTGCCGCGATTCCCGAGCCGAAATTGCCGGAGGGCTACATTTTCGACTTTTATCACGATGGGGATGAGGAGCATTGGGCGCGGCTCGAATCTTCGGTGCTGGAATTTCCGTCGCCGGAAAAAGCGCTGGCCTA